>CAVYDZ010000008.1:0-191740 GCA_963767485.1 Terriglobia bacterium | reverse complement strand
GACTTCAGCGATCCGACGTAAATTCACGATTTCCGAGCGGCTGATGCGGCGGAAGATTTTCGGATCCAGCTTTGCGGCTAAGGCGTCCAGAGTGCCGCGCAAGATATGGGTTTGCGTACCGGTATGAAGACACGCGTAGTTGCGGGCAGATTCAATCGAATCGATCCGGCTGACGTCGACGAAGATAAAGCGCTTGTTATCCTCGACAAGTAGACGCAAGGCGTAACTCCGACTACGGATCATTTCGTTCAGACGGCTCGCCAGCTCATGCGTGCTACCGGATTGCGCGATGCGGCGAATGCGCGCGACAGCGGCGGAAAAACGGCTGGGTTCGACCGGTTTCAGCAAATAATCGAGCGCATGCACCTCGAAGGCTTTTAGCGCGTATTCATCGAAGGCGGTTACGAAGACAACATGCAGATTTCTGTGCTTTAGAGCTTCGACTACATCGAAGCCTGTTGCATCGGGCAAGTCAATATCTAGGAAGACGAGGTCCGGCTGGAGTCGCTCGATCGTTTCAATAGCACCGGCGGCAGATTCGGCCTGACCGACAACTTCGAAATCGGTTTCCGGAGAAAGCAAGTAGCGCAGTTTACGGCTGGCAGGGGGCTCGTCATCTACCAGGACGGTGCGGATCATGACGCAAGAGATTCTGAATAGGGCAAAAGGAGCGTTATCAGCGCGCCACTACCGCCGCGGGCGTTTTCGATCGAGAATGTTTGATGATCACCGTAAAGATGCGCGAGCCGCTCACGCGTATTACGCACTCCGATGCCTTCGCGTAACGGGATCTCGGGATCGAGTCCGGGTCCATTGTCTTTGACGGTCAGCAGAAGCTGGCCAGCGGGCGTGCGGCATGCTGTGAGTTGAATATCGACGTCAAATGTGACCGGATCCATACCGTGGTGGATAGCATTTTCAATAAGCGGCTGCAAGAGGAACTGCGGTACGGAAGCGCCACGCACGTCTTCCAGGATTTCCGTAGTGAAGCGAAGGCGATGCTCGAAGCGGGCCTGCATAATCCGGATGTAGAGATCGAGCAGGTCGAGTTCGCGATTGAGCGGCACGAGCTGCGCACGTTCGCTTTTGAGAAGTTGACGAAGCAATTCGCTTAAGCGGCCGATCATCTCGTCGGCAACGCGCGGGTTTTCATAAATTGCCGCGGAAATCGCGTTGAGAGCGTTGAAAAGGAAGTGCGGTTCGAGTTGCAAGCGCAGATTTTGAAGCTGGGCGGCGGAGAGGCTGGCTTCGAGTTTCGCTTGCCTTACCTCCCGCTCGCGGGCGAAGCGAATTTCATGGAACAGATAGATCAGGCTGACGGCCACCCAGTAATAGATGAACAGGTGCGCGAACTCCATCGGATAGCGCGCAGGCATATAGCCATAGCTGATATGGCTGAAGCCGAACAGCGGGAAGAAAGCCGTGCGGAAGATCGCGATAAGGGTGGTGTGGACGATCGAAATCAGGCACACGGCCCCCAGATGGATGAGGAAATACCGTCGCCAGTGCGAAGACAACAAGGGGAAGCGGATCGCCACGAGATAAATGACAGGGAAAACGCAAAATCCGGCAAGTCCGCCCGCGGCTTCTTCAAGAAAGGTCAGCGCAGCGGGGCGGTTCATGCCGTTAGCGACGAAATCGAGCTGCCGATAAGCAAACAGGCACACCGTGTTGGCCGCAATAAAAGCGAACACGAGCAGCCAACTGACTTGGCGCAGCGGCAGATAGGTACGCGGAGCAGACTCCACAATGAAACCTATGTTAGCGGAATTCCGTTTTCCTCGAGAGTACCGCGGACTTCTTTCTGAGTAAGGCGGGAGAAATCGTATTCGACGAAGAGCTCATCTCCCGACGGCATCACTTTCGTCGAGAGCATCCCATAGACGGAGTGAATGTGGGAAATGCTTTTCAAATCCTCGTCAGTAAGGGGCCGGGAGAGTTTGAATGTGGTTTGAACCTTCGTCATCGGGAATCAGGATAGCACCGGCGTCGAACGGTCAGCCATCAGCTTTCAGCTTCCAGAGAATTTGACGCAGCATGCCGAGCCAAGCTTCAGCATCCGCCCCCGGTAGGCCAAGACGTAGGATCAGGCGACGCAGTTTCAGTTCGGCGGAAACCGAAGCGCGTTCCGGTACGTAACCCGAAAGATGAAGCGCCTGGAACAGAAGAGCGGTGAAGCGCTCCCGGTTTTCACCTGTGATTGAGTCTACGGCCGGGAAGCGCAGCGTTTCGCGCGCGGTGCTCCGGCGTAATTCATAGAGACAGATGGCGACGGCCTGCCCGAGGTTCATGGAAGCGTGCTCGTCGCGGGTGGGAATTCGCAGCAGCCAGTGGCAATGGCTCATGTGCTCGTTCGAGAGGCCGAATTTCTCAGAGCCGAACAGAAGAGCGACCCGATTTTCAGGCGGTTGCTCGTGCATGAGCTGGGCGGCGGCTTCCAGCGGATACAACGGCGCGTGCAGATCCCGATGACCAACGGCCGTGGTTCCGACCACTAAATTCGCGTCTGCGACCGCCTCCGCTAATGAGGGAAACACACGTGCCTGTTCGAGTATGTAATGCGCCCGGACGGCGGAACGCGCTTCGCGGAACGCAAGGTCATACGGGTTCACCAGGCGCATATCGGTGAATCCGAAATTACTCATCGCGCGAGCCGCTGCTCCGATATTTAAGGGGTTCCGAGTTTCAACTAGGACAACGCTACTGTTCGAGATAGGTGTAGCCTTGCAGCCCTTCTTCGTAGAATTTCAGCAGCCGCCCCGATTCCTCGTAGCCGATGCGCTGTTCGCGGACGGCCAGCTCGACATCTTTGCGGAATTGATCGAGAAGAGTTTGCGAATTGAATTGTACGTAATTTAAAACTTCGCGCACCGTGTCGCCCTGAACGACAGTTTCAAGAATGGGGTCGCCACGCTCGTCAAGACTGATGTGAACGGCGTTCGTATCTCCGAGCAGGTTGTGAAGATCGCCCAGGATCTCCTGATACGCACCGAGCAGAAATGCGCCAAGGATATACGTGCCGCCGCTCGCGAACGAATGCAGTGGAAGCGTCTTCTTCACATCGTGCCGGTCGATAAATTGATCGATCTTGCCGTCGGAATCACAGGAAATGTCGCCAAGCACGCCATGACGGGTCGGCCGTTCGTCGAGCCGGTGGATCGGCATAATCGGAAAAAGCTGCTTCACCGCCCAGCTATCGGGCATGCTTTGAAACAGCGAGAAGTTACAGAAGTACGTATCGGAGAGCAAGCCGTTCAGGCCCCCAAGCTCTTCCGGGAAAAATTCGAGCTCCTGCGCCAGGCGAAGTGTCTTGCGGCAAATGGCCCAATAGAGATTCTCAGACAGACTGCGCTGGGCGAGCGATAGATAGCCAAGGCTGAACAGATTCAGCGCGGAATCGAGCGCCTGCTGTCCATCGTGATGGCTTTCGAGGAGATTCTTCTTGTTCAACGAGCGATAGGTTTCGAACAGATCGATTAGCGGCTGTTCAGCATCGTCCGGCAGACTTGCCGGGAGTTCTTCTTCGCCAAAACCGCCCACGCCGAGCACATTGAACACGAGCAGGCTGTGGTATGCGGCAACTGCGCGGCCGCTTTCCGAGATGATCGTCGGGTGCGGCACTTCCGCTTCATCGCAGATGCTTTGAATATGGTGAACCACGTCGCGGGCGTATTCTTCAAGCGAGTAATTGACGCTCGATTCGAAATCGGTTTGGGAACCATCATAGTCGATGCCCAACCCGCCGCCCACATCCAGATAACGCAGACCGGTGCCCATCTTCTTGAGCTCGACATAGATGCGGGCCGCCTCGACCACCGCTGCTTTGATCTGGCGGATGTTGGTGATCTGGCTCCCCAGATGGAAATGCAGGAGGTGCAGGCAATCTTCGAGACCCAGACTCCGCAGATACTCAACGGCTTTCAGAGCTTCCGTTACCGTGAGACCAAACTTGGAACGATAGCCGCCAGATGATTTCCACCGGCCCGAGCCGCGGCTGGCAAGCTTGACGCGAATACCGATCTCCGGCTTCACACCAACTTCCTGCGCATGCCTGGCAATAAGCTCTAGCTCGGTGTACTTTTCAACCACCGGTATGATACGGCGGCCGATCTTTTTCGCCAGCATCACCATCTCGATATACTCGTCGTCTTTGAATCCGTTGCAGATGATCGGCGTTTCGTTGTCGGCGATCGCCAGCACTGCCAGCAGTTCTGGTTTGGAACCCGCTTCCAGACCGAACCGGTAGGGACGGCCGAATTCAAAGACTTCCTCGACCACCTGGCGCTGCTGGTTCACTTTGATCGGATACACACAACAATAACCGCCGGTGTAGCCGTGCTCGCGAATGGAGCTATCGAACGCTTGATACATTTCGCCGAGCCGGTGGCGGATGATATCGGCGAAACGAATCAGGATGGGCAGAGAAATACCGCGCCACTGCAGAGTATCGACCAACTGTTTCAGGTCAATGGCGCGATCGCTTTCTTTAGTGGGATGAACAAAGAGGTTGCCGTTCTCGCCAACCGAGAAATAGCCCTTTCCCCAACTCGCAACGTCATAAAGCTCGGCGGCATCGGTAGGGGTCCAACGATCGGCGGGCTCGCGTACTTGGGTAGTTACGGGCGCAACTTTAGTGTTCAGGGAATCGACTCCTCGCGGGTATGTAGGCGTCCGGGAATAGCAACGAACGTGCTGCCCCTTCGCTTAATTAGAACACGAAGCGGATGCCTCCACCCTTTAAATTTCGTCCTGCAATTATGTCGGAAGGGTAGCCGTATCCAGCCAGAAATCCTTAATCTTGGCGGCAGCCGTCACCAGGCCCTCCAGAGTATCCGGTTTCTTCATATAAGCGTTGGCGTGGTGCTTGTAAGCGAGCTGGACATCGGCTTCAGCTCGCGACGAAGTCAGTACAATGACGGGAATCGCACAGGTATCCGGATTTCCCTTTATTTTGGCCAGAACATCGTGGCCGCTCAGCTTAGGCAGGTTCAGATCGAGAAAGATCAGATCCGGTCCATGGCCGCCCAAAGAAAGCCGGGGAATGGAATCGAGAGCTTCGGCGCCATCACGCGCAACGTAAAGTTCGAGGTTTGCCGCGAGCTCTGAAAAAACTTCCTTTAGTAATCGGACGTCCGCAGGATTATCCTCGACGATCAGAATTTTGAACGTTTTCAGCAAGACCACTGGTTACTCGATGGATGCGGAATATAGATGAATATGTTCATTCGATAGTCCGGCGTAGTCCGAATTGCACCGCCCGGAAGTGCCTCTAGGATTTTACGCTAGTACCAAGATTCCGTGACTTTCGCTCCCCGGGTCAGAATTTCTAAAGACGACGCCCACTAGAGTCGATAGAAACTCAGAGCGCATTCAGCATGGCAAGCGGAACGATTGGCAAGGGCAAACAATTAGGAGTAATCGCGGGGCAGGGTTGCAACTTTCTAGCCGATGCCCCTCCCCCGGCCAGGATCTTGCTCGTAAATGGCTCCAGAACAAGCTTGAGCGCTATCCAGGGGGCTTTACGCGGCAGTGCTCACCGCTTACAGGAAGCGCATACAGCGGCCGAGGCGATTGCTCACCTTGCTCATGAGAAGACCGACCTGGTGATTCTGGATTTCCGGCGCCAGCAGCCGCGTGGTCTCGAGATTTGCCGGCTGATTAAGAAGAATTCCGCCACACAGTTCCTGCCCGTGTACGTACTCGGAAGCGGGTTGAATGTCGAAGAAGAAATACGGGCGCTTGAACAGGGAGCCGATGAATACCTGAGATTGCCTATTGAACGGCGGGCATTTCAGGCGCGGCTCAGAGCAAGCCTACGCCGGCGGGCCATGATTGATTCGGTGGACGATTCGGAAAACGTTCTGTTTTCGCTCGCCCAGTCGGTCGAAGGCCGCGACCCGGATCTGGGACAACATTGCCATCGGCTCGCGTTAATGGGCGCTGCAATGGCCTTGGCCTTGGACTTACCTCCGGAAGATGTACTTGCACTCCAGAGAGGCGGATACCTCCACGATGTAGGGAAAGTGGCCGTGCCGGACAACGTGCTCTTCAAGCCCGGCCCCCTTACCGAAATAGAGTGGGAAACCATGAAGACCCATGCCGAACGAGGGGAACGCATCTGTCAGGGGATGAAATCGCTGGCGCCGGTGCTGCCCATTATCCGGCATCATCATGAACGTTGGGATGGTTCAGGGTATCCGGACGGGTTACGGGGCGAAGATATTCCACTTTTGGCGCGCATCCTGCAATTGGCCGATATATTCGATGCGCTCACAACGGTTCGGCCTTATAAAGCTGCTATGACCGGCGAGCAGGCTTTACACACGATCCGGGCAGAGGCAGCCCGCGGTTGGCGGGATCCCAAACTGGTGGAGATGTTCGCAGACATGTTTCCCCGCTTCCAGGCTTTACCAAACCCGGTCGACCAGTCGTACGCGTCCCTGCATGCCTTAGCAGCCTCAATCGAAAAATTCCGCCGGGAGCCGGTTATCACGCGTCAGGCGAGCAGTTTGCGGCTGGTGAGCGGGTTTTAGCCGGACAGCCGGTCGCGGTACGCTGGGCGCGATGTCCCGGCCTCAACAGAACTTGCAGTTGCGCGTGTTAAATGAGCGGATTGTCGAGTGCCGCCTTTGCCCGCGATTAGTAGCGCATCGGGAAGAGATCGGGCGAGTGCAGCGTCGGGCGTATCGGGGAGAGGAGTATTGGAGCCGTCCGGTCCCGGGATTCGGCGATCCCCAAGCGCGGCTCCTGATCGTTGGCCTGGCGCCGGGCGCACATGGGGCGAACCGCACTGGGCGGATGTTTACCGGGGACCGTTCGGGGGAGTTCCTGTACCGGGCGCTTTGGGAAAACCGATTTGCCAACCAGCCGTCCAGCATTTCACGGAACGACGGCCTGCGTTTGCTCGACGCCTACATTACTGCCCCGGTGCGCTGCGTGCCACCCGACAATAAGCCCACTCGAGAGGAGATTTTGACCTGTCGTCCCTATTTGACCGAAGAACTTGCTTTATTGCGGGACGTTCAGGTGGTAGTGGCGCTCGGCGGCATCGGATTAGACGCGTATCTCTCGGTTTTGCAGGACAGCGGCAAAATCCGGTCGCGAGCGCCGTTCCGGTTTGGCCACGGTGTGAAGCATCGTCCCTGCCCGGGTGGGCCGGTGGTGCTGGCGTCCTATCACCCGAGCCAGCAAAACACCTCCACTGGCAAGCTGACCGCCGAAATGCTGCGAGACATTTTCGCCGAAGCCAGGCAGTTGTTACTGGCTTAAACGGGCGGCGGCGTAGGGCCCGGGGGCGGATTGTAGGCCGGATAGCTCGCGCGTGTATATTGTCCGGATGCGGCCGGCGGAAGCGCAGCACCCCCGCTCTGCAGAATGCGGCGGCCCTCGTCGCTCGTTAGAACCCAAAATCCGTAGATTCCCACTGCGGTGCCGATCGGTACATGCAATAAGTGAAACGCCGATACGATCAGCATGAGAACGCGCGACCAGGGGCGGTAGCGAAACAAGCCCCAGCCGCCGATAATTGCGGGTAAGCCTAAGACGATAAAAAAGATAGCGATCCCCAGGCCAACCGCGGCAATAATCGGCGCAACGATCAGCGGAGCCTGAGGGTCAGAGTCGCCGCGCGTGATAGCAGTAGCGATTATCCCGGCGAGCGTGCCCGCCGCGACCAGGATTACCAGTCCGGCGAGCGCCGTCAAACAGCCCAGGACAATGTTTAAGATTCCAAGGATCTTCAGGTGATCGCGCATCGGTGCTTCCCTCCCGCGTGCTTCCTAGAGGAGTTTACGCGATTTGCCGGTGGTATGTTCCCTTAGGATAGGAGTTCTCCTAAGGGACTCCCCTGAAGCTAAGAGGGGAAAAACGGTAAAATGTGAGAGCTTGCTACTGCTATTCCTTTTTGCCCAGCCTACTTTGGGAGCGCGGCTGTCGTCCGGTCTGTTCGACGACACCTTCTCGGGCATTTACCGCCTCTCCGCTTTCGACTGGTCGCTCCTTATCCCCTATTTCGGCATTTTGCTCATTTTGTCGGTCTACGGAGTGCACCGGTACGAGACGGTTCGCCGGTACATCAAATATGGCAGAAAGCTGCGTTCCGCCCCTCCCGCGAAGTTCGACCGGCTGCCCAAGGTAACGATTCAGTTGCCCCTTTACAATGAACGCTTTGTAGTGGAGCGATTACTCGAGGAAGTGAGCAAAATCGAGTACCCGATCGAACTGCTGCAAATCCAGGTGCTGGATGACTCGACGGACGAAACCCATCCCTTCACGGAGCGCCTTTGCAACGAGTACCGGGCGCAGGGCTTCCCGCTCGAATACCGCCATAGGACGAATCGCCACGGATTCAAAGCCGGCGCGCTCCAGGAAGGGCTCGAAACCGCAACGGGCGAATTCATTGCTATCTTCGACGCCGACTTTGTTCCGCCCAAAGATTTCTTAAAGAGAACAGTCGATTTCTTCGCGGACCCGCAGGTCGGAGTGGTGCAGACTCGCTGGAGCTACTTGAACAAGGAATACAGCATCCTGACACAAGTGGAAGCAATGCTGCTCGACGGGCATTTTGTGCTCGAGCATGGGGCGCGCTGCGGTTCGGGATTGTTCTTCAACTTCAACGGTACAGCGGGTGTTTTGCGCCGCACTATGATAGACGACGCCGGCGGATGGCAGCACGAAACCTTAACGGAAGATTCCGATCTCAGCTACCGGGCCCAACTCAAAGGATGGCGTTTCATCTATGTACCGTCCATTGATTGCCCGTCGGAGCTGCCGGTCGACACGTATGGTTTCCAGGTCCAGCAGGCTCGCTGGGCGAAGGGCCTGACCCAGGTCGCGATCAAGCTTCTGCCGCGTATCTTCAAGGCCGATTTACCGCTGCGAGTCAAAGTGGAGGCGTTTATGCACTTGACGCCCAACATCTCGTATCCCCTGATGATCGCCGTTTCCATGTTGATGCTGCCCGTGATGATTGTGCGTTTCTATATGGGCGTGTTCCAGATGGTAGCGATCGATTTGCCTCTGATTATCGCTTCCTTCTGGTCGATCACTGCTTTTTATCTGTATGCGCAGCGGGAATTGTATCCAAAGAACTGGTGGAAGTCCATTGCGTTCTTACCGATGCTGATGGCCGCGGGCGTCGCGTTAACGGTTAGTAATTCGAAGGGCGTACTTGAAGCGCTGCTGGGCATTAAGAGCGCCTTTGCGAGAACTCCGAAGTACGCCATCGGTACTCAGAAAGTGAAGCACCAACCGGCCGCTTACCGGCGTCGGAGTGGCTGGCTACCGTATATCGAAATCGCGATCGGTAGTTACTTCGTGTACATGATCGAATTCGCGATCGAAACACTAAACTTCTTCGCGATTCCATTCTTGTTGCTGTTTGTTTGCGGGTATTATTGGGCCGGATTCACTACTCTTGTACGACGAATATCGCGGGAAGCTGCAATGGCAGCGGGCGCGCAAGCTGGCGGAAAATCAGTAGCGTCATTATCGCCCCAGTCGTAAGAAGCGCGCTGCATTCTTCTAAAGGATGTCGCGCTTTTGATTCTGGGGAACCCAGCCCGAATAGGATCTCTACGCCGTCCGTAACCGGCTTGCGCCCACCACATCCAGCAACTCCTGCAGATGTGTCCGCGTTGTTTGCACCTGTTCTCTCATGCTGGTCGCGGCTTGCGCTGTCCGCGTCGCATTGGCAACGTTGTTCTGTGTCACCTCTCCCACCCGGCTAATCGACTGTCCGATCAGTTCCACGCCCCGCGCCTGTTCCCGGCTGCTCGCTGCGATTTGTGTAACGGCCGAGCCGCCGTTTGTTATTTCGAATGATACCTGGTCGAAAGCGGTCTGCGCGGCCGCGAGTAACTCGACTCCCGCCGAAACATCCTTGATGGTCTTCTTGATGATTCCGCCGAATTGCCGTATCGAATCGGCTAACTCACTCACCTGAGCGCTTCTGCCGGCTGGCAAACCATGGATTGGGCAAACCATGATTGGGCAACCTCGCAAGTTCTTAATCGCGCTTTCCCCTTCCTTTGCTGCCCGCTCTGAGCCGGAGGCATCCTGCACGACCACCGCATCCCCGAAACCCTTCACCGCGCGGGCTCAGGGCTATCTTTCAGAGAAGTGACCCGCCTGCATACTCTCCATTCTGTAACGACCCGCTGGCCACAGATCGTCCACTCTCGGTGAACTGGAAAGCAGGTAATCCGCCAGCGCATTACGCTTTTCCTGGTAAACTTTCTGCGCGCGCTCTACTCTCTTCTTCGCTATTTCAATCGAATCTGCATCCGGATCTTCCGCCAGAAGCGATTGCCAGACGGTCACCTGAACGCAAAACTCGCTCCAGGCCTTCCGATAAACCGCATGCAGGCCGGCGTAGACAGACTCATCCCGTGTCGCGTTTACTCTCACCTCTCTTAGACGCACGATCCCTACGTTGGGGTCCGTAAGATTCGCCCTTTACCCGGATCCGCTGCCATATCGGCGCGCCGATCGTCCTCGAGCCGAGGAACGCGCAATGAAGGCGAGCCCCACTGAAGCATTTAGCATCTTTCGCAAATGAAATTTGAAGGAATCTGTGTGAAGACTTACACTAATCCGCTCCTGCGGCCATCATTCGCTGCTCAGGATCGTGAGTTCACCATCTTGCAGCAACCCGTAATGGTCAAGGTGGGTGTCTAGACAAACGTCGCCAGATTTGTACCGAACGTGTTCTGCCGGCGTATGTCCCACAATCTGTCGCATCCTTTTAATCGGTTCGAAGGTATTCCAGTCGCACCACAGAATGCCGCCGCTGCGAGCTGGTCCGCCTCGATCTTCACCTGCCAGGAATGCAGGGTGCGACACGCCGGCCGTCAATGCGCGTTCGGCATCGTCGACCCACTGAATAATTTCCTCGACGCTATTGCGTTTCGAAAATGTCCGATATAGCTTACGAGTAAGCCCAGCGTGGCTGATGACCCAGTCTTGACAATGTATCAGCCAAGCACAGGACTTCAGAAGCGTGTCATCCGGGAAATGCTCATGGAACACCTGCTGTTTAGCTACGGTCCAACCAGCACAGTAGCCCCACCGAACTCGCAAAATATATAAGAGAGGTAGGCGAAACAGTGGTTGCCGAGCAGAAACGTGTCCTGCCTGCTTTTTGTCGCCCGTTCGAGCCAGCGGCAGGTCACTTCCATATCTTCAGTCGTGTCGAAGAAGTTATCGAAGTAGTCGCCGAGAAAAATTGCCGGCACTCCAGGATGATTCTCGCGAATGCGATCCACCAGGCTGACTCTGTGATGAATGTCAGGAATGATCAGACGCGCTTCGTTTCGGTCGTTCATGCGCGCGATGTCTTGGCAGCTTCTCATTATCCCCCGGGAATCCGCTGGCCTCAGGTGATAACATGAATAGCTGACCTCTCCTGCGAGTACTGATCGCTCCTCATCATGGATCTGCTCCCCCACGCCAGCCGAAAGGAAGGACAATTATGCAATTTGCATATGACGGTTTCATCCAAAAGGGGGATTGCAGATGCTTTCAATTCAGTAGCCGCGACGCGGTGGACAAATTCTCGATTGAAGTGAATCTCTCGCTTCTCTCAAAATATGGAGTGCTCATGCAGGACGGCCCCCAATTTTGCCTTCATCTTCTCGAAATCGCATCCACCGCCGTCCCTTGCTCCTTAGATCGATTCCACGCCTATAACGTGATGAGCGAAGATTTCCGGCCTCTTCTCCTCGAGCGCGCGAAGAAACTGGCTGAAAAAGCGATGAAGACCTCGTTGCGAAGGACCGTACGCAAACCGCCTGCCCGCTCCAATCTGTTTCTGGGCCACACAAAATCCACCGTCTGAAATCTTCCCAGCGGCCACAGGGGCGCGTCACCATAGCGTCACGGCGGCCACTTCGTATCCCTTTAGTTCGAGCGTGCCGCCCTCGAGATTCGAAATTTTCGGCGGATCTCCTTTTGTTTCTTGATCCACATAAACCGCCTTCTTCGCTTTTTGCGGAAGCGTGACAGAGATCTCCCGGTCTCGCTTGTTCACCAGCAGCAGCTTGTGGCTGCCATCCTTTCCAATGAAACCCAACGCGTACACACCTGAAGGTACCGATTTCACCCCCACCACCTTGTCGCCAGGCCCGAAATTATTTTTCAATAGTTCCAGGATGCGGAAACGGGCATTCGGCAATCCTGTATCCCAGTCCACCAGCGAAACACTCGGAAACTGAGTCGGATAACCGACCAGTTGCGATTCCCCCGCCACATCGATACCCAGCGAGGTCAGATTGCCGAACAGGTAAGCATAGGTCGCGCCGCATAAGTTCCAATACGAATTCGGAATTGACTTGGTGACGTGATGCGGATCCGTCTGTCCGCTATCGTCGGCCGATATGCACCCGATCTCATCAATGGTGGTGCGCGTCTCCGGCGACAAGCGTTTACGGATCGCATCGATGTAACGAACGGAGTTCAGGAATCCGTCGGCTTGGGCAAAGAACGTGTACTGCTGCACCTCGGGCGTCTGATCGGACGAAGGACTCGCATAGAAGTGATACGAGATCATGTCGAGCGGAATGCCCGGCCGGTGATTCTTGTAATTTAGAAAATATTCGAACATCTCCGGATCATCCGAGGGTGCGGCCAGCGCCAACCCCACAAACTTCATATCCGGCGCTACCTTGCGAATGCCCGCCACAATCGCGTCGTAGCGCGACGTATATTGCTTCGCCGTCATGTTGTGCTCGAAATCAACTTCGTTTAGAACTTCCCAGTACGGAATTTCGAAATGATGCCCCGATGCATGTCGCTTGCCGTATTCGTCGGTGAATCCGCCGTTCACATACCAGCTCACGAGCCGGCCATAATAATCTCCGAGTTCTTTTCCGCTCGGATCGCGCAGTTCCGTTCCCTGCGTGTAGTTCCAAGTCACTTTATTTGGATCTTGCGGATACTCGACAGGCTTTGGCGTCTTAAACAGCCATGCCGGAATCGTACTGAAATTCAGAATTACCGTATGGCCCTGAGTGGCATCCAAGAAAGTCGATCGTCATAGGATCGATCAACGAAAAGTCCCAGGACGTTTTTCCATTTGCAGGCGGTTGTAATTCCGCCACGCCCAGCTTCGGATAAGGCAGCCAGGGAACATAGCGGACGTATTCCGCGTCAAGCGATCGTAAACTCGAAAAGACTTGGTCGTGAATTGGCGAATCCCGCCGAAGCGGTGGATTTACAACCACCTGCAGCGTCGCG
This sequence comes from Terriglobia bacterium, assembly GCA_963767485.1. Taxonomy (GTDB): domain Bacteria; phylum Acidobacteriota; class Terriglobia; order Bryobacterales; family Bryobacteraceae; genus Bog-105. Next base: position 178,507 of record CAVYDZ010000008.1, on the reverse strand, counting down.
GTCGTATTTGAAACCCGCGTTATCTTGTCCCAATTGATTTTGATCTCCTGCGCCTGGCTCAGCGCTGCGCGGCCGGCAAGCAGAACGAACGCCAGGCCCATGCTTCGATTTATAAGCATTCGGATCTTCCGAAAGTATATGCAACCGCCGCGCGATGGAGCCGCCGCAGTCCTAAGGCCCGCCGAAATTTGCAACGGCGCTGATCTTGTTGTTCTAGCCGCCCAAGCTTCATGCCTTGAGCGCCTGGCAAATCGCCGCACCCAGTTCTCGCGTCGTGTTCCGGCCCCCCAAATCAGGCGTCCGTATCCTCCGCTCCCGCAATACCTGCTCAATGGCTTCGAGCAAGCGAACGGCCCACCGTTCCTCACCCAGGAAATCCAACATCATCTGCAACGACCAGATCGAAGCGATCGGGTTCGCAATACCCTTGCCCGTTATGTCGGGCGCGGATCCGTGCACCGCTTGGAACAGGCTCGGATATTGTCTCTCCGGATTCAGGTTAGCGCTCGGCGCCAGCCCCAAACTGCCCGTGACCGCCGCGCCCAGGTCCGACAGAATGTCACCAAAGAGATTCGACCCTACGAACACATCCACAGAGTCGGGCGAGTCGACCATCCGCGCTGTAAACGAATCGATCAGTTGCTGGTCCGTTCCGATTTCCGGATACTCGCTCGCCACGGCTTGAAAAATCTCATCCCAGAAAACCATGTTGTGCTGCATGGAATTCGATTTTGTCGCGCTGGTCACATGCCTTCTGCCATGCTGCCGCGCCCAGTCGAACGCAAAGCGAATAATGCGCTCCGTCCCGGCCCGCGTAAACACGATAGACTGAATCGCCAGCTCCTCCATCTTGCCCGCATGCACCCGCCCCCCCACGCCCGCATACTCGCCTTCGGTATTTTCCCGAACGCAGACCATGTCAATCACCGGAGCGCTGCGCAGCGGGCTATCGACTCCTTCAAATAGGCGCATCGGGCGCAGATTCACGTATTGATCGAAATGTTGGCGAATCGGCAGCAGCAATCCCCACAGCGTGATGTGATCGGGAATGCGCGGGTCCCCCACGGGCCCCAGCAGGATCGCATCGAAGCGTTTATTCCCGAGTTGGTCGAGCGCATCCGAGGGCATCATGCTGCCCTCTTTCAAATACCGCTCCGACCCCCAATCGAAAAACGTTTTGTCAATCGCAAGATCTGAATCGAGCTTCGCAATCGTCTCGAGCACACGAACACTCTCGGCCATCACCTCCGGTCCAATACCGTCTCCCGGCAGAACGGCGAGTCGAATTTCACGGCGCATGAGAGCTACCCTACTACAAGCGCTCTGTCCGTGCTAAGACAGTAACTGGACAGACCCGCTTCCCGTATGGAGCGGACCACGATTCACCCGAATGAACGAACTTAGTTACCATGAAACCCGCTTCCCCTTCGATCAAAGACGCGAACTGGTTTGGAAAACCCTTTGCTCGAATTTTTTCGGGCGGCTGGTTGAGCCCGAATTTCACGTACTAGAACTCGGCGCGGGTTACGGCCATTTCATCAACAATATTCGCTGCCGGCAAAAGACCGCGATTGATCAGTGGCCCGGCCTCCTGAAATACGTCCAGCCCGGCGTTTCTGCGCATCTGTGCAGCGTAACCGATCTTTCCTGCATAGAGGACAACTCAATCGATTTCGTCTTCGCCAGCAATCTTTTTGAGCATCTGACCCAGCAGGATTTCGCGCTCTGCCTCGCTCAGGTCAGAAGGAAACTGCGCAAAGGCGGAACCTTGAACATATTACAACCGAATTACCGCTTCGCGTACAAAGAATATTTTGACGATTACACCCACGTTTCCGTCTACACCGATAACAGCATCGCCGACTTCCTCGCCGCTAACGGTTTTCGCGTCACCGAAAAAGTTCCGGGCTTTCTTCCGTTCTCCATCAAGTCAACCACCGGCCCCGTGCGGCCCTGGCTGATCAAATTGTATTTATCCTCGCCCTGGAAGCCCTCGGCGAAACAGATGTTCTTGCGCGCTCAAGTCGAGTAATAGTAAGCTAACCCCGCGGGACTGAAACCGTTGGTTAGCCGCGCTGAAAACGGATGACAAACAGTATCCGCAATTCGATACCGGACCTCACAAACTCGCGGCTTCGCTTTCTGCTGGCCGCATTCGCGTGGCTCGCCGTCGCGCTGCCCGCCTACTTTCAAATGTTTTCTGGCTTTAGTGTCTGGGACGACGAAGGCTATCTTCTCGCTACTGTGAAGGCCGTAGTCGATCACCATGTACTCTATAACCAAATTTACACTCTCTACGGGCCCTTTTATTACCTCGTCGAGTGGCTCTTCTATGCAGTAACCGGCTTCGCTCCTTCACACGATTGCGTGCGCTTCATCGGCTGGTTCCTTTGGCCCACTTGCACCGTGTTACTCGCCTGGCCCGTTTTTCGCGTCACCCGCTCTCTTGTTTTAAGCGCCTTCACGCTAGTTGCCATCATGCGAATGCTGATTTTCTTCCAGTGGAGTCCCGGCCACCCTGAAGAAATATGCCTCACCCTGCTCGGTTGCCTGATTGTCTGCCTCACTGGCATTACCCGGATTGCCTCTCTTCCAAGAATGGCGGCATTCGGAGCGTTATGCGCCGCCCTATGCCAGACGAAGATCAATCTTGGTGTGTATGTCACGCTTGCGGTGCTGCTCGTCTTATTTGCTGGCTTTGCCGGTTGGCAGGTGGCGCAATGTGCTTCTGGTACTAACAGGCTGTGCTTCGTTACTCCTAGCGGCCGGGATCATGGCGCCGCTGTTTCGCTTTAGCTGGGACCGTATCTACTTCTGCCTTTTCGCGATTGCTCTCTGCACCGTACTCGGCACCGCTCTCTTCACGCGAGTAGACGCAGTCATTCCGTCCCGTGGATGGGGCTTTATGGCCGCAGGATTTGCTGTCGCCTACGCCGCGATTATCACCCCTTTCCTCGCGCGCGGCACCACCATCCGCGCCTTTCTGTACGTGACTATTTTTCAACACAAGGACTTTACCCACCACTGGTTTAGGGCCACGGACCTGGGCATCGGTACGGTTTTTTGCTCCGTCTGCTCACTCGCCCTGTTTCTCACGTGGCTTAACAACAAAAACAGGGCGAGAAACCAGCAGTCCTACTTATCTGCGTTACAGATCCTGAAGCTAGTGCTCGCGCTGCTTGTTGCCTACCTGTTACTCTGTCGCCCAATGAACTGGCCGCTGGGCGTCATAATAATGGCATACGTAGCCCCTTTTACCTGGTTAGTCCTGCTGCCGCCCCCCGGCGAAAATGCCCAGTCAACACGTTTCGCGCGGATTGCCATTGCAATTCTTTCCGTGTTCGTGAACTTATATGCTTTCCCCGTGGCCGGTTCCCAAAGTCTCTTCGCCGTGCTTCCGCTGGTGCCGGTAATAGCGATTTGCCTGTACGATGGACTGGTCTTTCTTTCGCTCCGAAGCGCATCACTGTCATACTTTTGGCCCAAGCTAGCGGCCGCCGCCTTGGCAACATTACTTATCGCCTACACGTATCTGCACAGCGCCCGATATTTCCGCTATTTGTACACCGGAACACCTTCTTTGGCGCTCCCGGGAGCGGCCCGGATCCATGATTATCCGAATCGCGTAAAAACCTTTCAGTGGCTTGCACAACAAATTGACGCGCGGTGTTCTTCTTTCTTTTCGATGCCTGGTCTGTTCAGCTTATATTTCTGGACAAAACAGGATTCCCCCACCCTCATGATGATGAACGATTGGCCAGGATTTCTAAGCTCGAGTCAACAACAGGTCGTAATCCGGGATTTGTCGGACCGAAATACGGCATGCGTTGTGTATGATCCGGCGCTGGTCAGCTTTTTTCATGCCTCCGCCGCAATCCCGTCCTCGCCTCTTGCTCACTACATTCAATCTGAATTTGTTACGGTGGACAGACGGGATGGCTATGAGTTCATGGTCCGCAAAGCGCCGTTCTCGCGAAGCGTTAACCTGCCTGCCAAGTAAAAAGAATTCCGCGAATCATTCGCAGCCCAACCTTAAACGCGCGAAAATCACTAATATTCCCGCCTTTACTAATGCCAATGCGCTTATGGAATGTTACCGGGCACTCCACAAGGGATAGATCACATTTCAGCGCGGTATCCAGAAAATGCGCATTGAACTCAAGATTTACGTCCGAATTAAGTTTAGGCAGCAGCCGGCGCAAGGCATTATTCCGGCAAAGCTTGTAAGTAGTTCCAACGTCGGTGAACGTCCCGCGTCCCAAATGTTTCAATTCCAGCAATTTTCCTACCGCGAAGTTACCGTAATACATAAAAGTGGTCAGCTGGGTCTCGCGATCCCGTAGCTGCTCCACAATGCGCGTCCCATTCACAATATCCGCATGCGGGATATAGGCCATGAACTTATCGATGTCGAATGCGGCGAACGTGCCATCACCTTCGCAAAGGAGCGTCAGTTCCGTATCCGCCTGCGCAATTCCCGCACTTAGCCCGCGAAAGACGCATTTGCCATAGCCCTGCTGGGTTTCCAGAATCACTTCCGCACCGGCCCGCGCCGCTACAGCCGACGTCTCGTCCCTGCTGTTGTTATCGATTACAATTACCCGCCTCACCAAGCGGGTGACCAGCGAAATCCCGCACCGCCTCGCCGATGCTAAGTTCATCGTTGTACGCAGTCAGAACAACCGTTAACATTCTGTTTGAGATTTGGTCAAAACTCACAAATCCCCGCATGCGCTTTTTCGGCAACAACACAAACAAATCGTAAATTGCCAACAAACAACCGGAAATGGAAACTATCAACCCGCCGAACAACAAATACGGCACCCACATTCCGTGTGCTGCGGATTGTCTCCATAACAACAACAGTCCCTCGCACGCCGCGTCGGCAAACATAACTGCCGCCCCACACAAAATCAACAACAATCCCATAAGTAGCAGCGGAACACGTACGGAACTCTTTGGCCCGGCTGTCGCAACCCTTCCGGGATCGAATTCGTTTGCGCCGTTAGGGTCCATTCTCCTCACCCTACTACAATTCCCGGGTACTGTCTCCGCACAGCACCTTCTCGCGCTTCGCCGCAGTCTATCCTAAGTAAGCACCCCCACGAATGCCGAGACGCACTCCCGAATCTGCCACGCTTCAAGTTGATCCATCCCGCCGCCGTCGGACTGCTCGCTGGACCTCTCTTACGCTCATCGCCTTTTCCTTGTTCTATTTCGCTGAGACACTCCTCCGCGCCTCCGAGAAATGGCTGTGGTACGACGAACTCTGCACCTACTACATCTGCCGTCTGCCCTCCTTCAAGGATTCGTGGGCGGCCGTCATGCATGGCGCCGATTTCAATCCGCCGCTCTTCTACCTGATTTATCGGACTTTCATGAGAGTATTTGGGGACGGCAGGATCGGCATGCGCTTGGCGCCCATCCTGGGTTTCTGGATTCTCTGCCTGTGCCTCTTCTGGATCGTGAACCGCCGCGTCGGATTGTCGGGCGGCCTAGTTGCAATGGTCCTTCCTTTGCTCACCGGAGCGTACGCCTACGCCTACGAAGCACGCGCCTATGGCCTTTTACTTGGCTTCTTCGGGCTCGCTATTTTGTTTTGGCAAAAGTGGGAAGACCAGCCGAAAGAATCCCGCTGGCTGATCGGCCTCGCGTTGTCCCTGCAGGCCGCCTTCCTGATCCACTGTTATGCCATTGTCGCCGTCACACCGTTTGTATTGGTCGAGCTTTACCGCAGCAAGCGCAATCGGCAAATCGAGTGGCGCGTGTGGGTCGCGATTCTCTTGCCACTCGCAATCGCCTGCGTTTCTTTTATTCCTTTGCTCAGAGCATATGCTCCGCTGAAGACGTACGGATTCAACGCGTATTTTCCGTCAACCATATCGCGGATTCCTGTCTTCTTCGAGATACTGCTTGGATACAGCTTATTATTGGCGATTGCGGCAATTGGACTGTTTGCATTTGACGCCGTATTCGATCATGGGTCGGCCGATCCGGTTATCGAGCAGCCTCGGTTGAACAACGCCCGCGCTGACATCATCCTCGCCCTCGCGTTTCTCGGAATGCCTTTCTATGGGCTGATCGTGGCCAAAGTTGTCAAAGGCCCCTACGTATTCCGCTACTTTGAGACGGCAGTTATCGGCTTCTGCTTGGCCTTAGCTTTCGGCGCTGGATTTCGTATGCGGAAGAGAGCGGCGGCGATTTTCACAGCTCTGGTCATTGCCATGGCGGCGTTTCTGTTCGTGCTGCTAATCGATCATCGTGTAAAGGGAGTCGGCGAAGAACTCTATGAGCCGTCCATAAAATCCTTTCTCAGTACGGATCCGCACGATCCGCTCAAGTTCTACCCGCTTCTACACTCAAGTGCTTACCAGTCTTTACCCATCGCGGTTCCATCGATCATTCAATTCCTGTATCTTGTGCATTATTGGCCTGAAGGCATTCCGCACCTTTATCCAGTCGAAGTCTCCAGTACGAGCGCATCTTATCTACTAACTCGCAACGTGCGCGAAGGCGCTCGCGTAAGTTACAATCCGGAGGTTACTTTTGACCGTTTCGTCGAACAGCACCCGGATTTTCTCGTATATACCGATTCTGACGACACTGCAGGTATCATCGCCTACCTGATAACGCATGGGGCGGAAATTCGGTCCTGCACTCGAGATCCTTATGGAAACACGATGAGCCAGTTCCACATGCCTGCCCAACACCACTAATGCACTTCTCTGCACTCTTTCTACTCAGCGGCTCCCTTCTCGCCGCCTCAATCCTGCCGCTATCGCCGACCACGCAGTTACAACGTCGGCGATCAAGTGCTGCTTCGTTTACAACCTGCTGCCCGCGCTACCGCCGCCATCCGCTACGCCGGCCAGACCGAATCCATAGCAGCCGGCATCTCTCTCCACGGCGGCGTGTATCAGCCCATCTGGAAAATTCCTTCCGATGCTCGCACCGGCCGCTATCTTGCGATCTCACTCTGCCCGATGGAAGAACTATCCCCCAACCGTCGCTCAGGTTGAGCACGGTCAACCCGAGGCCCTCTACTTTGCGTGGTGTTGCGCAATCATACGCATCCGGATCGCATCTATGACTTAGCGTTTGCTCTGCCTGCCTTTACCGTTTCACCAAATAAATTTCTACCCAAGCAGTATCCGTTTCTCTATCTCTATTGGCACTTATCCGATGTGCCGAAATCGCAATCCTACCGAATGTTTTACCCGCCCGCTTTCGTTTCAGACGTGATTCATTTCGATACCAGCCACACCATGTTCCCCGCTGGCTCATCCCCGCAGATCCCCTTCTCCATGAGGAAACTCGGCCACAATCTCTCGATTTACGCGCGAGTAACCGATGCTTCGGGCCACCAGGTTCAGGCGGAACAACTCTCGAAAACCATATCCCGATTTATTTTGTCTATTTCACCGGTAGCGACGCCGGCGGCTGCGACCGCTTCTATATGCACTCCTGCGACGCCGAACGCGCCATGGATTTCGGCGAAGTGCGCCTGGAAGAAGCTCGCGCCTCACTAGGCCATCTAGGGGTGCCTCCCGAAAATCTTGTCACTCTCGGGCTTCCCGACGGCGGCCTGGAAGAGATCTGGTATCACCATCCCCGCGCCAGCGATCCATATCTTTCCGTTCTGCTCGCGAGCGATCACGCGCCCTACCGCGAAGCGGCGATCCCAAATCTGCCTTACGCACGCGAGCCCGTGGTCGCGGCCATCAAAACCTTCATCAACCGGTATCACCCGGACATGATCATCACCGGGCATCCTGACGAGCGTCGATCACCGCACAAATAATTGGCTCGTGGTCGAAGCCATGCAGCAGCTTCTTCAGGAAGGAAAACTTTCGCGCTCCACCGAATTGCTGACCGATGTTTTCTATGGCCCGGTGGCCGGCCGTCATGCGCCCTACCATTACCAGCAGGAAACACTATTCGTCTCCGGCGAAGCCGCCAAGCATTCTCGACTGGTGGGAGCACGCCGGCTGGAACGCCTACCCGCCGGCGCCGCAGAAATGAGCGCTTTCATCCGCGCCCGTTCCTTCCTCAGAACGTTGCTTTCAAACTCAACTGAATATTCCGCGGATCGTTGCGCGTGCTGGTCCACTCCCCAAACGAACTGCTGCAATACAGACAAGTATTGATGTTGTAATTCCCGCCGAAGATCGGATGATTGAACACATTCAAAAACTCCCCGCGGAACTGCACTTTGAATCGTTCCGTCCCGAACATCTTCGCGACCGACAGATCAAGATTCTGGGTGGGCGCCTCCCGCACCGATGGAATGCGCAGCGGACTGCTCCCTAGCCGGTCCAACCCATCCGTCGATGCAAACGCATTCGGATTGATCCAGTTATCTGGGGTCCGGTTCGCAGGCACCGGATTGCCGATCAGGTCGGGCGTCTGCTGGCTCGGAAATCCATAGAGATTGCTCAACGGCGAGCTGTAATCGTTGATAATCCCGAAAATCGGCAACCCGCTCGCAATCCGCACATTCGAAGAAAGCTGCCAGTTCCCCAGCACCTGCTTCACCGACCCATGGCGCGCTGCTGCCGAATTTCTTACCCACGCCATACGGCAGGTCGTAGACCGCCGCCACCGCGAAACTTTGCGGCTGATCGTGCGTGCTCACCGCATAATCCATTCTCGTATTGTAAGAATCCCGCCAGAGATTGCCGATGCTCCAACCCACCAGGTCCTCCGAGCCGTCATCCAACGCTTTCGACCAGCGATAAGTCACAATCGCGCTCAAACCGTTCTGAAAAGCGTGATTGTATTTCACATCGAGCGCATTGTAACTGGAGGTCGCACCCGGCAGCGATCGCGTTAAATTCAAATTGCCGAACTCCGGATACGGCTGTAATAACTGGTATTGATACACCGTCGGTCCATTCAGGAAACTGTTTGGATTCGTGATGACGCCATAGAACGGATTCGCCACCTGGTTCTGCAGATATCCATCGCCTAATGCGAGATCCTGTGTTGGCAGTTGATTTGCGTTGATGTTCGGATTTCCATACATCAGCTTGCGGCCATTCACACCCGTGTAGCCCAACTCCATCACCGAGTGAGAGCCGAGCTGGTATTGCAGGTCGAAGCTCCATTGTTCGCTGTAGCCGATCGGGTGCTGCCCTTTGTACCAGATCTGGCTGGCGCCCTGTCCCACATATGTATTCAAGCCTTGCGAGCTGCCGGTCTGCGGATTCAGCCCGTTTGGAAATGGATTGTTGATCAGGTATTGCGGTACGATGCCTTCCGAATTGACCGTTCCGATCGAACTCGTATTCGAACCGAACCCCAAAAACTGGCCGCCATCGAAACTGAGCATCGCCGACGCCGGCATGTAGAAGATTCCGGCGCCCGCGCGCACCACCAGCTTGTCTGTCGCACGATAAGCAATGCCCACCCGTGGTGCGAAGTTCAGATTATCCGGCGCCCACGCGAAGCGATTGTTGGCGTTGGCATACTCGAACCCGCCGAAAACGTTGTAGCCGATCTGCGAGCTGACCGGATTCAGCACCGTGGGGTTGAAGTAAGTAAGCCGGTTATATCGTTCCGTGGCCGGCCGTTGATTTTCATACCGCAGCCCAATGTTGACGGTCAGGCGGGGAGTAACTCGCCACTGATCCTGCACGTAGCCGCCGAATCCATGTTCGCTCATGGCCGGATCGATGTTAGTCGATTGATTTACTGTTCCCACGCCCAGCAGCAGCGAAGCAATTCCATTTCCGCTGTAAATCGAACTGTTGCTCGTTGCCTGGCAAGGGCCTCCCGCCGGACCCGCATCGCAGGCCGTCAAATAGCTGCCAGAATTCACTGATCCCACTCCGAAGGGCTCATTGTTAATCATGAACACGTCGTAGTTCGCACCGAACTTCAGCGTGTGATTCGCAAACTGCTTGGTCAAGTTGACCTGTGCCGTTTCCGAATACCGCACGTAATTGTCGTAATTTCCGCTTCCTAGCCCTGAGTAATTGTCTAGCCTAACCGTAGGCAGCGCATCCGACGCTTGAAAGAACGCTGGATCGATCCCAATCGTGCTTGGATTCGCTTTTCCCAGCCCGGTCGGCTTTTGCGCCTCATGCCAGCGGCTATAGCCGATATAGCCGTTGATGACCCAGGTCGGACTCGGCGTCACCGTGTCGTTCACCACCACTTGCGTTGCATTGTCGTCATTCCCGTTGCCGGTATCTGCGCCATTGCAAAAGAAGCAGGCGGGTGTTTGATTCTCGCGCACCCGGTCCGAAACGCGCACAAACAATCGATGCTTCTCGTTCTGCGCCCAATCCACTCGCGCATCGAATTTGTCGTTCGTGGTATTGCCCGGTCCCTGCGCGTAGTAATTATTGTTATCGTTCGGACCCTGATTCGGTTGATTCGGTAAAGGGTACAGGTTTACTATCTTCGCCCCGGCGGGATTAAATAAATTAGAAGGGAATCTTGTTCCCGGGAAACGCCGTGCGCGTGTAATAGGTATTCCCGCTTGAATCGGTCACCTGCGTGCTAGAAAACGGATTGTAAATGATGTCTGGCTGCCCTGAGGAATTCAACGACTGGGAGAAATCGCCCGCTCGCTCAGCCGCCGTGGGCACCGTGATCAAACCGCTATTCTCCGTATCCGGCTGACGCAATCCCTCATACGCGCCAAAGAAGAATAAGTTGTATCGCTTCAGAATCGGACCGCCGATATTGCCGCCGAACTGGTTGCGCTTGAACTGCGGCTTTGCTTGCCCGTACTTGTCATTGGCCCAGGTGTTCGCATCGAGCGCCGAGTTACGCAAATAGTCATACGCCTCGCCGTGAAACGAATTCGAGCCGCCTTTCGTGATCAGAGTCACTACGCCCATGCCCGACCGCTCATATTGTGCGTCGTACACGTTCGTCATCACCTGCTGTTCCTGCACCGAATCGTTCATCGGCGAAACCATTAACCCGCCCCAGTCCATCGCCGTTGAGGGTGCTCCGTCAATCAGAATCTGCGCCTCTCCAGTGCGGCCGCCGTTCAACCCGAATTGGCTGAACAACTGGTCGAAGGTTTGCGAACGGCTCGTCATGTCCGCCCTGGCCCTCCGTCGTTCCGGCCAGCGAAAATACAAAATTGAGCGGATTGCGCGTGTTGTTGGGCAGCGCCTCAATCAAGTGGCTGTCCATCGTAACCGAGTTATTCGCGCTTTCTGTATCCACCAGCAGCGATTCCCCGGTCACCTCAACTTTTTGCTGCGTATCGCCGATCACAAGGGAAATATTTACCGAAGCCGCCGTTTCCGCCCGTAACAGCATGTTGGAGCGCACATATGTCTTGAAACCCTTGGCATCTACCGTAATTTGATAAGTTCCTGGCTCCAGATTGTCAAACTTATAAGTTCCGTCGCTAGTTGTTGTATAGTCACGCTCATCGTGCGTGGTCGTATTCGTTAACTCAACCTTTGCGCCGCTCGTCACGGCTCCCGAAGGATCCGTAACAATGCCCGAAATTGAGCCTGCAAACGTTTGCGCAAACAGGCATGGAGCGGCCAGCCCCATTAGCAAAGCCAAAATCTTCATAATTCAACCCCTTTGTCAAATCCGGCCGCGCGCCCCCAGTAGACGAACGGCGGGCACTAACTGACCTCTTACTTAATGCGTCGAAAACGCATAAACTGTGTTATCCCAAGTTGTAACATAAATTTCACCATTCGCCACGGCCAAGCCGCCGAAATGAGTGAATCCAGTAATATCGTTGCCGCTCGAATACAAAGTCTTACCCGTAGCCGCGTCGAACGCGTAGAGCACTGCGTGCCCAACTGGATGCGTCGCTCGGAACTCCGATGTCAGCAATTCGCCGTTCGCGGTGTTTTGCGTAATATTCTCCCCGTTTGAAAGCGCCAGTACTACTCCATCCGCGATAACTACTGGCTCCGGCACTGCCATATCGGTCGAACGCCACACCGGAGTAAGTACCGGTTGTGTCTCCAGCCCCTCTACGCGAAATGCCATCACGCTTCCCGAAGGCGCGTCACCGTTTGTCCTCTGAAACTTTGTCTCGGGAGTCGCCGGACCCCAGGCTGGAGCGTAAATCCAGCGTGCCCCTTTCGCATCCCGCCAGGTCGACATCGCGCCCCAAAAGCCGCGCCCCCAATACCGGCCCGTCGCATTGGCAAATAGCGAGCTCCTGTACAGCGGAGTCATATGATCCGGTCCGCCCATGTTGGCCGCATCCAGCAGATAGATTCTTCCCTCTTTGCCGCTCGCCGCCACCAGGCGCTTATTCCCATAACGAAAAACCAGCGGTGTCATGTTCCCCATGTCCAGGTCTTTTTTCGCGATGTAGGCGTAATTGGTGGGTGTGTAGTAGTCTTTGAGCGCGATTGTCTTGCCGTCCACGGCTAGTACGCTGTTTGGATATTGATTTTTCCCCGGATCGAAAATCCCGTCGCCGGTTTCCGCAAACACCACGTCATCGGCGCTTACCGAAACGCCCGCACGTCCCCAAATTCCCGCCCCATACGTTCGCATCGCCAGAAACTCGCGCGCCTCCCCGCTCTCCGCATTGATGGCGTAGATCGCCGAGCGCACTGTATTACAGGCTTGTGATGTCGCCGTGTACAACACACCGTTTGCCAGGTTCAAACTCCACACCTTCGCGAACGGCGGAGTCATCTGCCGCGCCGGCTGCGTATCTTCTCCGGTGATCAGGCTCATTGTGTGCAGTTCGCCGTCGCTTGCCAGCGCATACACCTCAACTTCTTGCGATCGAGCACCGGTGTCGCGGTGGCTGCGTTCGGGCACAACCAGTTCGGCTTCTGCTTCGGTGTAGCGGTCACATGGAATTCGCGGCTCCATAATAGCTTGCCGTTCTTACCATTGAGCGCAAATACTTTGTCGTCCGCGCCCGCCACAATCACGTAGTCTTTCGCCTTGGGGGACGCCTTCACATCCGTTGCCACCACCGGAACCAGTAACCCGGCCAGCTCTTTGCTCGTGTTTTCGAGATGCACCTTCCAGCGCAGTTTCAACTTCGCGGCGGACCGCCGGTTGATTTTGTGCTCGCCGCTCGCGTAGCCAGTTCGCTGCGGGTTGCCCGCGAACATCGTCCAATCGGCCGCCAGCACCGGCAGCGTCGCGCAAACTGCAAACAGCCCGGCAATCCGCCCAATCTTCACTTCGCTGCCCCGGCCGTCTCGGGCAGAGCGAACGCCACATAGCTCCCGCCGCTCTTTTCGCCCCATTTTCCGCCGCCCGCGCCGATTACCACGTACTCCCTCCCGTTTACCGCATAGACAGCGGGGGTCGCATTGCCGGCCGCCGGCAACTCACCTTCCCATAGCGTTTCACCGGTGGCTTTATCGAACGCCCGGATCTTATGGTCGTGCGTCGTCGCGGCGATAAACAAAAGCCCGCCCGCTGTCACTACCCCGCCGCCGTAATTTTCGGATCCCGTGTTGTGTATGCCTTCTGCCGCTAGCGATGGAATCTCTCCGAACGGCTTCTTCCACACGTACTTCTTAGTGGTGAGGTTGATTGCGTTCAACGTTCCCCATGGCGGTTTCACAGCTGGAAATCCGTCCGGATCGAGCCAGCGGTTATAGCCGTCGATGCCGTACTTCAACGGAGAAAAATGCGCATTCTGCTGATGCTCCGCGCCGTCCAGCCGGATATCTTTGCCTGTCGCCAGGTATTCCACCAGCGCGTTCACCGAGCCTTTTCCCAATCGCGCAAAACCCGGCATTCGACCCCCGCCGTGGTCGACCATGTCGCGGATCTGCTCACGCGATAACTTCGAACCGATATCCACCAGCGAAGGAAACTCTGGCGGACTCCCTTTCTTATCGGGCCGGTGGCATCCAGCGCAGTTCTGGCGATACAGCGTCGAGCCGCTCATCTCGCCCGTTCCCAAACTGCGCGGAATCAGCCGCAGAATCCAGGCCATTTCATTCGAATTCACATACAGAATGCCGGTCTTCGGATCCCACGCCGCGCCGCCCCACTCGCCCCCTCCGTCAAAGCCGGGAAACATTACCGTTCCTTCAAAACTCGGCGGCGTAAATTGCGGACCGCTCTTCAGCTTTTCAAACTGCGCGAGCACTGCGGCGTGCGCCGCCGGCGTACGCTCCGTTAGCGTTTCCGGAAACACCTGTTGGCGCGCGTAGGGAGCCGGCTCCGTCGGCAGTTCCTGGTGTGTCGAGAGCACCTCCCCATCTACCGCCGACGGCTCAGCATGGATCTCGCGCAGCGGCACCAGCGGCTTGCCCGTCAACTCATCAAACAGCCAAACATATCCGTACTTCGTGATCTGCGCTACCGCATCGATTGTCTTCCCGTGCTGTTTGATCTTCACAAGCGTTGGAGCGGCAGGCAAATCCCGATCCCACACGTCGTGATGAACAAGCTGGTGATACCACTTGAGCTTGCCCGTTTCCGCATCGAGCGCCAGTTCGCAGTTGGCATACAAATCGTCGCCGATCCGGTTCGCTCCGTAGAAATCGAATGATGCCGATCCCGTTGGCGCAAATACCAATCCCCGCTTTGCATCAAGCGTCAGGCCAGCCCACGAGTTCACGCCGCCGATGCGCTGATACGCGTCTTTCGGCCAGGTGTTATAACCGGGTTCTCCCGGCTGCGGAATGGTGTGAAACACCCAGCGTATTTTCCCGGTATGCACATCGAACGCGCGGATGAATCCGGGTGCGGCCGGCAGATCTTCCGCTACCAGCGTGCCCTGAATCAGCAGATCTTTATAAACCACCCCTGGACTTGTCGCTTCGACCGTCAGGTCTTTCGCGTAGTCGCCTAGACCCTCATGCAGGTCTACGCGTCCATGCTCGCCGAAATCGGGTTCGGGCTGTCCCGTCTTCGCGTTCAGCGCGTATAAAAACTGATCTACCCCCACAAACAAACGCCGCTGGTCCCCGTCGCCCCAGTAGGCCAGTCCGCGGTTGCGCAGCTTCTCCATTCGATGCTCGCCCCGATGCGCATCGAAATCCCAAAGCTGTTTTCCGGTAGTCGCATCGAGCGCCACTACTCTCAGCCGTGGCGTCGTCGCATAAACCACCCCGTCGAGCTCCAGCGGATTGCACTCCATTTCGGAGCCCTGAAACTCGTCCCCCGAATCGAATTGCCACACCCGTTGCAGTTGCTTCACGTTCTTGCAATTGATTTGGGTCAGCGGCGAGTAATGCATGCCGCGCGGACCGCCCATCATGGTCCAGTTCTGTCCTTTGTCCTCATGCTTCGCGCCGGCAATAAAAACGGCGAGCGCAAACAGAGCCAGAGCTGCTTTCTTCATTGTTTGAGAGCCAGGTCCGATGGCTTCACGCCTTTCGTATACGTCTCCGACAAGTAGGAGTGTGGATGATATTCGCCCACCAGCGATACGTCTAAATCCGGAGTGATCTTCTTTTCGAGGCCCATCGTCCAATACGCCGCATTCACCAGCAACCGGCGCAGTGGGGCGCCCTCGAAGTCATCCGCCGCGCCCATCGTCGAAACAAAAATCCGGCCTCCCTTGTAATGATTCGTCCACGCCACAGGTATCATCGGATCGTTTACCTTTCCTGGTACCGGCGGATCGTCAGGATGCAGTCCCGAAAGCACCTGCCCCAGCAGCAGTGGCTGACAGCTCGGCTTCATCGGCAGGCGAATTTCATAAACCTCCGTCGGGACCCAAATCTCTCCACTGTGCAGGCCGCGCAATACCGGGCTTCCCGCCGCGCCGGGCGCAAACCAGGCACGCGTGCTCTGCTTCCCGTGCTGCCCGTGATGCGCTACCCAAGTCTCCCCCAGAATCCTGCGCCCGAAGCCGCCTTCCCATCCCGGAATCTTGCTGTCCCACGAATATCGTTCGATATGTTTTACTGGTCCGCAGCTGAAGCGGATGCGTGCCGGTGCGGATCGCCAATATCGGACGGCCCGATTCCGCGTAATCGATTAACATCTTGACCTGGTTGTCCGGCAAATCGCGCCAGCGCATAAACAGCACCAGCAGGTCCGCCGTCTTGAGCGCTTCTAATCCCGGCAAATCTCGATTCTGATGTGGATCGATCGTTCCGTCCGGATCCAGCGGAAACAGCACAGTGCACTGAAATCCATGCCGGACCGATAAAATCTTGGCAAACTGCGGCAGCATCTCTTCCGAGTGATACTCGCCATCATCCCCGGCAAGCATCACAATGTGCTTGCCATTTCCGGGCCCATGCCCACCCGCATACGTAACCCCCTGCGCCCACGCAACCGCACAAGCCAGCTGGATCAATAGACAACCGAATGCAAATCTCATGACAATATCCCGAGGCCTGGCCCAAAGCAGAAACCGTGCCCGGTGAATATTAACGTATCATTTCATGAACGATATCGGAGTCCCAAGCTGGCTTTTGCCGGCCCGGATAGTGCTCGACCGCCTTCGCACACCAGCAATCGCCGCCCGCCTTACTTCTGGTAAGATTTCCACATGGAGCGAATTACTCTGTCGTCCAAGGGCCAGATCGCAATCCCGAAGAACATACGGGACGCTCTGAACCTCGCCGAAGGCACGAAACTTAACCTCGAGGTCCGAGGCAATGAGATCGTCCTGTCCCGAGAACCCGCCTGGAAAAAGCTGCCTGGCGCCATCAAGGATCCCGATTTGATGAAAGCGTTCAAGACTTTCAAGAATCGTGAGCGCCGGCGTGAAGACTCGCGTTCTTGATTCCTGGGCCGTCCTCGAATGGATGAGCGGCCGCCAACCAGCCGGCCAGTCCGTCGCAAAACTGCTGGCGGAAGGCGAAGAAGGCAAAACACGTATTTTGATGAGCGCCATCAATGTCGGCGAAGTCTACTATTTCCTGCGAAAGCAATATACTCAGGCGCTAGCCGAATCCTGGCGCGATTCCTCTCCAACGCTGCCCGTAACTATCGACGTGCCATCTATGAACGACATCTGGAGTGCCGCCCTACTGAAAGGCCGCTTTCCAATCGCCTATGCCGACGGGTTCGCCGCCGCACTGGCAATCAAACACAACTGCCCTCTCGTCACCGGTGACCCGGAGTTCAAACGCATTCCTAAACTGGAACTCGATTGGATCGCCAGGCGAGATCTTTGATAAAGCGGAATCATTCCGCAGGCAACACTTCGCCGGGATCACCTCGCAAAGCGGGGCGGACCGGCGGAAACGGGCGATTGCAGCTACGCTTGGCACATTCACCAACGGCATCGTCTCCATCCTGGGCACACGGACCATCGCGCTGTTCTTCACCGGGGCGATTCATGCGGGCGAGAACATCGCCGAGGTATTGAAGCAGCGTGTACGCGAACTGCCTGCGCCCATCCAGTATGTGCGACGTGCTTTCGCGCAACACACCGAAGCTGGCCGGGGTCAAGGTGCTGCTAGCGAACTGTCTCGAGCGCCGAACTGTCTATACACCCGTCCGGGTGGGTGCCGTGGAATTACCGCGAGACGATGGCGCGGCTCACAACGCCTACAGCGGCGTAGTATGATGGTCCGCTACATGGCCGGAAAGGATCCTCTGCGGCCACGCATGCAATACGGCGAAAATGTTGCGGACTAGCCTTCACGCCCCCGTGTCTAGCAACGGATCAGCAGACCCTGCGTTGCAGATACGTGCCCTGCTCTACGGGTTCGGAACGCCACGTCCCACCTCATTTTTCACTTTTCGACGTTGTTGTACGCCGCTGAACTTGCAACGGAGCGAATAGATGTATTTCGTGCGTGAATTCGGACTAAGCCTATTGACGGACGTCATCTACGGTGTCCGTATGCTCCGCAAAAATCCGGTGTTTACCGTGATTGCCTTGCTTTCGCTCACCATCGGGATTGGCGCAAGTACCGCAACTTTCTCTGCCGCAAAGCGACTTCTCTATGATCGATTGAATGTTCCGCGTCCACAGGAACTAAGAATCCTGCACTGGATTGGCGACGAGAACGTTGTAGTTCATAGCTTCCTCGGGGACGTTGAAACTCAGGGCACGAACGTGGAAAGCGGCTCCTTCTCCTTTCCCGTATATAAAATGTTGCAGCAACACTTTGCTGCCTTGTTCGCCTTCAGCGATTTCGATGCGAACGCCACGATTAACGGAACGGCCGAGCGGGTTAAAGCGGTCATGGTTTCCGGAAACTACTACTCCAGCCTTGAAGTCGTGCCGCAGATTGGCCGGGCGATCCAGAATACTGATGCTGCGACACCCGGTGGAGGCGCGGTTGCGGTCATCAGCGACGAGTTGTGGCACCGCGACTTCGTTGCTTCGCCCAGGGTAATCGGACAGACCATCGTCATCAACCGGATACCGTTCACTGTGATCGGTGTCAATCCGAGAGGATTTACCGGTACTGCAAGCGTCGCGCAATCCCCCGCGATTTTTTTGCCCTTATCGATGCAACCTGAGGTTCTGCCGGGACTGGGAGGGACAGCCTCCGCACTGCGCGACCCGAATCTATGGTGGGTCAGTATCATGGCCCGCATGGCGCCGGAAATTAAGGACGCCCGTGCGTCGGCCGCACTCGACGTGGAGCTGGCTTCGGCCGTAAGAGCAACCATGACCCTGAAGCCGGGCGATCATATCCCGCGTTTACTGCTCATAGTTGGAAGCCACGGTCTCCATCGGATCGCCGCTGTAAAAAAACCACTGAACGTAATGGCTGCCATGCTTCTATTGGTCCTCCTGCTAGCGTGTGCGAACGTTGCCACTTTGCTGCTGGCTCGCGCTTCCGAGCGACAGCGCGAGATTGGCATCAGACTCGCGCTCGGCGCCAACCGCCGGCGGCTATTAAGGCAATCACTAACCGAGAGTATGCTTCTAGGTTCCCTGGGAGGAGCGGGCGGCCTTTTGCTGGGCTATTTTACCCGAAATCTCATACCACGCTTACTGGTCGATCCCGAAAGCATGCCATTCAACGTACCTTTCGACTGGCGTGTTTATGCGTTTGTGGCAACTGTGACAATCGGCACGGGCATGTTTTTTGGGTGGGTACCAGCAATGGCGCTATCTTGGGTCGAGCCAGCCACCAGCCTGAAAGAAACCGCGCACACCGCATCTCGCCGGAGAGGAGTAGGCTCCAAAGCGATTGTAGGAATCCAACTAGCATTGGCCACGTGCTTATCTATTGGTGCAGGTCTTTTTCTTCGCACTGTCATAGCTCTGACTTCCGTGCACGTCGGCTTCAATGCCGAACATCTCCTATTACTCCAGGTCAATCCACCATCATCTGAGTACACGCTTAGAAAAAAAGTGCAGCTATATAAGTCTTTGGAGGGCGCGTTTTCCGCAGTACCTGGAGTGAAAGCAGTCACTGCGATGTCGGTCCCTTTGGTTGCAGATTGGACGCTAGACACGATGTTTGAAACCGAGGCGGAAGCTGCTACCCAAGAGCGGCAGCCTGGTGAACGGATTACAGCGGTCGGTAATAGCTTTTTTCAAACAATGGGGATTCCCATTGTCATTGGGCGGGGCTTTACGGAGCGGGACACGGCAACAGGGCAACCCGTCGCAGTCATAAACAGTAGCCTCGCGCACCGCCGCTTTCCGAAACTGAATCCCATCGGACAAAGATTCAGGTTTGGCATTCCAATTGAGAATAAGTGGGTGGAGGTAGTTGGGGTGTGTGGCGATACGCAATACATGTCATTGCGCCAATCGCCACCGCCTCAGTTTTTTGTTCCTTACGCACAGCGTCCGGAGGATGCGGTGGTGTCGGAGGGAATGACTTATGCCGTGCGCACGGACTTGAGCACTTCCGGCATTCTAGCCTCGCTGCGGCGCGCCGCCGCGAAGGTCGACCCCAATTTGCCCCTGGCGAACGTGCGGACGCAACAACAGCAGATTGATGAGAGCATGCACGTGGAGCGGGCCTTTGGCGCCCTTACCCTAGGTTTTGCGCTAATGGCACTCATTCTTGCCAGCATCGGCGTTTACGGAACCATGACCTACTCTGTTGCGAGCCGCACGAAGGAATTGAGCATCCGGCTCGTTTTGGGAGCGCAGCCCAGAGAAATACGATCCATGATTTTACGCGAGAGCGGCCTATTGGCTATGGTCTCTACTTCTATCGGCGTGGTAAGCGCATTGGTGCTTACGCGCCTCATAAGATCAATGCTGTATGCAGTAGGTCCTCATGACCCTGCGGCAATACTAGGCGCGGTTACATGCCTATTGGCGATAGCGGTCGCTGCGGCGTGGGTTCCTGCTCGGCGTGCAGCCAGCATCCAACCCGCTGAGGCAATGAGGCAGGAATGAGAATGAAAGAAAGTCATTCGGAACTAATGCTAGGGCCGGCTGTTTGTCCTCGCCGCCAGACAAAGCAACTATAAGCGCAGCGACCGGAGCACTGCCGATATTACTGCGACAGGGTACTACTTCCGTAACAGGTCGAGGCAGAAGATCCGATTGCGAAACGTTCACAGCAGCATATGCTCTTCTTTCCGCAGCGGCCGGCAGGTACTCCGCTTCACCAGCGTAGTCGGCACGCTCACTTCCATCGCGCCCGCCGGACGGGACTCGATTCTTCCAATGGCCAGCTTCGCCAACTGCCGCCCCACCTCCACCATATCCACGCAAACGCTCGTCAGATTCGAACCGCGCGAATGCCCCAGCTGATTCTCAAAACCAATCAAACTCACGTCCTTCGGAACTTCCTTGCGATGCAGCCGCAAACCCTCCCGCACCCCGAACGCCACTTCGTCAGTGGCCGCCAGTACCGCCGTCGCCGGCCATTGCTGCTCCAAAATATACGAGATGGCCATTTGCCCGTTTTCAAATTCGTCGTCCGACAACGCGATTGTGTGCGCATGCGTTTCCAGCCCGAGTTCCGTCATTGCCCGCATGTATCCGTTGTACCGGCCGCGATGCCATGGCCGCGCTCCGTCGCCCACATACCAGATATCCTCGTGCCCTAATTGCGCCAGGTAGCGCGCCGCATCATAAAAGCCGCCCTCATCCCCAAATCGGACCGATTGCAGACGCCGCTTCCCTGCCGTCGCGTCCAGCAAATGGTTACGCAGCAGCACATAATTCAAACCCTGCCTGTCGAAGGCGCTCAAAAGATTCTCATGCAGGGTGCCCGCCAAAATAAAGCAATCCGCCAAACCTGGCGTTTCGACCACGCTCGGAATTTGCACTGCATCCGCCGGCGTATCTTTTGAAAACTGATACCGCGCAAACAGCAGATAATAACCCGCCTGCGCGCAATATTCCTCTACACCCAGCAGCAGCAGCGATTGCGCCGAGCTCAAGCCGAAATCGTTGCAGAGAATCAAACCGATCATGCGCGACTTGGCATGTACCACGGCGCGCGTTCGCTGGTTCATCCGGTAGCCAAGCTTGCGAACCGCCGCTTCCACTCGCTCCCTTAGCTCCCGGTCGACATCTTCATGCCGGTTCAATACGCGCGAGACCGTCCCGATTGAAACCTTCGCGCGCACCGCGATATCCTTCATCGTCGGCGCTGAAGATCTTCGTGCTGGCATACGCTTCTATTGCCGCTGCCCGAGTATTTCAGCGATGTCCACCGGGCGCCGCTCCTTGAGCGATCGATATCCCGCTTCTACCGCCGCCATTGTTTGCAAGTTCCCCCGCCCGCTGATGTCAGGCGGTCTCCTGCACGAGATCGCGTCCATCAGCTCGAGCATCGGCCCCTGAAACGCATCCGGAAACCACACGTCTTTCCAGCGCGGAGTCAACCAGATATTCGGGTTCTCGGTGCTTGTGTAAGTCAAAGTGCTCGGCGCACGGTTGGGATATTCCGGCCAGCCGATCGTTCCTTCCGCCAGTCCCTCGGTACCCTCCACGCGCCACTTAATGTACGGCTTCATATCGTCCTGCTCGCTGCGCGGACCCACCCAAACGTCGTCCCACGCTGCCGCTCGCATCCCGTCCGCGTATTCCAGAATGTATAGGCAAATCCCGTCTTCGTGCGCGAATTTTGTACGCGGATCCTTGCGCGCGCTCACGTAAATCGATTGCGGGCTTCCGAACAGGTATTGAAAACAGTCGATGTGATGAATGCTCATGTTGAGCAGCGTCAGACGGCCGTATTCCCGCAGCCACGCCTGCCAGTGCGGCACTGCCCGCATTTCGATCGTCGCTAAAACTGGTTCGCCCAACTTCTTTTTTTCCAGCAGCGCTTTCAAGGCGCGAATCGATTGGTCATACCGCATATTCTGATTTACAGCCAGCGGTAAGCCCCGCTCTTCGCACAACCGGACAATCGCCTCTGCCTGCGCGTACGTCACCGCCAGCGGCTTCTGCGCGAGTATCCCTTTCACATGCTTTCCTTCACGCACCGCGCGCTCGATCAATCCAAGTTGCGCATCCGGAGGCACCGCGATATCCAGAATCTCGACCCCGGGATCCGCCAGCATCGCGTCGAATGAGTCATAAACGCGCGGAATGCTGCGCAAATCCGCCACTTCGCGGGCAATCTCGGGCGTTCGGGAGTAAATCGCTGCCACCTGCAATCCCGCGTCGGCGTATGCCTTAAGCTGTATATCCCGCATAATGAATCCCGCGCCTACTGCGCCAATGCCATATGTTCTTTCGGAATTCATCAGCAGCTCCGCTCATGAACGCTACATGTTCGTTTCATCATGTCCAATGAAATTCTATGCTATTATCGCTGCGGATTCCCTTGCAACTAGGTTTGATCAGTTCCGCCTGGGCCGGCACCCCGATTTCAACCGCACGCGGCATCGAACTCACCAAAGAGATCGGCTTCGATACCATCGACATTTTTGCCGACCCGCTCGAAATCGACGCTCGCGAGCGCAGACTGATCCGAAAAACCTGCGAGCGCGTGCAATTGCCCGTCGTGTCTACCGTCTGCGTAGCCCTGGGCCTGCCAGATTTCAACAAGCCCGTGCGTGACTTCCACACCATGCGCGCCAAAAGCTATCTCGATCTCTGCTACGAGCTCGAAGGCAGAAATCTTCTGCTGGTGCTCGGCGAATACATTTGGCAGCAGGAAGTGATCGCGCCGCGCGATCAATGGCAGTGGGGTGTCGAGCAGGTCCGCATCCTCGGCGAATACGCCGCCTCGCTTGGCCTGGAAGTCGCCGTCGAACTCGAACCCTTTCATCTTTCGCTTATCAACAGCGTCGACCGTATGGCGCAGTTCCTCACCGACGTGGGCCACCCCTCAGTGAAAGCTAACGTCGACGTCTCGCATCTCGTCCTGGCGCACGATAAACCGGACGAGCTATCCAAACTCGGCGGCCGCATCGCGCATGTGCATCTCTCCGATTGCGACGGCCGCATACATGGGGATCTCCCGCCTGGCCGCGGCGTGGTCGATTTCCCCCCATACCTCAAGGCCCTGAAAGACGCGAATTTTACCGGCACCGTCAGCATCGAACTCGAATATTCCCCCGAACCGGACAAAATCGTCGACTGGGTTAAAGAGGCGTATCATGCTACCGACAGGCTCATGTCGGGCCTCAACCTGCGCAGCTAATTAGTATCGAGAGGAGAATTTCAAATGGCATCAGGTCCTATCCCGCAAAACAGACTCGAAGAATATCGCCAGAATGGCTACGTCCTCGTGAAAGGCATGTTCGATAAAGAAGAGATCGGCTTGCTCCATCGCGCGGCCAAAGAGGACCGCGCGCTCGATCAGCACTCTTTCGGCCGCGGCGATGGCGAAGGCGGCACCGTTCGCTTGTCGCTCTGGAATCATCCCGGCGACACCATCTATGGCATGTTCGCCCGCTGCGAAACCGTTGTGAACTCGGCTGAAGAACTCCTTGGCGGCGAGGTCTATCACTACCACTCGAAAATGATCATGAAGGATGCCAAAATCGGGGGCGCCTGGGCCTGGCATCAGGACTATGGCTACTGGTATCAAAACGGCATTCTGTTCCCGCTTTTAACGAGCGCCTTTATTGCGGTCGATCCAGCCACTCGCGAAAACGGCTGTCTCCAGGTCCTCAAGGGCTCCCATCGCATGGGCCGCATCGATCACATTCTTACGGGCGATCAGGCCGGAGCCGATCTCGACCGCGTCCGCCACGCCGAGGAACGCCTTGAACTCGTGCACGTCGAAATGGATCCCGGCGACGTCCTGTTCTTCGACGCCAACTTGCTCCACCGCTCCGATCAGAACCACTCCGATAAACCGCGCTGGTCCATGATCTGCTGCTATAACGCCGCCCGTAACGATCCATATAAAGAGTCCCACCACCCCCGCTACACGCCCCTGAAAAAGGTACCCGATTCCGCCATCATGGAAGCCGGAATGCGCCGCTTCAACGACAGTCAGTCCAACGTGGCCTGGCTTGACGACAAAGAGGACCACAGCGCCCGTAGCCTGGAGCACTCCAATATTTAAGTCCTACTTCAACCTGTTGGCCTTGGATGGCTTGCCGCCCATCTCCTTCGAACAGATCAGGGAGGCAGGCTACCAAGGCGTGCAATTCGCGTCACCCGCATCCCGATCGGATTTGCAAGAATGTCGCCGGCTCGGCCTGGAAACCGCCGCGAGCGGGCGCATCAACGAATTTGAAAAAACGAACTCCCTTGCCGAGCAGTGGGCTGGAGAAGGCCATGTGTGCGCCACCTTACATGTTGGATGGGGCTTGGAGGGGTTTTCCGATGGCGCCCGCCTCATCGAGTCTATCCTTACTGCCTCAACAACTTACCGCCTTCCTTTGTACGTCGAAACCCATCGCGCGACCCTCTTCCAGGACATGTGGCGCACCGTCGAGTTCGTTCGGCAGTTTCCCGATCTGCGCTTCAACGGCGATTTCTCCCACTGGTACACCGGCCAGGAAATGGTCTACGGCGGCTTCGAAAACAAGCTCGCGTTTCTCCAACCGGTGCTCGAACGCGTCCGCTTCCTCCACGGCCGGATCGGCAATCCCGGGTGCATGCAAGTGGCGATCAGTCCTGCCGAGCCGGAACCGGAATACGTCCGGCATTTCAGGCAGCTCTGGACCGCCTGCTTCCGCCACGGCGCTTCCATCTTCACGCCCGAGCTGCTCGCCCCCGGCATTTATTACGCCCGGACCTTCCCCGGCCCGAACGGCGAACCGGTCGAAGAGAGCGACCGCTGGCAGCAATCGTTGCTCCTGCGCCAGATCGCCGAAGAATGCTACCGGGAGGCCCACGCCGGTGCTTAGGCTTACTTGCGCGCTCCTGCTGGCTGCCGGCGCACTCTGGGGCGACGGCAAGGCGCTCTTCCGGCAGAACTGTGCCTTCTGCCACGGCGCGAATGCCCGCGGTGCGAGCGGCCCCGACCTGATCCATTCCACGCTCGTCAGCCACGACGTCGCTGGAAATCTCATCGGCCAGGTCGGTGCGCAACGGCCGCCCGGACAAGGGCATGCCGGCGTTTCAGTTCTCCGACGAGCAGATTAAGTCCATCGCCGCCTTCCTGCACGAACAATCCCGCCTGGCCGCTTCCGTTTACGCGCGCGGCCCCGGCGATTATCCGGTTGAAAAGCTCCTGGTCGGCAACGCGCCGGCCGGCAAGCAATACTTCGCTGACAAGTGCGCGCAGTGCCATTCGGTTTCGGGAGACCTGGCTCATATCGCTTCGAAATACAAGCCCGTCGATCTGCAATCGCGTATCGTCTTCCCGTCCGGCGACGTGCCAACCGTCACCATCACCGATTCCGACGGGAAGGTGTTCCAGGGATCGCAAGTCTACGCCGACGAATTCACCATCAAGCTGCGCGATTCGCACGGCTGGATTCGTTCCTGGGATCGCGGCAAAGTGAAAGCCGACATTCACGATCCGCTCGCCGCGCACGAACAACTGCTCTTTCATTACACGGACGAGAACATGCACGACCTGTTCGCGTATCTGGAAACCCTGAAATGATTCTCCTGCTCCTGCTGCTCTTCGCAAACTGGCCCACCTATAACGGCGACTATTCCGGCCAGCGCTTCAGTGAACTGAAACAAATCAACGGCAGCAATGTGAAATCGCTTGGGCTTGCCTGGGCTTTCCAGACAAACGTCTCCACC
Source organism: Terriglobia bacterium (assembly GCA_963767485.1). GTDB lineage: Bacteria > Acidobacteriota > Terriglobia > Bryobacterales > Bryobacteraceae > Bog-105. The sequence continues at coordinate 152,574 of CAVYDZ010000008.1, read as the reverse complement.
GGCCCGGGACTAAAATCTTCGCCGCTGCTGATTGATGGCACGCTGTATTTCACAGAGCCCGACGACATCTGGGCAGTGGATGCCCGCTCCGGCCGCCAGAACTGGCATTATCATTACCACGCGAACGAGGGATTGCATATCGGCCAGCGCGGCGTTGGCTTTTATCAAGGCAAGCTGTACTTCGAGACGCCCGATGCGCATTTACTCAGCCTGGATGCGCGTAGCGGCGAGGTGTTGTGGGACGTGGTGCTGGCCGACGTCAAGCTGGGCTATTGGACGACCATGGCTCCGCTGATTATTCGCAATCACGTGATCGTCGGGCGTTTCGGGCGACTTCAACGATCTGCACGGTTTTATCGACTCCATTGACCCGGAAACCGGGAAAATACAGTGGCGCTGGGACGCGCTACCCAAGCCGGGCGAACCCGGTCGCGAAACCTGGCCGAAAAACAGTGACGCCATCGCGCATGGCGGAGGCATGACCTGGCTCACGGGCACCTACGATCCTAAATTGAATCTGCTCTATTGGGGAACGGGCAATCCGAATCCGGTGTTGTCTGGAGCGACGCGGCCCGGCGACAATCTCTACACTTGCTCGATTGTCGCGCTGAATCCCGATACCGGAAAACTCGTCTGGTATTTCCAGGCGTCGCCGCACGACGTGCACGACTGGGATGCCGTACAAACACCTGTCATCGTGGACGCGGACTTTCATGGACAGCCCCGCAAACTTCTTTTGCAAGCCTCGCGTAACGGTTACTTCTTCGTGCTGGATCGCACGAATGGGAAAGCGCTGTTGTCCGTTCCGTTCGAAGACATCAATTGGAGCAAAGGCGTCAATTCGAAAGGCCAGCCGATCGGCAACCCGGAAAAATATCCGAGTCCCGCAGGTTCGCTGGTCGAACCGGACGCAATTGGCGCGACCAACTGGATGGCCCCGTCGTTCGATCCGCAGACCGGCTTGCTTTACGTGGATTCCCACCGATCCTTCAGTATTTATTACGATCTCTCGGAAGGAAAACCGGAGGGCTTCGCGGGCCGGGACTTGTCGGTATGGTCGCGGTCTTCTTTGCGCGCCGTCGATTATCAAACGGGCAAATCGAAGTGGCAGCATGATCTCGGCCCGGGCGACAACTGGGCAGGCGTTCTGAGCACCGCTGGAGGGTTGGTATTCACGGCGGACAATCACGGCAATATTCTTGCGCTTGATGCGTCCACCGGGCAGACCCTTTGGCATTCCTACGGCGGTGGAGTGGTGCAAAGCCCGCCCATTACTTATGAACTGGACGGCCGGCAATATATTTTGATCGGGTCGCAGGGCGTGCTCTACTCGTTCGCGCTGCCCGACACCGATTAGGAAACGATTCCCTTCCCTTCCACGATCCGGATATACCGGTTCAGCGCGACATTCGTGGCGCGATCGATTTGCTTGCTGGGAGCGGGCCAATGAATTTCGAGCAATTCGATTGTTTCTGCTTTCCCAACTCCGAGCACCTCGCGTGGATCGTGTGAGGAAAGATAGCTGCCGCCGCTATTCTTCAGACGCGAGCGCTTTTTGCCCGCGGCAGTCCAATAGATTTTTGCGCCAATAGCGTCGCGGTTGCAAGTGACGCCTTCGAGCTGGATGCCGAGCCAGTTGTTTCCCTTTGCGGCGTTGTTCTTGAGCAGAACCGGCGCGCCGCCATTGTTCGCAACGAGCACATCAAGCGAGCCGTTATTGTCATAGTCGCCGACCGCCAGCCCACGCGCGGCAAACGGCTGGTGAAACGCAGGGCCAGCCTGATCGCTGACATTATGGAGCCTACCGTCCGCACCGTGATGAAAGAGCAGCATCGGCTCGCGGTAGCGCACCTGCAGCGAGTAATTGTCGATCATGTCGTCAGGATGGCCATTCGCGAGAATGAGGTCGACTTCACCATCATTGTCGTAATCGAAGTACTTGAGCCCCCAGCCGCTCAGCAGACGCGTAGCCTGCGCGACGTCGTTTGGGTGGGCGACATCGCGAAAGGTCTCGTCCTTGTTGTTCTGATAGACAGAGAACATTTCCTGATCGACATTGGCGACAAAAAGATCCTGCCAGCCATCATCGTTGAGGTCGGCGGCATCCACACCCATGCCGGATCGCGGCTGGCCATTATCGCTGAACGCGACTTCGGCTTGCATCGCGGACTCTTCCCATTTCCAAGTGCCGTTCGGCCCGGGTCCCCGATTGATGTAGAGGAAATTTTGCACTGTGTCGTTCGCGACGAAAAGATCCATGCGGCCATCATTATTGATGTCCGTCGCGACCACGCCGAGGCCTTTGCCGATTGATTTCGCGATGTCGGTGCCTTTCGTCACATCGGTAAACGTGCCGTCGCCGTTGTTGTGATACAGAAAGCTTGCGGTGCCCTTGAAGACTCGCGGGATGCAGTAATAATGTTTGCCGAGTTTGTTATCGCCGCACTCAAATTTATGCTGGCCGCCGTAATCGACGAAACTGCAAAGGAAGAGATCGAGGCGTCCGTCATTGTCGTAATCGAACCATACGGCGCTGGTCGTCCAACCGGGCGTAGCAACGCCCGCTTTCTCGGTCACATCGGTGAACGTGCCGTCGTGATTGTTCTTATAAAGGATGCAGCGGCCATAGGCGGTGATCAGCATGTCGGCGAAGCCATCGTTATCGAAATCACCGACGGCAACGCCCATGCCGAAGGTGCCGCCGCAGACGCCTGCCTTTTCCGTCACGTCCGTGAAGGTTCCGTCACGATTGTTTTTATAAAGGGCGTTGCGAATCGGTTTGGGAGGTTTCCAGAAGTCGCACGGACCGCTGTTGACGAGATAAATGTCCATCCATCCGTCGTTATCGAAGTCGAGGAAAGCGCAACCCGGACCGAGCGTTTCGGGAAGATAATGCTCGACCGACCTGGCGTTATCGTGTACCCATTCGATAGCACTGGCGGACGGCGGAATTTCTTCGAATAGCGAGGCTTGCGGTGACGTGGCAAAGACACGCGATGCAGCACCAGCGGCGGTGAGACGAAGCAAATCTCGTCGGGTGAATTTCACTGCAGAACGTGCTCCATATCCTCAGGATGAAAATTCAATTCGGTCAGGCGCGAACTATAGGCGATACGTCCGTCTTTACCGATCACGAACACGCGGCTGGGCCACGCATTGTAGGATTTTTCGACGGCGCTATCGAGGCCGTCGACAACGGCCGGAAAGGGCAGGTGGAGTTTGCGGCTGCACATTGCGGCGTGATCCTGCTTTTCCGCGAACGTGGCGGCAGGAGCGAGCGAAATATCTTCGCGCTCGTTGCGCGTGCTTTGCCACGTTTCGTCTGTGTGGGCTTCGCGAATGTAAACCAAAAGAAATTGTACTCGCGAGCGGTGGCGCCGATACATGGAAGTGAGTGCGTCGGCAGCGCCTCGGAAGTTCGGACAGCTATAACTGCCGAAAACAAGGACCAGAGGAGATTTCCCGCGGAAACTGGCGGGACTGACACGCTTGCCGGAAACGATTTCGGTCAATTCGAAATCAGGCGCGACAGAGTGTATTGGCGGCCCGGGATCGGCGGCGGCAGCGAGGGATTCCGCGATTCGCCGCTCTCGGGCGGCTTGCGCTGGCATTTGTAGATCGCTATAAATGCGGGCGAGGGTTTGGGCCGCTTCGGCGGATTTAGGCAGGCTTTCGGCAAAAGGACGGGCTTCGCTTGCTCGACCCAGAGCTTCGAGACATTCGGCCAGGACGAGTTTGGCAGTTGGCGAGTCCGGGTGAGAATCAATTGCCCGGCGCAATAGAGGAAGGGCTTCGGTGTTTTGTTTTCGAGCAGTGAGAATTTGGCCGAGACCGAGATTGGAATCAAAATCGCCCGGATCGGTGGCGAGTTCGGCACGGAAGGCCGATGCCGCGGCCGTAGGATCTCCGGTACTCAAAAGAGCCTGACCGTAAAAAGACTGAAGGTGCGGCAGGTGCGAATTGAGCGAGACGGCACGCGAGAATTGATGAACTGCTGCCGGATAATTCTGCTGCCCAAAGAGCGCGATCCCCAGCATGTAGGCGAGGCCCGCGTCTTGCGGGGTCTGCACCGCGAGCGGCTGGAGAAGTTCGACAACGCGATCGTCATGGCCAAGCTGCAATTCGCTATCGGCCAGCAGCATGGTGACCTGATTATTTTGCGGCGACACGGCGTGGAGGCTTGCGAAGCGGTCCCGGGCTTCGGCCACCCGGCCGCTCTTCTGATACGCCAAAGCAATATCTAAGCCAATGCGCGGATCGCCGGGAAGAAGCTTATCGGCGGCTTTATACTCGGCGAGCGCTTCATCGAACTTTCGGAGCTGCACGAGTGCAACCCCTAAATTGACATGAGTAGCCACGTCGTTCGGCTGAATTTTGAGCACGGCGCGATAGCGATCTACCGCGTGCGCATAATCCCCGGCCTGTTGCGCCGCGACAGCTTCCCGAACAAGAGTTTGGACATCCGCAGTTTGGGCGCAAAGGAGGGCAGCGAGGACGAGACCCGCGCTAATTCGGATAAGGCTCATTAGCTCTCACAACGCGGATCGTGTGATCGGTAAATTTGTGGTGCGAACCCGGCATCTCGATTTTCGGCATATGGCAGGAGACACAGTTGCTGGTAGCCACCTTGCAGATTCGGGCCGCAGGCTTTCCACCAGCATGGCAAGCCTGGCATTTCGCATCGTAACTCAAATCCGACGAGTTCAGTTCCTGATGCGGATCGTGGCATGCGGTGCAGCGGATACGATTGTCATCGGAGTCGTAACATTTACTGTTCGTGAGGCGGTATGGCTGGAACCGGATGTTCGCGATTCCGAGTACGCCTTCGCCTGCGATCTCGGCCCAAGTACGATGGCATTGACCGCAAAAGTTGGAGGTGTCCTCGGACGACATGCGGCGCAGATCAGGCATATGAGCTAACTGCGCGTTTCCTTGCTGGATGCCTTTCAAATGATTTTCGGTGGATCCGTGACAGCGCTCGCATTGCACACCGGGCGTGAGACTCGAGAGGTGCAACTGTGAGCCTTCGACGGCGTTGGTCGAGTGACAACCAAAGCAGCGCAAACCCTCGGCATGACTGATCGAACGTCCGGCAGCTTCGAGGAGATTCGAGGGTTTCAGATTAGCGGCGCCCATGGTGAGGTCCAGGCCGTTCACCGCACGATAATAGCTGACCCGGCTCTCGTATAACGTGTCGTCCTTTTCGAAGACGTAGGTCTGTCCGGCGCGGCCAAGGCCGAATGCCCAACCAAGCGGAGCAGTAATGGTTTGGGAGCCGTCTGTCACTGTATAAATGCTTCTGTCGCCCTGGCGCTCGATCCGATAGGAATAGCGTCCCTCTTGGAAGGTGAGGAGCGGATTTTCTTTGAGAATGGCACATTCGGCGGGCAGTTCCATTGCGTGCGCCATAGAGGTCTCGGGGTGAAATTTCGCTTGCGCAGGATGACAGGTTGCACATTGACGAACAGCGCGCGAGGGAACAGGCGCCGTTAGAAAAAGAAAGCAGAGCCAAAGTGTCATTGGGCGGTTTTCGCCGCGATTTCGTTCTTAGCGCTGCGCGCCGCATTCAACTTGGCGAAAATGGCACGTTCTCGTTCTCCGTCGGCCTTTCGCTTTTGGCGGAAATAAACGGTCGCCAGAGCAACATGAGCTTCAATGAAATTGGGGTTATCCCTTACGAGCGCTTCCAGATCGCGGCATGCTTCAGGAAGTTGATTCTGCTCGCTTTCAACCGACGCAATTTGGAAGCGCACTCCCGGGTCGCCCGGACGAATTTCAAGGGCGTGATGGAGATACTTGAGGGCCTGCTCGTAAGCTTGATCTTCGCGCAGCAGGACACCCATGTGCAGATTGGCGACGAAGTTATTCGGGTCGGATTTAAGTTCCTGTTCGAAAGCTTTTCGAGCCCCGGCCTGATCGCCGGTCGAGAGGAGAGCCATGCCGTAATACGAATAGGCTTCCGGAAGGTTTGGGTTCAAAGCGATCGCTTTGCGAAAATCTTCACGGGCCCCGGCATAATCGGAGACCATGAATTTCGCGGTGCCCATGAGCAGGTGTGATTCGGCGGAATCTCCGTTGCGCAGGATCTGGTCAATGATGACCTGGCCTTTGCCGGCCTGGCCGTCGCGTACCAGTGCGGTTCCCAGCAGGTATATGAACGTGCGGTCCCCGGGATGGGCTGAGCTGCAGAGGCGTGAGAAGATTGACGACGTCTTTATTGCGCCCGAGTTTAAGGTAGCAATCGGCTAATACCGTCACGGTTTGCAGGTCGCCCGGCATTTCGGCGTGCACTTGCTGAAGGGTTCGGACCGCATGAGTGAAGTCGCCGGTTTTGTAATAGGCCAGCGCGAGATTCAGGCGAACCTTGGGATTGGGCTTGAGGCGAAGGGCGCGCTGGTATTCCGCAATGGCTTCGGAATACAATCCTTCGCCTGCGAGGGAAGCTCCTAAATTGGAGCGAATTTCGAAGATGTTCGGGTAATGCTCGAGCAACAACCGGTAGCCGCGGACGGCTTCTTCGTAATGGCCAGACTGCTGATCGGCCATCGCCTGCTGCATGATCTCTTGCGGCGAAGAATTCTGAGCTTGAACGCAGGAAACAATAAGAACAAGCAGGAGGCAGCGGTACATCTAAGTGAAGCCGATTACTTGATAGTACACAGAGATAAAGCAGACGGCTTGAGACCGCCTGCCCGCCGGCGTTAGAAGTAGAATTTAACGAGCAATTCTACAATGCGCTGGCCCTGCTTGAATTGGGTGTATCCAAAATTCGGGTTTGTTTGCGCTATAGTCGCGCTGCCCGGCGACGCCTGGCTGAACTGTAAAGTCAGATTGTTTGTGTTCGGAAACGACCACAAGGGGTGATTCAAAAAGTTCTGCGCCTGGACCCGAAACTGCAGCTTCATCGATTCCTTGATCTGAAAATTCTTAAAGAGTCCCAGGTCAGAATTGAAGAAAGCAGGCCCATAGAATGCCGGCATCACGCTCGGGCCGTTCTCGCCGATTTGAGTAGGAACGGCGAAGCAGTTGGCGTTGATGAACTGATGGGGCGCCAGGTTCTGCGTCGGATTGCAGGTGAGGATTGGATTGAGCTGAATCGAGGATGTGCCAAGCAGGGATTGATTATTAATCGGAATACCATTGGCGCCACCAGAATTTATAACGTTCTCAGTTCCTGGAATGATCGCCCCATTTAGCTGCCAGTTGAAGTTGAAGCCGCTATTGTTGGTCAGGTTGGCCCCGCTTTCGAGCTGGGTAATACCTGAGAGCTGCCAGCCGTTTACTACGCCGGCAGCAACTTTGTTGCCGTGAATTGGGCTAGGCAGATTGATTGAATATGCTGCGTTGAAGATATGCCTCCGGTCACCGGTTTGCGCTCCGTAGTTATTCTGCAAATTGAACGGATCGAGAGTAGCGCCGAACGAACCGAGAGTGGTGCCGCTCCCAACGATGCCGAGAGCCTTGCCGTATGTGTAATTCACCTGAATGCTGGCGCGACTGGCCTGATGAGCCCAGGAGATCTGTAACGCGTTATAGTTCGCGTAAAGATTATTGGTTGCGAGGTTGAGATCGCCATAGCCGGGATACGGCCGGTAATTGTTGGAATTTGCATTTCCGGGGTTCGTCGCCGAGAACATCGAGCCAACAGGGACGAGATTGAGATTACTCCCATATCCGCCGGTGCTCTGCAAATCACGACTGCGATTGCCGACGTAAGCGACTTCCAACAGGCCCGACCAGGGTGTTTTCTGATCGATGGTGAAGTTATAGCTGTCCGTGTATGGCTGCTTGTTATCGCGACTATCGACGGCCGAAGGAGTGGCAGGTACGGCCTGGAACGCAATTGTGTTCAATTTGCTCGCCAGTAAGCGTGCCGGAGAAGCGCCGATATTGCTCGGATTTAGCGTAATTCCCTCGGATCCGGCAGAAGTGTCGAGACCGGAAGTGAATTGGCCGGAGTGGTAGTAGAATCGGCCCCAGCCGCCGCGCAGTACCATTTTGCTTTTACCCGTCACATCGTAGGCAAAGCCCAAGCGGGGCTGGTAGAAAAGCGTTCTCTGGGGAAATCCTCCGAGGGGCACAGCGGCGTCTCGGCTATGCCAGTTAAAGCCGCAGAACGTGGGCCCCGATGCGCATGCGCCACCATTTGCCGGGCTGTACTGCGAAGGATTAAAAATCGAATAGCCGTAGCCTTCGTCGTCCGACCAGGGCGTAAAGTGCGTCAGTCGAAGCCCGAGTTCTGCGGTGAACTTTGATGTTACTTTCCAGGAATCCTGAATGAATCCTTCGTAAGTGTGATAGGAAATCTCATTGATCCGGTTGAAGTTTTGTTCCGTATAACTCGAGAGATTGCCCGCGAGCATGTCAGCGTAAGCATCGCCATAAGTGAACGTCGGATTAGCAGACGGAACGAACTGCATGCTGCCATTGGTGTCGTTGTTGGCCGGCTGGGCGTTCCGAATCCATTCGTAAAAGAATCCCGCTTTCGCGGTGTGTGTGCCCCAAACCTTAGTCAGAGTATCGCTTACACTCGGCATATATTTGTTGGCATAGAGCCCGGCCGACGCCCCGCCCGCTTCGAACCCGCCTGGATTGAAGATCAGCGCCGCCTCGCTCGCTCCACTACCGCCAAAGGAGGGAATCTGTGGCACTGGTGTCGCTGTGTGCGGAAAGAGAGTTGGATCGTTGTAGCCCACCTTTGTGCGATTCACCTTGGACGGATCCTGAAATACATTCGGGAAACCCACAAACGTATACGCGAAGACAGCCTCGTTCGTCATGGTGGGACTGAATACATGGGTCAAGGTTCCACTAACAGAATCCGATCGATTCTTGCCTTCAATCGGGGTCGGATAGGGCACTTGGTCTGTGTTGCGCCACCAGAGCCCGACCGGAAACTGCTGCTGTTCTCGCTGCATGTTATAACGGACGAAAACTTTGGTGTTATCGCTAACGTTGTAATCGCCGCGCACAGTCCACTGATAGTTGTTTTGATTGAAAATTTCCGACTGTACGTAGTTGTACCCACCCGTGACGTTAGGATCCGCGTTTGGAGCTGGATACAACTTCATGAGCGCTTGCATGCTGGGATCGATCAGGCTTACGGGCATCTGTCCACCGGGCCAGGAAGCCGGCACGGTGCCGGGAGGGCCTCCGGAAGCGGTTTTCATGCCGAGTTTGGCAAGTTCGGATGGCGAAAAATCACCGTTGATCATGCCTGCCGTTGGAACCGTCGCGGTGAGATTTCCGGTGTCGAGAACCTGGTAAAAATATTCGTACCCGGTGAAAAAGAAGAGCTTGTTCCGGTCATGATTGAAACGGGTCCAGGGGATCAGCACCGGCCCCCCAATGCTCCCGCCCGGATAATAATATTTGTCCTGCGGCTGCTTTATGCCTAACGAATTTGAGTAGGCGTCGTTCGCATTCAGAACATAGTTGCGCGCCGAGAAAAAAGCATTGCCGTGAAAACTGCTACCCCCTGCCTTGGTTACCGACGTGATAACCATTGGGCCCTTCTGGTCTTCCGCGCTGAAATTAGATGTTAGAACCCGGAACTCCTGCAGGAAGTCGGAGTTGGGATTCACCGGAGTATCGCAGTTGCAACCAGGATCGGAGACATGGGCGCCATCGGCCACGATGTCGAGCGTGTTGCCCGGGAGGCCGTTGTAGGAAAAAGCGTTATTCAGCGGACTCTGACTGCCGGAATCACCGTTGGCGTTGATGCCGATGGTCTGGCCGCTGTAGTTCGATTTATTTGACACTCCGTTCTGCACGCCGAAGCCGGGAACGATCTTGATGTACTCAGCCGCGTTGCTGCCGACCTGCACGTAATTTTCAAGCTGCTTCGTGGTTAACAGGAACGATTTTTCGCCCGAATCGACCGGCGTGACGATGTCTGCCGAACCGGAGACCTCGACAGTTTGATTCGTATTGCCGACCTGCAGGGTAGCGTTAGCGCTGCGGTGCTCGCCGCCACCCAATGCAATGCCGGTTTCTTTAAACGTCTGGAAACCGGACTGCTCAATCGACAGATTGTACGTACCGACCGGAACCGAGGCAAAAGTATAGTAGCCCTGATTGTCAGTCGTGGTGGTTCGCACGTCACCGGACTCGGCATTCTGCAGTGTCACTTTGACGTTAGCGACTACAGCGCCGGAAGAATCGCTCACAACTCCGGTGAGCGTCGCGAAGATCGCCTGCGACCAGAGCGCCGCGCCCGCGGCGGCCATGACGGCGCACATAAACAACAGCTTGGCTATAGGTCTCAACACGGAACCCCCTCAAAAGATGGAGGCCCGCCTCAGAGGAAGGACGGGCGCTCCAACCTAATGGGCTTACTGTATAGAAGCTTCGACAGCAGAGCAACGGCCTGCGGGTTACCAAGGAGTTAGCGTGGCGTTACAACCGCAAGCCCTTTATTTTCAGGGACGTTACGCGCATCGTGGAGCGCGTTACAGTGGCGAATCTCTGATATACTTGCCATCAACCTAGAAGTTGCTCATGGGATCGGCCACTCCGTTAGATCTGCAGCGAGCAGAGATCGACCATATCCTTCAGTCGGGGTTGTTTGCGAAAGCACCTCGCCTGGAAAGGTTTTTCCGTTATGTCTGCGAGCGGCATCTTGAGGGCGAAGCGGATCGGATTAAGGAATACAGCATCGCGACGGAAGCGCTAGGCCGGGCAGCCTGCTTCGATCCGAAAAGCGATTCGATTGTGCGGGTGGAGGCGCACCGGCTCCGCAAGAGACTGGAGGCATTCTATCGGGATGAGGGCGCGGATCATCCGGTCCATATCAGCATTCCCAATGGGCAATATCGGCCGCATTTCACCCTGCCGGCGGACTACTCCCGGGAACCATCGGATACCGCGTCAGATCTCGCGCAATTCTCTACGGTTGATGTAGCCGCGCTCACCACTGCCTCACCGACCGATCGAATAAGAGGCCCCGGACGCTGGCTCCTGGCAGCCTTGGCTGTCGCTGCCTTGAGCGTTTTAGGTGCCGGCATTCTGGTGCGCCATCTTCGCGAATGAGCGCCGATCCTCGCCCCCGAAAGCGGAACTTTGGGTGGAACCAAAGGGCGGGTTTGTGATGCCCGCTGAATTTCGAATGTTGGCGGGGTACCACGGGCCGCCGGTGCTTGACCGTCAGGGGCGCACATGGCTGCCGGATGCCTTCTATACTGGCGGTGTCTCGAGCCCGATTGCAATTGAAAGGCTGGGGAAGAGTCAAGACGATGTGCAATTCCTTCAGTCAAAGCGCTCGGGTCAGTTCGCATATGCGATTCCACTCCGGGCGACCACGTATGAGCTACATCTCTATACAGTCGAAACAGAATACGGGCGCGGCAATCCGAAAGAAGGAGGCGAATCGACGCGGACGTTCCAGCTCCTCATCAACGGAAGGGTTGGGGTGGACAGTTTCGATCCCTTAGCGGATGCCGGAGCTCCGAATCGGTTATACGTCCGCGTGTTCAAAGACGTTCGTCCGGCGGCTGACGGGAAGTTACATTTGCAGTTCGTGCCGAGCACCGGCGCTGGCCTTCTGAATGCCCTCGAACTTCTGCCGAGTCCGGCCGGCCGCATCCGTCCGGTGAGGATTGTCGCGCAAGATAGTCCGGTCACCGATGCAGAGGGACGCCTGTGGATGGCCGATATGTATTTCACTGGCGGCCATCAGGTATTTCGTCGGAGCATTCTGGAGAATTACTGCGACATCTTTTATCAAGGCGAGCGGTTCGGCAATTTCTCTTATCGCATTCCACTGGCGCCGGGGAAGTACCGTTTAACGCTGCACTTCGCCGAGACTTGGTTTGGCAGTCCGGAATCGCATCAGCCGGCGTTAGGTCAGCGCATTTTCAATGTGTTCGTGAACGGCGTGACGCTCCTGCGGAATTATCAGATCGCAAGCGATGCGGGCGGGCCTAATCGCGGCATTGCCAAGACCTTTGAGGGTATGGAGCCGAATGCGCAGGGCGTTTTGTTGATTGAATTTGTACCAGTGAAAAATTACGCCGAAGTGAATGCCATTGAAGTAGTGGAGACGGAATGAGACGCTATCTCTCGCTAATGAGTTTGGGTCTGCTTCTTACAGGGGCTCTGCAGATGCCGGCGCAAAATCCGCCGGCTCCAACGCCTGCAAAAGAGAGCAAGGAGAAACCGATTCCGCCAGAGCACAGTTCCGTTACGCATCACGAACTTTCAGTAAACGGAAAGAGCATAAAGTACACCGCCACAGCCGGAACGCTGCTGATCAACGGCGAAGAGAATAAGCCATACGGCAGTTTCTTTTATGTCGCCTACACCGAGGACGGAGTAGCAGATTCCCGTACGCGTCCGGTGACGTTTCTGTATAACGGCGGCCCGGGGTCGGCGAGTATCTGGCTGCATATGGGATCGGTCGGCCCGGTGCGCGTTGTGACTGACAGTCCGGAAGCCACCGGCGGCTCGCCATATAAGTTAGTAGCGAATCAATACAGCCTGCTGGATAGAACGGATCTGGTGTTTGTGGACGCAGTGGGCACGGGGTATTCGCGGCCAGTTGGTAATGGGACTGAGAAAAACTTTGCCGGAACCGATGAAGATGTAGCGGCATTCAATAAGTTCGTTGCCCGATATATCACGGTTAACCAGCGTTGGAATTCACCGAAGTTTCTGTTTGGGGAATCTTACGGAACGACGCGTTCGGCGGCGTTGGTGGATTCGTTGCAGCGAGCTGGAATTTCTTGTAATGGCGTGATTTTAATGTCGACCATTCTAAATTATTTCGAAGGAGCGCCAGGCCTGGATAATGAGATGATCGGCTATCTGCCCAGCTATGCCGCAATCGCGTGGCACTACAACAAGGTGGGCAAGAAGACGGGAGACCTAAGCGCGTTCCTGAATGAGGCTCGTGCGTTTGCGCGAGGACCGTACGCGGCGGCCTTGGCCCAGGGGCAGAATCTACCGGATTCGGAGCGGGACGCAACCGCGGCGAAGATGAGCGCCTTTACGGGCTTAAGCGTTGCTTACATCAAAGAAGCCAATCTGCGGGTGGATCCCTCACGATTCCGAAAAGAACTGCTGCGCGGCGAACGGGAGATTTTAGGACGATATGACGCGCGGTTTGAAGGGACCGATTACGATGCCGCGGGCGATACGCCTGGCTACGATCCATCGAGCACGGGGATTACCGGCGCGTTCGTATCGGTGTTTCACGATTACCTGGGGCGCGAACTTAAATATTCTTCTACCGAGACCTATTACGTGAGCGGCCCGAACCTGATCCGATCGTGGGATTGGAACCACCATGCGCCCGGGCAGGGACAGCAGCAACAACCACTGCGGGAACCGTACGTAGTGGGAGATCTGGCCGACGCCATGCGCAAAGATCCGCATCTGAAAGTATTTTCAGCCAATGGTTTGTACGATCTGGCGACGCCCTTTTTCAAGACGGAATACGATTTGGCGCATATGAATCTGGAGCCGAAGCTGCGTGGAAATATTGAATTTGCTTACTACCCATCGGGGCACATGATTTATCTGAATGTGGACGCGCTGAAGCAACTGCACAGCGATTTAGAAGCGTTTTATGCGAAGGCGGCTCCGGAGGGAAGCTAGTTTACGCGAGCATCTTGTCGTTGACTACTCCAGCAACATCAGTTAAGCGGAAATGGCGCCCCTGGAATTTGTAGGTGAGGCGCTTGTGGTCGATTCCCAGGCAGCGCAGGACGGTGGCTTGAACATCGTGGATCGGAACGGGATCCGCGACCACGTTATATGAGAAATCGTCCGTTTCACCTACGGTTACGCCCTGTTTGACACCTCCGCCTGCAAACCACATGGCGAAACAGCGCGGATGGTGATCGCGGCCGTAATTGTCTTTGGTGAGGTGCCCCTGGCAGTAAACGGTGCGGCCGAATTCTCCACCCCAGATAACCAGGGTGTCGTCCAAAAGCCCGCGCTGCTTGAGATCAGAGACGAGCGCGGCCGACGCCTGATCGGTGCCTTTGCATTGCAAAGAGATGTCGCGAGGCAAATCGTTGTGTTGATCCCAACCGCGATGATAGAGCTGAATGAAGCGAACGCCGCGTTCCGCCAAGCGGCGCGCCATCAGGCAATTGGCAGCGTAAGTTCCGGGTTTGCGCGAATCGGGACCGTAGTGTTCAAAGGTGCTTTCCGGTTCTTTGGACAGGTCAGTCAGATCCGGGACGGAAGACTGCATGCGGTACGCCATCTCATATTGCGAAATACGAGTGGTGACTTCCGGATCCCCATAGTTCTGCTCAGTGATGTGATTCAACTCGGAGACGGCATCCAGCATGTTGCGCCGGGTTGCGGCATCGACGCCTTCGGGGTTAGCCAGGAATAAAACAGGATCGCCCGAAGCACGGAACCGCACGCCCTGATATTTGGAAGGCAAGAATCCGCTGGACCACAAGCGTGTGAAGAGAGGTTGATCACGATTTAATGCGTTCGCTTGGGAAATGAGCACCACAAACGCAGGCAGATTCTGATTCTCGCTGCCCAAACCATACGTAACCCACGAGCCCATGCTGGGGCGGCCAGGCTGCATGAAACCCGTTTGGATGAAGGTGATGGCAGGATCGTGGTTGATGGCGTCAGTATTCACCGTCTTTACCAGCGTGATGTCGTCCACAATTTTCGCTGTGTGCGGCAGTAACTCGCTAATCATCGCGCCGCACTTACCCGCGGGTTGGAACTTGAACATTGAAGGGGCGATTGGAAGTGAGTTCTGCCCGGAAGTCATGCCGGTGATGCGCTGTCCCTTGCGCACAGAATCCGGCAGCTCTGTACCCGCCATGGCGGCGAGCTTCGGCTTGTAATCGAATAAGTCGATTTGCGAAGGAGCTCCGGATTGATGGAGATAAATAATGCGTTTGGCTTTTGGAGGGAAATGCGGGAGATCCGGAAGCCCACCGAATTTTGCGTCACTCGGTGGAGCTTGGTCAGCCGAAAGGAGGCTCGGGTTCAGGAGTGAGGCTAACGCCATTACGCCGATTCCGCGGCTAGTTTGGCCGAATAACTGGCGGCGCGTTATGTTTAGATCACGTTCACGAATGGGCTCCATAATCTTCCTCCACTAATTGATGGTGATTGTTTCGTCCATGTTCAGAATGGTGCTGCTGACGAGCGTCCAAGCGGCCAGTTCGGCGACGTCATAACGCGGGTTGCGCGAGGATTCGCCGACGCTTACCAGCTTTGCGGCGGCACTGCGATCCCGATCGTAATGGACGATTTCTTTTTTATAAAGCCCATCGAGGATTTCGAATTCCCTGCTCGATGGCTCACGTCCGGTGGCGAGGCGAAAGACGAAACGAATGCGATCCGCCGTAGCGGGCGCGGCGGAACTGAGATCCCGCTGTGCGAGCGCCCGCGCAGCCTCTATGTATGTGGGATCGTTCATCAGCGTGAGGGCTTGCAGCGGCGTATTCGTAGTGCTCCTCCGGGCGGTGCATTTTTCGCGATCCGGCGCGTCGAAATTATTCAACGATGGATAAGGAACTGAGCGTTTCCAGAACGTGTACATGCTTCGGCGATACAAATCGGAACCGTGACTTTGTACGTAAGTTTGAGCGGAGAAATCGCCGCCAAAGGCCATTTCTTCCCAGAGGCCCTTCGGCTGATAAGGAAACACGCTGGGGCCGCCGATTTTGGTATTGATCAACCCGCTGACGAAAAGCGCGTTATCACGCAGCATTTCAGCAGGCAGGCGGAAGCGCGGTCCTCGTGCGAGCAGACGGTTTTCCGGATCCTTTTCGAGCAGTTCCGGAGTTACTTTGGAGGCTTGACGATAAGTAGCGGACGTAACAATCAAACGCTGCATCGCTTTCACATTCCATTTGTTTTGGACGAAGCGAACAGCCAACCAGTCGAGCAGCTCCTGATGGCTTGGCGGATCGCCTTGCGACCCAAAATCCTCACTTGTTTTGACAATGCCAATATTGAAATACATTTGCCAGAAATGATTCACAGCAACCCGCGCAGTTAGCGGGTTCCCTGGATCTACGATCCATTTGGCAAGCGTGAGCCGGTTACGCGGCGCATCTTTGGGCAGGGGCGGCAGGACAGCCGGCGTATTCGGTTCGACTTTTTCAGCACGGTTGCGATAATCGCCGCGCAGCAGGACATAGGTATCGCGGGGCTTATCCATTTCGGCCATAATCATGGTGGAGGGGATTTCGCGATTGAGCTGATCCACCCCGCGCTGCAAAGTGGCTTCATCAATGCCTGCCTGCTTCTCCGAAGAGTTGGCAATCTCGCGCAGGAAATAGGTTTCCAGCCATTTCTTCTGATCTTCGGTGCGCTGCGCCGGCGCGATTTGCAAAACGGATTGAACGGGATTCAGAACCGCTAGCTGATTGACTTCCCTCGCATAGATCCGGCGATTGTAGAAACGCAAATCTTCCAGTTGGCCCTTGAACGCAGTGCCCCAGGCCTTGTTGCCGATTTCGGTCTGACCAGTTGCAAATGAGACGGCAGATAAGCGGTCGAGCACAGCCGTTGTTTTGACAGAGCGGCCGTTCACAAATATCTGAATGCCTTCTGCGTGGCCAGAGCCATCATAGGAGACGAGCAAGTGGTTCCACTTTTCCAAAGCCAGGCCGGAAGTAGACTTCGCTACGAGCCCGGAATCCGCCCCTTTGTCCTGCAGGCGCACGATCACATTGCAGTTCTCTTTGTTGCAGTAATCGAGAGCGATCTCATACCCCGCGTCCGTCTTGGGAGAATCGGCGAAGTGCTGCAAAAGAGCCATGCCGGAAGGGCCGTCCGGCTTGATCCAGGCGGCAATGCTAAAAGGCGATTTGCTATCGAAATTCCCCGCATTGCCGAGAGAGACTTGGGGCTCGCCGTCAAAGTCGGCCGCCTGTCTGATTCGACCCGGCACAAAAGGCAATTTGCCCGAGACAACAGTCGCGTTCGAGAGAGATCCGTCGAAGGGAAACGCAGCGGTTAACCCAGCCGTAACATCGGGAGTTGGGGTATTGCGCACGGCTTCCTCCCAGGCGGACTGGGAAGCGCCGATCTCCTGATCCTTTTGCTTGATCGCGGCAAGTAGTTCGGCTTTCATCGCAGCCTGCTGAGGGTTTGGCAACTGCAGGAACGGCACGGCGTTGCCTTTATAGCCATCCAGCCCTTTTTCTTTGATGCTGTTAAAAAAGGCTCCGAAGCTATAGAAGTCCTTTTGCCGGAGCGGGTCGTACTTGTGATCGTGGCAGCGCGCGCAGCCGAGAGTGATCCCAAGCCATGTTGTGGAAGTGGCCTCGATGCGGTCCACAATGTACTCGTTTTGATACTCCTCGGGAATTGCGCCTCCTTCGAAGTTGATCATGTGATTACGATTGAACCCGGTGGCGATGATTTGGGACTGGCTAGGGTTCGGCAACAAATCGCCCGCGATTTGCTCGATTGTGAACTCGTCGTAGGGCATGTTTTTGTTGAACGCCCCGATCACCCAGTCGCGCCAGATCCACATTTCGCGAGCACTATCGATGTGATAGCCGTGGGTGTCCGCATAGCGAGCGAAATCCAGCCACTGCATGGCCATCCGTTCTCCGTAGTGGGGTGAAGTGAGCAGGCGGTCCACTACTTTGTCGTAAGCGCGAGGCGACTTGTCCTGGACGAATGCGTTCGTTTCGGCTTCGGTGGGCGGCAGTCCTGTTAAGTCGAAAGTGACCCGGCGAAGCAGCGTGATCTTATCGGCCTCGGGCGATGGCTTCAATCCTTCTTTCTCAAGCTTGGCCAAAACAAATTGATCGATCGGTGTGCGCACCCAGGTCTTGTCTTGTACCGCTGGCAGCTCGGGTTGCTTGGGCGGCGTGAAGGACCAATGCGTTTCCCATTTAGCTCCCTGGTCGATCCAGGTCTTGATGAGTTGGATTTGCTCCGGCGTTAATTTCCGCCCCGAGTATGCGGGCGGCATCCGCATCGCAATGTTGGGATTGCTGACGCGGAAATACATTTTGCTATGAGCCGAGTCGCCCGGCGTGATAACGCCCGGTTTCGAAAATGCGCCTTCCTTCGTATCGAAGTGAAGATTGGCCATTCGGTGCTTCTCATCAGGCCCATGACAGGTGAAGCAGTTATCGGACAGAATCGGACGAATCTGCCGGTCGAAATTGATCGCAGGAGCTGTGGCATCCGCTGCCAACAGAGCAGTCGAAGTCACGGAAGCAAGGAGCAGAAGACGAAATCTCAAAATAGCCACCGGCGTCCCGCTAATAGAACGATATTGCGGGTTGGCTTAGAGTATATCGGGTTTCTCAACACCTTTGCAAAAGGGTTTTAGGATTCTGAGAGAAAGGCGGAATAAGCAACTTCAATCCTGCCGCCAGCGGGAATCCAGCGGTACCCGGGAACGCCGAACAATTCTCCGCGATCGATCATGGCGCGGCGGGTTTCCGGGAAGGGCGAGACACCGAATTCAAATCCACAGGTAATCGTCTCGCCGTTCCAAGGCGGATCTTTTCGATAGCGGTTTTCCTCCCAAATCCCAATCCAGGGGAAGTCTGCCGTTTTCCACTGGTAGCCGAAGCGAATTCCGGAAGCGGGGTCGTGCGCGACAAAGGAAGCGGTTTCCCCTGTGAAGAGGTGAGTCGTGAATTTGGCTGACTTTTCGGCCGAGCTATAAATGCTGAGGTCGATACTGCCGCCTTTCTGCAAAGGAGCCGCGGGCCACGAAAAATCCGCAGCGGGCTTCAGGTCGCTGCCCGCAAACATCCCCTCGAAGGTGCGGGAATGTGCGGGGTGCAGAGTGAATTGAGTTTTTGCGTTGTGCAAAAAGGGCGGCCCGAGCGTTACGTGCTGAGTCCAGGCAATCGGCCGGTCGTAAGCGCTGATGTTCTCGACAGTTTCGGAGATCTGTATCTTGGTTCCCCATTCGGGCAAGATCACGGACCGAGTAAAGCGCAGTCCGGCCAGGGGCAAATCCGCGGATGCATGCAGGGTGCGATCTTGTGCGTCGATCCGATATGGCACAACCGAAGCTTCGCCGTGTACCGTTAGACCCGCAGCGGCTTCCTCGCTCGAGGGCGGCCCGAAAATATCGAGGCAGAGATTGTGTCCCATAATGCCGGCGAGCAGCTTGCTCTCCGAATCGGCGCCGTATTCGGGATGAGTTGCAGGGCTGTAAGTAGATGGCTCGATTGAGGGCCACGGCGGAATCCAGAGCGGGCTGGCGCCTGTTTTCTTGTGGAGTATTTCGGCGATGTGGCCGCCCTCGACCAGAACTGTGACTCGTATTTCGCCGTTCTCGATTTGCGCGGCTTCGCGTCCGTGGAATCTCATGCGGGTTTCACACACTCCGGGAATGCGGCCACAGCAGTATTGCCCTGATAACCGAGTTCTTCGATGAGGCCAATGCGAGACGTGTAATAAGCGTCCGCGGTCAAGCTCTTGAATAGACCGAAGAATTGCACGTTTCGGCCTTGAGCCATATTGGACTTTTGATCGGCCGCATCACAGAGGGGCTCGAGAATGGCGAGTTGCTGGGCTTCGCTGAGGCCTATAAAATCTTGCGCTCCATTCTTGCGGGCCTCGCTGTCAAGCCATCGCAAGCCATCAGCCATCAATAGCTGGTGATCGGTATTACGTGCAACGAGTGAATCGATGTAATCGGGAACGCCCGCCTGGATCGCCCCGGGTGTATCGGTTGGCGGAATGATCAGATCAGCAATGCGCGAAACGGTAGTGAAATCTGTTTCATTAAAGAAATGAGGATTACCGGCCGCGGGAGGTGGATGAGTGTGGTCATGCAGCGGGGCCGGTTGCCCGTAAAGCTCATCGCTGCTGAAGGGATACGCGCAGGTTGCGCCGATTGCACCGAAGATTTTAAGCAGAGAGCGGCGGTCAGTAGAGTAGCTGGACATTACACCTCGTTCTTTTTCAGGCGGTCCGCAATGTGATCCGCCGAGCGGGTCGCAAGCGCCATGATGGTCAGTGTCGGGTTCTTTTCCGACGAACTGGGGAAGACGCTTGCATCCACTACATAGAGATTTCGGACGTCATGCGCGCGGCAGAACTCGTTGACAACAGACGTGCGCGGATTCGCTCCAATCCGGCAACCGCCCACTTCATGATTGGTCGCAGGCGCAGCGCTGATCGAAAGAATCTCCGCCTTACTTGCAAGCAGAATGTTGCGGCACCAGGCCTTCATATCGTTATGCAACTTCCAATCGGAATCCGCCAGCTTCCAACTACGCCGGGCCCGCGGCAATCCGTATTCGTCCACGCGGTCCGGATCGAGATCGATAAAGCCATCCCGATTGGGAAGCATTTCATGGTAGCCGGTAAACGTAAGATAGGCGGGATAACGGTTCTTGATGCTCTCTTTGTAGGTGCGGCCCATACCCTTCACCGTTTTTGCCCATCCAACGCTGCGGTGATTCTGATAATTGAACTGAATTCCGAAACTGCGCGCATAATCGCGCTTGCGGTCATGCATGAAGGAAGGGATGTAGGCGTGATCGAGAAAACCCTCGTCATTCACGCTCGGCTTCCCAATGAAATCCGTGAGGAACGCTTCGAAACCCGCGGTAATGTGCGGGATGAAGTTCTTACCCAGTTCGCCGCTTGAGTTTCCCAGACCCGTGGGAAAGCGGCTCGATTTCGACATGAGCAGCAGCGCAACGCTCTGCGCGCACGCACAGGATACAACTACAACTCTGCCCTGCACCGATCCTTCCGCGTGAGTTTCCCGGTCGAAATAGCGGACCTCTTTCACCTTTGCCTCGTCCGAGACCGGCAAGTCATAGACAATGCTGTTCTGTTGCAGCGTTAAACGTCCGGTTTTCAACGCAGGGATCATATGTGCGTCATAGGAGTTGTATTTCGCGGCGACATCGCAGCCGGACATGCAGTTTCCGCAATAGTGGCAAGCCGGGCGGGTCGGCGTGGCGCGCGTGAGGGTGGCCTTTCGCACATGGATAACGGGAACACCCAGCGTTTTTGCACCAGTTTGAATCGCAAGATCAGTGCATTTGAACGGCGGCGGCGGCATGAAGATTCCGTCAGGCAGATCATCGAGGTGATCGTAATTGCCGCAAACGCCCACGTGCTGCTCAATCCGGTCGTAGTACGGCTTCATCGCCGCATAGCCAAACGGCCAGTCTTCTCCAGCACCGTCGTGCTGACGCCCTTTGAAATCGCGTTCGCTAAAACGAAGAGCAACGGCATTCCAAAGTTGAGTTTTGCCTCCCAGTCCGCGACTGCGCTCTCCATCCATTCCGGGCTTCCCGGGCTTCATGACAGGTATGTGGCGGAAAGGAAATTCGTAGGGGAGCGCGTGCGTGTTGAAATCAGTGCGTGTGTTGAGTTTCGGGCCGCCTTCGAGCACCAGGACATCCGCTCCCAATTCCGCCAAACGCGCTGAAAGCGTTCCTCCGCCAGCTCCGGAGCCGACGACCACCACATCGTAAATCTTGGTCCGCATTATTACCGCGTCTTGTTTTCGAAAAGGAAAAGCCCGCTCTTGCCCGCGACTACAAAGTCGAGGTCACCATCCCGGTCGATGTCAGCCACTGGAATCTGTATGCCGCCGCCCGTGCGCCCTCCGTAGTCAATCACGTGCTTAGCCCATTCCACTTGATGCG
Organism: Terriglobia bacterium; assembly: GCA_963767485.1. Classification (GTDB taxonomy): domain Bacteria; phylum Acidobacteriota; class Terriglobia; order Bryobacterales; family Bryobacteraceae; genus Bog-105. Next base: position 130,987 of record CAVYDZ010000008.1, on the reverse strand, counting down.
ACCCGGGCACGAGAAGACGTTCATACCAGTAAACGCCCAAGGGCTCGCGAGCTCCCGGATCGTGTCCGTTATGCGCCATATAACGTTTGCCAGTAAGCAGGCCGATGTTCTTGCCGCCGCGGAAATCCACCAGCGTGACAGCATGCGACTGCGACCAACTGTCGTCGATCATGTGCTTTTCCCATGCACCGCCGCCCTTATTTTCGAGCCAAAAGATGCCGTAATCGTGCGCCATGGAGGTGATGATGTCGGGACGTCCGTCGTTATTCACGTCTGCCACATACATGAATCCGACGGCGCCCAGGTCCCACTCGTTATGCATCTTCCAATCCGCACTTGCGCGGGTCGCCCGGAGCTTCGAGCCAGCCGTTTGGCGTGAGAATATCGTTGCGGCCGTCGCCGTTCACGTCGCCCGCGCCAATGCCGTGTCCATAGCTGCGGGGACTCGCAATGTGTTTCGCCATTCCGCCGTGCCCGTCGCGCTCGAACCAGGCAAGCGGGGCTTTCGGATCGCCGAATTCGGGTAATACTTCCTGAGCTTTGCCGTCGTTATTCAGATCCACAAGTTCCGAGAACTCAATCGGGTAACCGGTGCTCATCGGATGCTCGTCCCAATGTCCGTTTGGCGTGCCCGGATTGTGCCACCATGCGATTTTTTTGCTGAACCAGCCGCTGGTGACTAGATCCACATGCCCGTCGCCATCCACGTCGAGGGGCACCGTACTCAAATCATCGATGTAGCTGTTCAGATACGGTATGTCGCGGAAATGATGCTTCTTCCAAGTGGGCGCTTCGTACCAATTCTCACCGGAGACCACGTCCAATTTGCCGTCGCCGTTGATATCGCAAATGGCGGCCGATTCGCTGGATCCCAAATCGAGCGTATGTTTTTGGAACGGAATTTCGCCAGGGCGGGTGAGTTCAGCGGCAATCACCAGGCACGAAAGAGCAATGAAGCCGAGGAAAACCTTTTTCAAAATCGAACCTTCTTTGAACAGCACCAAGTTATCAAAAGGTTATCCCGATAACGAACTCTATCGCGCCGAACTAGAAAATATTCATTAAAAAAATCAGAGCACATCCCGAATGCATGCCTTGAAGTGTCCAGGCGCAATTTCCACCAATTGGGGCACCTGCTGCGGCGCATTCCGGAATTGCATAGGGGCAACGTGTTCGGAATACGCAGCCGGAAGGTGGATTCACAGGCGACGGAATTTCGCCCTGAAGGACAATCCGCTTTCGCTTGGGCGCGAGAGTCGGAGCGGGAGCCGCCGATAACAGCGCCTCTGTGTAGGGATGCTTCGGATTCCGGTACAGCGATCGGCTCGGCGCGATTTCCATGATGCGCCCCAGATACATCACCATGACACGATCGCAAATGTATTCCACAACCAGCAGATCGTGCGATATGAACAGCATCGTGAGATTGAATTGGATCTGTAAATCCTGCAGGAGATTGATCACTTGCGCCTGGACCGATACGTCCAGAGCAGATACGGGCTCATCGGCAACGATCAATTTTGGACCGACCGCAAGAGCGCGTGCAATACCAATACGTTGCCTCTGCCCGCCAGAGAATTCATGCGGATATCGAGAGAGGTGACTGGGCGCAAGCCCTACCGTCTCGAGCAGTTCGCCCGCCTTTGTGCGGCGATCCTTTCGGGAGAGCTTTGTGTGAATGCGCAGCGGCTCCGAAACGATTTCCGATACAGTCATACGCGGATTCAGGCTGGCGGCCGGATCTTGAAAGATCATTTGCATATCGCGCCGAATGGGCCGGAGGCGGGATCGGCTCAGCCTCGTGATATCGCGCCCGTTAAAGATGATGCGGCCGGCCGTTGGTTCAATTAGACGCAGAATCGATCTACCCAAAGTGCTCTTACCCGAACCGGACTCGCCGACTAAACCCACCATCTCGCCTCGTTCGAGCTGGAAATCGGCATCTTGGACCGCGTGAAGTTTTGTCTTTTGCGTATGAAACGTCTTTTCAAGATGATTCACCTCGAGCAGGCTCATAACTCCCCAGCTCGTAAACAGCGCGAGGAATGGCCTGGTTGCACTTCGTCGAGGTCCGGAGTGATTTCGGAGCAAACCGGAATTGCGAACTTACAACGCGGCTGAAACACGCATCCGAACGGCAGTTTCAGTAGGTTCGGCGGAGCGCCAGCTATCGATTCCAAACGAGTTCGCCTTTGCGATTTAATTTCGCCGCTCTTCGGAACACTATTGAGCAAGCCCATTGTGTAAGGATGCTTTGGAGTGGTAAATAAATCCTGCACGGTCGCCGTTTCCACCACACGCCCGCCATACATGACAACTACCCGGTCCGCCATCTCGGCAACCACTCCCAGATTATGGGTGATGAACAAAATGCTCATGCCGAATTGCCGCTGCAGGTTTCGCATGAGATCCAGAATCTGCGCTTGAATCGTTACGTCTAGAGCGGTGGTTGGCTCGTCCGCGATCAGCAGCGCCGGGCGGCACGAAAGAGCCATGGCAATCATCACCCGTTGACGCATACCGCCTGAGAGTTGGTGAGGATAATCCTTCAGCCTCCGTTCTGGATCCGCAATTCCAACCAATTCGAGTGCGGTCACTGCCTCCCGTAAAGCCGCGCGTCTCGTTTTCTTCTGATGAAGCATTACTGTTTCGGCAATCTGTTCTCCGACGCTGAACACCGGATTGAGAGATGTCATTGGTTCCTGGAAAATCATTGCCAGGGCGCTCCCGCGAAGTTTACGGACAGCAGGCTCCGGAAGTGACAGCAGGTTCGTTCCTTTGAACTCAATCCGGCCGCCGGAGATCTTTCCCGGATCAGGCACGAGCCGCAGAATCGACAAACTTGTTACGCTTTTCCCCGAGCCTGATTCCCCTACCAGCGCCACAGTTTCCCCGCGATTCACCGTGAAGGATACTCCATCCACCGACCTCACGATGCCCGCTGGTGTGTAGAAGTAGGTCTTGAGATCTTCTACTCTTAGAACTTCAATGCTCACGGCTCTATTCGAGTGTAGACTCAAGAGTCGATGCGCATAGCGGTTGGCGGGATCCAGACAGAGTGCAGTACGTACAGCCGCATTCGCACTCGAACTGAAGATTTCAGAATTTTGCGTGGCGAAGAAATCCTCACCGATGCCTACTTCTCCTTTCTGCGTAAATTTGAACAGCCATTCGAACCGACTTTTTTTGCCCGGGCCGTCCCAGGCGGTCCGATCGAATTTGAAACTTACCAGTCGTTTAAGACTGATTATCTTCGGCGCTTGCGAACGCTGGGCAAACTCGATGGCGTGTATCTTGCGATGCACGGCGCCATGTTTGTGGAAGGTATCGAGGATGCTGAAGGCGATTGGATTACAGCCACCAGATCGGTAGTAGGCGAGGAGTGCCTGATTAGCGCAAGCTACGATTTGCACGGTAACCTAAGCAGGCGCATAATCGACTGTCTCGACATGCTGACGGCATATCGAACAGCGCCCCATATCGATGTGGAAAATACCATGCACAAGGCCTGCGAAATGCTGCTCGCCTGCGTGGCCCGAAAGATACGGCCGGCTTTGGCGTGGGTGCCGGTCCCGGTCCTCATGCCCGGTGAGCGAAGCAGCACAGTGGACGAGCCCGCCAAATCGCTTTACGCAGAATTGCCAGTCAGCGAAAAACAAAACGGAGTGCTCGATGCCTCATTGCTCGTCGGCTACGTATGGGCGGATGAACCGCGCGCAACAGCGAGCGTCGTCTTGACCGGAACGAACCGCAAGCCCCTGGCGCAAGAGGCATTGAAGATAGCCCGCGCATACTGGGCGGCGCGTGAAGAGTTTCAGTTCGGCGTCAAAGTTGGCACAGTGAGCCAGTGTATTGATTGGGCAGAAAACGCAATTACATCGCCGGTGATCCTGGCCGATTCGGGAGACAATCCGACAGGCGGCGGGGTGGGCGACCGCGCAGAAATCTTTGGTGAACTGCTTCGGCGCGACTTCAAAAATGCGCTTATCGCCGGCATCGCGGACGCTCCGGCAACAAACGCCTGTTATGACGCCGGACTCGGGAAAACGCTTACGTTAGAGATTGGCGCCACCCTCGATCCGCAAGGGAGCAAACCGGTACGCTGTGAGGCAGAGGTGCTGTTCCTTCTCGCCAGTCCGACTTCGAGGGACCGCCAGGCCGTCGTCAAGGTGAACGACATACAAGTTGTACTTACCGCTGGGCGGCGTCCGTTCCACGATTTGCAGGATTTCTACCGACTGCAGTTGGACCCTGGTCGCGTGAAGCTGCTGGTGGTGAAGTCTGGATATCTCTCACCCGAACTGGCGTCTTTGGCTAACCCAAACCTGATGGCTCTTTCCGATGGCGCGATCAACCAGAACATTGAAGGATTACCGGCGAATCGATTTCGGGTACCGTCCTTTCCCTTTGACAAGTCATTTGAATGGAAACCCGAACTGATTTTTTCCGCGCGCTCCCCGGAGTAGGATGCTTGCCTTGAAACAGCTATTCCCGGCTGCGCTTCTAGCACTCAGTTTGATTTCCTGCGGCTCTACAAAGCGCCCAGGCGACGAAATCGTCATCATGCAAACGGAAGCGCCGCGCAGTATGGATCCCGGGAATCAGACCGCAACCTATACCACTGCGGTTCTCGATCCGATGTACGAAGGCCTGACCCGCTTTAACCGAGACTTGCAAATTGTTCCGGCTTTGGCCACCGAACTGAATTCGAATGCGGACGGAACGATTTGGACCGCAAAACTTCGCCCAAACGTTTTCTTCCATGACGGTTCCAGGTTAAATCCCGAAGCGGCGGCGGCGTCGTTCACTCGCCTTTTGGATCCAACGCGTGGACTCGCCGCGGGCACCAGTTTTCGAGCGGCGGTCGCATCGGTAAAAACTTGCGGGCCCGAGCAGATTTGCTTTTATCTGAAACAGCCCTACGCCGCTATGCCCAGCTTATTGGCCGTGACGCCGGTTGTGAGTCCGATAGAGGACCGCAAGGGCGATTTAGACCGGCGCGCCGACGGTACCGGGCCTTATGTATTCGTCGAGTGGAAAACGGGCGAGTATGTGCTCGAAAGACGGAACGATCAATATTGGGGGCGTAAACCGACACTCTCGTCGCTGAAATGGATTTGGAGTACGGAACCGGCGCTGATGAATATGGCGCTGGTGGCGCGCGAAATCGATGTGGTGAATCCGTTGCCCCCGGTCTTTGCGGAAGCGCTGCGTTCCAACCAGCGCACACGCTTGATGAAAGGAAAAAGCGCGGCTGTTTTCTGGATCGCCCTGAATGTGTTGAGTAAACCGTTAAATGACGTGCGGGTGCGCCAGGCCCTGAATTACGCTGTCGATCGAAATGCTTTAATTCGCTCGCAATTGCGAGGCTATGGGCTGCCCGCAAACTCGCCGCTTGCTCCCGCCGACTTCGGTTATGATGACACCGTTCCCGGGTATCCATACGATCTCGCAAAAGCAAAGGCGCTGCTCGAAAGTGCGGGGTGCGCAACCGGCTTCACGCTGAATATCGCCGTGCAGGAAGGCCAAACAGGCGTCGCGCAGGCAATTGCCGGTATGTGGTCCCGGATCAATGTGACTCTCCACATCCGTCAGATGGAAACCGGTGTCTACGCGCAGTCCATCTTCGGAGACCCGCAACAAAAGCGCGATCAGGACCTTCAAGCGGTATTCGCTTCCTGGTCATCCGCGAGTCTCGATGCGGAATATCAACTGGGGCCTTTGTATCGCACGAAAAACTGGTCGCCGGCAGGAGCAAATCTGGGCTTCTACAGCAATAAGCGGCTGGATGCAATTCTGAATGCTGCAGCGCGCGAGCTTGACGTCACCCGCCGAAAGCAGTTGTACGCTGAAGCGCAAGAGATTATTTCCCAAGACGCACCGCATGTTCTGCTTTACTATGCAACCGATCTGGCCGCTGAACGGGCCACATTGGAAGGGCCATGGATTTTTCCAGGCGGAGAAGTTCGTGTTGCAAATTAACCGGTGGCGGTGGGTTCGCGCATGAATAGCTATTTGCTTCGCAGGGTGGCGGCTCTTCCCTTTATCCTGCTATGCGCCTCTCTGCTTATCTTCGCGTCGGTTCGCTTATTGCCCGGCGATCCTGCCCGTTTGATGGCTGGCATGCAGGCGGATCAAAGCGTTGTCGAAAGCGTTCGGCATCGCCTTGGCCTCGATCGCCCGTTCCTTGTGCAATACCGCGTATTCCTTTCACGCGCGTTGCGTGGAGATTTAGGCGTATCGGTCCGGTCCCAAAAGCCAGTCTCGGAAGAAATCGCGGAAAGAATTCCGTTCACCGTTGCTTTGACCACAGCCGCGTTCGCTTTCGCCATTTTGGTAGGCGTTTCCTCTGGCATACTCGCCGCAATTTTCAAACACTCGTGGATAGATAGCGCCGTAACGTTCCTGGCAATTGCAGGCGGTTCCATACCGAATTACTGGCTGGCATTGATGGCCATGGACCTGATCTGCGTGCGCTTGGGCTGGCTTCCGCTGATGGGCGCGAGTCGACCCGCTAACTACGTGCTTCCTGCGCTCACCCTCGGCTTGCTGCCGGCCGCGATCATCGCGCGCATGACACGCGCGAGCATGCTCGAGATCCTCAGCCAGAACTTTATACAGACTGCGCGCGCGAAAGGTTTGAGTATTGCCTCAGTTTATCTGAAACACGCACTGCGCAATGCCCTGGTGCCGATAGTCACCATTTCCGGCATGAACTTCGCAGGGCTATTGGGGGGCGCCGTAATCACCGAAACCGTGTTTAGCTGGCCGGGGTTGGGAAGGCTCCTGGTCGATGCTGTGCATTATCGCGATTACCCCACTATTCAAGGCTTGACACTCTTGACGGTCGCGATCGTAACGGCAATGAATCTTATTGTCGACCTGCTGATTGGCTTCCTTGACCCCCGAATCCGCCTCAGTTGACCATACGATGACCAGCGCCGCCGATCTGTTGCGATTCAAGAATCTTACGGTGGGTTTGCTAATCGTAAGCGGACTCTTGCTCCTGGGATTATTGGCGCCGCTGCTCGCGCCTTACAACCCATATCAGCAGGACCTTTCCGCAACTTTTCAGCCACCCTCGGCCCACCACTGGTTTGGCACCGACGATTTTGGCCGGGACGTGTTTTCAAGAGTTCTTTTCGGAGCCAGACTCAGCCTGCTCGAGATAGCGGTCAGCGTCGCGCTGGCTGTCTTGGTGGGCGTTGCGCTCGGGCTGGTGGCTGGCTACTGGGGCGGCTACCTCGATCAAGCAATCATGTGGCTCATGGATCTGCTCTACGCGTTTCCGGGGATCGTGCTTATGATCCTTTTGGTAGCTACTTTGGGAGTCGGCTTACTCAACACACTGATCGCCATCGCCCTATTCTCCGTTCCAGTCTATAGCCGCCTCACTCGAAATCTAACGCTTACCGTAAAGAGAATGGAATTTGTGGAGGCTGCGCGGAGCCTTGGGGCCGGGACCCCGCGTATCCTGTTTCATCACATTTTGCGCAACGCCTATGTTCCCTTGCTGATTCAAGCTAGCGTCAGCGCGGGCGAGACGATTCTCACCGCCTCGGGTTTAAGCTTTCTTGGCTTGGGCGCCCAACCGCCGAGCGCCGAATGGGGCACGATGTTGGGGGAAGGGCGAAGATTTTTGGGTATGTCCACGCATCTCTCGTTTTTCCCGGGACTGGCGATTACGCTCGCAGCGATCGGCTTCAATTTGCTAGGCGATGGTCTACGCGACAAGCTCGATCCGAAGTTTTAATGTAAAAGTTAACGAGCATTCTTATAAATCAAGTCGAGAAGCTCGTCATACATGGCCAGCTTTTCTTCCGGCGATCCCTGTTTGATGGCGTGAGTGGCACAGTGCGTCAAATGATTACGCATCAGAGCGCGAGCCACTCCGCGCAGCGCCTCTTGCACGGATGATATCTGCGTCAGTATGTCCGCACAGTACCGGTCCTCATCGACCATCTTTTGCAGGCCCCGGATCTGGCCTTCGATTCTTCGGAGGCGCTTTAAATTGGACGTCTTGATTTCAGGATCCACCGAAACTGCTTTACGGCCACTTGAGTCTACATTACAACCGCAAGCGGCGGTCAGGGCAGCAGGACGTTGCACGTTCTCCCTCACGCCAGCCTCACGTTTCGAAGGCGAAGACTATTCATCACCACGCTCACGGAACTGAACGCCATAGCGGCACTTGCAAAGACCGGACTCAGAAGAAAGCCGAATGCCGGATACAATACTCCACCCGCGAGCGGAATCCCAATCAGGTTGTAAATAAAGGCCCAGAAAAGATTCTGCCGAACGATGCGCATCGTGCGCTTCGAGAGTTTGATAGCAGACAGCAAGCTGCCTAAGTCGCTGCGCATCAGGGTTACATCCGCCGGCCGCGATGGCAATATCGGAGCCCGCGCCCATGGCAATCCCCACATCGGCTTGCGCCAAGGCGGGCGCATCGTTCACGCCGTCTCCAACCATGGCAATGGAGCGCCCTTCCAACTGCAGCCTTTTGATGACGTCCATTTTGTGAGACGGAAGAACTTGAGCAATCACCTCCGCGATGCCGGCTTCTTGCGCAACGGCACGGGCAGTCTCCTGGTTGTCACCGGTCAGCATAATCACCCTCAATCCAAGGGAGCGTAGCTCAGCGATTGCGGCAGCCGAAGAGGGTTTAAGAGGATCGCGGACTCGCTAACAATCCGGCGGCTTTGCCCTCAACCCCAATCCACAAAGGTGTTTCGCTGCGGCGGCCGCACGCGGCGGACGGAGCTTCGAACACCCTGCCGTCGATTGAGAAACGCTGCAATAAAGCGGCATTGCCAACCACAACATCCTTCCCTTCGACTACGGAATAAATGCCTTCTCCAGGGAAATATTCGAAACTCCGCGCCGGCGGTAAGCTGAGTTTCGCTTCGTTGGAAAGCCGAAGAAGCGCGCCGGCCAGCGGGTGCTCACTGGCCTGTTCGCCGGATGCGGCGAGTGTCAGCATCTCGCGAACCGGCGTCGGCAAGGGCCCGGAGAGGCTATACTCAACGGCCGTTTTCCCCTCAGCGGCGAACACTCGTAAGACCTTTGGGTGGCCTTCCGTAATCGTTCCTGTCTTGTCCAGCACAACCGTATCGACGGTTTCGAGCCGCTGCAATGCTTCTCCCTTAATCAATAATCCCGATTGCGCGCCTCTGCCAGTCGCGACCATTATGGCGGTCGGTACGGCTAAGCCCATCGCGCAGGGGCATGCAATTACGAGGACGGTAATGGCCGAACTGATCGCCTGCATCCAACCGGCCCCGGGCGCAAGCAAGTGCCAACTCAATAGGGTCAAGACACTGAGGGCCAGCACACTTGGCACAAAAATAGCACTGACTCTGTTTGTGACAACCTGTATAGGAACGGTACTCGACTGAGCCTCCCGAAGCAGCCGGACAATATGGGCCAGCATGCCCTCGCTCCCGCGCGCTGTAACCCGGTATTCGAAAGATCCATGTTGATTCAGTGTTCCGCCAATTACCGGATTGCCGGCCTGTTTTGGCACTGGAACGGATTCGCCTGTCAACATCGATTCGTCCACGCTGCTCGCTCCGTGGCTCACTTCGCCATCCACGGGAATCCGTTCGCCAGGCCGCACCAGCACGCGATCGTTGACGGAAAGCAACTCCACAGGCAAGTCGATAAACTGCTCCGAGCGCCAGACCCTCGCGGTCTTCGGCTGAAGCTGCATCATAGCCCTCAGGCTGGCTGCGGTTTGGCCCTTGCTGCGCGACTCCATAGCGCGGCCCAGGAGCACAAGGCCGATGATGAAGATCATGCCTTCGAAATAAGCGTCCGGAGCTACACCCTGGCGTAAAAAGAATCCCGGAGCCACCGTGGCCCAAGTCGAATAGACGAACGCACTCCCCACGCCCAGGGCCACAAGCGTATTCATGTCCGATGTATGATGGCGGAGCGCGGCCCACGCCTTCACGAAAAAGATGCGCCCCGACCAGATGAGAATCGCCGCACTCATACCAAAAAGCAGCCACCGGATCACCGATGGGTCTATCCGGAACATCGCAGGCAAAGCTCGCCGTAACGCTGGTTCCAAAAACCGGTTTGCGAAGTTCATCAAGGGATCGTGCGACGACATTCCCCTTCGTTGCCCAGCATTCATCAGAGGCATCGAGAGCAGCATCGCAAGCAGTCCCGCGCAAACTGTGACAACGGCCTTAAATAGCAGGTTTTCGAATTCCAGCCGCTGTTCCCGATCGAGCCGGTCCTGCTCTTCGACAACCGAAACACCAGGATCCGGCAGCTGGGCCTCGTACCCTGAATCACGGACCGCTGCAACCAGTGCTTCCGCCGACGTCTCCACCGGATCGTACGCGATAGTCGCATTGTGCAACATCAAATTCACATTCGCGTGCTTCACTCCCGGATGTTGCGCCAGCGTGCGTTGGACGAAAGATTGACAGGCGGCACAAGTCATTCCGCTAACTGGAAATGTAATTTGCTCGACCTGCGAAGCAGGGCGGTTTGTTTCGGCAGTCGCTATCATACAAGCGACGCCTGAAATCCGATCCGCTCAACGGCGCTCTTGATCTGTTCCGGATGCAATTGCGCAGGATCGTAGAGAACCGTTGCTGAGCCAATCTCCACTGCCTCTATGCGCAGACCCGGGAGCTTCTCTAAGGCACCCGTCAAGCGCCTCACGCACGAAGAACAATGCATGCCTTTAACGTCCATCTTGATCTGTCTTTCGCCGGCCATCCGATACCCCTACCCCCTATCTTACACAGTCCTGGTCTACGGCGCAAACGTAAGGGCAGCCCGAGGCCAATCAGGACGAATTCTGAGCGTCTTGGCGCGTTGGCTTACTCGGATACTCGTATTTGCGATTAAAAGCGCGATGGGCGAGGTCCGTGCACATCGGGATCTTCTGGCCGACATATTGCGTGACCTTGTACTCCGACCATTATTCGGGCCGCTCGCCAGCACTTTTCGGCCAAAGTAATTCTGCCGAGTATAAAGGATAACCGTCCTTTACCACTCCAGCCGCTGTTGTTTGGGCGGTGCAGGCGGCTTCTCGTGATATTGCCGCCGCAAATTACGCAACATTGCCGCGGCAAATTGCCAGGTTGGCCCAGGTGTATCTCTCCAGGGTGCAGGCACAATCACCGTGCAATAGGCGCCGGATCCTGCATCGAAATAGAAATTACCGGCATGCCGCGTAGCGAGCGCTCTACAATCGTCGTCACTAGCTGTTCCCGCTTCGATCAATCCGCTGTCGACCGGCACCTCCCCGAATTCCACCAGCCCCGGTGGCGTAACGAAATAAAACTCATTCGAATAGCGCAGGCCCATCCGGCGCTTCAATGGCCGTTTCATCTCCGCCAGAAAATCGCCGCGCGAGGTCTTCACTTCATAGCAAATCCGCTTCATTGCCAGATGAGGAAGGCAATTCAGCGCGAACGCGTCCAGACGCTGGGCGAAGTTGTTACGGGTACCCGTTCCAAGGCGCAGTTCACGCAAAAACAACCACTCTGAGGAGCTCGCGTGCAAACAGCGCTCCAGAATATCGAGTAGCTGCGCAGCGCAAAAACTCGGTACGCTACTCGCCATTCCGCGCGTCCTCCCTTTCTCCGGTGTAACATTAACGGCGAACAGTACACTCAATCAGCTTGCGATTCGCTTTTTCAATTCTCTTGGTCCTGGTTGGCTTGGGCCCCGCGATTTTTGATGTAAGCACACCCAGGGGTCTGGACTTCAAGCACGTCAATTCGCCGACGCCGCACAAGTATCTCATCGAAGCTATGGGAGGCGGCGTGGCTCTGCTCGACTACAATCATGACGGCCTTATCGATATTTTTCTTGTCAACAGCGGCAAGCTTGCAAATCCGGTTTCGCTGCCCGAAAGCTTCGACCGCCACGATCCGCGCAATTGGAACCGCCTATATCGGCAGAATCGCGACGGCTCGTTCACCGATGTAACCGAGGCTGCGGGACTCGCCAATGCGGGCGACGGCAACTATGGCATGGGCGTCGCAACGGGCGACTACGATAACGACGGATACCCGGATCTTTACGTCACAAGCTACGGTCATAACATCCTCTATCACAACAACGGTAATGGCACGTTCACGGATGTCACTGCGCATGCTGGCGTTGCCGCCGGCGGCTGGTCCGTTTCCGCCGGCTTCTTCGATTTCAATCGCGATGGCAAGCTCGATCTTTTCGTAACACGCTACCTGGAATGGGATACGGCGCACAGCAAGGCCTGCGCGCGCCAGACGTATTGCCCGCCCGGAGAGTTCCCGAAGACCACCAGCATCCTGTACGAGAACTTAGGCAACGGAGTTTTTCGCGATGTGAGCGATTCGTCCGGCATCGCCTCCAAACCCGGCAGAGCGCTCGGGGTCAGCTTTAACGATTACGATGGAGATGGAAACCCCGATGTTTTCGTCGCGAACGACGGCATGGAGCAATTTCTCTTTCACAATAATGGAAACGGAACGTTTACTGAGCGCGCACTTGATGCCGGCGTCTCTCTCTCCGACAGTGGCCAGCCGTTTGCCGGCATGGGCGTGGATTTCCGCGACTACGATAACGATGGGCGCCCCGATATCATCGTGACCAACCTTGCCAAACAAATCTATGCCGTCTATCACAATGACGGCAACGGCTCGTTCAGCTACCGGAGCCTTCCCGCCGGTCTCGGCACGCTTAGCGCGCGCAGCTCGGGTTGGGGCATGCGCCTCGTCGATTTCAATAACGACGGCTGGAAGGATCTGTTCGTAGCCCAAAGCCACGTTATGGACAACGTGGAGACAATTGACCCTTCGCTGCACTACCTCGAACCTCCACTGCTTGCACTGAATCATGCTGGCCGTTTCGAGCGCGCCGACTGTGGCTTCCATATTCCGGTTGCCGGCCGGGGTGCCGCATTTGGCGACCTGAATAACGATGGCTGGCCCGATGTAGTGATGACCGTCCTCGGGGGTCATCCCATCGTCTTCCATAACCGGGGCGGTTCGGATCACTGGCTCACTCTTTCTCTGCATGGAACACGCAGCAATCGCGACGGCTTCGGCGCGCGCATCAAGGTAAATGAGCAATGGCAATACGCGAATTCCGCCGGCAGTTATTTATCTGCTAGCGATCCGCGCATTCACTTCGGTCTCGGCGCCGCGCAAACCGCGAACGTGGAAATCTGGTGGCCTTCGGGCATTCACCAAACGTTGCCAGACGTGCGCGCCGACCAATTTCTAAACGTCACGGAAAAAGAGACTCGCTGATGCTGTCCATCGCGCTCGCCGTGGGACTCGCGTTTCAAACACAAAGCGTATCGCCCGAAGCGGTGCAACACGCCAAAGCGGGTATAGCCGCGCAGCAAGCCGGACAATTCAAAACCGCCATCGCGGAATTTAAGCGGGTCACCGAACTTGCGCCCGATCTTCCTGCCGCATTTGTAAATCTGGGTGCGGCGTATTTGCAGGATCACGATTACGACAAAGCCATTCCGCCGCTGAAGCGCTCTCTTGAGCTCAACTCCAATCTGCCCGGCGCGGAACAGATGCTCGGTTATGCGCTGCTCTCTGATGGCTATGCCGCCCAATCCATTCCGCATCTGGAACGCGTGCATGCCGAGGGTGCGCTCGGCATCGCGCAATTGAAAACAGGGAAGCTCGCTGAGGCCGTCGCCAATCTGAATGCCGCGCTCGCCAAGCATCCAAACGATCCCGAATTACTCTACTATCTCGGACGCGCCAGCGGACTTCTGTCGAAAGAAGCCATGGACACGCTCGAAGCCGAATATCCCAATTCGCCGCGCTCGCACCAGGCATTAGCCGAAAACTACGCGGTGCTGCGCCAAGTACCCGAAGGCGAGAAAGAATACCGCGAAGCGCTGCGCTTAGATCCTTCTACACCCGGCGTGCATCTCGCTCTTGGCCAGCTTTACGCCACGGCCGGAGACTGGGCCAAAGCCGAAACGGAGTTCCGTGCCGAAACCGCTCTCGAGCCCGGTGATGCGGAAACCGCCTATTCGCTTGGCAACGCTCTGCTGCAAGGAGGCAAATTAAAGGAAGCGCAAGTTGCGCTCGAAAGAGCTGACCAGCTTCGCCCCAACATGCCTCAGACCCTGTTTGCCCTCGGCAAAACGAACTCGCTCGAAGGCCGTACCGCCGAAGCCGAAAGCGCGTGGAAAAAACAGCTCGCCGCCGAATCATCGGGACCGCTTGCCGCAAAAGCGCATTTCGAACTCGCTACTCTTTATCGCAAACAAGGCAAATCCGCTGAGGCCTCCCGCGAAATGCAGGAATTCGAACGCCTCCACTCGCCCGTCAAATAGAGGCAGCGGGTTCCGTTAACCACAGCTGTCAACCCTATTTACAGCCGCTTCGTCCGCTCTCCTGTCTTTGTCGTGGTAGTTTCAATTCATAGGAGAATTATGCGATCCACTACTCTGCTCGCGCTGGCTGGCGCGCTCAGTGTCGGATTACTTGCGCAGTCGCCTTCTTCGAAGTTGAAAGTGGGGGATAAAGCACCGGATTTCACCCTGCCCTCCACCGACGGGCAGCCCGTCCACTTGGCGGACTACATCGGCAAGAGCACCGTAGTCCTGGCGTTCTTCCCGGCGGCGTTCACGGGAGGTTGAACTGCCGAAATGAAAGCATTCCAGTCTGGAATGCAAAAGTACGAAGCATCCGGAGCAAAAGTATTTGCTATCAGTACGGATAATACTCCGTCGCAAAAAGCCTTTGCCCAAAGCCTCGGGTTGACATTCCCGCTTTTGAGCGATTTCGTTGACCGCAAAGTATCACAGGAGTACGGAGTTTTTATCCCCAAATACGGGATAGCAAATCGAGTGACCTTCGTGATCGACAAAGCAGGCAAGATCTCATTTATGGAGCAAGGTGGCGACGCCATCAAGATGCTCGGCGCCCCTGACGCTTGCAACCGTCTGGCGCACCGGAAAGCGGCTGCTCCCTAGAATCTCTGGGTTGCGGAAAGCAAATCAGGTATCCTGTCAACCCGCTGGCTGGGGAGCCAGTTTCTGGACAGCCGGATCATCGCCACCCATCCAGTCCGGGTGCCGGGCTGTACCGTCGAAATGCGCCGAAACTTTGAACAGCTCGTATTGCCCCGTTGCTGCTACTTCCTGCGTCCTCGCGAGCAGCGCTGAAAACTGCTGCTCGTTCATGGGTTTGAACGTTTTCGCGGCCTGGAAAGCCTGCTCCAGGATCTCTGGCTTATCGATCCCGGTGATCACCACGTGGGCCGGAAGGTTCAACGCGTAATGCAGGCAGTCAATCGGATTCTGAATCGTTCCGCTCTTCAAAATTATGCCGTCGCCTCCGCAGAACGGTTTCATGGTCTGAATCCCGATGTGCTGTTCGACCAGTTTTGGCATCACCAATTGAGCGAAGCTGCGGAAATGTGCGTCCATCAGGTTCGACGGCATGAGCACCGCGTCAAACTGGAAACCGTGTTTGGCCGCCACCTCGAGCATATACAGATGAACGTGCGGATCTTTATGCCCTGTGAAGCCGATAAAACGCACCTTCCCGGCTTTCTTCGCGGCTGACAATGCTTCGAACGCGCCTCCCTCGCGGAAGATCCGGTCCGGATCGTCAAAGCGAAGAATCTCGTGGAACTGCACCAGGTCTATGTGATCGGTCTTTAGCCGTGTAAGCGAATCGTGCAATTGATCGTTCGCGTTGTTTTTATTCCGGCCATCGATCTTGGTCATGAGAAAAACCTTCTGCCGGTATCCGCTTTGCGAGAGCGCATTCCCCATCCAGCGTTCGCTGCGGCCTTCGTGGTAATCCCAGGAATTATCCATGAACGTAATGCCCCGATCGATCGCCTGGTGAATGAGGTGCGTGGCTTCCGCTTCCGTCAAAGAAGGCTTTCCAATGTGCGAACCGCCGAGTCCGATCGCCGAAACCGTCTCCCCTGTGCGTCCGAATTTTCGATACAGCATCTCACCGCGCAGTTCTCCGGGATCGCTGACACGCGGAATCGCCGCATTGTTCGCCCCCGTAACCGCGGGAGTTGCCGATTGCTGTCCCCACGCAGCCGGAGCCGCCGCGCCGATCGCCGCGAAGCTTTGTAAAAATGTTCTTCTCTCCATGAGCGCCTGCCTTCCTTTCTAAGGAGACACGGCGCTTGCCTCGGCCGTTTCGCGCGGCCGCATGGGATGCGGTTAATACTAGGTTTGGATCCCTGAACCGTTCATTTGCGGAGCGGGGCGATACATCTCTTCTGGAATTTCCGCCAACCTTGATCGCCGGAGCTTCTCGCCGAGGCCATAAAATTCACAGAAGCTCATAATCAGGGGCCGCCACTTGTCAGGGTCTATATGATTCTTTACGCCAGCCTTAACAATTCCTTCATCGACGTGCGCCTGTATAACTCGCACCTCAAACGCGGTCGCATTTGGCGTCTTGTCCGGCCGCGTCCCGAACGGGCGGGCAGTTTCCAGAACAGCCTCGAGTTGAATTGCGCACTCGCGGATACGCGGCGTCTTCACCAGTTGCGATGCAGTGGACGTCAGCTTTGCTACGCCGAGCTTGTCCTTCTCGTGCCGGTACCCCATGGCTTGTTTATGCGCGGGCACGGGATCCGCACCTGTGAGCCGCGCCAGCCTGTCCACCGCATCTGCCAACGCAACCGATGGCAAGTTCAACACACACTCCTTCGTGCGCAGCAAATTCTGAGACGTGTGGCTCCTCCTGCCGAGCCCAAGCATGCAGTTCCACCCCAGCCACCATGCCGAGGACATCGGCGCAACATTCGTCGTCCCGTCCTCATTCAAGGTGCTGATCAGGAGAACGGGCGTGCCGAGTAGAGAATAGACGGTTCGATATTGACGTGCATGCCTGAAGCGTAACGGGAAACCTGCGCCCCAGGCCATCCGTTTCTTGCGTGGCAACACGAAACTACATATATTTCATACTCACATCAATCAGATGCTGAGTGCCCTGGAACGGATCTCCCGCACCCGAGTCGCATTCCATTGAGAAATACCCGCGATAAGAGTGTGCCCGCGCCAGCGAAAATATTTTCGAAACGTCAACCCGGAATTCCTTGGTTTTCGTCTGCAGAATTTCTTTTACATGCGACATATTCCAGGCATACGGAAACATGGCGTTCATGGCTTTCTGGTTATAGGCCGCATCGTGACCCGCCAAAGAGTTGCCGAAGTCGGGAAGAGCTCGCAGATACGGGCTGTTCACTCTGCTTAACACCTCCACGATGAAGAATGGATCTTCTGCTTCGGGACTGTCGTTTTCGAGGTTCACGACGACGTTCTTTTTTGATCCGTAATCGGCCAGTCGCGCCAGGCTTTCGGCGGCATTCATCGTCGAAGGAACCGCGCCCCGTTCGATCCGAAGGTGCTGCCGGACGCTGGGGGATCCGATCAGCGCAGCAATGTCGATCCACTTTTGACCGTAGGCCACTGCATCGTCGCGGTCCGATTTAGCCGAACTCGCAAAATCCCGTCCGGAGAGACCGAGACCGACTACATGCGAATCCGCTGCTTCGACTGCCTTTCGAAACTGTGCGAGATACGCCGGATCGGTCGAACGCAAATGATATCCCAACGGGTTGATGTTCCGAACAGCGAAGCGCTTTGCAATCATCGCGGGGAATTCGGTCAGGTCCATGCCCGGCTTACTTTTGTCGCGTGCCGGATTGGTAGGGCTCTCGATGTATGCACGAAACGGGTAAGAGGTGACTGCCAGCCTCTGCCGCGGCGCAGTGGGGAATTGCAGATGTCCGGATTTGGCTGCTGCCGCAGGCGCGGCCAGGCTCGCCGCTATCGCGGTTCGCAGAAATGCACGGCGCGAATCATTCGGCATAGGAGTAACGAGCTCATTGTATGCCTTGCCTTCCTACTCTCGATAGACTGGCTCCATGTCATCCATAAACGCCCGGCGCGCGGCCTTTCGCGCGCTTCACGCAAGCGGATGTTTCGTCCTTCCAAATCCCTGGGATGTAGGCAGCGCGAAATACCTGCAGCATCTTGGGTTTCGTGCTTTGGCAACCACCAGCGCCGGGTTCGCCTTTGCACGCGGACTTCCCGATTCGGCCGTGAGCCTGCCGGACATGCTCTCGCACATCGCCGAAATCGTAAGTGCTTCGGACTTGCCGGTCAACGCGGATTTTGGAACCGGATTCGCTGATAAGCCCGAACAAGTCGCTGAAAACGTCCGGGCCTGTATAGAGACCGGTGTTGCCGGTCTGTCTATCGAAGATGCAACCGGAGATGAATCGCAACCGTTGTATGAACTTCCGCATGCCGTCGACCGGATCAAAGCGGCGCGTGCAGCCATTCAGAAATCGGGAGACGGCGTTCTACTCGTCGGCCGTGCGGAGTGCTATCTCGTGAAGCATCCGAACGCTTTCTCCGAATCGGTGCGCCGCCTTCAGGCTTACGCGGAAGCAGGCGCCGATGTGCTGTATGCGCCCGGTGTTTCGAAGCTTGAGGAGATGCGGGAGATTGTAAGCGCGGTTGCGCCCAAGCCGGTCAACATACTAATAAGCTCGGACCTGGGCCTGCGCGTCGCCGATTTATCGGAAATCGGCGTGCGCCGGATAAGCGTTGGCTCATCTTTAGCGCGAAGCGCATGGTCCGGCTTTATCGCGGCCGCCCGCGAGATCCAACAACATGGGAGCTTTGGCGGTTTCAACAATTTGATCCCGTTCAGTGAATTGAATGGTTTTTTCCGGACGCAGCTGTGATACGTTCGGAGAGAAATCCCAACAGGAGATAAACGATGACTACTCAGGAAGTAGCAGATAGACTCGTCGCGATTTGCAAGCAAGGCAAGTTCGAGGATGCGGTGAACACTCTCTACGCAGATGAAATCGTAAGCGTAGAAGCTGGGGCGCCTCCCGGCCAATCGCGAGAATCGAAGGGTTTGCAAGCGGTGAAAGCCAAGGGCGAATGGTGGGTTGCAAACCATGAAGTGCACTCGGCTACGGTCGAAGGTCCCCTTGTTGCCGGCTCGCATTTCGCCGTCACCTTTAAACTGGACGTAACATTTAAGCCTCAGAGTAAGCGCTTCACGATGGATGAGATTGCCGTCTATAAAGTCGCCGACGGCAAGATCGTGTACGAAGAGTTTTTCTACAACATGTAAGATCGGGCGGGCGGTCTTGCCCTCCGCCCGTACCTTAACCGGCCTTCATCAACTTTTCCAGGTGCTTCGCCAGAATATCCACTTCGATATTCACGCGCGAACCAACCGGCAGAGTACTCAATCGCGTATGCCGGTACGTGTGCGGGATCACCGTAAAGCTCACAACATCTCCATCGATCTGCGCCACAGTTAAACTGATTCCATCCATCGCCAGCGAACCCTTGCTCACCACGTAGCGCGCCAGTTCGGCAGGAATCCGAATCGATAACCACCAGTTATCGTCGCCTAGCGACCGCACCTCGAGTACCGTAGCCACGCCGTCTACATGACCCAGCACGAAGTGTCCATCCAGCCGCCCATTCGCCCGAAGCGGCCGCTCTAAATTCACCTCGGACCCTGGCAGCAAATCCGGAAAATTCGTCCGCGCCAAGGTCTCCGGTGCGAGATCGGCAACCCATCGGTCACCGTTGACTTCCACCGCCGTAACGCACGCCCCATTCACCGCAATGCTGGCGCCCGCGGCCACATCGCTCAAAACGCTCGATGCTTGAATAATCACCCGAGCACCGGATTCGTACTTTTCGAACCCGATTACCCGGCCCACTTCCTCCACAATCCCGGTAAACATTACTTTTTCTCTTTCACTAAATAGGCCTCGACAGCAAACTCATTCTGCGAAATCGGATGTATCGTCAGGCGGTCGAGGAGCATCGCATCCGAGCGGCGCATCCGTCCTGTGCCGCCCGCAACCGGCAGGCTCTTGAGTCCGCCTAAAATCTTTGGTGCGTAATAAAACAAAACCTTATCTGCGATCTGTCCGTCAAGCATCGTCCAGTTCACGCGACTGCCGGCCTCCACCATCAGGGAGAGATAACGCTCTCCCGCCAAGTAATCAATCACCTTCCGAGGATCGGTCCGGCCAGCCGCGCCATCCGCCACCAGAACGCGCACGCCTGCGTTCTCCAACGCTTTGCGCCGCTCCGCCCGAGCGCTAGACGCGCAAACCACCATGACGTCATCCTGCGCGCTGGCAACCATCTTGGAGGCGAGCGGAATACGGAGCTGCGAATCGAGAACAACACGCAATAAAGGACGGCTGCGCGGCAGTCCCGAACGATCCGTCAACAGACAATCGTCCTCCAGCACCGTTCCCAATCCCGTAAGAATGGCGTCCGAATAGTGGCGAACCTGCTGAACATCCCGGCGCGCTACCTCGCTGGTGATCCAACCGAGATTGTCCTGCGGCGCTGCAATCTTTCCATCAAGGGTCAGCGCGGCTTTCACTATTACCAGGGGGCGACCCGTGGTCATGAAGTGCACGAACGGTTCGTTCAAACGGACGGCGGGTTCCCGAGCCTCTTCTTCAAGCGAAACCTGCACACCGGCTTCCTGCAAACGTGCAAATCCTTGACCGGCTACCTGCGGGTTTGGATCTTGCATTGCAGCTGTCACCCCCGTCACGCCCGCCGCAATCAATGCTTCCACACATGGCCCGGTGCGTCCCTGATGCGAGCATGGCTCGAGCGTGATGTAAAGTGTTGCACCGCGCGCCGCGTGACCCGCTTCGCGCAAAGCGAGCACTTCCGCATGCTCCAGGCCAGCCCAGGTATGGGACCCCCGCCCAACCACTTCTCCGTCGCGCACCAGCACCGCACCGACAGCTGGATTGGGACTGGTCTGCCCTCGCCCACGCTCCGCCAGCGCGAGCGCCTCTTGCATGTGAACGCTTACCGACACGTCATTACGCTAACTGAATAGAGAATCGACAAACGCTTCAGGCTCGAACGGAAGTAGATCCCCGATCTTCTCTCCCACACCGATGAAACGTATCGGCAGATTCAGTTCGCGGGCGATCGCCACCACCACACCCCCTTTCGCCGTCCCGTCTAATTTCGTCAGCACCACACCCGTAACCCCAGCCGACTCCGTAAACTTGCGCGCTTGCTCCAACCCGTTTTGTCCTGTGGTCGCGTCGAGCACCAACCAAACCTCGTGCGGCGCCCCGGGCACTACGCGTTGGCAGGTCCGCCGCATCTTTTCCAATTCCGCCATCAGGTTTTCTTTCGTGTGCAGGCGGCCGGCCGTATCAACGATCACGTAATCGACTGTGCGTGCTTTGGCCGCCTGCAGAGCGTCGAAAACCACTGCGCTCGGATCGGCGCCGGTCTTCTGCCGGATCATTTCTACGCCTGCACGTTCGGCCCAAACTTCCAACTGTTCAATAGCCGCAGCTCGGAAGGTGTCGGCCGCGGCCAACAGAACTTTGCGCCCTTCTCCCAGAAAACGATGCGCCAGTTTGCCGATCGTAGTGGTCTTCCCTGCCCCGTTTATGCCAACCAGCATCACCACGGCCGGTGGCGTCCGGACTATTTGCAGCGGAGCCTCAGACGCCCGCAACACAGCCAGTAATTGCTCACGAATCAGATTTCGTATTTCGGCCGGATTCGACGTCAGTTTGCGATCGATCTGGTCGTGCAGCCGGTCGAGAATCTCTCCTACAGTCCGCACACCGATATCGGCCGTAATCAACGTGTATTCCAGCTCTTCCAAAAGCTCGGCGTCGATCTCTTTTTTGCCGGATATGACATCTTCGAGGCGGTCGACTAGCCCAGAACGGGTCTTTTCAATACCCGCCTTTAGGCGGTCGAGAAGATTTGGTTCCGTCGGGACCGAACCGAATAGCGTTTGAATTGCCATGCGTGAAAAGACAGAGGTAAAGCCGAAATCGCCTGCCCCCGTTGCGATTTTGGCTTCAGTTTAGCAGGCGGATATCCCAACGGCTCCCACTTCCCCCGGGAAGCGCGCTTTCCTTCTAATTCGCAGAAAGAGTTGCGTAGACCGGATAGTGGTCCGAGCCGTTTATATGGCGATTCACCTCCCCGCCAGTAAACCTCACCGAGCCTCTAACAAAAAGCCAGTCGAGCGCCATCGCTATCCGGTGAGAGCGTTCGACGCGCTCCCCTAGAGCACTATGAAACCCTGCGGCTTCCAGCTTATGTAGAAAGATTGAGGGCAAGTACTTTGTGTTCAAATCGCCGCCGAGCACGACCGTCGCATCGCTTGGCCACCGGCGGCAATCGGCCAGCATCTCATCGATTTGCCGCGACTGAATCGCTCCAGCGCTGCGGCTTTCGAGGTGCGCATTGTAAACCACCAGGGGCTTGCCCGCAAACTGAAGCTCATTCACCAGCGCTATGCGATTCCCCAGACGCCTTTGCATGAGCGGAAGCGTAGAGGGGATCCAACTTCGCGGCTTCCAGAAGCCTGACTGGCGCTCAAATCTCAAAATATACGATCTCACCTGCGGCAGATCGGTCAGCGTCGCTTGCCCAATGTATGCAGGATGCCCCCGCCCCTGGCTCAACTCTTCGAATTCGATGCCATACGAGCCGTTCAGATGAAGCGCCTGGGCAAGCTCGGCGGCGATGTCTTTCTCTCCGGCGCGCGCGGTGTTCCAATCGACTTCCTGAAGCAGGCAAAGGTCGACGGGATGGTTCTGCATGGCGGCTGCGATCGTTTCGAAGTTGCTGCCGTGATCGATGTTCCAGGTCATCACACGAATACTCCGCCGCGTGCCGGCCCCGCGCGCCAGTTCACCGGTTCCGACGAGATTGCGTACTGTATCAAATGACGCAGGCGCTTGTTGCGCATTCGATCCGGTCTGGCCTTCGAGCACCCAAATTGCTCCGAATGCGGCCGCCGTGATCCACACCTTCCTCACAAAGAACCAGGGGCCGCTCGCAGATCAAACGGAGTTGCGCTCGTATCAAGGCGCCCCGCTGCCTGTTGTCGGGCCTGCTGGTTCAAACGGAATGCGACCAGCATGCCCAGCAAGCAGAAATACCAGGCGCATACTCCGAATCGTGCGAACGGATAATCAACCAGGGCATGCAAACAAATAGCAATCAGGCCCACGCCCCATCCGGAGCGAGTCGCCGGCCGGATACTCCACAACACAACAACGAGCATCGCGCCCGCAAAAAAAATGCCCCCGCCCGCAGCCCATTCGAGCCAGTCGTTATGCGCGCGATTTACATAGGTTCCATCGTCATAGCGTGCGAACATCCGATAAACCGGCACGTACGTATCAAGTCCCCACCCTGCCAGTGGATGCATGTGAATCATTGCCAGTGAAGAGCGATCGATATTTCGCCTGACCGTCAACTGATCGTTCTGCTCCAGCTTGTAAATTAATGTTTCGAACCCGGCGGCATACACGAAAATCAAACTGAGCGCAACGGCAAGTCCCGCGCCCACAAGCAAAGCCTTATTGCGATTTCGCTCATAGGCCAGCCCAATGACGGTAATCAACTCCACCACGACGAGTACCGTGCCGGCGCGTGAGCCGGAAGCCACCACCGCGCCGATTTGTAAAGCCGCGCTCAACAAATACGGTACTCTGGGCCGGTTGCCCGCCAAACCTCTCCACAACGTAACAGGGAGCAGTAACTCGACGAATTGCGCAAAGTTATTCCAGTAACTGAATGGCCCCGAGATCAACTGATACCGGCTCTGAATGAGCCAGTAATATCTAGTGGTGTGCGAAGCCTGCTCCAAAAGGTCGAGGACACAAACGGCAGTCCCGAAGATGATGAACCACAAGCGGAACTGGCTGGCGAAACGGGCTATCCGGAAGAGTCGCGCCGAGGTGATCGTGATCAGCGCGGCAGTGAACCAGAAGAGCACGCCGCTCCAACCGTACGACAGTATCTTCGTAGGAAAGAACAGCGTCTGCAAAATGCCGTACGCGGTCATGCTTAGTAGGCAAATTCCGGGCACCGCAACTGTGAGCTTTTGATTTTGCGGCGAAATCAGAAAAATCGCGGCGCCCAGCAAAATAAATCCTGAGACGATGCGGGTCTGAATTTCACCACCGTCGCAGGTCGTGAGTGTGAATGCGCAGAGCAGTACGAACAGCCCGCGAAGCGCTACTCGATTGAATCCCACCGGTCGCAGGAGGTGCGCGAGCCCGCTACCGGCCATTGCGGGCGGTTTGAGTACTGCCAGCTCCGGTGTAACTTACCCTCCAAATCGATTTCGAAGCATCGTCGGTCACCAGCAAAGAACCATCCGGCGCGACGGCCACTCCCGCCGGTCGCCCCCACACCTCGCCCTTTGGCGTCACGAATCCGGTGATGAAATCCTCGTAATCGCCCGTCGCATGTCCATCTTTGAGCGGCACACGGATCACTTCATAGCCGGCGCGGTCCGATCGATTCCAGGAGCCGTGTTCGGCGGCAAAAATATCGCCGCGATAACTCGCTGGAAATTGTTTGCCCTCGTAAAAAGTCATTTCGAGCGAAGCGTTATGCGGCTGGAGAAGCACATCCGGCACGATCACTTTATTGGCAAGCTCAGGATGTTTGCCGGCCAGCCGTGGATCCTGGTGGTCGCCCATGTAGAACCATGGCCAGCCGTAGAAGCCGCCTTCTTTCACCGAAGTGATGTAATCGGGAACCAGGTTGTCGCCCAACATATCGCGCTCATTCACCGAACACCAAAGTTGCTTCGTCTGTGGATTGATCGCAATACCCACCGGATTACGGATGCCGGATGCATAGACTTCCACAAGCTTTCCGTCGGGTGTGTATTCGAGTATGTTGGCGCGGTGAAATTCCGCTGGATGGGTGTCCGGGTCGTTCACGTTTGATCCAGAACCGACCGCTACAAACATCTTCTTGCTGTCCGGTGAAAACGCAAGGTCGCGGGTAGAGTGTCCGCCTGTCGGCAATTTCGGAATGATAGTTTGCGACGGGCCGGTGGCTTTCAGATCGCCATTGTGATACGGGAAGCGCACCACCGAATCCGTGTTGCCGATGTAAACCCATTGCGGATTCTTGCCAACCGGATAAAAAGCGATACCGAATGGATTGTGCAGGCCCGTAGCGAAAGTCGATCGCTGCTCCGGCTTGCCGTCCTGAGTAATGCCGCGATAGATCTCAATCGTGCCCCCGTCGCTTTCCGCTACAAACATGTCCCCGTCGGGGGCTGTACGTATCTCGCGCGGGCCATCCAGCTTGTCCGCATAGAGCTCTACCTTGAAGCCGGGAGGCGCTTGCGGCCACGCATCCGCAGGACGCGGCACAATTTCCGCATTGTTTGAAACACCCTTGGTCGCGTATGGTTTCGGCAGGTCCGCGACCGTGATCTTGCGGACGATGCCCGGTTTTTCTCCCTGGAAACCATGGAAAGCGGCTTCTCCGGTTATGACATCGGAAGGAGGTTTGGCCGGATCGACGGCCGCGGCTGCACCCGCAACCAGGAGCACGCTTGCTCCCAAAGCCGGTAGAGCTATCCATCGCATTCGCTTCCCTTGCATATCGCTCATGCTCGTGTTTTCCCCTTTCAGCGTTATTATTTACTCGTGAGGCGCGGGACTACTTGTATCTCTGTTGCTGCCCTTGCCGTTAGTTACCGTTTTCGAAAAGTTAGTCGCGAGATAGTCGATGATAGTGTTGAATTCGTCGTCCGTCCCGTTCGCGCCTTTGTCCACCATATTCGAGACAACCTGTTCCCAACCTTCTTTGGTGTCGTGCCGTCCGATTACAATCTCCGGAGCATGACAGCCGCTGCAAATCTTTTGCATGGTGGCTTTGCCTGGTCCATTCGGCAATTGAGCGGGGGCGCCGAATGCTGGTGTCACCAACGCAACACCCGTTAGCACCATACCCCTCACTGTTGATAAACACACTGGCTGTTCTCTCAACTCTTATTATGCAGAAGGCCAAACGGGCAAAGTTCCTGTGGAATAATCGGGGCAGTAAACCCATGAAACGCCGGAGCTTTGTTCAGACCCTGCTCGTTACACCCGCGGCTTCAGCGGCAGCTGCCGCTCAGCAAACGAAGCCGCAACAGCAACCCGCCCCCCAACCGAACACGCCGGCGCGGCAGGTGCCCAGGCAACCTCCGGAGGTCCCGCAGCTCGCGGTCACTCAGGTTGACCTCACATCGGAGCCCGCACCACGCTACTTCACCGAAGCGCAGTTCGCTACTTTGCAGAAACTGGGCGCTCTGCTAATGCCCCCCTTGAAAAACAATCCAGGCGCACTTGAGGCGAAGGCGCCTGAGTTCCTCGATTTCTTGATTAGCGTTTCTCCAGGCGACCGCCAAACACTGTACCGCTCCGGTCTCGACATGCTCGAACAGCAGGCCTCCCAAAATTTCCAAAAGCCATTCGCCGAACTGGACATCAAACAAGCCGACACCATCCTCCGTCCATTGCTGGTCGTGCGTCCCTGGCCCGAAGATCTTCCATCCGATCCGCTGCAAAACTTCATCGCACAAGTGCATGAAGACCTCCGTACGGCAACGATGAACTCGCGCGAATGGGCTGAGGCTTTGGCCAAATCTGGACACATTTTCAGCCGTGGCCATCACGCCACAGGTTACTGGTGGGCGCCCATCGACCCGATTAGCGAAGGATAAATATGGCAATCAAATCTTACGACGTCCTTATCGTCGGTTCCGGGCATTCGGGCGGCATGGCCGCTAATATTCTCACCCAGAAGGGCATTTCCTGCTTGATGCTGAATGCGGGTCCGGAAGCCGACTATGAAAAGGACCGCACCCTCAAACATGCCTACGAACTGCCGTATCGCGGCTTCGATAAACCAGGCCGTCTCCCGCACGTCTTTCAGGCAAACGAATTCAACGCAAACCAGTGGGTCGACGAGAAAGAAGTTCCGTACACGTGTCCGGCAGATGCGCCCTACAACTGGGTGCGAGTCCGTCTGCTCGGCGGCCGCTCGCTGTTCTGGGCGCGCCAGTCATTTCGCCTGAGCGATTACGAGTTCAAAGCTGCTGATATCGATGGCACGGGCGAAAACTGGCCGATCAGCCTCGCCGATATGGCGCCGTATTATTCGCGTGTAGAACAAATCTTCCGGGTTTCAGGACGCAAAGAAGGCTGGCCGCAGTTCCCCGACGGCAATTTCATCGAATCCACCTATCCACCGGACACAGATAGCATCAAGCGCCTCACCGAGATCGCCAGCAAGCAGGGCGTCGGAGTCTCCAAATGGCGTTCTGCGCTTGGGAAAGATGGTCTCGCCAGCTCCATCAATCTCCTGCTGCCGGACGCGCTCTCGACCGGCAAGTTAGACATTGTGCAGAACGCCATTGTGCGCGAAATCAGTACAGACAGGAATACTGGACTCGCGAGCGGCGCTCATTTTGTGGACCGGCACAGCGGCCGCGAGATGCACGTCAAAGCCCGCGTGGTGGTGCTGGCTGCGGGGACGCTCGAAAGTACTCGGCTGCTGCTAAATTCGAAACTTGCAAACTCGAGCGGCGTGATGGGGCACTATTTGGTCGATCAGATGTACGGCGTTTCGGTGGTAGCTTCCGTTCCCGAAGCGCGCGACGGCAAAGCGAAGCCCGGACTGATGGGCGGCAACGCGTTTATCCCGCGCTTTCGTAACCTCGACAAAAACAAACGCAGCGATTTCATCAAAGGCTACTGCGTGGGCATCAATAGCGGCGGAAGCGCCAGTCCGAATTTCTTCCCACTCTATGGCGCTGAGCTACAGACCAAACTCGACAGCTACACCAATTCCTGCGTCTCCGGCGGTATCTTCGGTGAGCGCGTCGCGCGTTACGAAAACTACGTGAGCATCGATCCGCAGGTGGTCGATCGCTGGGGCATTCCCGTGCTTCACATCGAAGCCCGCGACACCGATAACGAGCGGAAGCTATGCAAGGATGCGGCCGATACGCTTGAAGAATGGTTTCATGAAGCAAAGTGGGAAATCGTATCGAAGACCGATCGCGTAAATCCTCCCGGCTACAGCATCCACGAAGTCGGCACCTGCCGCATGGGCAACGATCCGAAAAAGAGCGTATTGAATAAGTGGAGCCAGAGCCACGACATCAAAAACTTATTTGTAGTCGACGGTGCAAGCTTCGTCACGGCCGGCTGGCAGAATCCAACCATGACCATCCTGTCGCTCTCTATGCGCGCTTCAGAGTACCTAGCCGAGCAAATGCGCACCAATAGCCTTTAGCGTCGCTACTGCTGATCTGCTGTGCCTTTCTGGCATCCATTCCGCCATGCCACACGTAAGAAAGTCACCCGGTCCTTGACCGGATTCTCCCCGCTCGGTGGCCTAAAAGTACGTGGTGCGCGCACGGGGCGCTTCGTCTCCGGCTGCAGCGAAATGGGCCTCCATTGCGGTAAAACACCATACAACGAAATGCATTCCATGCTCGTTGTTGAGTTATCGCGTTGACGATGCACTCGTCTAGCCAATGGGACACTGCAATTCGGATGGGGATTTGATACTGTAGCGGCCATGAAGCAGCAAAGTAGCTCCTGGGAAACGCGCATTCGTCATTCGATTCGTCTGCTCGCCGGCATCGTATCTGTTGCCGCCGCCGTTTCAGCCAGTCAACTCACGCATGCCGACGCCGGCATGGCCGCGCTCCAAGATTTCTATAACTCTTCGACCGGTCTCTTTAGCACGCCAGCAGGTTGGTGGCAGGATGCGAACGCCCTCGAAACCACCATCGATTATTCGGCCCGCACGGGCAACACGCTTTACACTCAGGACATTTCCACAACCTTCAACGACAATAATTCAAATAACTTCTTGAACAATTACTACGACGACGAAGGCTGGTGGGCGCTCACCTGGATCAAGGCCTACGATTTCACTGGTAACGTCACTTACCTGAACGCCGCCAAAACTATCTTTACCGATATGGCCGGCGGCTGGGATGCCTCTGTCTGTAATGGGGGCATCTGGTGGGATAAAAATCGTACATACAAGAACGCCATCGCTAACGAACTGTTTCTCACGGTGGCCGCCCGCCTGCACAATCGCACCCCTGGCGATGCCGGCCCTGGCAGTTTCCTTGATTGGGCACAGCGCGAATGGGCATGGTTCTCCGCCAGCGGCTTAATTAATTCCAGTAACCTCATCAATGACGGATTAACCTCCTCATGCCAGAACAACGGCGGGACCACCTGGTCCTACAATCAGGGCGTCATTCTTGGAGGCCTCACCGATCTTTTCAAAGCGGTCAATGATCCGTTCTTACTCAGCGACGCCGAGACCATTGCCTCTGCCGCCATTACCAGTCCCGCACTGGTAAATGCAAACGGTATTCTTGTCGAATCGTGCGAAGCTTCCGGGTGCGGTAGCGATGGTACCCAGTTCAAAGGCATTTTCGCAAAAAATCTCTACTACCTTTGGACCGCCGATCAAAATCCCAGTTGGCGCAACTTTCTGGTAGCCAATGCAAATTCGATTTGGGCCAACGATCGCGACAGCGACAATCACTTCGGGCTTCATTGGGCCGGTCCGTTCGATACCGCGGACGGTTCCCGTCAAAGCGCGGCGGAAGACGTCCTGAACGGCGTCGTTCCGGCGGCCACGTACTCGCCGGTAAATGCGCCCGGCAGTTCGGCTTTTGGCGTCGTCGCGCAAGTCAGCGGCACGTATCGGCTCACGTTCCATTTCAACGCAACAAGTTCAGCCGCCACGCGCACTGTGCTGGTCAACTCGGTTCCCGTCAATACAAATTTCAGTTTCTTCGGAAGCTCCGCTACGCTCAAGGTCAGCCTGGTTGCCGGCCAGAACAGTATCACCGTATCGCGCGTCGCCGGGAACAACAATCGCAACCCCCTCACTCTTACTAGCCTTAACCTCGCCCCGGACGGCGTTTCTTTCACGCGCTACGAAGCAGAAGACGCCGCGAGCAACGTCGGGACCGAGAGCAGCAACGCCGGCTTTACCGGAACCGGTTATCGTTGCTGCTGGAACAGCGATGGGCAGTATGTCACCTTCGACTTCGAACTGAAAAATCCCGGAGCCGTGCAACTTATTTTTCATTACGCCGCGGCGGCCGGCGATGCCAGCCGGGAAGTCTTCGTAAATGGCGTGCCAGTCAATACGAACCTCGCGTTTCCCAACACCAACGCCTGGACCAGTTGGAGTTTCGTTTCCATGAACGCCAACCTCCAGCAAGGCAGCAACAGCATCACAGTGTTCTATGACTCGTCTTCCGGCAGCACAAATTTCCTGAATTTGGATAACTTGCAAGTCTTGTATTAACGCATCAGTTGTATTCTTAAATCGGTGTCATTTCCGCGGCTGCGAAAGACGTTGCTTCTCGTGTCCAGCTTGATTGCGTTCGCCATTCGCCTGCCCGCGCACGACATCATCACAACGAACCTTACCTTCACGCGCGACGTCTCGCGCATCTTTTCGCGGCGCTGCCTCGCCTGCCATAACGAAGCTTCGTCTATACCTCTCGTTACCTACGAGGAGGCGCGTCCCTGGGCTGTGTCGATCAAAGAACAGGTCCTCTCGCGCGCCATGCCGCCCTGGGGTGCGGTAAAAGGCTTCGGCAATCTGGCGCCCGATCACGCACTCAGTCAGGAAGAAATCATGATTATCGCGGCGTGGGTCATCGGCGGCGCGCCCAAAGGCGATCCCAAACTGCTACCCAAACCGCAACCGGCGGTAGCGCAAAGCGTCACGACGCCCGCATTACATGACGCGATCATCATCCAAACGCGCGCCGAGCTTAATAGCGGAGTGCATGCCGCCGGAATTCGACCCCTTGCCCGGTACCGTCGTTAATTCTGCGCGTCTCATCGCGCGTCTGCCGGATGGGAAAATCGAGCCGCTTGTGTGGCTGTACCGTTACGACCCCAGGCTCGATCCCGTGTTCACGTTTCGCGAGCCGCTCAACTTGCCTGTGGGCACGATGGTGGAATCGTCATCACCCTTGCGCTTCGCTCTGGAAACAGCAGCGCCTACCGCAATAGCACGCCGCTAAAGGCTCTCCACCGGAATCGTAAAGACTGTCGTATTTACCTCGTTGGCGCGTTGAAATTGCGCCCAGACCCGATACAAACCGCTGCGCGGAAAGATCAGATTGAACTGCATCTTCGGGCCGCCATCCGCCAGAAACGGATGCACGTGAATCAGATCGATCAGGTCTTCGCTGGCCGCCAGCATGTGCGCCCACGCTCCCAAATACGGCTGCAATTGAGCGCTTGGGTCGAGCGTATATTCGAGCCTCGACAGCAATCCCGCGAGCGGCTTCGGCGGATCGAGTTGCAGCGTAGCCGTTAAATTTGCGGCCTTTGAAGGAGCCATCTCAACAACAAGCGGCCGCGGTTTACTATCCCCCGTCACATACAGCGTTCCCAATGCCAACTGCGGCACCGATCCCGACGGATAAAAATCGGCGAGCATCCGGTACATTCCTCCATAGGGCAGGCATACCTCTTGCGTGAATGTACCGTCAGGCTGCAATGTTGGATGAATGTGCGCGAAATACTGCAAATTTTCGCTCACTACAAAAAAATGAATTAGCTTTTCGTGAACGATTTCGAAGTGCTTAACCGTCTGCTTCGTTGCCGGATCGATAGCACGCAGCGTCAACGTCGCCTTCTCGTTCGGCCGCAACAATTCAGGGCTTTGCGAAACCTCCAGGCCATACTCCACCCGGTCCGGAATGCCCAGCCGCAGCGTCATTCCACAGCGCGGACATTTTCCCGGTTTGTCCGATCGGTAATCCGGATCCATCGGGCAAACCCAATCTTTCTCCGGAACCACGGTATCGGACTTCTGCCCCGTCGCCGCTGGTATCGGTTGCTGTCCTCGCGCCAGACTGACTGCCGCCGGTCCCGTCGCCAACAACCACTGCATCCACCTGCGCCGGTCAATCACAAACAGTTACACCTTAGTGAGCTTACTCACTCGCCCAACTTCCACCCATTCGACGACATAGATGTTGCCCAGGTGATCGAAAGACGCCGAATGCGGACAAACAAATTTCCCGGGTTTGAAATGATCTCTCGTCAGCTTGCGCGTCGCCATATAATCGCTGTGCGAATCGTCTCCGAGCTCTTCAATTATTTGATTGTTCCTATCCATCAGCGTAACGCGCGCGAACAAATCTGGCACAACCACGTCACCGTTCCGAAATACGTTGAAGTAGCAGGGGGCGTTGGTGCCGTAAATAAAATCAACGTGCTTCCCATCGAGCGTAAAACGCTGTATCCGCTTGTTGGTCCGGTCCGCCACCATCAGGATTGGCTCCGTGGGGCGCGTATCCACAATCAGTCCGTGCGGGCACAGCAATTGGCCGGCCTCTTTCCCGGGTCCGCCGAACGTCCGGATGTAATGCCCGTCCGCGTTGTATTGATTGATGTAACTCGATCCGTATCCATCGCCTACATAGAAATCTCCGTTGGGAGCAATCGCGAGATTCGTCGGGCTATATTTCAGCGGCTTGCCATCCGGGCCAGGCTTCGCATACGGTTCTGCTTCTTTCGGATATCCGAGCGCGAACACTTCCTCGCCGTCGAGCGTCGCCTTCACCACCAGGCCGCGCTGAATATCGCATAAATACAAATATTCCGTGCTGCCTTCGCGCCGGATTGTCAGTCCATGCGCGCCGCCCTTGAATTCCTTGCCCCAGCTCTTGATAAATTTACCCTGGCTGTCGAACACCACCATCGTGTCGGATTTTTCGCTATGCGGCCCCGACCGTGTGATGGATGTAAATACGTCCCTGGGAGTCTTCGCAAACCCCGTGCGTATTGCCGTATTGAATATCGGCCGGCAACTCGCCCCAGTCGTGGGTCACTTCATAAGTGTGATCGCCGCTGCCCAAGACCGGCTTCTTATTTCCGGACTTCACTTGCGCTCCCAAAATGAGCGGAGCGCTCAGGCCCGTGCTTATCTGCCGCAGGAAATGCCGGCGGGATCGAGACATACTCTTCTACCTTTCTCTTGTATTCAATGGATCGGACCCGGCCGAGATGAACTCGTCTCGGTTTCCGCCTCGACATGCTCTATCTTTGGGGGTTGCACGTCGGCATATGCCAGCCAGAACCCCATCATCTCCTCAGTGCTCGGCTCGCCCCAGCGGATTGCCTTTGTCGGATCAGGGTTCAGCCCGTTGTTGACGGAGTTATCGAAGTAAGCCGTTGTAACTAACTTCGTCCCCTTCGGCATCAAAAACTGCTTTTCTAAAAAGTAAGTTTCCTGCCACCGGAAATCGTACTTTGGCACGTTGAAGAGCACCTCGTGGCGGCCATCCGGGTAAATCGCTTCCGTCGTCATGCTCTTGCCGCGAAAATGCATGTGCGCCGTGTAAGCCACCACCGTCACATCCTTCGGCATTACAAAGCAGGAAGTTACTTTGTGATTGCCATCTCCCGGCGGGATTAGAAACCAGTTATTCCAGATCTCGTATTGCGCCATCTCGTGGGTCACCGGTACTCTCGAAAACACCAGGCCGATCCTCGTCCGGTCCTTCACTGCAAAACCAAGGCGGTTGCTGTAGTGCACCTGAAACTGCAGATAAGATCCCGCCGGAATCTTCAGCGCATATCCGGGTGGCCTCGTTTCCGCCAGATGCCCCGGCAGATAAATCGCTGGAACGTGATTAATCCCCCCAGAGGTCCAATCTTTGATATCCGGATTTGTGCTTGGCACGCAACCGTCATCCGAAACCGGCGCGTCCGGCTTGGTATGGTTCACCTTCCCCGTTCGGTAGTGAAACTTGTCCACGCTATCCGCACCGCCGTGCGAAGCTTCCAACTTCTGCACCTCATTCGCGCTGATGACGCTCACCGTCGCGTGATGCACTACGCGGCGGTCGCCCGGCACTACTTCGGCCGTCTGCACCCACTTATCTTCCTTGAAGTTGGTCGGCACGTAGATATATTCGTAGTCGTCCTGGTTGCCCGCCCCAACCGTCGTCTCGGGAATCGTCAGAATCACGTCCGGCTTGATATGCCAGCCCGCCTGATACACCGGCATACGCGGCAGATCTTTCGGATCTCCCTCTTTCGCGCCCTGCTTTACCCACGCGTCGATCGTCGCGATTTCCTGATCAGAGAGCCGCGGATCATTCATGAAGTGGCCCACTTTCGGATCGGCATGCCACGGCGGCATCACGCGCCGCACTACCGCTTCGCGTATCGCCGCCGCCCAGGGGCGCGCGTCCCGGTAGGTCATCAGCGACATCGGCGCTATATCGTTCGGATGGTGGCAGACTGTGCATCGTTGATACACAATCGGCGCTACATCTTTATCGAACGTTATGGGAGCTTGCGGAACATCCTCGGCCACGAAACCCAGCCCGGCAGCCCCACCCGCCAGCCAAAAAATCGCCAAACAAAGATGCCGTGTCAACCAGGACCCTTCCTGCGCCCACTCTACTCCCGTTATTGCCCAAAAAGCAAGCCGAACGGATTGGGATCGCCTAGCTCTTCACCGGTTGCATCGATTGTTTTAACAACTCGAAGTAAACATCACCCCTAACTACTTCAAATTGCGAGCTCAGGGAATCCACCAGCGTATTCACGTCAGTTGGCGCCATATTCCAGGCAAGCACGCCCAGTGCTACGAACAGCGGCCTCTTGCCATCCCAGCTATTGAGCGCATTCATCAGTGCCGTTTGCCCGTCGCTCACCGAGCTGATGCCAATCTGTGTAAAGACGGGCAGGCCATTCACCACCGAGAACTGACTGGTCGACTCCCAGTTGTACAGTATGCCCAACGGATTCACATCCCGAATATAGGCGGCGGCAATCGCCGGCGCAAGCGGCAGATCCGTACTGTCGTTCCGGTTCAACGCATAAATAATGTTCATCCCGGCGCGCCGCATGTAATGTCCGGTTCGTTCCGTATAGCGGGACAAATCGGCGGCCGGCCACTCACCCGGATACGTGTATCCGGCGCCGGATGGTCCGGCAACCAGGAGATCGTTTTCCGTCTGTGTGCGCTGATAATAGCTGAGCATGCTCCGCCCGGCGTCGAGCAGCAAAGGACTGATGCTCCAGTTTATCGGCACGCGGCCGCGATTGGGATCGTCCCAAATCATCCGCATCCTGTGCTGGTCGTATTGAACATTGTCGCCTTCGCTCATCGTGAGCGTGACATAAATCCTGTTGGCGAGTTGCGGCACAGTTGTGGGCGGCTGCATCGAAGTCA
The DNA here is from genome assembly GCA_963767485.1 of Terriglobia bacterium. Classification (GTDB taxonomy): domain Bacteria; phylum Acidobacteriota; class Terriglobia; order Bryobacterales; family Bryobacteraceae; genus Bog-105. Next base: position 95,907 of record CAVYDZ010000008.1, on the reverse strand, counting down.
CACGTGCCCGCACTCCTCCAAACACCGTTCCGTTATTGAAGTCATCCGTCGCGCCCACTACCACTCCATGTTGTGCGCACAAGGTCACGCCCGGCATCTCATTTCCATTCGGAAACCACCCGAGATACGGCGTGTCCGGCGCAAGTTTCCCAAGAATCTGCCCAAACAGTGCCGCTTCCGCTGGTACCAGCGGATCGAGCCAGAAGACAAGGGCACGCGTTCCGACGATATAGTCGCGAAACTCCGGATTCGCCACCTGCGCTTCGGGCGCGGTATTCGTCGCCGTCACCAGATATTGATTCCACATGAGCGTTTGCAGCGTCAACGTCTTCGTCCCAGCCGGGGGAGTAAACGCATAAATGAAGTAATTCGTACCGTCAGCAAACCGCCACGCGGAAGCCAGTTGCGAGCTGTCGGGATCGTACAGAAACGGCTTCTCCCCATCACTACCCGGCTGGAAAGAAGCGATCGCGTTCCCATCCGCAAGCACTGTCACTTGCTGGACTGACGGACCCCAACCTTCATTCGTGTACGCATCCTGGTACCGCACGTAAACGGTCCCGCTTCCACCCGCCAGCAAGTTCGAAAAATCGGCGGTGTAGGTCCCTTTATTCGAAGCATCGTGCACATGTCCGGTCACTTGCAGCAGTGTTGTCCATTGCACTCCGGGCACCTGTACCGTGTTACTCGGGCTAATTGCTGACACAATACGATGGGTCAAACGGTCCCAGTAGTTACTGAGAACCCAGTCATAAGCTGCGAACTTATCTTTGAATCGCCCGCGCAGATCTTCCAAAATCGGCAGCTTCAAACTGCTCGCCAACTCGGGCGTAGTGATCACAGCATCGTGCAGACCTGCCAGGCTCGTCGCCACATTGATTGTGTCGGGCACATTCGTGTCGTACACAATCGCTCCACGTATTTCTCTCCGATATTTGGTAAACAAGCTCCACGGATCGCTCGCCATCGTATTCGGAATGCCGATTGTCCCAAGCCAAGTCTGATCCGTTTGATCTCCGCTCATCACCCAGTACAATCGTGGCTGCTTGCGATTAACGATCCCTTGCAGCGTGACAAGCACCGTCTGCTGATCGCCCGGAAGTTTTGAAATGTCGGCCGCATCCAAGTGCACCGGCTCCGCAAATCGCGGCAGCGCACGGTTAGCCGGCCAGTAAAACTCAGTGCCCCAACCTGCTTCTTGCGCTCGCGCTTCTTCCCCGCCAATTGCCGCCGCTCCGGTAAACGCCACCGTGGTATTTAGAAAATCGCGTCGAGTTATGTTCAGCAACACATCTCCTTTCCTGCGGCCATTTTATTGCAGGAAAGTTCCGGAATTCACTTTAGAGCGGCCGTACGGCCCTTCAACTCCAAGCCTGGCCGGACCTCATAGTCGCTCGTCACGTCTTCAAACTGCAGTACGCCAACTGCCGGGTCTTCCATTTGCTCGAATGATCCCAGATTCTGATCATCCTGCGACCCACTCCTTTGTTGGAAAGAATAAGGATCCCCGGTCCCCAGCCATCTCTTCACTTCCGATTCGAGGGTTCCCGCAAACGGCTGCGACACTCCTCCCGCGCTAATCCCTTCGAGCCGGATTGCGAGCCTCAAAGACGCGGTTCGCCCGTGGTAGTGGCGTTCGATTTGCATGATCCTGCCGGTTACCCTCGCGCCCTTCGCCACGAGAACCGTGTGTTGCTTGTTGCGAATCGGCCCTGTTAAGCGCAGTTCAATTGCATCGCCCGCAGCCGCGACCTTCGTTTTGATCGGACTCACCAGAGAAATCGTAAATGGCAAACCGGAACTTAGCGCTAGCGCCGCCAAACCCTTCTTGACGGCTGTCTGGCCGTCATCGAGCGGCGTGTCGAAGCGCAGCGTCGATTCCCCTAGAAATTCGTGGCAGCTCGAGAATGCAGTCCGATTGTCGAACTCGCTCCCATCCGCGTTCACCGCGACAAAGCGAACGTTTTTTGGCAGCAGAAACTCAGAGTCATTCAGCCGGTTCTCCTCGTAATCGAGAGTTGTTTCCGCCGCACAAATATTGAGATCCGAGGGTAGTTCATCGGCATGAATGGTTAACCGCACCAGATCCGACGTTTGTGGATCCACCAGAAACGTGCCGCTGTACCCGACTGTTTCGCGCGTCTGCGTGTTCCCGATGCGATAGCCGCTTACCTCACGTGGCACTCGGAACCCGAATTCGCGCAGCAAACGCCCCCCTGCGGTGACCGGGCCGCGATAACTGAACTTGGCGTCATTCGTTCCGAAAATCGAGGTTAGAAACGAAGAAAAGGTGCCCGTCGAAGTGGCCCCACCTCCCACCAGCTGCGCTAAACTCCGATCCTCAAAGTGGTTTTCGCCAACCCACGAATACATCTCGCCAACTCGTGACACCGCGACATCCAGCCGCAAGCGATCCGACAGAATCTGGTGAACCCGCCGCTCACCTTTTTCCCGCATGCTCGCCATGTCTTCGCAACTGACAGTCGGACCCACCATATCGGGCTGAAGCGTCGATCGGTCGACCGTTTCGGTACAGAGATATCTCGGTAACCGGTACACCGTCTGCATCACTTTTTGGCGGACCGCAAGCAGCATCGCCCGCCCATCCTCGACGCCGGGCGACTGGGCCCCCTCGAGACAAGCTGCCAGCAAGAAAACTACCAGCACCCGCATGACAGCAAGAATATACCCGCGTCATCGGCGTCACAAACAACCCCGTACTCGTCCATCTCGCTAAACGTCTAAACTCATTAAGGCCGTGAGCGGCACACTTGCGCTGCTCCTGCTTCTCAAAAACCCGGCACCGCCACCGAGCAGCCTGGAAATGGGTCTGACACGACGAGGTTTTCAAAGCAGCCGCACGTGCACCTTCGTCCGCTAATGCTTTGCAACTCGCTGCCGTTTGTGAAAGCATTCATCCGAGCCGGGGCGGACCTCAAAGCGAAGGACCCCAAGGGGCGAACGGCAATGGAGCTAGCCGAACAGAGCGGAATGGTTGAGAAAGCAAGAGTCTTGCGGGCCGCCGAATCACGCAATCCGCAATAAGGGCGCAGAACCGGAACTCTCTCCCGCTTCTCCATACATCGAAATCGTGGCCAGCAAGCGCTCGGCGATCATCTCCGCCTTCTTTACGAAAAGCGAGCCTGCCGTTTCGTCCAGCACTTCGCCCGTCGTCTGTCTCCACAACTCAAGCCATCGTCCAAAATGCGCGCCAGTTAGCCGGGGCAGCGCCAAATGCGCCGTCATGGGATTCCCTTTATAGGTTCCGGAAGCCAGCATCACAGAGGACCAGAACGCTCTCATCTTCGCCAGGTGCGAATCCCAGTTGTCGCCCACAACGGACGCGAAAATCGGACCCAGCATCGCATCGGCTCGCACCTTCCCATAGAAGCTGTCTACCAGTTCGGCAATCTGTTTTTCGGTGATTTCAGGCATGGCTTGCGATAAGATGTATTCGAAATACATCTTATCACCAAATGTATCTGACCCGCCATGCCGATTACACAATGCGCCTGCTCATTCATTTGGCGGTCCAACCTCGCCGAACGGCCACCATCGAAGAAGTAGCCAATCATTACGGCATCTCACGCAATCACCTCATGAAAGTAGCCAATCGCGCGGTGCAGGCTGGGTACGTGACTGCGGTTCGCGGGCGCGAGGGCGGCCTCAAGTTAGCCAGGGACCCCGTGGAGATCGCCATTGGAGAAGTGCTCAGGAATGCGGAAGACACAACCCTTGTCGAGTGTTTCGAACCCGGCACAAATCAGTGTTGTATCGCCAGCGGGTGCGGCTTGCAACCCATCCTCAAACAAGCCCTCGATGCCTACTTTGCTGTTCTTGATCGTTACACGCTCGCCGACCTCGTCCGCCGTCGAACCTTGTTAGTGCAGCTCCTCGGACTCAAATCCGCATAGCGTGGTGCCTTGCCCTAGCTTCGGAAATCCGACCCTTCCGTTAACGGCACTGTATGCGATTTCCTTTGCCGCCCGAAAGGCATCCGAATCCGCAGCACCCTCTCCCGCGCTCGCTCATCATCCAGATTCCGGGTCCTGGCGCGCAGCAAGTCGTTGAGCGAAACCATCCCCACCAGCTGATCGTTCTTCGGATCTAAAACCGGAAAGCGCGTAAAACCCGATTCGGCCATACGATATACCACCACGCGCAGCGGCTCGTCAGCGAACGCTATAGTCGGATTCTGCGTAGCAATCTCCACCAGCCGCTTCACCGTGCCTTCTCCTTGTGCTTGTTCAAACAGCTTCAGCAAATGATTCCGCGTAACTACGCCGAGTAAGGTGTTCTCGGCTCCTACAACTGGGAAAAGATGCTGGCCTTTCTGCCGGTCGCTTGAGCGGATGAAATCGCGCGCCTGCTCAAGCGTAGCGTCCGCCGGCAGCACCACTACGTTTGTCCGCATCACTTCCCGCACAAATAGAATTTCCAGCGGATCGAGCCCATATTCGCGGCTCAAATGATAGCCTCGCCGCGAAATCTTCTCCGTCAGGATCGAGCGCTTCAGCGCCAGCACCGTAAAGCCATGCGCCAGGAAGTTTGCTACCAGCAAGGGCAGCAACATGTTGAAATCGTGCGTCAATTCAAGCGCAAACACGACTCCGGTAAACGGCGACCGCATCGTTCCCCCAAGAATCGCGCCCATGCTGAGCAGAGGCCAGAATCCCAGGCCGAAGTGTGGTAAGAATATGCTTTCAATTCCACCGAGCGCCGCTCCCATCATCAGCAACGGCGCAAGCACGCCGCCCGATGTTCCGGAACCCAGCGAAATCATCCAGATCGCGGATTTTACGAGCAGGACCCCCGCAAATATGCTCAGCGGAACGTTCCCCTGCAGCAGCATATGGATCGTGTCATATCCGACGCCCAGCGCCTGGGGAAAGATAAGGCCGCCCAATCCTACGAACACGCCTCCAATCGCGGGCCACCACATCCAGTGAATCGGCAGCTTCTGGAAAAGGTCTTCCGCTGCATACACCCCAAGCGTAAGCAGGGCAGACAAAACTCCCGCGGCCAAACCGGCGATCACGCATCCCGCCAGTCCTTCAAGTCCGATGAACGCAGGATGGGCCGGAACGGGAAAGAGCGGGCCCAGTCCAATGAGGTAACGGCGCGTGACCCCAGCGGCCGCGCTCGCCAATCCTACCGGAATCGCACTGCGCGGCTTCCACTCAAATAACAGCAGTTCGACACCGATCAGCACCGAGGCAAGCGGAGCCGCAAACGTTGCGGACATCCCTGCGCACGCCCCCGCCACCAGCAGGGTCCGGCGCTCAATGCTGGTGAAGTGAAAGAACTGGCTGATCATCGATCCAAACGCGCCGCCCGTCATAATGATTGGACCTTCAGCGCCGAATGGCCCGCCCGATCCGATCGAGATCGCAGCCGAAAGAGGTTTCAAAATCGCTAGTCGCGGGTGGACCCGGCTGCCGTTCATCAAAATCGATTCAATCGCTTCGGGAATGCCGTGGCCGCGAATTCGTTCTGATCCGTAGCGCGCCATCAGCCCCACAATCAACGATCCGACGACTGGCACTAGCAGAGCGTACACTCCGAGATGGTTGCCCGCCGGTGACACAAAAGCAACGCTGACCCGGTGATAGTAGAAAAGATTTGTGAACAGGCCGATCAATTTCAACAGGAACCACGCCACCAGCGCGCCAATCACGCCGATGACGATCGCCATTAACGAAATCGGGATAACCCGAGCCGTCGTCGTGAAATCTCCGAGTTCCTCCAGACAGGACTTATGTCGCCTCGGCTCGACTCCTTTCTTCACGCATGTCTCCGCTGCCGGCTGCGCGAATGATGCACCGCCGCCCAAAGTGCCTCAGAAAGAGCCGGCCCCGATACCCGTAGCTCTTCCCAATGCAGAAGGGAAAGCTGATGCAACAAATCCTCGCCGTGCGGCGTAAGCTCAACAAGCACCTGGCGGCGATCTTCGTCGCAATGCCGCCGGTTGACCGCGCCGTGCTCCGCCAGTCTATCCACCAGCTCCACGGTGCTGTGATGCCGTAAATAGAGCCGCTGGGAAAGCGCAGTGATGGTGGGCCGGATCCCCTCCGGCAGTCCTTTGATGGCAAGCAGAACCTGATGTTGCTGAGGCTCGATGCCGGCCATCCGGGCAGCCTCTTCGCTGAAGTGTAGGAACTCGCGGATGCGGGATCGAAATTCGGCGAGCTGGCGGTAGCCTGCTACCGAAACATCCCTGTTTCGTGCTTCCGAGCGAACATCACCGTCGCTGGAAACCATGATTTATGAACCCGCTGATTGGATCGTATCACGACAGAACTGTTTCAGAACTGATTGCCCGTGGCCGCTGATTTTCTCAGAACCAGAAATACAAGAACGAAAAACTAATCACGCCGGCAATTACGAAAATATTCATCGCTAGAACAGCCACAATCGCACCCGGCAGCTGAGTCCCTGGAACCGGCTCCCTCTCCGTGCTGTATTCGGCAAGCGATCCCACCGATCCTGGCTGTTCATTGGCGCGCAAACTGAGGGTTGTAAACGCAGGCAAAATGATATGCTCCTGGTTGCCATATCGGCTAAAATCGTCAACCCTTCTAGGATTTGTTACCCCCTCGATGAAAAAATGCTCTCTCGTCTGGGCGCTGCTCGCGTTCTTAGCTCTCCCTTGCACTGCCCAGCATCCTGCATTCAAAGTACTTGCGTTCTATTCCACATCGGTCGAACCGGATCACGTTCTCTTTGCCAAAGACGCTCTGAACTTCTTTCCGGAATTCGCAGCGAAAAACCACTTCACATTTGAAGCGACCACCGACTGGAACAAGCTCGACAACGCCGATCCAAAGCAATACCAGGTCGTGTTGTGGCTGGACGATTCGCCTCATACCGCGCCGCAGCGTCTGGGCTTTGAACGGTACATGAAGAATGGCGGTGCCTGGATGGGATTCCATTTCGCCGGTTACAACGACGAAAGCACCCACTGGCCCTGGTTCGCCGACTTCTTAGGCGGCGTTTTCTACGACAATAGCTGGCCGCCGCTGCCAGCTGTTCTGCGGGCCGATACCCCGGCCCAGTTGCTCACCGAAAATATTCCGCAGACGTTTCTATCGCCCGCCAACGAGTGGTACGGCTGGAAACCTAATCCGCGCCAGAAAAGCGATGTTCACGTGTTTTTCACTCTCGATCCGGCAAACTTCCCGATCGGCTTCAAGGACGTCCTCACTAGCGGGGACGTTCCAGTAGCTTGGACGAACATCCGATACAAGATGATCTACCTGAACATGGGACACGGAGACAAAATCCTCTCGAACCCGGTACAGAACAGGCTGATCGCCAAGACGATCGTATGGCTCGGAACCAAAGACAGGACCGTCAGGAATTTCCTCACATCTAAACCACTGACCGAAGAACCTCTCGACGGACTCGAAATCAGCCCACTCGCCGCCGTCGTGAATCCGAAAACCGGCAAAGCCTACATGGTCGACTCGCGCAACAACAACGTCACGGTAATCGACGGCGCAAACGGATCCTCTTCTTTGGTGAAGGTCGGCATCGATCCCGTTGCCCTCGCGGTTAACCCGGAGACAAACAAAATTTACGTAACGAATAAGGGGAGCGATACCGTTTCAGTGATCAACGGGGCGAGTAATTCAGTCGAAGCGACCGTACGTGTAGGAAGCCTGCCATACGTGCTCGCCGTAAACTCCGTCACGAACAAGATATATGTTTCCCGCACCTTCAGCAACACCATTGCGGTAATCGACGGCGCGACCAATGCAGTAAGCCCGGTTCAGGCGATCCAAGCCGATTCTATTGCGATCAATCCGCGCACGAATAAAATCTACTTGCTCGGATGGGAAGACCGGACCGTGACTGTGCTCGACGGCGCAACTAACGCCGTGAGCAAAATGCCGGCCGGCCTGCATCTTTGGGGCAGTGCCGTGAATCCGGCGGCAAACAAGTTATACGTTGCGAACGCCGGGAGCGGCAACGTTGCAATCCTCGATGGTGCAACGGGCGCGGTCCACACCGTAGATACTGGCCGAATCCCGTGCGCCCTCGCCTTAGACGGTTTTCGAAACAAAATATACGCCGTGAACTACGGCGATGAAACTGTTACCGTCATTGATGGCGCGAACCAGTCGGCGATCGCTACCGTTAAGGTTGGTCCGCATCCGCAGGCAGTGGCCGTAGACGCCAAAAACAATAAGATCTACGTGGCAAATACGCATGGCAACAGCGTCACCGTGATTGACGGCGCTACGAATACGGTCCTCGCAACCAAACCGGCCGGCAGGAATCCTTTCGCGTTGGCGGTCGACGAGGTCCACAATAAGATCTACGCGGCCGATATGGCCGGCCATAATGTCACCGTAATCGACGGACCCTGACCGGTATTGTCAATAGCTTAGGTATGATGTATAACTTACTTAGGCATGAGCCGCCCATCCGACCTGATCCAGGGGACCCTCGATCTCCTCATCCTTAAAACCATTTCGCTTGAGCCGAAACACGGCTGGGCTATCGCCAAACGTATCGAGCAGGTGACTGGCGAAGTACTGCAAGTCACTCAGGGCGCGCTCTATCCTGCGCTGCATCGGCTCGAGCAGCAAGGTTGGGTTCGCGCTGAATGGCGAGCCAGCGAAACCGGGCGTGAAGCGAAGTTTTATTCACTGACGCGAGCCGGTTCCACCCAGCTAAAAAAGGAACTGGCGCAATGGGAGCGGCTTTCGAACGCCGTGGGATTGGTAATTCGGATGGTTTGAGTTGGAGTGAGCGATGTACGTAAGCCGTTGGCTGGATATGGCGCGAGCGAGAGTTCGGTCCTTACTGCGCCGGGCAGAAGTTGAAGGCGAACTTGAGAAAGAACTGCGCTTCCACCTGGAGCAGCAGGTGAAGGATAATCAGGCCGCGGGCCTGCCCCCGGACGAAGCACGCTGGGCCGCCGCGCGCCGCCTGGGAGGAGCCTCTCAAATTAGCGAGGAATGCCGCGATGCGCGCCGCACCAATACCCTGGCGGAGCTGTTTCAGGACCTTCGCTATGCGGCCCGCACATTTATCCATACCCCGGGCTTCTCGCTCGCAATTGTCCTCACAATGGCTCTGGCAATCGGCGCGAACACGGCAATCTTCAGCGTGATTGAGGGCGTTCTGCTACGTCCGCTGCCTTACAACAGGCCGGATCGCCTGGTTCGCCTCTTCGTCAATAACCGCGAGTTTGCAAAGTTCCCGCTCAATCCATTCGACCTCAGAGATTACCGCGATCGCTCCCGTTCTTTCGAATCCTTGGCCGGATACTCGCGCGATGATTTGCAGTTGTCCCGCACGGGTAAACCTGAAAAGCTTACGGGCTTTGCCATTACCTCGGGCTTTTTCCACGTGCTCGGCGGCAAACCGCTGATCGGTCGTGAATTCACACGGCTTGAAGAACTGCCTGCAAATGGACATGTCGTTATCCTGAGCAATCAACTCTGGCGCACACGTTTTGCTGCGAATAGGGACATCCTCGGCCAAAAGATCATTCTGAATGGCGAGCCTTATGCCGTCATCGGCGTAATGCCGCCCGGCCTCGAACATCCCGGAAATGATTATCATGAGGTGGCGTACGGCAAACCCGTAGACGTCTGGATCCCGTTTCCTTTCAAAGATGATCCCAATAATCGCGGAACTCACTTTGTTGACGGCATCGGGCGCTTAAAGAACGGCATTACCTTGAACCAGGCGGAAGCGGAGATTAACGCCGTCATGGCGCAGCTCGCCCGCGAACACGGCGAAGATCGCGGCTGGCACGTTACTCTCACGCCTTTGCGCCGCGAGATCGTCGGAGGCAGCCAGCGTCTCCTTTGGATTCTTCTTGGCTCGGTCTCCGTGGTGCTATTGATCGCCTGTGTAAATGCGGCAAATTTGCTGCTGGCCCGCGCTTCCGTACGCGAACGCGAGATCGCTTTGCGCTCCGCTCTCGGCGCGCGTCGCGGACGTTTACTGCGCCAACTTTTGACCGAAAGCATCCTTATCTCTGTGGCCGGTGCAGCCCTGGGCGCTGTGCTGGCGGTCGCTGGCGTCAAAGCTCTCGTCTCACTGCTACCGCCAGACTTCCCGCGCGCCAGCGACATTCACGTGAATGGCCTGCTGTTCCTGTTTGCCTTCCTCGTTGCATTAATAACTGGAATACTCTTCGGCCTCGCGCCCGCCTGGCAAGGCTCCGCCGTCGATCTGCGCCAATCCCTTCATGAAGGAAGCCGCAGCGTCACCGGCGGACGTGGCTCACTGCGTTTACGCAACGCACTCGTCGTTAGTGAAGTCGCGCTTGCGTGTGTACTGCTCACCGGAGCCGGCCTGATGCTGCGCAGTTTTTTCAACCTGCTGCGGACCGATCCAGGCTTTCGGCCGCAACATGTCCTTACAGCCAGTCTTTCCCTCCGAACACCCGATTACGATCAACGAAATTCAGACCTCGCCACCCGGTTCTATGAGCAGCTTTTAACCCGGCTCGCTGGCAACCCAGGGGTGGTCGTGGCCGGGTTGGGCACCGATCTGCCCTGGACCGGCTATAACGAAAATACCGGGTTCGCCATTGACGGCAAGCAACCGCCGCCGCATACCGAATTTCATGCGCGGTATCACGCCGCAAGCGCCGATTATTTCCGCGCGCTCGGTATTCCACTGCTGCGCGGCCGCTTTTTCAACGCTCACGATCGCAAAGACAGCCAGCCTTCGCTCATCATCAATCGCTACATGGAACGGCTCTACTGGCCGGGCGAAAGCGCCGTCGGTAAGCGTATCTCGTTCGAAGATCATCCAAAAGAGAAAGACTGGCTGACCGTCGTCGGTGTCGTAGGCGACGTGAAAGACACGCCTGCCAGCGATCGAGCCGAGCCCGCCTTCTGGTGGGCTCTCGATCAACAGCCCTTTCTCGACGTCGTAATCGTTGTTCGCGGCCCGTCCGCACCCGATTTGCTTGCGAGCTCTATTCGCAACAGCGTACACGGCCTCGATCCCACGCTCGCCGTCGGCGATCTGCAAACCATGCAGCAAATTACCGATCGCGCCTACGCTTCTGCCCGCTTCTCTCTAGCCTTGCTTGCGCTTTTCGCTCTGCTTGCCCTTACCTTGGCCGCCATCGGCGCCTATGGCGTAATCTCGTACTCCATGAATCAACGCAGTCACGAGTTCGGGTTGCGAATCGCGCTCGGCGCGCAACCAAATGACTTGCTGGCGTATGTATTTGCACAAGGCATGAAACTCGCCCTCGCCGGAACAGTCATCGGATTCATTGGCAGTCTCGCTTGCGCCCGCGTGCTCGCGAGCCTGCTCTATCAGGTCGAAGAACACGATCCCCTCACGCTCGCCGCCGCTTTCCTGACCGTACTTATCGCCGCGGCCTGCGCTTGTTATCTCCCGGCCAGGCGTGCCACGCACAGCGATCCCATGACTGCCCTACGAGCGGACTGACTTTTATACTGGGATGCGGATGCCCTATTCCGATCACCCAGTCCCGTCCACCATTTCCAAAGTTGCGGTGGTTACCGGAGCCGCTCAGGGCATCGGCAAACAAACCGCGGAACTGCTGGCGAGCAAGGGCTACGCGCTGCTGCTCTGCGATACGCAATCCTGCCAGTCGGTCGCCGCCGAAATCTGGGCCACAGGTCAGCACGCTGTCGAAGTTATCGGCGATATCGCTTCAGAGGAAACCGCGCAGGCCATCTCCCAAACCGCCGCCCGGAAATTCGGCCGCGTAGACGTATTGGTAAACAACGCCGGCATTTCCCACATCTGCCCAGCCGAGCAAACCACTGCCGCCGATTGGCGCCGCGTACTCGATGTGAACCTGCTTGGACCGTTTCTGTTGAGCCGCGAAATCGGGCGCATGATGCTCGCAGAAAGCTCAGGCAGTATCGTAAACGTAGCCTCCATCGCCGGCCTTCTCGGCATCGCCGACCGTGCCGCATACAACGCGAGCAAACATGGCTTGATTGGCTTAACCCGCACCCTCGCCGCCGAATGGGGCGGCCGCGGCGTTCGCTGCAATGCCGTCTGTCCGGGCTGGGTCAAAACGCCGATGGATTTAGCTCCGCAGGCCGCCGGCCACTACAACGATTCCGACATCGAAGGGCGCATCCCAATGGCGCGATTTGCAACTCCGCTCGACGTCGCATCCGCCATCGTATTTCTGGCCGATCCCCAACAAAGCGGCTTTATCAACGGCCATACGCTTTCCGTCGATGGCGGCTGGTTCGCCGATGCCAGTTGGGAATCGTTACGCCTGCGCCATCGAGAACCGTAACAGCGGGATCCACGTCAGCTATCATCGTTGGCTTAGCACTTTGTCTAATCCGCATACCCAAACCAGTAGAGGCCTGCTCAGGCAAACACAATATTTCCTTATCGCCCTCGCCACTGTGCCGCTGTTGCTTTCCTTGCTCGTTTTCTACACCAGCAATGAGCATCGCAAGCGTATCGCCGAAACCCTCGCAACCAGCCGCTTCATCGTCGCCCTCGATGACTTCATGTCCACCATGCAGGACGCCGAAACGGGGCAGCGCGGCTACTTGCTAACCGGTTCGCCGGCGTATCTTACCCCCTACACCTCCGCTCGCGATGCGATGCCTTCGCGCCTGGCGAATTTGATCGCCCTCGGCACAAATGCCGGACTTCCCGAGTCAACCTGGGCGCCTCTCCGGACCGCCGAATCAGCCAAAATGAGTGAGCTCGAAGACACCATTCACATGCATGACACGCAGGGAGCAGCGGCCGCCATAGCCGAGGTCCGCACCAATCGCGGCCAGCGCGCCATGGAACAGATCCGGAGCGTTCTTGGTCGCATCAAGCACCAGGAAACCGATACCTACCACCTCCGTTTTTTCCAAACACAAAGGAGCGAGCGCAACCTGAGAATCGCCTTAGCCTTTGCGGTGGTGATTGCCGTCGCGCTCCTGTTCGCGGCTTTTCACCTGAGCCAGGCGTACGCGCTCCGCCGCGATCTCGACGAGGCAGAATTCCGCCGTCTCAATGAAGAACTCGAGGCCCGCGTCCGCGAGCGCACTGCGGAGCTCGAGGCCCGCACTCGTGAATCCGAAGCTCATGCTCTCGATCTCGAGCGGTCGAACTCGGACCTGATGCAGTTCGCCTCCATCGCCAGTCACGACTTACAGGAGCCCCTCCGCATGATCGCCAGCTACATGGGGATGCTCTCCCTGCGCTACGGCTCCTCCCTCGACGACACGGCCAAAACCTACATCGATTTCGCAGTGAAGGGGGCCCGCCGCATGCAGACCCTCGTCAGTGACCTGCTCACCTATTCCCGCGCCGGCACTCAGGCACTTAACAAAGAACCGATTTCCTTCGATCGCATCGTCCAGCGCGCTACCGAAAATTTGCATCTCGCCATTCAGGAAAGCGCTGCCAGGATTAACCATACTCAATTGCCAGTAGTCGATATAGATACCGTGAAAATGGTACAGGTCATGCAGAACCTGCTCGGGAACGCCATAAAGTTCCGGCGCAGCGACGTACCCCTCCAGATCGACATAACCGCCAACCGCCAGAACTCCCTTTGGCTTTTTTCCGTGAAAGATAATGGCATCGGTTTCGATCCAAAGTATGCGGACCGGATTTTCCTAGTGTTTCAACGCTTACATGGCGGCGGCAAGTATCCTGGTAATGGGATCGGGTTGTCCATCTGCCGCCGGATTGTAGAACACCACGGGGGCCGCTTATGGGCGGAATCCGAACCGGGAGCCGGCTCGACTTTCTGGTTTACCTTGCCCTCCATCCGGTCGGCTGATAAAGAGGTCCGGCCATAGCGTATGTCTGATCCGCAATTGCCCGTTCACATTCTGCTGGTCGAGGACAATCCTGGCGATGTCCTGCTTACCCGGGAAGCCTTCAAAGAAGGCCACTATTTCCCGAAGCTGTCGGTCGTCGAAGACGGTGAAGAAGCCATCCAGTTCCTTCGCAGGCGCGGCCCTTATGCGGGAGCGCAGCGCCCCGATCTGATTCTCCTCGATCTCAATCTTCCCCGCAAAGACGGCCGCGAGTTACTGGCTGAGGTGAAGGACGATATGGATTTACGCCAAATTCCGATTATCGTCTTGACCACCTCCGACGCCGAGCAGGACATTAAGCGAGCCTACAGACTGCACGCCAATTGTTATCTGACGAAGCCGCTCGAAATGGAGAGCTTTATTCGGAAGATCCGCTCTATCGAGGAATTCTGGTTCAGCGTCGTTAAGCTGCCCTGAGTTAAGCCTCAGCTCATCATTGCTGCCGCTTGCCGCTTCCAGGCATACAGCGGAAAGCGCTTGCTCAACTGCTCTACCGCTCTTCGCGCTGAAGCGATCGTCTCCTCCGATTTCACGTCGTGCAAGACACGCGAGATCAGTTCGCCCACTTCCTGCATCTCGCTTTCTTTGAAACCCCGCGTCGTCAACGCAGGGCTGCCCAACCGGATTCCGCTCGGATTCAAAGGCGGATTGGTGTCGAAGGGAATCGCATTCTTATTCGCGGTGATATGCGCCTGGTCCAAAGCTTTCTCCGCTTCTTTGCCCTTGACGCCTTTGGCGAATACATCCACCAGGAACATATGCGAATCGGTACCCCCGCTCACCACACGAAAACCTTCGTCGGCTAACGATTTCGCGAGCGCCCGCGCATTCGCCAAAACCTGCTCCTGGTAGCTGACAAACTCTGCCGTGGCCGCCTCGCGGAAGCACACCGCCTTTGCCGCGATGATGTGCACTAACGGTCCGCCTTGTGCCCCCGGAAAAACCGCTTTGTCGATTGCCGGCCCAAATTTCTCTTTCGCCAGAATGAGCCCGGAGCGTGGCCCCCGCAGCGTCTTGTGCGTCGTGGAAGTCACGATGTCGGCGTGCTCGCACGGGTTCGGATACACTCCCGCCGCAATCAACCCCGAGTAGTGCGCCATATCCACCACAAACACCGCGCCCACCTCATCCGCAATCTGCCGAAAACGCGCAAAATCAATCACCCGCGAATATGCGCTCGCCCCCGCGATGATCATCTTGGGCTTATGCTCTTTCGCCAGACGCTCGACTTCTTCGTAATCTATGCGCTCGTCGTCCTGCTTTACTCCGTAAGCCACCACGCGATACAGCTTGCCCGAGAAATTCAGCGGATGCCCATGCGTCAAATGTCCGCCGTGCGCCAGATTCATCCCTAAAATCGTGTCGCCCGGGTTGAGAACCGATGCATACGCTGCCTCGTTCGCCTGTGATCCCGAGTGCGGCTGCACATTTACGAATTCCGCTTTGAAGAGCGCCTTGGCCCGATCGCGCGCCAGATTTTCCACTACGTCCGCAAACTCACAGCCCCCGTAATATCGCTTGCCCGGATAACCTTCCGCGTATTTGTTCGTGAAAACGCTGCCGGCCGCCTCAAGCACCGCTTCAGAGGTGAAATTCTCGCTCGCAATCAATTCCAGGCCGTGATCCTGCCGCTCCGTTTCGCGCTGAATCGCGTCAAAGATCTCCGGGTCGCTGTCGGCGAGCGGCCGCGCCATTCTCTGCTGTTCGTTCATGCTGGTACAACCATTCTAGTAATTTGCCCGGTGCCGATTCAGGGCCGCGTCCGGTATAGCATTCGCGGATACGGGATCGTCTCCCTCACATGTTCCAATCCGCACATCCAGGCGACAAATCGTTCCACCCCCATGCCGAATCCGCCGTGCGGCACAGTCCCGAACCGCCGCAGATCCAGATACCACTCGAACGCTTCGCGCGGCAAGTTATGTTCCTCTAGCCTCTTTTCCAATAGCGCGAGATCGTGAATGCGCTGTCCCCCGCCGATGATCTCGCCGTATCCTTCGGGCGCGATGAAATCAACGCCCAGCGCCACTTCCGGTCGCTTCTCATCCGTCTGGAAATAAAATGCCTTGATCGCCGTCGGAAACCGGTCGACAATCACCGGCCGGTCCATCCCTTCTGTCAGGAGCGTTTCGTCCGTGTTACCGAAATCGCCGCCCCATTGAATCTCGCTGCCCTTCCCGGCCAGCACTTTCACCGCGTCGTCATAACTCATGCGCGGAAACGGCGATTTCACCGCCTCTAGCTTGGTCACATCCCGCTCGAGCACTTTTAATTCTTCCCGCCGGTTCTCGAGCACTCGCCCCACCAGGAATACGACCAGCTCCTCCGCCACTCGCTTCACTTCTTCCAAATCGGCATACGCCATCTCCGGCTCCACCATCCAGAATTCCGTCAGGTGTCGCCGCGTCTTCGATTTCTCCGCGCGAAACGTCGGGCCAAAGCAATACACTTTTCCGAACGACATCGCGTTCGCTTCGTTATAGAGCTGCCCGGATTGCGTCAGATACACCTTTTCGTCTTCGAAGTAATCGACCTCGAATAGTGTGGTCGTCCCTTCGCAGGCGGCTGGCGTAAAGATCGGTGTGTCCACCAGCGTGAAACCATGCGAATCGAAATAGTCGCGAATGCCTTTGATCACTTCGTGCCGTACACGAATCGCGGCATGCTGCCGCCGGCTGCGCAGCCACAGATGCCGGTGATCCATCAGAAAATCCACGCCATGTTCTTTCGGCGTGATCGGATACGGATGCTCTTCGCTCACCCGCTGCAACACTTCCGCGTCGGTCACATCGAGTTCGTAGCCGCCGGTCGCTCTCGGTTCCGCGCGTACCGTCCCCGTAATCGTCAACGAGCTTTCCTGCGTCAAACCCTTCAGCTTTTCAAAAAGCTCTTCGGGCAGATTATTTTTGACTGCCACGCACTGCATCATCCCGCTGCCGTCCCGGAGAATCGGAAAAACAATCTTCCCGGATTTGCGCAGGTTGTAAAGCCAGCCCTGCAGCTTTACGGTTTGTCCTTCATGACGGCTCGCTTCCGAGATAGAAATCGTGTTACTGCTCATCGCTTTTCGAACTCTCAATAATCCGGCTTAGGCTGTTTTTCGCTTCCTGGATCGGATGCTCCATGCCGTTCTCTTCGCGTAGCTCCAGCAGCAGTGGATACTGTTCGGGGCAGCTGTTGAGCAGTCCCATCGCCTTTTTCCAGTTGATGGTCCCTTTGCCCGGGAAGAGATGCGCATCCTCCTGCCCGTTGTTGTCATGCAAGTGCGTCGAACGAATGCGGCTCTTCATCGTTTCGAACTCCGCGGCCAGGTCGCCCGTCATGTGCGCGTGCCCCAGGTCGAAACAGTAATTCAGCTTCAAATGCGTCTGCCCAAGAAAAAAATTCAGCCGCTCGCCGGAAGACAGCTCGTTCGGCGTATTTTCAAGCAGCACTTCTACCCCGCGCTGTCCGGCAAACACCTTGATCTCATCGAGCGAAGAAAACGCCGCATCCAGTTTGCGCTCGTCAAATTCTTCGCCTTGCACGCCAAGATGCTGGATCAGATAACGAAACGGCACCACTTCCGCAATCTCCAGCGCCCTCTTGATCTCGTCCACCATTCCCATACGCTTCGCCTTGGTGGTCTCCGTGATGTTGATCGTGGCTTGCGGGCCTGACCGCCCCCACACGTCATCCGTGTACATGGGCGCGTGCAGCGAGTGCACTTTCAACTTCGAGTCGCGGAACCAGTGACCCAATTCGGTGATCTGCGCCTTATCCCGGTAATCGATATGCTGCTTTGCGCAAAAGATTTCGACAGCGGGGAAGCCCGCATCCCAGACGCGCTCCAGCCAGACTGTGGTGAGCCTGTGCCTTACAAATAAATGAGTAGATAGCAATTGCTGCATGAATCAATACCCCGCGACTTTGCCGTTCAGCCGCGATTCGGTGCCGCCTTCGAGCTGGCCATTCTTAACCACGATGGCCTCCACGCGCGCCACGCCGCCCGTCGGCTTTATCGGATATCCCATCTTCTTTAGCGCCTCCGCCGTCGCTTCCGGGAAACCATTCTGCAGGTACAAAATGTCAGGCTTCCATTGTTCGTGGAATCGCGGCAAGTCGACCGCGTCCTGCGCGTTCATCCCAAAATCGAGCACGTCCAGAATCACTTCGGCCACGCCCGTCGTAATGCGCGAACCGCCGGGCGCGCCCACCGCCATCAGCAGCTTGCCATCCTTCGTAATAATGGTCGGCGTCATCGAGGAGAGCGGCCGTTTTCCAGGTTCAATCGCGTTCGCATCGCCGCCAACCATCCCGAACATATTCGGCACGCCGGGCTGCGCTGAAAAATCGTCCATCTCGTCATTCAATAAAAAGCCCAGGCCCGGCGCAGTAATCCCGTTTCCGTACGAATTGTTCAGCGTGTAGGTCACCGCCACTGCATTCCCCTGCGCATCAACTACGTTGAAGTGCGTCGTCTCCGTGCTCTCGTGCGGGAAGGCAAAGGCCAGCGCAGTCTTGGGCAGGCCCGGTTCCACTAGAGCGCTCGGAGTCGCGTGATCCGGATCGATGCTGTTACGCCGCCGCGTGAGATACGCCGGCGCGAGCAGCGCTTTCACCGGCACGTTGTAAAAATCGGGATCGCCCAGATACTCGCTGCGATCGGCATAAAAGCGCCGCATCGCCTCCGCCTCATAGTGCACGGCCCGCACCGAATTGGGCCCGTCCTTGTCATAGCCGGTCCCTTCGAGCATCCCGAGAATTTGCAGCAGCCCCACTCCGCCCGCGCTCGGCGGCGGCGCGGAAATCAGGTGGAAGCCTTTGTAATCGCCCGTCAGCGGCGCGATATCTCCCACTTTGTATTTCTTTAAGTCTTCCGCTGTGATCAGGCCGCCATGCTCGGCCATCGCCCCCGCCAGCTTCTGCGCCGTTTCGCCTTCGTAGAATCCTTTTGCCCCGTCGCGCTGAATGCGTTCGAGCGTCGCTGCCAGTTCCGGCTGCTGGATCGTGTCACCCGGCTTGAAGTATTTCCCGTTATTTAGAAAAATGCGCTTTGAGTCGGGATCGGTCTCGAGCGATTTCTCGCTCCGCAGGGATTCAGCGAGCGTTTGGTCGACGGTGTACCCGTCCCGCGCCAGTTTCACTGCGGGCGCGAGCAGCTCTGCCCAGGGCTTGCTGCCAAATCGCTTGGCTGCCATTGCAAATCCAGCCACGGAACCCGGCACGCCCGACGAGCGCCAACCGTAGATGCTGTCGCGCGTAGGCTTGCCATCCGGCCCGATATACATGTCGCGCGTAGCCTTGCCCGGCGCACATTCCCGGAAATCGAGAAATGCTGTGGTTCCATTTGCCAGACGCACGAGTAAAAACCCGCCGCCCCCGATGTTGCCCGCCGACGGATGGGTCACCGCCAGCGCGAACCCGACTGCTACCGCCGCATCGACTGCATTCCCGCCGGATTTAAGGACGGCGAGCCCAACCTCTGCTGCAATTGGCTCCTGCGCCACCACCATGCCGTGCTGCGCTGTTACCGGTTCTTTCGCGAATGCCGGTAGTAGGCCGGCCGCGCACACCGATAGACACGCGAGCGAGCGGTTACACATATGCAAGCAGTCTAACAAGCTTGCACGGTGCCGATGTTTATGAAAGAAAAGATTTAAGCAGCAATACTGCGCACGCGCAGCGTCAACCGGCTCTTGTAGCGCGCTGCCGTGTTCTTCTTGATGATGCCCCACTTAGCGGCGCGATCGACCAGCGAAAACGTTGCCGGCAGCAGCTTTGTCGCCTCTGCGGCATTCTTCTGATCCAGCAAACGCCGCATGGCGCGAATCTGGTGCCGCAGACGCGTTTTGCGCATGCGGTTAATCACCGTCCGGCGCTCGGTCATGCGAACCCGCTTCAACGACGATACTGTATTTGCCATTAACCTCTAACGAACCTTAAGCTTCCTTTGGATTTACCTATCTAGGATACCTAACCGCTGATCCGGGTGCAATCCGGCTGCCAGGCCTCACGCTCTACCACAGAACCGACAGCCCGTCGTACCGCTTAAATTCGCGATCCGCGCTGACGATCGAGACCCCTTCCGCCAGTGCCGTCGCGATCAGCATCCTGTCGAACGGGTCATTGTGGTGCAGCGGCAATTCAAACAAACGCGCCGCGTGTCCCAAAGTGTATGGAATGATTGTCAAACGCAGCTCGCTTACCAGCATCGCGATCTCTGCGCGTGTCAGAGCCAGTTTCCCTAGATTTGCTTTGATCGCGATTTCCGTAACCGAAACGACGCTGAAAAGTCTCTCGTTTTCCCCATCTTCGACTACTTTTCGAGTTGCCGTGCTGAGCGAATCGATACCCTGCTGCGAGAAAACTATGGCCGCCTGCGTATCGAGCAGAACTCGCATCAGACATCGCCCCGCAACCAAGCCTCCAGGTCATCCTGCGGGCGCGCCCAATCCGGGTCCAAAACAATTTTCTTGTCCTTCATGGTCCCGAACTTTGGCGGTTTCCGTTCTTCCGCTTCGGTCCGCACCAAGTCCACGACCGGCCGACCGTGGCGGCAGATCGTAACGCGTTCGCCCTTCTCCACCGCCTGAATCAATTGGGTCAGCTTATTTTTCGCCTCTACCACGCTTACCTTCATACCTTGTTCTAAAATTATAGCTTGATAATAGCTATTTTTGCCGCGGTAAGATTCCGTCCCGGTGCAATCCAAGGCCGAGGATCACCGGGGCAGCCTCATCCTCGAACTGGAGGCGTGCTTCTGTGGATTCAGCAATAGCCGTCGTTTTCCAGCGGAGCGCAATAAGGGCAGCCGCCAGAACACTCACCAGCCAAACATAACGTACCCAGCTTCGAAGCGCGCTTTCTTCAAAGTGCCGCCCCCTCGTTTAGCAGAAATACCATCGCCATGAAGGGGAAGAAGACCATGTGGAAATACGACTTGCCGGGCAGATACGAGCAGGTGAATGGGATCTTGCCGAACCCGAACAGTGCCGCGTCCACCGCAATCATTCCCACCAGACCCAGCACAATCAAATGAGCTAAGGCCTCGCGCCACGGCCAGATGGTAAAGAAAAACGCGGCTGAGATCAGCCACACCGGTGCCACAGCTAATACCAGCAAAGAGCGTCGGGTCGCCGCCAGGCAATGCGCTCCGCCACGGATCGGCGCCAGGCGGAAGACCCAGTTGGCCCGCAGCGTGAGCGGCATGGAGAATACGACGCGCGTGCCAATCACCGCCACGCTCATCATAACGATGCTTCCAAGGAGCAAAGGCACGTTCAACTGCTCTCGCGCTCTGGCCGTCTCTCCTAAAAGAATCGCGATAGCAAAGCCGAACCCAAAATAAAACGCCAGAATCACGCGATGCTGGCGGCTGCGGAGCAGCGTTCGGATGCTGAACTGGAGAACCGCCGTCTGCAGCAAATTACTGAACCGCGGCAGCCAGTTCCTGCCGCCCGCTTGTGGCACGATGTCCGGTTCTTCTACGATTTTGCGCATCGTCCGGCAATACGAAAGCACAAACACTCCCGCTGCCCCGAGCGCCGCCGCAAAGAACGCGATCCATCCCCGGTGTCCCAAACCGACGAACCAGTGGGAGGGCCAGAAACGCAGTTGCAGGAAATATGCGCAGAGGAACAGGCAGAAAGCGCCCATCTGCATCAGTGCCGACGCGCGCAGGAACATCCGCCTCGAGAGCAGTTGCGCCGCCAACCCCTGCACGCACAGCACGCAGCAGAAAATAAACCCGCCGGCCGCGAACATCGTCAGCCAGTAAGCAGCGAACCGGTGATACGTATCGAATGAAAAGATCAATCGCAGCGGGCTCTCGTCCGGTGGCGCCAGCGCGAGCGGCCAAAGCAGGCCCGGGAATAGATTGACCGTGGCCACCGTAAGGCTCAGCGCGGTCCCGGCCGCAGCCACCTTCGCAAGAAAGATGGTGCGCGTGCGGACCGGAAGCGGCGCAAGCACCATCACGTCACGCCGGTCCGGGAACGTCGAGTCCCAACTGAGCACTGCGAATAATCCAACCACCAGCATCGTCAACGAAATCAGCGAATGCTCTTCCCGCAGGCTGATGCGTAACACCGCCTCGTGCGTCATGTGCATATCGATGTCCAGCACGCCCAGCGCGCTCATGATGCTGAATAAGATCAGGATGGTGGCAAACTGTCCCAGCAATTTGCTCATATCGCCTTGCGGCGATAGCAGTTCCAGATCGACCATTCGCCACAAGAATTCCCGGTAGAGGATGCGAAACTGAGTTGTCCTCAGGGTGCACCTCCGCCCCGAATCAGGTCCGCAATCTCGCGCGAAACCGCAGCCGTATCCTGCTCAACCGCGAGCTGCGAAAAGATGTCTTCGAGTTTCGGCAGCGACATCAGTACACGCAGGCGCTCAATTGAATCGTCAGCCACAATCTTGCCGCGATGCAGAATCACTACGCGTGAACAAACCCGCTCTACCGTTTCAAGTTCGTGCGAACTGAACAGCACCGTCTTACCGCGCGCGGCGAGCTCTTGAATCAAACTGCGCAGCACCATGGCGGAGCCCACATCAAGCCCGGAGAAGGGTTCGTCCAGCAGGATCAGTTCCGGATCGTGCAGCAGCGCTCCGGCCAGTAATACCTTTTGCCGCATGCCTTTCGAATAAGCCGAGAGCGGCGAGTGGCGATCGCCGTGCAACGACAGCAGCCGCAGCAGCCCGTCGATGCGTTGGGCGCTGGCCTTTGGCTCCAGGTTCCGCAACTGCGCCACCATCGTCAGATATTCGAGGCCGGTCAGATGCGCGTATAGATACGGCTCTTCCGGCACATACCCCATGCGCTGCTTGTACGCGATCAAATTCCGCTCGATCCGCTCGCCTCTAAACAGGATTTCGCCTGAAGTGGGCTCCAGCAGTCCCGTAATCATTTTCATGGTCGTGGATTTACCCGAGCCGTTCGGGCCCAGATATCCGGTGACCTCCCCGGGGCGTGCGGCAAAACTCACGTCGTCAACCGCCACAATGCCGGAGAAGCGTTTCGAAACTTGGCGAAGCTCAAGCATCTCGTTTCTATCCCTCGTCACCCCTCCCTATGTAGGATGCTACCTTTGTAGCACGCTACCCTGCCCGTGAGATTTGGCTGATCCCGGTAATGCTCGAACTACGAATACGTAACCGGCGTCGAAAGCGCAGCCGCTGGCGCATGGTCAGTCACGCATCGGCGAAATAATTATTACTGCTAGCTGCTCAATTACTTAGTTCCGATCCGGCCAAGCCGCCCGATCCGTTTTCGAAAGAAAAAATGCTACGCTCCGGCAGGTTTAACCTCCATGAGCCCACGTTCCATCCGCCGCGCCGCCGAGCGCAAAGCCGAAAAAGAAGCCCGCAAAGTTCTTCGCCACCAGCCCATCACTGAACCCGTCGCCGAACCCCTCCACAACTCGAGCTGCGAACTCGACTGGACCCCCGAGCCCATCCCTACTCCCTGCCGTTTCTCGACCGGCCCCCGCACGCCTGAAGGCAAGCGCATCGCCTCCATGAACGCCGTCAAAACCGGACTCACCGGCCGCACCGTCCTTCTCCCCACCGACGACGCGGATGCCTACCGCGAACTCATTGCCGCCTACGAGCGGGAATACAAGCCCGTCGGCCTGCGTGAAACCGAACTCGTCCAATCCATGGCCGATACGCAATGGCGCCTGCAGCGCATCCCCGGTCTCGAATCCGCCATCTACGCCCGCGGCCGACACGAATTCGCCGAAGCTCACCCGGAAGCCGAACCCACCCTCCGCCGCGCCTTGATCGATCTCGATACGCATCTCAAATACGAAAAGCAGCTCCGCAACCTGCAACTCCAGGAGTCCCGTCTCACCCGCCGCTACGAAAAAGAATCCGCCGAACTCCGCCAACTGCAACAGAGCCGCGACCAGAGGGAGCGTAAACAGGAAACTTCCACCAGGGAGTTCGTTTTTTCAACTCCCGAAATCGCGCCCCAAATCGCTACCGCCGCCCCGTCTTCAACCCTTCATACGGAACAGCGATTGTAAGAAAGCGAACCGGATCGGCGCTGGCTTGCCATCTCCACCGGGCGTTTTGCCTAAGTAGTTTCTATGATTCGCTTCATCCACAATGGAAGTTGCTTATTATTTTCGACTTAGACGGCACACTCATCGATTCCAGCCAGGATCTGACGATATCGACCAATGCAACACGAGCACAGTACGGTCTGCCCCCGCTCGATCAGCTAACAATCAATTCCTACGTTGGGAATGGGGCAGCAGTTTTACTGCAAAAGGCGCTCGGGCCAAAGTTTTCAGAGGAGGCGCTTGCCTGGTTTTTGCGCTTTTACCGGGAGCACGCTCTCGAACATACACGCTTATACGACGGAGTGTTCGAAATGGTGTCTCAATTAGCGCGAGAGCACACCTTGGGAGTCTTAACAAACAAACCGCAGAAGATCAGTATCGACATTCTTTCGGCTGTGGGACTGGGCGAGAGTTTTCTGCGCGTAATCGGGGGCGATACGCCGCTCGGGAAAAAACCGGATCCGGCAGGGCTTCTGGCGATTGTCGAGGCTGCCGGCGCGGCTAAAAGCGAAACCCTCATGGTAGGCGATAGCAGCGTGGATATCGCCACCGCGCGGAATGCGGCAGTACGTTGCTGCGGCGTTCTCTGGGGCTTTCAACCGGAGACATTCGCCGGCGCGCCTCCGGATTACACGGTGGCTAAAGCGGATGACTTACGGGAACTTGTTGCCGGCGCGCGGTGTCTGAACAAACAACACGATCGTGATTAAAGCAAATAAGGAGTCACGATGTTCGAGCAGACATTTGTTGAGGCATCGCAGCACGTAGCGAAGCCCTACACGATTTTCGCTTCCACCGCGTTGCAGGCTTTAGCAGTTGGTTTGGGAGTTTTACTCCCATTATTGATAACGCAGTCGCTGCCGAGTGCTGCCTTGAAAAGTATGTTGATCGCTCCTCCGCCTCCGGTTGCGCCGAAACCGCCCGCTCCGGTCGTGAAGAGCATCCCGATGATTGCTGCGCGAAGCTTTCAAGCTGCGAGGCTGACCACGCCGGTGGTGATCCCGCACAAAATCGCCTCGTTTAATGAAGCGCCCCCAACTCCCGATCTCAGCACCTTTGGAGCGGGAACAGATCAATCCGGTGCAGGCAACTCACTGCTGCTCGGATCTGGCGCGAGCGCGCCGGCGCCGCCCCCTTCCGTTGCGCCGGAAAAATCGAGCGGGCCGCGGTCTCCGCTGCGCGTCGGAGGCCAGGTGGCCGAGGCCAATCTCATCCACCGTGTGGATCCAGTGTATCCGCCCCTGGCGCGTCAGGCGCGAGTGCAGGGAACCGTCGAGTTCTCTGCCGTCATCAGCAAAGAAGGACGGGTCGAGCGATTGCAACTGGTACGGGGACACCCGTTGCTGGTGAATGCGGCGCGGGAAGCGATTGTGCAATGGCGCTACCGTCCCACCATGCTGAATGGACAGCCGGTCGAAGTGGTGACTTCGATTACGGTGAACTTCACGCTGGCGCAATAGGGTACGGAATAGGTCATATACAATCGGGCGTTAATGATTAAGAAACTGGGAATAAGTCTCTGGTTAGGTTGTCTGCTCGCTGCCGGGTTAGCCGCCGAGCAGGCTCGAGCGCCTTGGACTGCTGCGAAAGCGGCCGCCTGGTACAGCAAAGAGCCGTGGCTTGTGGGCAGCAATTATCTGCCCGCAACCGCGGAGAACGAATTGGAAATGTGGCAGGCCAAAACATTCGATCCAAAGCGAATCGATCTGGAGCTGGGCTGGGCGGAAGGCCTGGGAATGAATACCATGCGCGTGTTTTTGCACGACCTGCTCTGGAAGCAGGACAGCGCGGGGTTCAAAGACCGGTTGAATACGTTCCTGAACATTTGCGCCAAGCATCACATTAAACCGCTGTTTGTATTATTTGATTCCTGTTGGGACCCGAACCCACATTTGGGGCCCCAGAAACCGCCGCGCCCCGGCGTGCACAATTCGCGTTGGGTGCAGAGCCCCGGAATCGCGGCGCTGATGGACGAAGCGCAATATCCGAGGCTTGAAGCATATGTGAAAGGCGTAGTAGGCGCCTTCGCCCACGATGACCGCGTCCTCGGTTGGGACATCTGGAACGAGCCCGACAACTTGAATACCTCAAGCTATGCCGACAAAAAGGCGAAAACGGACCGGGTACTCATGCTTTTACCGAAGGCATTTGCGTGGGCACGCTCGGCGCATCCGCAGCAGCCGTTGACCAGCGGCATCTGGCATGAAGATCCGGGCAAGCCGGATGCACTCTCGCCGATGGCAAAGGAGCAGCTGGAGTTATCGGATGTTGTGTCGTTTCACAATTACGATCCGGCGTCGAAGTTTGAAGCTGAAGTCAAATGGCTCGAATCCTATCACCGGCCCGTTATCTGCACCGAATATATGGCGCGGCCGCAAGGCAGCACGTTCCAGACAATACTGCCCCTTGCCAAGAAATACAAGGTGGGAGCAATTAACTGGGGATTCGTGGCCGGCAAGTCGCAGACCTATCTGCCCTGGGACTCGTGGCAGAAGCCCTATATCGGCGCGCGGCAGCCTAAACTTTGGTTTCACGATATCTTTCGCGAGAACGGACAACCATACCGGCCCAATGAAGTGGCGTTCATCCGGTACATAACGGGGCACCAAATGAGTTACAAAGCTGTGAACTGACACGCAACTTACTTTCTTACCGGCTCATTCCGTGTTACTCGTTGAAGGATGCCGGTTGTTTTATCGCAAGACGAGCTGCGGCTCACGAATTTGTACTGGCGCGCATGTAATTTCTTGAGCGCGGGAATGATTTACTTGCGCGGCAACGCTCTTTTGCGTGAACCGCTCAAGCCGGAACACATCAAACAACGCTTACTGGGGCATTGGGGCTCGGACCCAGGGCAGAGCTTCGTTTGGGTGCATCTGAACCGTCTTATCAAAAAGTACGGCCTCGACATGATCTACCTTTCTGGGCCGGGACACGGCGCGCCGGCTGTTTTGGCTAATTGCTACCTGGAGGGAACATATTCTGAAATCTATCCGGACAAGAGCCAGGATGCGGAAGGCCTCCTGAAGTTCTTCAGGCAGTTTTCTTTCCCGGGCGGGATCGGGAGTCATTGCACTCCGGAAACGCCGGGGTCGATTCACGAAGGAGGCGAGCTTGGCTATAGTCTTTCACACGCCTTCGGAGCAGCATTCGACAATCCTGACCTGATCGTAAACGTGGTAGTGGGAGATGGCGAAGCGGAAACCGGACCGCTGGCCACGGCTTGGCATTCGAACAAATTCTTGAATCCCATCCGGGATGGCGCGGTGCTGCCCATCCTTCATTTGAATGGATACAAGATTGCCAATCCGACGGTGCTGGCCCGGATCACGCATGAAGAATTGGAGCAGTTATTCAGCGGGTACGGCTGGACGCCTTACGTGGTCGAAGGGGATGACCCGATGGCGATGCACCAGCAAATGGCAGAAACGCTGGAACGGTGTGTAGAGGAGATCCGCTCAATTCAGCAGAAAGCTCGCACCAGCGGCAAAGCGGAGAGAGCTCGCTGGCCCATGGTGATCTTGCGCTCGCCCAAGGGCTGGACAGGACCAAAGGAAGTGGACGGGCACAAGGTCGAGAACTTCTGGCGAGCCCACCAGGTTCCAATTTTGGATGTACAGAAACCAGCACACTTGAAGCAACTGGAAGAGTGGCTGCGAAGCTATCGGCCGGAAGAGCTGTTCGATGACAACGGCCGGCTCGTAGAAGAATTGCGCGCCCTCCCGCCGGATGGGTCGCAGCGCATGAGCGCAAATCCTCACGCCAACGGCGGATTGCTGCGCCAGGCCCTGCGTATGCCGGATTTTCGCGAGTATGCGGTTCCGTTTGGAAAGCCCGGGACTTCGGAGGTTTCACCAACCGAAGTGCTCGCGCATTTCCTGTGCGAGGTGATGCGGCGGAACATGACCAGTTTCCGCGTATTCGGCCCCGATGAAACCGCTTCGAATAAATTGCAGGCGATTTATGCAGCATCGAAAAAGACGTGGTTGGCCGAGTACAAACCCGAGGACGCGGATGGCGGCGAACTCTCGCTCGACGGGCGCGTAATGGAGATGCTGAGCGAGCATACCCTCGAAGGCTGGTTTGAAGGCTACGTACTAACGGGGCGGCACGGATTCTTTTCGACGTACGAATCGTTCGTGCACATCATCGACTCGATGTTCAACCAGCATGCAAAGTGGCTGGAGAAAGCAAAGCTCGATCTGGCATGGCGCGCTCCGATTTCCTCCATAAATTTGCTGATCACATCACTCGTATGGCGGCAGGATCACAACGGGTTTACACATCAGGATCCGGGTTTTCTCGACGTGGTCACAAACAAGAGTGCAACTGTCACCCGGATCTATCTGCCGCCGGATGCGAACTGTCTGTTGAGCGTGGCCGATCATTGCCTGCGGAGTCAGGATTACGTAAATGTGATTGTGGCGGATAAACAGCCGCATTTGCAGTATCTGGACATGGACGCGGCAATCAAGCATTGCACGAAAGGGATCGGGATTTGGGAGTGGGCGAGTACGGATGCCGGAGTAGAACCCGATGTGGTGATGGCTTCGGCCGGAGACATCCCGACCATGGAAGCACTCGCAGCAGTGGCCATCCTGCGTGAAAAGTTTACGGATCTTAAGATTCGATTTGTGAACGTGGTGGACTTATTCAAACTGCAGCCCGATACGCAGCATCCGCACGGCCTCTCGGACCGGGACTTCGACACGCTCTTTACAAAGGACAAGCCGATCATTTTCAACTTTCATGCGTATCCGTGGCTGATCCATAAATTGGCGTACAAGCGGACAAATCATCAGAATTTGCATGTTCGCGGCTATAAGGAGAAGGGGAACATCAATACCCCGCTCGAGTTGGCGATTCAGAACCAGGTGGATCGCTTCAACCTCGCGATCGATGTCATCGATCGGGTGCCGCGGCTCCAGGCGGTAGGCGCGCATGTCAAGGATTGGCTCAAGGACGAGATCATCGACAGCATAAATTATGCACATGAAAACGGGATTGACCGCCCGGAGATCACGGGATGGAAGTGGCCCGGTTGATCGTCCTCGCGCTGAATTGCGGATCCTCATCGTTGAAATTCGGGCTGTATCGGGCAGACGCAAAACGGGCGGCCGCGATCTGCGACGGTGAGGCGGAGGAGATTGGCGGCGCACACTCGAGCTTCTGGTTCCGCCGGGCAGACGGCGAGAAGGTGCAGGCGCAGTGTTCCCTGCGCGATCACGAAGCGGCGCTGTCCCATGCTCTTGATTCTCTGCGACAGCCCGGGATGGAGCGGCCAAGCGCAGTAGGGCACCGTTTCGTGCATGGCGGCCCGCGGCTGAGCTCACATCGCTTGCTCGACGCGGAAGTGATGAAGGATTTAGAAGGAGCCGTTGAATATGCGCCGCTGCACATGCCCGCTGCTCTGCAAGTATTGCGCACAGTTGAAAGGAAACTGCCTGGCTTGCCGCAGGCGATTTGTTTGGACACGGCGTTTCACCGGACTATGCCGGATGTGAGCCGCACGTATGCGCTGCCGGAAGCCGTGCGGAAGCTAGGAGTCGAGCGTTACGGGTTTCACGGGTTATCGATTGAGTCGATTCTCGGCCAGCTTGCGACTATTCCCGAGCGCTTGATTGTGGCGCACCTGGGGAATGGGGCAAGCATTACGGCGATACGCAACGCTCGTTCGGTAGATACAACCATGGGGTTGACGCCTACCGGCGGCGTGATGATGGGAACGCGTTGCGGCGATTTGGATCCGGGTGTTGCTGTCTATTTGCTGCGTCACGGATACGAGGACGCGGAGCGGCTGGAAAATGTGTTCGATCAACAGTCAGGGTTGCGCGGCGTCTCTGGCTTGAGCAGCGATGTGCGGGAGTTGGAGGAGGCACGCAGCGAGAACGCGGGCTCGGACTTGGCCCTACGGATGTTTTGTTACCAGGTCCGAAAAGCAATTGGCGGCATGGCGGCGGCGCTGGGCGGAGCCGACATGCTGGTCTTCACCGGAGGCATTGGCGAGCACGCGGACAAGTTGCGGCGCGAAATCGTGGATGGATTGCTGTTCTTGAACGCGGACGCCCTCGACGTGAGGGTACTGCCATCGCAAGAGGACGAGCAGATTGCGAAGAATACGGCTCGGCTGGTTAGCTTTGCAGCTCAGGCGTAGGCGGGTTCCGGTTCCTCGGCCGCGGTGAAGTAGACGCAGTCCGGGTGATGAAAGACCAGCGACGAAACGCTGGCTTCCGGTTCCATCATGAAGCCTTCGGTAAGTTGGACTCCGATCTCTTCCGGACGCAGCAGCCTCCAGAGCTTGGCCTGGTCTTCGAGATTCGGACAAGCAGGATAACCGAAGCTGTAACGTTTGCCGCGATAGCGCGACGTGAAACGCTCCTGCATAGTCATATTGGGCGGATCCGGGAAACCCCACTCTTCGCGCAGGCGGCGATGGAGCCACTCGGCCGTCGCCTCGGCCGTCTCAATAGCGAGTGCTTGCAGAGCGTGCGCTTCGAGAAAATCGCCGCGATCTTTAGCTTCTTGGGATTGCTCGATCACATTCTGCCCGGCGGTTACGACAAACAGAGCGAGATGGTCGCGCTCGCCATTTGCCGGATCGAGAATGAAGTCGCTAAGGCACAAGCCGTCGGACTTGGCCTGCCGGCCGAAATGGAAGGTCTCGATGGGAGAAGATGCGCCCGGTTCGAACAAGCGGACGGAGTTTTTGTCGCGCTCGGCTTCGAAGAATTGCCACACGGCGCGAACCTTCATGAATTTTGCCGCTTTGACTTTGACGTCTTCTACGAAATGGAAGAGTTCAAGAGCTTTGCTATCGCGATCTGCGAGCAGCTTTTCGAAGTTGCCTTTGAACCCGAGATGCCGTCCGTAGAGCATGAACGGATTGATGTAACTCCAGACTTCGGCGAGATTCGGAATGTTACGGGCGCGACGGTCCGTATAAGGCGCGGCCGGAATAGCTATCGCGGTGTGCACCTTCGGGCTCCGCTGTTCTCCGGAGGGAACAGCCACAGGTTGGGCAGGAGCCTCTTCGACGGGTATGTCGCGGAAGACGTGCCGGGCAAGAACCTCGGAGCGCAGTTCGGGATCGGTGATTTCATTCATCAAACGCAGGCCGGTCATGGCGTCTTTCGCGTAAAAAGTGGGAGCGCCGTAGCTGGGCCCGATTTTGGTCTTTGTGAAGCGTTCGGAAAGAGCGGCTCCTCCAACGAAGAGCGGAACTCCGATGCCGGCATCTTTGAAGTCTCCGGCGGTGGTGACCATTTGTTGCGCGCTCTTTACGAGCAAGCCGGAGAGCCCGATGGCGTCAGGCTGGTGCTGGTGGAAGGCTTTGATGAGATCGTCCGGCGGTACTTTGATGCCGAGATTGACGACGGTGTAGCCGTTATTGCTGAGGATGATCTCAACCAGATTCTTGCCGATGTCGTGCACATCGCCCTTGACGGTGGCGAGCACGATTTTGCCGCGGGCGGCCGAATCGGCTTTCTCCATGAACTGTTCGAGATGGCTTACGGCGGCTTTCATCGCTTCCGCGGACTGCAGAACCTCAGCCACTATGAGCTCGTTGTTGTTGAACAGCCGGCCGACTTCGGCCATGCCGCTCATTAGGGGACCGTTGATGATGTCGAGCGGAGCGGCGCCTTCGGCTCGTTTGCGCTCCAGATCCGGGATCAGGCCGTCTTTGGTGCCTTCGATGATGTAATTTGCGAGGCGCTCATCGAGCGGCAGATCGGCTGCGATTTTCTTCTGACGCGCTGTTGCGCCGCGGAAGTGCTCGGAAATAGCAGCAATGTGGAACTGGTTGATTTCCGCTTTCTGCTCGCGTGTTTGTTCCCGCCAGTCGCCTGGGTGCAGCTCGGAAAGTGGCGAATTGAAAAGCAGATGCTCTGCCAGCCGGCGCTCTTCTTCAGGTATGGAAGCGAAGCGCTCAAGCTTTTCGGAGTTGACGATGGCGAGATCAAGGCCGGCCTTGGTGCAGTAGTAGAGAAAGACCGAGTTAACGACTTCACGGGCCGACGCCGGCAGGCCGAACGAGATATTGGAAATGCCGAGAATGGTCTTGACGTGCGGGATCTGCGCCTTAATCAGCCGAATCGCTTCTATGGTCTCGACAGCGCCGCCGATATAATTTTCGTCGCCTGTAGCGCAAGGGAAAACCAGCGGATCGATGATGATGTCTTCCGGCGCAATGCCGTATTTGGAGGTGAGCAGATCGACCGAGCGCTCCGCAACCGCTAATTTCCGTTCGCGGGTGAAGGCCTGCGCCTGGACCGGATCTTCGTCAATACAACCGACGACCAGGGCCGCGCCGAATTCACGCGCAGTTGGACAGATGCGTTCGAATTTTTCTTCGCCGTCTTCGAGATTGACCGAGTTGATGATGCTCTTGCCCTGGCAGTAAGTCAGGGAAAGTTCGATCGAACGGGAATCGGTGGTATCGATCATCACCGGCGCTTTTATCTTGCGAATCAGCTTTTCATAGAACGGCGGAATGTCGTTGATTTCGTCGCGATCGCTCGATTGTAGGCAAACGTCGACGATGTGCGCGCCGTTGCGAATCTGGCGGCGGGCAATTTCGGTCGCTTCTTCCCACTTTTCTTCAGTGATCAGGTTCTTAAAAAGGCGTGATCCAATAACGTTGGTTCGTTCGCCCACAATCAGGGGACGCGTGCTGTCTTCGGCTTCGACGGTTTCGATGCCGGAGAAAATGGCGCGATGGGAAGAGTCTCTGGGAACACGCGGCTTTTTGCCGGCGGCCATCTGCGCGAGGGCGCGTATGTGGTCGGGGCGAGTACCGCAGCAGCCGCCAACGATGTTGAGCCAGCCATGATCGATAAATCGCTCGAGCTGAGAAGCGAGAGTTTGCGGAGTTTCGTGATAATGGCCCGTTTCGGAATCGGGCAAGCCGGCATTGGGATAGCAGGAAACACGTGTAGTGGCGATCTCGTGAATCGATCGGATGTGATCGGTCATGAACTCCGGACCGGTAGCACAGTTCAGGCCGATCGAAAGAAGTTGGGCGTGCGAAATTGAGGTGTAGAATGCGTCGGCAGTTTGTCCGCCGAGCATAGTGCCGGTGGCTTCAATCGTCCCGGAAACCATGACGGGAATCACATAGTTAAGCTCTTTGCCAAGGCGATTTATAGCGAGCAGTCCCGCCTTCACATTGCGCGTGTCCTGGCAGGTTTCGAGCAAGAGGATGTCGGCTCCGCCGTCGAGCAGGGCCTTCGATTGTTCGTAGTAATTGGCCACCAACTCCGGGAAAGTAACGCCGCCGGTCACGGTTATCGCCTTCGTAGTTGGCCCCATAGAGCCCGCCACGAAGCGCAGCCTGCCGGGTTGCGAGAATTCATCGGCTGCCTGACGTGCGAGCTGAGCGGCGACAAAGTTTAACTCGAAAGACTTTGCCTGAAGGCCGTATTCCGCAAGCACAATTTTGGTCGACCCGAAGCTGTTGGTTTCAACAATGTCGGATCCTGCTTCGTAATAGGCGCGATGAACATCGAGAATAACGTCGGGGCGGGTCAGGACCAGATTTTCATTGCAGCCCTCAAGGACCGGGCCGCCAAAGTCGTTCGCCGTGAGATGACGGTCCTGCAACATGGTTCCCATGGCTCCGTCGAGCACAAGAACACGAGTGGCGAGGGCGTCTTCGAGAGCCTGACGGCGAATCCGCCTGCTCTCCTGGTCAATTTGCGGCATTTTGAGGATTTCCCTTTCATTGTAACGGGAAGGGTCCTGGTCGGAGGACGAGTTCGGGGCGGTAGAGGCGCAAATCGTGCAGAATTTCGGGCTCTTCCGTAGAGTTGCAAGCGTAGGTAAACGCGAAATCCGTTCCGGTTTCAAGCTCCGGATGTTCTTTATCCGCGTAGCAGAACACATGGGGCGTGTAGCGCGGATCGGTTGTCTTCATTTCGGGATAGCTAAAGAATGTTTTCGACGGCGCCCAGGGGCCGGCAAGATTTGGTGCCTGGCTGAAGGAGGCACTATTCGACAGAAATCCGGGAGTCGGATAAATCGCCAGCCATTTGCGCTGTTGCGCGTGATAAGCAACGCTCATTTCGGTGATATTTCCGTCAAGTAACTTGGAGGCGTCCTGGGGAGAAGTGGAACGCTGCCACGGTTTCCAATCTGCCAGGCCGGCAAGATATTGCCAGCCGGCAGCGGCATCCGCCTCGGGAAGATCGCTCAACGGGAGGCGCAGCAGACCGACAAACGGCTTCGGCGCGGATCTTCGAAATAGAGTGAAGGCGTAGAGGTACTCAGAATCGAGAACGGCGGCAACACCGGGCACCACCTGATTACCGGTCGCAATCGTCCGATAGGAAATGCGCCATTTATCGGGTGTTTCGGTGAAGTTGGGGACGACAGCGAGAACGATCTTTGAATAATCGAAGCCGAACGCGCCGCCGTTTCCCGTTGCGTGCATTTGCTCAAGAAAAATATAGAGGCAGTGATGGAAGACAAAGCCGTCAAGCGGCCAGAAGTAGTCCGATTCCGGAGTTTTGAAAAACGACGACCCGCGCCCGGTATGCATGCCGGACCACCAGTAGGTCACGCTGCATGGTCCGGCTTCGCATTTTCGGATGGCGATCGAATTGTGAATCATCGTCTTCGGATCGCGATGATTCCCAATAAAGGTATCGCCAAAGAGCCAGACAGTCGTTGTGTGGTTTAACGGGATTGAGTAAGCGGCATCCGCGCCAACCCAGCCCTGGAGGTAGGGGAACAGGACCAGTAATAAAAGAAGCGGCACGGCGACTACGCTGGTGCGTGAGCTTTTGTGATGAAGATGATTTGGCCTACGTGCTGCTGGAAGTGCCCGACCACCTGATAAATGGCTTCGAGGACCGATACCGGACCCGTTTGCGGATTAATGGTTTCGGTGAGGCGCTCGCGGGTCACGCCGCGAATCACAGAGATAGCGCCATGCACTGTCTCGCGCAAGCGGGAAAGCAACTCATCACGGCTCAGGCCGCCCTTGGTTAAGAATTCAAGATCGCGTTTGCGCATGTCTTTCTCGCCTCCGATGCCGGCGATGATCCATTGTCGAGCGTTGCCGCTAAGGTGAAGGATGAGATTGCCGACCGAATTTTCGTGCTCGGCGCCACGGCTCCAGATTTGGTCGTCACTGAGCTTTGAGAGGCAGCTTTCAACCGCACTGAGCATTTGTTGCAGTTTGGTTTCCGAATAGCTGATAAAAAGTTGTGCGATCTGTTCGCTCATATGAGCAGTATGAAGCACGCGAGAATAAAGCCATGAGCAAAGAGCAATGGACGGCGGTCGATGACTACTTCAACCATCATCTGGTGCCGAGTGATGCCGCGCTGGACGCGGCGCTGGCAGCAAATGCCGCGGCAGAGCTTCCGAAAATTGATGTTTCTGCCGCGCAGGGAAAGCTGCTGTATCTGCTGGCTCGGATGCAGCACGCGCAACGAATTCTCGAAATTGGAACCTTAGGCGGATACAGCACGATATGGCTGGCGCGCGCGCTGCCGGCAGGCGGCCGATTGATCACACTAGAAGCGAATCCGAAACATGCAGAGATTGCGCGCGAGAACATCGCGCGGGCGGGATTGGCGGACTTTGTCGATTTACGGGTGGGAAAAGCACTTGAGCTGCTTCCGGACGTTGCGGCCCCGTTCGATTTGATTTTCGTGGACGCAGACAAGGCAAGCAATCCGGAGTATCTGAAATGGTCCCTAAAACTCTCGCGGGTTGGAACCGTGATCATCGTCGACAACGTGGTGCGCAGTGGGGCGGTTGTTGAAGCTGGTAATACAGATCCGGATATTCAGGGCATACGGCGATTTTTCGAGTTACTGGCGGCGGAGCCACGCTTGAGTGCGACAGCGATCCAGACAGTGGGCAGCAAGGGATACGACGGCTTCGCGATGGCGCTGGTGACGAATGAATGACAGGCACGGGCTGACAGTCTGGTTTACGGGACTTAGCTCGGCTGGGAAAACAACGCTTAGCCGGGAGGTTGGCAGTCAATTAATGGCGCGCGGACTGCGCGTCGAGATTCTAGATGGCGATGAGGTGCGGCGCAGCCTGTGTCATGAGCTCGGCTTCAGCAAAGAGGATCGCGATGAGAACATCCGGCGCGTCGGGTACGTCGCGGAGCTGCTGACCCGGAATGGCGTGGTGGTGCTGGTGTCGGCGATCTCGCCCTACCGGGCAACTCGCGAGGAAGTACGGCAGCGCATCGGGCGATTCATCGAGGTATATGTAAACGCGCCACTCGAGACCTGCGAATTACGTGACATCAAGGGTCTCTATAAGCGCGCACGCGCCGGGGAATTGCGAGGAATGACCGGGGTGGACGATCCCTACGAGGCGCCGTTGCAACCGCAGGTGGAGTGCCGAACGAACCAGGAAACACTTGAAGACTCCGTCGAGAAGGTTTTACTCGCAATTCAGAGTTGGCTCCCTGGAGCGGCCAAGGGATTGGAGGCAGCTATGCCCCAGATAAGAGCGTGAAGTACGATCACGTCTTCGGTCCGAATCAATCCGAAGAGCGAAGAGGGACGTGGAATGTGGAACGTGCTCAGGTTGACACTCGCATCGGCATCAATTTGAACCCGGTCGTTTTTTCGGACACCGAAGCCGATGTTGGCTTTGAGCGGGTGTTCTTCGCCGCGAAACTGCATGGTTCCCTCGACTACGAAGCCACGCAGCGGCTTTGCGACAAAACTTTTGGAGGCGATTTGAATTTCGGAATGGTCGCTCGAAGAAAGCGCCTGACCGGCGGCAAACTGCGTGAGAGCGGAGGCGCGCTTCGGTTTGAGGCCGGCGTCACGACAGAGCACGCTGGCGGCATCGACAACCAAGTGGAGCGTGGTATCGAGAGGCTGTTCTGGATTGTAGACGAGTGTCCCGCGGAAGCGCTCGAAAACGAATAGATGTTTTTCTTTCCTGATACCGGTTTTACGGATTTCGACCGCCAGAGTGGAGTCAGGAGAAGGTGATATTGTGTAAACCGTATGGGGCGCGGGCATGCAAACTTCCGAAACCCGTAAAGACGCAAGTTCCCGTCGAAAGGTTCAGCTAAGTTGAGATGCCTGGAGAGATACCATTCGATCTCGGAAATCTGCTGCTGGGGATAGCGCTTGTATTTTCGGTGCTGATCGTGGTTTTTGAGGTTCTCGAACGCAGGCGCGAGAGCAGGCGGGAACGATTTCTGCTGGATCAGATCGAAGCGGAATATGAGGCGTTCAGCCGAATGGGGAGACTTTAAGCATCACGCTTCGGCTGCGGTAGCCGAAGTATCGTAACCCGCTACGGCCGCGAGCGCGTTGCGAAACGAGGCGCTGGCAAGCACGTTTAGCAACGCCTGGGCGCTTGCAGTCTCGATCAGCGGTCTAGGAATACTCAAATCAAAGCGCTCCGTCTGAAGCGGTTCGAAGGGCAGGCCATAGCAGCGCGCGGCCGACAGATTTGCGAAGCAACAATCCGCCCAACCGTTCGCCACGGAGTGCGCCGCGGCCAAGTGCCCGAAGGCGATGCGGTTATAGCCGCGAATTCGCGAGGGTGGAAGTTTCGCATCTTTCAGTGCGGAATCGAAGCAAGCCCGCGAACCGGAACCTTTATCGCGGTTGACGAAAGTGATGCGCGGCGACGCGAGATCGGTGACTGAGCGGATCCGTTTACCGGCCTTGGGAGTGGAGATTAGGCCCGAGGGCCAGGAAGCAAAAGTCACGCTCCGGGCAGATCGTTTCGCCAGCCCGGGCAAATGCGATCCGGCGATATGTACTTTATTTTCCGCGAGAAGTTGTAAGGCCCGCTGACTGGAAGCGGGAATCAAGACAAGGTGTATACCCTGCCGGGCCGCCATTTCGGCCAACAATGATAAGGCCGGATCGCAACCCGCCAGCAGAATCTGGGAATCGTTGATCTGAGCCGGATTAGGAAAAGCCGCGATCGATTGGTTCGTTCCGAAGCCATCCGCGCGGGGCAGGAAATTGAACTCGGCACTCGCCGGAATGGCTAGCTTTCCGTGCGGGCCATTTACCAATCTGACCAGCTGCCTGCTGCGTGAGGGACGGCCATCGACTACGATGCGTTGGGCTCGAACGCGGGGCGGGGTTTCCTCCGGCGGTAATGAAAACAAATCTTCAACGGAAACTGAAAGGCATCGCGCCAGTTTGAGGGCAACGACGGTATTCGGAACAAAGCTGCCGTTTTCGATGGCGTAAATAGTTTGCCGACTGACGCCGGATGCATGCGCCAGAGTGGCGGCCGATAAACTTCGCTTCGAACGAAGGCTCTTCAAATTCGAGCATGCTGCGAGCATTGGATGATGTGTGTCTTATATCCTTGACATTAGTCTTGCATAGATTACAGGATGACACGCACAATACTCCTCTTAACCGCTGCGGCTATAGTTTTGAGCGCACAAGAAACGGCTTCCATTTCCGGCGTGATTTCGGACCCCTCGGGCGCAGTCGTAAACGGCGTGAGCGTGGGGCTAACTAACAGCGAGTCGCGCGAAACCCGCGAGAGCAAAACCAACGGAGCGGGCAGTTTTGCATTTCTCCAACTTGCGCCTGGCATGTATGAGATTACGGCGGAAAAACCCGGCTTTCAGAAACTGCTGCATAAAGGCGTAAGTCTAGCGGTGAACCAGTCGGCCTTCGTGCCCTTGAGCCTGACTCTCGGGGGCACTAGCAACACGATCGTGGTTACCGGAGATGCGCCCATGTTGGCTCCGGTAATCAATCAATCGGCGGGATTAGTGGACGGACAACAGGTGCGGGATCTGCCGCTCAATGGCAGGAGTTACGACCAACTGCTGACACTTAACCCAGGCGTGGCAAATTATTCCACCGAGAAATCCAATAACACTCCCGGCATCTCGAACTCTGCGGTGGGAAACATGTTTGCAGTCGCGGGACGCCGTCCACAGGAAAATCTCTTTCTGGTGGATGGGATTGAGTATACGGGGTCCGCCGAGGTTAACATGACTCCCGGTGGAACCAGCGGCGAGTTGCTGGGTGTGGATGCGATTCGCGAGTTCAACGTATTGACTGATTTCTACACAGCTGAATACGGCAAGCGGCCGGGCGCGCAGGTGCTGATCGTGGACCGGTCGGGAAGCAACGAGTTACATGGCTCGGCGTATGAATTCTTACGGAATAGCTGGTTCGACGCCCGGAATTTTTTCGATCGCGAGTCGGTTCCGCAATTTCAACGGAATCAGTTCGGCGGATCGTTAGGCGGGGCGCTCGCGCCGAATCATACATTCCTCTTTGGAGATTATGAGGGTTTTCGCCAGGATCTGCGATTGAGTGCCGTTACGCTGGTGCCGGACGACAAAGCCCGGGCCGGCCTATTACCCGATGGCCAGCAGATCGGCCTGTCGCCACGGGTACGGCAACTTCTCAGCCTATGGCCCGTACAGAGTCCGAACTCACCACTGGACAGCGGAGGAATTGCGGAGGCATTCAGCACGCCAAAGCAGACAATTCGGGAGGATTTTGGGACTACGCGCTTAGATCAGGTTTTTTCCGCACGCAACACTCTGGCGGCGAGCTACACGGTAGATGACAGCGCGGATAACACGCCAACTGCAAATCCTTATGCGCTCGATGTCGAGAGCCTGCGCGAGCAGGTGGCTACTTTACGGGAGACGCATATCTTCTCGGCCAAGTTGTTAAACACTGCGAGCGCCGGGTTTTCTCGGGCCAGTTATTTCTACACGGGAGAATCAACCGTTGATGTTCCGGGATTCGTGGGGGCAAACCAGGTGGGCGCATTGGTGATCGGAGGAAGCGCAACGCCAAACACAGCGAGTTCGATAACAATGGCGGGCAGCAATAATGGCAGCCACCTGTTTGCGACAAGAAATCTTTTCACGTATCAGGACCAGGTATCAATTGTGAAGGGAAAACATCAGATCAGCCTGGGAGGATGGGCGCAGCGCGTGCAATCGAACGACGAGCTGGCACTGGGGCAGTATGGACAAGCCACGTTTTCGAATCTGACAAGCTTTCTGGAAGGGACGGTAACCACGTTTACCGCGGTGCCGTCGCCAACGCCGCTCGGGTGGCGATCGTGGGAAGGCGCCTGGTTTGCGCAGGACGAAATCAGAGTCTCCCCAAGCATCACCGTTTCGTTGGGCTTCCGTCAGGAATCCACCAATGGCTGGAATGAGGTGACCGGGCGAGCGTCCACTTTCGTTTACGGTGCAAATGGGGCGTTACAGACCTTACCGCGGATATCGTCGTCGGCTCTTACAGTGAACCGGGCGAAATTTCTGCCGCAACCGCGCGTCGGGTTTGCGTGGTCGCCAGGCGATTCGCACAAGACGGTCTTGCGCGGCGGATTTGGACTTTATAACGACCTGCAGGATGCGCTGAGCTACCGGTTGGATCAGAATGCGCCGTTTAACACCAGCATCGCGTTGAGTAACTTGCCGTTATCGAGCCTACCGATTTTCCCAGGGCAGATACCCATTACTTCGAAAGTAGCGCCGGCCGGGGTTGCACAGGATCTTTACTCACCGACCGTCGCGTCATGGACCGTAAGATTGCAACGGCAACTTAGCGAAAATACACTGTTTTCTTTGGGCTATGCGGGCTCACACGGCTATCACGAAACGTTGAGCGCAGATTTAAATCAGTCCGTGCCGACAATATGCCCGGCCCAGCCGTGTCCGGCCACGTACCCGGCAGGAACGATTTATTATCGGTTGAAAGCTCCGCTGGCGAATCCTGCACTCGGAAGCACATGGACCTGGATCTCTCAGGGAAACAGCGCGTTCAACGCGTTAGAAGCGGATCTACGACATCGGTTTGCCAAGGGGCTCGATTTCCGCGCGGCGTACACCTGGTCGAAATCACTCGATAACGGTGACACATTAAACGCCAGTGCGGCTGCAAACGCGCCAGGACTGGCGCAGAATACCGATGACCTGAGAAATGATTGGGGACCATCTACCTTCGATTTGCGTCAGGCGCTCGCTGTCTCGGCAATTTATGAGTTACCTTTTGGCGCGGGCAAACGATGGCTCGGAGGCGCCCATGGGTTGGCGGGAATTCTATTAGCTGGCTGGTCGATCAGTGGAATCGAAAGCTACAACACGGGATTTCCCTTCACGCCGCAGTTGAGTTTTAATCCATCGAATAACGGCAATACAACGAACCCGGTTCGACCCTCACTTAATCCGAATTTTCATGGTCCTGAAGTCACTGGAAGCGTTCGCCAGTATTTCAGTCCAAATGCGTTCATCGTTCCTCCGAATGGCACTTACGGGAATGTAGGGCGCAACGCATTTACCGGACCCGGATTAGAGACCCTCGACATAGGCCTTCAAAAGACAACGCGGCTGCGTGAGCGGCTCGTGCTCCATTTGCGTGCAGAGGCATTCAATATTTTGAACCACGCAAATTTCACGACGCCAAACTTGATCGTCTTCACATCGGCAACGGCACCGCCATCGGGATCGGCCGGCGTAATTACCAGCACTTCGACCAGCTCGCGCCAGATTCAAGTAGCCGCGAAGTTCGTGTGGTGAGCCGTTCCGATTCGTACAATACAGTGGTGCAAATCGGGATCGTTGGAATGGGTTTTATGGGAGCGACGCATTTGCGCGCCTTCCAGCAGATTGAAGGTGCGGATGTGGCTGCGATCTGTTCCTCCAATGAGCAGGTTCTGAGCGGCGACTTGACAGGGGTGGGCGGCAATCTGGGTGACGTCGGAGCGAAATACGATTTTTCCGCGATGCGGAAATGGAAGCGGTGGCAGGAGCTGGTGGCTGACCCACAGTTAGATGCCATAGATATCTGCCTGCCGACGGATCTGCACGAGAACGTTGCCAACGCCGCCATGGCGGCCGGTAAACATGTTTATTGTGAGAAGCCAATGGCGCTTACTACCGCGGACTGTGAGCGGATGCTCGAGCAGGCGCGGACAAGCGGGCGCACGCTGATGATCGGCCAGGTGCTTCGCTTCTGGCCGGAGTACCTCGAACTGAAGCGCTTCGTGAAAGAAGAGCCGTATGGGCGGGTGACGTCCGTACGATTCGTGAGGAGCTGTGGATTGCCGGACTGGAGCAAGTGGCTTCCAGACGAAAAGCGCAGTG
Source organism: Terriglobia bacterium (assembly GCA_963767485.1). Lineage (GTDB taxonomy): Bacteria > Acidobacteriota > Terriglobia > Bryobacterales > Bryobacteraceae > Bog-105. The sequence goes on along the minus strand of CAVYDZ010000008.1, from coordinate 53,965 downwards.
GAGGGGCCGTGATGGACCTCCTGGTGCACGATATCGACCAGGCATTGCTGCTCTTCGGGAGGCCCGGCGAAGTGGCGGCGAAGTCTCTGGACGGAGGGGATAATATCAGCGCAACGCTGACGTATGGGGACGGCGTGCACGTTCAGATCGAAGGCGGATGGTTCGCGCCAGGCACGCCGTTTGCGATGAGTTTCCAAGCGAAAGCGGAACGGGCTTCCCTCGAACTTACTGCGGAAGGATTGTTTCTCAGCGAAGAGCGTGGACGGCGCCGGATAGAGCTTCCGAAAAGCGATGCGTACCATGAAGAGGCCGCTTATTTTGTGAAGTGCGCTGAGCAGGGCAGAAGGCCGGACTTGTGTCTGCCTGAAGATTCGGCGCGAGCGGTCGAGCTGGCGATCCTGTTGAAAGAATCCCGGTCCAGAAAAGGAGAAGCAATCGCATGTTAGGGCTAGACGATCTGGAGATCGGTTTGATGTTTTGGGCCGGCGACGATGCGCGGAAAACACTGGAGGAGGTGAAGAACTTTGGAGTGCGCTCCGGACAACTCGGGTTTCCAGGCGAGCTACCGCTCGAAGGGGCAGCGGAACGCTGGGACTCAGCATTGACAGAAGAGCATTTCACCGCCATCACTGCAGTATGCAGTTACACAGGCGAGGATTACCAAGACATTCCTACTGTGCAGACGACCGTCGGCTTAGTGCCTGAGAAGTTCAGGGCAGAGCGAATTGCGCGCACGAAAGCGGTTTCGGATCTAGCCAGGACTCTTGGAATTGATAGCGTCGCGTGCCACATCGGCTTCATTCCGCATGAAGAAAAGCAGGCCGATTATCTTGCAATTCGCGACGTCGCGCGAGAGATCTGCTACCACTGCAAAAAGAACGGACAGTCGTTCACCCTCGAGACGGGACAGGAACCGGCTAAGGCGCTGCTGCAGTTCATCCAAGATGTGCACCGGCCAAATCTAAAGATCAATTTCGATCCGGCAAACATGATTCTGTACGGAACAGGCGATCCGATCGAAGCGCTCGGCGTGCTAGCGCAGCACGTGATTTCTGTCCATTGTAAAGACGGCGATTGGCCGCCTGTCGATCAGCCGGATGCGCTGGGGGTGGAGAAACCGCTGGGGAAAGGAAGCGTGAATATTCCCGCGTTTATCACGAAGCTGAAGGAAATCGGCTATCGGGGAGCTTTATGTGTTGAACGCGAAGAAAAGGACCAGGCAAAACGAAGCGCCGATATCCGGGAAGCAGTGTCGCTTTTGAAGCAGTTGACGACCTCAGGCGATGCAAGCGCCGGAAGCGGCACTTAGCAAACAAGAACTCGATACACTGAGCGAAGCATGACACGCCGAAGCCTAGTGAGTTCCCTTGCGGCAGCAGCCGCTTTGCGCGCGGATGGAAAACCTCAATTCGTGCCACCGCGACCTGAATCCGGAGAGCACAAAGAATGGAAGCCGCTGCTGGGCACGCTGGGACAATACACGCCTGCCAATGTGGAGTTTGCCAAATCGCAAGGCTTCACCAATATGATTCTGAGCGGGGGGCGCCATTCGCAACTGGATGCGATGACGATCACGGACGCCAAGATCGAAGAGGTGAAACAGACGCTCGCAAAAGCGAACATGCATGTTTCCGCGCTGCAGATAGACGGCAGCCATATCGATCCGAATCCGGAGAGGCGCGCCGCAACGAACGAGTATTTCGTGAAGGCGATCGAAATGGCGGGCAAGCTGAACATTCGGCATATCGGTACGAACTCGGGGAAAGATCCGTCAAAGACGTTTCAGGAGCAGGTCGACGAGATCGTGCGAGTTTATACCGAAAAATACTTTCCGGCTTGCCAGCGAAATAATGTGAGGATTCTTTGGGAAGGGTATCCGGGTAGTCCGAATATTGCTACGAGCCCAGTGGGATTCGACGCGCTTTTCAAAGGATTTGGAAATTCGCCGTATGTCGGCTTGCAGTTCGACCCATCGCACCTGGTTCGGCAGTTCATGGACCCGATTCAGACGGCGCGCGATTTCGTGGACAAGATCTATGACGTTCATTTGAAGGACACAGAAATCATGTGGCCGATCTTGCGCGCTGGGGGAATCAACCCGGTCAACAAAGCCGAGTGGTGGCGTTATCGAATTCCGGGTATGGGGTCGATCAACTGGCGCGAATTTTTCACCGTTTTGCAGGACGTTGGCTACACCGGGGCAATGAGTATCGAGCAGGAAGACGCGCTATATGGAGCGGATGAAAACCCCGGCCCTGATTTCAGTAAACAATTTCAGATCGGCTTCATCATGGCGAAGCGTTATCTCTCACAGTATGTGCCTGTAGGAGTACTCTAAAACTAGAAAAGTTATGGCCCAAGTTCAGGCGAGTCCAAAGACTTACGACGTGGTGATTGTGGGATCGGGTGCGGGCGGCGGTGTTGCGGCGCATGTGCTTGCGAACGCAGGCGCGAACGTTTGCATGTTAGAAGCGGGCGCATGGTTCGACTGCACAAAAGATTCAAAGATGTTTCAGTGGCCATATCAGGTGCCGCACCGGGGCGCAGGAACGCGAACGAAGCCGTGGGGAGCTTTCGATGCGACTCTGCTCGGCGGGTGGGAAGTGCCGGGCGAGCCCTACACGAACGCGCCTGGCTCGGATTGGATGTGGTGGCGCGCGCGCATGCTGGGAGGACGCACGAATCACTACGGACGCATTTCGCTGCGCATGGGGCCTTACGATTTCAAGCCGTACAGCCGGGATGGCAAGGGATTTGATTGGCCAATTACCTATGAGGAGTTAGCGCCTTATTACGACAAAGCCGAGGAACTTATAGGTGTTTTCGGTTCGCACGAGGGACTGGAAAACACGCCGGATGGAAAATTTCTTCCGCCGCCAGCTCCGCGTGGATATGAGCGGCTCATCAAGATGAGCTGCGATAAGTTGAACATTCCGTGTATTCCGTCGCGGTTGGCGATTCTAACAGAATCGATTCACGGGAGACCGGCATGCCATTACTGCGCGCAATGCGGACGCTCCTGTGGAGTAAATGCGAATTTCAATTCGCCTGGCGTACACATCATTCCGACCCAGAAGAAATTCCCGCAAACATTTGAAGTTCGAACGAATGCGATGGTTCGCGCGGTGACTGTGGGAAGCGACGGCCTGGCGAGCGGCGTTTCTTATGTAGACAAGAAAACCCGGCAGGAAGTGGAAGTGCGGGCCAAAATTGTGGTGCTGGCCGCAAGCTGCTGCGAGACGGCGCGTATCATGCTCAATTCTAAGAGCACGCAGTTTCCGAATGGGATTGCGAATGGTAATGGCTTGGTCGGCAAGTACATTATGGATACGGTGGGATCGGCGGTTAGCGGATTTTTGCCGATCATGCAGAACCTTCCTCCGCAGAACGAAGACGGAGTGGGGGGCATGCATCTCTACATGCCGTGGTGGCTCTATAAAGAACAAAAAGCAAACAAGATGCCCTTTGCGCGCGGGTATCACATTGAGATCGGCGGCGGACGAGAGCAGCCGGGTGCGGGCGCTCTGGGCGGTTACGCAACTAATTATCTGGATGGCGGCTACGGAACCAAACTGAAGAGCGATTTACGCAAGCTATATGGATGCGGCGTGTATTTCTCCGGGCGCGGCGAGATGATTCCGAACGACAATAGTTACTGCGAAATCGACCCGCAGGTGGTGGACGAGTGGGGCATTCCGGTTTTGCGCTTCCATTTCAAGTGGAGCGAAGACGAGATTCTGCAAGCCAAGCACATGCAGGAGACGTTCCAGCAAATTATTCACACAATGGGCGGCATTGTGACCAGCAAAGCTGGAAAGGAAGAAAACTGGGGCATTTCCCGAGGCGGCGAAATCATCCATGAAGTCGGCGCAACCAAGATGGGCGACGATCCGAAAACTTCGGTGCTGAACAAATACTGTCAGGCGTGGGATGTGAAGAACCTGTTTGTGACGGATGCCGCGCCGTTCGTCAGCAATGCGGATAAGAATCCGACGCTGACCATTTCGGCGCTGGGTTGGCGGACCTCAGAATACATCGCGGATCAGGTGAAGAAGCTTAACGTGAAGGTCTAAGGGAACGAGGAGGACTAGAGTGACGGACGCAACCAAACCAGAGACTCAGGCCGGACAGAGCGAGCAGGTCACTCGGCGCGGCTTATTTCAAATTATCGGGACCGTTCCCGCCGCCGCGGCATTGGCCGGCACCTCGGCTTATGCAGAGGGCCATGAGCACATGCACATGGCGGCACAAGCACAGAGCGCCGCCACGACCGCAGACTATAAGCGCCAAAGTTTTGACGATCATCAGTGGGAAACGGTAAAGGTACTTTGCGATTTGATCATTCCGGCGGACGAGCGAAGCGGCAGCGCGACGCAGGCGGGCGTTCCGGAATTTTTGGATGACTGGATCGCTTTCCGTACAGAGCAGGACAACAATGAGGATTTGAAAGCGCAGATTTTCGGTGGGTTGATGTGGCTCGACCGTGAATCAAACCGGCAATTTCAAAAAGCCTTTGCAGATGCTTCTGCAGATCAGCAGAAACAATTGCTGGATCGAATTGCTTATCCGAAGAAAGCGGCGAAAGAGGACCGTGCCTGGGTCCACTTTTTCAACGAGTTTCGCAGCTTGACGGTAGGTGGATTTTTCTCAAGCAAAATGGGCGTGGCGGACCTTCCGTATCTGGGGAACGTGGCGGTTATGCACTGGCAGGGATGCGATCCGAAGGTTTGGGCGGTAATCGACGATCGATTGAAGCACGGCTATAAAGGCATTCTTGAAGCGAAACCCTGGGGCAGTACGGCGTAGCATTCTTCTCGCCGCAGGGGGAGCGTTGCTGGTCTTATGCTTCGCTCTGGCGCTCGCGCACTTGCTTCCGCGCCCCGTAAGAACAGTCCGGTTTCCTAAGCCTGGCAAACTTGAGCTTTGGTATTGGCAACACACCGATCTAGTTTCGGACGAAGCGGTTGGATCCGCGGAGGCGTTGAGCGACAAGGCTGAGCGTTTCGGCTATACGGGCGTTGCTTTTTGGGACAGTAGCTTCAATCGCCTCGGTGATCCACTTTGGCCCGCAGCGAATGTCACGCGGCTTCAGCATGTTCTGCATCACGCATCGGAACGGGGCTTGCGCGTGATGGCGTTGGGCGCCCCGTTTGGGTGGTCGAACGCGGCGTTGATTCCAGACGGAAATTTAGTAGAGTCGCAGCGTGTAATTGGATCGCGCTTTCAAGTGGATGCTTCGGGTACGCGGCTGAATTTTGTTAATAGCTTCGCACCTTTGCGGAACGCCGGATTCGAGAATGGGAAAAACGATTGGTTCGACACACGGGATTCCGGCATTGGACTGAGCGGGGACATTTCGCACAGCGGCCGGCACTCAGGCGTGATTGCAGAAGCTAGCGCGAATGCGCGGTTCCGGCAAGAGATCAAACTGACACCGTGGCGGCAATATCACCTTGCTTTGTGGGTGAGATCGCAAACTTTTCATGGTGCGGCAAACGTTGAAGTAGTTGACTGGTGGCACCGGAAGCGCGCGATCTTTTATGCTCCTCTTTTAGCGCAGGGCACGAAGGAATGGACCAGATATGATTTCGCTTTCAATAGCCGCGACACGGCTGCCGCGTACTTGTATTTTGGCGTGTGGGGCAAGAGTTCAGGCGTAATCTGGTTCGATGACGTGACCCTCGAGGAGACGGCGCTTGTATACGTGGTGCGCCGAGAAGGATCTCCGCTGAGAGTGTACGATCCGAAAAGAGGCGCCGATTATCGAGAGGGCAAAGATTACCGCCGGGTATTCGATCCGGTGCTCTCGCCACCGAGATCTATTTTTCGAGATAGCTATCACCCGCCGGTCACAGTGACGCTGCCGCCCGGCTCGGCACTTCGCCCGGGTGAAACCGTGGCGATCGATTTCTACGCTGCATTTCCCATGCCGGGGAGCAATCAAGTTGGAATGTGCCTGACCAACAGCGGGGTGTTTACCTGGTTGCGCAACAACGCCAACGCACTCGGCAGCATTATGCCGCCCGGTAGTTTCCTTCTGCTTTCTTACGACGAGATGCGACAGGTGAATTCTTGCGCCCTTTGCCGGGGACGGCATTTGAGCGCCGGCGAACTGCTTGCCGAGAATGTAGTGCGGACAACGAACATGTATGAGAGGCTCTTGCCCAAAACCCAACTTTATGTTTGGAGTGACATGTTCGACCCCGCACACAATGCCGTTCCGCATTATTTTTACGTGGAAGGCAGCCTGGCTGGATCATGGAAAGGGTTGCGGCCCGAAGTGGGAGTGCTCAATTGGAACCACGCCCATCTCGCCCAGTCGCTTCGCTGGTTTAGCGGGCTAAATTCAAGGCAAACCACGCCTCACCGGCAACTCATCGCTGGCTACTATGACGGAGGAAACGGTGCGGCTATCTCTGAGGATCTGAACTTGGCGCACGAAATCCCGGGGATAGAAGGCGTGATGTACGTGAGCTGGAAAGATGACTATTCACAGCTCAAAGAGTTCGCGGATTCGGCGAAAGAAGCTTGGAGCTCATACGCGGACAGCGTGTCCGGTACAAGCCCCAGCGATTTTCGTTAGAGTTTAGCCGTGGCGGCGCATTCAGCATGGCCGCAACCGCATTGAATGTCCGGAGCTTTGCCGGCGCCTTCGCAGAACGAACTGCAGTAATCGCTTCCCTCTTTAGCCTGGCAGTTGCAGGACGGGTGAGCGCACTTCTTTTTCTCAGCCATTTGTAGCCTCCAGACAGTGTGACTCTATTTGGCGGAAAAGATCACTTCCAAAAAAATTGCCTGCCGCGAAGCCAGATCTGTTCAATTCGCCAGATTGACGCGACGCACGGATTTGAGCGCTTTGTTTTCCAGCAGCCGCCCAATCAGCGGGTCGGGAACAGGTTCGTCCGTTTCAATAATCGCGATTGCATTGAGAGGTTGCGCGGACTTAGGCGCGGGTTCTTCGCGCCCTAACGCAAAGTTCGCTATGTTTACACCGTTCGTGCCCAGCACGTTACCGAGATAGCCGATGACACCAGGGACATCCTCGTTTTTGGAGTAGAGTAGATTGCCGCGGAGTGTAGCCTCGCAGGAAATATTCTCGACCTGCAAGAGCCTCGGTTTATCGAGCACGAGTGCGCCAACGACCGAGAAAGAACCGGCATCGGATTCCAATTCCATGCGAATTGAATTCATGTGGCCGTCGGCCGGCTCACGTTGTTCGACCACGCGGAAGCCGCGCTGGGTCGCGATTTGCATAGCATTCACTACATTTGCGCGATGCTCGAGTGACCTGCTTAAAACACCGGCTAATCCGGCATTTCTCAAAATCTGGGTATCATTGTCCGCAAGCCTTCCGGAATAAATGAGCCGGATGGTATGCGGGTTTCCGTCGGCAATGCGGCTCAAAAACAAGCCGAGACGCTCCGCAAGATCAACATAAGGTCCGATGGCGCGATATTGCTCGGCTGTTAGCGCGGGCATGTTCACGGCGTTGAGAGCTACGCCGCTTTTAAGATACTCGATGAGCTGTTCGGCGATACGAATACCAACGATCTCCTGCGCTTCTTCAGTAGACCCGGCGATATGAGGAGTAGCTAAGACCGATTCCAGCTTGAATAGCGGAAGCTCGCCCGGAGGCTCTTTTTCAAAAACATCGAGTGCCGCTCCACTAACCGTCCCATTCGCGATTGCACCTTCGAGCGCGGCAGCGTCAACCAGTTCGCCGCGAGCACAATTGACGATTCGAACGCCGTGCTTCATTTGCGTGAAGGCGGATTCGTTCAGCATCCGATCGGTATCCGGTGTGAAGGCGACATGCAAGGTGATGTAATCACTTTGCCGGTACAGTTCGAGCAAACTGACGAGTTCGATTCCAAGATCGCGAGCACTTTGCGAACTGATGAACGGATCGTGCCCGAGAATGCGCATTTCAAAAGCGCGGGCTCGCCGTACTACTTCGCGGCCGGTGCTGCCTAACCCGACCACGCCGAGAGTCTTTCCTCGCAATTCGTTCCCGAGATACTTCTTCTTCTCCCACTTACCCGACTTGGTGGAAACGCTGGCCTGGGGAACTGAGCGCGCTAAGGAAAGCATCAACGCCAAAGTATGCTCGGCGACCGAAACCGCGTTGCCGCCCGGCGTGTTCATGACGAGGACGCCGGCAGCGGTGGCGGCAGGCAAATCGACGTTATCAACGCCGACTCCCGCCCGGCCAATCACGCGAAGCTTCGGAGCCTTGGCCAGCACGTCGCCGGTCACCTTCACTGCGCTCCGGACGAGCAACGCATCACAATCCGCTAAATGCGCGGAATATCCTTTCGGGTCTGAAACAACAATGTCCCAATCTGGTTGTGCTTGAAGAAGTTCGATAGCGGCGGGCGCGAGAGGCTCGGCGACAAGAATTTTCATTGATTGAAGTTTGTGTTCGAAACGAGGGGGCCTAGCGCGAAACCAGAGCTTCCTTCGGTAAAGCTACTTCCGCATATACATTCTGGACGGCGGCCACGCCGGAACCAAAACGGACCGAATGTCCATTGGCCGCGAGAATCAATTCCAATTCGGCGATCACTGCGAAGAGGTCATGAAAATCAAAATACCCGAGATGAGCCAGGCGAAAAATCTGGCCTTTCATGGAGCCTTGACCGTTAGTGATGATGGCGTTGAATCGATTTCGGAATTCTTTGATGATTACACCGGAATCCATGCCAGCAGGCGGGCGCACGGCGGTTACCGACGAACCTGGAGATGAAGAAAAGAGCTGAAGACCGAGGGCTTTCATCGCCTCGCGGGTTGCTTGCGCCAGCAACCGAGCATTCTCAACGAGCTTGTCCATGCCCAAAGCTTTGATGTACTTCAGTGTCTCAGCGAGAGCGAGCAACAGCGCGGTGTTCGGCGTCCAGGCCGATTCGCCCGCCGCTGCGTTTTTTCGTTCTTTTTTGAGATCGAAATAAAAGCGGGGCGCCGTTGACGTTTCCGCGAGAGCCCAGGCTTTTTCACTGACCGAAAGAAAAGCGAGGCCCGGGGGAATCATGAACGCTTTTTGTGAACCGCCGATTACTATGTCGAGGCCCCATCCGTCGATATCAAGCGGCATGGTGCCGATTCCGGTGATGGCATCCACGACGAAGATTGCATTCGTGCGCTTCACCGCGAGACCCATAGCCTTAACGTCGTGCTGCGTGCCGGTAGAAGTCTCCGAGGCCTGTACAAAAACGCCTTTGATATTCGGATTTTTGCGAGCGCGCTTTCGACCTCGTTGGCCGACACAGCATCGCCGTAAGGTGCGCTGAGCACAGTCGCTTTCATGCCCCACGCCTTCATGATATCTACCCAGCGCTCGCCAAATTTGCCGGCAGAGCAAACCAGCACTTCGTCACCGGGCGAGAAGAAATTCTGAGTAGCCGCTTCTAAGCCGCCGGAACCGGAGGCAACCAGCACCAGAACGTCGTTCGCCGTTCCCAAGACAGACTTGAGGTCGGACAAAACTTGCTTATAGAGATTGCGAAAATCTTCCGTTCGGTGATGGATATCGGAACCCATCATGGCGTGCAGAGCGGAAGGCAGTAAGGGAGTGGGCCCGGGAGTGAGGAGTCGCTGCTTTTTAATATGCATTTACTAAGGATCAGTTCAGGCTTGAACTAGTCGATTAGGCGCGTCTGAACTGGGGGAAATCTCAGCATAGCAAAGCGGCGAAACAGGGCCGCCACTCGGAGCGACCCTTCAGGAAAGCGTTTTAGTTCGCCACGGTGAAACTGGAGGTTGTAGTGAAGCTCTGGCCTGCTGCGGTTGCTGCGGTAATGGCTAGAGTATGCGTTCCATTCGCGAGATAGGTAGTGTCGACAGCGGCATTCCAACCCACGTCGGGACAGCCGGGCTGATTTTTGTAGATCGCGCACACGTCACTGCGCGAGCCGCCATATTGCGCGTATCCGTAAGGAACACCGTCGATCGTCACTTGCACACTCGTGATCGCGGAAGTCGGATTTAATGCCCAGCCGCCGAAGTAAGCGGTCTCCGAGAAATTCGCGCTCGAAGAGTTCGGGACATCGATGGCGATGCGTGTCGGACTGGGCGAACTCCAGTTGGCAACTTGGAATTGAGCGGACGTCAGGCCAGTGGATCCATCAGCGGCCGTAGCAGTGATGCCGAGGGTGTGGGGGCCGTCAGACAGTTGAGTCGTGTTGAGCAGATAGGTCCAGTTGACAGGAACGTTTGGACCTGCCGGAGTGAATGAAGTAGCTCCGTATGGAAAACCGTCGACCGACAGGACTACGGAGGTTACCTGTGCGCTCGTACTCACGGCTGTACCGGAGAACTGGGCCATCCCCTGATAGGCGCTGCTCATCGAACTCGGCTCTGCGATGCTGGCGGTCGTCGGGCTGTTCGGCGTTCCGTTCGCCACAGTGAAGCTCGAACTCGCCGTTGCGCGGTCTCCGTTTCGGGCAGTTGTGGTGACTTCGACGGTATGCGTTCCATTCGTAAGGTCCGCCGTGCTAAAGAAATAGTTCCAACCGACGTTAGGGCACCCGGCGCTACCGGCAAATTTTGCGCAGACATCCGGGCGCGCGCTTCCGTAGGTAGCCACACCGCTGGCGACTCCGTCTATCGAGATCTGGACCGTTGATATCGGCGAGGTTGCGTTGAATGCCCAACCTCCAAAAGCCGCATACCCTGAGAACGGCGCGCTATTCGGGCCCGGCGAATCGATTTGAAGGCGAGTCGGGTTGGACGCGCTGCCCAGATTTCCAATCTGAATCGGTACCGTTTGCGTGAAGCCTTGTCCGCTCGATGGGATCACCGTAACTTGTAACGTGTGGGTGCCATCCGGTACAAGCGTTGTGTCGAGTGAAAAATTCCAGCCCACATTCGGACAACCAGGATAGCTCGAGAAAATAGCGCAAACATCGGCTCGGGTTGCGCCATAACCTGCGGTACCTATCGGAATGCCATCGATTGCGACAGAAACGGAGCGGATCGTAGATACAGGATCAACCGCCCAGCCTCCAATAACCGTTTGACCGCTCAGCGGCCCGGTCTGAGAGTTGGGCTTGTCGACATTCAGAATCATTGGATTGGATGTTGTCCAGTTTGCGATCGTGAAATTATGCGCTTGAATGGCGCGCTGACCATTGCTAGCGGTTGCGGCAATCGACAACGTGTGATTTCCGTTCGCGAATTTCGTCGTATCGAGCAGGTAGGACCAGCCAACGTTTACAGCTCCATTCTGACAACCGGCGGCACTGGGATAGACAGCGCATACGTCCGGCCGCCCCAACCCGTAAGTGGCGTTCCCTTGCGAAACGCCGTCTACTGAGACGGTGACGGTATCAACTGCGGCGCCGGTATTCAAGGCCCATCCGTTGAAGGTGGCTTGCCCCTGGAATGTACCCCCGCCCCCGCCAGGATTATCGATCATGATGGTGGTCGGGATTTTGCCGCCATAGTTGGCGGTTACGAAAGACCTTGCTGAAGTCAGGCGAGAGCCATTTGCATCGGTAGCCGTTATTTGAAGATTGTGATTTCCGTCGGCGTATTGCGTAGTATCGAGCGCGAAGTTATAGCCGACTCCGGCATTGCCGCCCGCACAACTAGGCGTGGACGCGTAATGAGCGCAGACGTCCGGACGGTTTGCGCCGTAAGTTGCGGAGCCGGCACGAACTCCGTCGACTGAGACATCAACGGTTGTGATAACAGCTTTGTTATCTACCACCCAGCCGTTGGCCGGCGTGCCCCCGGATACGGAAGCGCCGCTACGCGGGGAATCGATATCGATCGTAATGGCGCTGCTGCCAACGGGAGGTTGATACGGATTGGAATTGGCTGGTCCAACTGGAATGGTAACGGTATTACTGATAAACGCATTTTGTGCAATATAGAGCGGAGTCGCCGCATTCGTGGCCTGCCCTTGTGGCACGATCATTTGCACCTGATACACGCCGTACGAGCCTTGCGCCAAGCCGGCGCTTACGATCTGTCCGGTGGTGCTCCCTAGAGTGGCACTTACCGCGTTGTCCGCACTGTTGAGCGGGTAACTCGTATAGGGCTGACCTGTAGGTAGATCGGTGAGGGTATTGCCCGTTAAGTTATCGACTAATCCCAGGCCGGTCGCGGATAAAACAATCGTCTCCCCCGGAGCGGCGGGGTTGTTGGGAGTAACAGGAGATCCGCTGACCACGTTACAGCAAGTAGCATTTGTGTAAGCAGTGAGAGTGATGTTAGCGCCGCTGCTGGTGCTGGTGGAAACCGAGATGCCATTACCAGCCGCGCCACCCTGGCGAGCAACCAGCACCACACGGTTGAAGGCACCGCCAAGTTGCGCTGTAACGTTAGGATCGGGAGCGCTGTTGATCACCTGGGCCATATTTTGCGTGATGCTGAACAGCGAATCAGTGCTCTGCACTGTGTAATTGTGCGCGTTTCCGCCCACCGTGATAGTGAGCGTATCGCCGGCCTTAACCGTGCCCGTAAAGTCGACCACCGCCTGCGGATTGCCGAGCTGATGATAGATACCGGCAGCAGGCCAAGGTCGTGCCGCTCCCGGCGAAGGCGCCGTGTCGAAGATTCCGGGATTCGCCGGTGCGATATAAACCGGAGTGGCGTTGCTGACGGTAACGCTGCCGTCGCTGTGAGTGGTGCGAACGTAAACACTAGTGCTGTTTCGAGCAGAGAAGTTGTAGGGAATTTGCGAGATAACCTGGGTCGCGGACGCGCTATAAACCGGAGACGCTACGCCATCCATGAAGACTTGCGTTCCGCCGAGCGAGGTGGGAATTGTTCCCGTCAACGCAGCAACCGCCGGGTGATCCGTTGGTTGATCGGAAAGATTGGTGCCATTGATTTCAACCAACATGCCCGGTGCCCCGGTTGCCGCGGTACCGGCCGTTAAGTAGCCATTGCCGGAAGCGGTCGCTGCAAGATCCGCGGAATTCGAGGTAGTCGCGGAGAAGGCAATCGAATCATAGTCCAGGTTGGTAGCTTTCGAACTTAAATAGAGAGAGCCAGTGCCTGTGCCGGCAAAAATCGCAAGCGCATTTGCATCACCGTTACCGGCATTTACCAGGCTCACTAAGCCTTGCGCGATGGTATCGTTCGTATCACCGGCCTTTACCGTGTACGTGTAAGTTGTCGTTCCGATCGTAAGCGTAACTGTGTCCTTCGCGACGATGCTCGTATTCGTGATCGTCAAGACGCCTTCTTGCCGGATGATTTCGCTGGCCCAGTTCACTACTGAGCTATCCGGAAGCGGCGTGTTGCCCGGGGTGAAAACCAGGACGCGATTATCGAGTGTATCGCTTACATAGAGATTCGTTCCATCGAAGGCCAGCGATGATGGCGCCGGGGTTACATCCACCGCACTAAAGTTATTAACAGCGGTACTTGCAATACTCTGGAGTCTGAGTGGTGTCCACATTTCTTACAAAGATTGGCTGGCCAAGCACCTCGTTTGCCGCAACGCCATTCTGGGTAGGAATTGTATTGAATATGAGGACGCGGTCGTTCCCGCCATCGGCGACAAACAGGCGGGTCCCGTCCGACAGAGCAAAGCGGGGAAAATTCAAGTTAGACGAGCAAACCCCCTGATCGCCGGTGTTCGTGCAAATGCTCGGATTATTCGCAATCGCGCTGGTCATGTCAGGCTGGCCGAGCACAACATCGGCATTTTGGCCGTTACTGGCGGGAATCTCATTCCAGATCAGGACGCGATTGAAACCAAGATCTGCGACATACACGTGAGAGGCGTCGGCGGTCACCGAAACCGGATTGCAAAGTTGGTTGGCGGCAGCGGTGTAGTTCGACTTAGTCGGGTCGCACGCCGACTGTGTACCAGTAATAAAGTTCGATTGGCCGAGCACGACATCGGCCGGCCTGGTTATTCGAGGTCGGAATGCTATTCCAAATGAGAACCCGGTAGTCTTGTGTATCGGCAACAAAAAATTTGCCGTTCTGGAACCAAACGCCTTGCGGTCCGCGCAAGGAACTGGCAGTGGGCGGAACTGTAACAACAGCGTGAGTAAAATCCACCTGGCCCAGGACGATATCCGCCGGTTGATTCGTGCTTGCAGGAATAGAGTTCCAGATCAAAACGCGATTGTTGTCGGTATCGGCGACGGCCAAATGCGTGCCGTCCGTCGCCACAGCGGTCGGCGTACGCATGTTGGAGTTGGCTGGATTATTATCAAGTCCCTGTGGGAAGGAATTCGGGTTAGAGCTGTTGAATGGCTGCCCATTGGCAAAGCTGGGCTGTCCCAATTCATAAGTTGCGGGAAAAGCACATACCGTGCATGGGTACGGAGAATAGTTGTAGGCGTGCGTGATGTCCGCAGTGGGCGCTGGCACGAGATTCGTGTTGAACATAACAACGCGATTGTCCTGCGGGTAGATTCCTTGTTCATTGGAGTCGGCAACGTATAAAATTCCGTTCGCCCACGCCAGTCCGCTCAGACCGCCCAGAATCGTCTGGTTGGGAATTGCCCCGACAAAGGTGAAAGTGTTTTGGCCGAATTCCGCGCGAGCCGCCTGGCCATTTACAAAATTTTGCGCCTGCACGCCCGCTGCGGCGAACAAGAAAAAACAAACAGCAGTAAACTTTCTCAAACGATAGAACCCCAAAGCAAATGAGTACGGCCAGGCGAAACGCAGCGCTATCTTCACAACAGGAAGTAAACTTCCACAGAAGGGACGCCTAGAGCGAAAGCCGCCAAGCTAGCTCAGTATATCAGCGGGTTTGACGGCGGCGGCAGGCGGCTGGTTCCGGCCTTCTAAAAAGAATCGCCAACCCAGAACCTCGTTACAATGTTGTCGATGCCTCTGCTGGACCGGCTGCAAAAAGATATCGTGGACGCCATGAAGGCGAAAGATGAGCAGCGCTTGAGCGCTCTTCGCATGGTAAAAACAGCGCTCAAAAAGCAAGAGGTCGACAGCATGAAGCCGCTGACTGAGGCAGTGGAAATGCAGGTCATGAACACTTTGTTGAAGCAGCGGCGGGAATCTGCAGATTTGTTCCGCAAAGGGGGCCGGGAAGACCTGGCCGGCAAAGAAGAGGCGGAAATCGCCATTCTGGATAGCTATCTGCCTTCGGCGCCCTCCGATGCCGAAATAGAAGAAGCCGTTCAGATTGCTATTGCGGAAACAGGAGCAACGTCCGCCAAGCAGATGGGGCTCGTAATGAAAGCTGCGCAAGCGCAGTTGGCGGGAAAACGCGTGGACGGCAAAGCTTTGAGTGATCTGGTGAAGCAAAAGCTCCCCCAATAGTATTCTCCTTTTGTTCTCCTATACTGTTTCTGTTGAGCTAGTGGCCCAACGGTGACATTGTGCCTCAGTATGTCGAGCTACATGCGCGGTCCGCTTTTTCGTTTTTAGAAGGGGCCTCGCTGCCTGAAGATCTGGCTTCCCGCGCTGCCGAGCTCGGGCAACCAGCCCTGGCGATTACCGATGCGCATGGTGTTTATGGGGCTCCCCGGCTCCATTTGGCTGCAAAAAAATTAGGCATTCGTGCTTTGATCGGTGCGGAAGTGAATTCGGCTCCGGGAACCTGCCGCTACACGCTCATCGCAGAGAATAGGACCGGGTATCAAAATCTATGCAAGCTGATTACCCGAACAAAATTCCGCTTTCACAAAGCAGGTAAAGCACAAAATCCCTTTGCAACCGAGGAGGATTTTGCGGAGTATGCAGGCGGCCTGGTGTGTCTAACCGGCGGCGATGACGGACCGCTCGCGGAAGTGTATGACAGCATGCGCGGTCCTTCAGCACAACGGGCGGCGCGGCAGCGACTGCAGCAGCTTACCGGTATTTTCGGAGAGAAGAATGTCTTTGTTGAGCTGCAGCGCCATTTCCGCCGCGATCAGGAAGCGCGCAATCAAGCGCTAATAGAACTGGCGCGCAGCCTGCACTTACCGTTGCTCGCCACTAATGGCGTTTCCCAAGCTTCTCCGGAACGGCGCGACCTGCAAGACGTACTTACCGCCCTTCATCACAAAACTACTTTGGCAAAAGGCGGCAAACTGCTGGCACGCAATGCGGAACGCTATTTGAAAAGCACAGAGCAGATGACGACAGCTTTTTTCCGATCTGCCTGAAGCGATTGCCCAAACCAGCGAATTAGCGGAGCGCCTGGAGTTTACCTTGCAGGATTTGGGATATCAATTCCCTTCGTATCCCATTCCTGGGGGAGAAACCGAGAATTCTTTTTTGCGCAAGCTCACAGATACGCATGCACGCGAGCGGTATCAGCCCTATACCGATAAAGCGCGCAAGCAAGTGGAGCGGGAGCTCGCGCTAATTGAAAAGCTGAAGCTGTCTGGGTACTTCCTGATTGTTTGGGACATAGTGAACTTCTGCCGCGAAGAAAAAATCCTGGTGCAAGGACGCGGCTCGGCGGCCAACAGCGCGGTTTGTTATTCGCTGGGGATTACCGCGGTCGATCCGGTCGGCATGGATCTTTTATTTGAGCGTTTTCTTTCGGAACAGCGGGAGGAGATGCCGGATATCGATCTGGACTTGCCGAGCGGAGACCAGCGCGAGCGCGTGATCCAACATCTCTACAGCAAATATGGGCGGCTAGGCGCGGCGATGACCGCAAATGTAATTACGTACCGCGGCCGATCAGCGGTGCGCGATGTGGGGAAAGCACTCGATTTCGACGAAAAGCAAATCAGTCAACTTGCCAGCCAGCTTAACGCCTTTGAATGGAAGGATCCGCAAGACACGCTGGAGCGGCAGTTTCGCGAACAGGGCATGGACTTCAGCGATCCGCGAATCTTAAAATTTTTCTCGCTGACCAAAGAAATTCTGGAATTGCCCCGTCACATCGGCCAGCATTCGGGCGGCATGGTGATGTGCCAGGGGCAATTGGATTCGATTGTGCCGCTCGAGCCAGCGTCCATGCCCGGACGCGTTGTCGTCCAGTGGGATAAAGACGATTGCGCGGATTTGAAAATCGTAAAAGTCGACCTGCTCGGGTTAGGAATGATGGCGGTGCTCGAAGACACCATACAGATTGTGCGCGACAAATATGACGAGCGTGTGGATTTGGCACACTTGCCGCAGCCGGATCCGGCCGTCTATGATTGTCTGCAGAAAGCAGACACCATCGGCTTATTTCAAGTGGAGAGCCGAGCGCAAATGTCCTGCCTTCCCCGGCTCAAGCCCGCTTGTTTTTATGACATCATTGTGCAGGTTGCGATTATCCGTCCCGGCCCGATTGTGGGTCAGATGCTTCACCCATATCTCAAGCGCCGCCAAGGGTTGGAATCGCCAGTCTGCCTGCATCCTTCCCTGGAACCTGTTCTCAAACGAACGCTGGGCGTGCCTTTATTTCAAGAGCAGTTGATCCGGATCGCCATGCTGACTGCCGGTTTCAGTGGAGGGCAAGCCGAAGAATTGCGGCGTGCCTTTGGGTTTAAACGTTCGGAAAAACGCATGCGCGAGGTGGAAGTCCATCTGCGGGCCGGAATGGATGCCAATGGAATCGTTGGTGAAACGCAGGACCGGATAATTCAGGCAATAACTTCTTTTGCGCTTTATGGCTTTCCGGAATCGCATGCCGCAAGTTTTGCACTATTGGCATATGCCAGCGCTTACCTGAAGTGCCACTATCTTGCTGCCTTTACGACAGCCATGCTAAACAATCAGCCGATGGGATTTTATTCCCCGGCGACTCTTGTGAAAGATGCGCAGCGCCATGGACAACGGTTTCGCCCGGTCGATGTGTTGCGTTCGGATTACCTTTGTACTGTCGAAACAGATCGCAAAACGAAATATATACGTTTAGGCTTGAACTACGTTCGAGGATTAAGCAAAAGAGCTGCTCAAAAAATTGAGTCTGAACGAAAACTGCAGCCGTTTATCTCAATGCGGGATCTGTTGCAACGTGTACCTGAACTTGAAAAAGATGAAATTAATGCGCTCGCTGAGTTAGGCGCTCTGAATTCATTGCCGAAACAGAAGTCGGACCGGCAGCGTCGCGGGGCACTTTGGCAGGCACAGCTTGCGTTGCAGCCGGTGGGTGAATTGTTAGAACCGGTGGCCACGGACAGCGGCGCATCCCCTCTCACGCCTATGACACTGCGGCAACGCACTTACGCAGATTTTAGTAACAGCGGCCTGAGCATTGGCGTTCATCCTATGGCTTACTTCCGTAGCCAAATGGCAGCGCTAGGAGTCCTGGATGCGGCTAGCGCAAAAGCACAGCGCAATGGAAAGCTGCTCAAAACGGCGGGCTGTGTCATTACCCGGCAGCGGCCGGGCACAGCCAAAGGTTTCGTGTTCCTGAGTTTGGAAGATGAAACCGGGATTATAAACGTCATCGTTCAGCCTGATTTGTTTGCGCGAAACCGGCAAATTTGCACAAGCGCTCCGTATGTGCTGGTGAAAGGAGTTTTGCAGAGTATCGACAACGTGATTTCGCTGAAGGTCTCGGATATCGAAGCGCTCTCGTTTCAGGAAGCAGCCGTGATTAGCTCGCACGATTTTCATTAAGCCGTGTACATTGGAGGCACGCCCGGATGAAGAGACGTGTTTTCTTACAAGCCGCTGCCACTGCGCTCACTCCCGCTCTGCCTTTACGGTCTCAGCAGCAAGATGCTCCCGGTGTGAGCTATGCGCCGTTTCCATTGGTGGAAGCCAGCATCTCCAGCCTGCAGGAAGAAATGACTCGCGGCACCTTGACGGCGGAAACGGCAACCGGTTTGTACCTGGAGCGCATCGACCAGTTGGACCGGAAAGGTCCCGCCTTGCATGCAATCATCGAAATCAATCCGGATGCAATAGAGATTGCGCGCAGCCTGGATCAAGAACGTAAAACCAAAGGCCCGCGCAGCCCGCTGCACGGCATTCCAGTAGTTCTGAAAGATAATATCGACACTGCCGACATAATGCAGACTACCGCCGGCTCGCTCGCCTTAATGGGCAAACCGGCGGCACAGGATGCGACCCTCGTCGCGAAACTCCGGGCGGCGGGCGCAGTGCTGCTCGGCAAAACCAATTTAAGCGAATGGGCAAATTTCCGCTCCACGCATTCCACCAGCGGCTGGAGCGGACGCGGCGGCCAAACGAAGAATCCCTATGCGCTCGACCGGAATCCTTGCGGTTCCAGTTCCGGTTCAGGAGCCGCTATCTCGGCGAATCTTGCGACTGTTGCGATCGGCACGGAAACAGACGGATCGATCGTTTGTCCCTCATCTATGTGCGGCATTGTCGGCATGAAGCCAACGCTCGGCTTGATCAGCCGCTCCGGCGTAATTCCAATTGCGCACAGCCAGGACACGGCGGGGCCGATGGCGCGCTCGGTACGCGACGCAGCGATTCTTCTAAGCGTTATGGCCGGGCCGGATCCGCAAGACCCTACCACAGTTAAATCCCGTGTATTTCCCGATTACACGCGCTTTCTCGATCCGAACGGCCTGCGCGGCATGCGCTTGGGAGTGGCGCGCCAGTATTTCACTATCAGCCCGTCAGTCTCCGCAATTATCGACGACTCCATTGCCCTTATGCGTAAGGCTGGGGCGCTCGTTATCGATCCCGTTGAATTCCCAAAACTAGAGGCCTGGCGCGAAACAGAAACCGAAGTGCTTCTGTATGAGTTTAAGACGGATCTGAATCGTTATCTGGCCGCGCGAGGCGCCGCCGTGAAATCGCTGGCCGATTGCATTGCCTTCAATCGCGCCCACCGCGAACAGGAGATGCCCTATTTTGAACAGGAACTGATGGAGCAAGCGCAGGAGAAAGGCCCGCTCACCGAGAGGGATTATACGAGCGCGCTCAATAAGAATCATCACTTAACCCGCAAGGATGGGATCGATGCGCTCGTCAAGAAGTTCAACTTGGACGCCATTATCGGACCCACGGCCGGCCCCGCCTGGGCTACGGATTGGGTCAACGGGGATAGGGTTGACAGCGGATGCGCATCGCCTCCAGCCGTCGCCGGATATCCACATATCACCCTTCCGGCTGGCTTTGTTTTCGGATTGCCGGTCGGAATCTCTTTCTTTGGACCAGCGTGGTCGGAGCCAACGCTACTTAAGGCGGCTTACGCTTTCGAACGGCTCCGTCCTGCGCGAAAACCACCACAGTTTCGTCCAACCGTCAATTTCTCTGCGTAACCAGTCCGCAAACTCGCATCCACAAATTACAGGCTAATGGCACAGAAACACAGAATCGTAATTATTGGCGGGGGCTTTGGCGGACTGTACGCGGCGCAATCGCTCAAGCATGCCGATGCCGAGATAACCGTAATTGACAAGCGCAACTTCCATTTATTTCAACCGCTGCTCTACCAAGTGGCTACGGGTTCTCTGTCCCCAGGCGAAATTGCAGCGCCCATTCGATCGGTGCTGAGCAAACAAGAGAATACTCGTGTATTACTCGGCGACGCCGTAGACATTGATCCGAATGCACGCCGCGTGATACTCCGCGACGGAGGGCAAGTCGAGTACGACTCGCTGATTGTGGCTACCGGCTCGCAAAGCAGCTATTTCGGTCACGACGAGTGGGCCGAATGGGCGCCAACTTTGAAGACTGTGGAGGATGCCACCGCGATCCGGCACAAGATTCTGGTTGCATTCGAAGCGGCGGAGCGCATTACCGATCCCGCAGAACGCAAGGCCTGGCTCACGTTTGTAATTGTCGGCGGTGGAGCTACTGGTGTGGAGTTGGCCGGCACGCTCGGCGAAATCGCGCATCACACACTCAAGAACGACTTCCGTTCCATTCGTCCCCGGGATGCCAAAATCCTGGTAATCGACGGAGCGCCCCGAATCCTTGGCAATTTCCCCGAGGATTTGTCTCGCAAGGCGGCAAAGCAACTGGCTGCGCTCGGAGCAGAAGTGGAAACCGGCTTGCTAGTAACGAACGTTGACGCAAGCGGCGTAACAGTTAAGAACAAGTCGGGCGAAGAAAGGCATATAGTGGCCCGCACCGTGATCTGGGCCGCTGGTGTAGCCATTTCGAGTTTTGGGCGCCAGCTAGCCAAACGCACCGGTGCGGAAACACAAAGAAACGGGCAGATCAAAGTGAACCCGAATCTGACCATTCCCGGTTATCCGGATATCTTCGTCGCGGGCGATCTCGCGTTTGCCACCAAACGGGACGGCAAGCCGCTGCCAGGCGTGGCGCAAGTGGCGATGCAAGGCGGCTCCTATGCTGCCAAAAGCATTATGAACCGCTTGAAGCATACCGGGAAGGAGCAAAAGCCGTTTCAGTATTTCGACAAAGGCGATTTGGCAGTTATCGGGCGCGCGGCGGCTGTAGCCAATGTGTTCGGTTTTCATCTCTCCGGATTTCCTGCGTGGCTCGTGTGGCTTTTTATCCATCTGATGTACATAGTCGAGTTTCAAAGCCGCATTCTCGTGTTTGTGCAATGGGGATTTCTATATCTGACTTATAATCGCGGCGCCCGCCTGATCACGAATTATGCAACTTCCCTGCCCGTTGCCCGGGCGGAGAGGCAGACCGCCACAAAGGCCTGACTTGGGTTCGTTTTTCGGATGTTAGCGTTAGAGATACGCAGATGGAGCTGCTTATCTCCGGGCCGGAAGGCTCGTCGAACACGATTGAACTCAAGACGCCGACTCTTTCCCTGGGCCGCTCGGCCGACAATGATCTTCCCTACCCTGCGGACCCTTGGCTCTCGCGGTATCACCTCTGTTTTGAGAAGCGAGACGAAAGCTGGTTTGTTAAAGATTGCGCCAGTCGCAACGGCACGGTCATCAATGCCAAGAGCCTGAAGGAGTCGCATCCGATCCGTCCCGGCGACCGGATATACGCCGGGCATCTGACGATCGAAGTTCGTAGCAGCGCGGCTGAGATCGCGAAACAGCCCTTGATCTCTTTCGTTCCTCCCGAAGAAGCGCGTATCACGAGAGAGGCGACGATTGTCACCAGCCTCGAAAAGCTATTAGGAAAAGCTTCATCGCCGGACGTCAAAGCACAACCCGATCAAGCGATTAATACGGCCCGCGTGGTCGGCGCCCTGATTCGGGCGGGCCAGGAATTGGCCGGCCACCGCCCATTGGATGAGTTGTTCCAAGTCATCCTGCAGCTTGCGCTATCGGCCATGGAGGCCAAGCGAGGCGTCATTTTGACGCTGGAAGGCGGGGAACTCGTGGTTCGGGCAAGTGAGGGCGACTCCTTTTCGATCAGCACCGCAGTGCGCGATCGCATTTTGCGGCAGAAGTGTTCTCTTGTGATTAGCGACACTCAGTTGGACGACGCGCTAAAGCAGCAGCAGAGCATTTTGCTTCATCGGGTTCGCAGCATGATGGGCGTCCCCCTGCAGACTGGAGATCGCGTGATCGGGCTGATTTATGTTGATAACGGCGCCATTCTCCGGCCGTTTTCGCAAGAGGACCTGGACCTGCTCACGGTGATGGCTAACGTTGCGGCGATTCGAATCGAACACGCGCGTCTGGCTGAAATCGAGCAGTCCGAAAAGCTGATGGAATTGGAACTGACGCAAGCGGGCGAGATCCAGGCTGCGTTGCTGCCGACGGAATCGCCGGTATTTCCGGGATACGACTTCGCTGGTCATAATTTGCCTTGCCGGACTATTGGCGGCGACTACTACGATTTTGTTCCATACAGCGATGGCCGTTTGGCCCTGGTGGTAGGGGATGTGTCGGGCAAAGGACTGCCTGCCGCTCTATTAATGAGCAGCTTGCAGGCGCGGGTCCAAATGCTGAAAGAAACGAGCCCGGACCCGGCCTCTGCTGTAACGCTGCTCAATCGAAGCCTGTCCGACCGGTGCCCCGCCGGCAAGTTTATAACCTTCTTTTACGCTCTGCTCGATCCCGCGAGCGGTGAGTTGAGCTATAGCAACGCGGGACACAATTACCCGCTGCTCATCCGTCGAGACGGTTCGGTTCGAAAGTTAGCCGGAGGCGGTATTGTGCTCGGGCTGTTTCCCATGGCGCACTACGAAATGCATCAGGTGGTGCTCGATTCTGGCGACATGCTGGTTCTTTACAGCGACGGTGTTACGGAGGCCGTGAACGCCGGCGGAGAGGAATTCGGCGAGGACCGGCTCGCCTCATTTTTCTGGGAGCGCCGGTCCGAAAGCTGCGCGCATCTAGTTTCAGAACTGGTGGAGCATCTGCGGGGCTGGCATGGCAGCACTGCCTTTGCAGACGACTTCACGATTGTACTGGTGCGGCGAGCTTAGCGCGTTTACTGCTGGGGTGTGGGCGGCATGGCGCCCGGCCCTTGCGGCGGTGCTTGAGAAGGCGGTACCCCGATTTTCTTTCCAATGACTTCTCCGGATATTACTAGCTCCACGCGCCGGTTCATTTTTCGCCCCGCAGCGGTTGCATTCGAGGCGACCGGATAATTTTCCCCATACCCTACGGCGGTCATATTGTTCGTATTGATTCCTTGTTGCATCAAAAAATCGCGTACCGCATTGGCGCGCTGCTCGGATAGCTTCTGATTCAGTTCCATGGTGCCCGTGCTGTCGGTGTAACCTTCGACCTGCAAATTAAGGCCGGGGTGCGACAGGACAATGCCGCTGATACGCGCCAAAGCGAGTTGTGCAGGTACTTTGAGCGTGTATTTTCCGGTATCGAACAATACGTCTTGCATGTTAACTACCAGGCCGCGCGGCGTTTCCGTAGTGGGTAGCACTGCGTTGAACTGCTGTAACAATTGTTCCCGCAATTTCTCTTTGTCGGCCTCCGCCTGAGCCCGGAGCCGGTCCGCCTCAGCCGCAGCCTGTTGAGACTTCAAGGCCTCTGCGGCAGATTGCTGCCGTGCCAAATCCGCTGCCTGCCGGGCCCGCTCCGCATCCGCTCGCTGGCGAGCTTCCAGCTCCGCCTGCTGCTGCGCTTGTTCCGCCTGCTGCGACGCGGCGGCCGCTTTTTGTTGCTCCGCTAACTGCCGGGCGGCGGCTTCCTGCCGCTCGTTTTCTAACGCCAACTGCTGCTGTTTACGAAGCGAGATCGTGCGCGCGTCGTCGGCCTTCTGCACTGCTTCCCGCGCCGTCATGATCGTGGGTTTCCACTGCTTGCGATCCCGATAGTCCTGCGCCTGCTGCCAAAGCGTTTCAGCCTGCTGGTACGTTTCGGCTGCGTACTGATCGGCCTTCGCGTATTTTGCGATCTGGACTGCGTTCTGCGCCTCGTACAGTTCGAGTGGGCTCTTCGTGCCGGAGTTCAGATCAACAGGTTTCAACTGAGACTCGGGAACGTGATACGTGTATTGGCCGCGCGGCAGCAACTGAAACTTCGCGTCAACTGTCTGCCATTTGCCCTTCGTGTCGTTCCGGATGATATTCTCCATCACGACCACGTCGCTTGGCTGATGCACATTGAAATAAGGCTCCGCGGTAATGATCAGGCCGAACGCCTGTAATTGGGTCGTCACTTGGCCGTTGTAATTGCCGTTTGAATCCACCAGAATTTCGCCTAGATTGTAAGGCCGTCCGTCGGGCGTAATCGCCCAAAGAACATACGTGAGGTAAAGCGGTCCGAAAGTTCGCGCCGACGGCAACCCTTTCACGTTCACCTTCACCTGCATATACCCAAGCTGGCTTCGCACATCGGCCGTGCCCTTTGCCTTGGAAGCCAGCGAGGTCCCTTGAAAATCTACTCGCGTCCAGCCGCTCCGGTCCCGGTAAGTCACCGCAGCCACCGACCGCGAAACCACCTCGACTTTGAAAATCGGATTACTCTGTTCGCTTTGGTGGGCTGGTTGTTTTATCCCCTGCATCGGGTTCGGTTCCTGCCCACACAACAAGACAGGGATCACGCCCAGCAGAGCAAACTTCTGCAACGTCATAACGAGTTTGTCTCTGCAAGACGAATTCCATTCCCTAAGTTGCGCCATTTCAATATCCATCCTTGTACGAGTCCAGCCGAAATCGGGTAGTTCTTACAGCTTGCCCTTTCCAAACGTTAGCAGTGTGGCAGGCGCCCCGCTAAGATCAAGGAGTGAATTCCCCGCAGCCCGGCGCGATCCAAGCGCCGAGTAACAGGCGAGTTGCGTCGCCTTTACTGCCGATCTTTTTAATCGTAGTGGTGGACGTTCTTGGCTTCACGATCATACTTCCGCTGCTGCCGTTCTATTCGGAACGCCTGGGTGCGTCTCCTACCGTCGTGGGCTTAATCGTTGCTATTTACGCAGCTTGCCAGTTAATTGCCGGGCCCATTCTGGGACAAATCTCGGATCGGGTCGGACGCCGCCCGGTATTGCTCATAAGCCAGGCCGGTACACTCGCCGGTTTCTTAGTCTTAGCCTTTTCCACGCAGATTTGGATGATTTTTCTATCTCGGGCGATAGACGGAGCGACTGCCGGCAATCTGAGCATCGCCCAAGCCTATATCAGCGACGTCACCAAGCCGGAAAACCGCGCCAAAGCGTTCGCGTTGATCGGAGTCGCGTTTGGGTTTGGCTTTCTGGTCGGCCCGGCGATTTCAGGCTATCTCGCCCACTATGGTTATAGCGCCCCCATTCTTACGGCCTCCGGCTTATCGCTATTGAGCATCCTTTGCACATTCTTCCTGCTGCCCAAACACGAAACTCATCATGAGCCGGCCGACGGAGATGTAGGACCCGGTGGCAAGCGCCTGTCGCTCATTTCCTGGGGCGAATACCGGAAATACTTCAAAGACCCGCTGGTGGCGCGATTGCTGCTGCAATGGCTGCTCTTCGCCTTATCGTTTTCAACGTTTGTGTCGGGTTTTGCGCTCTTTGCCGAACGCCGATATTTCTGGAACGGTCATCCAGTGGGCGTACGAGAAGTCGGTTATATTTTCGCGTTCAATGGGTTCATCGGCATCATCATGCAAGGCGGCGTGGTAGGGCGCCTGGTAAAGGCGATCGGTGAGCGGCGCGTCATTGCAATCGGCTTTATCACATCCCTGCTTGGGTATGCGGCAATTGGTTTTACCTGGACCATTCCGCAACTGCTGTGGGTCCTGGCGTTTTCTTCGATCGGTGCGGCCGGATTACGTCCCGCCTTGACCAGCCAAATCACTCAAAGCGCCGGACGCCGCGAGCAGGGAGTGATCCTCGGCCTCACGCAATCGCTCACCTCAATCGCACAGATCACAGCGCCCGTGATCGCCGGCATTCTTATCACTCATCGCTTCCTGACTACTTGGGCTGTGTGGGCAGGGATCTTAGCTGGGCTCGCCCTCTTCTTCGCGCCGCGTATCTGGAAGCATTCGAATCCGGCGGCCGCGTGACGCACACAACATCCGCGCACCGGAGGTTGCGAGCTTCCGAATGGGTTCTGCTCGGGTTTTTCGCTTATATCGTCGCCTTGATTCCTTTTTTTCAGGACCGCCCTCACCTCGGCTTCAAGCCGGTCACTAGACTCATCGTGGTCGCGCTTGTCTTAGCCGCTCTGGCGTTCGCTGAAACCGGCCGCTACGCGCAATGGATCAGCATGGTTCGCGACTGGGCGCCCATGGCGCTCACCCTCACTGCATTCCGCGAAATGGAATTGTTTTTACCGCTGCACTACAACGCCCATTACGAAGCGGCTTGGATCCATTGGGATCAAATCGTACTCGGTCATTGGGGCTTGGCGCACGCTATTGAGAGCCTGGGACCTGTTATTCCGTGTTACCTGGAGCTCTGCTATCTCCTTGTTTACGGCGTGGGCACATTTTGCATAATCACGCTCTGGGTCACAAACCAGAGGCGCGGTGTAGATCCCTTTTACATCATCCTGCTCACCGGAACCCTGCTTGCCTACGCTTTCTTCCCCTATTTCCCCTCCGAACCGCCACGGCTCGCTTTCCCCGATGTCTACCCGCCTCACGCGCATAACATCTTTCGGCAGTTGAACCTTTACCTGCTAGGGAAAGCAACTATTCATTCGGGCGTGTTTCCGAGCGCGCACGTTTCTTCGGCTTTCGCCGCCGCCTGGGCGATGTTTCTGGTTTTGCCCAGACGAAAGATCATCGCCTGGTGCCTGCTCTTCTATGCGACCAGCGTGGCAATCGCGACAATTTACGGCCGCTATCACTACACGGCAGACGCTGTGGCCGGATTTGGTGTAAGTCTGGTAGCGGGCTTGATCTGTTTACTCCTTAAGCGTGCGAAATCACGGGACGATCGTCTTCGGGCCACTCTTGATACGCGTTTCGTCGCCTGAACTCACAGTTTTCCAATCGCGGTTATTTGTAGATTGCTGCTGGTCGAAGTGGATTTTGGTTTCACCCGAGAATGTGTTGGTCGTTTTGTAGAAGGTGGTCGCACCGCCTTGATCCCAATGGCTCAGAAATACCCAGTGATCGCCCGAGATTTCGAGATCGCCGCGGCCTCCCGCGCGTCCATCCGGCATCACCGATTGGGTTGAAAACTGTCCGGGCTTGCCCGTTGTAATCATCACCAACAACGCACTGACGTTGCCATTTACGGTTTGCTGGCAGGTGAAGTATTTGCCGTTCAGCGCGCATTGATTCAGCAAGTCGTCCACTTTCCCGTCGCTTCGCTTCACTTGCCAATGCCCGTTGTAGGCCCAGAGCGCAGCGTAATCCGCCGCACTCTTAGAAATCGTCGCGGGCGCACCCTGCAATCCTCCCGCGCATGCTAACAGCCAGCAGAGCAGCCCGCCCACTTTGTGAATTGACATAAAGTACGTACTCTGCATGTTATCGTTCAATTTTCATGGCTGCCACGGCTTTGACAGACTTCGTCGTTGAGACACAGCTCGCCCACTTCCCCGCTCTAACACTGGATTGTGGAGTGACTCTACCCAACGTGCAAGTCGCTTTCGAAACGTATGGCACGTTGAACGCGGAGCGTAGCAACGCGATTCTCGTTTTGCATGCGTTCTCGGGCGATGCCCATGCCGCCGGTATCAGCAAAGAGAATGGTCAGCCGGGGTGGTGGTCTCAAATGATCGGCCCCGGACTTGCGTTCGATACCGATCGCTACTTTGTTATCTCCTCGAATATTTTGGGCGGTTGCCGTGGAACGACCGGACCCGCTTCTATAGATCCAGAGAGCGGCAAGCCGTACGGGATGCAGTTTCCGGTGATCACGATCGGCGACATGGTACGGTTGCAAAAACTTCTAGTCGATCACCTCGGCATCGAGCGGCTGCTCGCCGTGTCTGGAGGGTCGATGGGCGGCATGCAGGCGCTGCAATGGACCGTCGCTTATCCGGATTCTGTCGCCGCGGCCATTCCGATCGCCACTACATCACGCCATAGTGCGCAACAGATTGCCTTCAACGAAGTGGGGCGTCAAGCCGTAATGGCCGATCCCGATTGGAACGAAGGCGATTATTATGAGGCGCATCCTCCAGGGCGCGGCCTCGCAGTCGCGCGCATGGTCGGCCACATCACGTATATGAGTGATGCGTCGATGCGCCAGAAATTCGGCCGCCGCCTGCAGGACAAAACTGCCTTTGGTTTTGACTTCTCGGCGGATTTCGAAGTAGAAAGCTATTTGCGCTACCGCGGAAGCCAGTTCGTCAACCGGTTCGACGCAAATTCGTATCTTTACATCACAAAAGCCATGGACTATTTCGATCTGGCGGCGGGTGCGCCTTCGCTCGCCGCGGCTTTCGATCGAACGAACTGTCGTTTTCTCGTGCTCAGTTTCACTTCGGACTGGCTCTATCCGACTTACCAGTCGCTTGAAACAGTGAGCGCGCTGCGCAGCCGGAATATCGACGTGGCCTTTTGCGAACTGACTTCCACTTACGGCCATGACGCGTTTCTGCTCGAAACCCGCGAACAAACAGAAATGATCGCCGGTTTCCTTGCGAATGTCAGCCGCGACCCAAGGGCTTCCCGTCCCCGTCCGAGCAGCTTTTCGCAAGTGTCCCTGAATACGCGGCCTGACTACGCCATGATTGCCGACATGGTCGAGCCTGGTTCGCGCGTGCTCGATCTTGGCTGCGGCGAAGGAGAATTGCTGGCAGCTCTGCAGCAGGAAAAACATGTGGAGGCGCGCGGCGTCGAGATTGATCCAAATAAAGTCCGGCGAGCCATTGCCCGTGGTGTGTCGGCCTATCAAAGCGATATCGATCATGGCTTAACCGACTATCCAGACAAAGCTTTTGATTTTGTCATTTTGAGCCAGACGCTGCAGGAGACGCGCTACCCCTTGGCCGTCCTGCGTGAGATGCTCCGCGTGGGCAGACATGGCATCGTGGCGTTTCCGAATTTCGGGCACTGGACTACGAGAGTCTCCCACCTGACGAGCGGCCGCGCGCCGCGCACCCAACTCTTCCCGCATGAGTGGCACGAATCGCCAAACCTGCACTTCCTTACAATCGACGATTTCATTTTGCTGTGCCGCTCGCAAAATTGGATCATCGAACGCCAGATCTTCTTGAGCGGACCCAGGCAAGTGCATCGCTTGGCAAATCTGCGGGCCGAGGTTGCTGTGTTCTCCTTGCGGGCTGAAGTTTAAACTCTCCGTATACTTGAAGCGAGGATTGCTCTCGCTTGCCTTCCATCGTTGACGACGTAGTTGAAAAAAATAAAGACCGCTATCTGGAAGAGCTGCTCGAGTTCTTACGCATCCCGAGCATCAGCACTCTTCCTGAGCACAAAGGCGACGTCGCCCAAGCCGCGCAGTTTGTCGCCTCCGCGCTCGAACACGCCGGAGTTGAGCATGTGGCAGTAATACCCACGGAAAAGCATCCGCTCGTCTACGGCGACTGGCTGCACGCGCCAGGAAAACCGACCGTTCTTTGCTACGGCCACTACGATGTGCAGCCGCCAGATCCGCTCGACCTCTGGAAAACTCCCCCTTTCGAGCCGAGCGTGCGGGACGGCAACATCTATGCCCGCGGCGCTTGCGACGACAAAGGCCAGATGTACATGCACGTCAAAGCGGTTGAGGCATTACGGGCGGTATCCGGCGGAACTCTGCCGGTCAATGTCAAGTTCCTCATCGAAGGCGAAGAAGAAGTCGGCGGCGAATCGATCTCAAAATACGTTCCGGCGCATAAAGAACAGCTCAAAGCAGATGTGGCGCTGGTCTCGGACACGGAATTATTCGCGGACGGTGTACCCACACTGTGCGTCGGACTGCGCGGCTTGATGTATCTTGAGATCGAAGCGAAAGGCCCGGCCCGGGATCTGCATTCCGGTATGTACGGAGGTGCCGCGCCGAATGCGGTTTACGGGCTGATCGAGTTGCTTGCCAAGGCGAAAGATGCCGACGGCCACATTCGGATTCCCGGTATCTACGACGATGTAGCGAAACCAGTAGCGGCGGAAACGCAAAGCTGGGAACGTCTGCCGTTTTCGGAAGCCGAGTTTCTGAAAGATGAGGTGGGCTCGACACAGCTCACAGGAGAGCCGGAACAGACCGTTCTGGCGCGCATATGGGCTCGACCGACGTTTGAAGTACATGGCATCGCAGGTGGCTTTACCGGAACCGGCGCAAAAACAGTGATCCCGGCGACTGCTACTGCGAAAGTCAGCGTGCGTTTAGTGCCCAATCAGGATCCCGAACAGGTACTAAACGCAGTCAAACAGTGGGTAATCGAGAACACGCCGAAAGGCATTCAAACTGAAGTGAAAGTCCTCAGTTCGGGGCCGCCTATTTCGGTAAACCCGGATCACCCCGCAATTCACGTGGCTGCCGAGGCATTTGAGAACATGCTGGGGAAACCAACTGTATTCGTTCGTAGCGGCGGTTCAATCCCAATAGTTGGAGAGTTTGCCAAGCACCTGGGCATACCGACCGTGCTGATGGGCTTCGGCCTGCCCGATGACGGATTGCATTCGCCGAACGAGAAATATCGGATCAGCAACTACTATGACGGCATTCGTACCATCGCGCACTTCTTCGAGGCCTACGGTAAATCGCATGCTAGAATCCGAGTTTAATGCTGCCTGATCTCGCTCTCGCGCTACGGCTCCAGGCACTGGACCGAAAAATCTTCGGTCTTGAGAGCGAGATTTCAACCCTTCCGAAACACATCGCCGAGATTGAAAAGAAGCTGGAAGCGCAGAAGCGCCGGCTCGAAGCGGACCGTGCTGCACTCGCTGCCAATCAACGCGATCGCAAGAAATTCGAAGGCGATATCCAAGTACACGAACAAAAAATTTCGAAGCTGAAAGATCAGATGCTCGGCGCAAAAACCAACGAGCAGTACAAGGCGTTTCAAAACGAAATTGCGTACGCGCAGGGCGAGATTCGGAAATCGGAAGACAAGATTCTCGATTGGATGGAACAATCCGAGCCGCTCGAGAAGAATGTAAAAGCTGCCGAGGTTGCGCTTAAAGATGAGCAGCAGCACGTGGAGCGCGAAAAGGCGAGCGCGCGCGAGCGAACGGCGATCGATCAGAAAGAACTTGCCGCGCAGCAAGCGGATCGCAAGAAGGTCGCCGCGGAAATGACGCCTGCGTTGCTAACCGAGTACGAGCGAATTCGCAAAAAGACGAAGAACACGCCGATTGCGGACGCGACCGATGGGCGCTGCAGCGCGTGCATGATCGCCTTGCGCCCGCAATTCTTTCAAGACTTGCGGCGGGGTGATCGCATTATGTTTTGCGAAAGCTGCGGGCGGATTTTGACCTATAATCCGGTCGTCGATGTAGAGAGCAGTGTTTCGGCGTCGCGGCAGACTGCCTAATTTGCTTAGCTTTCGAAGTTTTCCTGTCTACCAGATCGAGAGCAGTTTGTCAGGACTGTTTTGATATGCTCTCGGCTTCGGGCCTTATCTGGAGATTCAGGCATGAAGGTTTTTGACAGTTCGGACATTCGGAATTTAGCCCTTATCGGGCATGGGCATTGCGGGAAGACATCGCTCGCGTCCGCAATGCTCTTTGCTAGCGGCGCGACGGAACGCCTTGGCCGTCCCGACGACGGTTCCACTCTTACTGACTTCGATGAAGAAGAAATCGCCCGCAAGCTGAGCATCAATTCGGCAATCGCGGCATTTCCGTGGCAGAAAGTTAAAGTTAATCTCATCGACACGCCGGGGTACAACATCTTCCTCAGCGAAACACGCTCTACATTGGTGGCTGCGGACGCGGCCCTGGTCGTGATTGACGGTGTGGCCGGAGTCGAGGTATCAACCGAAAAGGTCTGGCACTTTGCGGACGAATTCAAATTACCGGTTGGTTTTGTGATAAACAAGCTCGATCGGGAACGCGCGTCGTTTGAACGGGTGCTGAATGGAATTCATGAGAAATTCGGACGCACGGCTGTGCCCGTGCACCTTCCGGTCGGCTCGGAGAAAAACTTCACCGGCATCATCGATGTGATCCGCATGCAATGCCTGTCCTATCAGGCTGGCGGAACTGGGAAGGGCACGGTGGGCGAAATCCCTGCCGCGGAGCAGCAGGCGGCGACAGCCGCACATGAAGCGCTGGTCGAGATGATTGCCGAAGGGAATGACGAACTCATGGAAGAGTTCTTCGCCACCGGAACGCTGCCTGTCGAACACATCGTGAGCGGTTTGCAAGAAGCCGTGCGTACCCATCGCCTGTTTCCGGTTTTGTGCGCATCAGCCTCGCTGAATATCGGCGCGGACATGTTGCTCGATTTCATAGCAGAAGGGTTTCCGGGGCCGCTCGAAAGCCCTGGCGTCGCCATCTCGCGAACTATCGGCGGCGAAACGCGGGCTCTTGCTGCGAATGAGCCACTATCGCTTTTTGTTTTCAAGACGGCAGCCGATCCGTTTGCAGGGCGTTTAACTTACTTCAAGGTGATGTCGGGCGCGCTGGCCGACGACGCTCATCTGACCAACCAGCGCTCATCGGTAAACGAGCGCCTGGCACATATCGGCACGCCGTTCGGCAAAACCATGCAGCCCGTGCCGCGCTTGAACGCGGGGGATGTCGGAGTAGTTGCCAAACTGAAAGACACGCTCACGGGCGACACGTTGTGCGAGAAAGCGAACTGCGCGGTGTTCCAGGGAATAAATATCTCCGACCCATCGATTGCTTACGCCATCTCGGCGAAAACGCGCAACGATGAAGACCGCCTGAGCACAGCGCTTTCGAAGATGCTCGAAGAAGATCGCGCGCTGCGTTTTTACCGCGATCCGCAAACCAAAGAATTTTTGCTCGCGGGCAATGGCCAGCAGCATCTCGAAATCGTGGTCAGCCGGTTGAAGCGGCGCTACAACGTCGAAGTCGAACTGAAGTCGCCGAAGATTCCGTATCGTGAAACAATACGCGGCACGGCCAGCGTGCAGGGCCGCCATAAAAAGCAGACAGGCGGCCACGGACAATTTGGGGATTGCTGGATTAAGCTCGAACCGCTGGAGCGCGGCGAAAAGTTTCAATTCGTCAACGACATCTTTGGCGGGGCTATCCCGAAACAATACATTCCTGCTGTCGAGAAAGGCATTCTGGAAGCCGCTGAGCACGGCTTCATTGCCGGGTATCCCGTCACCGATTTCCGCGTCACGCTTTATGACGGTTCTTATCACGACGTCGATTCCTCGGAGATGGCATTCAAGCTGGCAGGCCGAAAAGCATTTCGCGCCGCGATGCAGCAGGCGAAACCCACATTGCTCGAGCCGGTAATGAAAGTGGAAGTAGAGACGCCGGTTGAATTCGCGGGCGATCTGATGAGCGACTTCAATAGCCGCCGCGGCCGCGTTGCAGGTATGGACCTGGTGGATGGGCATCAGACGATTCGCGCTCTTGTGCCTATGTCGGAGATGTTGAATTACCAGAACGACTTGATTTCCAAAACGCAGGGCCGCGCCTCCTTCCATATGGAATTCGACCATTATGACTATGTGCCCGGCCAGCAAGCGGAAAAGATCATAGCCGCTGCAAAGGCGCATTTGCCGGTGGAAGAAGAAGAGTAGTTCGCTATTCGGCGAAAACTCTTTCGAAAAGGCGGTGCATCTTGTCTTGTAGCGCCTGGAGATCGGTTTCGAGCGTTTCGGCTTTGGCCCGGGTTCCGGTCCAGCGGCTAACGAGCGCGGCAATGGTTTCGCGCTGCTCTTTGGAAGCTGGCAGTTTGCCCTCGGCGTGGCCCGTCACCAGGCGAATCGCGTGATCGAGCGCGCGGAAGTGAGTCGCAGCTTCGAGCAGAAACTCGGCATCAACGCGCTCCAGATGCCCCATCTTTTCGACAACGTCGATGCGTTCCGGCGTATTTAAGCTTTTGAAAAACATGCCGGCCCCGCGCAGGCGTAAGTACATCAGTATGAAATCGGCATCGTAATAGCCGCCTTGTTCGGCCTTCAACGGTGCGATTGTGCCCTGCTCTTTTTCAAGCCGGATGCGCATCTGGCGCAATTCCTGCCTCGAGCGCCCGCTTTGACCGTAGCGGCGCCAGTCTACCTGCTGCAACTCGACCAGGAATTTGGTGGCGCGATCCGTGTCGCCCGCGACTGCTCGCGCCTTCATATAAGCGATTCCCTCCCAAGCTTCTGCTTTCGCGGAGAAGTACTCTACATACTTGGATTCGGTTTGCACCAGCATGCCTTCGCGTCCATTCGGGCGTAGCCGGGTATCTATCGAGAGCGTGGGACCCGCGCCGCTATAGCTGGAGAGGACATCGAGCAGACGCTCCACCACACGTATCCAGAAGCGATGGCGTTTGGCCTCGTCGTCGGGAATGATAAACAGCAGGTCGGCATCGGAACGGATATCGAACTCTCGCATTCCGAGGCGGCCGAGCGCCACCACCATCATCTCGGCTTGCGGTTCTTCGAAGGGTTTGTCGTCGATGCGTGGCTCCGTGCATGAGTCAAACTCATTTCGAGAGCCACGCGATAGGCCCGCGCGACTACAAACTCGGCGAGAGCGGAGGTTTGATCCAGAATTCGAAAGACCGGCTGGGGCAAGCAAACGCCCGCCGCTTGAATGCGAAACATCTCAGCTTCAAAGAAATTCTGCAGGCCCGCCAAATCGTTCAGAGGTGGAGCCAATCCCTCGAACGCATAACGGCGCCCCGGATCTTCGGCCGCTTTTTGCAAATGAAAGAGCAGCTCCGGATGCCGGTTGAGCAGAGCAGCAAGCAGGGGAGCCGATTCAAAGATTTGCGCAACCCAGTTTCTCAGCTTTGGGTGAGCAGCCAGCAGCGTTCGTTCCGCGTCGCGATGCCGGAGAGCCTCCAGAAAATCCGCCAGCCCGGCAAACGAAGCAGGCAAATCCGGGATCGCGGCCTGGACCTGGCCTAAGTCTTCAGCGCCGTTGCCAGGCGACAAGTGTTCCGAATAGGAATACGAAAGCGGCCTCTGCGCGTGGACAATGCGCTCGTACAGCGCCTGCACATTTTCCAGATGTTGATTCAACTCGCGCAACAGTAAAGCGGACGCATTGTTCGATGCGGAATGAAGAACCCGGTTGGCCGTTTGCTGTAGCTCCTGTGAATCGGCCGGGAGCGCGTGCGTTTGCCGGTCTTCCTCAAATTGCAAAGCATGCTCCACCTGGCGGAGAAAGCGATAGGCTTGCGCCAGGCGTTCGGATTCTGTGGGAGAGAGAAGATGGTTTTCTTCGAGGCTTTGAATGGCGGAGAGGGTCCCGCGGTGGCGCAAGGTGGTATCACCTGCGCCATGCAGACGCTGCAGGCATTGCACGAGGAACTCGATATCGCGTATGCCGCCCGGCGTTAACTTCACGTCGAGGGTGGCGGGGCGGCCCTTCTTGCGCGCTATCTTTTCGCCAATCCGTTCGCGGGTCGCTGAGACGCTCTCAATGGTGGAGAAATCAAGGGTCGTCGAATAAATTAGTGGTTCGACGGCATCGAGCAGATTAAGGCCGAGGCTCTCGTCTCCGGCTGCTACGCGCGCCTTCAAGAGCATCTGGAGCTCCCAATCGCGCGCTCGTCTGGTGTAGTAGTGTTTGGCTGCCTCAGCCGAGATACAGACCTCGCCATGAGTGCCTTCGGGGCGCAGCCGCAGATCGAGCCGGTAACACTGCCCGGCCGGCGTGTAACTGGACAACATGGCGGTCAGACCGTTCGCAACCTTGGTGAAAAATTCTTTGTTGCTAATCGAATGAGCGCCGGAGGTTCGGCCGTTTGCGCTGTAGAGGAACATCAGATCGATATCGGAGCTGTAGTTCAGTTCCTGGCCGCCCAATTTACCGAGCGCGAGTGCGGTAAAGGTGGCGTGCTTCGCATTCTCCGTCGGACCGCCGAAGCGCGCTTCAAGTTCTCTGCTGACCGTTCGGAGCGCGCAGCCAAGCAATGCATCCGCGAGGTTCGAGAGCTCGCGGGTGATCTCCGAGAGTGTCCCGAGGCCCATACGGTCGCGGACCACGATCCGGATGAGTTCTTTACGGCGGAAAAGAGCAAGATCGAAAGCCGTCGGCCGGCCATCCAGGAACGCCGCAAGACGCGCGCGATAATCTTCGACGGAAAAGCACCGGCCACATTCATCCGGCATGGGAAACCAAGCGGGATGTCGTAGAACTTCTTCGGTGAGAAAGCGGCTGGAAGAAAAGAGCACACGGAGCCGCTCCAACTGCACAGCGTCTTGTGAGATTAGGCGGAAAGCTTCAGGTTGGCGCTGCGCGAATGCTCGCAGGTAGCTCCGCACCCGTTCCGAATCGACTAAGATCGCAGGCACTCTCTTCTATTCTGAGGCTAACGTGAGCGGTAGAGAGACCAACTCCTTACTGCGGCACGATTGGTAAATGCCGAGCACTACTTCGAGGGCGCGGTAGCCTTGTTCGCCGTCGACCAGGGGCTGCCGTTTTTCACGAATAGCGGCGGCGAAATCGAGAAATTGCCGTTCGAATGAGGTAACGGCGATGGCCATCGGATCGGAGGAACCAGACGAGACATCTTCAGCTATCGGCGCGGGATCCTTCTGGTTGGCTTGTTCATCGTTTTGCACATCCCAGCGGGTCAGGCGGTCGCCGGAAAGGATCGCAGTGCCCTTTGTGCCATGGATCTCGACCCGCTCCGTGTAGCCGGGCCAGAATGCAGTGGCCGCCTGGATCACGCCGGTGGCTCCCGTTTGATAGTTGAGCAGCGCGTTGACGATGTCTTCCGATTCGATCTGATGACGTGCCCCGATCTGCCAATTACCCATCACGCTGGTGATCGGTCCTGCGAGATAAAGCAATAGATCGACATGATGAATCGCTTGATTGATCAGCGCGCCGCCTCCTTCAGTGCGCCAACTGCCTTTGATGGGCCGGCTGTAATAGGCGTCGTCTCGGTACCACTTCACGTAGGCATCGGCTTGCAGAATTTGGCCGAGGCGCCCGGCCGCCAGGGCGCGCTTCAGGAAGATGATCGCATCGTCGAAACGATGCTGACTGGCCACCCCTAGCGGGATGCCCGCCTTCGCAGCAACGTTGACCATGCGCCGGGCGGTCTCCAGGTCCGTAGCAATCGGCTTTTGCACTTGGATCGGCCGTTTCATTGCGGCGCAGACTTCGAGCGGTTCCAAATGGAAATCAGGGAACGTACAGACGTCGATGAAATCCAGGCCGGGATACCGGCACAGATCACGGTAATCCGGAATGAACTCGGCATTCCAGTGTTTGGCAAATTCCAGGCCGCGCGCTTCGGTCTTATTGGAGCAGGCGACGAGATTGAAGCCGATGTTTTGGTAAGCCTGGGCGTGTTTGTTGGCGATAGCTCCAGTGCCGAGCAGTCCTACGCGCATGCTTAGAGGCCTGTTTCTGTACCGCAGATATTGACTTGAATGCCGGCTTCCTGAAAGAAGGCCGCTTTGGCTGCTAGCGCGCGATTGGCGGACTCAGCGTCCGTACCATAGGCGACTTGAATGTGATTCGCTTTGTGTTTGGCCATCATCTGATCGCGCGTGATGCCGCAGAGAACAGCGTGCATGATCGGCCATTGCGGGGTAGTGATGTTCCAGCGGCGTTCAGTTTCGTCAGGCGGAAGTGGAACGACCTTGGCGCGGCCGATATCAGCGTGCAGCGCGCCGTTTTCGATATAGAGACGGCTCCACACGATTTCTCCCGGTTTGGCCACGCCTTTCAATGAGCCTCCGCCCAGCCGGAAATACATGGGTGGCTGGCGCTCGCTTACACTGCCGGCGTAGCCATCGATGTGATGCGCTGGAGGGGCAGCACCGGAGATTTCGAAAACCCAGACGAATTCGCCCTGGTATTCCTCGCCATAGCGCAGATCGTGCAGCGTGGTCTCGGGCGCCAAGCCGAGCGCTCGCCACACCCGATTCGTGACGATCGCGTCGAGACCCGCGCATTCATCCACTTCGTTGAAATGCGGAAGAGGGTTATCTTCGTAAAGAATGCGGCCATCCAACGAGCTGACGGGTGGCCGGTCTGAATTATTGAACAGGCCTTCTGCCAAATCCGACGCGGGAGCTAAATCTTTCAATCCCTGCTGGTATTGAATGCCGATTGCTTCGCAGCCGAACTCGTCGGCAATGCGCATAGCTGCGATATACATGCGGCATTGATCGAGGATTTGGGCATCGGTGAGATCTTTATCCGGATCGCTGCCTGTCTTGAACTTGAGGCCCTTCGCATCCAGCCAGCGGCGTACGGCGGCGGCTTCGTTTTCGGGTACCTGACGCATGGCGGCATACAACGCGGATTGGCTTAGGCGTTCTTTGAAAACGCCCGTGGGATTGAGCAGATGATCCGGCAGGATGGCGTTGAACATGCCCATGCAGCCCTCATCGAAAATACCGAGGATGGCTTTTTCCTGTTTGAGTTTCCGCGCGAGGTCTCGTCCGAGCGCTTCTTCCTTCGCAGGCAGCTTCAACTTCTCGAGCGGCCGGGCGTGCGTAAGATCGTGCTGAACCGGCTTGCCCGCGAGCCACTGTTGCAAGCGCGACAGGAAATACTCATCTGTAAAGTCTTCAGACCATAAAGTGGAATACCGCACGCCTGCCTTGGTAAGGGAGCCGTTGAGATTCAACATGCCGACCAGGCCGGGCCATTGGCCGCTCCAATTGGCAACCGTGAGAATCGGACCCTGGTGCGTGGTTAAGCCCGGCAGAACGTGATGGCTGTACTGCCACACCGCTTCGACTACTACCAGCGGCGCAGTTTCAGGAATGGAGCGAAACACTTCCATTCCGCGCTTTTGCGAATCGATGAAGCCGTGCTGCTTCGCGGGGTCATAGGCGTGGGCACGCTTCGGCTCGAAGCCGAAACGCCGGATTGCGTTCGAGACGGATTCTTCGACACGTTGTTGAGCGGGCCAACAGACTTGGTTGGCAGAGAGGCGCAGATCTCCGCTCGCGATGAGAAAAACTTCTCCAGGCATCGCTAACGAGTTTAGCGTTCGATCTGGACGAGGTCGGCGGGTTCCTCGCTGGGGACCGGGTCGCTCCAGCGTAATGCTTCGCCTTTGTGCGTTCCCCGGTTCACCGTACGCCCGATGGCAAGAGAACCGCGGATCAAGTGGCGCGCATGCAACGGGCCGGCCACTTTTATGTCACCCAGCCAGTGCATACCCATGCTGATTGAGCAGCCGCACTCGGCACAGTTCGGAGCACCGCCGAAGACGCATGGCTCGACGCGCGTCTTGAGATCAGCGGTGTAGTTGACCGACAGTTTCGAGAAGAGGCAATCCGAAGGACCCGCGGGCGGCGTGAGGAATGCGTCCATCAAGCCTTTATGCATGCTGAGCTTGGGATAGCGGCCGCTCGCGCCGTTGAAATACTTCGCCAGATCGGTTCTGTTTTCCGGCGTGAGGCGTTCGGCCGATTCTTCGCCGAGCTGCGGCGTATAGATGCTGACCCAGATGCGATCGACTTCAGGACGCTGGCTCCAGAATTCCAGATAGCGATCCATATAACCGGGCTGCTCAATATTTTTTCGAACAACAGTCCAGTGAACGTTTACCCGGCGCCCCTCCACGTTTCGCAGAATTCTCTCGTAGGTGGCGGGTTTGCGCCGTACGTCGTGATCTTCCGGATTACCATCGACCGAAACGGCAATCGTGACCTTTGGGATTTCTCTCCATTCAATTGGAATGGGAATCACGCCGCTGGTGACGATCATGGAATAGATATTGCGGCGGCTTAACTCGGGAAGAACTCTGCTTAGCTCGCGATGACGCATGAGCGGCTCGCCGCCGACGAGCGAAACCTGCAAAGGTCCGTGCTCATCGACCAGATCTAAGATTCTTCCAACTAGTTCATCGCCCTTGTAATCGCTGACGCTGCGCAAATTTGGGCCGCCTTCGCCCAAATGCGAATCACCGTATGCGTAGCACCCAGGGCAGCTTAGCGGACACTCCCGGGTAATTTCAATGGAGAGCATCGGCACTTTTCCGATTAGTACTTTCCCCCAGGATTGGAAGATGTTCAGTGGTTTCATGAATACCCGATAGTTCTGTGACGTTGCCGCGCCAGCACTAGCTTCAGGAATAGCGAGGTATTACACGAAAAATAAATACGGAATTTCAGAGTAGAAGGTTTCAGACGCACCCGCGTCCGAACATATGCTTACAAAATTGTTCCGAATGCTAAAATAATTGCGATGCAGTCAGAAAAAGCACCAAAGAAGATTTCCAAAGCTGCGGCAGGCAAGCCGAAGAAAGTCGAAGCACTCGACACCGCGCCGGGCAACCATCATCACGCGACGGCCCCCAAATCCGTTAAGCCGCCCACGGTTTCGCAAAAGAAAACGGTATCTCAGCAAGACATCGCTGAACTCGCTCACAGTTACTGGGTCGCACGCGGGCATGCGCACGGATCCCATGAAGAAGACTGGCTGCGGGCCGAGCGCGAACTCAGCGGAAAATAGCTCTTCCGCGGCGGCTACCTGAATCCGAGTTATTTCGTCCTATAGAGTGCACGCCATGACGCTGGCCTTGTAATCTAAGCTTGTAACTTTGAGATGGCGTCTGATCGGTCTATGAGTGAAGCGGCTCCGCAATGCAACGGCCAATCGCCAGCGACGCCGTCCATTGTGCAGCCGCAGGATCATCCGCGATCTGTTCTGATCGGAACCATTGCGTGGTTCCGCGACCTGATGCTGTCAGTACTGATCGCGGTGCTGGTCATCTTGTTTTTGTACCGGCCCGTAAAGGTGGAAGGCACAAGCATGATGCCGAGCCTGTACGATCAGGAGCGCCTGTTCATCAACCAGTTTAGTTACAAGTTCGGCCTGGGAGACATCAAGCGCGGCGACACAGTTGTCTTTCTGTTTCCGGAAGACCCTACCAAGTCGTACATCAAGCGGGTGATCGGCTTGCCCGGCGACACGGTAGCCGTGGATGACGGCTATGTGATCGTCAATGGCAAGAAACTCATCGAAAACTACGTGCCGAAAGCGTATCGCGACGACCGGTCCTATTCGCCGACCGTTGTGCCGCCCGGCGATTATTTTGTGTTGGGCGATCATCGTGTTTCGTCGAATGACAGCCGGGCGTGGGGATTTGTGCCTCGGAATTACATATACGGGAAGGCCGTGTTTGTATTCTGGCCGCCAGACCGGATCGGGTCGGTGCATTAGAGTTTAGCGGTTGCGGTTGAAGAACCACAGCAGCAGGGTTCCGAGAACACTCAGCAGCAGGCAGGCGAGCCAGGGGAAGTAAACCGTGGTGTGTTTGCCGCGCCAGACGAGATTGCCCGGAAAACGTCCCATACACGAGACAATCACTCCGAGAATCACTAGGAACAGGCCTGCGGCGATCAGCAATTTCCCGGGATTCATGGTTGCGTTACACTGACGCTGGAAGTCCCGCCTGTATGAGCGAATCGCTGAAAACCTATTCTCCGAATCTGAAGCAAGCCGAGCGTGCGCATGTAAAAAGCGCGGAAGAATACCGCAAATTGTATGATCGCGCGAAACAGGATCCGAGCGCATTCTGGTCCGAACTGGCGCGCAAAGAATTGACGTGGTTCCAGCCCTTCACGCAGGGCCTGGAATGGAATCCGCCGTCGGCCAAATGGTTCAGCGATGGAACGCTCAACGCTTCGGTGAATTGTCTCGACCGGCATCTAACGAACGGCCGGAAGGACAAAGCCGCGCTGATTTGGGAAGGCGAGCCGGGCGACTCGCGTGTGATCAGCTATTTGGAATTGCACAGGCTGGTTTGCCGCTTCGCCAACGTGCTCAAGCAGCTTGGCTACAAGAAGGGCGACCGTGCGGTGATTTACATGCCGATGATTCCGGAGTTGCCAGTCGCGCTGCTGGCTTGCGCACGGCTGGGCATCCCGCACAGCGTCGTGTTTGGCGGATTTTCGGCGGAGGCGTTGAAGAGCCGCATCCAGGATCTCGACGCGACGCTCGTGATTACGGCGGACGGGGGATGGCGGCGCGGCAAAGAAGTGCGGCTGAAAGATGCCGTTGATGCATCGCTGGAGGATTGCCCGGACGTGCGGCACGTGATTGTGTATCAGCGCACGAAATCGGCGATTCCAATGAAGCCAGGACGAGATCTCTGGTGGCACGAACAAGACGCGGCGCTGCCGGACTCGGCGAACCAGTGCGAACCGGAGAAACTGGATGCCGAACATCCACTGTTTGTGCTTTATACGTCGGGCACCACGGGCAAACCGAAAGGCATTCTGCATACGACGGGCGGCTACCTGCTGCAGAATCTGATGACGATGAAGTGGGTATTCGATTTGCAGGAGGACGACGTTTACTGGTGCACGGCCGATGTGGGCTGGGTAACCGGGCACAGCTATGTGGTCTACGGGCCGCTGGCGGCCGGAGCGAGCGCGGTGATGTATGAAGGCGCTCCGGATTATCCGGCGTTCGATCGCATGTGGGCGATTATTGAAAAGTTTAAGGTGACTGTCTTCTATACATCGCCGACGGCGATTCGCGCGCTGCTGCGCCAAGGGGACAAGTGGCCGGAGTCACATGATCTCTCAAGTTTACGGGTGCTTGGCTCGGTGGGTGAGCCGATCAATCCTACAGCTTGGGAATGGTATTACCGGGTGATCGGGAAAGAGAAGTGTCCGATTGTGGATACCTGGTGGCAGACGGAAACGGGCGCGATTATGATTTCGGCTTTGCCGGGCGCGACCACGTTGAAACCGGGATCAGCGACGCTGCCGCTGCCCGGCATTGTGCCGGAAGTTGTGGATAGCAACGGGCATCCGCTTGGCAATCATCGCGAAGGGTATCTGATCATTCAGCAGCCGTGGCCGAGCATGGCGCGTACGATCTGGGGCGATCCGGCGCGATATCAGGAGCAGTATTGGTCACGCGTGCCGGGGAGTTATTTCACGGGGGATGCCGCGCGCCGGGATGACGACGGGTACTACTGGGTGCTCGGCCGCGTAGATGACGTGATGAACGTGAGCGGGCACCGATTGAGCACGATGGAGGTGGAATCGTCGCTAGTGCATCATCCGGCGGTAGCGGAAGCGGCAGTGGTGGGCAAGCCGCATGAGATCACCGGGCAGGCGGTTTGTGCGTTCGTCACTTTGAAGAGCGGCAATTGGAATACGGACGAGTTATCGAAGGAACTGCGGCAATTGGTGGCGAAAGAGATTGGCGCGTTTGCGCGGCCGGACGAGATTCGGTTCAGCGATGCGCTGCCGAAGACGCGCAGCGGGAAGATCATGCGGCGGCTGCTGCGGGAGATTGTCACGACCAAAGCGGTTACCGGAGATGTGACAACGCTAGAGGACTTGACGGTGTTGGCAGCGCTTTCGAATCAGCATGACGAAGATTAGAAGCGCGGACGGAGAGCCGGCCAATTAGCTTTCAAGCTTGGCGTTTAGGGTGATATCGGTGTCGAAGAGTTTCGAGACCGGGCAGCCTTCCTTGGCGTTATTGGCGGCGCGATTGAAGGCGTCTTCTGAGGCGCCGGGGATTTTGGCTTTTAGATCAAGATGACTGCTCTTGATTGCGAAGCCTTCGCCTTCTTTTTCGAGCGAAATGGTGCAGGTCGTGTCAATGCTCTCGGCTTTCAGCCCTTCATTTTGCAACATCAGCGATAAGGCCATAGAGAAGCAGCCGGCGTGAGCCGCGGCCAATAACTCCTCAGGATTGGTTCCCTTCCCCTGCTCAAATCTCGACTTGAAGGAGTACGGGGTGCTGGCGAGCACCCCGCTAGCGGAGGAAACGGTTCCGGCACCAGCTTGCAGGTCGCCTTTCCATTGCGCAGTTGCGGTTCTTTGCATGCACGTTAGACTCGCTCGATGGCGGAAAGCATTCGTCCG
Organism: Terriglobia bacterium; assembly: GCA_963767485.1. Taxonomy (GTDB): domain Bacteria; phylum Acidobacteriota; class Terriglobia; order Bryobacterales; family Bryobacteraceae; genus Bog-105. Next base: position 9,999 of record CAVYDZ010000008.1, on the reverse strand, counting down.
GGATTGACGGGATCGCGGCGATAGGAGAAGAACTGTTCCACATGACAGGACGTACAGAGGCCGAGATCGAAAATGTGCTCAGGAAGCAAGCCAGCTGCAAGCATTTGCGCTTTGTTCGCCTGGGGTAGATCGAGCTGGCGGTCGATCTCCGGGAACCATTGCCGGAAGCGTTCAGCGACTTCGGGACTCACTTCGTAACAGCACCCGCGAATGGCGGGCCCGATGGCGGCCTGGATGTCGCCAGGACGACTGCCGTAGCGCGTTACGAATTCCTCAATGGCGCGGACGACAATTCGGTCGGACGAACCACGCCACCCGGCGTGGACCGCGCCTATGGCCCGGAAACCGGGATCGAGCAAGAGGATCGGTACACAGTCAGCCGTACGGACTCCGATGGAAAGTCCTGCGTGATCGGTAACCAACCCGTCGCCTTCAGCCCCGCGATCAGCAAGGCCGTCGGCCAGGAGTACGATGGCCGAATGAACCTGCCGGAGGGTGACGCGGGCTCCAGGATTCGTGTGCCGCGTGCCAAATGCGTGTTTTTGCCAAACGAACTCATCCCAGGCTTGGCAGCGGTAACAACCTTTAGAATCAATAACAAAGGATTCGTTCAGCAAACCGCACCGGCAGGGCTCGGGTTCGTTTTTTCAAAAGCGTGGGTGCGGTACCAATCCAGGGTGAGGCGCAGTCCTTCTTCGAAAGTAAATCGTGGTTTGTGACCCAGTTCACTAATTGCCGCGGTGGTATCCGCTTGCGAATCGCGGACGTCACCGGGGCGAGGGGGGCCGTAATTGGGAGGTAAGTTTACGCCGTGAATTTTCTGAAGAAGCTGCCAGGTTTCATTCAGAGTAAATCGATTGCCATTACCGGCATTGAACACTTTTCCAGAGACGCCCTGGGCTTCCGAGGCTTTGAGAAGAAGGCCGACGACATCATCGACATAGGTGAAGTCACGGGACTGGTTGCCGTCGCCATAGATGGTGGGACTCCGGTTTTCAAGAAGCGCAGTCAGGAAAATGGACAGGACGCCGGAATAAACGCTAGTGGGGTCCTGCCGGGGGCCGAACACGTTGAAAAAGCGGAGGGAAACCGTTTCGAGGCCGAAGCATTCCGAGAAGACGCTTCCATAGTACTCGCCGACGAGTTTCTGAAGAGCGTAGGGCGATTTGGGGCGCGGCAGCATGGTTTCGACTTTAGGCAGGATCTCGGTGTCGCCATAAGCGGAAGAAGAGGCGGCGTAGATGACACGCCCGGCTTTGCCCTCGGCGGCGGCGCGGAAGACATTGAAGGTGCCGTCGATATTGGTTTGGTGGCTGGAGACCGGGTCGAGGATGGATTTCGGAACGGAGGGGAGCGCGGCCAGGTGGAAGACGCGGTAGGCGCCGGCGAGGACGGGAGCGATACGGTCGTAATCGCGGATATCGACCTCGTGGACGGTGATGGAATCGGCGATTTCCTCGAGGTTATCGAGATTGCCGGTCGAGAGATTGTCGATTACATGGACAGCGTGGCCCTGGGCAAGCAAGCCTCGGACGAGAGCGGAGCCGATGAACCCGGCTCCTCCGGTGACGACGTAACGATTCATAGGGTGTGAGTAAGAGTTTTTTCCGGTTCTAAAGATTTTTGCAGATGGTTCAGCGCCCTGGTGGCGACGGCGCGCGGGTCTCGGGAGAAATCGAAGACTTCGAGCGAGATCCAGCGGGAGTAATTGGCGGCGGATAAAGCGGCAAGCAACGCTCGAAAATCGTAGCTGCCGGTGCCGGGCTCCCGGCCATCAAATTCATTGACATGAACGTGGCGGATGTGCGGCAGGTAGCGGCGGACCAGTTCGGGATGGGCCAACGTTTCGGCGGAGGCGTTGTGGACATCGAACATGGTCTGAATGGCGGGACTCGCGATTTGTTCGACGATTTGGACGGCTTGTTCGAGTGACGTGACGACATCAGTCTGGGCGGGCGACAGGGGTTCGAGCAGCAGTTGCACACCGCGCTCCTGGACGTGCGGCGCGAGGCGGCCGAGTTCTTCGGTAAGGACAGCGACAGCGTTCGCGGGCGACATGCCGGGGACGGAGGAACGCTGTTTCGGGGAGCCGAAGACGAGGACTGCGCCGGATTGATCGGGGGCCTGAAGGTCGGCGGCAAGATCGACGAGCCCGTGCAGGAAGGTCCAGGTTTTGGCGCGGAGATCCCGGTCGGGCGTGGTGGCGTGCAGACCGGGAGGCGAGACAAGGAGCCAGTGGAGACCGACAAAGGACAGTTGCTGGCGGTCGATTTCGCGGCGGACGGCGGCGCGCTCGTCCACGGAAAGGGCGACGGGGTTTTCGGCGAGAGTGAAAGGCGCTATTTCGATGCCCGAATAGCCGATTTCATGGATGGTTTGGCAGGCGTCCGGGAAAGAGAAGCGCTCAAACAGTTCGTTGCAAAGCGCAAATCGGGCGAGAGCGGGCATGGAACTTCCAGTGTAACGAGTTCCGGGATACGGGAGGCCGTGTATGGACTCGAAGCTGTTGTAGCTCTTTAGAAACTCCCTCGATTCGCCTCAGTAGAAATGACCCCTTTCTATTGTGCATTTAGCCGGGGGGTGCAGGGCGAGGGCGGCGTTTGAGCGCCTTGCCCTGCCTCAGTGCTGTAGAGCCCCGAGACGAACTGGAACAGTTCGCTCTCGCTTCCATGGATGACTCTGGGGTGGAATGGTGATGCCGCGGCGGCGCATCAGGTAGGTGCAGGAGTTTGCTTGGCAGCGCATTGCGAACATCCGGCCACAACCGTCGCATCACTCCACGCTCAAAGCGCCGTGTGATCTTGGCACAACATCGCAACTCGCCCGCAGGAGGGTCCAGGGGCTACCGGATTGCGTGTTCCGCCCCAAGTGGCACTTCGCTTTTACCGCAGTACCTGCACTCACCGATCTCCACGCGCTTGCATGTTCTCCAGCAGCGAGAGTTTGAGCATAACTCGTCGCCGCCCGGTGCAAACGTACGATACAAGGGGTTCGTGGGGCCCGCCGCCTTTGCCGTGGCTGCCGAGCTCGTTGTAAACTAAGCAGCCAGGAGGGAAGCCGCCGCTTGTGCTTACGCCAATCGAGTTGAACCCGACCGAAAGACTGCTCCCGTAACAATGCTACGCAGATTGCAGTGATGGGTGACTGAGGTGGATGCAGGTGGCACAAAAGCATCAAGAAGGCCTGAACAGCTCGGCTCAAATCGCCAGGCTGTCTGGAGTTTTTAAAAAATCAAGCAACGGTGACGGCTCCTCTTTCGACCGCCTATTCACACTGATCTACAACGACTTCCGCGGCCTTGCGAAGAGTTATATTGCTCGCGAAGCACATGCCGACACACTGCAGGCCACGGCCTTGGTCAATGAAGCCTATCTTCGGCTTGCCGAGCAAGCACAAGTCGATTGGAAGAATCGCAGCCATCTGCTTGCGGTCGGCGCCATCGCGATGCGACGTATCCTGGTGAACCATGCCATCGCCGCGAAACGCGACAAGCGAGGCGGCGCGGCGGCCAGAGTCACACTGAACGAGAATCTCATCGGCATCGAGCAGAACCTCGACGTGCTCGCCGTGGATCAGGCTATCGACGCCCTGGCGAAACTGGACCAGCGCCACGCCAGACTTGTCGAATTGCGTTTCTTTGGCGGGTTGAGTGTTCCCGAAGTGGCCAGCGTCCTCGGCCTGAGCGTCAGCACCATCGAGAAAGATTGGAGATTCTGCAGTGCGTGGCTCAAAAACGCGCTCCGGCCTTAACGCAATAACCGATCCGGCTGTCTATAAGCGCGCATCGGAGCTTTTCTCGCAAGCAGCCGAGTTGCCGGTACAAGATCAAGCCGCGTTCCTTCGAGATAAATGCGGGAGTGATACCGACTTACTCCGGCTGGTACAAAACCTTTTGGACGAAGACCGGGAGGGACCGATTGTGCAGGAGTTCGCGGCAGATCGCTCGATACCGGTCATTCACGAAGATCTTAGCGGACGAACCTTATCGCATTACCAGATCCTTCGGCCGATGGGAGCTGGTGGGATGGGAGTCGTTTATCGCGCAACCGAGACGCGGCTCCAGCGAACCGTCGCGCTCAAATTTCTGCCGCCGTTCCTGAGAGACGATTCCGCCACCCGCGAGCGTTTCATCCGTGAAGCGCGAGTCATCGCCTCCATCGATCATCAGAACGTGTGTCCGGTCTACGAAATCGAGGAAGCTGACGAATTCATCTTTATAGTTATGGCCTGTCTCGAGGGCACGTCGCTCGAGGAAAAGATTCGGACCGGACCGATGCCTATTCAGCGGGCCATTAGCGTCGCACTCCAGGCCGCGCACGGTCTGCAGGCCGCCCACAGCAAGGGCGTCGTGCATCGCGATATCAAGCCGGCGAACCTGATGCTAATGGACACGGAATCCGCGGAGCCCCTCGTTCGCATTCTCGATTTCGGAGTCGCGCAATGGACCGAGAAGACTGTTCTGACTCAGGAGGGCTTAAGGATCGGAACAGTGCTGTATATGGCGCCGGAACAGGCAGCCGGATCGCGGGTAGATCAGCGCGCCGATATCTGGTCGCTCGGCGTGGTGCTTTACCAAATGCTCTCGGGCCGGGTGCCGTTTGAGGCAAGTACGTTGCGCGAGACGCTCGCTGCTATTGCAGGCCCACAGGCGGCGGAGCTCGGGCCGATTCGCCAGGTGGCGCCTCCCGAAGTTGTGTCCATCGTCCAGAAGATGCTCGAGAAAGAACCTGCGAAACGGTATCAATCAGTCAATGCATTAATCTCCGACTTGGAGAGTGTCCGGCACGCAGTAGTGCCGGGCCCGATCGCTCGCATCGCGCGCAGCCCCGCAATTTACCGTACGGCCGGAATCGTCGCGCTCGTTGGGCTGATCGGACTTTCCATATTCTTATTTGTTCATTCCAACGGACAGCATCCGGCGGATAAGATGACAATCCTTCCGCTTACGTATTACCCCGGCTACCAGGAAAACCCCGCTATTTCGCCCGACCGCAAGGAAATCGCATTCGTAGGGCAAGGTAAAGATGGTAACCGCCCGTTCGAAGTCTATGTGCAACTGATCGGCTCAACCGATCCTTTGCGGCTCACTAGCGTTTCTGCTGATTCAGCGGACCGATTCCCGGTGTGGAACCCAGACTCAACCCGCATCGCTTTTCTGCGAACACGCCGTGGCGAACGTTTTGCACGAATTCTGACCATTCCCGCGCTCGGTGGCGCCGAAACGGATCTGGGCATTCGATCGGTTCTCGCTACCGGAGGGCTGTCGTGGAGCCCGGATGGTCGGTTTCTCGCGTTTGCCGGCGCCACCGGACCGAATGAAGGAGCCATCTTCGAACTCTCTCTGCTCGACCACAGCGTGCGCCGGCGATCTTCACCGGTACCCAGCGAAACAATCTGCTGTCCGGTATACGATCCGAGCGGCGCTCGATTGGCTTTCAATCGTAGTGGATCGGAAATCGTTGTAATCGGCCGCGGCCGCGGAGCCGAACGAGCACTCCCGGCCTCAGGGGCCGGACTCACCTGGACAGCTAACGGCCGGGCGCTTGTGTACTCCTCGTCTGGCAGATTAGCCGAGGTCGATCCTGTCAGCGGCTCGATTACGGAGCCCGCTGCCGCTACGGCAGCAGGGGTTGACATCGGCAACATCAGCATTCGCGGAAACCGCATGGCATTTGTCCGCTGGACGCTTGAGCACAGCATTTGGCAGCTCACCTTGCGTCGAACTGGCGACGCGCGAACACCGAAGATCTCGAGTGCGCCGGCAGTGCAGCTGATTTCAGCCACAAGGCCCGACGACACGCCTCAGTTCTCCCCAGACGGCGAGTGGATTGCGTTTGACTCGCAGCGCTCCGGTTCCCCCGATATCTGGATCGGAAGGCGCGACGGCTCCGGCCTGCGGCGGTTGACGTTTCTCGACGGGTTCGCGGGAACGCCGCGCTGGTCTCCCGACGGACAATGGATCGCCTTTGATTTCCGCCCGCCATCCTCCAGGCCCGACATTTGGATTATCCGAGTCGCAGGAGGCGAAACTCGGCAACTCGCCACGAATATGGGTGGCGCGAATGTGCCGAGCTGGTCCAACGATGGCCGTTGGATCTATTTCCATGCCTGGTCGGACGATCAGATATGGAAGGTTCCGAGCCGTGGCGGCACGCCACTTCGGCTTACACGCCACGGAGGATTCGAAGGCTTTGAATCGATGGATGGCAAGTATCTCTACTATTCCAAAAAGGAGAAACATTCGGGAATCTGGAGACTTGACCTGAGCAACGGAAGCGAAGCACCGGTTCCCGAACTGTCGGGGACCGGAGACTACCGTCAATGGGCGCTGGGCGGAACCGGGATCTTCTTCGTTCCGAATGACGAGGCGTTCAGCAAGGATGCGGTTGTCCGGTTCTTCGATTTCGCCACACGAAAGATCGTCCCGGTTGCCACGGTGGGCAGACTCGAGCGCGCCGGCGGTGGCGCACTCGCAGTATCGCGGGATGGAACAAGTCTGCTTTACGTTCACATGGACCGCGACAACCGCAATATCATGCTGGTCGAAAATTTCAAATAGCGAGTGGGGACGGAGTGCGTCCCATCTACCTGCAATCCGCGGCTCATTGATACCAGGAGTCTTGTTCTCCTTCAGAAGACCACGAACGAGCATCGCCCAATGGAAATGCGCCTTTGCAACTTCGCTTTCGCTGCTCGGCGCGACAAACACACAGGGCGGTTGTCGGCCTGTATGCGCGCGATTCCCAACAGGCCACGAACAACGGAGCAACTCAGCATACCAAGCTTCCGAGCGTTATCTCATGGCGAACCGCCAATCCCTGGCGGCCACGGTGGTCGTGCCGGTATTGTTGCCAATGGTCAGCGTCACCGGCACGGCGCTGGTCGAGCCGGTCAGCCTGACCGGCGTGCCTGCCGCTTGCAGGGCGTAGCTGTCGTCGCCGCCCAGCGGCAGCAGCAGTACATCGAGCAGCACGCCCTCGATCGTGCCCGCATACGCGTAGTTGCTATAGGGACCGGGCTGCACCGGATGAAAGGAGCCGGGCGGCAGCGTGATGCTGTAGCTGCCCACCGTGAGCGTGAGAGCCTCCGTGGGCGGCGTGAGGCTCGGGCTGCCATCGCCGAGCGTGAAGCGCGCCTCCAGATTAAAGCCGGCGAGCTTGCGTCCATCTCGCTCACTGTGGAGAAGCCGGTTTTCGGTGGCCAGTTGCAGCTGCGCTGTAAAGGAAGAGAACGGCACCGTGGGCGGAGTTCCACGAAGAAGATTGTTGCCCACCGGCGCCGCGGGCGTAATCGCAATGCCACCAGGCCCGCTGCCCACCGGCACCGTGCTGGCCACGGTGTTGCTGCCGGTGTTGATCACCGATACGCTGTTTGAGTAGAAATTCGCCACATAGGCGAACTGGCCGTTTGGAGTGACCGCCACCCCGCCAGGCCCGCTGCCCACCGGTACCGTCGTGGTCACCGCGTTGGTGCCGGTGTTCATCACCGACACGGTGTCTGAGTAGCCATTCGTTACATAGGCGAAGTGGCCGTTTGGAGTGACCGCCACGGCGGCAGGCCCGCTGCCCACCGCCACCGTGGTGGTCATTGTGTTGCTGCCGGTGTCGATCACCGATAGTGTGTTATCGGCGTAATTCGTCACATAGGCGAACTGCCCGTTCGGGGTGATCGCCACGGCGTCAGGCTCGCTGCCCACCGGCACCGTCGTGGTCACCGTGTTGCTGCCGGTGTTGATCAGCGACACGGCGTCTGAGTAGAAATTCGCCACATAGGCGAACTGCCCGTTAGGGGTGATCGCCACGCTGTAAGGCGCGGTGCCCACCGGTACCGTGGTGGTCACCGTGTTGATGGCTGTGTTGATCACCGACACGCTATCTGAGTAGAAATTCGCCACATAGGCGAACTGCCCGTTGGGGGTGATCGCCACAGCGATTGGATAGCTGCCCACCGGTACCGTGGCGGTCACCATCTTCGTGGCTGTGTTCATCACCGACACTGTATTTGAATAGCCATTCGTCACATACGCGAACTGGCCGTTCGGGGTGATGGCCACGCCGTAAGGCCCGGTGCCCACGGTCACCCTGGTCACCGCGTTGGTGACGGTGTTCATGATTGCCAGAGCGTTTGAGTAGCCATTCGTCACATAGGCGAACTGGGGGGTCGGAGTGATCGCCACAGCGACAGGAGAGAAGCTCACCGGTACCGTGGCGGTCACCGTGTTGGTGGCGGTGTTGATCACCGACACGGTGCTCGAGTAGGCATTCGTCACATAGGCGAACTGGCCGTTCGGGGCGTCGATCGCCACACCGGCAGGATGGTTGCCAACCGGCACCGTAGCGGTCACCCTGTTTGTTCCGGTATTGATCACCGACACGGTGTTATCAGTGTTATTCGTCACATAGGCGAACTGGCCGTCGGGGGTGATCGCCACGGCCTTAGGCGCGATGCCCACCGGCACAGTGGCAGTCACCGTGCGGGTGCCGGTGTTGATCACCGACACGGTGTGCCCGGTGTTGGACACGTTGGCATTCGTAACATAGGCGAACTGACCGTTGGGGGTGATCGCCACGCCGGTAAGATAGCTGTCCGCCGGTAGGTACACCGTGGCGGTCACCGTGTGGGTGCCGGTATCGATCACCGCAACGGTGTTCGGGGACGTCACATAGGCGAACTGGCCGTTGGGAGTGATCGCCACGGCGTTAGCAATGCGGCCCAGCGGCACGGTGGCGGTCACCGTGTTGGTGCCGGTGTTAATCACCGACATGGTCTCTGAGTTATTCGTCACATAGGCGAACTGGCCGTTCGGGGCGATCGCCACGGCGTTAGGATAGCTCCCCCCCGGTAAGGTCACCGTGGCGGTCACCGTGTTGGTGCCGGTGTTGATCACCGACACGGTGTTCAAGTGGCTACTCGTTACATAAGCGAACTGGCCGTTCGGGGTGATCGCCACGGCCTTAGGACCGCTGCCCACCGGTAAGGTCACAATCGCGATCACCGTGTTGGTGCCGCTGTCGATCACCGACACGGTGCTATCGTTGGGATTCACGACGTAGCCGAACGATGCCGCGACGGCTTCGGGACCAGATAACGCCAGCGCCAACAAGCAAAGACTGATTCCCCGCAGAACGGCGCCGAAGACCCCACTGCCTGCTCTGATTGTCATCGTTCTCCCTTTTCTCGTGTGTTTTGCCGACCCGCTTTCGGGTGTGAATGAGCCGGTCGTCTTACTACGCAACATTGGCCGCCAAAAGCCGTAACCCGCCTTCAACCTTTTCTGGGAAGTAGCGGCGATTGCGGCCGTTCAGAATTGGACGACGCCTTGAGACGCAGCCATGTTGAACTGAGCGCAAGCGCAAACGCTCGCAGTATCGCGCGATGAAACACGCCTGCTTTACGTTCACATGGAGCGCGATAACCGCAATATCATGCTGATCGTGAATTCTAAATAGGGACCGCTCTGGAACGTACCGTTTTGTTCAGCGGCCCCGACTGAAAACTATCGTGTTTCGGGAGGCCATTTCCTCCCGGCAATGCGCCCGTGAATGAATCGTTCGGTACCGTAGCGACGCGTTGCCGCTTACTGGTACCAGAAGTACTGCTCGCCAGCGGCGAGAGTTCGGGCCGTAAAGTCGAATGACGCACTACCGCTTATTGATGTTCGTTGGAAGCTGTTGCTGGTGGCGTCCATGTACAAAGAAGCGCAGGGATAGGCGGGCACGCTGCAGTCGTAGGTACTCGTTAAAACCGCGCCAGCAGGGTTGCCGCCGCCGGGGCACTGCCTAGTCCAATCGAAAAAGCCAGGACTAGGCGGCATTTCGTCGTCGGAGGTCTTCGTCTGTTGGATGAGCCAGTCGTGCCACGCTGTATTTGTGGGGGCGAGGGAGACCGCGGCCTGCCACTGAGCCTTGCTGGGGGCATAGACCCAATTGCGGAAGCCGGCGTAGGGTGAAACGTTTACTGGCCCGTTAGGCCCAAAAGTCGCGCAGTGCGGTGCTGGCA
>CAVYDZ010000007.1:0-54916 GCA_963767485.1 Terriglobia bacterium | reverse complement strand
CCGTCGTGTTGCAACCAGCTGCTCTCAAAGGGCAGAGTTCTTCCCACACCTGGCTCCCGCCATCACCGCGCTTCTATATAGATATATTAATTTCGCTCATGCTATACGTTTTTAAGGGACTTCGCCCTTGATGGTTCGATACTAGAGTGGGCTGGTCCTCTCAAATCCACTTTGAGAAGAGTATTAGCTTGAAACTATCATTGTTGTTTATCTGTGGAGCGTTGCAGGTGATGATTGCCGGCAACGCAACCAACGAATCTTTACAATCGGTAGATCCGTGTCGGCCCGGTCGAGACGAGCAGCTCCTCCACGCCGACAGCCTCTCAGGTGTCGGTAGCAAACCAAATCTTCGCCGACATGCAAGGCACCAACGAGGCGCATCCTCATGGATTACCTTTGAGCTGGCAAATGGGCAAATGGACCGGTGATCACGATGGGAAATAACCCACAGGGCGCGAAACGCGATTACGTCCTGGGGTGTAATCTATGTAGCCGCTAGCGAATCCAGCTTACCAACACGCGCGTCAACATTCGTGCCATGCAGACCTATGTGTTGCAGCGGAGCACTCAGCAGTGGGTCCTGGTGCAGAATACAAGCGATCCGAATGGCCGGCTTATTTCGAAGGTTTCCCGGAAACTCGAACAAACCGGCAGACATTCGCCACGAACCCGACGGAACGATCTCCGCGACGGCGGGCGGCGGCTACAATTTCCATTTCTATCCTTACAATCGGGGTCAAATCAACCCGAACGATGTTGGCTGGGATTGTAGTCGTGCTGCAGGCTCGGTTAATCCTCGGAGATCCGAACGGAGTAGACGACCGCAGCTCGGCTCAATATTTGGTTGGGGCGGGGCGGATTACTATCCTAACCTGACTGGTGGCTGGGGTTGGAACAGCTCCTTTAATCCAGGCGTAGGGAACGGAAAAATTAAATTCGTGGAGATCGATTGGCGATCTTTTGCCATGACGACTTGCACACTAGCGCAGCTGCAGAACAATCCCGCCTCCGGTGGATCTCAGCGGAGTGCTGCCTTAATTTCGGGCCCATGGGGCTCCGGACTAGAACGGAGTGTTGCGTCAAAATTTGCTCAGGCACTCCGCCCTGCTCAGCCGGGGCGAACGCGGCAAGTCAGTTGGCCGCCGACGCCGCGGTCGAATACAGGCCGGCAATCGATTCTACGGGTACAAGTTCCGGCGAGGTGTCGATCCGCTTGGCAGCTAAGCCGGTCCGGACAGCGTTTGCGAAAGGAACGATCACGCCAGGGTGGCGGAGCAACCAGGAGTTCGGTGAGAATTCCACCCAGTCGCTGGCTGACATAGAAACGCGCAAGGCCCATGCTCCCGAGGGATCCGCGACCCCCTCGCAGTAAAAGGCGTCGCCGGCCAGCTGCATGCTGACGGTGTGGAATCCCAACTCCTTGCACCCGAGTTGAACGGCCGCCCAACATTCACTAGCCGAGCGGGCATCGGCAAGGCCCTTTTCCAGCGTTTTCACGATGAGATAAGCAGAGATTTGGCGCCGAATTCCTCCCCCGAAGAGAACGCTGTGAAGCGCCTGAAATTCGGCGTAGCCCAGTTGGCGGATACCGAAAAAAGTGGCGCTCGCAAATATTGCCAGAACAAAGCTCGCCCCGCGTGCCCAAATGAGGCAGAGCGCCAGAGAACCCGCTAGAGCAGCGACCAGGTAGAGTACCAGGACCGTTCGCTTGTGACTGAGTCCGCGAGCGAGCAACCGGTGATGGATGTGCGCGCGATCGGCTTTGAAAATCGGTTGGCAACGCAGGAACCGGCGAGCAACAGCGAGCGAAGTATCGAGGAGAGGAACCGCGAGAGCTAATAAAGGAGCTGCCATTTCGAGTGCCGTGACAGCGGTTCCACTCCAAATTATGCTGTAGCAGCCGAGTAGGAAACCCAGGAAGAGGCTGCCGCTATCGCCGAGAAAAATCGATGCGGGGTTGAAATTGAAGACGAGAAAGCCGAGTAGGGCTCCTGCCAAAGGCGCCGTGGCGATGGTGAGCCCGATATTGCCGCTCATTAGGGAGGCGAGCAGAGCGGTGACCGTGGCGAGCAGCGAGATGCCGACCGCGAGACCATCCAACCCATCTATCAGATTTACTGCGTTGGTGCAAGCCACGAGCCAGACAACGCTTCCGACCGCTCCGAGCAACGGGTGAATGGCGAATGCCGCTACTCCGTGGATGTGCACACCCGAGGCCACCGCCAGAACAGCGGCGATGAACTGCATGCCGAACTTATGCCATGGCTTCAGATTGAATATGTCGTCCGTCAGTCCCGTAAGGAAGACGAGTGCGGCGGCAGGCGCGACCGATTTGACAGCGATAAACGAGACGCTCGATGCGACCCACCCGGTGCTAGATAGCAGAGCGATTACCAGCACGGCGCCGCAGTAGGCGAGGGCGATGGCTACGCCTCCAATGCGGGGAATCGGTTTTGTGTGTACTTTCCGCTGGCCGTCAGGGCGGTCAATCAAATTCCAGTGGATGCCGAGCATTCGGACAAGCGGAGTGATACATAAGGCAAGGATTCCGGCAAGGGCTGTCAACAGCAATACAGTCGCGAGCATAAGTTTTCGTGGCCTCCGAAAGTGAAAACTGAGGGTTACTTTTGAGTAGATAACTCGCGTTCGGTGTTTAGTCGGCCCGTCGTGAAAGGGCCGGATCCGTTTCGGGGTGCGCGCTAAAGGACACGCGCTTGTAAAGCATTTCCAATTGATCAACGACTCGTTCCCAGGCAAAATAGTCCTGCACGCGCTGTCGCCCGTACGCACCTACGTCCGAAAGATCGCTTTCATGCGCAAGCGCCCAACTCAACTGTCGCCGTAGATCAGCTACATCCTTGTTGCGAAACAGGAGAGCTTTTTCGCCGACCACTTCCTGGTTTTCGGGAATATCGCTTGCGAGGCACGGGATTCCATAGCTCATCGCTTCGAGAAGACCGATCGATAATCCTTCGAGCTCGGAAGGCTGAGCGAACAGAGCTGCATTCGAGAAGAGTTCTTCGAGCAATCGGCCCTGCACGCGCCCCATGAAGCGAATCCGGGGGTCGTCATGCGCGAGTTCGAGAAGTCTTTGCTCATAGCCCGATTCGGGAGCTTCGCCGGCGATGATGAGCGAGTGGTCGACTGGAAGGGCACGAAACGCTTCAATGAGATAATGCGCTCCTTTCTCGGGTACGAGGCGGGCGGCGAACAATATGTATTTGCGGGGGGTAATTTCCAGCTCCAGGATCAGATCCGGGCTCGCGAACTTCTTCAGATCGGCTGCTGTCGGAATAAATTCGCAGTCCATGTTGTAGGTATCCTTGAAGTACTTGCATTGGGTACGGGAAACTGCCGTGACCGCATCTGCCGAATGCAACGATTGCCGTTCCATAAGCTTGAGAACGGTTCTTGCGACAAATCCCCAACGGGTGCGCAGCCACTCGATGCCATGCATCTGGACAACACAGGGCGTCTTCTTCCGGCGCAGGAAGGGCGCGAGCGAACCAGCCACGACGCTGTGCAGGTGAAAAACGTCCGGGATCTCCTGGCGGAATGCGTTAGAGGCTGCCACTAGCGCTCCCGCCGTTTTCTCAGCCCAGTATGGTTTCATTCTTGGGAGCCAGACGAAGTGCATTCCTAGCCATTCGTCGATGCAATCTTCCTCTCCGCGCGTCGAGTAAACGGTCACCTCGTGGCCACGGGAGACCAGCCGCCTGCCTACCTCGCGCGTATACGTTTCGATACCGCCGCCTCGGAAAAAGTCCTTGGCTAGCAAAAAATGAATCTTCATTTGGAACCTTAGGCGCAGAGAATCTGCTGTTACGTTGAAGGGGAGGAAAGAATGGACGGGAATTACTGGCCGAGTTCAGCGAGGGCGGCCCGGCCACGAGCGCCCAAATCTAAGTCGAAAGAATCAAAGAAATGGAATCGAAAAAAAGTGTGGTAACGTAGCTCTGCGCTTTACGTTTCGACCAGCTCCATCGCGCGTTCGCGGCCGGCCCGTGGAACGGCAAACTTAGCTGAGTAGAGAGATTTGGGAATATAGCGCGCCGGCATGCCGATCGCGAGAGAGTTTGGCGGAACATCACTCAACACCACCACGTTGGCCGCCAACGTGCTCCCCGCGCCGATCCTGAGCGTGCCGGACCTGCACAACACTTTGGCTCCTGCGGAGATATTCACGTTGTCCCCGATGATGATTCGAATGGGCGGCCCGTCCGGCCCGTCGTGCCCTCCGCCAATCACAATCTGGTTATAGATATTGCAGTTCGACCCGATCTCGGTATTCTCATGAACGATTACGCTCATCCCGTTATGGTGAAAGCGCGTTCCCGGACCGATTGGAACCTCAGCCGGCAAGAGACAACCGAAAATAGAATGTGTTACCGCTCTGCTTACGCGCGGTACGAATGGAATATGGTGCAGATAGCACCACCGGGCAAGAGCATGAATACGTAAGAGCATGGGAAGCCTTTCGAGAAAAAATAACGAGTTATCGTGCGCTGGACTGGGCCGCCAACTCAGCGCGGAACAGAACCGAAGGGGCGGATTTGCCCACCGAGCCATAGATATCGAGCAGCGAGGCCGTCCGGGAACTCTGGGAAAATTGAGTTTCAACGCGTGACCGGGCGTTGCGTCCCATCGCCCGCTGCGCAGCGCGATCATTCCAGAGGCGGCGTATTGCCCCCCGGAGCTCATCCGGTGCTTCCGGAGTTACCAAAAGTCCGTGTTCGCCGTCCGTAATCAATTCCGGAATGCCGCCGATGCGCGTGCCGATGACGGGCTTGCCATAAGCAAACGATTCGAGCACCGACATCGGAGCATTCTCATACCATTCGGAGGGAACGATCACAAAAGCGGCATTGCGATACAGTTCGGCGAGCCGTGCGCCCTCGCAATGGCCTTCGAAGATTATCGATTCGCGATCCGCAGCAGCGATTTGCTTCAGGTGGGCTTCGAGCGGACCCGTCCCGGCTATTCTGACTGGGATCTTAGAGCCGAGCACGGACTCGAGCAGCGTAGGGAGTCCTTTTTCGTGCGAGAGCCTGCCGACGGAAAGGACGTACTCTCCACCGTAGGACGGAGTGTAATCCGACGGCTCGATGCAGTTGGCGTGATACCGAATTCGCGATTCTTCAATGCCCGATTCCTCGAGCAGGCCAGCGATGAAATGACTGGGACAAAGAAACGCGGACACTGCCCCGTAATTGCCGGTCAGGCGCGCCCAATAAGCTTCGATCGAATAAACCATCGACGCCGCGAGTTCACCTTTGTGGCAGCGGTGAACGGCACAGCGGTAGTATCCGCCGTCGAGACAGGCGGAACACGGTTTGCCCTTCCTCAACATCAGATAGGACGGGCACACTACTTTGTAATCGTGAACGGTCAGCACAGCTGGCACGTCGTGTTTCTTCGCGACCGCGAGAATAGAAGTCGACAGCCGGCCGTATATGTTATGGAAATGAATCAGGTCCGGTTTGGTATCGGACAGCAGTTGCTCGAAAGCCGCGGCGGTGCGGCGGCAGTGCACCGCATCGAGCGCGGCGGCGGCACGACCTGAGAAGCTGCTGGCGCGAATGTCAGCCCCCGCAACAAACGAGCTCGCATGCGAGCTTTCCACGTTTAGCGGGTCGGCGGCTGCAAAGGAAACGATCTCGACGCCTTGCGCGGACAATGCCTGCATGTCGTTAAACATCACGCGTTCGGCGCCCCCGCGAAGATAGAGGTAATTATTCGCTACCAGAACTTTCATACATTCAAACCTGTTGCGGCGCTAACTCCCAGCGGCGCCCCGGCCGCTCAGCGGTCTTCGTTTCTGCTCCAGCCGGTACCGCGCTCGCCGATAAGCAAAGAATGAACAGCGACATGAAGGGGAAATTATCCAGGTTGTTTTCACTGAATGAATAAATAGCGATAATCCAACCGATGTACCGGACCGCCGGCGGCGCTGTCCGGATGATGCGCTGCCAAATAAACAGAAACAGCAGTAACCCGACAATTCCCTGCTCGAATAACATGCGCAGATACTCGTTATGCGGGAGCTTGCCCATCATGCGGGGCGAGGAACCGATTCCAAATCCAAGCAGCTGCTGCACAAACGTGCCGTCGAAGTAAGTCTCGACTGTGCGCCGCCAGTGCACCACTCGCCAGATGGCGGAGGCGCTACCTGAACCGAGAGTGCGTTCTTCCTGGTAAAACGCCACATTGCCGCCTTCGAGCACATTCAGAAGCTGGGAATGCATTACCGTAATTTGATTGGTCAAGCGTGTTTCCGGGAGAAAGCGTTCTCCATCCACGGCGAGAAAACCGATCGCGCCCACTGCGCCTACCGCGCAAAGCCCGTAAACCAAACTTCGCGAACGCCGGGAAATTCTATCGCGAAAATGCACCCCCAGGCCGATTGCGTACGCCAGAACGGCCCCGCTAGTGCCTGTAAACGCAAGCACCGCAACTACGATCGCGTGCGCCGTCCCATGGATCCACCACTTGTCCTTCAGGTTGACAAAGAAAAGCAGCAGAAATGGGATGAGTGCCAGGTTATTTGGGTTGACGAACAGTCCTGAATGCCGGGTACCTCCATCCCACGAGGTGCCCCTAAAGATTGTGAGCGAGATCAGAAGTATGGCTAAGATCTGCGCCACTAACGGCCAGCGCATCTTTGATTGAGAGACCACAGGTAATTGAAGAAGACGGGAGCCCGCAATCACAAAAAAGAGGGACACATGCTTGAATAGGTAGCCCGAGTCCTCGGGAGTGGAAGCCATCGTTTGCAGCAGCGGCAAACATACCGCGGACGCGAGGCTGGCAACCACCACCGCGTCGGCATGGGCCCATAATCGCTCGCACAGCAGACAGCGCCAGCGTGCCAAGAATAATCACGCCTCCCACTTCATTCAACGACTTGCGCCCGAGGAATGCGCCTGCCACAAAGAGCGTCCAGTATGCCGCGAACGCCCAGGTGATTCTCGACCATAGGACTTCGCCGCTCGCGGCGCGAAGCTGCCAGATATTTGCGCGAGATGCGGCGTGGGGTAAGTAACCCGTCGTTTGCATTGGCGTATCGTTCAAACCGATTCTGCGAGTTGCGGTTGCGGCTCGGTGTATAAACTCTTGCAAGAGCTCCACAGCAGTGCGGCGCTCCCGGCGCACTGCACGACGGCTGAAATCAGAATCGCGATCGCTACCCCGCGCAGGCCTTGCGAGGGCAGGAGAATCAGGCACAAGAGAGCGGTAGCGAACGTGGCGCCCGCAAATAATGGCAATTGCGGCGTAAAGCAGCGAACGGCCGTAACCGCATAGCCGAGAGTGGAACCCAGATAAAAGAAGCCCGAAGCGCCCATCAGCCAGAGCACAACATCCTGGCGCGTACTATATTCGGGCCGGTAGAGCAAGCTCATGGCTCGCTCCCCGAACAAGGCCGCTCCTGCAAAGCCCATCGCTCCCAGACCCAGACTCGAGACCACCAGGGCTGCCAGCAGAGCGGAAAAACCGTGCCGGTCGCCGCTCCCGAAATACCGTGCCAGCCTTGGCGCTGCCGCTTGTCCGATCGCATTGGTGACAATGCTGCCAGCCGCTAGAAGCGTGGCAATCGCCGAAAAGATGGCCAGTTCCCTCGAACCGAGGCGCTGCTGGATGAAATATCGCGGGATGTTCAGATTGAGCGAAATCAGCATCAACACAAGGCCCAGGGGCAATCCGGATAATGCCAGCCGGCAGATCCTTTTAAAGCCTGCGCCGGCCACGACCTCATTCCAATAAAGCAGGCATTCGCGCCCGAGAATGCGGCGCTCGTGTCCTGCCACCGCGATGGCCTTCGGTATGTCATATGCCACCAGAACCAGAGTCGACGGAACGAGCAGGCAAACCGCGCCCCACGCGAGTGAATGCGAGAAGTAGATTCCCAGGCCCAGTGCTCCCACCGAGAGAACGGCTCGCAAAGTCATCGAGACAGCAATGCCGGCCATGTTCTCCCGCTGCTGAAGAGAGCCGTACAGAATGTCACTCACGTACTCAACCGACTTTGCGGCTCCAATCAGCGCCGTCGTCAGGATGACCGGGGCGGAATGGCCCGCCATGAGTCCAAACACAACGATCAGCGCTAGCGAAAGAATCACACTCAGCAATCGCAGCGTCAGGTATTCGAGAAACCGGTGGCTTCGTTGATGATCCGTGACCTGGATTGACCTGAGACTCAGTGACCCGAACAGCAGGATCGGCAGGCAAATTGCCAGCGCGAGAGCGAACGTGGCCACCATGTCGATGGTTCCCAGCTTTGCCAGCACGATCAGCTGGCCCCACTGACTCATGCCGTAGAATACGTTTCCGATCACCATCCATGCGACGTTATAGAGCAAAACGCGTCTTGATTCGGGCGGCAGGCCCATCGGAAGGCTCTCGACGGCGAGCAGTTGGTCCTCGGCGGGCGAAGCTGGAGGTATTTTGCTGGGCAAAGTACGCCCGCTCATTTCGGAGAGCATCTCAGACCTTCGCCTGTTCAATCGTCACAGCTGACGCCTGCTCAAGCTCCGGCGACTTGTAGGCAGCATAATGCCGGTAAGCCGATGCGGTCGAATCCCAATCGTTCAGCACGACGCCGAGCACCGGTGTCTGGTCGTCCACAAACCGCTTGTAAGCCGCTTGAATAGTGCTTCGATTGGTGCGCCCTGCTCTTGCTATTAGGACCACAGCGTCAGCCAGACGGCTCAGAACGCGTGCGTCCGGTATCACCAGCATGGGTGCGGTATCGATCAGCACCATGTCGTACTCATTTTTGAAGCGCGCGATCAGATCCGGCATCAGATCCGAGAACAACATGTCAGCTCCGGATTGCGTGGCGGGACCGGCCGTCAGCACGTGAAGATTTGGCACGAAGGTTTTTTGAATAAATTCTTGCGCGGGCTTACCCTCGCTGGACAAGTGTTTGAGCATTGTGGTGAGCCCTGTAGCGTTCTCAAGCTGAAAGATGGAATGGACGCGTGGACTGCGGATATCCCCGTCAATCAGCAGCACGCGGCGCCCCATGTTCGCCAGAGTCAAAGCCATGTTCGAGCTCGCCGATGTCTTGCCTTCCCCGGGGCTCGGACTGGTGATGACGAGAACTAGCGTGCGCCCCCGCGGGAAGGCAAATAGGATGGACGCAATCACGGCGCGAAAACTGTCGGAGAGCGTACCCGGGTATGCCGCCGAACCGCGGCCTCCGAGCGGAAGACTTCCCAATTGCTTCTGTGGAGTTGCCGCGCCGAACAGAAGTGAGTTCCGGCCCGCATTCAGATTGACTGCCGGAATTACCCCGAGCTCTGGAATTCCAAGGAACGTTCCGGCATCGCCGGGTTCTTGCACGCTCGCATTTGTCTTGCTTCGAATCACCACCGTTGCCATTCCGCATAACAGCCCAAGTAATAGGCCGATCCCGGCATTGGTTCGCAGAATCGGCTTGTAACGGCGCAGAGGTGGGATAGCGGCATCAATCACCCGCACATTCGTCGCCTTCAAAGCCGAAGCTATGCTTGACTCTTTTACCCGCTGCAGCATCACTTGATAGATCTGCCGGTTGGTATCGACTTCATTCCGCAGCATGTCGTACTGAATCGATTTTTCTGAGTCGTCCGTTACCAGCCGGGTTTGCTTGGCATAGCTTCCAGCCAGTAACGATTCGCGCAGCTCGGATTCCTTGAGTTCGTTATCGAGCTGCAAAAGAATCACGCTGCGTTTCTTCTGGATCGAAGATTCAAGAGACTCTATCTGCGCCTGAAGCATCTTTCTCTTCGAATAATCCGGCTTGAAATTCACGGCCATCTCCGCTTCCTGCTTCCGGAGATCCACCAGATTGTTCTCCATAGACCGCAGGTTCGAGTCGTTAAGAGCTTCCGGAATGCTGCCGGGCGCGGCGCTTCGGGCAACCTCGAACCGGGACTCCCTGTTGAACCGGTCGGCTTGCGCTTGCGAAAGCTCGGTCTGGAGCTCGCGCAGTTTCTCTTGGGACAATACCTGTCTGTCGCTGCTGTAAATCAACCCGTTGCTCCGCGCGTAGGCCTGCAGATTATCTTGAGATTTCTGGAGCTTATTGCGCAATTCGTCGACCTGCTTGATGAGAAAGTCCGAAGTCTGGCGGTTCATCTGCAGCCGGGATTCTAAGCTGTCCTCGATCAGTTGCGCCGTAAGTGTATTGACAAATCGGGCGGCCACCACCGGATCGGAAGCGTCGAAGGTGACTTCCACAATGCGCGTATCGGGAACGGCGCTGACTTTCAACTGTTTGCCGACCTGTTCAATTAACGCTGCATAGCGCATCGCGCTACTCTCGGGCGCTCGCGAGGGGAGCGACCATCGCGACTGGCGCGTGAGATTACCCGAAGAGAGAATGTGGGCCTTCGCCAGGGCTCGTGCGACCAAAGTCTTGCTTTGTAAAATTCTTATCTGCGTCTGGACGCCCGAAAGCGAATCTGGCGTCACCGGATCATTCGGGCGCAAGTTGAGCATCTTCGCAAGATTGTCGTCGCGGTCGTCCTGAATTTCAATCGAAGTGGTAGCGCGATACGTGGGTACCTGAATGAGCGTGCAACCGATTCCCAGCGCCAGGCCGGCGAGAGCGAAGCCGGCAAGGAGCAGCTTGCGGCCGCGGATCGCGTGCCAGTACTGCAAAACACTTCCGGGCTGCGGATGGGCAGTGTAGTCGTACTGCTTCAGCGAAGCAGGAGCCACAATCCGCAGGTCCACGGGCTCCGGTTTGTTGTTTGAAATTGAATTTTGTTCCATTGATTTCGATGAATTAACGGCCCCAGATCACCATTCCTGTGCCGGCTTGAATGGCCGCCTCGAGCGCTCGCATGGAAGCGCTCTTCGCCAGGCTGTTGGGGATGAAAAGAATGTCGTTTGCCTGCAGCCCGATATCCTCTGCCTTCCCGTCCATGATTTTGTCGACGTTGACGACCACCTCGGTACGCTCTCCCCCAGGTGTTGTCTGTCGCAGGATCCGCGCGTTCTTGGCGTTAGCCACTTTGTCGAGACCTTCGGCTAGCGAAACCGCCTGCAGAATAGAAATTTGCTCCTTTTCCGAAAGCGGAAAGCTGCCCGACCGGTGGACCGCCCCCACCACATACACCAGATCGGCTTTCGGTACCGTGATTACATCGTTTGGAAGCACCCGTATGTTTTCTTCCGGAGTCTTGCCTTCCATCGCCATCCGCACGTTGAGCTCCGCCACCGAGAATTCCCGGTTTTTGTCAAGTGACGCATTTGGCAGCGGAAGAGCTCCCGACGAAATGGGCCGGCTGATCTTCACACGGTTGCTTGCGTCCGGATTCAGCCCCCCCGCCATCGAGAGAATCTGGAAGATTGTCTTGGGGCTGGTCACTTGGTATACCCCGGGATTTCTGACGGCCCCCAGCACCGAAACCGGATGATCCCGATACCCGACGACGGCTACCTCTACTTCGGGGTTATTCATAAAGCTGGAGAGATGGCCGGCGATCTCTTTTTCAAGTTCAGGCGCTGTAAGATTGGCCGCCTTCAGGCGACCGACCAGCGGGAGATGAATCGTTCCGCGAGGGTCAATCCGAATCGCGCCGAGTGATTTCCCATCCAGCTCAGGAAGCCCGACCACATTTACGGAGATTGCATCGTCCGGCCCGAACACATAGTCCTTGGGCGAGACACTCTGCTGGCCGAAAGAAAAACTGCACGGGGAAAGAACCTGCAGCCCGACCATTAGTATTAAAAATTTCATTACAGCTCCAGTAAATGCTTGTTCTTGGACTCCCAACGCCTCAGGCGAACTCAAGTAAGTGACGCGTTGCCTTTTTCTAACCATCATCAGTGGGTTATTCCGGCGGCGGGTGAAGGCGCCTGAACTCCGTCGTCAGCAGGTGGATACGGCCCTCTATCTCGCGGACGCGGGTTTCGAGAGCGCGTTGCGAGGCGGCTTCGGGACTGGTTAAGAGAAGCTGGATGGCGGTGCGTGCCATCTCGGAGACGCTCGAAAGGCCCTGATCTAGGCAGAGGCGTCGGCAGCCTTCGTAGTCGGTCTCCGATAACCGGAAGCTGATCATGCGGCTGCGGGAGTCAGTTGGCATTGGTAAAAGGATTCCCTTTAAAGGGCTGAGATGGTTTCACGGTCAACTTCAACAGCAAGAGAGCGCTGCAGAAGCGAGACTGAGACGACGAGGCGGTACTCGTTTCTTTTTCTTAGCAAAATACCCTGGAGACCGGCGAGCACGCCCGAGTTTACCCGGATCATTTGCCCCTCCCGCAGGAAGGAACAAGGCTCGCCAACAATGCCGGATCGCACAATGGTTCTTATCGCGTCGATCTCATGGTCGGGTATTTCGGCGGGCTCAGTGCCGAAGCCCAGGATAGATAAAACGCTCGGAATGGTCAGGATCGGCATGCGTTTGCTGACATTCAACCGGCAGAATACGTATCCGGGAAACAAAGCGACATTTCTGGTCACTGTACGATCTGACCACCGGCGCATAACTCTGTAAGTGGGGAAATACGGTTCATAGCCCTTGCTGTTGAGAAGCGCGATGACCGACCCTTCGTGTTTAGGCTTGGTTCGAATCGCATACCAGGGCAAGGTCGAAGCCCTGGATAGGCAATCCTGATCGAGTGTGGGTTGTAATTGGATCATGCCCGAAGAACCGGAAGAATATGTTGGATCAGATAAGTCAGTACCAGGGCAAGCTACCGCTACGTGCCCCACAGGTAAGATCTCCTAACTTACTAACAGGGCGACTAACTTGACACCAAGGGTATTAGGCTCATCTAGGTATTACCATGTTTACCGCCAGGGAAGCAAAGTACTGAGAGTAGGCGCCAGTTTAGTAGCAGTACTTAGATGTTCTTCAATTTGAATAGCTTAGGAGATTCGGTCGGCAACACGGGAAACCAAGAGCGTATGAAACATTTTCGGTAAGAAGCGTTCTCCGAGAATCAGGAGAACGGAATGGCAGAAGAAAACAACGGATTGGAGGCGCCTCTGGACGGGTTGCTGAAGGGCAAGACGACGGAAGAGATCATAGGGTCGAACGGGCTGCTGAAGCAGCTCACGAAGGCGCCGCTGGCGGGGCCATCAATGCCGAGTTGACACATCACCTCGGGTACGAGAAGGGGCAGGCGGAGAGCCGCGGCAGCGGCAACAACCGCAACGGTAAAAGCCACAAAACGGTACAGGGCAACTTCGGTTCGGTCGAGATCGCCGTGTAGCGCGATCGTAACGGCAGCTTCGATCCGCAGATCCTGCCCAAGCACGAGCTCCGCTGCAGGGGTTTCCATGACAAGATCATCTCTATCTACGCGCGGGGCATGAGCACGCGGGATATCGAAGCGCATCTGCGCGAGATCCATGACGTCGAGGTGAGCGCCAGCTCAGTCAGCCAGGTTACCGACGAGGTGATGGAGGATGTGCGAGCCTGGCAAAGTCGTCCGGCTGGAGCCGCTGTACATTATCGTGTATCGGGACGCGCTCGTGGTGAAAATGCGGCACGAGGGGCGGGTTGAGAACCGGGCGGTATTCGTGGCCATCGGAGTGACCCTTAAAGGCGCAAAGAAGTGCTGGGTTATGGACCACTGCCGCGGTTTAATCGCCCGCAGTGCTGCCAGACAGGCCGGTAGATCCATCCTTCAATTCGTCATTTCGCTGTTCAGAAATCCGAGAAGCGTCTGCTGCAAGTTGGGGTCCACCATGCTCAGCAAGGTGGTTAGCGCGTTGCTTGTAGACTCTGCAATCTGTGGCCGATGGACGGCGAAGCCGGGGTTTCAGCGCTCCGAATCCAGACGTCCGCGTTTGATTCACTCGCGGCAGTACAGTAGCTTCCATCGCTCTACTGTTGGGTTGCCTGACTCAGAAGGTCAATTTGAGAGCCAGTTGCAGCGCGCGAGGATTGCTCGAAAACGCCTGGCTCCAACGCGCGAAGTTAATAGAGGCGGGCTCGGCGGTTGTGCGCGCGAGATCGCCCGCGATTGTGCCTGCGCCGTAATTTACAGGGAGAACATCGCTGATATTACCGCCGACATACTGCGGGTGATTCAAGATATTGAAAGCGCGCATGGAAAATTCCAGCTTAAATCGTTCCGTCAAGCTGAACCGTTTCAGAGCAGTGAGATCGATGTCGTCTATCGGATTCATGGACAACAGACTCCTGCCGGCATTCGGAAGGGTACCTTTCGGCGCATTCACGAATTTCGCAGTCGGATTATCCGCCAGGTAAGCGACAGTCTCGCCGGCGCTGTTCTTCAGGGCTGTTACATCGGTGCCGACATTGCTCGTTCCGTTCGCGTTTATCATGACGCGATCCGGAGCGCTGTCGCCATTCAGATTGGAATCGACAGCGCTCTGGGGTGTGACTAATTGCCCAGTCTGGTATTGGTAGACGGGCGCCATTTCCCAGTTGCCGACGATATTTTTCATGAACCAGTTTTTGTCTTTGAAGTAGGGCACGTCGTAGATCATCGAAAGCACGACGCGATTACGGTGATCGAGCAGGGACGATGCACGCTCGATTCGTAGATTCTGAAAATCCTCGGGGCGGCGAGGCGCTAAAACTGTTGAGTCCAGCGCATCGGTAGAGTCGTCTATTGCATGGCTCCAGGTGTAGGAACCTTGAAACTGCAAACCGTTTCCAAGACGACGTGTCAGCTGATTGGACCACCCGTGATACGTGGAATTTCCGACTGGCATAAAGGCTGTGATGGGATTTACGAAGCCCGCATTCGCATACCCCGGTACGTTGTATCCGCCATTGCTATAAGCGGCCTGGAGGCCCGCCAAAGTGCTGGTGAGCGAGTTCAAGGTTGCCTGACTCGGCATGACGGAGTAGACCGGCAAAGCGTTGGAGGAGTTTACGGTAGGCTGCCGGTTCAGTTGGACTTGCATCGGAAGAAACAGACCGCGAGTGCCGACATAGCGGCTTTCGAAAACATATTTGTCGGCAAAGATATGCTGGAGGCCGAAGTTCCAGTTGTACGCTGCGGGCCGCTTCTGATCCGGAATGAAGCCGGACGTGGCAGCTCTTGCGGCCGCACCCTCCGGAATTGAAACCGATGTGTCAGGCGGAATTCCTCCTCCTGCGAGGAAGCCGGTTTGGTTTAAGCCCGTGACATCCACGGTGGTGTTTAGCTGGGGAGGCAAAGTCGTCGATCCCAGATTGTCGTAGAGCACGTCATCGGTGATTCCGAAACCAGCGCGAATCGAAGTTTTGCCGCTGGTGCCGGGGGAATATGCGAGTCCCAGGCGAGGCATGAAGTTTTTCTTCTGCACGACAGGGGAATGAAAACTGATCAGGCCAGGAACACTGGCGCTAGCGTTCAAAGATTGGCTATTCTGCCCAAGCGGAATCGAGAGATACTCATAACGCAATCCGAGATTGACGGTCAGGTTGGGTGTGATCTTCCAGTTGTCATTGCCGTAAAAGCTGAGGTACGCCTGGTTCTGATAATAGGTCACATTGCCGAGCCCGCGCTGGGCGATGCCGTCAGGGTTGTAGTCGTACAGGTAATCGGAAAGGTAACTCCACTCATAATCGCCGCGCTCTCTTTGGGTAAAGCTGGACGGCGAAATGGAACTCCAACCGTCGAAGCCGAACTTCAGACCGTGGCTTCCTTTGGTCCAACTCAGATTGTCGGTAGCCTGATACAGATTCTGAATCGTGGATTGCGGCGCGCTCGAGTCCGGCCCATAGGCTGCGTTCAGCTCGTAGACGTTAATGTTGGGGAATTGATCGAGACCAGGGAAAGTTTGATCGCCAAATACGGGAAGCCTGAGGGAGTAGCGATTGAACCCCAATCGGAACTCGTTGAGGAGGGTAGGCGTAAAGGTGTGATATTCAGAGAGCGTCGCGAGATAGGCGTTTAAGGGTTCAACCCCGAAGAACGCGGAGGGGAACCCAGAGTTATCTATGATCCCGCTTCGATTCAAAATGAAGCGGCCGCGCAGCGAGTCTTTGTCGGAAAGGGTGTAGTCGACCGAGCCCACTCCTAGTTCATTATTTGTAAAGTTGGGCAGCGCCGAAGAGATCTGACCGACGGGAATGGTGAGTGCTCCTGGCGCGCCATTCGTGGCAAACACACCGGTACTAAGACTCTCGTTGCTGCCCGGACCGGGTGCTACAAGAATTGGGCTGCCGTTGGGTAGCGTGGAAGGATTGGCCATGGTTGCCGCTGTACCTAAGTACTTCCGATACTGTGCCAGGTTGTTTTGATTGATGCCCGGCAGTGCGGCCAGCGTGCTGTACGCGGCCGCCGTCGGAGCGTAGTAATACGTAGAACTGATTTGGCCGATCGGATTGTACTCATAATCCACAAAAAAGAACAATTTGTTGCGTTTGATCGGGCCACCGAAATTGCCGCCAAACCGATTTTCATCGAAGCGCGGATGCAACGGATTACCCTCTACGAAGTTCAGGTTATCGGCCGCGTTGAGATTTCGATTCTGGAAATATTCGTAAAGCGCTCCGTGGAATTGATTGCTCCCGCTTTTCACCACCTGATTGAACTGCCCGCCCGAGGAATGGCCGAAATCTGGAGAGAACTGGTTGGAGAGAAGCGTGAATTCCGCTACGGCATCGTTTGGAACGGTGACGACCGGTCCTGTTACCGCGAGGCTATTGTTGTCTACACCCTCGATCGTGAAATTGTTGTTCGTGGGCCGCTGGCCGCCCACCGACGGCCCCATCCCGTAACCGGTACCACTCGGGGTCGTAACACCGGCGCTCAACAGCGAGAGGTTGATTACGCCCGACCCGGTGCTAGCTGAAGGCAGATCGGCCATTTGTTTCGCTTCGAAAGTCGTCTGAATCTGAGCAGTGGTGGTATCGATATTGGCGCCGGACGTACTCACGTCAACGGTTGTAACAGCTTGCCCGATCTGCATCGTTACGTTTGAGGTGACGGTTTGATTGATCTCGACCGTGATGTCGTTTACGACTGATTTTGCGAACCCGCCGGCATTGACAGCGATCGAATATTTGCCGGCCAATAGGTTCTGGATTCGATATTCGCCCCTCGAAGTCGAAACGGTTGGGCTCTCAACTCCTGTAGCAACATTTCTGGCTATTACAGTTGCGCCGGAAACGGTGGCCCCTGAAGGATCGTAGACCGTTCCTTGAAGATTCCCGCTGGTAAGTTGGCCGGGAGCCGGCCAGCTCAGAACCAATAACGCCCCTAACACTAATTGGCACTTCAGCAAACCACGAATGTGTCTATGCTTCATGGACCGCAGACCTCTGAGCGCGTTTATTCGCGTGCCCAAGTTTTGCATCGACCGAGGCTCAGGGTCGCGCACATTCCGGCCTGGAAGAGCACAATCGGGCAAAATAAATCACCCGCTTGCCCCTTAAGAAGATTTCAGGCCGCGCACATAGCTTTGCTCGCAGGATAATGTCTGCCATGGGCGCAGTTCAGAGCATCACCCATTTCGAGCACGAATCTGAAAACGTCTCAGTGCGCATTGTGACGGATCCCGCCGGACGGATCGAAACGCCGCCCTTGCCGAAACCGCGCATCGCGATTCATCTGGGAAGCTCTGTTTACATGATTTGCCAGCGCGCAGGGCAGAAGCATCGCGGACTCGCTGTGCACGGTGACATTGATATCGTGCCCGCACACACAGCGTGCGTTTGGGAGCCGAACGGCCCCGATAGCGCGCTGATTGTGAGTATCAATCCCGACGTACTCGCGAGCGCAGCGGAAGAACTGGGACTCAGTAAGAATCGGCTGGAGGTGGTCAACCGATTCCAAGTTCGCGATTCCCAGATCGAGCACATCTGCTGGGCGCTGAAGGCTGAAATGGAGCGGGGTTACCCAACCGGCCGTACATTTCTGGATAGCCTCTCGACAGCGCTTGCCGCTGCTCTGGTACGGCGCCACAGTTCTTTGGCCTCGCAGCCGAGTGCCTCCATTAGCTGCATGAGTGGGCAAAGATTCAGGCAGGCGCTCTCCTATATTGAAAGCAACTTGCAGCAGGACTTATCGCTGAAGGAGATAGCCCAAGCCGCAGGTGTAAGTGCGTCACACCTGAAAACAACATTCCGCCAGTTGACAGGGGTACCAGTTCATCAATATGTAATTCAAAGACGAGTGGAACGGGCGGCAACCTTGCTGACGGAAGGGAGGCTTTCCATCAGCGAGGTTGCTCAAGAGACCGGGTTTGCTCACCAGAGCCATCTCGCTAAGCACATGCAACGACTTTTGGGGTGCTCGCCCAAAGCTGTTCGGCGCTCGGCGTCTCGGGAGGACGACAATTGTGAAACTGCATAGTGCACTGTCGAAGTCGTTATCCGTGGCAGGCATGATCTTTTTCAGTGTTTCGCTTGCCGCGCAGCATCCCGCTTCAAACAGCGTCAACGCGCAGCGCGAGGCAATGCACAAGCTTTCATTTCTGACCGGCCACTGGTCGGGGCCCATTAGCATTTTTCGTGGACCTGGAGAAGCGCTTCATCTTACTCAAACAGAAAATGTCGAGTATAAGCTTGACGGTCTCGTTTTACTCGTCGAGGGCAAAAGCACCAGCGCAGATGGAAAGGTTCTGTTCAGCGCCTTGGCTACGATTGCGTACGACGATAGTTCCCACACTTATCACTTGCGGGCCTACAATGCCGGCCACTATGTCGATACGGAACTTTCGGCGCTCAGCAACGGATTTACATGGAGCTTTATGGCCGGCCCCGCGCACGTTGCCAATACCATGCGGCTGACCGGAAAGGGCGAGTGGGACGAAGTAACTGATGTCACCGTTGGCAGCAATCCTCCACATCGCAGCGTGGAGATGCGGCTTCAACATGCACCGTGAACTGCCGATGTTCGTCACGATCGTTCGTGATGAAATCGGAGTCACCGAGCGGATTGGAGCAGCGCCGCATGAGCGATCCGGGGAGCGGATGATGCCCGCAGCGGCGTTCGTGAGGCTTACTTAAATTCAATCAGCGCCAGGCTTTGGGCCCCGAGTTGTATCGGCTTGTCGAAGGAGCGCTTCTCGGCGGCCGGCAATTTCGACTGCTCGAGCAGCGTGTGAATCTGTACGAGAGTCGGCGAAGCGGGAGAGCCCATCTTTCGCCAGTCTTCCAAGACCGAAGCCTGTTCGGGACTGACCACCTGAATCGTGTACGATTTCGCGCGAAATCCGGCAGCCGATAAGTGAAACGTCTTTACTGAGACCTGTTGGCCCGGCTCCGCATAATTCCAGAGCGCCAGCGCATATCCGCCGCCCGGCAGTTTCGTCAGCAGCGCGTCCTCGGAATTCACAGCGATCCGCTGTGTGCCTAACTGATGCAGCAGATAGAAATCCCAGAACGCAGCCTTGGGCAAATGCCGCTCCGCAATGAGCCCGTAGCCGCCATAGAAAGGCGTCTTCACTACACCCTGCTCTTCGAACACGTCCGAGAAACTCCAGTACGACATCATCTTCGTCAGCCCGTCGCACTCGCGAATATTGTTGGCCAACCATGGGCCCATAAACGCGCTGTCGGTAACCTCCGGCTGATTCATATAAGTCGCGTTGTATTCCGACCAGATGATCGGCGTGCCGGGTGCGCCTGAAGCCTTTACCTGGTCATAGACTTTCTTTGCCGATCGCGCCACCATGTCCTTCCGTTCGATCGGCAGATTCTTTCCAAATACGTTCAAGGAAGTGTCATTCCCGTAAACGTGGGTCGAAACAAAATCAAACGGAATGTTGTTCTGTTTGCAATGGGCGATAAAGGCATCCACCCATGCGGCCTGGGCCGTCGCCGGACCTCCGACGCGCAACTTGTCATCCACGCTTTTAATCGCTTTCGCGGATTCATCGTAGAGGGCGAAGTAAGTGGCCTGTTGCGGATCGCCGTCCCAGAAATCAATGTTCGGCTCATTCCAGACTTCGAAGTACCACTGTTCTACCTCGCTCTTTCCATAACGATCCACCAGGTGACGGGTGAATGCCTGGACGAGAGCGCTCCACTTCGCTGGATCCTTCGGAGGAGATGGCAGCGGCTTATACCAGAACGGATGCGGTTTCAAATTTGCCGCCAGTTTGCGCGGCATGAAGCTCAGTTCAATGAAAGGCTTCACATGATTTTCGAGCAAGCCATCGTAGATCTGATCGACGTAAGAAAAGTTGTAAACCGGGCTCCCGTGTGCGTCTTCGTCGTAGACACCGTTCTCGTCATCGAGAATCGCGTGGAAGCGCACATAAGTGAAATCAGTGTGGTCGCGCACGGTGCGCAGATCCCGGCGGTAGCTCTCGCGCATGCTGAGATTCGCCCGGCCCGAGCCGAACATTTGCTCCCAAAAGTGCGAAAACGGATGGGCGGCGGCTGTCGCATCGATTTTGATCGTCTGGTCCGTCTGGGCGCGGGAAAGAGGGGCGGCGAACACCGCGACAGTAAGCGCTATGAATAACCTGGTCACTTTCTGTTAGAAGCCGAATTTCGGAGGATGTTGCAATTCAGGCTGATACGATTGGAGAAGTTCCGTAAAATCCGTGAGGTATTTCATGAAGCGTTTTGTGGCCGCCGCTTTCGCCATAATTGCATGCAGCTTTTTGTGCTCGGCGCAGCAAATTGACCCGTCGCACAACGGCAGTGCCGCCACTTTCGGCAACCAGCGCTCGCCCAAAAAAGAGAAGGCAGCCAGTACGCGCACAGTCAGCGGCCAGGTTACCGACGCCTCGGGCCAGGTACTCGAAGGCGCGCTGGTCACTCTCACCAACAAGAAGACGAACGAAAAAACAAATTTCTTCACTAAGAAGGACGGCCGGTATCAATTCGCCGACCTGAGCTTCACCGAAGATTATGAAGTGCAGGCGCGCTATAAGGACAAGCAGAGCGAATTGCGGAAATTAAGCCAGTATGACGCCACCCCGCGACCGGTTCGCATTCTGGAAATTCCGGTGAATGCGGCCAAACCGTCCACCTCGGCACGAACACAACCGCAGCCCTGACCTATAAATCGCGCCGGTTGAGCACACGCACGGCGAGCAACCAGAACACAAGCGTATAGAGCACGGCGTAAGCAATCATTGCGACGCTCGGAACCGAAGCGGCGCTGAAGGGCGACAACCCTACAGCGCTGACGAGCGGCGATTGCATCTCAAACGCAGCCCTGCGCCAGAGCGATTCGCTCGGCATCACAATGCTTGCAATGACGCCCAGTGCTACGGCTTTAGGCGTATGCGTCAAAGCTCCGGCCTGTTCTACGCCGCCGCCTATAAAAGCAAGTCCATGTAACCCTAGCACCAGCACTCCGTTGGTTATGGTCGAAAGCCAGGTGCCGAAGAACAGCGTCATCGATAACAGTAGCGCGCTTTCGAGCCAGATCAGGCCCAAGCCTCGCGCAAAGTGCCGGACTACCACGCCGGTGGTGGCATACGCCACGGCATTGACGCCGCCGAACATCAGCAAGATATAAAGCGTGAGCATTCCGGCAAAGCCTAGCCATTTGCCCGCCAGCAGTTCCACCCGGCGCACCGGCTTTGTGGCAATCGCCTGAATGACGCCCGAATCGATTTCGCCGGAAAGGGTGTCGACGGAAGTCAATACGGTAAGCACAACCACGAGCAGATCGACCGCATACATACCCAGCATCACGATCGTATTCAGCGCCTCTTTTCGGAGTAACGGCGGCAAGTGCGAGTCCTTGAGACTGGCTGCCTGAAAGCGCATCGCAAACACGAAAAGCACGAGGAACCCGCAACCGGCCGCCAACGCCATCCAGAGGATCTTCTTGCGGGCCGCCTCGCGGAAGGTAGCTTCGGCCATAATCCAGACGCGGGTCACAGGCCTTGATCCTCACCAAGTATTTGTAAGAATCTACGTTCGAGCGAAAGACGCTGCGGCGTAAACTCGAAGACCTCAGCGCCACCTTCCACCAAACATCGCAAAATGGAGGGAGCCAACGCATTCGTTTCCACTGTCAAGGCCAGCCGCTCGCCGCTCCATTCGATATTCGAGCCCAAGCCGCGCAGGCCGTCGATAATTTCTTCCGAAAGGCCGCGCGCGCGGATTTGAATATCTACCCGGGAGGATGACCAACTCCGGACATCGAGTGTTTCGATCACTTCTCCCGAGCGGATGAACGCCACGCGATCGCAGGTCAGCTCCACTTCGTTCAAGAGATGCGAATTCAGGAACACCGCGGCGCCGCGCGCGCGCTGGAGCGCAATCAGATCGCGCACCAGCCTGCGGCCCACGGGATCGAGGCCGGACGTGGGTTCGTCGAGAAACAGGACGTCCGGTTCATTGATTAGAGCCTGGGCGAGGCCGATGCGCTGCATCATGCCTTTCGAAAAACGCCGCAATTGCTTGCCGGCATGCGGCGTTAAGCCGACCAGATCGAGCATCGCCGGAATGCGCTTCTTCAGCACGCGCGGTGCGATGCCTTGCAGGCCGCCGTGCAATTGCAACAGCTCAGCCGGAGTGAGCCAATCATAAAATCGGAAATGCTCGGGGAGAAAGCCGATATTGGCCCGCATCTCCCGGTCGGGAATGGGCCTGCCCAGGACGCATGCGGTTCCGCTGGTCGGCTTCACCAATCCGAGCAGCATCTTTATGGACGTGCTCTTGCCGGCTCCGTTGGGGCCAAGAAAGCCGAAGACCTCACCCCGGCGTACGTCCAGAGTGAGGCCTCGAACCGCAACTTTCTGATCGAAGACTTTTCGCAGCCGGTCCGTCGAGATGGCGAGCTCGGCCAGCTTCTCTTGCGTCGAATCCACCGTTCTCAAACGGTATCAGCCGAGCGACGACGCAGCCGCCAGCGCCTCGCTCGAGGATCCCCGGCCATGGATCGAATAAATGATTCCGTTCTTCAGCCACACTAAAGAATATGCGCCTCGAACGTTGCCGTGCGGCGCCATTTCCACCAGCGTTCCTTTCACTCCATCCACCGTAACCGGACGGTATGAGCCGCCGTTCTGTGGAACCGGAATCACCAGGGTCGAGGACCAGTCCACCGTTTGCGCGAACGAGTGTGCTTCCGCGGCACTCATGCCGGCAATTTGCAAACCAGCTTCCGCCAGCGCGGAAATATTCAAATTCGGAGGAACACTGACGGTGGGCGCGGGCACTTGCAGGAAGAGCATGCAGCTGTCGTCTCCCGCAGTCTTCTTCGCGCAGTTGCCATACTCCAGTTGCACGGATTTCGGAATGTAGACCGCCACCGTACTCCCATCCACCGATTTCGGAACTTGAATGTCGGGCCGGCCGACCTGGTTGAGGACCGCTTCGATTCGGTCGCGGTCGAGAGTCATATGAAACGCGGTCTGGTTGGCGACGCGGACCTGAGTTGGAGTTATCTCCGCGAACGTCTCGACCCTGAATCCAGCCATCTGGCTCGCGGCGTCTGCATTCGGCGCGCTCACCGGCTTTCCGGGGTCCATGGTAACCACCACGTTGTCGGAGAAGAACCGGGCGATCATCTGCTGCTGTCCCCCGACGCCCACCGGGTTGATGGCGACGGGAACCACCGCGACCTTCTGGACGCGCAGCATTTCGAGAATTCGCTGACCCCAGGTGCGGGCTGGGGCAAAGCTGAAGAGCAGGACCAGCAGCGACGCAGCGGCCAGGCCGCCCCACCAGCCGCGCGCTCGAAATCCGGAAAACGGACGCAGATCTTCAATCTGCGCGACGAATTTTTCCCGATGCCGGAGGTAAGCCGACGCCGGGTCGATCGCAGGCGTTCCGGGCGGCATCTGCAACAGATACTCTACGCGCCGTGCTTCTCTCGCGATCGCTTCAGATCGCGACCGGCAGCGCTCACACGAGTCCAGATGCTCCTGAACACTCTCATTCTCCGCAGCAGACAGCTCGCCGTCGAGCCGCGCGCGCAGTACGCCATCCTCAAAGCACTTCATAGTTCCTCCCTGGCTCCGTTCAACTGCAAATAGCGGCGGCGAAACTCCGCTTCGGCCCTAATCAACAACGTTCCAACGCTACTCACCGCGACGCCAATGGCTTCGGCCAACTCCTTGTAGGGCGCGCCATCGGCTCGCATCAAGATTAGCTGCGCCTGTGCGGGTTTCATACTAGTCAAAACAGCTTGCACCCGGGCGCGCTCCTCGTCGCGCAGCAGGCTTTTCAAGGGGCCACTTTCTTCCACCCCGCTCGCCCGCTTTTCAAATAACGCGGCCTGTTCATACCGGCTGCGGCGGGTGGAAGCGCGGATCGCATCGATTCCGGCGCGCGTCGCCGTTTTGTACAGCCACGGAGCAACTTTGCCGGTTAGCAGCAGTTTCCGCTCGTCTCTATAGAGCCTCCAGAACACCTCGCCGGCTATCTCTTCGGCCTGGCTCCGGTCGCCCAGCATGCGGGTTAAGATCCCGGCTACGCGTGAGAAATGTTCGAGAAAGATCGCTTCAAAATCGAGATCCGCGCCTGCACGCATACGGGCATAGGTCGCATCCGTCATGGAAGGTGTCAGGCCATCTAGGGCTTCCAATATTTTCGCTCGCCTCTCACCTTCTAAACGTCTGCCGAGATTAGTTTGTGACGCAAACTTTAAACGTACTCACCGTACCGATTTCTTCACTAGTGCTAGCAATCTCTTAGACATTGCCCATACACTGCCGGGTGTGCTCGAACGCCCGCGAACCGCTGGCAAGCTGCGCTATATTCCGCAGCTGGACGGCCTTCGCGCAGTAGCCATATCGCTCGTACTCTTGCACCACGTGTTCACCACCTGGTTTTGGGCCCCCGCGCCGCGCGCGCTGGTCTCGATTGCGCATTACGGCGTGGTCGGGGTGGACATCTTCTTTGTCCTATCGGGATACCTCATTACAAGCATTCTTCTCCGCTCAGGCGGCGGTCTGCCTGCTCTGCGCCATTTCTATTTCAAGCGAATCCTACGAATTTGGCCGATCTACTACCTGCTGCTGAGCTTCGTAATCATCGAGGCGTGGTGGACCCGGACACCTTACCAATGGGCCCACTGCCTTGTTTTCGTTCAAAACTATCTGACCGCGTGGCCCACACACCCGGACTTCAATCAAACCTGGTCATTGTGCGTTGAGGAACATTTCTATCTGGTATGGCCGCTGCTAGTGCTTTTTCTGCCGCGGCGAGTGCTTCCCGCGATTGCGGCCGCAGTTGTATTCGCTTCTCCCCTCGTGCGACTCCTCGGGCTGCATTCTGGAATGGACCTCAAGCAGCTCTATTCCTATACTCAATACCGGCTGGACGGCATCGCCCTGGGAAGTCTCCTTGCTTTGCTTACCCTCAACTCCAGAAGTGTGCGGCGGATCGGCTGGCTGACCTTCGTACCGTGCCTGGCCGCCGCACTCTGGACCACCATGCGCCTCGGGGCGCTGGCGCCAGTGCGAGTCGCTTTGGCAGACAGCTTCTTTGCGCTCGCATTCTTCGGGCTTCTCTGTTTGACTCTGGAATACCGCCCCCTTGCTGCGGCTCTTTCCATTCGTCCGCTGCGTTATATCGGGCGGATTAGCTACGGGCTTTACATGATTCATCCGTTCGTGTTTGGCTTCGCGGGGCGCCACGTTGCGGGACTAGGCGGGATACTGCTCGGCATCGCCTTGTCCACCGGTGTGGCCGCGCTTTCCTGGAAATTTATGGAATACCCGATTCTGCAACTCGGACGGGACAAGACGGGGATCAGGCGCCCGCGACCATTACGGCTGCGCAGTCAACCGATGTTTTAAAGATTTCCTAAGAACCGGAACAATGCCGTTTCTAGCCGGTTTCGCAGGGGAATTGAAGCTGAACCGTTGTGCCGACTCCAGGGCGGGAGGCGATCGAAATCCGTCCGTTGTGGCGCTCCAGGATTTGTTTGCATAAGCTGAGGCCAATGCCGACTCCGGGATGTTCGCGCGAGAGCCGGTAAAAGATTCGGAATACGGATTCGAGGTAGGCGGGTTCTATACCGATGCCATTGTCTTCGACCAGAACTGTCCAATAGCCCGCGCTGCGGGCAGCCGATACATGGACCCGGGGCGGAGCGTCGGAGCGGAACTTGGCAGCGTTTTGGAATAACTCGAGCATGAGCCGGTTGAGCAAAGCCTCATCTGCCTCGATGGACGGCAAATCGTCACAGGTCACGGCAACCGGAGTGGCGTCCGCACCGAGCGTTAGAGCTGCTTGAGCGGACTGAATGACGGACGCGAGGGAAATTGTCTTGATCTGGAGCGGGCGATGTTGAATATCCCAGTAGTCGCGAAGGGCATCGACCAGCGCTTTCATGCGGAAGGCGCCTTCGCGTGCATATTCCAGGTACTGCCGACCCTGCTCTGGTACGATGCCACCAAATTGGCGCTCGAACAATTGCGTGTGCAAGGTGACCATGCGAATCGGTTCAAGCAAATCGTGACTCGCAGCCCAGGCAAACTGCTGCAGATCCGCATTGCTCCGGGCCAGATTGCGCACATGTTTGGCGATCTCGCCTTCCACATGTTTGCGATCAGTGACGTCTTGTAACAGGGACAGAATGGCCGAAGTTCCGAAAAGCTGCACACGATGGGCAGCGACGTGAACAGTAACGATCCGGCCATCTTTGAGGACGTGCTTCAGCTCGCGCGATTCGCTTATACTTTGGGGCCCAAGGAGCGTTGGCCTGTCTGCGGCGGCACGCAAATCGCCAAGAGTCATGGCGAAGAACTCTTCGCGCGAATAGCCGTAATGACGAACCGCAGCATCGTTTACTTCGAGAAATCGCAGCGTATTCTCGTCGAATACCCACATAGGCTGCGGATTGTCGGCGAATAATTTGCGGAACTTCAGCTCGTCTTCGACGAGCGCACTTTCATAGCGTTTACGCTCGGTGATATCCGCCAGGATGCCGACCGTGCCGGTGATCGCGCCTGCGGCGGAGCGAAGGGGCGCAGTCCAAATCTCGCAATCGATCAAGGTTCCGGCTTTTCGCTTGCGTTGCCGTTCGACCCCGGTGTGGGGGAGACCAAGCGCATATCCGCTAAGCCACTGCTGGTATTCCTGGTGTTGTTCTTCGGGGATGATGGGCAGATCCTGACCCAACACTTCCTGCTCGGTCCAGCCGAATACGGCCTCCGCCGCATGATTCCAAAACGTGACTCGGCCTAACAGGTCGATCCCCCAAATCGCTAGCGGAACCGTGTTGAAGACGGTTTGAATGAGATTCCGGGATTCGCTGAGGCTCTCTTCAGCGCGGCGGCGCTCGGAAACGTCGCGAATCACCCCTGTGAACCAGCGCCGGGATCCACTCCGAAATTCCCCGAATGATAATTCGAGCGGCACTTCCGATCCATTCCGGTGGAGTCCTGGCAACTCGAGGAGCTGCCACGAGGTATGGCGCTGATTTGTCGCGAGGTAACGTTCGAAGCCGCGGAGGTGTGCGGAGCGTAAGGGCTCGGGAATGAGCATCAAGAGCGATTGGCCTACGAGTTCGCCCGGCCGATAGCCGAAAATTCTCTCAACCGGAGCGCTGGCGAACAGGATGGTGCTCTCCTCATTGATGGTCACGATGGCGTCGGAAGCGGTCTCGACGATCACCCGGTGCTGTTCTTCGCTGCGCCGGAGGGCGGCCTCAGCTTCAACTCGCGCCGTCACATCGGTGGCCAATACGAATTTCGCGGGACGCCGCAACCCGCTGATCGGTACCGCCGTAATCTCGACAGCGATTATGCTTCCATCACGCTTGCGGTGACGCCACGGTCCGTCCGAATGCCGGATGTTGCGCTGGCGCCGGATGTCTTCGAGCAAATCGGGCACCTCTTCGGGGGGACGAATATCGGTCAGCGTCATGGCAAGAAACTCTTGCCTGGTGTATCCATAGCACTCGACCGCTGAGGCGTTTACATCGAGGAATGCGAGCGTCTCTTCGTCGAAAATCCACATCGGGTGCGGGTTGTTTTCGAAAAGCATGCGGTACCGCCGCTCGGACGCTTCGAGCGCGCGGCGGGCCCTGAGTCCGATCGGCAGGAATA
The DNA here is from genome assembly GCA_963767485.1 of Terriglobia bacterium. Taxonomy (GTDB): domain Bacteria; phylum Acidobacteriota; class Terriglobia; order Bryobacterales; family Bryobacteraceae; genus Bog-105. Next base: position 27,039 of record CAVYDZ010000007.1, on the reverse strand, counting down.
AGCCAAGCAACGCCAACACAGGAATCAGCACGAGAATGTGATTCCCGGCAAACAGCCCCATACATCAGAGAGAGTACCAGTAGTACTATACACGATACCTTCCGAATTGGTGCCGGGTGGAACAGATAAGAAGGAATTCAGGAGAAAGGCCGGAGACGGACGCCGTATTCTTCCGAGTGAAACGGACTACTTAAGCAGCGATCTCTCTTTCGATTTCGCAGATTGCAGTTGATAGATCGCGAACTCGGGGAGGCATCGATGGACAAGTTGGTCAGCAGACGGCATCTTTTGGCGCTCGGGACCGGTATGGGGGCCGGGCTTCTGGGAAACACGGTACTGGGGGCGCGCGGACTTCAGGGGTCGTCGAACGCTTCGGTATTCTGGAGCGCCATTGAAGGCATACTTCAGGCGCAGGGCATGTTTCAGAACGGCGTATTTTCAATCGAGATCGATCGCAACGACATTAGCGACGTAACCATTCGAGGAGTGCCGATTAAGCCCTCGTTCGAGGTCAACGGAACTATTTACTTTCAAAGGATCTCAGATGACGACGTAATGATGAACGGAGACTTTCCGCTCAAAACCGACGAGGTTCAACCGTTCATCAGCCATCTCGTTGGGCATCAGATCGTATTTCAGGCGCAACATCAGCACTTCTATGATTTCGAGCCTCCGATCTGGTTCATTCATTTCCGCCAGAGAGGCAGCGGTACGGCGATCGCAGAAGGGCTCAAATCGGCGCTTGATGTAACATCTACGCCATTTCCGCAAACTCTTCCCAGCAATCCGACGACGCCGCTACCGGCCAAGGCGATTGGAAAGATACTCGGCGCTTCTCCGAATATCGGCTCCGACGGTGTCGTCAACTTCGATGTCCCGAGGGAGGACCCGGTGTACCTAAACGAGCATGCGCGTCAGTCCTTATCTCAACGTGCAGACCAGTATCTCCTTCGAACCGCTGGATGGCGGAAGTAGAGCGGCGGCGGCCCCGGATTTTGGAATGGTCACCAGTGAGGTCGAGCCAGTCGCCCGGGTGATGCGCAATCTGGGGTGGGATGTTGGCTGCCTTTACAACCAGGAAACCGGCGAGCACCCGCAGCTTTTCTTTTCTCATCAGTTCAAAACGGGAGATCCCCTGCAACTCGCCCGCGAGATCCGCGCGGGTCTGAACCTGATGGATGTGAAGCTCGGATAGAGCTCCGCGTACCGTCGCAGGGGCACGGAGCTGCGCCCGCAAGCCCATTTTTCGGTCTCGTGCCAGAAAGCGCTTGTTCTCGCCGTGCAAGTTCGTTAGGGTAGAGAAGAAGAAAAGGCGAACTTAACAGTGAATTTGGCTCTGGATTTTGGGAAGCGCACTTCGGCGGAGAAGGCGCTGGTAGGGCGATTTGAGAGTTTGATGGCGGAGGACCAATCGCCTGTACGGGCGATCCGGCATCTGCCAGCGCAGGCCGCCCGGTTTGCGCCGTTTCCAGCGGGATTGGAGGAGAGGCTGCGTGCGGCTCTCAAGGCCCGCGGGATTAAGGAGCTTTACTTACATCAGGCTGCGGCGGTAGAGCACTCGCTCGCTGGACGGGATGTTGCGGTGGTGACGCCGACAGCTAGCGGTAAAACGCTTTGCTACAACTTGCCGGTGGTTGCATCGATTCTCAAGAATCCCGCGGCACGGGCGATCTATCTGTTTCCGACCAAGGCGCTAGCCGAGGATCAGCGGTTGGAGTTGCAGCGGTTGAACGATGCGTTAGGCGCGCCGCTCACTTGCCACACCTACGACGGCGATACGCCGGCCGACGCCAGGCGATCGATTCGCGACAAAGCGAATGTGGTGCTTACTAATCCTGACATGCTGCACACGGGCGTTCTGCCTCATCACACCAAGTGGGTGAAGCTGTTCGAGAACCTCGAATACATTGTCATCGACGAGCTGCATTATTATCGCGGGGTTTACGGGAGCCATCTGGCGAATGTGCTGCGGCGGCTGAAGCGGATTTGCGAATTTTACGGAACGCACCCGAAATTTATTTGCTGCTCGGCGACGATCGCGAACCCGAAGGAGCTGGCCGAGGCGATTACCGCCGAAGAATTTGAGCTAGTGTCGGAGAACGGTGCGCCTTCAGGGGATCACTATTTTGTTTTTTATAATCCGCCCGTGGTGAACCGGCAACTCGGGATCCGGCGCAGCTATTTACATGAGACGCGGCGGGTGGCACTGGAGTTCATCCGGCAAAATGCGCAGACGCTGGTGTTCACTAACAACCGGCTGGCGACGGAGATTCTGACGACCTATTTAAAGGATGCCTGCGCGCAGCTGCCGTTTTCGCATGAGGCGGTGCGCGGGTATCGCGGCGGCTACCTGCCGAAAGAGCGGCGGCAGATCGAGGCGGGTTTGCGGGACGGAGAGATTCGGGCGGTGGTAGCGACGAATGCGCTGGAGCTCGGTGTAGATATCGGGTCGCTCGATACGGTGGTGCTGGCTGGCTATCCAGGCAATATCGCATCGACGTGGCAGCGGGCGGGAAGGGCCGGGCGGCGTAGCGGGACCTCGATTGCGGTGATGGTGGCTTCTAGCGCGCCGCTCGATCAGTATGTGGTGGAGCATCCGGATTATTTCTTCGGCGGATCACCGGAAGAGGCGCATATCAATGCGGACAATTTAGAAATTTTTCTCAACCACCTGAAATGTGCAGCGTTTGAGCTGCCGCTGCGGGATGGGGAGCGGTTCGGCGGGCAGGATATCGAGAAGTTATGTAAGTTCTTGGCGGAGGACTTGCAGTTACTGCATCATTCGGGCGATTGCTGGCACTGGGTGAGCGATAGTTATCCGGCGGATTCGGTGAGTTTGCGGGCGGTGAGCAGCGATAACTTCCTGGTGGTGGATGTAACGGACGATCACAAGATCATCGGCGAGGTGGATTTCCCGTCGGCGCTGACGACGCTGCACGAGAAGGCGATTTACTTGCATGACGCGCGGCAGTTTCAGGTGGAGAAGCTGGATTTTGACGGGCGGAAAGCCTTTGTGCGGCGGGTGGATTCCGATTATTTCACGGACGCGATTGTCTATACGCAGGTGAGTGAACTTGCAGAGTTTGAATCGGCGGATGGGTACGCACATGGGGAAGTGCGGGTAAAGCGGCAGGTGGTTGGGTTTAAGAAGATCAAATTTTACACGCTCGAAAATGTGGGCGCGGGATTGTTATCTTTGCCGGAGCAGGAGATGCATACGACGGCGTTCTGGCTGCAGTTTGGCGCCGATTTTTTTGAGGATTTTGAGGGCTTTTCGACGGCGGATGCGCAGGATGCGGTGCGTGGGACGGCGAACGTATTGCATACCGTGGCGGCGGTGCTGCTGCTGAGCGATCCGCGGGATCTGGCCGTGACGGTACTCGACGATCCGGCGCAGCCGAGCGTGGTGCTGTATGACAATTATCCGGGCGGCGTCGGGCAGAGCGAGCCTTTGTTCCGGCGGCGCGCGGAGTTACTCCGGGCGGCTTTGGAGCTGGCATCGAGTTGTAAGTGCGAGGCGGGGTGCCCGAGTTGTGTGGGGCCGCAGAATGAGTTTGGACCGCGGGGAAAAGAGGGAGCGGTTCGGGCACTTGGCAAGTTAACGAATGGGGGCTGCCCGATGGAGCAGCAGAGCCACGAGCGACTGGATGTTTAAATTCGCTGGGTGCCTAACAAGCGTTCCAGCTTCGAGCCTGGGACGATCATGGTTTCGTTGCGCTCGGGCCCGTTCGAGACCGAGCCGATTTCGACACCGGTTTTAGATTGGAGAAATTCCAGGTATCGTTGCGCCGCCGCCGGGAGTTTGCTCACGCTCGAAATCCCCTGGGTCGAAGTCTGCCAGCCGGGGAGCGTCTCGAAAATCGGTTTGATGGCTTCCATGCGGCGCGTGCTGGCGGGCATGTGAGTGATGCATTCCCCATTGACTTCATACGCCACACACACGCGAATCTCGCTGAGCTCGTCGAGCACGTCGAGCTTGGTCATGATTAAGCTGTCGAAGCCGTTGATTTCCGCGGTGTAGCGCAGCAACGGAACATCGAACCAGCCACAGCGCCGCGGGCGCCCCGTTACCGAGCCATACTCATTGCCGGCCTTGCGGATTTTCTCGCCGATTTCCGTCAGATCTTCCGAAGGAAATGGACCCGCGCCGACGCGCGTGATGTATGCCTTCGAGACGCCGACAATGCCGTCAATCTTATTCGGCGGCACGCCCGTACCGGTGCATGCGCCTCCTGCCGCGGCGCTCGAGCTGGTTACAAAAGGATATGTGCCGAAGTCGATATCGAGCATCGTGCCTTGCGCGCCTTCAAACAGGATGCTCCTGCCTTCGCGAATCATTTGATTCAGCAGGTGGGAGGTGTCGCAGGCGAGCGGACGAATTTGTTCGGCGAAACGCTGATATTCGCCCAGAATCTCGTCGAAATTACCCGGCTCCGGAATGTGGAACGCATCGGCAATAAGCTTTTTATCTTCGGCGAGCGATCGATAAAGGCTGGCGAAATCGTTATCTACCAGATCGGCGATGCGGATGCCGCGCCGCGCAATTTTGTCTTCATAGCACGGGCCGATGCCGCGGGATGTGGTGCCGATCGGCGTACGGTTATCGCGGCCTTCTGAAATCTTCTCAATGGTGCGGTGAAACGGAAACAGCACGTGCGCGCGATTGCTGATTTTGAGCTGCGCTTTTACGTCGACCCCGGCGGATTCGAGTCCGGCAATTTCTTCGAGCAGAGCAGCCGGATCGATCACCACGCCATTGCCGATGACCGCGAGCACGCCCGGCCGCAGGATGCCGCTCGGAATTAGCTTGAGCACAAACTTCCTGCTGCCGATGTAAACGGTGTGCCCAGCATTATGGCCGCCCTGATAGCGAGCGACTGCGTCAAAATTTTCGGAGAGTAAGTCGACGATCTTGCCTTTGCCTTCGTCGCCCCATTGTGCTCCGAGCACAATCAAATTACTCATGATGTGGGAGGAAAAGAAACTTCCAAAACTCCCGATTGTACCGCACATGTTACGCTTGACACGATGCAGATGTGCGGCGTCTTTACGGCGCTAGGGCCGGATATTTTTCATCAACTCGTGCGCGGAATATCCATCGGCAAATTGCGCACTTATCAGGTTTACGAGCGGTTCAAATTGCGCGCGCGCCTTACGAAAGTGAACAGCGAAGCGCTGCGCAAAGCGGAGCCCAGATTCTGGGCGAGGATTGAAGCCGGCGAAGAAGATTTTGCGACCGATCTGTCGCAAGTGTTTCTGCTTTCCCATCTCGACATGATTGTGGATGTGTTGAATTTCCTGCACATTCCGAACGAGCAGGGCTTTTTCGACAAGGACCTGAAGCATGAAGAGTATCTGACAGAAGGGTGGCAGAAGCGCGTGTTCGACGAGTTTTCGGAAAAGTATCCGCGTGAAATTCTACTGTTCTATATCAATCATCTCGACTGGGAACTGACCAAGTCCGAACAAGTGTTTCTGCCCGCGGCATGACGGTTCAAGCTTTTCAGGAGGCAGTCAAGAAAGGCGATCTTCCGGCGGTTAAGCGGGCGGTCGGCGAAGATGCGGCTTTGCTGAATGCGACGAATGAGGCCGGGCAGAGTAGCTTTCTGCTGGCGAAATATTACCGGCAGCCGCAAATTGCCGAGTATCTGCTGAGCCTTGGCCCGAAGCTCGACGTGTTTGGGAAGTGCGTGGCGGGTCAGGTAAGCGAGGCATTGGCGGAAATCGACCGGGATGCGTCTTTGCTTGGAGCGCATAATTCGGATGGCTGGACACCATTACATCTGGCGGCGTTTTTCGGGCATCCCGAACTGGCGAAAGGGCTGCTGAATAGGGGTGCGGACATCGAAGCGCCGTCTACTAACGCGATGCAGAACACGCCATTGCATGCGGCGGCCGCAGGCGGTAGCGCGGCTCTTGTCGAATTGCTGCTCGCCTCGGGCGCGAAGGTGAACGCGAAACAGCATGGCGGCTGGACCGCACTACATTCGGCTGCGCAAGCCGGCAATCTGGATATGGCGCGCCTGCTGCTGGCGCATGATGCCGATCCGCAAGCGCGCGCCGATAATAATCAGCTTCCGCTCGACCTGGCGCTGAGCGCGGGTAAGGGAGAAATGGCGGAGCTGCTCGAAACGCGCCATGCTTGAAGCGAAACTCGAAGAACTCCGGCGCGCGACCTTGGCCGCCTTTGCGTCCGCGGTGGGCACAGAAGAATTGGAAGAAGCCCGGGTGCAGGCGCTCGGGCGCAAAGGCACGCTTGCCAATATAAGCAAAGACTTTGGCAAGCTGACACCGGAAGAGCGCGCGAGCGTTGGGAAACTGCTCAATTCAGTCAAGCAGGATCTGGAAGGCGAGTACGAGAACAAGAAGCGACGCTTTGCCGAAATGGCGTTATCGGAACGCCTCGGGCGCGAGTGGATCGATGTTACGCTGCCTGCTCACGGAATTCATCCGGGCAGCTTGCACCCCGTCACCCAATTGCAGGAAGAGATTGAAGACCTCTTTACATCGCTCGGATTCGCGGTGCTCTACGGACCGGAAGTGGAAACGGAAGAGCACAACTTCGATGCATTGAATATTCCGGCTACGCATCCGGCGCGCGACATGCAGGACACGTTCTGGCTGACGAACGGGAACTTACTGCGCACCCATACATCGCCTGTGCAAGTGCGCGGCATGCGGCGCTTTGGTCCACCGCTGCGCATGATTGCTCCGGGACGCGTGTTTCGCAACGAAGAAGTGGACGCATCGCATGAGCATACGTTCTATCAACTCGAAGGAATGATGATTGACCGCAATGTTTCAGTGGCCAATCTCATTTACTTCATGAAGACGCTGCTTGGCGGGATTTTCGGGCGTGACGTTACGGTGCGGCTGCGGCCCGGGTATTTTCCATTTGTCGAGCCCGGCTTCGAGCTAGACATTCAATGCCTGATCTGCAATGGGGCGGGCTGCGCGGTTTGTAAGCAAAGCGGCTGGGTGGAACTGCTGCCCTGCGGCCTGGTGCATCCGAACGTGCTGCGGATGAGCGGCATCGATCCGGACGAGTGGGGCGGGTTTGCTTTTGGACTGGGACTGACGCGGCTAGCCATGATGCGTTTTGGCATCGACGATATTCGTCAATTGCAAGGCGGCGATCTGCGGTTTCTCAAACAATTCTGATGAAGTTTTCCTATAGCTGGATTCGCGAGCTTGTCCCCGATCTGCACAACGATCCCCGGGAACTCGAACATCTCATCACGACGAAGACCGCCGAGTGTGAAGGTGTGGAGCCGGCTGGCGCGCATCTGACGCGTGTATTGGCGGCGCGCGTACTCGCGGTCGACGAAATGCCGAAGGGCAAGAATAAATCGGTCGAGATCGACGCCGGCAGTAAGAAAGTGAAAGTGGTGTGCGGGGCCCCAAACGTACGTCCGGGTATTACGGTTCCATGGGTGCCGCCAGGAACGACGCTTGGCGGCAAGACGATTGATCGCATTGTGATCGATGGCGTCGAGAGCGAAGGAATGCTCGCGAGTGCGGCCGAATTGGGCATCAATCGCGATCATGCCGGACTACTGGAACTTGAGAACGCCACGCCCGGCCAGCCGATTCCGCAGCTTCAGCCGGATTGGATTATCGAAATCGATAACAAGAGCCTGACGCACCGGCCTGATCTTTGGGGGCATTACGGGATGGCGCGCGAAGTGGCGGCGATCACCAGCGGCTCGCTGCGCGATCCGGTGGACATGTCACTGCTGCCCGAGGGCGCGCCGGCCTTTTCTGTCGAAATCGAGGACTATGCGTTATGTTCGCGGTATAGCGCGTTGTTGGTGGAAGGCGTTACGATTGCGCCCTCGCCGCTTAGTGTGCAGGCTCGACTGGAAAGCATCGGGTTGAATGCGATCAACAACATCGTCGATGCAACGAATTATGTACTGGCTGAATTGCCGCAGCCGATGCACGCGTTCGACGCCGATAAACTCGCGGGAAATACGATCTTCGTGCGGCGAGCGCGCGTTGGGGAGCAATTGCGGGCGCTGAACGGCGAGACCTACGAACTGGCGCCGGATGATTTGGTGATTGCGGATGCGGCGGGACCGGTGGCGCTGGCGGGAGTGGTCGGGGGCGCCGACAGCGCGATTTCGGAGAGCACCACACGGATCTTATTAGAGAGCGCGAATTTCGAAGCAACGAGTGTACGGCTGACTTCTGCGCGGCATAAGCTGCGCACGGATGCCTCGATGCGATTTGAGAAGTCGCTCGATCCGGAAAATACTCTGCGCGGCTTAGCGCGTGCGGTTGCGCTATTACGCGAGTGGAGTCCAGGAATCAAGCTGGCGAGCGGCGTCACAGATAATGGCAGCCGATTGAAACAACTCGCGCCAATTGCGCTGCCGATTGATTTCGTGGTGCGCAAATTGGGCAAGCAGCTTACGGAGCACGAAGTGGGGCATATTTTGGAAGCGCTGGGCTTTGCGGTGAGCGAAACCGTGCCGCGGCTGCTGACCGTGACGGTGCCGACGTGGCGCGCGACGAAAGATATTTCGCATAAGGACGATTTGGTTGAAGAGATCGGGCGCATGGTCGGCTACGGAGAGATTGTGCCGCAAGCGCCGCTGGTAGCCTCAATCGTGCCGCCCGCGAATCCGATGCGGCACTATTTGCGGAAAGTACGGAGGATTATCGCCGCGCAGGGATTCAGCGAAGTCTACAACTATTCCTTTATTACCGCGGCGGATGCGGAGCGCTTTCAAGTGAATTTGGAAGAGCACCTGGGCGTGCGCAATCCGGTTGCTTCCGAGCTGACGCATATGCGGCGCAGCCTGTTGCCGGGTTTGTTCAAGAACGTCTTGGCAAATGTGCGCAACTTCGATGAATTCCGGGTGTTCGAAATCGGCAACGAAATTCATCCGGACGAAGAAGTGACGCACGTAGCGGCTGTACTGTATGACGCACACGCGGGGGAAGATGCGTTTTTCGAAATGAAGCGCGTGGTGGAGTGCGCGTTTCCGCCGGCGAGGTTCACGGCGGCAACCGAGACACGTCCCTTTGAGCATCCGACCCGGACGGCACGGCTATCGTGGGCAGGCGTCGAGCTTGGACGGCTATTCGAATTCCATCCTGCGATGCTGGCCAATGAAGGAATTGAGGGAAGAGCCGTGGCGTTCGATGTGGATCTGGAGCGCGCGCTGGAATTGACGTCGCAACAGCAAATAAACTACAGGCCTCCACGCAAATATCCGACGGGCGGCTTTGATTTATCGATCGTTGTGCCGCAGACCAAGCCGGTGGGCGAATTGGAAACACGGATTACCGAGCTGGCCGGCTCGGCATTGGCGCAACTCGACTTTATTCGAGTCTACGAAGGGCCGCCGTTGATCGAGGGCCAGAAGAGCGTTTCCTATCATTTGGAAATCGGCGCGCTGGATCATACGCTTACCAGCGAGGAAGTTACTGGTATTCGGGAAAAGATCGTGGCGGGCATGCGGCAGGACGGTTACGAAATTCGCGGCGTAATAGATTGAGAGTTTGGCGGCTTTCAATCGGGCGAGCCCGGCTTCGACAACGGCGGGATCGGGGTAGACATATTGCGCGATGAGGGCGCGATCGAAACGACCCGCTTCGAGGTTCCGCGCGATTTGCTGCTGCCGGACAAATACACTGCCGGCGGCGGTAAGCCAGCGGCCGAGTTTCACGGAAGCAACCAGGAATAGCAGACTCAGCGTGATTGCCGCGATGGAAAACACGCGGGGTTTCGAAAGGCGTGCGAGCAGCCAAAAACCGAGGAGAACCAGCGCGGCCCAATTCATTTGCGGCAGTGAAAGATAGCGAAACGATTTGGCCGCTTGAAACGATGGCTCCGAGGCGTTCATTCTGCCAGCGGCCGTTAAAAGAGCAGTGAGCAGCGTGAAGCCGTAATAGCCGAACAGCACGATGCCGGGACGTGAGCGTAACAGATTGTGTTTCGCTGCGGCCCGCAAACAGCAGAGAGCCGTAAGAAGGCTGATGGCTCCGATTGCAATGCCGAACGCCGGCGCCTTGACCTCGCCGAACGGCAAGCTGAGGTAAGAGCAGATGAAGCCGAGCGTATAAAGAGGATGCACGATTAACGGCCACACGTGCAGGTCGTTCGAAAAACGAAACTGAATGAAATAGAGGCCGATGCTTGCTGCAGCCGCGGCGAAAAGGATCAGGAAGGATCGTTTCGATAAGCCGAGCAACCAGCCGAACGCGAGGAGCAACGCCCAGAGCAGCAGTCCGTTGGCAGAGGAATATGTCGCGATGATGGCGGCAATGATTGTTCCAGCAAGCGCGCGTTTGCTCAGAAATAGGAGCGAGCAGACGACGGTGCCTGCGGTAAGAGTCCATTGCAGAAGAAAGGGAGTTGCCAGCACCATGGCCGCCGATTCGAACAGAGCAAACATACCGGCAAGGAAAGCCGCGGGCCAGCGCGTGGTTTGGGAAATCTGCGCATCAAATAACACGACAGACGAAAGGCCGAGCCAACTCAGCGCGTAACAGAGGAAGCTCGCGGTAAGCGGAATGAGCATGAGGCCATGGCCCCACAGCATATCCGCGGCAAAGACGAGTTCCGGAAAGACAATCCGGTGCTCGTTATGCTGCTGCCAGAGGACGGCAGGATGAAACGCCTGGTAATCCGGCAGATGAATCACACAGCGCCAGTAATCAAGGACAGGCAGCGGCGTATAGAAGCCGCTCACGCGGTGAACGGTTTGGATGACGTCGATCAGAAGCCAGCAGGCGAAAACCGCGGCAAGAAGGCGCTTCACGAGAGAAACAGGCTGCGGACTTGCGGCCAATCGTCAACGCGCCGGTAGCGAGTTTCGTTTACATTATGCGGGGCGGTGAACAAGACGCCTTCGCCGTGGAAGCGCTTGAAGTGGCGCACGTCGTCATCGATCAGAAAATCGGCCAGCACGATGCTCTTATCGCCGCAAAACACGACGTTCGCGGGCCGAATGAACGGAAAGTTTTTCTGAAGCCATTTAAATTTGGCGCTGAACGAATTGGGAACGTCCATGGCGGCCGTGGTGATGAAAACTTCGTAGCGCTTCATCAGTTGTTCGACAACTTCCTGGCTGCCGGGCATAACGGGAATTTCCGCGAAGAAGGTTTCGGAAAGGAAGTATTCGCGCGAGCGTGTGACGTGCGCTTTGTCGATCACTTCGAAGATGCGTTTGCCGTGAAAATCGTCTTTCTTGAGGGTCTGGTTGAACTCGGCGTTATAGACGTTGAGGTAATGGCTCATCGTGTCGGCTGACACTTCGTCCATATCGATTGCGATCCGCTGCATTCTTTCTAACGGTAACTCAGCTTGCGAAGATGAAAGTTGGCTTTGCTGGTTCCGGTACTTCCCAAAATTTCGGCTCATGCGTCGGGAGCGTTGTGGCTCGAGGCGTCGCGAACGGCGCTCGTGGCGGATGTGCATCTCGGTTATAGCTGGGCGCAGCGGCGGCGCGGCGAGTTGGGACCACTGGCGGATTTCCGCACGCGGGAGAAGCTGCTTCAGATGGTCGAGAGCTTGCGGCCGCAGCGCATTGTGTTTCTCGGCGATCTGGTGCATGCACCGAAGCCGGCCGCGCCGGAACGCGAATGGATTGAGAAGATACTGCTGGAACTGGCAAGCGGAGCGGAACTGATTGCGGTGCGGGGAAATCACGACCGAGCGTTCCTGCGGGATTTTGGACATCTCCAGATTGAACAACGGGACTATTGGCCGGACGAATTGGTTACCGCGATCCATGGCGACAAGCTGGAAGCCGCGCCGCGGCGGGAAGGCGATCTGCTCATTGTGGGGCATTTGCATCCGTGTTTAGGTGTGCGGGACGCGTCTGGCGCTTCGCAAAAGCTGCCCGTATTTCTGGTGAGTAAACATTGTATTGTGCTTCCGGCGTTTTCGCCATTTGCACGAGGCTACGACGTGCTGTGCGGAGTGCCCGAGGAGTTGGCCGGGTGCTTTGAAGATGCACCCGTGGAAGTATATGCGGCAACCGAGACACGTGTGGCGCGGCTGGGAGAATTGCGCCAAGCGGTGGAACGAATCTGGGGGACGGACTCAGGTGCTGCGGCGCAGTTTCGCCGGTGACGAGGTTAGCGGAGAATAGCGTTATGGCTGCTGCTGCCGAAAAGCTGACGGTTGCTGAGTTCGAGGCTCAGTATGCGAACCAGGATCGAGCTTTTGAATTCTGGTATGGAGAGGTGGTTCCCAAGGGCATGCCTACCTGGATCCATGGAGCTTTGCAGTTTATCGTTATGCGACTACTCAACGAGGCGGGGTATGGACCTGGATCTGAAATAGAGCTGCGGATTGTGCCGGATGCCCGCCCCAGACCAGACGTAATCGCGACGATTGGGGCGATTGAGGAGCCTTATCCGACTCGCGCCGTGGATGTTGTCGTGGAAATACTGTCCGAAGATGACTCGGCGCCGCACCTGCTTGAGAAGTGCCGGGCTTACCAGACGTGGGGATTCGAATACATTTATGTGGTCGATCCGATGGGCCGGCAGTTGTTTCGCTGGACGGGCTCGGGGCTTGCGCTTTCGGAGACGCTCACGACAATCCCAGCGAGCAGAATCTGGGAGCAGTTGGATAGGTCTTTAAGGGGTAGGCAGTAGCTCACTGCTTGTTAGGATGAGGCAAGTGTGTTTGAATCGCCTCATTTTAATGGCAACGGCCGTTTCGTTTCTTTCGCCCGTTCCGGCCTGCGCGGCAACGGTGCTGGTTTTACAATTTCACAACTCATCCCAATACAGTGATTTGAACTGGGTGGGCGAGAGCATCTCCGAAAAGCTGAAGGACGAATTTAGCGCGCAGGACGAAATTGTGTTCGGGCGGGAGGCGCGAGCCGAAGCATTGCGGCGGTTGACCCTGCGGCCCGGGGCTGATTACACGAAAGCGACGTTGATCCGGCTGGGGCAGAGTCTGGATGCGGATTACGTTTGTTACGGCACCTACGATGCAACCTTACCTCCCGGTACAACGGAACTTAAGAACAGCTCGATTCAAGTGAACGCGCACATGATCGATCTCCGCAAACTGCACGATGGGCCGGATTATTCAGAAGCCGGAAAGCTGGCGGACCTGGCGCGGCTGGAGGAGCATCTGGCCTGGCAGAATCTGCGCTATCTATATCCGTCGCGGAATTTGCCGATGGATCAATTCATGAATCCGGCGAAGTTTGTCCGGGTGGATGCGGAGGAAAGCTATATCCGGGGGTTGCTTTCGACCGATGCGGAGCAGCAGCAGAAATGGTTTGCACAGGCGCTGGTGCTCGATTCGAAATACATGAATCCGGCATATGAACTGGGCACGCTGGCGCTCAAACGGAAGGAATATCGAAAGGCGACCTCGTGGCTGCAGCGCATTCCGGCGACGAACCCGAAATATTTCGAAGCGCGCTTCAAGATGGGGCTGGCTGCGTACGGTGATGCGGACTACGTATCGTCCGCGCTGTATTTCCGGGAGATTTCGAAAACCTATCCGTTGAATGAGGTTTACAACAACCTTGGGGCGGCGGAAGATCAGATGAATCAGGCAGCGGCAGTAGAGGATTTCCGGCGGGCGCTCGACGGTGATCCGAACGATCCGGCGTATTTGTTCAATTTAGGGAATGCATTCCTGAAACGGAATCAATTTGCGGATGCGGAGAAGCTGCTGCAGGGGGCGACGGCGCAGGATCCAGATGACGCGGAGGCGCGGAGCCTGCTTGGAAACGCGCAGCGGCATGAATCTACGGCTCCCGGCAAGGCAGCGGCGGCCGACCGGCTGAAGACTAGCTTCGATCTGACTGCGTTCCGGCAGCTGAAAGCAGTTGTGCAGCCGAAGAGCGGAACGTAGCTATAATCGAAAGGCCCAATTATGGTAGAGGCTTTTGGCCTATCGGACGTCGGCTGTGTTCGTTCGAATAACGAAGACTATTTCATCAGCGACAGTGAAGCGGGTATTTTCTTGCTGGCGGACGGAATGGGTGGGGCGAACGCTGGCGAATTCGCCTCGCAACTGAGCGTGAACTGCCTCTACAAAGCACTGCAGGATGAGCCGGTGGACGGGGTTCCGCAATTACAACAGGCTTTTTACCAAACGAACTCGGCGGTACGGGAGGCGGCGCGGGCGCGGCCCGAGTTGAGCGGCATGGGGACGACACTGCTGGCGGCGCGGCAGTCGGGTCCGGAGAGCTTTGAAATCTGCAGTGTGGGGGATAGCCGGGCTTACCTGTTTTCAGGCGGGCAGTTGGCGCGTGTGACGGAGGATCAGACCTGGGTTGCGGAAGTCGGTTCGCAACTGGGTTTGAGCGAGGAAGCGCTTCGGAAACATCCTATGCGGCACGTGCTTACGATGGCGATCGGGAGCTCGGATGACTTGCGGGTGTTTTCGCGGGAGATCGAAGTGACGCGAGGGGACCAACTACTCCTCTGCTCAGACGGGTTACATGGCGTGCTGAGCGAAAAAACTTTGGGGGACACGCTTAATTCCGAGAAGACTCTTCCGGAAAAATGCCACTACTTAATCGACGCGGCAAAGCAAGCCGGTGGACCCGACAACGTTACTGTTCTGTTGATTCAAGTCGGCTAGTTCATCGGGTTGGCGCGCTGCGGCGATTGAGGCCGACCCTTGCGATTTCTGTCCCCGATTCTGGCAATAGTGTTGACGCCGCTGCTGGCGGTGCTTCCGATGAGCGGGCAGATTCCCGCTGCCCCGTTGGAAATGCACGTGATTGCGAACGGAGACGGGGCGACGGCGCTGGCTGGAACGCGTTTGGCGCAGCCGCTCGCGGTCGAAGTACGAGATAACGCGGGGACTCCAGTCGCGAATGCGGCGGTGATTTTCCGTTTGCCGGACAGCGGGCCTTCGGGAACGTTTGCGGATGGCACGAGGGCGTCTGTGGTCTATACCGATGCGGCGGGACGGGCTAGTGCCGCGGATATTCAGTGGGGTAATGCGCCGGGCGCTGTGGCGATGCGCATCACGGCGGCAAAGGGCGACGGCCACGCCGGTGTGCTGTACACCGAGACGCTGACGGGCGCAGTAGCCGCAGCTCCGAAGCCGCTTCCGATGAGCCAAGCCCCGGCGAAACCGGGTGTATTGGCGAGCAGCGGGGCGGCGATTCCGGAAGTGACGATTGAGCGTGTTGGGTCAGGCGCGCACCAGGCGCACCCGGCGGTGGCCGAAGTCGCCGAAGACGACGATTCGCCCGACGCCAATATACCAATCCGGCATACGCTTGGCGGACAGACGGCGGACGCCGATGCGGCGGGAGTAAGCGTGACGCGGGTAGGGGCGGGCGAAGCTTCCGTAAGCGGTGGGCATCATTTGAAACGCTGGATCCTGGTAGCCGCGGTTGTGGCCGCGGGAGCGGGCGCTGGTTTGGCGCTGGTGCGCAAGGGGTCTGGCAGCACTTCGTCCGGTATCACGATCGGCAATCCCACAATTAGCGTCGGGCATCCCTGACGGCGCAACTTCGAAGATTGTTTTTTCTTCTATGAAGCTCTACTTTTCCAGTCTGATTCTTTTATTTGGGTTCGTTGGCGTGCTCGAAGCCCAGCTTTCGACGCCGGCGGCCGGATTTGTACGCTATCCGGGGATGCCGGTGGAAGCGGTGTATGGCATTGCAGGCAACCTAATTGCGGGGCCGGCGGTATGGGGCGTGGCGGACGGGCTGAGCTTTGGGAAAGACGGCGGTTTAGTCGCAGGCGAGGGGCATATTCTCCTGGTGCGTGCAGACGGGTCGAATGCGGCGGATTACACGGCGCTTGAAAACCGTCCGGTATTGAACATTGGGGACACGCTCGATAGCGCGGTGGCGTGGCTGCCTACGAGCGGGACGATTCTTTTTGTTGACAGCCGCAACCGGTTTTCCACGGTGGTGCTTGGTCGGAGTGCTCTGGGCGGGGTTGTATCGTCGGTGAGCCGTATTTCCGCCCAGACGGTCCGTTTATTAGTAACTCAGGCGGATCGAAGCGTGGCGGCGGTTAAGGTTTCAGTGCCAGGCGGCGAAGTGGAATCGAGTGATGTGCTGCCGGGTGTGCGGGGTCCGGCGTATGAGATCGGGGAGCGCTTTATCTGGGGGGATGAGCGTGGGCTGGAGATTGGGACGCTGGCCGGAGCAGTTCAAACACTGGCGGCGCCCGCAGCTGGTCCCTTTTCGGCAGAGCGAATGTCGGCCGGCTGGGTACATCTTACGTTTGCGGGAGGCGGCGGATCGTATTGGGCGCTGAATTTCAGCGGGCCAAGCGCGTCATTATTTCGTTTACCGGCCAGCAGGAGTGGACAATGACGAGGGCGCTCCTTCTGCTGGGTGTTTGCTGCGGTCTGCTGGGCGCGCAGACCTCGCCTCTAACGTTTACAATCGCGGGTCCGAACAACACTGTTACGGGTCAAACTCTGTCGAGCAACTATTCGTTTGCGGCGACGCCGCAAGGGCAGGCAACGAGCATCTCGATCATTGCGACAAATGTCAGCCAATCGAGAGTAGAGCTTGTGCAGCCAAACGTGACAGTAGCAGCGGATCCAACGTCGATAGCGAGTCCGAATTATTCGGTTTCGGGCGAGAATCCGACGTGGATACTTTCGCCGGGCGGCGTCAAGCTGTTTACCTTGAACTTCATTCCGACGACGACGGGGCAACTGACTGGCTATTTACAGGTGGTCTATGTAACGGATGGGAACGGCTGCACCATTGGCTCAGCTAACAATCCGTCGCAATGCACGGTTCCTCTACTAGTTTCTAGTTTGCAGGGAACGGGTGCGCCAGCGCAGTGGCAGCTCAGCGAGAATGGCACGAATGTGTATCCGAACGCAGGGGCGGCGCGGCTGGATTTTGGCAGCACAGAGCTCGGCACGAGTTCATCGATCACGTTTACTTTGGCGAATCAGACAGGGTCTCCGCTCGCGGCCCCTGTGATTTCACTCGAAACCAGCGCAGAAGCGAGCGGCAGCACGCTGGCCTTTGCATTGAATACGGCCAATCTGCCTGCAACCTTAGCCGCGAATAGCAGCGGGACATTTACTGTTACGTTTGCGCCCGGGCAGACGGGCTTGACGGTGGCTACGCTGCTGGTCGGCTCGAATGCCTATGATATCGAGGGTACGGGCGCAGCAAACTCGAGCGCGGATTCGCTGGTGATTTCCTATGTGGATTCAAACAAGAACCGGGTCTCGCCCCAAGCCGCCGTTCCGATTTCTTTTGGATCGATTGCGCCGGGTGGCGGATCGAGCTTGGTCTTAACCTTCACGGTAGCGAATACGGATCCGAATACATTCGGGCCGGTGACGCTGCCTGTCTTAACGGTGACCGGGTCTGCCTTCACGCTGGGGGGCGCCCCTTCTTTGCCAGCCGTAATTCAACCGAACGGATCGATTACGTTTACGGTAACGTTTACCGCCACGGCGAGCAACACGTATAGCGGAACACTGACGATTGGCAACCTGGTGTTTTCATTGGCCGGGCAGGTGACGGTTTCTTCAGTTCCGGCCATTACGATACAGGCGAGCGAACAACCGCTGACCAGCGCGCAGCAGGTGAATTTGAGCATTCAAGCGGCGACGGCGGCAACACAAGAGGCGCTCGGCACCCTGACAATGAAGTTTACGCCAGCGGTGAGCGGCGTGACAGACGATCCTGCGATTGTATTTTTGGCTACGAGCGGACGCCAGTTGCAAGTGGATCTCGCCCAAGGCGCGCAGACCGCTACGTACAACAAACAGGCGGCGATCGGGTTTCAGACCGGGACCACGGCCGGCACAATTACGTTCACGCTGACGTTTCCCAATGCGGCGCCCATCACGCAGTCGTACACAATCACTCCGGAGCAGATTTATTTGACGAGCTCGCAGGCGCTGCGGCAATCGCCGAATTTAGTGATCACGCTCGATGGTTACGACAATACATACACGGCAGGGCAGCTTTCGTTTGTGTTTTATGACACAAACGGGAACCAGATGAACGCGAATGCGATGGCGGTCGACGCCACATCGAATTTCCATCAGTATTTCTTCACGAATAACGCCGCGGGTGGAAGTTTTTCGATGCAGGCGAGCTTTCCGGTAACCGGCGACGCTACGAAGATTGGCGCAGTGGGGATAACGATGACAAACTCGGCAGGGCAGGCGACTACGAAGCTTAGTTTTCAGTAGCGTGCGCTAGTTTTAAGGCATGGCGGCGGTGGCTCTGGCAATCGGAGGGTCGGACCCGAGCGGCGGCGCGGGGATCCAAGCCGATTTAAAAACTTTTCATCAATTTGGCGTGTACGGCGAAGCGGTGCTGAGCTTGCTTACCGTACAGAACACGCGGGGCCTATCGTGCGTTGAGCATGTGTCAGGGCAGATGATCGAGGCGCAGATCAGAGCGGTACTCGAAGACATACCACCACAAGCTGTTAAGACGGGCGCACTGGGAACAGTGGCGGCTGTCGAAGTAATTGCGCAGCTTGCCAAGACGTTTTCGTTTCCGCTGGTGGTGGATCCGGTAATGATCGGCAAACACGGAACGAGACTGCTCACGCCGAAAGCGGAAGAGCGGATGAAACGCGAACTTCTGCCGCATGCATGGCTGGTGACGCCGAATATTCCAGAAGCGGAATCGCTGGCTGGAATGGAAATTCGCGATGAAGACGCAATGGCGGCGGCGGGGAAACGGATTCTCGAGTTCGGGTGCAGGGCGGTGCTGGTGAAAGGCGGTCATTTGGAAGGGGAACCGGCGGATATTCTGCATTCGGGGACGGACCTGATTCGTTTCTGGGGCAGGCGTGTCGCAAGCAAGCATACGCATGGAACGGGGTGCACGTACGCTGCGGCCATTACGGCGGGACTGGCTCTGGGCAACGGGCTCGAAGACGCGATTCGGACAGCGCGCGAATATGTGCAGCGCGCAATTGAAACGGCCCCCGGATTAGGCAAAGGTTTTGGCCCAGTGAACCACTTTTCACCCGTCACCCGCGCCTGATTCCGCTACGCTAATGACTAATGCCAGCCAGGTTTGTCCAGAAGCTGATTCTTTTTGCAGCCGCCGCGCAGATCGCCTATCCGCGGGTAGAGCTTGCTCCTTGTAAAAACAACTATTCGCCGGAGCAACAAATCGCGCTTGGGCAGAAAGCGGCGCAGCAGGTGTATCAACAAATGCCGGTGCTGCCGGATTCGAGTCCGGTGACGCAATATATTCAACAGCTCGGCCAGAAACTCGCCGCGCAGGCTCCCGGATACAAGTGGCCCTTTAATTTTCACGTGGTGAACGTGGCGGATATCAATGCCTTCGCACTGCCGGGCGGAACGATTTTCGTCAATTTAGGAACCATTCAAGCAGCCGAAACAGAAGCGCAACTGGCCGGGGTAATGGCGCATGAGATTTCGCACGTAGTGCTGCAGCATTCGGTATGCAATGCGGTAAAGCAGCAAAAAGTGGGGCTGCTTGCGGGGTTGGGACAGGTGGCCGCAAGCGTGTTGCTGGGCGGGGCCGGCGGTCAATTGGCGGCGGAGGGGATTGGCATGGGCGCGGGACTCGGGTTTTTAAAGATGTCGCGCGGCGCGGAGCAGCAGGCTGATTTGATGGGGATCGGAATCCTGTACGACGCGGGCTACGATCCACATGGGATGACACAGTTTTTCGAAATTATTCATAGCAAGTACGGCGAAGGCGGCGCGCAGTTCATGAGCGACCATCCGAATCCAGGGAATCGCGCCGAATACGTGGACAAAGAGATTGCGACGTTTGTGCCGCGCAGCAACAACGTGGAGACAACGCCGGCGTTCACGAAAGTTCATACGGAAGTGGCGAGCATGCGTGCATACACGGCGAAGGAAGTGGCGTCGGGGGTGTGGAAGCAGGAGAGTCCGAATCAGACGGTATCAAACGGCGTAAACCAGCCGGTCAAATTTGAAGGTGTGGAGGGGGAGGCGACAGGTCCGTGGAGAATCCTGAAAGGCGACGGTTACACGATGAGCGTGCCGGGGAACTGGCAGGCGGTTGGAAACAAGATGTCGGCCATGGCAGCCCCGGCCGGCGGCTTCAGCCATAGCGCAGATGGATCCGTAGCCGGAGTGACCTACGGGGTGTTGACTGACGTGTATCAGCCGCAGGGTCGCATAACGGCGGGGGCGGCGTTTGACAGTCTGCTCGGTGAAGTGGCGCGCAATAACGAAGGCTTAGTTCCAGGCGTTCAGAGCGATATCCAGGCGGGCAATCTGACCGGCCAGAGTGCTTATTGCGAGAATCCGAACGCTAACAACGGCAAGGGCGAGCGGGATTGGGTGGTGGCGTTCCGGCGCGGGAACGGTTCGCTCCGCTATTTTGTTTTTGTTGCGCCGAAGAATGAGTTTGACAAACTGCAGCCAGTGTTTCAGAAGATGGTGGATTCGGTAACGGTTCACTAGCTAAAAGTTTTTCGAAGAGTTCCGTTAGCCACTCCCTTTCGGTGGCGGCTCAGAAGTTTTCAATGGACGGAGATGTTATCGAATTGCGCTGTGCCCCAGTCCGTTCCTACGGCGAACATTCCCGAGTTGTGTGTAATGTCATGAACCGTAGCAAGCTGGTTGCCGTCCAATCGTGCGGAGATCGCATCGCTGTGGAACACCAATTCGAGCCTGTGCCACTGTTTTGGATCGATGCGCGCCGTTCCTCCAGCTAACGTTTCTGGCGAGCGTTTGTATTTCGTCGAGAGGAGCGTCCAATCACCGTTCTTGCGGACCCGTAAAACATAGCCGCTTGGATAGAGCGCGTGGCCGTCCTCGAATACGTTGGCAGAATCAATGCGGCCGATGATGGTTGCGTCGGTTGCCGAATCGAGTAGCGCATCTGCGCTGAGCGTGTAATCGGACCAGCTGGCATCGCCCGCCATGGTGAACGGATCCGGCAGCGGCCCCCATGGGATTGGCTTCCGGGTGATCACCTGCTCGAGACACTGCCCCGGCCTCCCATGACACGCGTGTACTTCAAAAGCGCCATCCTGATCGGCGAGGAACTTGGGCGCGCGATCGGTTGGCGTGTGTTCAAAATTTTCTTCGTACGGTTTGGGAAACGGAGTGTTCGGCGGAGGCTGTGCGGTTCCTTTCGCTTGTCCTTCAGTGGTCGTCAGCGTATACAGCGAATCGGGATCGAGAGTAACGGAAGCTGAGCCATCCACCGGCCGTATGTCTGCTACGTGTTCGAAAGTCTTCCCGGCATTGGTTTGCCAGACGTGGATCGTACCCCCCACCGGGAGTCCGCCGGTCACTTTAAGATGCAGCAATTGCGGATGGCTCGCCGAAATCGTTTCAGCCACTATGCTCCAGTTTGCGTTGTCCGGCGATTTCAATGATACGTACGTGCCGCGTTCGGGGAGATACCCGCAGGCGGAATCCAGATACTGCCAGCCGGGCTCGGTGAACTGCGTGGTGTGCGCTGTTACCCAGATCGTACTTTGCACGTTGTAATATCCCGACCAGGGCGTGTTTGCATACATAAGTCCGGAGTTAGGAGCGGCAAGATTGTCGTAATACGAAGTAACAGGGCTCCATATCTCAGTTTTCGTCAAAGCTCCTTCGAGATAATTACGGTTGTAAAGGGAGGCGAGGATGCGCCCTCCGATGTTCCAATCGCGAGGAACGATCGGTCCGCCTCCTGG
This sequence comes from Terriglobia bacterium, assembly GCA_963767485.1. Classification (GTDB taxonomy): domain Bacteria; phylum Acidobacteriota; class Terriglobia; order Bryobacterales; family Bryobacteraceae; genus Bog-105. The sequence continues at coordinate 5,442 of CAVYDZ010000007.1, read as the reverse complement.
ATTCGGCTGATCTTCACTCGACCACAGAGCCTTCCCGGAAACCTTAGCTTCATGAGTCGTGGTCAATGCGCCATCTTCGGTTTGCGGGTAGTGTACGGATAAGACGTCGACTGAAGAGGCTAGCTCACGATCTTCCTGAATTGTTTTGGCAATGCGCCATTGGTGCTCGCCAGGATACTCGTCGCAGCAGACGACTTTGGTATCCAGGTTCCGGCTCTTCAAAACGCGCTTCAGCTCTTTGACGTATTCGGCATCGTACTCCTTTTCGTTCCAGATTCCGGCGTAATCGATTTTTAAGCCGTATTGCTGTTCCGCGCCTTCGATGAAACCCGCCATGTAATGGGCCATATCCGCGGAGTACAGTTGCCCGTTGCCGACCCAGCCGGGGGCGCCCCAGGGGAGAATATCCAAAATGATGCGCGGATTGCGAGCTTTCGCTTCCTTCATCAACCACCATTCGTAGCCGCGTGTGTAATTGTGATCGGAGGGGGACCGCATGTGGCTGGGTTCAGATCCGTCGGTCGAATTGACGTCCGCTCCAACCTCCACCTTCAGATGCTGGAGAGACGCGCCGTAATGCGGCTTGAAGAGATAATCGAGGATCTGGCTCCGCTGTGGCTCCGGGTAGTCGATCAGCAACCTGGAGGAAGCTCCCGCGCTCACCGCGCCTATTCCGTCGAACGTGCGTCCCGGCGAACGGGCATCAAGCACGACAGTAACATCGGCCGCGTGCACAGTTAGACAAAAGCACACGAGCGCAGTCAGGGTCAGGGATAAAACTTGTTTGTATGTAGACATAGCGTTGTAAATCACTCGTTAGTAGTCGCAAAACTCGCTCGCGCGGGGCGGCTGAGTTCTTCTTCAATCTGCTCGAGCGTCTTTCCCTTTGTCTCCGGCACGCGCAAATAGACAAAGGCGAAACCGGCTACACAGATAGCCGCATAGAGCCAAAACGTGCCCGACGATCCCAGCCCTTCCCGCAGCGCGGGAAAGGTGAACGTCAATAGAAACGACGCGATCCACAGAGCGGAAACGGAGATGGCGACCCCCGCGCCCCGGAATTGCGTGGGGAAAATCTCAGAGATTATTACCCACGTAACGGGAGCTAAGGACATGGCATAACACCCGATAGTCAGCAGCGTGAAAAGCAGCATCGGAAAGCCAGTGAGGCCGAGGCGATATCCGAAACCGAGCAAAAAGTGCGACAGGGCGATACCGGCGCAACCGAGCAGCATCAACGGGCGTCGTCCCCAGCTATCGACAACCCGCAGCGCGATGAGCGTGAAGGCCAAGTTGATGGCCCCGGTGATGACGATATTGAACAGGACGTCGTTCACGCCGTAGCCGGCCGCTCGATACACTTCCTCGGCATAGTTGAAGAGAATGTTAATGCCGCTCCATTGTTGGAGGATGGCCAACACTATTCCGATGAGGAGCGCACGGCGGAAAATGGAGGAACTGAACATCTTCGGAGAAGAGGCCAGTTGTTCCGCGTCTTGCATGTCGCGGATCGCGAGCTGCGCATAATCGGTACCGCCGATGCGGGTAAAGATGGCCCGCGCGCGCTGTTCGAGGCCTTTGGTAACCAGCCAGCGCGGACTCTCCGGAACAAACAACGCGCTAAAGAAGAAAAGAATCGAAGGCACGGCCACCGCAAGGAACATGTGACGCCATCCCGTCTGGCCATTCCACGAGGCGCGAATGGTGGCCGCAGTTGCACCTTCCGGTACCCGCGCCGCAATCAGCAGATTGACAATCTGCGCGAGCAGGATGCCGATCACAATCGTCAATTGGTTGAGAGAGACCAGGCGCCCCCGCCAGACAGCGGGGCTGATTTCGGCGATATACGTCGGAGAGACATTCGAGGCGATTCCAATAGCGACGCCGCCTAAAATTCGCCATGTGACAAACAGGGAGAAGGACGGCGCCCAACCGGTCAGCAGTGACGACACGGCAAAGAGAATGGCGGAAAGCAGGAGGAGGTTTTTGCGGCCGAAGCGGTCGCTGAGCGTGCCGGAAATCATGGAGCCGAGCAGGCAGCCCAAAAGAGCGCAGCTATTCGCCCAACCGATCTGCGCGCCTGTCGTGAGGTGGAAATACGCTTCGTAGAACGGCTTTGCTCCACCGATAACCACCCAGTCGTAGCCGAACAGCAGGCCTCCCAAAGCTGCCACCATGCACACCAGACTGATATACCGGATATTGAATGCGGAAGCGACCTGGGGGTTTTCCATAGGTCCTTACGGTAGGCTTTCGGAACTGGTGATCTCTTCCAAGAAATCAGCTGCCAGCGCGTGGTTCGGGTCTATTTGCAGAATGCTTTTGAGCAGCTCGGCGCTTGCATCGAGTTCTCCCAGCCCGGCCATTGCCTGGGCTTTGAGAAACATCGATTGCAATTCGTTCTTGCGCTTCAGATCTTCCTTAAATAGCAACATGGCCGGCAGCGAAGTTGCGAAATAGTCGACGGCGGGTTCCTGCTTCGCTAAATCCGACGCATAAGCGAGCATGCCGCGGAGGGTGCTCTCGGCTTCGGCACTTCGTCCAAGCTTACGCGACGCCAGCGCCTGATAGTACGACATTTCGGAAAACGATTTCACGCTCATCTCCTGGAAGTCGCCGTGTGCCGCGGCTGCCCGCGCCCACCAGGCCCGAGCATCGGTTGCATCCCCCAGGCTATCGCTCGCTACACCCAACCAGTAGTAGATATTCGCCTGATTTACGAGCGGATGCCTTGCTTCCCCAAGATTCGCCGGAGTTATCAAAGCGGCTTCAAAGCAGCGCTTCGCTGATGTAGCATCCCCAGTTTGCAGCGCGTTGCGGCCGAATGCGATGTGAGTACGTACATACTGGCCGATGGCTAAGCCCTCGCCTCCCTCCCACGGTTGAAAAGTGCGAGAGGTCAAGACCCGGAGTGCTCTTTCATGCTGGCCCTGCTGGTTGTAGAGCGACGTCAATTCTATGGACAGATCGTCACGCATATCGACCAGATCCAGGTGCGCAGTGAGTTCTGCGAGACGTTCGGAGGGAAGAATACCCATGCGCTTCCAAAGTTGATCGCGCTCATACAGGACGCGGCCATCCGTTGGATCCAGCCGGAGAGCCCGGTCGAACGCATGATGCGCCCGTGCGGGATCGCTCCGAACGTTCCAATATGCGATCCCGAGATTGCGCCACGCGGTCGGAAACTCGGGCTCAATTTCCACGGAGTGCTCCCAGTGCTCAATGGCTTCGAGATAGCGGCGCCGACCGTAGAAAAGATTGCCCAGGAAATAATGCGCCTTTGCGTCGGAATCATTCTGTTCAAGCGCCATTCGAGAACTAGCATCTCGTCGAGCCTGTTGGGAAAGCACAAATCCGGCGAACATTGCGCGGCCTGCTCTAGCCATCGCGCGGCGGTTTGTTGGTCGCCGCATTTTGAAGATAGCCAGGCGAGCGTGTAGCAGAGGATGGGAGCGCTTCCGTCGCTGGCACGAAGATCAGCGTTTTCAAGAATGGTTCGGGCTTCGGCGTGTAAGCCCGGTCGGGCATAATCCAGCGCGAGATCGAGCGCCATCTGGTTGTTCACAGGACGAGCGCCCGAGGCGAGATAGCGAGCCCATGGATCGGCCGGATCGGCGGCCAAGTTCTCTGTAAGCCATTCTCCGGCTTCGCCATCGCGCCCCAATTTGCGAAGCAGGACGATGCCCAGATTCCGCGCGTTCGAGTGATCCGCGTTTGTGCGCAGTGCTAGCTTCAAGTGCTCCACCGCTTGGGGAAAGCGATTTGCCGCGGCATCCAGTTGGGCAAGCGCATAGTAGGCGCAGCTACGGGTTGCGTAGTTCCAGGCAGCTTTGTAGAACGCAGCGTAGGCTTCTTCGGTGCGTTCACGGTCGCGCAACGTCAGGCCGAGATGATAAAAAGCTTCGCCGTTGGCTGGATTCGGATTGCGCCCGGTGAGGCGGCCAATAGCAGTTCGCAGATAGGATTCGGCCAACCGAAACTCACCGCGGCGGAGATGCCAGACGCCAAGCGCGTGATTCGAGCGGCTGTCTTTTGGATCGCGCCGAATGGCTTCCTGCAATAGGGAACCGGACTGCGCGTCGCGTGCCGGTATTGTGCGAGATGCTGCCCAATTAGAAACAACTCTTCGGTATTCGCTACGTCCGATGGTTGCGGCGGTTCACTCGCGGGCTCGGGCGGAGGTGCGTCGCCGTTGCGAAACTCGAACGCGGAATAGCAGAGGATCTTACTGCCACTGCTGTCCCTTACTTGCACGGCAAAATCGTCACGCGAAAGATCTACCGGCAACTCTGCATCGGCTGCAAAGGGCTTACCAGGTATTAGATTTGCTTTCCACTGGGCCACGCACGTTTGCGCGACATCGAAAGAAATGGACGCGCCAGGAAATTCTTCCGAGACGCACAATGCAAGATGCACATTTTGGCCGCGATCCTCTACGCGAAGAGCCGCGAGCTGGTTTGCTTTCGTGGGAACGCCCATCTGTTGAATCGGATACCAGTATTGGCTGAAGGTTTTGGTTTCTCCCGGCGCGAGAAAAGAAAAATCGGGCTGATTATCGGTGTAAACGCCGGCCATCAGCTCACATAAGGCCCGTCGTGATCGGTAAGGTTCCGGTCCCAGGCATAACCGAACTCGCCGTTCCCCCAGGTCCATTGCTTTTTCCCTGGCGCAATGTGGTGATTCGCTACGTGGACCACTCCCGTTTGCCGCCCATGATCGTAACCTCCGAAGAAATCTCCTTGCGAAGCTAGCGCCATGTAGTGGTAGGCACCGGGATATTGGCGTACCAGCTTAGATCGTTCGGCGGATAGTCACCCGGGGGAACGAACTGCGAGGGCTGCTGATCCGGCGGTGTGCCGTTTAGGGCCCGCTCACCGTAATTCACGCCGTAATACACGCCGTCGCACTGCGGGAACGTGCTGGTGGCACGCTTCGCATGATCGGCGACGTAATGCACGTCGGGCGGGAAGAAAGATTGATAGCGCTCGTTCACCCGCACGGCCATGTTGGCCCACCACAAGAATGTTTGTGTCAACTCCGTCCGGTTGTAAAGGCGCACCTTCAGCTCGATATACGCTTTGTGCGGATGAAGGCAAACGCCGTGCATCCCTTTCAAGCGGTCGAGCGGATCGTGGTCGCTGCACCAGGCTGTGATTGAACCGTCGGCATGTTCCTCGATCACTACGTCGACGGGCATGTAAGTGGCGGGCCGGTGGTGCTGCGGCCAGTTGAACTCGATGCTACCTGAAACCCAAGGACCAGCCAGACCTACGAGGGCCGGTTTGATAACGTTTTGGCGGTAGAAGAAGTCGGAACCGATCGTCTTATCGAGCCCGAGATGGATGCGGCCGCCCAGTTCGGGCAAAATCATCACGCGAAGATATTCGTTTTCCAGATGAATCGCCTGCCACTCGCGAAAGACCGGAGTGCGCGCGATCGTTT
>CAVYDZ010000006.1:0-228066 GCA_963767485.1 Terriglobia bacterium | reverse complement strand
ATTCCTGTCCGACAACGCGTATCTCGGAAGTGCGCAGGACATCTCTCGGCAGATTCGAAAGTATGCCTATGATCTCGATCTCGGACAGACTGAGTGGATGGACGCCGAGGAGTTCGAGGATTTCTGCGCATTCTGGACTGAACACCTGAGAGTCACGCTCTTGAGGTGGGCTGTGGCGCCGGTGGATGCACACTGTATCTCAGTCGGTTGACTCATGCCGAAGTTAGAGGAATCGATGCAAACTCGAGCGCAATTGCGGAGGCCCGGCACTCCGCCAAATCACCAGAAGCGCGTGCCCGCTTCGAGCAGATCGATGCGAATGAGCCGCTTCCATTCGGAGACGCCTCGTTTACTGCAGTGTTCTCAAAGGACGCTATGTGCCATATTCCCGAATCGATACGCAGCTATCGTAGGTGTCGGCAGGCGTGGCAATGGTCTTCGGACTTTCCGAATGGATGACTTTCACACGCCGGACGGCACATTGGAGAAGAATACGCGCGACCGCATGACGCTTGTGTTGTTGAGACAGCCGGATGGACGATGGTTAATCCGCGCAGCCCACAACGATCAATCCTGGTGCGGCGCGGTTCGATCCCGCAAAGGAATCGCCGCCATATAGGTACGCCAATTCACTTTGAGGAAAGTCGGCTTCTCGAAGAAGTGAATTCATCGATCTAATGGCGTAATCGCGTGTAGTCGCCACGGGTTTACGAATCCAGGAGGTGCTTTCCGCGTTGTGCCACGATGACGCGCTATCCGGACACTGGCTGGTGTTTGTGAGCTGGCCAATGCGCTCACGCCGGAGCACCTCTGTGATGAACACCTCTCTGCTTTTCCAGCGGATCGTGCCACCCTTGCACGCCGGGGGCACAATGTGACGTTCGTCGTACCGAATCTCAGCAAGATCACGCGGCAGATGTCGCATGATTGGGTGGACAGAGAGACAGGGGTCTGTTCAACTAGGCTCTGGGTCGGTGGCGAGGCGGTATCCTCTTTCAAGGTTCGATGCAGTCGTTCATGCCTGCCATTCAAAACTGCCCTTAAAATCCATGCACTAAACCTGATTCGGATTTGTGGCTTCAAGCAGAGGCGGGACGTAAGGCACTGGCCGGCGCTTTCGAGGAACCCTAACCAGGCCGGCTGATGCGATGACTCGATGTACGGTCCTCGCTCGGCCAAACGGTGAGAAATCGATTCCCGCCAGCACGGCCATACGAGAGCGAATGAAGTCGGCCCAACTCGTCTGCTGGCGCCGTTTGGGGAGAGGAGGAATACCAAAGCCGCGTCAGACTTTGCCCACGGGTTGATCGGAAACGCGATGGCCGAGAATCTGGAGTCAGCCGGCGATGTGATCATACCCCCAGCCGCCATTCTCACGAGCCAGGCGGACGATGAGCGCCGTAGTCTAACGTGCAATAAGCGGTCGCGCCGGAGCGCTCGACTTTAGCGAACCTGGCCGAGAACGTTTTGTCGATCGTGCAGCAAACATCTGTAGCCCTGATCGCCTGGAGGATACGGAAGCGTACCGTAACAGAATCGTGTCCACATCGCTGCTAGGTGGTCGTCATCATCATTACCGCTGGTCGGAAGGGGCGTGAACTCACCACAACCGGGTAACACCGAGGCTCAACGCATAAGTAGTGCCCCCGCATAGTGCTCACGGCTTTCGAAACGACTCGTCAAAGGGACCGAGAAAGAACGCTTCTTGACTGCCTTGCTTGCTACGGTTGGTTAACCGATATGGGCTTGCGCTAGCGCTCAATTTGAGCATGGGAGAAAAACAGGTGACCATCGCATCCATCGGTCACCTAATGGCGCACCGTAAAGGCCAAATGGCAGTAGGCGGATCTCTCTACTTATTTCTAGTCGTACGTCCTGGCTAGTTTCCCATAAGAGGCGTGCGTCAGATCTAAGACGTACGAGTACCGTAACTGGATAAGTTCGCGGCCCGTCACCTGCCCCCAGTCGTACCCGCACGGGAGTTGTCAACTATTGCCCAAAAGAGCTATCGGATGTCTGATACATAGGTTAGGTCCATCGTCTCTCTCCGCAGATCAGCGAGTCACCAAGTTCGCGATTAGTTCGTTGGTTGCCACCCCCAGGGCGGCGCCCATGTTGAAATCCAACCGATTCACGGCCCAGAAGACAGCAACATCGCGGCCCGGAGCAAAGGCCATGTAAGTCATGAAACCCGCCCCTCCGCCGGCTTTCTGCAGGATCACGGGCAAATTTCGGTTGGCCGACATCATGATCCAGCCGAGTCCGAGTGCTGACATTGGGCCGGACTCATCGAAGCCGATGGCAGCGGTCATGGATTGGCGCTGACGGTAGGCAGCATGGGCCAGGGTAAGAACGGGCCAGGCCACGGGATTGGCCGTGTCGAGATTATGTCTGAGCCAGCGCGCCACATCATTACCAGTCGAGAACAGGCCGCCATTGCCTTGGGTAGCCTCCGTATTGGCGCATTTAGTGGGCCCGCCAAAGCCGCTGCCCGCCATCAAACGCCCGCATTGCTCTTGGTTAGGGTCCAGGGTCGTATCGGGCATGCCCAGGGGATCCGTGATCAACTCGCGCAATAGCTGCGGGTAGGGTTTCCCGCCCGCGACCGCGAGCGCATCGGCGAGTAAAGAGAAGCCCGCGTTGCTGTAGGCGGCCACACCACCGGGGGCCCATTGCAACTGGTACCTCGAGAACCAGTCCCAGAGTTCCGCTCGCGTTGGCCAAGTTAAATCAGGCCTGTGCGGGTCATGAGCGGAATCACGAGGCAGACCGGCCGAGTACGTGGCGAGATCCAGCAGCGTGATCTGGCGTTCGCCAAAGCTCGGAACGGTCGCGCCTTGCGCATAAAGCGCCAGCGGGTCAGTGAGGCGGACCTTCCCACCGTTTACCATCGCGGCGAGCACCTCGCCGGTAAAGACTTTCGTGACGGAGCCCAGACGCAGCAGCGACTTCCCATCCGGCACGATTCCGTTGCCCTTGCCGGTCTCGCCGTAGCCTTGGATCACTGTGTCCGGGCCGCGAACAACCACGAGCACCATCCCGGGTGCTCCCGAATTGACGGACATGACGAGGCCGTCAGTGCGACGGCTTCCTGGAGAAGGGCCTGACCCGAGGGAACGGCGGGTGTCTGGCTGAGCAGAGGCGTCATGCTAAGCCCCAGGCCCACGAGAGCAGCCAAGAAGTGTGTTCGGATACGTGGCATCGGGGCGTCATCGATTCAGCATACATTTCCCGAATCGTGAATCCCCCGCAAAGCGCCAACATACTCGTGCGACGCGACGACAAACCTGAGCAGATTGCCGAGGCGCTCGTGTCGTACACCGACGCATAGCTATATGGAGTTAAGACTTCATTCGTTGGACTGTTTGGAAGAGAGATAGTACATCCAAAGCAACTGAGTTCGGATCACGCTGATCAGCTATCTAAAAGCTTGATGTCGTCGACGCTTGGAGATCAGGAATGGGTAGTCCGGAAGGGTTTACGAATCCAGCAGGTGCTTTCCGATTTCTGCCACGATGACGCGCTATCCGGAAACTGGCTGGTGTTTATGTATTTGGGTGTCTGGCAGACACGGTCTGTTGGGTTGAATGTTGCCGTTTCGCCTTCCAGGACCCCAGGTATTTCAGCTAGGCTCTGGGCCGGTGGCGACGCGGTATCTTCTTTCAAGGCTCGATGCAGTGCCTGCCATTCAAAACTGCCCTTAAAATCCATGCACTAGACCTGATTCGGCTTTGTGGCTTCAAGCAGAGGCTGGACATAAGGCACTGTCCGGCGCTTTCGAGGAACCCTAACCAGGCCGGCTGATGCGATGGCTCGATGTACCGTACTCGGCCAAACCCGCTGGGCTCGACCCGCAGTAATCAGGTACGGATCTTCCTTGCGCCCGCGCTGGATGCTTTTGCCTGATCTCAATTAGGCGCTCCCGTGTCGATTCCGGTATTAATTGGCATGGCTATAAGGTCGTTGGCTGAGATCGACCAGTGCTGCAGCCCCGAGCTCATATCGTTTGTTCCACTTGTATCCGGTCTTGCGACGAACTTCAGATGCTCATCTGAGGCTCGGCTTTCTTTCCAAAGCCTGGACGCATTCTCCGATTCGAACGAACTGAACCGGAACCGATGCCGCAGGTCTGAACAGCCACCCAAGATTCCGGGCCATACAGTTCGCCCAAAAAGGATTGTGAGACAAGTTGCGCCATGGGGGCACATCTTAGTCAGCGCCTCAACCTCATGGACAACAACGCATGCTAGGCTCAGTCCTCACAACCCCCGATTTTGCTTTTCCGGAAACCCGTACCATTGACATCCTTTTGGCAGACGAGTTAACGCTCGTGCGAGAGGGTCTCGCCGCTCTCTGCAACTCGATTCGAGGTTTTCGCGTAGTCTCGCAAGTGGGTACGGCGACGGCTGCGTTGAGCGAGATCGAACGGCTGCAGCCGGCGATTGCGCTGCTGGATTTAGGGCTTTCCGACCTAGCGACTACAGAAGTGATCCGCCGGGTTCGCGAGCAGGACCTGCCGACCCGCTGCGCGGTTTTTTCCGTTCGCAAGGACCGGAAGACCGTCCTGGAAGTTCTGCGGACCGGCGCCTGCGGGTATTTACTGAAAACCTCGAGCTACGAACAAATGGGTGAAGCGCTGGCCCAGTTCACCGAAGGCGGAATTTATGTATCTCCGCAAATCGAGGTTATGTCGCTATTCGGGGACAGCGGAATGCGGCACGAGATCGATCCCATCGAATCTTTAAGCAGCCGCGAATTTCAGGTTTTCTCGTTGCTGGTAGAAGGCGTACGTGCCAAGGAAATCGCCGCGCGGCTCGCGCTGAGCCCCAAAACGGTCGATACATACCGGTCGAGTTTGATGCGCAAGCTAGATATTCACGATGTTGCGGGCTTAGTGAAATTCGCTATCCGCCGGGATTTGGCCGATCTGCGGGCTTCGTAAACCCGGTTGCGCACAGTGGACGGCAAACAAGTCCGCATTTCTACCCCTGGTCGAACGGCCTCGCGTTTGCAATCCCCGCAGCTGACATAAAGCCGCGGTAGGATTGGCGATTGTTTTGCCCCACACGGCTCTAACAGAAGAGAACCAAATCTCAGCCGACTTGCGGGCCGGCTGGTGGCCGTATCGCCCGGCAAGTTTGCTGGATCGAAGCCCCGCACGCCAACATACATAAACTAACCACCTGACGCCTTGGGTGCGCGGCTATATCTGGCATTCGCCGGTTGCCAGGGTGCATTCGCCGATTCGCGGTTCCGGGAATCTCGCAAGCTGACTACGATCACAGGAGAGAGGAAAATCGGATGCTGGCTGTGATATCGACGGTGAAGCCCTACAAGGGTATGGGGATGAATGGCGGGATAGCGCGGTGGTACGCGGAACTTACCCGTAAGTCGCTGGATGAATTCAAGGCACTTGCGTTACGTACGTCCGCGGAACTTCCGGCCGGGAGCAGCGTGCTCGAAGTGGCTCCGGGCCCGGGATATTTCGCGATAGAACTGGCCCGGCTCGGCGATTACCAAATCGCGGGACTGGACATCAGCGAGACATTTGTCGAGATAGCGCGAGCGAATGCCGCCCAAGCACGCGTGCAGATTGATTTTCGGCGGGGCAACGCGGCGAAGATGCCGTTCGACGATGAGACGTTCGACTTCCTGTTTTGCCGGGCCGCGTTCAAGAACTTCTCCGAACCGGATAGCGCGATGGCAGAAATATATCGTGTTCTTAAGCCGGGCGGCCGGGCTTTAATCATCGACCTGCGGAGGGATGCGCCTAGAGAAGCGGTCAATCAGCAGGTAGATGGCATGCATCTTAACCCGGTGAACCGCTTTCTGACGAAAGTGATTTTTCGAACTATGCTGCTCAAGCGAGCTTATACGCAGCTTGAATTTGAAGAGTTTGCGGCGGCAACAATGTTTATGAGCGTGGAGGTTCGACAGGAATTGACGACGCTGGAGATGTGGCTGTCAAAGTAGCGCAATTGTGAGCAGGAACGCGCAGTCGCCGACTGCCTCCACCGCGTGCGGGACAGAGGGAGCAAGCGTGAGTAGATTTCCGGCCCGCAAATCCTGAGTTTCGCCTTGTACGATGAAGCGGATCGCCCCAACTAGGACCTGAACGGAGATAGTTCCGTCAGTATGGTGTTCTTTCATTTTGGCTGCAGGCTCCATGCAAATCAGAACCACCCGAAAATCGGACGATTTGAACAACGTTTTTGCGAAGTGGCCGGCCGGCCATGGGCTGTGCTGCGCGGCAGTCGCGATTTCTTCCGTCAGATCGAAGCGGGCAAGCGGATTTTCAGAGTTAGATTCGAGCGTCATGGTTTTGATGTGTGTTTCGAGAGGCGGCGTCCCAAAAATTCTTGAAGAGCAACGGCATTGTTGTGTTCCGTATCCCGCGAGCTATAGACCAGAGTAATTGTCCCGCGATGGGCCGCGTCCAGCAGTGACTGCCAGGCACCGGGGTTTTTTTCGAGCTCGGCAAAGTAACGCCGGCGAAACTCGTTCCATTTGGCGGGTTCGTGGTTGAACCATTTGCGCAGATCGGTGCTGGGGGCGGCGTCTTTGAACCAGCCATCCAACTTAAGCGAAGTTTTCTTCACGCCCCTTGGCCAGAGGCGCTCTACCAGAAAGCGCGGATGGTCCGTGCCGTTAACTGCATCGTACGCACGCTCGAGGTGGATCATAGATTCGCCCTCTGTTCCTCAGCGTAACTGAGGGATGGTTTTATAGTGGAGGCCCCTCTCAGGAACATCGCCCGTACCATTCGGAATCACTTCGAGCCGCATTGCTTTACCAAATCTGCCATTGCAAGACTGTTTTCGGAGCCGAGTGCCTGCAGGCCCTCGACAACGCCTTGCCGGTCGCGCTCCGGGCGGTTTTGACTGAGCTTCCACTTGCCTTCGATTGCGTCAATCGTGATCTCAATTCCGACGATGGATTGACTGAGCGTAGCGATATAATCCGCAGGCGCATCGCCGACTGCCCAGGGTTTTTCGAAAGCCTCCTCCTGCTGATTTGTGAGTTCATTCAGATGGTGGAGAAGTTCATGGGGCTGGTCAAACAGTCTGGCACGGCCGCGTACATGGACAGCGGCATAATTCCACGTGGGAACAACCTTCCCCTGCTCCCATTTCGTCACATACCAGGAGGGAGTGATGTAGTGATTCAGGCCCTGGAAGATAGCGAGGGCCGCAGCCGAACGCTCCAGGGTTTTCCATTGCGGGTTGGCGCGGGCAAGATGACACCGGAGCACTCCTTTAGAGCCGAGATCCGGATGCAGAACCATGGGCACATGACTGGCAAGGAGCCCCTCGGAATCGGACGTTACGAGAGTAGCCAAAGGGTACTGGCGCATCAAGGCATGAAGGACTTCAGGCCGATCTTCCGCGAACAGAGAGGGAGGGTACACGGTTCAGTTCGCCATTTCAAGCTGGCGGAGGAAGAGGGATTCGAACCCCCGAGCACCTTTCGACGCTAACGGTTTTCAAGACCGCCGCCTTCAACCACTCGGCCATTCCTCCGGTCACTATCTTAGCCGATGGACGGGCTTTGGGGAGGCGCGGCGCGCGGCAGGAGAGCAATCGCCAGCGCGCCAGCCATGGCGATCGCAAAGACGACGGCCATGGGAATCAAGTAGCTGCCCAGATGCTGGCGAAGCGCGGAAACCAGGTACGGGCACCAGGTCTGGCCGATTGTATTCAACGGCAGAATAACAGCCATCGCACGGGCCAGGCTGTTAATGCCGAATTGTTCGGCCGCCATGAGCGGAATCAGCATGTAGTCGGCGCCCATTGCAAACCCAAATACCAGGGCAAAAAGATAAACCGTAAAAGGGTGTTGCGGAGAAATGGACAGCATCAGCAAGATTGTGATGGCCACGATGAAGTAAGTCGCGGTCATGACTTTCTTTTTCGAAAAGAGATCGGCGAAATACCCGATGCTCAGGCGGCCGATGATGCTGGACCACAAGATCAACACGGAAGCCGTGGTCCAGGTAGCGTTCAAGACTTTTTGGTTTGAAAAGCCTGCGTCCCGGAAAACAAACTTCATATGCAGGTTGATCGACCCAATCGAGCCGATCGAACACATGCTGCCAATCAACAGAAGCCAAAATGACTTATCGCGCAACAGTACCTGGAATTTGAGCTGAGGAATTTTACTGTCCGGTGGCGGATGCGAAAGGCCGTCAGGGAATTGCCCCATTTGGGAAGGTTTGTCACGAAGAAAAAAGAAAGCCAGCGGCCAGGTGGCAAACATTAGGGCGCCGATACCCATAAGCGCAAAATGAAAGCCGAAATGTTCAGTTAAAAAACGGACCAGAAAGGAGCCGAGGCCGCCCAACAACCCGACGCCGACATAGATTATCCCCATGGCTCGCCCACGTTTTTCCCGAAACCAATAAGAGACCAATAATTGGTGGGGAATCGGGCCTGAACAGATATAACCCACCGTGTAGATGAAATACAAGGCGAAGTAAGTGACTAGAGCACCCTTCATCCAGCCGAATCCGAAGAAGGCGACGGCAGTGAAGCCGGTTCCCGCGATCAGAAGCCAGCGCGGGCTTAGCCTTGGGATGAGTAAAGGGCCTGCCCAAATGGTCAGCAGGGAGGCAATCGGAAACCCAAGTGTGATCTGTTCAATGTTCCAGCCAAACGCAGACTGGAAGTAGTCATAAAAGAACGGGAGATTGTAATACGGTACTCCGACCGCGATTCCGAAAGTAATGAAGCCGGTGGCAACGATCCACCATCCATAGAAGTCCTTTTTATTCTTCGGGGAAGCGATGGCGGTCTGCACAATGTAAAGTTTATTCGCTAACGGGTCCGCACTATGGAACGGTACTATGAACTTACTTTAGTGGTTACCGTGCTGTAAAATGGGCGTCTAATCAGTTGTACACAAGTCTGGTACGCGCCGAGGCTGCCAAGGGCGGGATTTTTTCCCACAGATTGTGTCGCGGAAAACCCATTATGAAAGATCTCACTTGTAAAAAATTAGTCCGACCGTTTCTGATGCTGGCGACTCCAGTGTTGCTCACCGCAACGTTAATGCAGGCCGTGACGCCAAATACCCGCACTTTCACCGCTGATGAAAATGCCAAGGTTCAGGGCGTCATTGTTTCGCGTGATGGGCAAACAATCAAGCTGCGCACCGATGACGATTCGATCGGCACCGTCGATCTAACAGACGGAACGAAGATCGAACTGAAGCGCGGGTTCTTGCGCCACGCGGCGAAGATGGAGACCGCCTCGCTGGTGCCGGGCCTCCGGATTGAAGCCGACGGAAAGGGTAACGAGAAAGGCGAGTTGGTTGCCGACAAAGTAGTGTTCGATCCGAGTTCGATGAAGGCGTCGCGGCAGATCGATACGCGTGTTTCCCCGCTCGAGGCAAAGGAAGGAACGCTGGAAGGCCGCACGGGCACGCTTGAGAATAAGCAAGGACAACTCGAGACGCGAGCCGGTCAACTGGAAGAAGGACAAAAGCAAACCCTGGCTCAAGTCGGACAGGTGAAGGGCGAAGCCGACCAGGCTAATCAGGGGGTGACGAACGTGAATGAGCGCGTCACCAACCTGGATAACTACGAGCCAACCGATTCGGCGACGGTGTACTTCAAGGTGAATAGTTCGGTGTTGAGCGCCCAGGCGAAACAGGATCTGGACGCGCTGGCCCAGAAGGCGCTCGCACAGAAAGGCTACATGATTCAGGTGGCCGGCTTCGCCGATACTACAGGAAAAGCTGCCTTGAACCAAGCATTAAGCGATCGGCGCGCAGAAGCGGTGACGAGATATTTGGAACAGGAAGGAAACATCCCGATTCACCGAATTATCACGCCGACTGGCATGGGAACGTCCCACGCCGCGGCTAGCAATGATGACGCAGCCGGGCGCAAAATGAACCGCCGTGTGGAAGTGAAAGATACTGGTGAATCAGGGGCTGAGTTCTTCGAAAGGTCAGCAACCCGGCTCGACGGCGACTCCTACAAATCAGTAGCCGGTAAAGAGCAGCGGCGCAAAGGCAATCAGGTTGCGCCGCCACACCATCCAGGTATGCATGCCAGGTGTTTCAATGGGCTTTACGTTCACGCCCTTGGATTTGAGCCAGGCTATGAAATTGCGATTGGGAGTGATGAGGCGGTCGTCGGTTCCGCAGGCCACCCATAGCACGTGCAATTTCGCATTGTCCGCGGCAGAAACTTGAGGAAAGGCCGCGGCGAAATCCGCGTTCAGGCCCCCGGCGCTGAATGCGCCCACAGCGGAAAACAGATCGAGATGATTGAGGCCGGTGAGCAGTGACTCTGCGCCTCCCATCGATAAGCCGGCAATCGCGCGCGCGTCCCGATTTTTACTTACTTTGTACGAGCGTTCCACTTCAGGGATCACCTCGCCAACCAATGCGGCTTGGAATTTGTCGAAGTTTCTCTGTCTTAGCGATTGATCCTGAAAGCTATTCCCCGGCCGCACAATTTCAGGAGCGCCGTAGCCGAGCGGCATCACAACGATCATTGGTTTAGCTTTGTGCTCGGCGATTAATGTATCGAGGATTAGATTGGCTTTGCCGACCGCCGTCCACGCGCTGGCATCATCGCTGTAGCCATGCAGCAGATACAGTACTGGATACGTAACTGCTGCGTTTGGATCGTAAGCGGGCGGCGTATACACATAGAAGTCGCGGTCGTCCCCGACGACAGCCGAATGATAGAAGTGATGATGGATTACGCCATGGGTAATAGCGGATTCTTCCCAGGGGAGCGTCGTTTTTCCAGGCACATGAACCACGTTGCTGAGATTGAGTAAATTCGGCTTTATGTCTGTGTTGTGCGGATCCAGGCGGTGCGCGCCATCGCTTGAAAAAGTGTAACCGTAGAGATCGGGCGCGAGGACTTCCGTAGTGGCGGTCCAGATTCCGGAGGGATCCTTTTGCATCGCGAGAGGCGATTTGGCGCCTTCGATGTTGACCGTGACCTTTTGCGCAGGCGGGTCAAAATAGCGGAAGGTGACCCGGCCATCCGGTAGCGCTTCAGGAGAGTTGAATTTGGGAATAGATGGCTGTTGTGCCAAACTTGCGCTAGCGATCCATAGGAGAGGCAGAATTCTGTTCACGATGACTCCTGATTCGGGCGATATGGCGTGACGGTCGCCGAATTCACGCCTATTGTATTCCTGGCCGCGATTCTGGCGGGATTTCTAGGCTCGCTGACTGGATTAGGAGGCGGCGTGATCATGACGCCGGTCTTGACCCTGTTCCTGCACGTGGATCTCCGCTATGCGATCGGGGCGAGTCTGGTATCGGTGATTGCGACTTCGTCTGGAGCAGCGGCGGCATACGTCCGCGACGGTCTTTCCAATATCCGGATCGGCATGTTTCTTGAGATCGCAACCACGGTAGGTGCCGTCTGCGGGGCTTACCTGGGCGCGCACGTTTCGCCGCGCGTATTGAGTGTGGTATTCGGGGTTATTCTCATTCAGTCGGCGTGGCAGACGGCGCAGGTGCGAAAGAGCGCAACGAAACCCGTGATGCCGGATCCACTCGGAGAGAAACTCCGATTAAATGGCGTGGTGAACACCAAAGACGGCCCAGAACACTACGTGGTGCACAGACTGAAGACTGGCTTCGCCTTGATGTACGGCGCGGGGCTGGTCTCCGGATTGTTGGGCATCGGTTCGGGTTCGCTGAAAGTGATCGCAATGGATCAGGCAATGCAGCTCCCGTTTCGGGTATCTACCGCGACGAGTAATTTCATGATCGGTGTGACGGCGGCGGCGAGCGCGAGTATTTATTTAAGCCGCGGTTATGTCAGTCCGGCGATTGTAATGCCGGTTATGTTGGGCGTTTTGGGCGGGTCGATTATCGGGACGCGTTTTTTGAGCAGGTTGTCGGTTCCGCTCCTGAGGCGCTTGTTCGCCGTGGTGGTTGGGGCGATTGCGATCGAGATGATTGTAAATGGCATTCGGGGAACGCTGTAGCGATGAACGATATCTCTCTGGAACGTAGCGTAAGCGTGCTGCTGAAAGCTGGCGTGACGGTTGCCGGGTTGGTAACGCTCGGGGGCGGGCTACTCTTCATGCTTCGCCATTGGGGTGATCCGGTGCATTACGCGATGTTTCATAGCGAACCGCGAATCGACAGGATCGTTCCCGAGATTGTGAAGGGAGCGATCGCGGGCCGCGCCAGATCCGTTATACAGCTCGGTGTTTTGCTTTTAATTGCGACTCCGGTTGCGCGCGTAGCTTTTTCGCTAGCAGGGTTTGTTATGGAGCGCGACAAAGCTTTTATTTTGGTGAGCGCGATTGTGCTGGCGATCTTGCTATATAGCCTGGTGAACGGCGCGATTATGAATTGATCATTGTAACTGTGCCGCCAGACTGTCGAACCGGCGTTTTAGTTCGTCGAATTCGTTTCGGAGTGTTTGCAGATCCTGCTCGAGCTGCTCCAGGCGCGACGGCGGTTCACTGGCCGGGGCGGCGGACTCTACAAACGCTGGTTCTCCTGAAAAGTGGTGGGCGAAACGCGCTTCCTTCTGTCCGGGCTGGCGGGGCAGTTTTGTGACAAGCGCACCGTCGGCCCATCCGGCAAGCTTGTCGAGCGTGCGTTCCGCCTCGGTAAGATCGCCGAACGCGAACATGCGCTCGCTGCGGTCCTTGATCTCGCCCAGTGTCTGTGGCCCGCGTAGAAAAAGCGTGCAAAGAACAGCGGATTCGCGCCGGCCGAGATTCAAAGTTTCAGATAACCGCTGCGCATACTTATCAACACGCCCGCTCCCGGTAACGAACAGCGCCATTTTCTTGGCGCGAAGACTCTCCAGAGCCCTTTCGACGGTATCGGAATCATAAGCGACCACCGGTTCGCGATTCGACTTTTGGTTGCAGCCGTTTACTAACGCATTCAACGAAAGCGGATAGTATTCGGGCGTAATGGCCTCCTTTTCCATGAGGGTGCCGAGCACGCGCACTTCGGCCGAATCGAGTAGATCTATCGCCATCGCAGGCTATCGGCGAGCACCGGTGGCCATGTTGATGGGATCTGATGCGGTTGCACTTCCAGCAAACCGGGCGGCGAGATCGGGCCGTAGAAAAGTCAGCATTTTGAATGCGACCTTTTTGCCTTGGCGGAAGGCGTCGGCATATAAGCGGTCGCGTTCTTCGCGTGTGTAGGTAAAACCAATGCTGTAGTAATGGTCGAGCGAAAGGCCAAGCACTTTCGTCCCGGCGTAAGCGACCGCTGCTTTGGCGATCAGGCCGCCGCCGAACGGAATTTTTCCTACCAGTTGGCGCGCCAGCGCACGCCACCCGAAGGCGCTACCAATGACCATGGCGATCTCGGATTTCTGGTTGATGTAACCAATCTCGCGATCGCTGGCGGCGGCAATTAAGAACGCCATGCGCACCTGATTCATCGTGAGGAACGCCGTATCCGAAGCAAATTCCGCAACAGCCCAGGGCAATTCGATCACACTCGGAATTATGTCCGGCAGGGCGGTCGCAATCGAAAAAAGCGTATTCTCGCGGCACGTTTTGGCGATGACCCGTTCCACGAAGGGCTTGCGGAACGGCGCGAACGATTTGGCGAGCGGCACGCCGAGCTTCGGATGCTGGGCGAGTGTTTTGAAAACAAACTGCTGCGGATGCGCGTGGTGGAACACCAGCCCATGTGGCGGGGCGAGGGCAGATTCATCATAGATATGCAGATCGACCGCGGCGGCGCCGGGATTGAGCGGAGCGCGTGTGAGCAGGGTGGCCGAGTGCTGCCGGCGAGTTGGGCTGAGATCGCGGAGAAAAAAGTGTTCTAAGCGATTGAACGCTTCGCGATCACCGGCATGCAAGGCGACCCGAACGGATTTTTCGCTCAGTTCCCGGACCTCGTTGGGATTGAGAGTGCTAATTGCCTTTTTGATGTGAGTTATGCCGTCGAGTATCATCTGGTCCTCTGATGTGAAATGGGAACGTCCGCACGCTCCAGGCGCAACGCGATTTGCAAATCGGACTCCCACTCAGAGTTTACGCCGATTCGTTCTACTTCGATCTCCGGGCGGAAGTAACGAAGCACGATTTCGTTAGCAGGATGGAAGCTCAGAGCCGGGGCAACCAACAGGAGTTTAGGCGGAAGCTTTGCGAGTGCGACGGAGGGGAAGAGATGGCCGAGCTCACCGCGTTCCAGGTGCCAGCCAATACGCATCCAGTAATCAAGTCCCTGAATCGGTAGATGGATATCTTCTTCGGTTTTCAGCTCCAGAACGGAGAGCTGGCCGCGGTATGTCACCCCGAGCAGATCGATCAGTTGGCGTTCTCCGGCGGCGAACGTCAGAACCTGGCCGTGAACCGGATCTGAGATAAGTTCGGGGTCGAGTAAGGAAAGGTTTTTGCGAATAGCAGTTTCAAACCAACGCTCAGGAAATGCTGGAAGGGAACGCAGGGACGTGAGATGGCCCGCGAAATCTCCTACGGCGCCGAGTTTGATCCGGTCTATGGTGTCCTTTCTCTCAATTCCTAAACTCACCTTCTCATCCGCTATGCGTGCGAATTCAAGGCCGCGAAAACGTATGCTGTAGCCAGCGCTATCAGGCACGCAACCTATTCCGGAAATAGCGGCCAGCGAATCGGCAAGTTGCTGAAGATCGGCAGGTAGTTTGGCGGGAGCCGCCGTTTTCAAAAGACGAGTATCGAGATTGCCGAGATCCGCGGGATCGACTTCGCCGGCCATCCCGTGTTCGTTAAAGCGGAACATTTGAGGCCGAAGGTGATCGCTTGAAAGCCAATGGAGCCGATGGGCAGTGAGGTTGCCGGCAGTTTCCGGCAGGAACAGGCACAATGAAAGATTGGCCGACGAAGGGAGCCGGGCGCGAAGGTAATCGAACCAAAGCAGGGCGAACGAGAGCAGCTCCGGTTCAGTTTCGAGAGATGAGCACGCCAGAGCGGCGATGTGACGAGTGCCGCAGGCTAAATGCGCGCGCGGGAAGAGGCTCGAAAAGGATCGCCGCAAATCCCGCGCCGCTGTGAGCGACTGAATTTCCCACGCAGGAAACTGACGCGCGAGCATGCGGCGAAACTGCTCAGCGAAATTTTGGCGCAGGCTGCGTTGGGAACGCGCAGCAGTTTGGGGGCGATCCAGATCCAGAAAGGTAAGAGAGCCCTTCGCGCCGCCGAAGCGCTGCACGGTGCAATCGAGTATCCCGGGCTTCGAAGAATCGATGCTGAGGATGCGCCGGGAGAGGCTGCGCTTTTCATCCCAGGCTTCGAGCAGGATCCGGCCAGACCGGCAATCCAAGGCGAAAGCGCCGGGGTTCAGAGCTAATGGTTTGTCGCCGAAATCGACAACCGCGGGTTTGCGGCAAGACGACAGAAACGTGTGGATAGCGGCAGCCAGAGCTTCTGATCCGCCCCCGGTGTTGTGGCCGGAGCTTTTATGATAGTGATTTGACACCAGAGACCTGCATCTTCGCGGACCGCCTGCTTGCTGTAGAAAACCGAATCAGTAAGGCATTGGAGCGCAGCGGCCGTCCTCGTTCCGAAATAACCTTAGTGGCCGTTACCAAGAAATTTTCTGCGGCGCAAATCACTGAGGCCTACCAGGGGGGCTTGCGCGAATTCGGTGAAAATTACGTGCAGGAGTTTGCCGGGAAGAAGCCGCAGGTAGCCGGGCTGGACGGCGCGCGATTTCACCTGGTCGGCCACTTACAATCAAATAAAGCGCAATTGGCGTGCGATCTCTTCGATGTTGTCGAAACCGCGGATTCCGCGAAAGTTCTGGAGCGGTTGGATAAGGCGGCAGGCGAACGCGGGCGGACTCTTGAGGTTTTACTCGAAATTAAATTATCGGACGAAACGGCAAAAACAGGTGCCCCGCCGGAAGCCATAAGCGACCTGCTGAGGGCTGCGCAGAACTGCCCGAATTTGCGCATTACGGGTTTGATGACGGTACCGCCATGGTCGGAAGACGGGGAGAACTCGCGCCCGTACTTTCGCAGGCTGTCGCAGCTTGCCCGGCAGCATGCGCTACCTAAGCTATCGATGGGGATGTCGGGCGATTTTGAAGTGGCGATCGACGAGGGAGCAACCATTGTGCGGCTTGGTACAGCATTGTTCGGACCGCGCCGGAAATTATGAACCGGGCGGCGATTGTTGTTTTCGCGGCCATGGCGTGTGCATACGCATTCGGGACGCCCGCGAAACCGCCAGGGAATCTGGAAAAATTGACGATATCGATTCCTATGCGCGATGGCGTGCGCCTGGCAGCCGATATTTTTCTGCCGGGGAACTCCGGACGGTGGCCGACTGTTTTGTTTCGCACACCTTACAGTCGGAAAGGCCCGTCCGCCAGAGGGTATCGCCAGTTTGTCAGGCGCGGATACGCGGTGGTGATTCAGGACGTCCGCGGGCGCTACGCTTCGCAAGGTGTTTTCTCGCCGCTCCAGCAAGAGGGGCCGGACGGGGACGACACGATCAACTGGATCGCGGCACAGCCCTGGTCGAATTCGCGCGTAGCCATGGCCGGGGGTTCCTATTTGGGAATGGTGCAGTGGTGGGCGGCAGTTCAGGACAACCCGCACCTGTTCGCGATTTCTCCGTTGTTTTCGGGCGATGACGAGTATCTTGACCGGTATTATTCGCCTGGCGGAGCCCTCAAGCTCGGCCACCGGCTGCTGTGGATCGCTGAAAATTTGACTCCGCCTTCAAGTCGCCGCCGGCTATTTAGCAGTTACATTGGGCACATTCCACTGCGCACGGCCGATGTTGCGGCAACCGGCGAAAAACTTCCGGTTTGGAGAGCGGCTCTCGATCATCCCTCCTACGACACTTTCTGGAAGCGGCGGAGCATGCGTGAGCATGCCCGGGAAGTCCACGTACCGGTGTTGTCTTTCGGCGGTTGGTTCGATAACTATGTCGACAGCGATCTTGACATGTTCGCGCGGCTCCAAGAGGCGCATCGCGAAATAGAAACTTGGATTGGACCCTGGGGCCATAATCCCTCGCTGGCGCTTTTCCACGCGCGATTTCGGCCCGGAGCAACGTCTCACGATTCGCAGCATGCAAGCCGACTGGTTCGATCGCTGGGAGCACAGCGGGCCCGCCACGGAAGCGCCGCAAACGGCACTCTTGCACATTTTTGTGATGGGTCCAGATATCTGGCGCGAGGAACATGAATGGCCCCTGGCCCGCACCCGTTACACGCCGCTTTATCTTTCGAGCGAAGGACACGCGAACCAGGCTGACGGCGATGGCGAACTGTCGCGGCACCCTGCTGGCAAGAATCTCCATGACACCTTTATTTACGATCCGAAAAATCCAGTGCCGACCATTGGCGGCGCAATTTGCTGCGAACCTAAGATTTTGCCTCCCGGACCTTTGGAGCAAACGGCAGTAGAGCGGCGCAGTGACGTGCTGGTTTACACATCCGCGCCGCTCAGAGAGGAACTGGAGGTTACCGGTCCTGTAAAGACTATTTTGTACGTCTCTACTTCGGCCAACGACACGGATTTCACCGCCAAGCTGGTGGATGTGGAACGCGATGGGACTGCATTGTCCGTCTGTGATGGCATCCAGCGTTTGCGCTACAGGCTCTCGCTCGAAAAGCCTGTATTTGTGAAACGCAATACTGCGTACCAAATCAGCATAGATGTGGGAGTCACGAGTTATCACTTTGCAGCGGGTCATCGTATCCGGCTGGAAATATCAAGCAGCAATTTCCCGCGCTTCGACCGTAACCTGAATTCGGCTGGGCCGAATGGCGACGCAACGAAGATGATACGCGCAAGACAGACGGTGTTTCACGAAAAAATTTATCCCTCTTCGCTGATTCTGCCGGTAATTCCGAAGCGGAGTTAACGCAGCGTGGATTCGAAAGCGTTGTTCGATGCCGCGCATGAGAAGCTTACAAACCGGCAGATCGGAGAGGCAATCGAGCTGTTCCGGGCGGCGGAAAATGCCGGCTATTGCGCCGACGAATGCTCAGGCGGACGCTGGATGTGCCGCATGCTGGAGGGTCGATTCGAACTGGCGTGGCGCGAGAGCGATTTGATTGCAGAACGGCGGAATCCTGATCCGCACCGCTTTTGGGATGGAGAATCGCTTAAGGGGAAGCGGGTGTTGATCCGTTGCCTGCACGGATTGGGCGATACGTTGCAATTTATTCGCTACGCGCGGTCTCGTTCGCGAGATTGCGCGGCGCGTCACGATCGAAGCGCAGCCGAAACTCAAAGTCGCTAATCGCGTATAGCAAACTGGCAGAAGAGGTCATAACCTGGGGCGAGCCGGCGCCGGGCTGGGACAAGCAGGTGGAAGTAACTGAGCTGCCGCGCATTTTTCGGACCGAAATAGAATCGATCCCGAATGATGTACCGTATCTCCGGGCGCCTCGTTTCTGCTTTCTGCCGCGAACTAGCTTGCCTCGCGTGGGAGTTGTTTGGAATGCGAGTAACTATAATCCCGCGCGTACGATTCCGGTTAAGCTGCTTGCGAACTTGTTCGCCATTCCGGGCGTGGAATGGTTCAGTGTACAAGCCGGTTCGGAGCGCTTCGATCTCGATCGCCTGCAGACCCCGGTTACGCAGCTATACGAGGAAGGCCAGCCGATGCTCGAAACAGCAAGTCTCTTGCGGGCCCTCGATCTGGTGATTACGGTCGATACCATGACGGCGCATTTCGCTGGTGCATTGGGCCAGCGTGTGTGGACCTTATTGCCGTTTGCCAGCGATTGGCGTTGGATGTTAGAGCGAGAAGACAGTCCCGTGGTATCCAACTATGAAGCTGTTTCGCCAGGCGCGACCCGATGAATGGTCCCCCGTAGTAGCCAAAGTGCGGGAAGAATTAATAAAAGATCTGGTTGATATGAATGACTACCGGGTCGTGGTCGCCGATCAGAAATTCGCTGACTGAACCGGGAGCAATTTCAAGGCGGTGAATATGATCGATCGGAACACCAAGGAGCAGTAATAGAGTGGATCGAATAACATCTCCATGGGTGACCAGAGCAAGCGTTGATTCAGCCTTGGCCTTAGCGGCGACAGCATGGATAGCCCGCCAGGCACGGGCCTGTACTTCGGTCATAGTTTCTCCTCCAGGCGGCCACGAAAGGGATCGTTTCCGGTTGAAAGTGCGCCAATATTCCGATTCGTTCAGCTCTTTGAATGATCTGCCGGCCCAGCGCCCGCAATCCACCTCGGTGATATTTTCTTCGATGCTGACGGGCAAATCATAAGCGGCGGCCAGCGGTTCGGCGGTCTCCTGGGCGCGCTCCAAAGGACTCGAGACAACGGAGTGAATCTTTGTGCCTTCGTTGCACGGCCGCAGTAAGCGAGGCAGCCTGTCTGCGTCCTTCTCCATTTAGATGAATGCCGGGAGTGCGGCCATATAGCACAGTCCCTGATAGGTCGGTTGTGCCGTGCCGGATGAGTAAAATACGAATCATAAATTGCGAGAGGGTAAAAGTCCTTGCGAAATGGCCAATCAGTAATTGAAATTGAGAAGCGCGTAAACGAACTAGGTCCATGGTTTCATAACATGCGCCTCGGCGGAGTGCAAACCGCCCCGAATCACTTTTTGGGTGACTATCCTTCCACTAAGTGGCGTAATTTTCGCGACGCCATTCCGCGCGATCTGACCGGTATGAGTGTACTGGATGTTGGCTGCAATGGCGGTTTCTATTCCTTGGAAATGAAGCGGCGCGGTGCCGCCCGCGTGCTCGGTATTGATCATGATGAGCAGTATCTGGCGCAAGCGCGTTTCGCTTCGCAAGTGGAAGGGCTTGAGATCGAATTTGAGCGCCTTTCCGTATACGAGGTGTCCAAACTTAAAGAAAAATTCGATCTGGTATTGTTCATGGGCGTCTTTTATCACTTGCGGTATCCGCTCCTGGCGCTCGATGTGCTCCGGCAGCATGCAACGAAGGACTGGCTGATTTTCCAATCGATGTTGCGAGGCAGTCGTTCGGCTCCGCGCATCGAGCCGGACTACCCGTTTTCCGAGACGGCGCTATTCGATAAGCCGGGCTATCCGAAACTGCACTTCGTTGAAAATGAGTATTCGCACGATCCAACGAACTGGTGGATTCCGAATAAGTCCTGCGCGGAAGCGGTACTGCGTAGCTCGGGTTTCAAAATTGAGAGCAGTCCGGAGCCGGAAGTATTTATTTGCCGCTGCGACAACGATGCGTACCAGCATGAGTTGCCGGACCTCGCCATATGATCGAAGCCGCGATGCTCTGGAACGAGCCCAACAATCTTTCGCATTGGGATTTTGAAATCGATCCAGACTGGTCGATTTATGCCGCGATGGTGAAGTGTGCGGCGTCGGCAATCCAGGCGGAACGGCCGGCGATTCGCCGGGTGCTCGGCGGAATCTCGCCGATCGATCCGGCTTTCATAGTTCGGATGAACGATCTAGGCGTGCTGGACCAGCTCGACGTTGTGGCCGTGCATGGGTTTCCGCTTGACTGGAATCACTGGGCTATCGATCAATGGCCGGAGAAACTGGATGAAATCCGCGCGGTGACCTGCGAAGCCGATCTGGGTTTCGGAAGTGGGCGCGTCCTCATTTGGCGCCGAAGAAGTTCAGGAGTTTGGCCTCAGGCGGACGGCGGAATTATTGCTGCCCAGGCTGGATCACGTTTACTGGTACAGCCTGTTCGATTTGCCCCGGGCGTGGCCCGCCACAACGCGTCACAGGGAGAGTGAGGGCTCGTCCTATTACCGGCACTTCTACATGGGGCTGTTTCGAGAAGACGGATCGCGCAAGCGTGGAATGAAAACGTTTGCCGAATACACTCCTGCTCTTGGATTGTGCCAGTGGTTTCATTTCGAAGATCATCGCCTCGCCGCCGCCGTGCAAGCACTCCGTGATCTCGGCGTGAAAAAACTCCGCACTGGTTTGAGCTGGGCAGATTTCGAGCGGCCCGATTCACTGCGCTGGTTCGATCATCAAATGAGCCTCTTGCGGGAGTTTGAGTTGACAGTTACCTTCTGCTTCACGCCCGAGCATTGTGGAGTGCGTCCCCATCACACCAGTCCGCCGCAGCATCCCGTCCAGTTTGCTGACTTCTGCGCCAACATGATCCGACGGTATGCGGACTAGTAGTTGTACTTGTAAAAAACACGTACTTGCAGGTAAGTAGAAACAAAGTCAGCTACAATGCTTCTTACCCAAAGACGGCTGTAAACGGTTTAATCATGCAAACACGCTTGACTCGAGGTGTTCAGCAAATCCAAAGCAAAGGACGAAACGGCAAATGAAGGGGACCGTACTGATTACGGGCGGAGCCGGATTTATCGGATCGCATGTTGCAGCAGAGTTATTAAAAGCGGGATATCAAGTCAGGGTGCTTGACAGCTTGGTGACGCAAGTACATGGAGATGCCCCCAACCGGCCGGCGTATTTGAAAAAAGAAGCCGAGTTTATGTTGGGCGATGTACGCAATCCGGAAGTGGTGGATGAGGCGCTCGCCGGTGTGGATGCGGTTTATCATTTTGTCGCCCTGGTGGGAGTCGGCCAAAGCATGTATCAAACCGCCGAATACACCAGCGTGAATAATCTGGGTACCGCCGTCTTACTGGAGCGGCTGGTGAAACAGCCAGTGAGCAAATTAATCGTGGCATCGAGCATGAGCGTGTATGGCGAGGGCTTGTATCGAACGGTTTCCGGTGAGCCTTACATGTATGCTGCTCGCACTACGGAGCAGCTCAAAGCGCATCGCTGGGAGATGTTTGCAAACGACGGAACGCCGCTCGAACCCGCGCCGACGCCCGAACACAAGCAGCCGTCCCTCGCGTCCATTTACGCACTCTCGAAGTACGACCAGGAGCAAATGTGTCTGCTGATGGGCCGCGCTTACGGCGTACCCACGGTCGCCCTTCGCTTCTTTAACGCTTATGGGCCGTTCCAGTCGCTTTCAAATCCGTACACGGGGGTCCTGGCCATTTTTGCGTCTCGCTTGCTGAACGGGGAACGGCCGATGATTTTCGAGGACGGCGGCCAGTTACGCGATTTCGTCAGTGTTTATGATGTAGCCCAGGCTTGTCGCCTGGCTTTAGAATCTCCTGCTGCTCGGGACATGGTCTTCAACGTCGGCAGCGGAGAAAAGATTTCGATTCGCGACGTAGCACTCCGCCTATCGAAGGTTTTGGGTCGCAGCGTAGAGCCGGAAATCACAGCGAAGTATCGGGTCGGCGACATCCGGCACTGCTATCCGGATATCAGCGCGGCGCAGCGTGTGCTTGGTTACCGGCCGAGGATCTCGCTCGAAAACGGCATGGGCGACTTGGCCGAATGGTTGGAAATGCAGACGGCGCAGGATCGGTTTAACGAAATGCAGCACGAACTCTCCTCCCGCGGGCTGGTTGTTTAGGGGACCCGATGGAGAACCGATACATTCTCATCACCGGCGGCGCCGGATTCATTGGCGCCAACGTCGCGCGTAGTTATCTGGAGCAGGATCAGCCGGTTCACATATTCGACAATCTAAGCCGCTCTGGCGTCGAGCGCAACGTAGGTGAGTTACAAGAACAATTTCCCGGGCGCGTTCTTTTCACTCGCGCGGATGTTCGAGATCCGGAAGCCGTGAAACAGGCAGTGCGCTCGGCCCGTCTGGTTTATCATTTTGCGGCACAGGTTGCGGTAACAACCAGCCTCGCCGATCCGCTCGCGGACGCGGACACAAATCTCAGAGGCACTCTGCACGTTTTGGAGGCCGTGCGTACGCTTGCGCCCGAGGCGCCTCTGCTTTTCACTTCTACGAACAAAGTGTATGGCGGACTAAGCGGGTTAGCGCTCTGTGAACGGGGCTCGCGGTATCAGCCGCAGAATGCTGCATTTCGGAAATAGGCGTTAATGAGCGCCAGGGGCTGGAATTCCTTTCGCCATACGGATGTTCGAAAGGAAGCGCCGATCAGTATGTGCTCGATTATGCGCGCTCCTTTGGATTGTCAACAGTTGTTTTTCGCATGAGTTGCATCTACGGCCCCTATCAACTGGGCTCAGAGGATCAGGGCTGGGTAGCGCATTTTCTGCGCCGCGCTCTGCAGGGGAAAACAATCACTCTCTACGGCGACGGAAAACAGGTGCGGGATCTCTTGTATGTTTCCGACCTGGTACGCGCTATGCGGCTCGCAACAGAAAACATGCGGCAGATTTCGGGCGAGATGTTCAATGTCGGCGGCGGAGTTGCTAATAGCGCGAGCCTGCTCGAGGTGCTGTCGCAGATTAAGACCCTGACCGCACTTTCCCCGCAAGTGGAGTGGGGGGCGGAACGCCTGGGCGATCAGCGGTGGTATGTATCGGATATAGCCAAAATTTCCAGTTCGTTGAAATGGACGCCGCAGGTTTCGGTAAAGCAGGGGTTGTGGCAATTGCTTGACTGGTACAGCAAGCGCCCGGAATTGGTGGAACAATCCCGGATGCAGGTAGCGTAATGCGTTTTGCTCTCATCAATCCGCCATGGAACTTCGAAGGCAGCATTTATTTCGGGTGTCGCGAGCCGCACTTGCCGCTTGAGTTCGGCTATTCCAAAGCGCTGCTGGAAGCCCAGGGCCACGAGTGTCTTCTGATCGACGGCCAGCTTGATCAATTGACCCAGGACGAGGTCGTAGAGCGGGCGAAGATATTCCGGCCCGATTTCAGCGTGGTGACGATCGGCGCCGAGTTATTTGTTCTGGCGATGCGCTCCACCAGAGATCCGCATACCCCAGCAACTGTGCGAAAAATTGCGGCCGCTCGGCGGAAAGATTGTGGTGGTGGGCCCGCATGGCTCCACGACGCCTCGGCCAACGCTGCGAAAAACCGGCGCTGACTTACGTGATTCTGGGCGAATGCGAAGAGGTCTTACCTGGACTGGCCGGCGAGATCGACGCCCTTTCTTCCGTAGCATTCTGGCGCGATGGCGAAATCGTTGTGAGAGGTCCAAACTGCGCCGCCGATATGAAGCGCTTGCCTGCTCTTCATTGGTCGAAGGAGATGATTCAGAAGCATCATCATCACCACCACCGGTTTGATGCCGAGCCACAGGGCCCCGGCGCCGAGATGGAGGCCTCGCGCGGCTGCCCCTATCACTGCACCTTTTGTGCGAAGGATAATTTCCGGAATAACTATCGCAAACGGCCGCTGACGGTGATCCTCGAAGAATTGGACTCGCTGATAGAAAACGGCGTAGAGTACTTGTATTTTATCGACGAGATCTTCCTGCCGGATGCTCCGCTGCTTGCTGCCTTGGCCGAGCGCAGCATCAAAATTGGCGTACAGACGCGCATCGATTTGTGGAAAGAAGATGCGATCGAAGCCTTGGCGCGCGCTGGATGTGTATCAATTGAGGCGGGCGTCGAAAGCATCACCGAAGAGGGACGGGCCTACCTCGATAAAAAATGCAAAATGAGCACCGAGGAGTTGTCGGAGAGGCTGATTTTCGCCAAACAACGCGTGCCATTTGTCCAAGCCAATCTGTTGGCCATGACTGCGGATGACGCCGAAGGAGTGGAAGACTGGCGCAAGAACCTGGAGGAGCACGGAGTCTGGGCGAATAAGCCTGTTCCCCTCTTTCCCTATCCGGGTTCGCCTGAATACACGCGCATGTGGGGCGCCCCCGACGATCTTGCATGGGAGCGCGCGCACGAAGCTTACCTGAACGGCTTCGATTCCTTCAGCGATATCCAGGAGCAGCGCCCGCAAGCTCTCGTCGAACTGGAAACTGTCCCGCGCGGCCGTTAACTTTGGAAGCTGAACTCCATCGGGCGAAGCGCATCCTGATGACGACCGACGCCGTAGGCGGAGTGTGGCAGTACTCCGTCGATTTAGTCCGAGAACTCGGGTCGCTCGGAATAGAAGTGCTGCTGGTCTGCCTCGGTCCGGAGCCCTCCGCCCACCAGCGGCGGCATCTGAATGGCACTCCTTTCCTTACAGCTCCGTTTGCTTTGGAGTGGACCGAGCATCCATGGGAATCGGTTGCGCAATCCGGTGTGTGGCTGACCAGATTGGAGCGCGAATATAAGCCTGACGTAGTTCATCTTAACGGTTATTCGTTGGCAGCTGCTCAATGGGAAGCTCCTGTGCTGTGTGTAGCGCATTCCTGTGTCTACTCGTGGTGGCGCGCAGTCCACGGATGCGCTCCGCCCAGTGAATGGCAGCAATATAAGGAGCAGGTATCTCGTGGATTGAAGGAAGCTTCCGCAGTAGCGGCGCCCTCGCGCGCAATGCTCGAGTTGCTAGTGAGTGAGTACGGAGTTGCGCCAGAAAAAACCAGCGTGATCCCGAATTTCAGCACAGCGCTCCTGCCGCACGCGGAGAAAGATTCGTTTTCGCTGGCGATCGGCCGCATGTGGGACGAATCGAAGAATTTAGCGCTCCTCGAGGCGGTAGCTCCTCAACTATCCTGGCCGCTTCACGTTGCAGGGAGCGGCACTCAATTCGGGCCGCTCGCGCATGAGGAAGTCCTCAGGAAAATGGCGGCAGCAAGTGTGTTTGTGCATCCCGCACTTTATGAGCCGTTCGGCCTCGTGGTGCTTGAAGCGGCTCGGGCAGGATGCTGCCTAGTGCTGGCCGATATCCCAAGTTTGCGAGAGCTTTGGGAGGGCGCCGCATTCTTCGTTAGCCCCCGCAATCCGGACGCGTGGGTGTCCATCTTAAACTGGCTTGTTGAAAATGAAGCCGAGCGCAACGAATTTGCGAAGCGGGCAAGTGACGCGGCAACCCGGTTTTCCTCCAGCCGCTCTGTCAGCATGTACCGGAAGCTCTATGATCATATGTCGATGTTGAGGGCGGCCGCATGAGCCTCAAAGTCGCCGTTTTCTGCCACTCCCTGGTATCCGATTGGAACCACGGCAACGCGCACTTCCTTCGTGGAATCGTGCAGGAAATGCAGGCGCGTCACTTTGACGTTCGTGTATTTGAGCCGCAAAATGCCTGGAGCCGAGAAAACCTGGTGCGCGATCACGGCCCGGCTTCTATTGCCGATTTTCATCGAGCGTTCCCGACGCTCTCAAGCATCGCGTACAAAGACGAATCGGAAGTCGAGAGGGAACTCAACGGAACTGATTTGATTCTGGTCCATGAATGGAATGAGCCACGTGTTGTTGCCAGTTTGGGCGCGTTCCGGAAAAGAAATCCGGCGGTCCGGCTATTCTTTCACGATACGCATCACCGCGTGATGACGGCGCCTGACGAACTTTCGCGCTTCGATCTATCGAATTTCGATGGCGTGCTTGCGTATGGAGAATCGCTCAAGCAAGCGTATCAGCGCTTAGGCTGGGGGCGGCAGGTTTATGTGTGGCATGAGGCGGCCGACATCCGCACATTCCACCCATTTCCATCAGGGAAAAAGTCAGGTGATCTCCTCTGGATCGGCAACTGGGGCGACGAGGAACGAACAGAAGAACTGCGCGACTATTTCATGGGACCCAGTCGCGATTTGTCGCTGCGGTCCACCGCATTTGGCGTTCGTTATCCCGAGGCTGCACTCAAAGAACTGCAAGCTTCCGGCATTCGCTACCGGGGCTGGATAGCAAACTACAAAGCCCCTGAATTATTCGCGCAATTTCGAGCGACCATTCACGTGCCGCGCCGGCCCTATACGCAGCAACTGCCTGGGATTCCGACCATCCGGCCTTTCGAAGCGCTTGCTTGCGGCATACCGCTCGTCTCCGCGCCCTGGACAGATTGCGAAGGTCTATTTCGCATTGGCCAGGATTTCTTGATGGCGCAAAACGGAGCCGAGATGCGAAACCATCTGCGCGACGTGCTATGCGACCCCGGTCTGGCGCAATATTTAATTGAAAACGGGCTCGAAACGATCCGCAGCCGGCATACCTGCGGCCATCGCGTGAATGAATTACTGAACATCTACCAGCAGCAAAGGCCTGCAATGCACGCCGCAGAGGTTTGCACGTGAGAATCGCGTTCTGGGGCTCCAGTCTGGTTTCAGCGTACTGGAACGGCGCGGCAACCTATTATCGCGGTATCCTGCGCGCGCTCGCGCGGCTGGGCAACGATATTCACTTCTTTGAGCCCGATGCCTATGACCGCCAAAAGCATCGCGACATTGATGACCCAAGTTGGGCTCGCATCATCGTGTACGATCCCGCCGATGCGGAAGCTGTAGAAGAGCACTTGCTCTGGTCCGAGCATTGCGATGTGGTCGTAAAAGCGAGCGGGGTGGGGGTCCTTGATGAATTCCTCGAACGAAGGGTTGCAGAGATGCCCGATACCGTCTGCAAAATCTTCTGGGATGTCGATGCGCCCGCCACGCTCGAGCGGTTACACAAGAATCCAGCGGATCCCTTCCGCGCCTGCCTGCCGAACTACAATCTCGTCCTGACTTATGGCGGAGGCAAACGAGTCATAGATCAATACCGCGAATTGGCGGCCCGCGAATGCATCGCGGTTTATAACGCCTTCGATCCGGATGTGCATTTCCCCGTCGAGCCGGACGCGAGGTTAGCGTGCGATCTCTCATTCTTAGGAAACCGCCTGCCAGATCGCGAAGCTCGCGTCGAAGAATTTTTTTTACGAGCCGCCGTGCTTGCGCCCGCTCACCAATTCTTGCTAGGTGGCAACGGATGGGCCGATAAACCGATGCCTCCAAACGTCCGCCATGCGGGGCATGTTTACACCGCCGACCACAACAAATTTAACTGCTCTTCAAGGCTGGTCTTAAACATCAGCCGCGATAGCATGGCCCGATACGGCTTTTCCCCGGCAACGCGAGTCTTTGAAGCGGCCGGTGCCGCTGCCTGCCTCGTTACCGACGACTGGGAGGGCCTCGAAACGTTCCTTCAGCCGGGCCGCGAAGTAATCGTAGCGAGCGACGGAGACGACGTGGCGCGGACCGTTCGTGAACTCCCGCGAGAACGCGCCTTAGCAATTGGTGACGCGGCGCGCGCCCGCGTTTTGGCTGATCATACCTACGAACGCCGAGGCGCTTTGTTGCAGGACATTCTTGACCAGACGGTAGGTGCGATGCCGAAGTCCCGCGATTTGGAGATGAAGGCGTGACGGAAGTACGTCGTAATTATGTTTTCCTCGGGTTGTCGATCACTTCAACTTGGGGAAATGGTCATGCAACCACCTATCGTGGGCTTCTCAAAGAACTGGCCGCCAGAGGGCACCAGGTCACGTTCCTTGAGCGGGACATGCCCTGGTACGCCCAAAATCGCGAGTTCGAAAGCGTCCCCTATGCCCAGGTTCACCTTTACCAAAGCCTCGAACAATTGCGGGACCAGTTCGGGCAGACGGTGAAGCAGGCCGATGCGGTAGTTATCGGGTCCTATGTTCCGGATGGCATTGCAGTCGCTCGCTGGGCCAAAGAAGTTGCCTCAAATTTACTCGCTTTCTATGACATAGATACACCTGTTACCCTAGCTTCGCTCGCCACGGGGAATTGTGCATATCTGGCGCCCGACTTAGTTAGTAAATACGATCTATATCTGTCTTTCACCGGTGGCCCTACGCTTCGTTTCCTGGAAGATCGTCTGGGCTCTCCCTGCGCCCGCGCACTGTACTGTTCCGTAGATCCGGCCATATATTTCCCCGAGACTAAAGTAGAGAAGAAGTGGGCCCTGGCTTACCTCGGAACCTACGCGGAAGATCGCCAATCTACTCTCGATAAATTTCTTACGGAAGCGGCCCATCGCGTGCCCGCCGAGCAATTTGCGGTCGCCGGTCCGCAATATCCCTCAACAATCTCCTGGCCGCAAAATGTAACTCACATAGAACATCTACCAGCCAACGAGCATCGCGCTTTCTATAATGCTCAACGCTTTGCATTGAATGTTACGCGGCGGGATATGGTGCGGACAGGTTACTCGCCGAGCGTGCGCCTTTTTGAGGCCGCAGCATGTGAAGTGCCCATCTTGACGGATGAATGGCCCGGCCTCGATTCATTCTTTCGGTTCCAGAAAGAGATCTACCCGCTGCGCACTACTGAAGATGTATTGCGGGCGCTCGCGATGGGTGAGGACCAGCGTAATGAGATTGCCCGGCGAGCCCGGCGACGCGTGCTCAAATTCCACACCGCAGCCGTACGCGCCGGAGAGTTCGATGCGTATGTAATTGAATCGAGAAACCGAAAATACCGGTCTAACAAAAGGAGGGCGCTGGCGGAAACACGACCGCTCGCCGTCGTCCTCAACGAGAAATGACCGGATTATGCAAATCAGCAAGAGCGTAGCAGTTGCTTCCTTGGCCGCTGCGATGCTCACTTCTCCCAATGTTTTAGCGCGGCAGTCCGCTTCAGGAACTCCCGTGTCGCTTGTTGTCACTCTCGAACCCAAGCACGAGAAGACCATACCTCCCGTGGAGGCTAAAGACTTTATTGTGCGCGAGGCGAATGAAACACGCCCCGCTACCGGGCTCACCTCCCTCGCAAACGCCGATACCCAATTCCTGCTGCTCATCGATGATTCGGCGAGCGGCTCGTTTGGTACCGAGATTCCGACGCTGAAACAATTCCTCCGCTCGCTACCCGCCAACTATGAAATCGCGGTCGGTTATATGCGGAACGGCATGGCTCTGATGACGCAGAACTTCACCAAAGATCATGCGGCAGCCGCGAATGCGATACGCCTCGCGATCGGCCCCGGAGGCAGCGATGTGAGTCCGTTCGATTCCCTCACCGACGCTACTAAAAAGTGGCTCCAGCCCGCCGCACAGCGCAAAGAAGCTCTAATGATCAGCAGCGGCATCGAAGCGCTCGGCGGCGGCTACCCGCCTGAAAATCCCTACGTGAATGCTGGTATCGCAAGCGCGCAGAAAGCCGGCATCGTAGTGTACACAATCTTCTCGCCAGGATCGGGACACTGGGGCCACAGTTACTGGCACACGATGTGGGGCCAAAATTTTCTAGCCCAACTTTCGGATGAGACCGGAGGCGAATCCTATTATCTCGGCCCTGGCGCGCCAGTCAGCTTCGAACCGTATCTGCAGCAGATCTTAAAGGCCCAGCCGCATCAATACCTGCTCTCGTTCGACGCGAGACCGGAAAACAAATCAGGACTACAGCCGATCAAGGTTTCGATTGAGGGAAAAGACGTAAGTGTTGCCGCGCCGAACAAGATATTTGTGAAAGCCAGTCTTTAGGCGACTGCGCCGCGGCTCAGCGCTTTGGCCGACGTGGCGAAGTCCCCACTCGCTTCTCCAGCCGACGAAACGTCTTCGGCTCCGGAATCGCGCAGAATCTGTTTGGCTTTCGATACCCAATCCGCATCGTCGCAGTGGGCGGAAAGGAGAATGCCGCCTTCTCGAATTCTCCCCTCGTAGCGTTTTGCTTCATATTCAGGGATCCCCAGGCCAACCAGCGCGCCGATGACCCCGCCCAGCATACCGCCTGATCCGATCCCAGAGAGCGCAGCGATGATCGGGCCGGCCGCAATCAGCGGGCCTAAGCCCGGGATCGCTAAAACGCCGATGTGAGCAAGCAGGCCTATCGTCCCGCCAATGATTCCTCCTGCAACGACTCCTGTAGCGGTGCCCTCCGGAGCCTTCGTGTGCTTCTCGTGCGCGAAGTCTTTACTGCTTACGCTGTCTTGCAGTAGGACGGAAATATCGTCGCTACTGAAGCCTGCCGCAAGCAAACGATCAACTCCGTTTTCAGCCATTTCGCGGGCTGCATAAATTCCGAAGGCGGATGTGTTTTTTCCAGCCATATTATTACTGATTCTACCTCTTTTAGAGAAGAAGGCAGTCCCGTTTTCATGAGTGCCGAGCTGTGATTATCCGGGGAATCAAATAAAGGCTAGCCGCTAGGAGCACGTAGCCGCCCAAGCCGATAGAAAACATGTGACGGTACGGATCGGCCCACTGAGAAGCGCCGCCTCCGAAATCGCCCAGTCCTTTCTGGGCTTGCCCGAAAATGCGCTCCACCCTCCAGCGCACAGTCAGCCCGGTCAATGCAACAAAAGCAACGGAGCGGCATAAGCGTACTTAGCAGCGGGTTTTGCGGAGATGCGGGACGGTCAACGGAGCCGCAATGGCAACCAACCCGAGGAGACTAAAGAAGCCGTGGCTCATCAGGTTAGTCCCGTTGTTGAAATTAACTCCAAGCACCTCCCAGAAGGTGAGGGATTTCTGAAAGAAGGGCGTGGACAAGGAGACTGCGGGAAGAAAAAACCACGCAATCCAAATTACGGCGAGCGCGACGAGCGGGGCTTTTCCCATGCTCGCGGCTAACGAACCCAGCCCTTGGCGAGCTAATCCACCCGCTTGCTGGCGCGTTGCTGGGCAGCCCCGCTAAACTGAGCCATGCGTTCTCGCGCAAGCTGCTGCTGATCAATAACAGCGAGGGAGTAGCGAGCCTGTTGCACCGAGTTCGACATCGACATCGAAGCGCGGGCGGAGGACAGCAGTTGGGGTGGTCATTTTCGGGTTCCTCCGCGCTACTTCTTAACCGAGATCCGGTTGTAAATTTCCGTCGCGGCTTGCATCACGAGCGGCGTGATGATGTCCTGCCCTCTCTGAGCCGCTTTCGCCTTCAGCGTGTTCGCCGCGACAGAGGCTGCTCCGCCCGCCTGCACGAGTTTGTATTCCAGAGACATCTGGCTCTTTGTCTTGATCAGACCCGACATCCCAGCCACCGCGCTGGCTGTATTCGCAGTCGTTGCAATGGACGCCGCTTCGTGAACGAGTCCACCCGAGACTTTGGCCCCTACTGTATTAAGAGACTGCTCGGAGAAGGCGGAATGGGTGTGGTCTACCTTGCGAACGTGAAGACCTGGGCAGCTTCGTCGCAATCGAAATTTTGCGGGACGGCTGGTTGTCACCGGGCCGGGCACCTCTCAGGCCGACTTGAAACAAGTACAGATCTTGCTCCAGAAGTTGACAAAAACGTCTGGCCATAGCCGCGCAGAATCAGATTGGCTGGGAGGCAGGGACTCGAACCCCGATACGCAGATCCAGAGTCTGCAGTCTTACCATTAGACGACCTCCCAGTGCTTCCGGAACTGAGTATATCAAGCGGGTGCTTATTGCCGACCTATTTGCGATGTCAGCCGGTTAGTGTTGCACATGTGATACTTGCGCGTGGTCGGCGCTGGTCGGCCGCCGCATGCACTTCCGCAATTCACATGATCGTGGAGGCGCTTTTCTGGTTCCATCCGCTGGTCTGGTGGATCGGCGCGCACCTGGTGGAAGAGCGGGAGCGTGGGATGAAGCGGTGCTGCGTCGCGGCAAACGGTGGTACGATTACGCCCAGGGAGTTTTTAACGTGTGCAAGAGCTACCTGGAATCGCCCTTGTCGTGCGTACCCGGGGTGAAGGTTGCTGGTCTCAAAAAGCGCATCCAAACCATACTGACCGGGCGCATCGCGCGCGATTTGACCGTTACAAGAAAGCTGGTCCTCGCGGCGGCCGGAATTACGGCGCTCGCCCTGCCCGTCCTGCTGGGCAGCGCCGGCGCATTTACCCCAGAATTCGAAACGGTTTCCATCAAGCCCTGTACAGCCTTTCGCCGGAGCGCTTACCGGAGCTTGCCTCCGCGCACATTCGAATCGGGCTGCACCACTTTGGAGCGGCTCATCCAGCAAGCCTATGGGCTCTTCGCAAATGGCCAAACAAATCCCGGCTCATCTCTCACGGTCTCGGGCGGTCCGGCCTGGATCAGGTCTGACCTCTATCGGATCGACGCAAAAACCAGGAGCCCCGCAACCCGCGCCGTCATGAACGGGCCCATGCTGCAAGCGCTCCTCGAAAATCGATTCAAGCTAAAATTCCACCGCGAAAGCAGGGCGGTTCCAGTTTATGTGCTGACGCTCGCCCCGGGCGGAGCCAAACCGCAGCCTTTCGAGGGAAGCTGCACATCGAGGGACTTAGATAACCCGCCGTCCGAGACAGACTGCGGAACAGTTCGCGGTTATGGCAACGTAATGCACATGAAGGCGATGACGATGGCAAATCTTTGCGCGGGGCTCTCCGTCTTACTGGATCGTATGGTCCTCGACCAAACCGGACTTCAAGGAAAATTCGATCTGGATCTCGATCTATCCGGCGAAAATCGCGGCCTCATGAATCGCCCCCGATCCCTGCCCGCCGAAAGCAACCCCACAATCTCCGAACCTCCGCCGGTCGACTTTCCCAGGCTGAACACCGCAATTCAAAAAGTCGGACTGACACTGAAGCCGGGCACCGGCCCCGGCGAGTTCCTCGTCATAGATCACATCCAGAAGCCATCTGTGATGTGAGACACGGCCATCCGCCCTCCGATCCATTGCTCATTCGCGCCGCAGAATCGTCGCGGGTTCCACTCGCGCCGCGCGACTCGCCGGACCATAACTCGCGGCAAGCGCCACCATCGAAAAGAGCACACAAACCCCCGCATACACGCTCCACTCTGCCGGACGGGTTTGATATAGCAGCGACGTGATCAATCTCGCGCAGGCATAAGCCGCGGGAAGCCCAATCAGCAGTCCCAAGCTCACGAGCAGGACTGAGCGCTTTTGTACGTCCCATCTCACCGCTCTCGGCGAAGCGCCTAATGCCAACCGTATTCCGATCTCCAGACTCCGCTGCGTCACTCGATAACTCATCAGCCCGTACAGGCCGAGCCCCGCGATCGCAATTGAAATCAACCCGAAAATCGCCATCACCTGCAACGCTCCGCGCTCCGGCAGCAGGGAATCCGCCATCGTTCTGCGAACCGTCTCAACTTGCACCGGAATATTTGCATCCACGCTCCAGATTGCCTGGCGGATCGCGGTGCCTGTGCCGGAGGACCTGCCCTGAACCCGGATCAGCAACGTCATGGGCGCATCCGAGAGCTGTGCAAAGGGACGAAACATCGTCGGAACCGGAGCTGCGTCCACGCTGAGATCCCGCATGTCTCCCACTACACCGATTACCGTTTTCGGGCTTCCCGAACTCCCCCACAACAACCGTTTGCCGACTGGATCTTCGTTCGGCCACAACGTCCGCGCCATCGATTCGCTGACAATCAGGACCTGTAGCGAGCCGTCCTGATCCGCGTCCGTAAACAGCCGCCCGCGCCGCAAGGGAAGATTCACCGCGCGAAAAAATCCCGGCGTAACCGCGCGCCACGCTGCGGTGCGAAAATCACCGCCAGCTGATTCGCCATCCAGCCGGTAACGATTGGCCGTGCCGGAGCCGCTGAAGGGCGCAACATTCGTGGCTCCTACTGCCGCGACCCCCGGAACTCGTTCCAGAGAAGCGGTGATCTGTCTGAGCAGCCCCGCGCGCTGCCAGTCGGCCGTTCCGCGAGCCGAAGCGTCAATGCGCGTCGTCCATAAGATGTCGGGGTCAAATCCCGGATTAACGGCCTGTAAGCGCAGGAAGCTCTGGAATAACAGGCTCGCGCAGAGAAGTACCATACTCGCAAGCGCCACCTGCGCAATCGTCAAGGTGTCGCGCCCCTTATCGGGCAGCGACGTTCCCCGTCTGCCTGCCGTCAATCTCTTCCCGTGCACGGGGAAAATGCCGAAAATCAAGGTGGAGATAATCAGGCATCCGGCTGCAGCCGCTAGCGTTCTTGCGTCCAAATGCACGCGCGCCAGTCTCGGCAGAGAATCGGGCGCCAAGCTCGCCAGCAGATGCACCGCCCAATCGGCCATCCCCAAACCCAAAACCGTACCGGCAAGCGCGAGTACAAAGCTCTCGATCAGGCTTTGCGCCAGCATCCGTCGCCCGCTTGCTCCGAGCGCCATGCGCGTTTCGATTTCCTGCCGCCGCGCGATGCGCCTTGCCAACTGCAGCTCAGCCACATTGCTGCACGCCAGCAGCCACACCAGTCCGACACCCGCCAGAATCATCCATAGCGTACGAGTGGTTCGCGCTCCGGTCAGATAGCTCGTAAGTGGAATCGCCCTCATTCCCCAGCCCGTCTGGTTTCCCGGATGCTCGCGCGCAATCTCAAACCCGAGCGCATTCAGTTCTGGCTGCACCTGTCGCTCGAAACCTTTCCTCGCGCGTCCTACCACATCGATTTCATGCGCGCTCCGGGACGCCTCCGGCTTCGGCTCAAGCGGGAGCAGCAATTCGACGCCCGGCAATAAATCCACCGGGGCGTCCGCCACTCCTGAAATAACGTAGTTCGCGCCATCTACCCGGATCGCCTGCCCTACAATCGACGGAAGCATCTGCCATTTCCGCTTCCACAAGCTGCGGCTGATCACTGCCGTTCCGTGCAACAATTCCGTTCGACCTGCCAGCATCCGCATGCCGAACATCGGAATGAAGGAAGGTGTCACCGCCGCCGATTGAATCATCTCCGGCTCGCCCGCACCCGTCAACGCGGAGTTTCCCCGGGCGTAGGCACTCACTGAGTCGAGCGACCGTACCCTTTGTTCCAGATCGAGCAGCGCCGGTTCTGAAAACTGCCACAATCCTCCTCTGGGGTCCGTCTGTTTGAGTACTTGTAACCGCGCGTGCTCCGGATAAGGCAGCGGCGTCCAGAGGAAACTCGAAACTACACACAGCACGGTAATCATCCCGCTCAGCCCGACCGCCAGTGTGGTTAAAGAGGACGCGGCAAACACGGGATTGCGGCGCAAGGAGCGGATCGCGTACCGCAAATCCTGCCAGAACGTTTCGAGCACTGGTATGCCGCTCTGCTGGCGGTACTCCCCTGCAAGCGACGTCCGGTTCCCCAATTCGCGCGCGGCCGCGTAGCGCGCCTCAACCTCGCTCATGCCCCGCTTCCGGTAGTCGTCCGCCAGCAGGTCGGCATGCAGGGCCAGTTCTTCCGCGAGTCGGTCGGTGCGGTTTCCGCCGAAAAACGCCTTCCATCGCGCCAGCAATGTGCGGAGCACGCTCATTACGCGCCTTCGAGCAGACGGTTCACCGTCGCCACCGTTCTTCGCCAGTTTGCTTTTTCGGCCTCGAGCTGTCGCTTGCCCTGTTTGGTGATCGAGTAGAAACGGGCGCGCCGGTTATTCTCGCTCGTGCCCCAGTCGGAAGCGATCCAGCCCTTTTGCTCCAGGCGAAGCAAAGCCGGATAGACGGTACCCTGATTCAGCTCGAGTGAGCCTTCCGCTACCTGCTCGATGCGCCGGGCGATGCCATACCCGTGCTGTGCGCCCATCGCGTCGAGCGTCTTCAGGATCATCAGATCCAGCGTGCCGTATGGCACTTCCGGCTTCGCGTCTCTCACGAAGCCCAGTATGCCCCTAGTTCCTGTTGGCTGTCAACAGAGAAAGTGTGCGGTTAAGAACGGTGCAACAAAGCGACCCGGCGAAGTGCCGGAACCACTCGTCGAAATCCCCAGAGCCGCATCGTCCAGACCGCCAGAATTCCAAACAACATCAGCCAAAAGCTGGCCGGCTCCGGAGTTGCAAATATCGTCGTGGGAGCCGGATCCGAAGCAAACGTACCCGTTCCCGCCGCGGTGAACGAATGCAGCAAATTGAGGAGAGTCGAACCCGAGGTCGTGCATCCGCCGTGGCCGGTCTTTACGTTCTTGTAAACCGAGAAACACGGATTGGCGCTGCTGAAAGACAGAGCCAGATTCTCGTCCGAGCCCGGCGCAAAATTCAAATACGACGACGAAAATTGAACATAATCGATCTGACCGCTGTCGTTGCTGCCGTTATCCGCCGTAAGCGTAGCGGTCTGCCCCTTCCGAACCCCGTCCAGCCCCCCGGCAATCGCATAGAACGATATAGTCAGCAAATCATCCTGATGCAATTCCCGGTCGGGCGTGTCGCGCGTAAAACTGATCGTTCCGTAATTAATCGTTCCATTCGGGTTTTGCGAATATAAATTCTGATCGAAGAAGTTGCCGAAAGTGGCCACGTGCTCAGTCGTAGTGATCGAAAACTTCATTTCCGCGTTTTGAATGCCCTGCAGATCGGCCGGCAAATCATCCGTCGCGAAAGACTGAAAGGAAAAGCTCACCGGCACGCTCGACGCGCCCGTCACCGGGTCCTTGGATTGAAGAGTCGCCGAGCTTCCAGAGTTAGTGAAAGTGAAGTAATTACCGCCCTTTCCCGCCTCTTCGAATTGCGCGAACGTCACCGTGTCCGCGCACGCTCGCACCGCTGGAAACACAAATAAGCAGCTCGTCAATAATAACAAGTCGGAGCATTTTCGCCAATTCGTCAAGGGAAGTCGCCTCACTGTTGCTCATTATATGAGAAAAGCGGAAAATTACCGAGAGCCTTTCCGCTCCTTTACGCTAAAGCTTCGCTTTTTTAACGTTTTACTTGATATTCCTGGTTGAATTGAACGCCCCTCCACCGCCGCAACCAGTGAAGACGGAACTTGCGGGTTGGCTGGACGTGAACCCCGACGATGTTGATCTGTTCGCGGCTCTGGTTGCCAACTGCACGGCAATCTCCATTTAGACACAAACCGACGCACTGATTCTTCC
Source organism: Terriglobia bacterium (assembly GCA_963767485.1). Classification (GTDB taxonomy): domain Bacteria; phylum Acidobacteriota; class Terriglobia; order Bryobacterales; family Bryobacteraceae; genus Bog-105. The sequence continues at coordinate 190,789 of CAVYDZ010000006.1, read as the reverse complement.
GATCATGCTACACACATTTGCTCAAAACATTCGTACGGAGGCAATCCTCGTTTGAGGATCGAATCGAAATGCAGCTTCAACGGAAGGTGCAAGTTTCCGTTCTACCGTCGCGGCAGACTCGAACGTCGGCAAAGAGACCGCCAAAGATGTAGAAATCCGCAAGCATGGTAACGCGCCGTCATTACGCTGCCTCTGAAGGATGTTAAGTGGCGAATCTCTTCAGTGAGGATCTTTATAACGACTATTTCGAAGAGGTGTCGACAACAGAGCCGTGAACCGGGGCACGGAATCAAATACCGTCGAAACTGAAGCGGCCCGGGCCAGTAATCAGCAGTGTAACCGCCCACCAGAAAAACAGGAGAGGCAACTCGCCGCCATGCGGACCCGAAAGCGCAAACTTGTGGACGAGCGAAAACGCAGCGCCGGTATTGATCGCGACGATCAACGCAGCCCAGCGAGTCCCCAGCCCAAGGACAATCAATAACGAACAGATTAAATCCGACAATATGGCAAACAAGAGAGTAATGGTCGATCCGATGTGCAGCGGGTCGGGGAAATGTCCCGCCATGGCCGAGAAGTGAACCACTTTCGACCAGCCGTGGAGAACGCACAAGATCAGTCCAATAGTTACCCTCAGGACGAGCAAGCCGAAATCGTAATGGCGGGGAATAAAGCCGAGCCGCACGAACGTGTTCATGTTTGTTAATTGTGTCATGAGCGAATATAGACAGCATGCGTTTTGGTCTGTTTGCGCTTCTTGCCAGTTTCTGCTGCTGGCCGCTGCTTGTTTCGGCGGCTCCGCGCATTGAAGTGACGATTGCCGGGACCAATAGTTCTCTAACCGGACACCTGATTCTGTGTATCGCGAAAGAAGCCTCGCCTGAACCTCGTTTCCAGATCATCGAGACGTACAAATCGGCCCAGGCATTCGGGGTTGACGTCGAGAATCTCGCGCCCGGGAGGCCGATCGTAATCGACGACACGACCGTGGGCTATCCGCTCGAACATCTATCGGAGGTGCCCGACGGCGATTACTACGTCCAAGGAGTCTTCAACCTTTACGAACAGTTTCATCTGGCGAATGGCGCGGTTCTCGAACTTCCGCCCGATCGGGGCGAGGGCCAGCAATGGAACAGTAAGCCGGGCAATCCGTATTCAAAACCGCAAAAGGTGCATTTTGCGGATGGGAAAACGTTGCTGCGGATTGTGCTCGACCGGGTGATTCCTCCGGAGCCCGGCGATCCAGTGCAGGAAGTAGAAAAAGAAGGGGCGGCCAAGTGGTTGAAGTATGTGCGCGTGCCCAGTCCGGTGTTATCGCATTTCTGGGGGCGCGAGATTACGCTCGGGGCTTGGGTGCTGCTACCCGATGGCTGGGCCGATCATCCAACGGCGCATTATCCTCTGGTGATCTATCAGGATCACTTCCATCGTGATTTTGGCGCCGGAGTCGGGTTCCACACCACTCCTCATGCAGACAAGTCCAAATCGCATGGCGGCCAAATTGATTACGCGTTTAAGTTTTACCAGGATTGGACCTCGGGCCGCTTGCCGCGCGTGATCCTTCTATATATCCAGGATCCGAATCCGTACTTCGACGATTCCTATAACGTCAACTCCGCGAACGTCGGGCCGTACGGCGATGCCATTACGCAAGAAGTGATTCCCCAAGTGGAGAAGCAGTTTCGGGCGATTGGAGCAGGCTGGGCCAGGGCGACGTATGGGGGCTCGACGGGCGGTTGGGAATCGCTTGCGTCGCAAGTGTTCTATCCGGATTTCTACAATGGCACCTGGTCTGCTTGCCCGGACCCTGTTGATTTTCACGCCTATCAAAACGTTGACCTGTACAAAGACAAGAACGCTTACTTTCGCAGCGGGCCGTTTGGAACGATTCCGATTGCCGAGATGCGAGAGCCTGACGGATCTATAGTCGCCAACATGGAGCCTGCCAACCGGCGCGAATATGTCTTTGGTACGCGCGGCCGCTCGGCGGAGCAGTTCGATATCTGGCAGGCTGTTTTCTCACCTACCGGAGCCGATGGATATCCGAAACCTGTGTATGACAAGCGCAGCGGGGCGGTGAATGCCGACGTGGTTCGCTACTGGCACGACCATTATGATCTGACCGCAATCCTGGAGCGTGACTGGCCGACGCTCGGCCCCAAGCTCGAAGGGAAACTGCATCTCGCGGTGGGCGATGGCGATACCTGGTTCCTGAACAACGCCGTTCACCGTTTACAAAGCCATGCTCGCAAAAACCCGGAATCCTCATTCGGACGCAACATTCGACTACGGTCCGGGCATGCCGCATTGCTACACCGGCGAGGCAAACGTGCCGATGAGTATTTCAGGTCCGACGTGGGTCGAGCGTGTTCTGCCGAAGATGGCCGAGCACATGCTGCAGAGCGCACCCAAAGGGGCGGATACAGCGAGCTGGCGCTATTAGGAGCCCCTGGCAAACGCAAGTTCCGTGCGATCACCGTTGGGACAATCCGCAAGCAGCTCATGAAAGTATTGTTTGGCGAGCGCCGGTTTGCTTGCCTGTTGCGCAGCCAGGCCAGCGCCATAGAGTTCGTTGAATCGCTTGGGATCCGTTTGCAGCGCTTTTTGATACATGAGCAGCGCCTCTGCCGGACGATGCAGTTCGAGCAGCATGTCCGCCAGCATTTCACGAGCCGGTATTTCGACTTCGCCTTTGCCGGTCGCGTCCTGCTGGTCCGCTATTTTTTGCAAAAGAGCCAGCGCGCCCGCATCGTCGCCTTGCGCAAACTTGTTCCAGGCATGGGTCTCGTCCGATTCGGTTTGCATGGTGTCCGCGACGTAGGCATAAGAGCTGCGCTTTACGGCAGCCAAATCATTGTCGTATTCCGCCGCCGCCGTTTGCGTAGCTGCGCGGTCATGCAAATGAGCCGCGGCGATGGTGTGCGCCCACGCGATACCGGCTCTGAAATCGGGGGCAGCTCCTGCGGGCGGTTTCAGCTCCAGAACTTCCTTCCAGTTTTTTGTTTCAAGCCCCAGCAATACCGGAAAATGCACGTGAATGTAGAACCAGTAGTCGGGCATGCTCTGGGCGAATACGGCCGGAGGCATCTGCAACGCTTCTTCTTCGATGGCTTTCGCTTTAGCGGTTTGCCCGGTTTGCAAATACGCGTACTCGAGGAAGTCCATGGCATGGCCCCGAGCGGGCGCATCCTCCTGCTTTTCGGCCGCTGCTTTAGAGGATAGATTCGATTGGATATCGTCCTGCCAATAACCGAGTCGCGCAAAGATATGCGAGGGCATATGCAAGGCATGCGGCGCATCGGGGGCGATCTGTGCATAGCGGCGCGCCGCGTCCAGGCCCTCGCGGGCCATTTTGGGGTTGTCGCAAGCGTGAATCAGATAGTGAGCTACGCCGGGATGATTCGGCTCCTGTTGCAATAAGCCATTCAAGATGCTTACTGCCTCTTGTTTACCGGTGAGCGTGTCGTTATTCGAGGTAGCAATCAGCGCGAGCGCGTAAAAGATCGCCGCTTCGCGATCGCCGGGAAATCGACTGTGCAACTTTGCCAGAGCTGTGCGATACGCGGAGGCGCGCGCCTCGAACGGCCGTTTCGGATCGCCGCCGTAAAACGCCGCGGCAGCTTGAATGAAGCCTTGTTCGCGTTCGGTCTTATGTCCTTCGGCTTGCGCTTTGCCGATCAGCTCGCGCCCGCGCTCCAGATCTTTGGCGGAGGGCCGGTCCCAAAGCTGGTGATAGTAAGTCATGGCATCGCCCCAGTAGGCCATGGCGCAACCAGGATCATGCTGTTCGATTTGCTCGAATTGTTTCTGCGCGACGCGGTAGCCAAAAGAATGCAGCAGTGCCAGTCCGCGGTCGAACCCGGTCTGCGAGGCGGCTAAACACGAGATTGGAAAATGCACAGACCCTAAATGCTCGCCGACCGGCTCTTCCGAATGATGATGCTCCTGTCCTAACGCGATGGCGGCAGCGGCGGCGATCAGTATTAGCCAATTCGCAGGACGGTTTGCTTTCATTGGTTCTCCCGTTTTCTTATTGTCCATATATTTCCGGTCAGGGGAGGCTGCGACCCGCTGCGATGATGTAAGGGTCATGCTGTGCAGTTGAGTGGACGTCATACTGCAAGTAGGCACTGGAAAATGACATTCTCGAACGTGGTCGATTCACAAGATCCGGATATTTTCGCCGTTCGCACGCATGCGCCTGGTCCGCAAGGCGCGCTGCCCCTAACGGCGGAAATGCTGCTCGAGCAGCCGTCCGGGAATTTGTTCGGCCTTTCGCAAAACGCTGGGATGGGCTGGGCGCCGGAAGCGCTTGGCGGCAAACAGGTTCTGATCCTGAGCACGCATGGCGGGGTGCGCGCGCCCGATGGCAAGCCCATCGCGTTGGGCTACCACACAGGCCATTGGGAAGTGGGTTTGCTTGTGGCCGAAGCCGCTCGTGAACTGTCCGCGCAACGCGCGATTCCGTTTGCCGGCGCTTGCACCGACCCGTGCGATGGCCGGACGCAGGGCACCACGGGGATGTTCGATTCGCTGCCATATCGAAATGACGCCGCAATTGTTCTGCGCCGGCTGATTCGCTCGCTGCCGACCCGTAATGGAGTGATCGGTGTGGCGACATGTGATAAGGGGCTGCCCGCGATGATGATGGCCCTGGCTGGCACGCTCGATTCGCCGTGCGCGCTGGTTCCGGGCGGTGTAACGCTCATGCCGGAACACGGCGAGGACGCAGGCAAGGTGCAGAGTATAGGCGCGCGCTTCGCTTATAACAAGATCTCGCTCGAAGAAGCCGCGCTCGCCGGCTGCCGCGCGTGTGCGTCGCCGGGCGGCGGCTGTCAGTTTTTGGGCACGGCGGCTACGTCGCAAGTCGTTGGAGAAGCGCTCGGGCTCACCCTGCCGCACGCCGCGCTCGCGCCTTCCGGCCAGGCGGTGTGGCTCGATATGGCGCGCCGCACTGCCCGAGCTTTGCTGCGATTGATTGAGCTCGGCCGCTCGACGCGCGATCACGTTACCTCCCGAGCCGTCGAAAATGCTATGGCGGTACATGCAGCATTCGGCGGATCGACCAATCTGCTGCTGCATATTCCTGCCATCGCACACGCGGCCGGCCTCTCCCGGCCCACCGTGGCGGACTGGAATCGCGTAAATCGCAGCGTGCCGCGACTGGTGGACGCGCTTCCGAACGGCCCGCGCAATCATCCGACGGTTCAGGTGTTTCTCGCGGGAGGCGTGCCGGAAGTAATGCTCCATCTGCGCCGCGCCGGCTTACTGCATACCGACGCGCTCACGGTCTCCGGAGAAACGCTCGATGCCTCGCTCGATTGGTGGAAAGAATCCGAACGCCGCTCCCGCTTCCGCAAGCGCCTGCAAGAACTTGATGGAATCGACCCGGACGACGTACTCCTTTCTCCCGATCGGGCTCGCTCGCGCGGCTTGACTTCCACCGTTTGCTTTCCGCATGGCAACATCGCACCCGAAGGGTCGGTTGTGAAGAGCACTTCCATCGACCCGTCGGTTGTCGGCGAGGATGGCGTCTACCGCAAATGCGGACCTGCGAGAGTTTTCTTAACCGAGCACGATGCGATTACCGCGATTAAAGAGCACCGGGTCCAGGAAGGCGATGTGATCGTGCTCATTTGCCGCGGCCCGATGGGTTCGGGCATGGAAGAAACGTACCAGATCACGTCCGCTTTAAAGCATCTCAACTTTGGCAAGCACGTGGCAGTGATCACGGATGCGCGCTTCAGCGGCGTCTCAACAGGAGCGTGCATTGGACACATCTCGCCGGAGGCGCTGGCGGGAGGCCCGGTGGGCAAACTGCGCGATGGGGACATGATCGAAATCGTGATTGATCGCAACAAGCTCAAAGGCCAAGTCAATTTCGCGGGAGAAAACGGGATCCTCCTCAGTCCTGAAAAGGCGAACGCACTGCTGAGCGAGAGAGAGCCGCGCAACGATTTACGGCCGGACCCCAAATTGCCGGAAGATACAAAACTCTGGGCCGCGCTGCAGAATGCGAGCGGTGGAATATGGGGTGGATGCGTTTACGATTCCAAAGCGATCATTCGCAAATTAGGCACGGCCTAGCGCGTTACCAGGGATCCCATGTCCCGTCGCTTTGCCGCCGCTCTTCTTCTTCCTTTTTCTGTTTGACCTTTTCCGCCGATGATTTTCCGCCTTTGAAAATCAAGCGGACAATCACGTTGTGCGAAGCGGGATCAGCGGTGTAGTCCGAGCGCGTGTCGGCCAGATTGTCAAACAGGCCTTCCTGCTGCACTCGCTTTAAAAAGTAATCCGGATAATCCGGGTTGAACGGATGCCCTGGCTTTTCACCCCATAGTTTTTCGATCACGGGCTCCGTTGTGATATCTAAGCCGTCGATCTTGAGCGTAGCGAAATTGTAAACTGCGCCGGGCGTCACGGCGTAGACCACGTTGACGGCCCGATTGCTCGCGTCGATGTGAGTGTCGGTTGTGATACTCGCATCGAGCAAGCCGCGCCGGCGCATCTTATGCGTCAGGTCCAAGCGGTAACTATCGACCTTGTCGCCGCTATACACCTGCCCGGTGCGAAATGGAATGGTCGAGCGAATTTCGTCCTCGTCGATACCGGTGCCGCGAAACCGGATGGAGCCGAATTTGAACTGCGGCCCATCTTTGATTTGCACCCGTACGATCACGCCCTGAGTGGTTTTAGCGGGCTCGGTTTCCACTTTGGGGAAAGTGACCGCCGCGTAGCCTTTAGCTGCGTAGAGCGGCTCAATCGTGCCCTCCAGGATCATCTTGAGGCGCGTGTCGGTTAGCGGAACACCCACCGCAATCTGATTCACGGCGCGCAAGATGGTTCCGGTATCGACCGCCTGGTTGCCGGTGACGAACACTTGCGCAATCACCGGCGCGGGCGTGTCAGGCGAAAACAGAACGGTCAGTCGCTTCGGATCGTCGTTCGAAACCAGGGCTTTCACATTTACTTTTTTGCCCTTTGCGGCCAGGCACGCTTCGACTGCGGAAGAATAGCGGTTGAGAATGCCTTGCGTGCCCGGGATCTGGTCCGAATAGAGATCGATATGCTCCCGCAGGCAGGCTTTAATCTCATCGGCGGACATGCCGAAACGCTCGAAGCGCGTCGGGAACACCTGTTGATCTTCCGTGAGTTGATAGGTCACGTCGTACGCGGGAGGCAATCCGCCACTCGTGCGATATTCGTAAGCGACGTTTGTAAAGAGTTCAGTGGCTTGCAGCTTATTTCGAGCTGCGGCAAGCATCGCCGGATCGACGCGCATCCCGGGTTGCAGGCCGGTTTCTTTGACAATCGCATCGGTTGGATAGAGCTGGTTGCCTTTAATGGTGACAGTGTGGAGCGGGCCGGGCGGCGGTTCCTTTTTGGCATGTGTCTCCTGGGCCGAAGCCGCCCAAACCAGGGACATCGCCAATACTGCGGCACAGAACAGGGCGCGCATAGCTCTACATTTATGATACGTTTCTCTCGCCACTCGTCTGTTTAGAGTACGCACTCGACGAGTATCCGGTTTCCTTCAAGTCGGTGCGGCGCGACACTCCGAAGTGCCTGTAAAATAAGGCCCGGATGCTACACTTGAGACGAAAATGACTTACGATGTTGTGGTAATTGGCAGCGGTCCCGGTGGATACTCCGCCGCGGTGCGCGCCGGCCAATTCGGGCTGAAGACAGCCATGATTGAGCGTCAGCCGCGCTTAGGCGGAACTTGCCTGCTGGTTGGCTGCATTCCTACAAAATCGCTACTCCATACCGCGGATGTCTGGGATTACTTCAAGGATCCAGGCGCGCAGGGGATCGAATGTAAAGACCCGCAACTGAATTATTCCGCCGTGCTCGATCGCAAGAACAAGATCGTGAGCAAGCACTCCAAAGGCATCGAAGGCCTGATGCGCAAGAACAAAGTGGACGTTATCAAGGGCGATGCCTGTCTACTTGGCGGCGGCCGGATCGAAGTGAAATCGGGCGACTCGCGGCAGACGATTGAAGCCAGGAACATCATCGTGGCCACGGGTTCGGAAGCCCGCATGCTCCCCGGCTTGCAACCCGATCAGAATCTCATTCTGACCAACATCGAAATCCTGGATTTGCCGGCGGTGCCGAAGAACATCGGCATCATCGGGGCGGGAGCCGTGGGCGTGGAATTTGCTTCCATCTTCAATCGGTTCGGCTCAAAGGTGACGGTTCTTGAAATGCTGCCGCGCGTGGTGCCGGTCGAAGATGAAGAGATCTCGAAGGCGCTCGAAAAGCATTTCAAAAAAACGGGGATTCGCGTAGAAGCGGGCGCGAAGGCCGAGAACATTCGCAAGAACGCCAACAGTGTTTCGCTCACTGCCACTCTTGCAAACGGCAACAAGGAAGAGATGGAGTTCGACAAGCTGCTGGTCGCGGTGGGACGCAAGCCGAATACGGAAACGGTGGGCTTCGAAAACACCCGGGCGGAACTCGATCGCGGTTTTGTGAAGGTCGATCCGTATCAGCGCACGGCCGAACCGAACCTATATGCGATCGGCGATATTGTGGCGGGAACTCCGCAGTTAGCGCACGTGGCCACGGCCGAAGGCATGGTGGCCGTCGCAACGATTGCGGGCAAGCCGGTTCGCCCGATCAATCGTAACCGGATTCCGGGCTGTACCTACACCGATCCCGGAATCGGCAGCGTCGGGTTGACCGAAGCACAGGCGCGCGCTCAGGGATTCAAAGTAAAGGTCGGCAAATTCCCGTTTGTCGGCAACAGCAAAGCCACCATTTTAGACAAGCACGATGGTTTTGTGAAAGTGATCGCAGAAGAAACTTACGGCGAAATCCTCGGCGTCCATATTATCGGTCCGGAGGCGTTCGAGTTGATTGCAGAAGCCGTGACCGCCATGGAAGCCGAAGCTACGGTGGAAAGCATGATGGCCACCATTCACGCGCATCCCACTATTTACGAGGCGGTAGGCGAAGCGTTCAACAACGTCTACGGTCTCGCCATCAATATCTGACCGCTCCGATGCCGGTTTCCACGGGCATTTTGTGAACTTGCGCATGAGACCACTCGACGTGCTTCATCTGGGGCGTTTGCCATACGGCGACGCTCTCGAAATTCAACAGATGTTTGTCGAGCGCCGGAAGCGCGGCGAAGGGCAGGACACCCTGTTGTTTGTAGAGCATCCGCACACCGTCACGATTGGACGCAACGGCAAGGACGAGCATGTGCTCGCGAGCCGCGAAGTATTGAGCCGGACGGGCATTGATTTTTTCGAAACAGATCGCGGCGGCGACGTGACCTATCATGGCCCGGGGCAGATTGTTGGCTATCCGATCCTCGACTTGCGAGAATGGAAGCGCGATGTGCACGCTTACTTCGCAGGTGTGGAGCAGGCGCTGATCGATGCGTTGAAAATATTCGGCGTCGATGCGGAGCGCATACCGGAACGTGGTTATGAAGGTGTTTGGGTGAAGGGCGCAAAAGTCGCGGCGATCGGGATCCACATTAGCCGTTGGATTACTTCGCATGGCTTTGCTCTTAACTTCAATACCGATCTCACGTACTTCCAGTACATAGTTCCGTGCGGATTGACCAAACCGGTCTGTTCGCTGGAATCGATAGGTTCAACGGCCCGGCGCGAAGAAGTTATGGACGCGCTGGCGGCTTCGTTTGCAAATGTATTCGGCTATCAGCTTGTGATGGCCCATGACGCGCTCGCGGGCGCGACCTCTTAATAGGAGATTCGATGACAGACGTCGTAATGCCCCAGATGGGCGAGAGTATTACAGAAGGCACGCTGACACGCTGGCTAAAAAAGCCCGGCGAGAAGATCGAGCGCGATGAACCGTTATTCGAAATTTCGACCGACAAAGTCGATACTGAAATTCCCGCGCCGGTAGCCGGCGTATTGAGCGAAGTTCTGGTGCAGGAAGGCACCACGGTAGCCATCAATTCGGTGGTGGCGCGTATTGGAGACGGGTCGGCGGCCTCCGCTTCCGCTCCTGCTCCTGCCAAGGAGGAGCCAAAGCCGGTATCCACTCCCCCGGCCACCGACGTTGGACCGTCTGCTGCTGCGCCCACCCCGCAGCAAGCTCCGCCGCCGCCCCCGGCCCCCGCACCCGTTTCGGCCGGTCCTTATCCGATCGAACCGCCTCCGCAAAGCGGCCAGGCTCCCGCTGCTCCGTCGAATGGCACGGAAGATCAGGGGCCGCTATCTCCGCTGGTTCGCAAAATGGCGCGCGAATACAACATCGATCTGGCGCAGGTGAAAGGCACGGGCGCGGGCGGCCGCATCACTAAGGCCGACGTGGAGTCCTATATGTCCTCCCAGGCGGCCCGCACGTACGCGGCTCCGCAACCGTCTGCTCCCGCCCCCGCGCAAGCACCGCCAGCTCCGGCGCCAGAGCCACAGCAAGCTCCGCAGACCGCCGCGCCGCTGCCTCTCGCCGAATCCGCTCGCGTGCACACGGAGCCGATGAGCACCATGCGCCAGAAAATCGCTGAGCATATGGTGATGAGCAAACGAACCTCCGCTCATGTCACTACCGTGCATCGCGTCGATATGACAAAAGTGGCAAAGCTTCGGGATAAATCCAAGGCCGAGTTCCAGGCCCGCAATGGCTTCTCGCTCACTTTCCTGCCATTCGTCGCCGCCGCTACGGCTGAAGCACTGCGCGCCTTCCCGATCTTCAACGCATCTATCGACGGCAAGAACATCGTCTACTATCGCGATATCAATCTCGGGATCGCCGTCGCACTCGAAAACGGGTTGATCGTTCCAGTGATTCGCAATGCCAACGAAAAGAATGTTGCCGGTCTGCAACGCTCCATTGTAGATTTGGCCACCCGCGCCCGCTCCCGCCAGTTGAAGCCGGACGAAGTGCAGGGCGGCACCTTTTCGATCACGAATTTCGGCAGTTTCGGCAGCATTTTCGCAACGCCCGTGATTAATCAGCCGCAGGTTGCCATCCTGGGCGTGGGCGCCGTCGAAAAAGTTCCCGCGGTGGTTGACGGTGACGCCATCGCCATTCGCTCCCAGGCGCATCTTGCCCTGACTTTCGACCATCGGCTGATCGACGGCGCGCTCGCCGATCAGTTTTGCCAAAAGGTCAAGTTGATTCTGGAAAACTGGTCCGCGAACATTCTCTAGCGGCATAGCATTTCTGAGCGACCTGCTCGGCTTCCCCGTCCCGATGTGAAGGGGAAGCCGGATTGGCGACGGGCATGTCCGGATAAGCCTTCCCCTGTCCGACTAGTCCCCACACCTTCTGCACGTGTGACTTACACGCTTCTTCCTTTCTTGTCAAGAGCTTACTTCCGATTCGCTATACACTCCCCCTTTGGGTGTGGGACTAAACTTTTCTATTGACGTAAGGATTAATCCGGGTTTAATATTCCATAGGGCTGTATTAATTCCAACTAATTACTAAAAGAGAAAAGGGGTCCAGGAATGACCTTCCAGGTCGGTGAGAAGGTGGTTTATCCGAACCACGGCGTTGGTACGATCGAAAACATCAGTTCACGGTCCTTTGGTACACAGCAGGAGCGCTTCTATCTCCTACGCCTTGCACCCAGCAGTATGACGGTAATGGTGCCTTTTTCTCACGCCGGCGATTTAGGTTTGCGAAAGGTCACCAAGAACAGCGAGATTAGCCGAGTTTTGAATTATTTAGCTGCTGGGCAGCCTTGTTGCGCGAACGATTGGAAAGACCGCTTCAAAGAAAATTCGGATCGCATGAAGGGCGGCAGTTTATTAGAAATTGCGGAGGTTTTTAAGGCTTTGATCCTCATTCAGATGTCGAAGCCGCTCTCCTTCCGCGAGAAGAAAATGCTCGAACGGGCGCGCTGCATGCTGATTCTCGAAACGTCTGTAGCCAAGTGCGTTACCGAAGAGGGCGCGGTTACGGTTATCGCGAAAGCGCTGGCGAAATCCAACCTGCCCATGCCGTCTGCACTCTAAGTCGCATTGTTTCTCCCTCCGACGGGCGAGGCACTCCCGCTATACTAGGGAATGTTTCGCCCGTTCGCTGTTTTGTAAGGCTTTGGCGCTATCGTCTAACGGTTAGGACGGAGCCCTCTCAAGGCTTAAATAGGGGTTCGATTCCCCTTAGCGCTACCAAATCTTCAAATGACGAAGATACTTTTTGATAGCAACTCTTAGCGGGCAAATCGCTGCTTGTTAGCCCTTCCTAGTGTTGCGACAAAGGGCGAATACGCTGCTCGTCCGGGTGCCGCATTGATGCAGCTGTGAGATGTGGAAGCTAGGCTATAGACTAGTTAACCATGAGACAGCAGACCTCACTGGTAGCAGTAGCTTTGTTTTTCGGGATTGCCGTTGCGCACGCCCAGAATCCCCCGAAGACTTGGGATCAAGAGCCTACTCAGTTTAAAGGCATCGGGTTCAACGCCACACTTGCGGAAGCCGGAGCTAAGCTAAATTTCGAAACCTGCTTCGCTGTGCCAGATGTGACCCCTGCAGCTATGGCAGGGAAGACCTTGGACCAGATCATGAAGAACAAGGCTGGTACGCGCTGCAAGATGGACCTCCCGGCCGGAACAAATCAACTCTACTTGCAAGTCGATTTCGGGCGGACGGATCATGTCAAGAAGGTCGAAGTCAAATACAAGCCGTTCCTCTGGGATTCGGTAAGGAACGCCCTCATTGGCTGGTATGGTTCGCCGACATCCGACACCACCTCGGTCATAAGCAACGAAGCGGGTGGTCATTACGAGCAGGAAGATTTAGTCTGGATCGGAAAGAATGTCATTTTGGCGGCCGAACGATATGGCGAGACGACCCAATATGGGCGCTACTATTTCGTCAAGATCGCCGGCGTGAGCGCTAAAGCCGACAAGCAGGATGCGGACATTCAGAATGCGGTTCATTAGTCAGGCGGTAATCTCACCAAACGCACCGTGCGTCGGTTGAGATGATAGGAGGTATGCCGTCAGCGCTGCGGCTCCGTAAGCGATTTCGCAGTGGCTCTCGCATGGATTCCGTTTCGTTCAGTAAGAGCCGATCCAGCTTGTCGTCGCGGGTGAAGGAAGCTATGGCCGGACGGGTGCAAGCCTCTTCCTAATGGCGCGCAAAACGATATCGGCATGTGTCTTATCGATGCTTAACAATTCCCCACCGCAAAGCTGAAGTTGCAATGTTCCGTCTTCCTCTATATCCGCCTTGGCGATATTATCAATGTTGAGGAAGCATTCTTTAACGCCTGGTAGCTCGAGACTTACATAAGAGATTTCGGACACGACCCCAGCATACTCTACGCGGATAACTCAAGCGATCGCATCGCCATCCCGCTCACTGGTTTAGCAGTGATAACGCTTAACGCTGCGGGTAGGCGCCCTTCCACCGCCGTTCCAGGATGGCTGACTTGCGTCGTAATACCCGAATGGGTGTCGCGCCCCACTGCCTGATGAGCAAGCAAGAGAATTCTAACCTAATACTGGCGACAATCGAAGATATCGAAAAAGTGCTGAAAGAGGTGGCCCCGGTCACAGAGAAGGCTGGCACCGGCACGTGGGGCAAACTGAGATCACCTCTCTCGGAAACTGCTCAGGATAATAGGGGAAACCGATCCCGGGTCCAAGACGGCACGTCACCTGATCGCTCAACTTTGAAGGTTTAAATGACAGAATTTGTATTGCACTCTCAATTGCGAGCGTATTACAATCATTTGTGAGAGCTAATCTCTCAAAAGGATAAACTTCTATGGCTCGACTCACCGGTATTCCCGTCGTTGAACTCACAGCGGCTAAAGGCAAGAACTTAGACACGATGTGCTTCCGAGGATCGGCACCGCTAGCCCACCTTGCCCTGATATCTCAAACAGACATTTTTGACCAGGTTCACAACCCAAATGGTCTCCAGAGAGACTTATCACCGAAACATGCCAGTGAGGCTTATGAGTATGTCCGACGGGGTAAAAACGCCGAATTCCCTCGGGCTTTCCCAGAAGTAGTTCTAAATGTGAGAGAGAAAAAGATTCTCAAGCTCGAAGAACATGGGCAAATCGTTAAGATGCAGTTCAGCGTCAATGATATGAAAAATGGGAAGGTTTACGTGAGCCGCGTTGACGGGAATCACCGCCTGTTCTATGCTGCTGGCGATGAACGGCGGGAACCGCTTCTTGCCGAAGTCCCGTTCCAGATCCATCTCACGTTGAGCCAAGAGCAGGAACGGTCGCTTTTCGTAGATATCAACAGCAATCAGAAGGGGTTGAGCTCTTCTCACCTTTCAGTCATGCAGAGCCGGCTGACTGAAGAGGAGATTGAGATTCGCGACCACCTCGACCGGTGGATTAGCCATAAATTGGCTTCCGATCCTGCCTCACCGTGGCATGGACTCATTCATTTGGGGGGTTCGAAAAAAGGGACTCGTGCCCAAGGGCTCACCCGACTTGTTAACTTTGCCAGCATTCAAGGCGGAGTCGCGAAGATGCTTTCGAAAAGTCAGTACATTCACGATCTGGGAGACGCACAACTTCAATATGTTGTTGTCCGCAACTACTGGCAAGCCGTAAAGACCGTCTTTTCCGAAGAATGGTCCAACCCTAAAGACTATCTGCTGCTGAAAAACATTGGCGTTTGGAGTTTGTCCATTCTCGCCGGAGCGGTCATAGATCGATGCATGCCACTCGGTAGGGTCGATTCCAGAGATTTTGCTCGGTATTTAACTCAGGTCCGCAATCGCTTTGATTGGCGGAAAGATGCAACCGGCGAGAGCGCCGTAGCTGGGATGTCAGGCAATCAGGCCGCTTTGATCATTGCTGGTGAAATGGCCGCCGAGTTAACGGACGAGACTGGATCGAACGTAATCAAAGAACTTCAAGAACAGCTGCGAAGTCAGATCGCTAGTCAGGAATTGTAGGAAGGTATCCATATGAACCGAATATCGCTAAACTTAGCCGAACGGAAACGTTTTCGCAATCGCTGGAGTGGCTGGTTTCTGCAAATCGCGGCTTCCATATTCATAGCGATTGGCGCGATCAAGAGCTTATATATACCTTATGGCGTAAGTCCATCAGATCCTCTTTCGACCCTCATTCCAAGAGCATTCCTGCCCCTCGCTCGTTGGATCTATGAAAACGTTTCGTTCGTCTGGTATTTGGCTCCTACTCTGAATCTCCATCGCATTTTCGATTTCTCCAACTTCCGTTTGCTTTGCTTCTTTGGTCTGGTGCTGCTGGGAACTGCATTTCGGGAATCGGCCTCAAACCTTTCCAAGAGCATTGCGAGAGCCCGCGAACATGTACAAGAGGAACACTGGAAGGAAGAGATAACGGGTCCGCGCCAAGTGAACCCCGCTCTAGGAGATGCCTCATCTCAGATCGAGATTAGAATTTCGCAACAGGATAATTGGTGGACTCGACCCACCGGTATCATCGCTATCGGAATTCTCATTGCAGTTGTTGCCCAGTGGATCAACATCACCTTTGGGCTGGCCCATTGAAGCACCAGTGATCTGGAAATCGTCATTCAGCGCCTAGCAATGCAGGCAGCGACATACCTCGGGTTTGGCAACCAAACTGCCGAGCAATCACCAACTGTAAACACGGTTCCGTTTGAGGGGGCACCTCAGGCAACCTCAAACAGAGCCTTGAATCGCCGGAGATCCGCCAGTAGTTCGTTCCAGTTCAGTTCGATTTCAGTGTCTCTTTGGATCACCAAATTCAGCCGCGCAGGTCGCGGAACGCGTCTTCGATTTCGGTTTTAGCTGCCGGGTTGGGCGGCAGAAACGGAAGGCGCGGCAGGCCTCCGTAATATCCATTCAGATCCATCGCGTATTTCAACCCCGGGATGCCGTGCTTGGCCGCAATCAAGCGAGCGGCGGGCGAGATGCGTTCCTGCCAATCGCGGGCGGCGTCGTATTCGCGGGTGCGAAACGCTTCCCAAATCGTGAGACAGGCGTAAGGTAGGGGGTTGGCGATCGCGAGGATGGCGCCGGCCGCTCCCGCTTCCAGAGCGGGCCAGATGCCGACGCCGGAACCGGAAAAACAACTGAACCCGGTTTTTACCAAACGAACTGTCTCGGCCAATTTGGGAATGTTGCCGGAGCTGTCTTTGAGGCCCGCAATGTTCGGATGTTGTGAAAGCTCGGCGATGGTTTCGGCCGGGAGGTCGTAGCCGGTGACCTGCGGTATGTTGTACAAAACAACGGGAATTTTTATTTTGTCGGCGACGGACCGGAAGAATAACGCCTGCGTCTCCGGCCGGTGCATCTGGGTCCGATAGTAGAACGGGGTTAGCACTAGAGCCGCATGGAAGCCGATTTCGGCGGCTCGATTGGCGAGGTGAACGGTCTCGTGGACGCTTTCGGCGCCGACCCCCGCGATGAGCGTTTTCTCCGGGGCGCTTGCTTCTTTTACCCACTCCATTAGCTGCAATCGTTCGGCAGTACTGAGGAGCGGCGTTTCGCCGGTCGATCCGCACACGACATACCCGGCTAAGTTGATCGAGTTTAGCTTGTCGATGTTGTGAAAGACTTTGATCTTGTAGAGGTCGCCGCGATGATCGAAGGGAGTGGCGAGAGCGGGAAAGATTCCTTGCAGTTTCATGGAGTGGAAATGAGAAAGGCCTGCGGACGCCTTCGCGCCAGCAGGCCCATTTAAATTTTAGAACGCCGCAGTTACTTGCCGACGATGAAGGTGATGACCAGCGTGTAGAGCGCCAGCGATTCAATCAGCACGAGGCCAAGAATCAGGGCCACGCGGATCGCCGCAATTGCGCCGGGATTGCGCGCCATAGCTTCCGCGGCCGAGGCCGTCGCCTTGCCTTGACCGATTCCACAAAGACCGGAAGCGATGCCCATGGCGAGATAAGCAGCGGCGAGGTGCATTTTCGATCCGCCGCCGGTAGCCGCGTCACCTTGCGCAAAGATTGGGCTTGCCATGGCGAAAAATGCCGTGACCAGCAGGAACAGTTTGTTTCTCATTTGTGTTTTCTCCTATGAATGATTGCTTCGAGGAGGTGGTTCGACACCGTGCGTTGGGACGCCGGGCGCTCACACTCGAAGCCGATAATGCCTAATGCTCGTGGGAAATAGCCCCGCCTACGTACACCATGGCGAGCAACATAAAAATGTATGCCTGCAGAAAACCGACGAAGAGGTGAAGCCCGATAAACACGACCGGGACGAACACTTTCGTCAGCGATATGAATGTTAAGTAAACCTGCTCGCCGGCAAACATGTTGGCGAAAAGACGGACGGTAAGAGAGAGCGGCCTGGCCAGGTGGCTGATGATCTCAATCGGCAGCATAAGAGGGATCATCAGGAGAAACGGCCCCAGGAACTGCTTGATGTAGCTCGCCTTGTTGGCTCGAACGCCCATGGCGTGATAGTAAAAGAAAGTCGCGACCGCGAATCCGAGCGGCACCATGGGATACATGGTGGGCGAATCGAATCCGGGGATGAGTCCGATCAGATTCAAGAACAAGATAAAGAGGAAAATTGTGCCGAAAAATACGAGATAACGCGGACCTTCGTGGCCGACCACCTCTTCGGCGGAGGCGCGGAAGAATTCGTAGATCAGTTCGAAGATATGCTGCAGTTTTCCGGGCTTGTCGACGGATAGGCGACTGCGCAGAATCCCGAACAGCACGACCATGAATACAACCACGACGATCTCGCAGACCATCCAGTCGCTCCACGGATTGGCGGCATCAGCCGCGGGCCGATGGATGGCATTGAGCACGCCATTCGCTGGTCCGCCGAGGACGCGATTAAAGAGCGCAGTTATCCAGAGTTCGTGTGTCATCTAGGGTGTTTTGGCGCGGCCGCTGAAGCTCAGGATCAGTTCGAGAATCAGGAACAGTAAGACCGCCGCGGTGCTGGCCAAAAGGCCTAATACCACCGCGACTGGACTCACATTTAAAGTTTTAACTATAACATACCCGATTCCCAGTAGAAGGATGTAGCGGATGAAGTATGTTCCCGCCTGCCAGGGCTTACGCGAGTCTTCTCCGGGGGCGATGATGCGGCTCAGGTGTTCGAAGGACCACAGATTTCCAGCCGAGCATAGCGCGCCGAGCCCGAAAGCCAAGGCGATGCGGATCCCCTCAGACCAGAAAAACCAGGCGAACCCGATGAGCCCGAGTACGCCAGTTAATCCGTATAGTTTGCGAACAGAATCGCCTGAAAAGAGTCCGGTCATTTCATTTCTTCAAATGCTCTTCGCGATTCAGTTCCCGAAATATCTGAACGATTCCCGCCAGCATTCCCAAGAGTATCCCGACGACGCGAAGGAATGGAATGTGCAGCCATCGATCAAGGATTGCGCCGAAAATGTACCCACCTGCGACGGAGGCAGGTAAAGTAAGCGCAAGCGAAAGATGTTTGCCGAGCCAGATGAGCGGCCGGTCAGGCTTCTGATTCACGATCCGGCCGCAAGCCGTTCCAGCGGGGTAAGCCCGGGCAATTCCAGGCCGAACTGATCGAGGACGCGCCCAACCACATAATCCACGGCCTCCAGCAAGGTTTGGGGGCGGTTGTAAAAGGCTGGTATGGGAGGGAAGATCGTCACGCCCATCCGAGCCAGCGCAAGCATGTTCTCCAGGTGGATTTCGCTGAACGGACTTTCGCGGGCCAGCAGCACCAGTTTGCGGCGTTCCTTTAAGATGACGTCGGCCGCCCGGCAAATCAGCGTGTCGCCATAGCCGTGGCGGATTGCGGCGAGAGTCTTCATGCTGCAGGGCGCGACAATCATGCCGTCAGTGCGAAAGGAGCCGCTCGATACGGGCGCGGCCTGATTCTCCACGTGATAGACGCATGAAGCCATGTGCTCCACTTGTTCAATTGAGTAATCGGTTTCGCGGGCAATGGTGACGCGCGCCCAGCGGCTGAGCACCAGATGCGATTCGACTTGCAAACCGCGCAGCGCCTGGAGCGTGCGAATGCCGAAGATTGCGCCGGAAGCTCCGGTAATACCTACGAACAGCCGCATGTAAGGCGAGAATAGCACCCGGGCCGCTCTCTGGAATTCTCGAAACGATATTGCGCCTTTACCTTATTCATGCTACTTTTCGACAGTTTGCATTTATGGATCGAAAAACGGTTGTAATTTTCCTGTTATCTTGTTCCAGTTTCCTAGGTCAGTCTGTGGCGCCGCCCCGGACACTGATCACGCAGGCGGTTTCTGACGCGCAGCGGGTTACATTGCGCGGCAACACTTCGCCGCGGGCGATTGCCGCGAGCGACCGCGGCCCGGTTGCGAATGGCATGCCTATGCGGCATGTTTGGCTACAGTTAAAGCGCTCTTCCGAGCAGCAGGCGTCGCTCGACGCGTATGCAAAACAAGTGTCCGATCCAACGTCAGCGAACTATCACAGCTGGATTTCCGCCGCGCAATTCGGTTCGCAGTTCGGTTTAAATTCAGCCGACATTCGCACCGTCACCGAATGGCTCGAATCGCAGGGCCTGAAAGTGGATGGCGTGTCCGCCAATCGCACGCTGGTCAGTTTTTCGGGAACGGCAGGACAGGTGAGCCAGGCATTTCATACCAGCATTCATCAATTGCAGGAGAACGGCGAAACTCACTTTTCGAATATGTCCGACCCGCAGATTCCAGCTGCTCTTGCGCCGGCCGTGGCTGGTGTGGTGAAGCTGGATAACTTCATGCCGCATCCGCTACACAGCGTGGCCAAATCCTTGCAGCCAAATTTCACAGACGGGACGGGCTATTTTGTGGTCACACCGCAGGATCTCGCGACAATATACAATTTCAATCCGCTTTTCCAGGCAGGTTATTCGGGGCGGGGCCAGACCATTGTGGCGGTTGAAGATTCGAACGTGTACAGCGCTTCGGATTGGACGCAATTTCGAAAACTGTTCGGGTTGACGCGCCCCTATGGCTACGGGTCTTTCACCGAGATTCATCCTTCGAGCGATGCGCTTGGCTGCGACGATCCGGGCGTGAATAGCGACGATCTGGAAGCTATTGTGGATGCGCAGTGGGCCAGCGCGGCGGCGCCGAACGCAAGTATCGTGCTGGCATCGTGCGCGGATACCGATCAGTTCGGTGGCTTTATTGCGCTGCAGAATCTGCTGGACTCTGCCGCGCCGCCAGCTATTGTTAGCGTCAGCTTCGGAGCCGCGGAAGACCAGCTTGGCAATGCCGACAACGCTTATATCAATGCGCTCTATCAGCAGGCAGTAGTAGAAGGCGTTTCAGTTTTTGTGGCGACGGGCGATTCGGGCGGCGATACCAATACCGACGACCGCCACGCGGAGGTCGCAACGCACGGTATCAGCGCCAACGGGTTCGGCTCGACAATTTACAATGTGGCGGTTGGCGGAACAGACTTCGGTGACAGTTACCTGGGCGAAACGGGCGAGTATTGGAGTGCGACCAACGCCCAATTTGGCGGTTCGGCTCTGTCCTATATTCCGGAGATTCCCTGGAATTCCAGTTGCGCCAGCAGCCTGATCGCGAATTATCTTGGATTTCCGACTGCATATGGGGCAAACGGGTTGTGCAATAGCTCGACGGCTTCACAATACGGATTGCTGACGGTCGCGGCAGGGAGCGGTGCGCCGAGTTCGATTTATGCCAAACCCAAGTGGCAATCGGTATTCGGCAATCCGGCGGACAAGGTTCGCGATCTGCCGGACGTGTCCTTATTCGCGGCGACTGGTACGTGGGGCCACTACTATGCGTTCTGCAATGTCGAGAGCGGGGAGAGTTGCGCGCAATTTGCATTTTATGGCGTGGGCGGCACTTCGATTTCGTCCCCCATCATGGCGGGAATCCAGGCTTTGATCAATCAGAAAACCAGAGGCCGCAGCGGCAATCCTAATCCGGTTCTGTATAGTCTGGCGCGGAAAGAATACGGCTCTTCCGGTAACGACGCGTGCGATTCGACCCTAGGCAACGCCATTAGCGGCGATTGTATTTTCCATGATGTGACACTGGGTGACAACGATATTCTGTGCCGCGGCACAATCAATTGCTTCACTGATGGCGCGCCGAATGGCGTCCTCTCTCTTTCCTCCAGCAGCTTCAAGCCGGCTTATCCCGCCGCACGGGGCTGGGATTTTACGACGGGGCTTGGTACTGTGAACGCATATCAACTGGTGATGAACTGGCCCGCTGCGCCTGGCCTTTCAGCGAAGGCAAAGCAACCTTAATTGTTATTTCTTTTCGGGAGACTTACTAACTGTGCGTAACTCGATCTTACTTGTATCTGCGGTATTTCTGAGTATCTTCTCAATGCAGGCGGCAGCGGCGGTGGCTTGCCCCGCCACAAATAACCTGGTGCAGAACTGCGGCTTTGAAACGGGCGATTTTACGGGCTGGTCGATTTCAGGCGACACGGCAAATATGGGCGTGGACAGTTTCGATGCGTATACCGGGTCTTACGGAGCGTACCTGGCCGGGCTCGGCTCGTTCAATTCCGGCGCACAGAACTTCTCGGTGTTGGGGCAGCTATTCCCGACTACGCCGGGCCGGAGCTATGTCCTCAATTACTACGTGGCGCATTTCACGAATGCGACCGTCACGCCGGACAACGTATTCGCGGCCGCAATCGATAGCGCCGTGATTTTTTCTTCGCTTCAAACGGATGTGGGGTACGAGAGCTACGCGCCCGCCATACCTTACCCGTTTGTGGCGAGTTCTTCTACGACGCAAGTGAGTTTTCTGGCGGAAGATGCGAATTTCGATTTTTCGCTGGATGACGTGTCGGTAGTGTCCACGCCTGAGCCGTCGAGTTTCCTGCTGGTACTGCCGGCATTGGGTCTGCTCGGGTGGTTGCGCCTCTCGGCCGGATTCGATACGCTCAAAGTACCCAAGAGTTTGGCGTTTGCACGCGCAAGCGCCGAACCACCAAGCGGGATTAGGAACAGTATGAATGTCATCCTTGATCGCCGCGCCGGGGCTTAGCCGTCAGCGCGGTTTTCTTCCTCTTGAAGACCCTCTTGCGCGCCTTCCCAAATCGTTTGATGAATGGGAAACTCTCGCGCAGGCTCTTCCCAAGCACTTTCTCTCCGATCGCATCCGGCGAACGATTGAAGATCTTCCGCCATTTCCGGTCAGCTCTCTGCCTGGAGAACGTGAGCTCGAGCGGGCCATGGTCTTACTCAGTTATTTAGGGCATGCGTATGTCTGGGCCGGTAAGACGCCGGCTGATACGCTGCCGGAGGTGCTCGCCGTGCCGTGGCATGCAATTGCGGAGCGCCTCGGCCGGCCGCCGGTGCTGAGCTACAGCAGCTACGCGCTCCATAATTTCTTTCGTCTCGATCCGGGACGCGAGGTCGAATGCGGGAACATCGCGCTGATCCAAAACTTTCTGGGCGGTATCGATGAGGAATGGTTCATTCTGATTCATGTCGAAATCGAACAGAAGGCTGGAGCTGGGGTAGCGGCGCTCCCCGCGTGTCTCGATGCTGCCGCGGGGCGGGATGTGGATCAGTTGCTTGAGCAGCTTGGCACAGTCAGAGAATCGCTCAGCCGTGTTTTTCTCACGCTGCGGCGCATGCCGGAACATTGCGATCCCTACGTCTATTACCATCGCGTGCGGCCCTACATTCACGGCTGGAAGAATCATCCGGACCTGCCGAATGGCGTGACTTATCAGGGCGTGGAGGCCTATCGGGGCGCGCCGCAACAATTTCGCGGTGAAACGGGAGCGCAGAGCGCAATCGTTCCTGCGGTAGACGCAATGCTCGGCATCGGCCATAAAGAAGACACGCTGCGCACCTACCTGATGGAAATGAGAACGTACATGCCGCCCGCCCATCGCGAGTTTGTGGAATCCCTCGAAGCACGTGAGTCTGTGCGGCCATTCGTTGAGCGGGCAAATACAGCTGAATTGACCGAGCTATATAACGCCTGTGTAGAAGAAGTGGAGCGGTTCCGGGCGCTTCATCTGGAATACGCGGCCGCTTATATCTTTCGCCAAGCGCAAACCGACGCTAAGAATCCGCATGCGGTGGGAACGGGCGGTACACCGTTCATGCCGTATCTGAAGAAGCATCGGGACGAGACCGCGGAGCACATTTTGCGGTGAGGCGCAGGGCGAAGCTTTTATCCTAGAGATATTGCCAGCCCAGCGTCTGTTTCTCATCGATAGTTTTGGATTTATTTTCCGCGCGTACCACGCGCGCGCACGAACCGGCGCTCCGCCTATGCGCACGAGCGCCGGCCTCTCGACCGAGGCCATTTTTATCTTCGGCAACATGCTGAAGAAATTGATGGCAAGTTTCAAGCCGGAGTACATCGCCGCGATCTTCGAGAGCTCCGAGCCCACGTTCCGCTCGGAAAGCTTTGCCGGATACAAAGCCAATCGCGCCGAGATGCCGCCGGATCTCGCTCCGCAGATCCCCTATATTCGACGCCTGCTTGACGCCTTGCAAATCCCGGTGCTGGAATTCCCGAGCTTTGAAGCCGACGACGTGATCGGCGCGATCGCCTGGCGCAAACAGCCTAAGCCTTGCGACGTGGTGATTGTTTCGAGCGATAAGGACATGCTGCAGCTCGTGAACGACCGGGTGTTCATGCTCAATCCGATGAAGGACGACGAGTGGTACGACGCCGCGAAAGTCGAGCAGTTCATGGGTGTGAAGCCGTCGCAGGTGGCCGACCTGCTTGCGCTTAAAGGCGATGCGATCGACAACATTCCCGGTGCGCCCGGCATCGGCGACAAAGGCGCTCGCGATCTAATCACGCGGTTCGGTTCATTGGAAGCTACACTCGAGCGCGCTGCCGAAGTTGAGCGCAAAATGTATCGCGAAAGCCTGCTGAATAATCGCGATCAGATCCTGCTCAGTAAGCGCCTCGCCACGATTCATACGGACGTTCCGATTGAATGGGATCTTCCTTCGCTGCGCTCCAAACCCCCGAACAACACGGCGCTCAAAAGCCTTTATAAAGAGCTGGAGTTCTTCAGCCTTTTGAAAGATCTGGCCCCCGATGATGACAGCGCGACGCGCGATTACGCAGCGTTACCGGCGGAGGCGGAGCTGCAGCAATGGCTGGACAAACGGCCTGGCAACGCTCCATTGGCGGTGGCGATCGATCCGACGAACGGATTCATGGGGCTCTCCTACAAAGTCGGGCAGGGCCGGGCGGTGCCGCTCGCGAACCTCGAAATGCTCCGCGAGATTCTCGAATCCGAGAGCGTTCCTAAGATCGTCCACGACGCCAAAGCATTCCTGGCGGCCGTATTGCCGCTGGGCGTCTCGCCGCGCAACCTTGCCGATGACGTGATGCTCTACGCGTTTCTGCTCAATGCGGACCCGGGCGGCACCACTCCCGAGGCGCTTGCCGAGAGAATCCTCGATCGAAAGCTGAATGCCGCCGCCGAACAGCAGGCCGAAGCCACTCTTACGCTCGCCGAAATGTTGCGGCCGCAGATCGCTGCACAGGAGCTCTCAGATGTCTATCGCACAATCGATCTGCCGCTCACGCCCGTATTGGCGCGCATGGAAACCACCGGGATCCGTGTCGATACTCGTGTGCTCGCCGAACTTTCCGAACGGCTGGCGGAGCGCATCGAAACCATTGCGGCGGAGATTTACTCGCTTGCGGGGCACCCCTTCAACATCAATTCGCCGCAACAACTTGGCAAAGTGCTTTTCGAAGAAATGAACCTGCCGACGCCTGTGAAATACGGTAAAGGCAAAGTGATTTCGACCGCCGCGGACGTGCTCGAAGGCTTGGCTCCCGGGTATCCGGTAGCCGCTCACGTGCTCGATTACCGCCAGCTCACAAAGCTGAAAGGTACTTACATCGATGCTCTCCCGCAATTGATCAATCCGAAGACGGGCCGAGTCCACACCACTTTCAATCAAACCGGCGCGGCTACCGGACGCCTTTCCTCTTCCAATCCGAACCTGCAAAATATTCCCATCCGCTCAACCGAGGGCCGCGAGATTCGTGCGGCTTTCGTTCCTGCCGATAGCTGGCGGCTGCTGGTTGCAGATTACTCGCAAATCGAGCTACGGCTTCTGGCGCATATGTCGCAGGATGCGGTGCTGGTCGATTCCTTCAATCGCGGCGAAGATATTCATGCGCGTACGGCAGCCGAAGTGTTCAAGGTCGATCCGGCTTTCGTTACTTCCGATATGCGCCGGTCGGCGAAGGCTGTCAACTTCGGAATCGTCTACGGGCAAACGCCTTTCGGCCTGGCGCAGACTCTCGGCATCGATCGCAAGGAAGCCGAGCTCTATATCCGGCGTTATTTCGAACGCTACGCAGGCGTGCGCGAATTTATTGATCGAACGATCGCGGAAGTCCGCCAAACCGGGGTAGCGAAAACGCTGCTCGGGCGTCGCCGCCCTATTCCGGACATGCAGAGCCGCAACCCTTCCGCACGGTCGTTCGCCGAACGCACGGCGGTCAACACTCCGCTGCAAGGCACTGCTGCCGATCTCATCAAACTCGCTATGATTCGACTGGCGCGTTTGCTCGAAGAGAGGAAGATGCAATCCCGCATGCTGCTGCAGGTGCATGACGAACTGGTTTTTGAAACGCCTCCTGAGGAAAGCGAACAATTGGAAGAACTTGTGAAACACGAAATGGAGAATGTCTATGAATTGTCGGTGCCCTTGTTAGTGGATGTCGGCGTCGGCTCCGATTGGAGAGGCGCGAAATGAAGAAACTCGCGATGGCCTTGGCCGCTGCCCTATTCCTGGCCTCATGCGGCGGGAGCGGATCGAAGAAGAGCGCCGTTATGGAACGCGCACCGGATCAGTTTAAAGTACGTATGCAGACTACTAAGGGCGACGTCGTTATTCTGGTGCATCGCGACTGGTCGCCCAACGGCGCGGATCATTTCTATGAGCTGACCAAAATGCGGTTTTACGACAATAACGCTTTCTTTCGCGCGCTGCGGGACTTTGTCGTGCAATGGGGCATTAACGGCGATCCGCAAGTAAATAAGAGCTGGAGCGAGATCAGCATTAACGACGATCCACCTAAAGTCCCGAACAAAACCGGGACAGTCGTCTTCGCTAAAACGAGCGAACCCAATTCACGTAGTACGCAGCTGTTCATCAACCTGCGGGACAACAGCGCCGCGCTCGATCCGCAGGGGTTTACGCCGTTCGGTGAAGTAATTCAGGGCATGGATAGCGTGATGCAAATTTACACCGATTATGGCGAAGTTTCGCCGAATGGCAGCGGCCCGAATCCCGCCGCCATTTCAGACATCGGGAACGCCTATCTGGAAGAGCATTTCCCGAAGCTCGATTACGTCAAGGCGACCCGTATCATCCCCTAACTCTCGGGGAACTCGCCCGTCCAAATGTCGTACGTTAGTAGATTCAGTTCCGGAGGTTTCGTGAAAGCTCTGCTCATTTGTCTGGCGGCCGTGACCGGGTTAGCCGCCTTCGTATCTAGCGCCCCGGCGCAGACTTCTTCTTCTGCGCCGTTGCCTGCGGGCGTCACGCGCGGCGCGTCCGTCGAAGGGATTACCGAATACGATTTACAAAACGGCCTCCGGGTTCTGCTCTTTCCCGATCCAACGAAGGCCAGCACCACGGTCAACATCACGTATCTAGTTGGTTCGCGCAACGAGGATTATGGCGAAACCGGGATGGCTCATCTGCTCGAGCACATGGTGTTCAAAGGAACTCCGTCTCACCGCAACATTCCGCAGGAATTGACGGAACATGGCGCTCGTCCGAATGGCAGTACCTCGGCCGACCGCACCAACTACTTCGAAACCTTTGAAGGCAACGACGTCAATCTGAACTGGGCTCTGAGCCTCGAGGCGGATCGCATGGTGAATTCCTTCATTGCCAAGAAAGATCTTGACAGCGAAATGACCGTCGTGCGGAACGAATTCGAAATGGGCGAGAATAACCCGACGCGGATCCTGCTCGAACGCGTGCTCTCGGCCGCCTATCTGTGGCACAACTACGGCAAATCGACCATTGGCGCGCGCTCCGATATCGAGCACGTGCCCATCGAGCGGCTACAAGCTTTCTATCATCGTTTTTATCAACCCGATAATGCCGTACTGACAATTGCGGGCCATGTGGATGTGCCGAAAACACTGGCTTTGGTCGTGAAGTATTTCGGGCCAATTCCGAAGCCGACGCGCGTCCTACCGAAGACCTACACCGAAGAGCCGCCGCAAGACGGCGAGCGCACGGTTACGCTGCGCCGCGTTGGTGATTCGAAAGTGGTTATTGTAGGTGTCCATGTGCCTGCGCTCGCCCACCCCGATGGGCCACTCGGCGACATTCTTGGAAACATCTTTGCGAACGCGCCTTCTGGCCGTCTATATAAGGCTTTAGTTCCAACGAAAAAAGCCGGATCCGTGACCGATTACGAAACCGACAGCCGCGAGCCAGGTATGCTTCTGCTGATTGCAGAAGGGCCGAAGACCAGCGACCTCGACGACATGAAGCGCACGGTTCTGAACGTGATGGACGATACGGAAAAGAATGTGCCCACGGAGGAAGAAGTTAATCGCAGCAAAACGAAATTTAATAGCGAATTCGACCTGCTGCTGCGCAACTCCGAACGCCTCGGCTTGTTTTTGAGTGAGTACATTGCGGCAGGCGATTGGCGGTTAGCGTTTATCACGCGCGATCGCATCGAAAAGGCCACGGCGGCTGAAGTGGACCGGTTCGCGCGCACGTACCTCGTGGAATCCAATCGCACAGTCGGTTTGTTTTCTCCCACGGAGAATCCCTTACGCGCATCGGTTCCCGAAGCGCCTCCGATCGCATCGCTGGTCGATAACTACAAAGGCAATGCGGCGCTTTCGGCTGGAGAAGTGTTCGACCCCAGTCCCTCGAACATCGATAAGCGAACCGTGCGCGGCGAGCTTCAGCCCGGGATCAAACTCGCACTTGTTTCCAAAAAGACGCGGGGCAATGTAGTGAACGCAACGCTCAGCCTGCATTACGGCGATGAAAACAACCTGCGAGATAAAGATACCGCCGCTGAACTCGCCGGACAGATGCTGCTTCGCGGGTCGACCAAGCATAGCCGTCAGGAAATTTCGGACGACTTTGACAAATTGAAAGCGCAGGTGCGCATCATGGGGGGCGCAACCGGAGCCCGCGTCACGATTCAGACGACCAAACAGAATCTGCCCGCCGTTCTGCAGCTTGTGGCTGAGGTATTGCGCGAGCCAGCGTTCTCCCAAAGCGAATTCGACAGCCTCAAACAGGAAGAGCTCACGAAGCTTGAGGCGCAACGCAGTGAACCAAACGTGATTGCGTACGAAAACGCGAGCCGACATATTCATCCGTATCCGAAAGGCGACGTACGCTATGAGCCGACCACGGATGAGCAGATCGCAAACATGCGCGCCGCGACCTTGAACGATGCAAAGAGCTTCTATCACGATTTTTATGGCATCGCCAAGGCCGAGCTGGCCGTGGTGGGCGACTTCGAACCGGAAACGCTGGAAAAGGAGATTTCCACGTTGTTTCAAGGCTGGAAGAGCCAGGAGCATTATGCGTTTATCGCAACGAATTTCAAAGAGGTGCCCCCGGTGAACAAGTCTTTCGAGACACCGGACAAGGCGAACTCTACCTTCATCGCCATCCAGCCCATCAAGATGGACGACAAGAGTCCTGACTATCCGGCGCTGACG
Organism: Terriglobia bacterium; assembly: GCA_963767485.1. Classification (GTDB taxonomy): domain Bacteria; phylum Acidobacteriota; class Terriglobia; order Bryobacterales; family Bryobacteraceae; genus Bog-105. The sequence goes on along the minus strand of CAVYDZ010000006.1, from coordinate 162,246 downwards.
TTAGCGAACTATATGCTCGGGGGAGGATTCCTGAATTCGCGCCTGGCAACTCGGATTCGGGTGAAAGACGGCCTGAGTTACGGTATCGGGTCGCAATTGCATGTGCCGGTCGGGGAAGACGGGGCGATTTTTCTGACGTATGCGATTTCGGCCCCGCAAAATACTGCTCGTGTCGAATCCGATTTTGTGGAGGAAGTGAAACGAGCGATTCAAGGCGGCTTTACCGATAGCGAAATTGCCGCCGCAAAGTCGGGATGGCTACAGAGCCGCCAAGTGAGCCGGGGCCAGGACAGCGAGCTTACCTCGAAGCTTGTTTCGCAAGCGTTCTGGGATAGAACCATGGCGTGGGATGCCGGTATTGAGTCGAAAGTTGCCGAGCTCAAAGCCTCTGACGTAAACTCTGCGATGCGCACTTACATCGACCCCGCTAAAATCAGTATCTTTAAAGCGGGCGATTTCGCGAAGGTTAGTAAGAACGGAAAATAATTATCGGGCCGTCTGCTTGGCGACAAAGGCGCCAATATCTTCCAAGGCGGTGGGCGACATGGTCTCGTGTATTTTTTCGTATTCGCTGCTCAATCCGGTATCGGCCTTCTGGAGAAGGTAATTCAGGTTTGGCAGGACTTTTACCTTGGCCTCGTGATTATGCCCATGTGAGAACGCGGCTTTCATCGCATCCGCGTTCTGCGCCGGATCGATTGTCATATCCTTCTCGCCGAATAACGCGAGCACTGGGCACTTGATTTTTTCTAAGGCGCTCTGCGGATCGTAATTCAAAAAAAAACGGAGCCAGCGGGACTGCAATTGCGGCAGCCGCCGTTTCCACGGGGCTACGAAGGGTTTGTAATTCTCCGGCACGCGGTCCAGCGCCGCTTCTACCTCATCTGTGCTGCGGCCTTCTTCAATCAGGCGGTACACGCCGCGACCGATGCGATAGTCCGCTTCTACCTCTTCGTCTGGGAAACCGGAGGCCATCTGAGCGCGGCTTGTCTGTTCCAACAGAACCTTCTCGCCCGAATACGCGGTTCCGTTCAGGAGCACTAGAAATGAAATGAGCTGGGGTGAGGAGGCGGCAATCATCACGGCTTCGATTGCGCCTTCGCCGTGACCGACCAGGCCAATGCGGCTGCGGTCCACATCTTTGCGGGAAGCCAGATACGCGACGCCGGCAGCGGCATCAGAAGCGAAGTCGGCGGTAGTCGAATTTTTGTAATCGCCGGTCGATTGGCCGACGCCGCGATCATCGACGCGGAGGACCGCCACATTCCGGCGAGTCAGATAATCCGCTAGCGTGAGGAATACCTTGTGGCCGGCGATGGTCTCATCGCGATCCTGCGGACCGGCGCCTGAAATCAGCAGCACGGCCGCAACCGGCGCTTCCGTCCGCGGTTTAGTGAAGGTGCCGGCGAGCTCTACATCGGGCGCCTCGGGGTTGCGATATGTGACTTCTTCCGTAGTGTAGGCGGTGGTGGGCGGCTGCGGCTCTTGCGCGAACGCAACCATTGCCAACATCGCTAAACCGCACACTCTCCGCCCCATGCTGCCCATGATACGCAACCAGCGACGAGCGCAAAGGACGATCAGCGCTTCGGATTGAGGAGCGACGGAATCGGGCGCGCGGTTTCGTTGGCTATCGCTGCGCGAATCTGAGTCTGGAGCACGGAATAATCCCCGGCAGGCAACAGCGCCGGCGTTTTAGGCAGGTATTGGATGGTCGCCCGTAAATTGGCTAAACGCTCGGCCAGCGGCGGGAGCGCCGAGTAGGGCCTGCTTGCCGTTGGTTGCTGACGCGCAAGATAATTCACCAGAGCTTGCGGATCATAGCCAGCGGCGGCCATTGCGGTCGCCGCGAGCTGGTCAGCTTGCATTTCGTACTGACGCCAATACTTCACAAAGGCGGCAGGAACAACCATTTCACCGGGATATTCGACGGGTCCTGTATAAAGCAATGGGATGCTCGAGAGTTGGGCAAGTTCCGCATGTGTTGCCTGGCGGGTGCCGTGTCTCAGGACCACGTGAGCCATCGCGTGCGCCAGCATGCCGGAGAACTCCGCTTCGTTCGCCGCCTTTACAAACAGAAACGCCGAAACGAAGATATGGCCGCCCGGTACCGCGACAGGTTCATTGGTTGGGCCGCCTTTGGGTTCCCTGATGGTCGCAAAGGTCCAGTTCCGAGGCGTCTGGGGCATGTGGGCGGCCAATCGGGCGCCCATTATTGCTACATACTGGTCAAGGCCCGGGACCCGGAGCGGTGTCGTGCCGCGGCTCACCTGATTCGCCATCGCGTTTCCGAGCGCTGCCTCTTTTTGCAGGCTGAACCAATTCACAGGTCCGGTCTGCTGCCCCGCTGCGAAGGCAGTGAGACTTATAATTACCAGCCCTGCAAGCGTGTGTCGCATTCCGCGCCAATCCTGCTTAGATATTACCGCCGAGTGCGAAACTGGTGGATGAGTTGCGGCCGCGCATTCGGCGGCTACACTTCATCAGCTTTCTAATGACTGGAAACGAAATTCGCGCGAAGTTTCTTGAATACTTCGCCGGGCAGGGACACCGGCCCGTCCGCAGCTCCTCCCTGGTGCCGGCGAACGATCCCACGCTGCTGTTCACCAACGCCGGGATGAATCAGTTCAAGGAAACGTTCCTTGGACTCGAAAAGCGCGAGTATTCGCGCGCGACCTCCTCTCAAAAATGCGTGCGAGCCGGCGGGAAACATAACGATCTCGAAAATGTCGGTTACACGCGCCGACACCACACGTTTTTTGAGATGCTCGGCAATTTCTCCTTTGGTGACTACTTCAAGCGCGATGCCATTGCGTACGCGTGGGAACTGGTCACAAGCCCCAAGTGGTTCGGGATGGCGAAAGATCGCCTGTACATCAGCGTGTTCCGCGAAGACGACGACGCTGAAGAGCTCTGGCAAAAAGTAGCAGGCGTGCCGAAAGAGCGCATCTTCCGGTTGGATGAGAAAGATAACTTCTGGCAGATGGGCGAGACCGGACCCTGCGGCCCCTGCTCGGAAATACATTACGACCTGGGGCCCGAAGCCGCTGAGCCCGGCCGTGAGCGCGAAGTGTTCCCGTCGGATGGCGGCGGCCGCTATGTAGAAATCTGGAATCTCGTATTCATGCAGTTCGACCGTGACGCGGGGGGCACGCTTACGCCGCTACCCCGCCCATCGATCGATACCGGCATGGGTCTCGAACGCGTCACCGCAGTTTTGCAGGGCCATCTTTCGAACTACGACACTGATCTCATTCGACCGATAATCGAACGTGCGGCCGAACTGCTGCATGTGAAGCGTCACCAAAATGAGCGCACCGATACCGCGCTGCGCATTAACGCCGACCACGCGCGCGCCACTGCCTTTCTCATCCACGATGGCGTGATTCCCGCGAATGAGGGCCGCGGCTATGTCTTACGCAAAATTATGCGGCGCGCCATGCGGAACGGACGCCTTGCGGGTGCGAGTGAACCTTATTTGCACCAGCTAACAAGCTTTGTTGCGGAACTGATGCGGCCGGCTTACCCGGAACTGTTAGAGAGCGCCGAACGCGTCTCGCGCATCGTGCGTGAGGAAGAGAATCGCTATGCGTCTACGTTCCAGGTTGCCGAGCGCTTTTTCAGCGACGAAGCAAAATCGGCAGTGAACGGCGTTCTGCCCGGTGCGGCCGCCTTTAAGCTCTATGACACATATGGGCTAGCGCTTGACGAACAAGAGGAGATGGCGCGTGAATTTGGTCTCTCCATCGATCGCGATACGTTCCATGCCGAGATGGATAAGCAGCGCACACGCGCACGCGCCAGTTGGAAAGGCGCGGATAAAGCTTCTATCGCAGACGTTTATAAGAATTTAGGCACTGTCGAATTCACCGGGCGAGAATCGCTCGAGAGCTTCGTCACGGTCGCCAAGCTGATCGTTGGTGAAAGCGAGGTGGGCTTCGTCGAACGGGGGCCGGCCGAACTTGTTCTCGAAAAATCGCCGTTTTATGGCGAGTCCGGCGGGCAGGTGGGCGATACCGGCCTGTTGCTCGATGCTGAAACCCGTGAGCGCGCCGCTATTGTCCTGTCTTCGGTGAAACCCACCGCCAGCTCGATCGTTCAAAGAATCGATGTTCTCCGGCCCATTAAGATCGGAGATCGGCTGATCGGCGTTGTCGACCCGCAGCGGCGAGGAGCTACCCGGAGAAACCATACCGCCACTCATTTGCTGCATGCAGCTTTGCGGCAGGTACTCGGCACGCACGTCAAACAGGCGGGCAGCGTTGTCGAACCCGGGCGTTTGCGTTTCGATTTCAATCATTATGCTTCGCTGACCGATGACGAACGCAGCGAAGTGGAGCGGCTGGTTAACCAGCAGATCTTGAACAATACTCAAGTCGAGACGCAAACCATGGATCTCGAACAAGCGCTCTCGACCGGCGCCATGGCGCTGTTTGGCGAGAAATATGGCGATGAAGTGCGCGTTGTGAGCATTCCAGATTTCAGCCGCGAGCTATGCGGCGGAACGCATGTCAACCGCACGGGCGATATCGGTCTTTTTAAGATTGTTTACGAGGGCAGCATCTCTTCTGGTGTGCGGCGCATAGAAGCGATCACCGGGCAGGGCGCGCTCGAACGCTTCCAGGATGCGACCGCGCAACTGACACGCGTCGGCGAGCTGCTGCACGCCTCCGATACTGCCGCCGTCCCATCTCTCGAAAAACTTTTGGAACAGCAGAAATCACTAGAGCGGCAAGTGGATCAGCTCAAAACTCGCCTGGCACAGCAGCAGGTGGATAAACTGGCTGGGAATCGGATCGGGAGCACTACCGTACTGGCGGAACGGCTCGAAGGGCTGGATGCGAAGCAGCTTCGCACGTTGGCCGATTCGCTGCGCAACAAATGGCAGAGCGCTGTGATCGTAATAGCCTCTGTGAACGATTCGCATGTTTCCATTGTTTCGGCGGTGACCAAAGACCTCACGCAGAAAGTGCAGGCCGGCAAGCTGGTGGGCGAAGTAGCAAAAGCGATCGGCGGCAAGGGCGGAGGCCGTCCCGATATGGCGGAAGGCGCTGGCAAGGATCTCGCCTCACTTCCGGCTGCGCTCAATGCCGTCTATCAGCAGGTCGAATCACTGCTCGGTTCGAAGTAATAGGAGGAATGATTGGAAACGTTTGATGTGGCAATTGTCGGAGCGGGGCCTACCGGCGTTGCGTGCGGCATTGAACTACAGAAGCGCGGTCTTCGTCCCGTTCTCTTCGACAAGGGTTGTGTCGTTAATTCGATTTATCACTACCCGACCAACCTGGTCTTCTTCACAACGCCGGAGCTGCTTGAAATCGGCGATATTCCGATGACGTCCCTTAACGAAAAGCCGGGGCGCACGGAAGCTCTGAAATACTATCGCCGCGTCGCCGATCATTACAAGCTGAACATCCATCAATACGAGAAAGTGCTTGGCTTCGACGGCTCGGACGGCCGATTTTCCGTCCGCACGGAAACCCGCTTCGGTGAGCATCACTGTTACGGCGCGAAGAAGATCATTCTGGCGAGCGGGTATTACGATATTCCGAACAAGCTCGATATACCGGGCGAAGATCTCGACAAGGTGATCCATTACTATCGCGAAGCCCACCCCTACTACAACCAGGACATCCTGATTATCGGCGCAAAGAACTCCGCCTGTATCGCCGCGTTGGAATTGTTTTGGACCGGAGCACGAGTCACCATGGTGCATCGAGGCGCCGGAATTTCGAGTAACGTTAAATACTGGATCAAGCCGAATATCGAGAACCGGATTAAGAGTGGCGAGGTAAAAGCCTACTTCCACAGCACGGTAAAAGAGATCCGCCAGTATGATGTCGTATTACAAACACCCGAGGGCGAAGTCACTTTGCAAAACGACTTCGTTTTTGCGATGACAGGGTACCGCCCGGATTTCGGATTTATGGCGGAGCACGGCATTCATCTTGATCCGGCAACCTCGAAGCCGATCACCGATCCAGGCAATCTTGAAAGCGAACGGCGCGGCGTCTATCTCGCGGGCGTGATCGTGGCCGGCACGCATACCAACGAAATCTTCATTGAAAATGGGCGGTTTCACGGCAAATTGATCGCCGAGTCCATCCAAAAACAACTGGCGCCGCACGCCTAACTGCATTCAGGAACTAGCTCTCGTCCGCGGAAGGCCCGTAAATCGACGGTACCGGCACGTCTTTCAGACGCAAATACACGCCCAACTGCGCCCGATGATGCACGATATGGTTCAACATTAAGCCCCGAAGCATTTCATAGCGCGTTCCTTTCATAATCTCCTTACCTTCGAAACTCAGTTTCCATGGCGCGAACAAATCCTCGTCCGAAGCCTTACTCAGGGCTTCCCTTGTCTCTTTCACGTGGCTATCGAATGCATTCAGCAATTGCTCCCGCGACTCCATTTCGAGCGGTCGCCAACTGCTTTTTGAGAAGTCGAGTTCCGGCGTGGTCAGAATACTTATGCCAAAACCCGGCAATTGGGCCAGGTGCCCGGCCAGCCTTTTGAGCTGCGTAGATTTCTCATGCGGCTTGAAATCGCCGTCGTTCTCGGGAACGCGCGCCAGTGTTGCCCGCGTCCGGTCCATTTCCCGGTCGAATTCAGGAACCAGCAATTCTCGGATTTGCATTTTATTTACTCCTCGTTCTTTCTATCACACAAATCGGATCCAGCCCGCATTTTCCAGAGCCGGCGCGAATACTTCGGGATGAAAAAGTTCCGCAAAAATCTGAAGCGATTCCACCAATCTTGGGCCGGGGCGGTTCATAAACTGATTACCGTCGCATAAGAAGACTTGCCCCTTGCGCACCGCTGCAATTCGCTCCAGCCGGGGCGTTCCGTGAGCCAATGCATCTCGCCGCGGGTACGGGCTATGTCGAAGCCACAGGGTAGCGCGACGACAATATCCGGATCTGCATCGAGCACTTCCTGCCAAGTCATCCAGGGCGAATGTTCGCCCGCGACTCCAAACAGATTGCGACCGCCAGCCATCGCGATGAGCTCCGGGACCCAATTGCCGACTGCCATCAACGGCTCCAGCCATTCAATCGCAGCAACGGTCGGCACACTTGCCGCACGCGCCGCTTGGCGCTTTATCTCGTGCATCCGCTGTTGCAGATCCCGGATGAGCGTGGTTCCGGCATCCGCATATCCGCAACGCTCGGCAATCCGGGCGATATCCCGCCATAGATCTGCCAGCGCGAACGGCTCGAGGGCGATAACCTGCGCTTCCGTCCCCGTTTCGGTTCGCAGCAGATCTTCCACATCATCCAAACTGACCGCGCAGACTTTGCATTGCGTCTGCGTGATGATATGCGTCGGCCGAAGCCCGCAAATCGTGCGCCTATCGAGCTCATAAATGCTCAGGGCGCGCCGCAGACGGTCTTTGACCAGGGTATCGATTTCCGCGCTCGATCCATCCACCGGAAAGCTCGGCTTGCTGCAGACTGGAAGATCCAGCACGCACGGCGGATAATCGCATTCGTGCGAGCGTCCCACCTGATAGCGCCCAAGCCCCAGGGCATGCACAATTTCGGTCGCGCTCGAGATCAGAGGGAGCAGCCGCAATTCCGCCACAAGCACAGTGTAGCCATGCGGACAACCGCGCCCGTAAAATGGAGCTTACATGTTCCGGCTACCAGTTCTCGTCGTGCTCTTACCCTTCTTAGCAGTGTGCGCCTCGGCCCAGAATGCCAAGACGCCGATCAAGCATCTCGTCGTGATCTTCCCCGAAAACATTTCCTTCGATCACTATTTCGGTACGTATCCGGATGCGCAAAATCCAGCGGGCGAACCGAAGTTCGTCGCGGCGCCCAATACCCCTGCGGTCAATGGCCTCAACGAAACACTTCTCACGCGTAATCCGAACTCGCTTCAATCCGGCCAACGGTGAAGGCGCGATGAATCCCTTTCGCCTCGACCGCACCGAAGCCGCTACTGCCGATCAGAATCATGACTACACTGCGGAGCAGATGGCTTTTCATGCCGGGCTGATGGACCTTTTTCCCAAGTCCGTAGGTAAAGGAAATCGGGCAAACGCGCAGCCCCACACGCGGCTCAACACCACGGGCCTCACGATGGGCTACTTCGACGGCAACACCGTTACGGCGCTCTGGAATTATGCGCAGCGCTTTGCATTAAGCGACAATTCCTACGGCTCGACCTTTGGACCATCGACCCCAGGCGCGATTAACCTGATTTCCGGCCAGACAAACGGCGTGACGGATATTCGCAACGGCAAAGGTGGACTTGCGGACGGCGGCCAAGGTTCATTCACTCTGATCAGCGATCCCGATCCGGTTGGCGATGTCTGCTCCGCAACTACTCGCATGCTTGCTTCGATGTCGGGCGACAACATCGGCAATTTGCTGACCGCTGCTCACATTAGCTGGGGCTGGTTTGAAGGCGGTTTTGACCTGACAGTTACGAACTCTAACGGCACAACAAATTGCAAACGAAGTTCAAAATCGCCCGTGTCGGGCAAGGTCGTGCCAGACTACATTCCTCACCATGAACCATTTCAATATTACGAATCGACGGCAAATCCGAAACACGTGCGACCCGGATCGGTAGGCGCGATCGGGCACGATGGGGATGCCGCCAATCATCAGTATGACGTTCACGATTTCTACGACGCCGTTGAAGCCGGCAACTTTCCCGGGGTAAGCTTCCTGAAGCCGCCCGCGTATCAGGACGCGCATGCCGGCTATTCCAATCCACTGGACGAGCAGGCGTTCATCGTCCACGTGATCAACTTTTTGCAAAACCGGCGGGAATGGAGAGATACAGCAGTGGTGATCGCATACGATGATTCCGACGGCTGGTACGACCATCAAATGAGCCCCATCCTGAATCAATCGAGCGGCAGCACCGACGCACTTACCGGCGCTAATAGCTGCGGAGATGGCGCGAGCGCGTTGCCCGGTGTCGATGCGGCGAACCAGCACGCGCAAGGCCGCTGCGGTTTTGGCCCGCGCCTTCCTATGCTAGTGATTTCTCCCTGGTCGAGAGTTAATTTCGTAGACCACTCGCTCACCAATCAGGCGTCGGTCATTCGCTTTATCGAAGACAACTGGCTCGGCGGAGAGCGGCTTAACCGAGGCTCGTTCGATAGCATTTCTAACTCCATAACTCCCATGCTCTCCTTCGACCAGCAGCCGCATTTGCAAAAACTCATCCTGAATGAACAAACGGGCGAGAAAATCCGCAATCCGTGACGCGCAGAGATTTCCTTCACGCGAGCCTCGCAGCGTCTTTGGTTTCGCCGAACTCTCTTCTCGATCCAGACCAGCTTCCGAAGTTTATCGATCCGCTCCCGATTCCGCCCGTTGCCCGCAGCACTGGATTCAGGATTGGACCCGACCATCGTCCCGCGCCCCTTTACCGTTTGACGATGCGTTCGTTCGCGCGCAAAGTTCATCAGAAGTTGCCGCCAACCACGATGTGGGGCGTCGATTCTTCGTCTCCCGGGCCAACGATCGAAGCTCGGCGCGGCCATCCCTTCTACATCCAATGGGTGAACGAACTTCCGCACAAACATCTGCTCCCGATCGATCATTCTCTGATGGGCGCGGAGGCATCGATTCCGGATGTGCGCGCGATTTTCCATATCCACGGCGCGCGTGTACCGCCGGAGAGCGATGGCTTTCCTGAAAATTGGCTGACCCCCGGGCAGACGGTGACCAGCTTTTATCCCAACCAGCAGGAGGCAGCCACACTCTGGTATCACGATCACGCGATGGCGATCACGCGGCTTGAATATTTATGCCGGCCTGTTCGGCGTTTACCTGCTGCGCGACGATGCCGAAGATGCCCTGGATCTTCCCAAGGGCGCCTACGAAATCCCTCTCGTCCTTTACGACAGAAGCTTCCGTGCCGATGGCCAGCTCTACTATCCCGTTTCGACTAATCCAATAAGCCCGTGGGTCTCTGAATTTTCGGGCGACGTCATCCTGGCGAATGGCGCGCTCTTCCCTTTTCTCGCTGTCGAGCCGCGCCGGTATCGCTTTCGTGTGGTGAATGCGTCCAACAGCCGCTTCCTCTATTTGTCTCTGTCGAGCAGACTGAAGTTCACGCAAATCGGCTCGGATCAAGGTCTGGTTGCGAGCCCGATCGACCTCGACCGCGTCACGCTCGCGCCCGGCGAGCGCGCAGACGTAATCGTCAACTTCGAAGCACATCGCGGCCAGAGCATCACGCTCCATAGCGACGACCTCAGCATCCTGCAATTCCGCGTCGCAGCAGTCGCTCGGCCGGGCGACAGGCTTCTTCCCCTGAAGTTACGCTCGATCCCGAGATTGTCCGAGGGCGATGCTATTACAAGCAGGTGGCTCACGCTCGAAAGCACAGCCGATGAAGACGATCCCACCTCGATGAGTCCTATGCTGCTTAACGGCGCGCATTGGAACGATCCCGTTACGGAGAAGCCTCTTCTCAACTCGGTTGAGATTTGGAATTTCATCAACCTGACTGACGATTCCCATCCGATTCACCTCCACTTAGTCCGATTCCAGATCCTCGACAGGCGCCCGTTCGACATCTTCACTTACCTGAACGAAAAGAGACTGCATTACACGGCCGCTGCCATTTCACCGGACGCCAACGAGGCCGGCTGGAAAGATACCGTACGGGCCGACCCCGGCATGGTCACGCGCATTATCATCCGCTTTGAAGACTTCACAGGGCGCTACGTGTGGCACTGTCATGTCCTCGAACACGAAGATAATCAGATGATGCGGCCTTACGATGTGCTTTCGGCCGGCGCGTAAGCGGCCGCCCACTTTTCCCGCAGCTCTTCTTTCCAGCTTCCGCTAATCGGAGCACGCAAGGCCCGCTCCAGCAGATCCATAGCTGTTTCGGTTCCTGTGTAAAGCCGAACCACCTCGCGCACGCTAATCCGTTCGTCTAAGGATCCGATTCTCTCCATCGGATCGGCCGCGGCCACGTCGCCTTCCACCGCCACCGAACAGTAGAATCCCAATCGTTCGCTAGCCCAAAATCGTTTCACCATATCGGCTCTTCCAACGCGCAACCCGAGCTTGTAACAAGGCATCCGCGGCTGGGTAACTTCCAGCACGGCCGTGCCTACTCGAAAGCGATCTCCGATGCAGACCACATCGTCGACGAATCCCTCCGTCGTCAAATTCTCACCGAACATTCCATGGACGAAATCCAACTCTGGCAGCTGCTTCCGCCAGAACCAATAGTGTTCAATCGGGTAGCAGTAAACCGCCTTATAGGGGCCGCCATGCGCGCGAAGATCGGATTGCCGGTCACCTGAGATGTTGTGCCGCTCGACGGCGACGCGCCCCGCGACCGGCGATTTGAAAATACTGGTCACCACAGCTCTATCACGGAACTGCAATTCTTTGGGTCCACCCACGTTCACCGAAACAATCCGTTGTGCCGCCCCGTCCATCCCTCTATTCTCGCCATCGCATGATCAAGTAGAATCTGCGCAGAACAATGTGGCAACAGAACTACAATCCTCTTGGCCAAAGCACAACTGTTACGGCCATGGTCGCGGCTATTCCCATAGTTGTGCTGCTGCTCTTGCTCGGGATCGCGAAAAAGCCGGCGTGGCTTTCCTCGCTGATCGGGCTCGCCACCGCTTTACTCGTAGCCATCGCCTGGTATGGCATGCCCTCTCGCCTCGCATTCAGCGCCGCGGCTTATGGCGCAGCATTCGGCTTGTTTCCCATCAGTTGGATCGTGTTCTGGGCCATTTTGCTTTATCGCCTCACGGTAGAGAGCGGCAAGTTCGACGTCATCAGAGATTATGTCGGCGGCCTAACCCCGGATCACCGCATTCAAGCTCTACTGATCGCGTTCGCTTTCGGCGCTTTATTGAAGGAGCCGCCGGTTTCGGAACGCCCGTCGCCGTAGCCTCAGCTATGCTGGCCGGGCTGGGGTTTTCTCCTTTCTATGCCGCGGGCATTTGTCTGCTCGCCAATACCGCGCCTGTCGCCTTCGGTTCCATTGGCATTCCAATCGTCACACTGCACGCCGCTACTGGCCTGTCGTTATCGGCCCTCAGTTCCAATATCGGACGGATCTGTGCGCCTGTTTCGCTCTTCATTCCGGCGTATCTGATCGTTGTCATGTCCGGATTCCGGGGTCTTGCCGGCGTGCTGCCCGCGGCCGCAATATGCGGGCTGGTTTTCGCCACAGCCCAATTTCTCGTTTCGAACTTGATGGGTCCGTACCTCACGGACATCATCGGTTCGCTCGCCTCACTGCTGGCCCTGGTGTTGCTCCTGCGCTTCTGGCAGCCCGCCGCGCAATTCCCGCTCGAAAATAGAGACAGCCCGGTTTCTTTGCGGCGGCATTCCTCCGTTGAAATCGCGCGCGCCTGGCTGCCCTATGTCTTTCTCGTGCTGTTCGTGCTGCTCTGGGGATTAAGCGCCGTCAAGACAGTCCTAGATAGCGCAACAGTTACATTCGGGTGGCCGTGGCTCGACAAACTCATCATTCGCACGCCGCCGCTAGTCACGGCCGATTCGCCCTATCCGGCTCGTTTCACCCTCAACATCCTAAGCGCCTCCGGAACCGCGTGCCTGTTCGCGGTGATTGCCTCCGCGATTGTTCTTCGCATATCTGCTCGCCGCTTCACCGTCATTCTTCTCTCTACGGGCCGCCAACTCGCCCTCCCCATAATCACCATTGCGGCAGTGCTTGCGCTCGCATTTGTGATGAATTACTCGGGCGCAACCACGTCCCTCGGTCTGGCGTTCGCCGCCACGGGTTTGCTCTTCCCGTTTTTCAGCCCTCTGCTCGGTTGGCTGGGTGTGTTCCTTACCGGAAGCGACACCTCATCGAACGCTTTATTCGGCAATCTTCAGGTGGTCACCGCCAAAACCTTGCATATCGCGCCGGAATTGATGGCGGCCGCCAATTCGAGCGGCGGCGTGATGGGAAAAATGATAAGTTTGCAAAGCATTGCCGTGGCGGCTGCGGCCACGGATTTGGCGCCCAGCGACGAATCGAAATTGTTCCGCTTTACCCTCCGCCACAGTTTGCTGCTGGTCGGCATTGTCGGCATAATCACTCTCATCTACGCTTATTTCCCGTTCCACAGAAACGCGACCGTAAGGAGCGGCGCCGCCGTTCAGTTGAGCCCGAACAAGATCGCTCGATACACCGTACCCGCCACCATTCCGATCATGGCGAATAAGATAATCTCGCCAAAACCTCCGCGAGCCTGATCACTCCGAGCGGCAATGCCCCCGGAGATCGCGCCCCCAATCGGAAAACGCCAAAAATCCGGTCCAGCCACGCCACAAGTAGAAGATAAGCAGCGGTGTTCCCAGCACGATCATCGCTCCCAGCGCAAACATCCCAAAGAAACCCATAAGAGATATCCACTCGCCGAGATTCGTCCGGACCCAGGGCCCACCCGCTATCACGAAAAGCAGCAAGGGACATAGCAGCGGCACTATGCAGTAGCTGGCTGCGAGACGCAACCAAAAACTTCCCTTCCGCCAGACCGGGAGTGCTGCTCCTTCTGCCAAGAAACAATTCCGCCTCTCAACCATCGCACGCTACCCTTACCAATAGCTGAAACGCTGGCCGATTCGTATGCAAATCCGAAGGCAATTCTCCCTCCTCTTCGCCGCCGTTACTCTCGCATGTGCCGCGCCGGCGCCCACCAATTCGGAAATCTCGCGCTGGCAAACGCAAGCTCAACACATCACCATCATCCGCGACGATTGGGGCATCGCGCACGTTTACGGCAAAACAGACGCCGACGCGGTCTTCGGTATGATCTACGCTCAAGCCGAGGACGATTTCAATCGCGTCGAGACTAATTACCTGAACGCGATGGGCCTCCTGGCCGAAGCCGAAGGACCGTCAAAGATTTACCAGGATCTCCGTATGCGGCTCTTCATCGATCCGGCCAATCTCAAAAAGGAATACGCCGCCAGTCCGCCGTGGCTGCAGAAGCTTATGAACGCTTTCGCCGACGGCCTGAATTATTACCTCTACAAACACCCCGACCTGAAGCCGCGCGTCATTCATCATTACGAGCCCTGGATGGCCCTGAGCTTCACTGAAGGCAGCATCGGCGGGGATATCGAGCGCGTGAAACTCGACGAGCTCCAACGCTTTTACGCTGCAGCGACGGTTCCACTGCCTACGGACAACTCACCGCGCGAACCCACCGGTTCGAACGGCATCGCCATCGCGCCCTCCAACACGGCTGCGCATCACGCTCTGCTGCTTATCAATCCGCACACCTCGTTCTTTTTCCGCTCCGAACTGCAAATGGTGAGCGACGAGGGGCTCGACGCATATGGCGCCGTCACCTGGGGCCAGTTCTTCGTCTATCAGGGATTCAACGACCGCGCCGGTTGGATGCACACCTCGAGCGGCGCCGATGCCGTCGATGAGTATCTCGAGACCATCGAAAAAAAAGGCGGCCGCTTTTACTACAAATACGGCAGCGAGAAGCGCCCGCTCACTGCAACTGCAATTGTGATTCCGTATAAAACCGGCCGCGGGCTGGCCGAAAAACAGTTCACCGTGTACCGCACACACCACGGTCCGATCATCCGCGAGCAAAACGGCAAGTGGGTCAGCATTCGCCTGATGCAGGAGCACGTAAAAGCGTTGATCCAATCCTACACGCGCACCAAAGCCCGCAATTACAAGTCATTCCGGCAAACTATGGAGCTGCACACCAACTCTTCCAATAACACGATTTTTGCCGACGCGGACGGCGACATCGCCTATTTCCACGCCAACTTCATTCCCCGCCGTGACACCCGCTTCGATTGGAATAAGCCGGTGGACGGCAGCAATCCCGCCACCGAGTGGCAGGGCGTTCTTTCGATCGATGAATCGCCGCACCTGCTAAATCCGGCAAGCGGCTGGCTCTACAATTCGAACAACTGGCCGTGGTCCGCCGCTGGCCCGAGCAGTCCGAAACGCGAAGACTATCCTCCCTATGTAGAAACCGGCACAGAATCGGCGCGCGGCCTGCACGCTATCCGCGTCCTGCAGAACAGAAAAGACTTCACGCTCGATTCGCTAATCGCCGCCGCCTACGACAGTTATCTGCCCTGGTTCGAAAAACGGCTTCCGGCGCTCTTCAAGGCATGGGACGCGCTGCCATCCGCCAGTCCCCTGAAAGCCAAGCTCAGTGCCCAGATCGCAACTCTGCGCCAGTGGAATCTTCGCTGGGGGATTAATTCCATTCCCACAGCGCTCGCTGTCTTCTGGGGCGAGGAAATTCGGCGCCTCACGCCTCCTGTCGGAAACCCACAGCTCCTCCAAGCCCTGGCGGCCGCCTCCGACCGTCTCACTGCGGATTTTGGCACGTGGCAAACTCCCTGGGGCCGGATCAACCGCTTCCAGCGGCTCACAGGCGATATCGTGCAGCACTTCAGCGATGCGGCGCCCAGTATTCCGGTCGGCTTTACTTCGTCGTTTTGGGGCTCGCTCGCCTCCTTCGGCGCACGGCCCTACCCAGGCACGAAAAAATGGTACGGCACAAGCGGCAACAGCTTCGTCGCGGTCGTCGAGTTCGGCGATAAAGTTCGCGCTCGCGCGATTACTGCCGGCGGGGAGAGCGGCCACCCTAGATCGCGCCACTTCGACGACGAAGCGCTTCGCTACAGCACTGGCGACCTGCGCCCTGTTTATTTCTACCGCTCCGATCTCACGGGCCACATCGAACGCCGATACCACCCCGGATCAGAACCGCGGCCATGAGCGGTGTCGTATGTCACGATTTGAATGGTGCAGAGTTCCCTTCCCGATTCGCTCGAAAAGCTAGCTTCCGAGCGGTTT
The DNA here is from genome assembly GCA_963767485.1 of Terriglobia bacterium. Classification (GTDB taxonomy): domain Bacteria; phylum Acidobacteriota; class Terriglobia; order Bryobacterales; family Bryobacteraceae; genus Bog-105. The sequence goes on along the minus strand of CAVYDZ010000006.1, from coordinate 146,444 downwards.
TCCTGGTTCTGCTGGATCGCTGCATTGCTGCTGGCGTTCACTGCTGTGTGGGTAGCGGCCCGAAACGCCGTCTGGTTCGACGAGGTCATCACGCTGACGCTCGCCCGGCTACCGCTCGGTAAGCTCTGGCTCGCGTTATCAAATGCGGTCGATTGGAACCCGCCGCTGTTCTACTTTCCCGTAGGCGTGTTACTGCACGTCCTTCCCTCGGCAGAGCTGGCGGTGCGCCTTCCTTCGATCGTGGCGTCCGCGGTCGCGGGCATTTGCTGCTATTTGCTCACGAAACCGTATTTGCATCGGCCCTTCGCTATCGCCGCCGCCTTCCTCCCGCTGATTACTTTCGCTGCGCAATATATCGATGAAGGACGCGCCTACGCAACCGCTCTTGCCTTCATGTTGCTTGCCGTCGTATTCTGGCAACGCGCAAACTCTGCACGCCGTACGTGGCTCACGTTCGCCGGCCTCACGTGCTCGATTGCGCTTGCCATCAGCAGCCATTACAGCGCAACGCTGGTTGTATCCGCCCTGCTAGTTGGGGAATGCGCCAAAATCGTTTTCAAGCACAGGCTTGATTGGGCGGCCATCGCCTCCATCGTGATCGGCTCCACCCCTCTACTTGTCTATCGCCCGATGATGAGCGCCATCCACCGGATGATGCTCACCGGATTCTGGTCAAACCCGAGCTTGCGTTCCGTCATTACGGATACGGTCAACTCGATTGCGATGGACCGGGGCAAATATTTTCTTCTGATCTTCCTGGCCGCGCTCGTGCTGCGAAAACGCGTGCAGCCGGATCCGGCGGAGGCGCCCCGGTGGCCTGCACCCGAGCTCGCTGTCTGGCTCATCTTTCTTCTTGCGCCCATAGAAGGCTATCTGCAGTCGCGTTTCAGCGGAGGATTCACCATTCGATATGCCCTCCCCATGGTCTTCCCGATCGCGTTTGTAACAGCGTGGGTCTGCGAGCGCCTCAGCCGTGGATCGAGCGTAGCCGCTCTCGCGCTCATTGCCATCGCGACCCTCGCCGGCATTCGTAATCTGGAAACCAGTGATCGTCCGAGCCGCGCCGACTGCTCGCGTCTCCTCGCGCTCGCTAAGAGTCAAGCGTCGCCAGGCGAGCGGATCGTAATTGGCACGCCTCTATTGTTTCCACCTCTCTACCACTACGCGGCCTCCACTCTGCGGCCGCGCCTTCTCTACTTATTTGGTCCTGGGCACGCCATCGATCAGACTGGAACCGACACACCGGATCTAAATATCCGTGGGCTCTCTACGTCCGGCGGATTCCCTGTCGCACGCTATAGCAGTTTGGTAGCAGCGAAAGAGCGCTTCCTCCTCCTGGCGAACGATAAAGACCACTTTACCTGGATTGTTAAGCAACTCGAAAGCGACCGCGTGCCGCTCGTGAAAAAATCCTGCATCGGCCATCTCTGCGCCTATCAGGTTCGCTGACCCGCGACCCCAAGTCCTCTTAGAAACTTTCAGGCCGAATCCTAGTCGTTTTCGCTCCCGATCGGGTTAACTTCTCGCCGTACATCATGAGAGTGTCGGGCGACCAAGCCCGCCGACCGTGAAAAACACAATGGGAGAAAACAGTAACCCGCAATGAAAAAGGCCGGAGGGTCCGGCCTTTTCTGCTGTTAACAATGCTCAGGGAATTCGTGGTTGGGTGGGCTTTGATTGGAGGTGATAGGTGTATTTGTTTTTGGCTGGGTTTACTGCTGCGGGATTTAGGTGCGGAACAACCTTTTTAATTCCCTGAGCGAATCTCAATAAGTACGCCGCTTATGCAGCATGCGAAAGGCCAAACCAGAGATCCAAATACGTCAAGCACTTACGCCAAATTAAAAGCGCCCCAGCCGCGCAGGATTTACCAGCCCGGTAAAGATTGTAGAGTAGGCCCATAACGGCAGAGCACTCGGTGCGCATTGCTGCGCGTTGCGTTCTGCTAGCCGCACACCGGTTCACCGTTTCGATGCGCGTTATGGTTCCACAACCAGCAACCCTGTGGCGCCCTTCTGGCCGTGGCCGAAGCCGTGATTTACAAACGGAAATTCCCCAACCAGATCGGCCGTGAATTCAAACACCATGCCGCCCCCTGGAGGGACACCGCACGTTTGTACTCCGTGAATCGCGCTTCCGGGAGGAGACCCCAGGTACACCGTCTCGAACTGGGCGCCGACTATATGGAAGGAGCAGGGGTGTGTTGGCCCGGCGGATATCACGTAGAAGCGCACCAGATCTCCGCGCTTTACCCTGAGAGGAGAGCTGTGGTACTGCATCGGCCGCCCGTTGAATGCGACGATATCGGGGGACGCGGACAGCATTTTGCTGTAATTTGACGACGCAATACCGTTCTTCGGCTCGCTTAGATAAAATTCGCTCTGCACGAGGACGAACTCTTTGGCTGGGGAAAGAGGGTCGGGCGGATCCACGATAATTGCACCAAACATGCCTGAGCCGATATGCATCAAGATGGGAGGCGTACCGCAGTGATATAGGTAGGCCCCTGCAAACCGCGGCCTGAAGCTGAAAGATACTGACTCACCTTGCGCAATGGAACGAAACGCCGTTTTGGGATTCACCTGAGCGCAGTGAAAATCCATAGAGTGCGGCATCATTCCCCGATTTGTTAACGTGAACTCCACAGTATCGCCTTGCCGGACATGCAGGACAGGGCCTGGGATGTCACCATCGAAGGTCCATCCCGCAACCACCGTGCCGGGCCTTATGCAGACCGGCACTTCCTGTGTGGTCATGTTGATTCGCTTCACGTTTCCGGATGGAAGAGGCGGAAGCGCGGCGTCAAAGACATGGAAGGGCGCGTTTGTTTCTGGCGATCCTTGAGCACCGTCATTGCGGGGTATCTCCGGGCTCCCCAGAACTACGCTTGCCGAGGCCGCACTGGCCAGGAAAGTGCGCCGGTTTGGATTCATCGCCTTGCTGCTCCCACCAGTTCGGATTCCCCTTCCTCGACACTTCCACGAGAGGGGTCATAGGAGGAACCGGTCCATAACCCGAAGACAAACCAACCCAGTATGAGGGCTCCTATCGCGAACAATGTATCCCCGGGAACTCGCATCCAGCGGAGCACGTTCATCCAACCTGTTTGCAGAAATTCAGGCGAGCGCGCGTACCAGGTTCCATATTGAACGGAAGCCCAGCCCTGCAGCAGGCCGATAGGTAACAGGCTCAGGATGACCATGAACCCGAGGCCTAGGTTGATCGACCAGAACGCGATCGACAGGGGTTTATCTCTCCATGCCATTCCTGGTTTGAGCCCGCGCAGGCAAAATAACATCAGTCCGAGACCAAGCAATCCGTAAACGCCAAATAGGGCGGTGTGGCCGTGAACCGGTGTGGTGTTCAAACCCTGCATGTAGTACAGCGCAACCGGTGGATTAATGAGGAACCCGAACACACCCGCGCCCACGAAATTCCAGAACGCTACCGCGACAAAGAAGTAGATGGGCCATTTGTATGCGGATACCCAGTTGAATTCACTACGCTTCTTGGCCAGCCGGATGTTCTCCCAGGCTTCAAAGCCGATCAAAACCAGAGGCACCACTTCTAGCGCGCTGAATACCGCGCCCAACGCGATCACGGTGGAGGAAGCACCGGAGAAGTACAGGTGATGGAAGGTCCCGATGATGCCGCCTGAAAGGAAAACCACCGTTGAGAAGAGAACGGCATTCGTTGCTGTCTTAGTTGCAAGTAGTTTAAGCCGGGTGAAGAGGAAAGCGATAACCACCGTAGCGAATACTTCGAAGAAGCCTTCCACCCACAGGTGAACCACCCACCAGCGCCAGTATTCGGCCGTTACTAAATGGCTCCGCTGCCCGTACATCAGGCCCGATAAATAAAAGAGTGGAATGGCGATGCTCGCGATCAGGAAGAGCGTGAGCAGCGAGCGGCTTTCAGTATTCCTGGAAAGTGCCGGCCTGAGCGCCCGCCACATCAGCCAAAGCCAAAACGTGAGGCCGATGAAGAGCAGCAGCTGCCAAAAGCGGCCGAGGTCGACGTACTCATAACCCTGACTTCCGAACCAGAACCACAGATTGCCCAGTTTTTGTTCAATTCCCATCCATTCGCCGGCTAACGATCCAACGACTACTAAGATGAGCGCTCCGAACAGCGCGTTTACCCCAAGCTTCTGCCCTTTCGGTTCATAACCGCTCACCGCTGGCGCGACATAGAGCCCGGTAGCTAACCACGAAGTTGCAATCCAGAAGATCCCAATTTGCAGATGCCATGTTCGCGTGATGGAGTAGGGCAGCCATTTGTCGAGCGGGATTCCATAAAAACCTGAGCCTTCGACTCCGTAATGTGCAGTGATAGCACCCAGACCGACCTGCACCACCCAGAGGATCGCAACAACGAAAAAGTACTTCATAGTCGCGCGCTGCGATGGCGTGGGATGAAAGCCAAGCAATGGATCCCGCCGTGGAATTTCAAGCTCGGTCCCGCTCTTTTCCTGTGACGCGAAGTACCAGACCATGCCGCCGACGGCTGCTAACAAAAGGACAAAACTAATGACGCTCCACACGACTGCGGCGCTGGTAGGTTCATTTGCCACGAGTGGTTCATGCGGCCAGTTGTTGGTGTAGCTGATATCGCTGTTGGGCCGGTTAGTGGTAGCGGACCAGGCCGTCCACCAGAAAAAAGCCGCCATCTGATGTTGCTTGTGAGCATTTGTTAACGCGCCCCGCGGAATTGCGTATTGGCTTTGGCCATTACCGAAGATTCCGCCGTAATAGTTTGCGAGCCCCTCAAAAACCATCGCGCGTTGTGGCGATACAGTAATAACGCCGGTTGCAGGATTGTACGTGTTGGTACGCTCTTCCTGAATCAGTCGCGCTTTGAGCACTGCCTGCTGGTCGAACGACAGCGCCCTGAAAGAAGACGCCCCGAGTCCGCGAGCATGCGCCTCAAGAATGCCGCTTGCCTCTCGATGTAGCCAGTCCGCCGTCCAGTCAGGCGCTACGTAGGCACCGTGGCCCCAGATGGAACCGATCTCTTGGCCGCCGATTGACTGCCAGACGTTCTGACCGTCTTGGATTGTTTCTCCCGTGAAGAGCAGCTTGCCGTCGCTGGTGATGACTTTGGACGGAATCGGGGGAGCCTGGCTGATCATCTGGTAGCCGGCGCCGCCGAGAACCAGAAACGATCCGACGATCACAACGCCCAGGGCAATCCACAGTGTTTTGTTGCTCATGATAGAAGTCCTTTCGAATTTACAAAGCTGCAGCTTTTTGCGCAGCAAGATGGGCCGGCGGACGCGCAAGCGTCACCAGCAGGTTCGCCACGAACAGGGTCACGGCGGACAATTCAGCGATTGCGGAAACCGGCAGGCAGGTCCAGGCCGCCGCCAAGTTCTTTTCGTATGCCGGAATTTCGCATGCGACGCGCAGCAGGCATCCGAGATTCAAAAGCAGCAACGAATACAGCATCAGACGGGGACTAAACAGCACGCGCATTCCGCAGAAGGCCGGCAGAACGCGCGGCCCAATGCTAAAGACCATCGTTCCGAGGAAGCCAACCGTGAGGGCGTGGCGTGAAGCTCCGGTTATGCCGCCGTTGCGATCAAATAACGATGCGCATAACGTGAGGCCGGCGGCCGTCAACAGCCAAACATAAGCTGCGCGGACGAACTGCGGGAAGCTCCGATGGATGCCTTGCACCTTCGCCGGCTGAACGCCGGGTTGAAATACGTGAAGAGCCCAGGCAGCCATAACGGACGCGGCGATCAAAAGCGTTGAGCATGCGGTGGAAGCTCCAGCCAGGCCGATGACTAATGCCGCTATCAGGGTTATCAGCGCCGCTTTCAATCCTCGCTCGCTCGGTTGGTGCAATCCCGCAAATATTGGCAGCCATTTCGCATTGAACCCCCAAACCGATAACACGAGAAAGCCCCAGGCGGAAACCAGCAATAAACGTGCATCAAGAGACGGCGGCAATGCGGGAGCGGCACCGGAAAGTGCAACGTACGTCGCACCGGCCAGGTTCAGTAGCAGTGACGCAAGAAAGGCCAATGTGGAGGCCAGCACCAGCCGCATCCACATTTGAGGACGGTGAACGACGGGAAATGGGCCTGGTGTTTGCTTATGCTGCCGCATTGTCGAAAAGAACGTTAGAAAGCCCGCCAGCATCAGAAGCGCGGATAGCGGAAGCAGTATCCGCCAGTGCCACCCATACACGCCCGCGATCCAGTGAAGTGAAACGCCCGCTGTCCAAAGCACCCAGCTTTGCCAGCCGCGGCTGATCGCAAACGGCCGGAGGCGGCCCATCTTCGATAGCGAATAGAAGCCGATGCCGATCACGAAAGCCCCGATCCAGCCAAACATCTGGGCTTGTCCGTGCGCCTGGATCCAGGCGGCCGACAGCGAATGCGCGGCGCGGTGATTGCTGATCGCGATCAGGTTCCAGACTCCCAGGAATGTCCCCGGAAGCAGCAGGAATACAAGCCCGGTACCTATGAATGCGGTAACCAGCTTCTGGAGTGCTAATTCGCGAACCACGGCTTCGGTTGCCGCAGGCTTGCTGGCGTGCTGGATTGCGGGCATCAGAATGGGGCCTCAATGAACCCGTTCAAAGTCAAGTGCGCGCGGAAACAGGATGTTATTTTCTAAATGGATGTGCTGATGCAGATCCTTCTCGAGTGCTTGCAGGCCGTCATACAGGGCTTGATAACTCATGCACGCTTCTTCCGGAAGATGATAATCATGCGTCAGGTTGCGCACGGATTTAAGTAACTGGCCGGCGTCGTCATGATCGTTCATCATGTGGCGAATTGGATTAATCAATGCGCCAAAAAAAGCGGGTGGCGCGATTGCTCCAGCTTGAGCGGCATCCTCCATAACCTTCAGCCGCGGAAACAATACTTGTTCTTCTTTGAGCATGTGCGTGCTGATTTCAGAATTCAGGGCATCCACCAGTTCGCGAATCTGATGAGTTTCGGGATGCATATGCCCATGGCGGGTCTCCACTTTGGCCGCCAAAGACGCCAAACGCCGCAGTTCCCGTTTTGCAAACCCGTGGTGCCGCTCCACAATGTAAGCTGATAAATCGGCAAGGGATGACGTCATCCAATGCCGCTCGTCTTTCGCTGGCCTTGTGACTAGCGCGCTCGAAAGGTCCGAGAGTACGAGATTCAGTGAAACATTGTGCTTCTCGCAAGCCACTTCGAGTGGTCTGTCGCCTCCGCAGCAATAATCGATGCCCAGCGCTTCAAAAACTGGAACCGCGGCCGGGTATTGCCGGGCAATCTCGGCGACGGTTTGGGCTGTATCAAAGTTCATTTCGCTTACCTCTGGTTTCACGGTAAGCCGCCGGAGTAAGCGAAGCCAGTGACTTTGGTCACCGGAATCAGACGGTCGCAAAGCTCAGATAAGAAGATCTTCGGAACGGAGTCAAGCCGCGGGTCTCTCATGCGTTCCCTCGCACACCGAGCCCCAATCGAGAATCCGGCAAATCCTTTTGCAGCGGCGCGTTCAGACCGACGAGGCCAAATCTGTTTCCAGAGTTTCGCGATCCAGAATTGTGATTTCGCGACCCTGAACGTGTATCATGCCCTGCGCCTGCAGCCGGGCCAGATTGCGAGAAACGAGCTCTCGAACTGTGCCGATATGCGCGGCGATTTCCTGGTGAGTCATGCGCAGTTCAAACACGGTTCCTTGTGCGGTCACGCGCCCTTGCGCATCAGCTTCGCGTATAAGCCAGGAGATCAGCCGGTTTCGCAGGGTCGTAAACGACAGCTCTTCGATAATCCCCACCAGACGGCGCAAGCGCGTGCCCACTACCTGCAGGACTTTCAACGAGACTTCGGGATGCTCAAGGCAACAAGTTCGAAAATCGTTTCGAGATACAAACAGAACCAGGGATTCCTCTACTGCGGAGGCCGAGGCAGGGTACGGACCGCCATCGAACACCGGCAACTCCGCAATGGAACTGCCGGGGCCTTCGATCGTCAAAACTTGTTCGCGGCCGGCAGATGAGACTTTGAAAATGCGCACATGGCCAGAGGAAACAACATATAACCCAGAACACGGCTCGCCTTCCGAAAACAGCAGTTCTCCCGGGGAGAAGCGGCGCACAACGGCACGTTCGGCAAAGGCGATAATCTCGGCAGTATCTAAAGCAGAGAAGAGTTGCGTGGCCTTGAGCGTGGCTACGATGGCCGGAAGTTTATCGGAGTGCATCAAACTGTCAGTTTAGGGGACCCAGGTGACTGGCCGGCGGGGTGGAGACGTTCAAAACTGGGCGAATATCGTTCTCCCCAGTCGTACAATACGAACTTGATGACAGAGCAAGTGTCGCCGGCCAAGGCCATTCACGGCGCAGTCACGGTGCCCGGCGACAAATCCATCTCTCACCGTTTCGCGATGCTTACTTCTATCGCGGAAGGTGATTCGAAGATCTACAACTATTCAACCGGCGCGGATTGCCAGTCGACACTTAGCTGCATGCAAAGCCTTGGCATTGCGCACGAGTTCGCGTCCGAAAACGGCAGCCAGGTTCTCATTGTCCACGGCAAAGGCATCGATGGCCTCGCCGCTTCATCGTCGGCGCTCGACGCCGGAAACTCCGGCTCCACCATTCGCATGCTCTCCGGCATACTCGCTGCGCAGCCTTTCACCTCGACGATAGCCGGCGACGAATCGCTGGCTAAACGCCCGATGCGCCGCATTATGCAGCCGCTCGCTGAAATGGGCGCGCATGTTGAAGCGAGAGATAATCAGTATCCGCCGCTCACCATTCACGGCGCCAAGCTCCATCCGATCACCTACCAGCCTCCTGTCGCCAGCGCACAAGTGAAAAGCTGCGTTCTGCTTGCCGGCCTTTATGCCGACGGCGAAACCATCGTCAAAGAATCGGTTACCACCCGCGATCACACCGAAATTGCCCTGCGCGAACTCGGGGCCGAGATCGCGCTCGAACCCCGCCTGGTTCGCCTGCGCGGACGCGCCTCGCTCTCGGCCAAAACCCTGGTCGTGCCCGGCGATCTCTCCGGCGCCGCTTTCTTCATCGCCGCTGCTCTTCTTTTACCCGATTCCGAGCTGGTCCTCACCGGTGTTGGCCTGAACCCCACTCGAACCGCGCTGCTCGATGTTCTCTCGGGCATGGGAGCGGCCATCAAAATTCTCCACATCGAACAGCTTAATGGCGAGCTCATAGGCAATCTGCAGGTGCGCTCTTCACGCCTGCGCGGCGGCGTGATTGAAGGCGCAACCACCGCTGCGCTCATCGACGAAATTCCCATTCTTGCCGTGCTAGGAGCCGCCAGCCAGAACGGACTCATCGTGCGCGATGCCGCCGAACTGCGCGTCAAAGAAACCGATCGCATCGAAACCATCGCGCAAAACCTGCGCGCGATGCAAATCACCGTAAACACTACCGCCGACAGCCTCGAAATTCCGGGCAAGCAGGAATTCCACGCCGCTGAAATTCAGAGCTTCGGGGATCACCGCATTGCCATGGCTTTTTCGATCGCCGCCCTGCTCGCAAGAGACGGTCCATCGGACATTCACGACGCCGGAGCCGCCTCCGTTTCGTTCCCCGAGTTTTATACTTCGCTGCGCCGCATCGCGCAATAACGTCTCGGTAAATGGAAGATCCCGTCGAGACCGATCTCAGCCATGAAAGTCTGATTCACGATCTGAATAATGTCTTCGAAACGATCACGGAAGCCGCTGAGCTGTTGAGCGCCGATAAGCGCTGGAAACCGCTGGCCGCCACGCTCACGCGGTCCGTGAAACGCGGCAAACGGCTGCTCGGCGCCATTCCCGACGGCACTCCGAACCTCGCCAGTATCGTCGATGATGCCATCCAGTCGGTCACCGACTACTGCTTAGCCGCCCGTAAGCCCCGCATGCGCTGGATCCGCCGCCTTTCTGCCGATATCCGATTGCCCGGTTCCTCCAAAGACTGGGAGCGCGTCTTCGCCAACTTGTTTCTGAATACTCTGGAAATTATGAAGAGCCCCGGCCGTATCGAAATCGAATCCAAGCGCACGGACGGCGGATTGTCCATCACCGTTTCCGATAACGGTCCGGGAATTCAGCCCGATCTGCTGCCTCGCCTGTTTCGGCCTAATGTCTCAACCAAAGCCGATTCCTCCGTGCGGTCCGGACTCGGGCTGCATATTGTGGCCTCTATCGTCAAAAAATACTCGGGCCGAGTCGGCGCTGCCAACCGGGAACGCGGCACCGGAGCCGTCTTCACCATTTTTCTTCCGGAGACTTGAGATAATCAGGCGTCCCCGGTCACGCTCACGAAGAGGCCCGCTGTTCACGGTCATGCATTCTTCGGGCCCGGCAGGTACGTTCACGCTGACACCGAATGAGATATCTCTGCATTCATTGCCATTTCTACCAGCCGCCTCGCGAAAACCCCTGGCTCGAAGAGATCGAGCTGCAGGATTCCGCGTATCCCTATCACGATTGGAATGAGCGCATTGACGTCGAATGTTACGGCCCGAATTTCGCCGCCCGCATTCTCGACGGGCAGCAGCGTATCAGCCGAATCGTCAACAACTATTCGAAAATCAGCTTCAATTTTGGTCCGACGCTGCTTTCCTGGGCCGCCGAGCACGCGCCAGAGACATATCGCGGGTTACTCGAGGCGGACGGGCAAAGCCAGGCGCGATTCTCCGGCCACGGGTCCGCCATCGCCCAGGCGTACAACCACATCATCATGCCGCTCGCCAACCGGCGCGACAAGATCACTCAAATCCGCTGGGGCATCGATGATTTCGTCAGCCGCTTCGGACGCGAGCCGGAAGGGATGTGGCTCCCGGAAACCGCGGTCGATATCGAGACTCTCGACCTGCTCGCCGAAGCCGGTATCCGGTACACGATTCTCGCGCCCCACCAGGCCAAAGCGGTTCGGCCCGCGGGCGCAACTGATTGGCAGGACGTCACGGGGTCGAAAATTGATCCCACTCGCGCCTATCTCTTCCAGACGCCTGGCGGCAAGACGCTCAATCTCTTTTTCTACGACGGGCCTATTTCGCAGGCCGTTGCTTTTGAAAAGTTGCTCGACAATGGCGAGAAGTTCGCGTCGCGACTGCTCGGCGGATTCTCCGATCAGCGCAACGGATCGCAACTCGTCCACATCGCCACCGACGGCGAAACGTACGGGCACCACCACCGCCATGGCGAGATGGCTCTGGCCTACGCTCTCGAAACCATCGAAGCGAAGAAATCCGCTCGCATAACGAATTACGGTGAATTTCTGGAGCTGAACCCTCCCTCCTGGGAAGCCCGTATTTATGAACGGACCGCCTGGAGTTGCGTTCACGGCGTCGAGCGCTGGCGTAGTAACTGCGGCTGTAATTCCGGGCGCTCCGGCTGGCATCAGGAGTGGCGCCGTCCCTTGCGCGAAGCTCTCGATTTCTTACGCGATTGGGTCCAGCCACGCTTTGAAACCGCCGGCGCGAGGTTTTTGCGCGATCCCTGGGCGGCCCGCGATGGCTACATCCGCGTCGTGCTCAATCGCAATCCCGAATCTCGCGAACAATTCGGACGCGACCATTTCTCACGCGATCTCAGCCCCGCAGAGCAGGTGATCGTCTGGAAACTCATGGAGCTCCAGCGTCACGCGATGCTCATGTACACCAGCTGCGGTTGGTTCTTTGACGATTTGTCCGGCATCGAAACCGTGCAGGTGATTGAATACGCCGGCCGTGTTGTGCAGTTAGCGGAGCAGTTGTTCCGCGACCCGGTCGAGCAGCAGTTCCTCGACCGCTTGGCCGAGGCCCGCAGCAATCTCCCCGAGTACGGCAGCGCGGCCGATATTTACCGCCGCTACGTCAAGCCTTCGATTGTCGATCTTGAAAAAGTCGGCGCCCACTATTCCATCAGCTCGTTGTTTGCCCCCTATGGCGAGCGCACCGATATCTTCTCGTATGCCGCCAAGCGCCTCGATTATCACACCCGTGAGGCGGGCAAGATGCGAATGGCGCTGGGCCGGGCAAGCTTCACTTCGAAGATCACCCAGGAATGCGAAATCCTCACCTTTTGGGTGGTGCATTTCGGCGATCACAACGTGGCGGGCGGCGTGAAGAGATTTGAAGGCGACTCGGCTTACGAAGGCTTGCTCGAAGCGCTCAGTGAGTCGTTCTCGCGCGTCGATATTCCTGAAGTGGTGCGCCTGCTCGACCGCCGCTTTGGAGAAAAGACGTATTCGCTTCGCTCACTATTCCGCGATGAGCAGCGGCGCATCGTGCGTACGATTCTTTCGAGTACCGTCGCCGAAGCTGAAGCCGCGTATCTGCAGCTATATGAGCATCACGCCGCGCTCATGCGGTTTATTTCGAGCCTGGGCACGCCGATGCCCCGTGAATTTACAGCGGCCGTCGAATACGCGCTTAACAGCCTGTTGCGCCGCGCCTGTTCGGCCGAAGAGCTTGACGGCGAGCGCATCCGCAATCTCCTGCGCGAAGCTCAGGCGAGCAACGTCACTCTGGACAAGACGACTCTTGAATTTCTGCTGCGCCACAAAATCGAAACGCTCGCCCGCCAATTCGCCGCCCATCCCCCCAGCTTTGAAAAGCTTGAGCGCCTCGAACACACTTTGCGCGTCGTTAAGCAAACGCCGTTTCTGGTAAACCTCTGGTCCGTGCAAAACGATGTGTATGCAATTCAGGGGACTGTCTACGCGCGCACCCGCAAACGCGCCGCCCGCGGCGACAGCAAAGCCCAGAGCTGGACCGAAGCCTATCTACGTTTGTGTGAGTTACTTTCCATCCAGGTCGCGTAAGACGCAGGCGTGAAGGATCGCTATCAGCCTTGCGTCAGAATCCGGCTGATGTCGTTATAAATCACGAACACCACCACCATCATCAAGAACACAAAGCCAAGCTTGAAAATGTTTTCTTTAAACTGCAGGCTGAGCTCGCGCTGCATCAGCATCTCGATGATCAGCATCAGCAGTGTTCCCCCATCCAGAATCGGAATCGGCAGCAAATTGAAAATCGCGAGCTGCAGGCTCACAATCGCCATCAGGAACAAGTAATTCCACGCCCCCTGCTGCGCCGCTTCACTCGACATCTGCGCAATGCCTATTGGACCGGCCACCGAATATAGTGGCTCTTGCGACAGGGCTTTTGTTCTCGGTTTGCGCCGCCATGGTGCTGGTCGCGCTCGGGTTGAACGTACTCGCGCGTATGCGCGCTTGAAATAATCGAGGCTATTGCGCCCCTTTCGGCTCGTGGCTGAGGGCAATCAGCGCCCAGGACGTCCCCGCGCTCGAGATCCACTGGTCGTGATCGAAGGGAAAACTGCTTTGGAAATACGGCTGAAATTTTGGCGCGCGGCTTCGCACGTACCACGCGCCATCAGAGTATTGGTTCTTCAAAAGGTAGGCGATTCCCCGGCGGTACACCGGATCGCTGGCGCCGGCCAAGCCTGTCTTGTAGAGAATATCGAGGACCATGCCGGTAGCGTACGCATCTGAATCGAGGAATTGCGTTTGCGCCCACCCTCCGTCCGCGCGCTGCGCCGCGATAAGCTTGCCGGCATCGCTGCGTAGATCCGCGCGGCTTACGCCGGCGATCTGTAAACCGAGTAGGCGCTCCGCCGCTTCATATGTGGTGACGGGATGGGCGCTCAGCAACCACCCGCGCGCAAGCGAAATACGGCTGTCAAATTCCGCCTGCCGCGCAGGCCAACCATACTGTCTCAAAGCGCGGATCGCATAGACCGTCCGCGTGATCGTGCTGTCTTCAATCGGCGCACGGGCGGTGCCGAGGTTCATCCACGCGCCCGAGCGAGCTTGTCTCGAAACGATATAGCGGACCAACATATCGGTGGTATCGTTGGCGGCCGCATGCAAGTCGGCATAGGCGGCGAGCATGTAGAGGCAGGGATCTATATCGCCGGGAAGGTCCCCAAGTACCAGCGATGCACCGGCGATCATGGGGCGCATGGCGGTCATTCCGTCCAAAAAGGGCTGCTGCAGTTTGATCTTCGGCTCGACGCCAGCACCTGTCCAGGCTCCCTGAACGCGTGCGTAGGCGGTCTGATGATGACAGCCCGCACACCCGCCGCCTTCGCGGAAGAATTCTGGTCCTGCCTTAGCGAGCAGCGGCGCGGCCCGCGCGAAGGCTTCGCTCGACGTGGGCGACCCGCTGTGCGCAGTGTCCGGCTGCGCTGCCGCCGCGGCTTTTGACTTCGCGCCAGCCGCCTCCAGCATGGCAACAATCTCCGGTTGGCGGTACTTCAGCGCCCAATCCAGCACCGATTCTCCAGTCTGATCCTGCGCGTTGACGTCTGCCCCGGCGTCAATTAACACTTTCACCACCGCGGGATTCGCTTGATCGGTCGCCAGCGACAACATGAGCGGCGTCATTTTCCGGTTATCCGAATCGTTAACCCGCGCTCCACTCTTCAGTAAAAGTTGGACCATCTCCGGGGTCGCATAGGGCGCGACCAGCATAAGCGGGGTCAAATGGATAAGATTTATCGGCCCATTCTTCACTCGGCCCCCGAAAGTGTTGCTCGCGTTCGGATCGGCGCCCGCCGCCAACAAAATCTGCAAACGTTCCGGCGAGGGGTCCGAAGCCGCCGCCAGCAGGGCGGTGAAACCAGCCTTGCTCACAGTGTGCGCATCTGCCCCTCGCGCAATCAACAGGGAAATGCTTTCCGTATCGCCGTGCTCGGCGCAGTTTATCAGCGCATCCGAATGGAACTCATCGAGCGCGTGCACATTCGCTCCCTTATCGGTCAGATACTGAACGGCTGCGGTATTGCCGTATATGGAACAGGCCACCATCAAAGGTGTGACGCCTTGTTTGTTTGCCGCTTGAACGTCGCCGCCTTTGTCGACCATGGATCGGGTGCGCTCAAAGTTCCACGCGCCGTAGAGCAGAGGTGTTCCGCCAGAGGAGTTGCGCGCATTCGGATCGGCCCCGGCCGCCAGCAGAAGGCTCACCGCCTCGGCGCTGCCGAAAGACGCGGCATAGTGTAGCGGTGTGGCCCTCAGTTTGTTCTCAACTGTGACATTCTTTCGATCGCGCACCAGGCGATTCAGCGCCGCGAGATCGTTCGCTCGGATTGCCTGCGTGAAATCGTTGTAAGTTACTTCTGCGGCTGCGCCAAACATAAGCGCGGGACAGAGCACGGCTGCGACACCGGCCAGAGCCAGGCTGTTCATCTCAACCTCCAGTGGTTGGTTGGAGTAAACCTAGCACTTTGCAGGCCGATTAGCTACAGTTTGGCGCGCCAGTTAGTTTTCAGTACTGGAGTTACACCACGGTGTTGCGGCGGATCACTTCTTTGTAAAAGCTCGCACTCATCTTAGGGATTCGTTTCTGTGTCTTATAGTCGACATAGTAAATGCCAAAGCGCAAGTTATAACCATCCGCCCACTCGAAGTTATCCATCAAGCTCCACACAAAGTATCCGTGTACCGGAAAGCCTTCCGCCGCCGCCCGGTGCAGGTTGATCAGATAATTACGAAGAAACATCACGCGATCAGTGTCGTACACATGGCCGTCGGGCGCCACGACATCCGCCGACGAGCAGCCATTCTCCGTGATGTAGATATCTTTCATATTCCAGATTTCCGCCACGTGCCGCACGCCCCAGTACAAGCCTTCCGGTCCAATGTTGAGCCAGGGCGACGCCATATGGGGATACGACGAGGGCAGCGGTAGAACCGCGTATCCGTCCGGGCCATCACTCGCGCGGATATAGGTCGGGTTGTAAATATTTATGCCGATCAGATCTATCGGACTGTGGATAATCTCCAAGTCTTCCGCAGTGAACTTAGGGGCCGCCGCCCCCTGCTTTTGCAGGTATTGCTCCATGTACTTGCCCTCCAGAATGACGGTGAGGTAGGGAGCATTAATCACGCGCGTAGCCAGCACGCTCGCCTTTATGTGCTCTTCCGATTCGATGATCGGCGTGCCGGCGACATAGTTTTCCGCGAGGCCAACCTTCGTGCCGGAGCGGGCCTTGGCGCGAATCGCCTGCACCGCCATGCCGTGCGCCAGCACCGCATTATGGCGCGCCTGATTCAAAGCGGCGGGCGCTAATTGCAGCCCGGGAGCGAATTTTCCATCACGGTAGCCGAGATCGATGAACGAAGAAAACTCGTTCATCGTGAAGAAATTGTGAATGCGATCTGACAGCCTTCCGGCAATATAGCCCGCATAGTCGGCAAAAGCTTTCGATGTCTCGCGCGATTGCCAGCCTCCGAACTTGTCTTGCAATGCCTGCGGCAAATCCCAATGGAACAACGTGCAGAACGGCTCGATTCCGTTCGCGAGCAGTTCGTCGACTACGCGTTCATAAAAATTCACTCCGGCTTCGTTTGGCTGGCCTGTTCCTTTCGGGAAAATGCGCGGCCACGAAACCGAGAAGCGGTATATCTTGGCGCCTACCTCTTTCAGCAGCGCAATGTCCGCTTTATACCGATGGTAATCGTCGTCCGCCACGTCGCCTGTTTCGTTTCGATAGACCTTGCCCGGAATATGAGAAAACGTGTCCCAAATGGACGGGCCGCGGCCGCCTTCTTTGGCGCCGCCTTCTATCTGATACGCTGCGGTCGCGCAACCCCAGCGAAACGTGCTCGGGAATTCGTAAAAGTCAGGCTGCGCCTTCCCCTGGGCCTGCACCGGCTCCGGTTGGATCAATGCTCCGGCTGCGAACGTGCCTGCAGTGGCACTTCCGACCTGCTTACCGAATTGGCGTCTGGATACTTTGTCGAGCGACATGGTCTCTACACAGTATCCGACCCTTCAGCCTTGCGTCAGAATCCGGCTGATGTCGTTATAAATCACGAACACCACCACCATCATCAAGAACACAAAGCCAAGCTTGAAAATATTTTCTTTGAACTGCAGGCTGAGCTCGCGCTGCATCAGCATCTCGATGATCAGCATCAGCAGTGTTCCCCCATCCAGAATCGGAATAGGCAGCAAATTGAAAATCGCGAGCTGCAGGCTCACAATCGCCATGAGGAACAAGTAATTCCACGCCCCCTGCTGCGCCGCTTCACTCGACATCTGCGCAATGCCTATTGGACCGGCCACCGACTTGGTCGAAACGCGCCGCTCGATCAGGCTGCCCAGCACCTGGAAGATCATCATGGCGTTATTGCGATTGAACTGCAGCGATTCCGTCAGCGCAGGGCCAAAATCCAGCTTCACAAACTGCACGGGAGCTTTGAATGTGATGCCGATCAGCCATGGTGTCTTGGGATCTCCCGTCCGTTTCGCCGCAACGGTAATGCTTCGGGGATGCGCCTGCCCCTGGCGCGTGACCTCGAAATTCAGCGGCTTGCCATCAGAATGAAAAACGGCTTGCCGGATTGCCACAATAGAACCCACCGGCTTACCATTTAGTCGCACAAATACATCGCCGACGCGCAGTCCGGCCTGCTCCGCGGGCGAGCCTTTCTGTACCAAGCCCACCTGCACCGCCGGTTCGCCATTCCAACCTGCATCGCCGATGCCCTGCTTCGGGTCCATCTGCGGCGTCACCTGGAAAGCCATCTGCTTGCCATGCCGCACCACCGTTACCGGAATCGCATGATTTGCGTTCAGCGCCTCCTGGGTCAGCACGTATTCCCAATTCGGATCCTGCTTGCCATTGACTGCAATGATCTTGTCGCCAACCTGCAGCCCGGCCTGGGCCGCCGCCGAATTCGGGGCGATGCCGGTAATCACGGGATCGGTGGTATCCGCTTCTTTGGGATACGCGTACATGTAAAGGCCGGTCACGAGCGCGATGGCCAGCACCACATTCATTAGCGGGCCTGCGACAATCACGATCAGCCGTTTCCAGCGTGCTTGCGCGGCAAAGGAGCGCGGGTCGGTGGATTGCGTGTCGCCCAGTTCCTGCCCGAGCATCCGCACGTAGCCACCGAACAGAATCGCCGACACCCGGAAATCCGTATCGCCCCGCTTGAACCCGAACAGGCGCGGCCCAAACCCGATACTGAATGTCTCCACCTTGACGCCGACCGCGACCGCCGCCCAAAAATGACCCAGTTCGTGGATCAGGATCATGACCCCCAACAGGATCACCACCCAGAAAACTGGCTGCAAAAAACTCACGTCTTAGTCCTACCTTGTTCGACGCTCGTCCCGCTCTTTAGGCGTGGAAGAGTTGCCGTACTCGTCCGCTCTCCGGCAATCTGCCGGGCCAGCCTCCGCGATTCCGCATCAATCTCCAGCACCTCTTCTATTGTCCCCGGTTCCCGGTTCGGTTGGCGGCTAAGAGTTTCCTCTACTGTGGCCGCGATTGCCGGAAAAGGGATGCGCCCTTCGAGAAATGCCTCAACTGCAATCTCATCGGCGGCATTGAGGGTGCAGGTGGCGGATCCGCCTTCTTCTTGAGCTTGGTACGCCAGCCGCAGCAGCGGAAACTTTTCAAAATCGGGCGCCGAAAACTGCCAGGTGCGCGGCTCCGTCCAATCCAGGCGTGGCACCGGAGCCCGATGCCGGTCGGGATAAGTCATGGCATATTGAATCGGCATCCGCATGTCGGTCGCAGAAATCTGCGCGATCACGCTGCCGTCAGTGTATTCGACCATGGCGTGGATAGACGACTGAGGATGCACTACCACTTCTACCTGGGATGGCGGTAAATCGAATAACCAGCAAGCCTCGATGACCTCGAATCCTTTGTTCATTAACGTGGCCGAGTCAATCGTAATGCGCCGCCCCATCTTCCAGGTTGGATGCCGCAGCGCTTGCTCAGGCGTCACGTCCCAGAGCGCCGCGGCCGGAGTCTCCCGGAACGGACCGCCCGAAGCTGTCAGCAGGAGCCGGGTGACTTCGTTCCGTAAACCCGCCCGAAAACACTGATGCGCTCCGTTGTGTTCGCTATCGACCGGGATCAGGGTCGTTCCGGTCTCCCGCACCGCACTCATTACCAGGCGTCCGCTCGCCACCAGCGTTTCTTTGTTCGCCAGCCCTATGCGCTTTCGCTTCCGGATCGCTTCGTAGGTGGCTTGAAGTCCCGCTACACCGACGATCGCCGACATGACGAAATCCACCTCAGGGGCGGTTGCTGCCGCGACTATGGCCTTAGCACCCCACCCCAATTCCGGCCACTCGCGTTCCGGCAGCCCGGTCACTTTCAAGGAGGCGCGCAGGTTTTGGAGTGCTTGCTCCGACCCCACCACAACCGCTCGAGGCTTGTACTCCAGAATTTGGGAGCTTAGTAGATCCGTGTTTTGTCCGGCGACCAAGCTCACAACCGAAAATTTTTCGGGGTTCTGCCGCACCACGTCGAGCGTGCTCGTTCCAATGGAACCTGTTGATCCTAAGATGCTTACGTTCATTTATAGTGCGCCAGCGCCGCTTCGCTCCCCTGGTCCTGAAAAAATAATTTTGAATTTCGTATAGAAAAGACTTGCGTTCCGTAAATTCATATTCTAATATTGGAATCAAGCCAGGGAGGCAACTCCCACCAAAGCGAGACTAACCTCATAGAAAGACCCCTGAAGCAACACCTCCCTGGCGCCCGAAAGGGCTTTCGTGTTGCTTCTCTCCGAAACACCCCTTCCTATTTAAAAAACACTCGCCATGTCGCCACTACCAGCGAATGGGTCACCATGGATGCCCGCACGCTGTTCGTCTGGTAATAAACCAATCCCAAAGCGATTCCGAGCACTCCAGCCACCACCGACTGCCGCCAATCCGGAAAGTGCCGGAACCCGAGATGTGCGCTGCCGTACAAAGCGGCCGAGATCAGCACCGCCGCGACCTTCCCGGCTCGCGCGTCCAGCAGCCAGCGTTCGATCACGCCCCTAAAGAACAGCTCCTCACCCAGCGCGATTACCCAAAGCGCGGCAAAAAACCAGCCCAATCCGAGGGCCAGATCCTGCCACCAGCTTTGCCTGGCCAAACCGACTCGGACATCGTGAACCGCCAGGGCCAACACGATGATCGGCACAATCGCCCCGAGATAATACAAAAACCCGGCCCGCCACTCGGCCTTCGATGGCCAGAACCCGAATGCGCCCGGATTCCATACCCGAAGGATCAGCAGCCCCGCGATTGCCAGCCGGATCCACATTAAGTGTCCCAGAGCATCAATTCGCAGATGCGCATCCGGCGAGGCATAGATCCGGGGAAATACGCGGAATATCACCGGGGCCGCCGCAATCGCCAGAAATCCCAGATCGTACGCCGGGCGCCGCGGCAGTAAAACGAACCAGAGCGACAACACGCCCGTAATCAGCGCCAGCAGTTCGAAGGCGTTCTTGGTATACGTGCCGGCCAGAAGACTGAACACGAGGTACGGCGCAACGCCGCTCGCCCAGAGCAACACGCCTCGCATCTGCTTCGGCCGAACCGTTACAAACCAATTTCGCGTGCCCTCAAAGACCGCACCGAGATAAAACACCGCCTCCAACAGGAAGGCTGGCAGGGCAGCGTTCATAATCCAATAAGAGGAAGGATGCTGCTTTGAATAGAACAAGGCTGCGACGAACAACGCCACCCAGGTGCAGGCCAACGCTATGAAAAAGGGACGCATTGGCCGTAACATCGCCCTCATCGTAGCATCGGGACTGGCTACTGCCTTCGCGGCCGTGCCGCCCCCAGGCCTGCTCCGGAAGATCGCCGAACGCGAAACCGCTAACGCCAAGGTCCTCAGCAACTACACCTACCGGCAATCCGTCACCCTGCAGGAATTCGACGATCACGGCCGCATGACCGGGCAGTATAGCGAAGTGCGCGACGTCATCTTCTCGCCGAACCACCAACGCTATGAGAAAGCAGCTGCCCCGACCCAGAACACGCTTACTCATATAAAGCTGACCCCGCTCGATTTCGCCGATATCCGCGATATCGACCCCTTTCTGCTCACGGACGACAAGGTTGCGCTTTATGAGGGGCAATATAAGGGAGAAGAAACGGTCGACGGCTCGCTATGCTACGTCGAGCACATCGCGCCCCGGCAGATTCTTGCCGGGCAGCGTTTTTTTGACGGATTGCTCTGGGTTCGGGAAAGCGATTTCGCCATTCTCAAAACCCAGGGCCAGGCCGTTCCGCAGGTCGAGACCTCAAAGGAGCAGAACCTGACGCCGCATTTCACAACAATTCGCACGACAGTCGACGGCAAATGGCTGTTCCCGTCGGAAACCTACGCGGACGACACCCTTTACTTCCGGGACTGGCCGCAGCGCATCCGGATTGAGATCCGTTACATGAACTACAAGCAGTTCGGAGCGGAGTCCACTGTGATCTACGACGGCCAGCCAGCTCCTAACCAGGCGCACTGAAGGCGAACGGGCATCAGGCGGCGTTGAGGTAGCCTTTGGCCTTGTATTCGTAATAGCGGGCGTGGTCGATACAGGCTTGGCGGTTGCGTTGTTCGAGGCGGCGTTCGATTTCCTCGGTTGAAAATTCAAAGCCAATTTCGGCGGGATCGAACTCCTGGTCGAATTGTTTCGCGGTTTGATAGTTGCGGAATGCGATGTTCCAGCGGGCTTTTCGGCTTTCTGCGCTTCTTTGGCGGCGTCCTGACGTTCCGCGAAGAGGCGCTTTAACTCGGCTTCGTCCTTTTCGTACTGGCGGCGGAGGCGGGATTCCTGGAGCGAGAGATTCATCAAGTCGCGGCGATAGGTGAGCAGGACCTGAGCGTCGATGATGGCGCGGCGGGTGGTTTCGTCGACTTCGTCTGAGAAGTGGGCGGCGAGTTCGCGGCGGCCGATGGCGTAGATGCCGCCTTCAAGCGAGGGGATGCGCTCGAGCCGCCAGAGGGTATCGGTGAGCGACTGGGTGAGACGTTGTTCTTCGTCGGTTTCTGGCGAAAACTGCCGAGCGACGCGCTCGACGTGGGCCTGGTAGGCGGCGACATCGTCCGATGGCAGGAGGATGGTGCGTCCGGTCAACCCGGTTTTGAGGGCGTTGTGGGAGATTTTGGCTTTTCCTTCAGACGAAGCGGGGCCGGTGGAAAGTTGGGCGTTGGCGCGATTCGCGGCGACTTGTTTTTCGGTGGCGGACATGGGAGGAAATACGTTCGTTTCCAGGATACGGGGGCTTGTCAAGGGTTTACAGCGTGGAAGGCCCGAAAACATTGAGTTTTGGCTTGTGACTCATTTTTGGAGAGGACAGAATTATGAGCGGTTCTGGCCGGTGACGAGTGCGTCGACCAGTGTTTCACGCGTTCTTGGCGAATGAGCAATTGTTAGTTGATCGAGCGCTGTGTTGATAACTGTTTTGACCGGATACAAGAATTGAAGGGCGTTTTTGGGGACTGAATATCCCGTTTCTGAGGTCTCCGGATGGTTTTTTCACGTCCGTAAGGCAAGTAGTGCTCCTTACATTGCTATTCGATACCATGCTCATGAATGATCGATCCACGATACGACACGCTTCAGGTGCTCTTTGCAGACCGCGTATTTCGAATCCCGCCTTATCAACGGTTTTATAGTTGGCAGACAAAGCAGCGTGAAGATCTCTTTACTGATCTGATCAAGCTCGCAAATCGTTCAGAAGACCAGCATCACTTCATGGCAACGGTAGTTTGCCACAAGACAAGCGAGATAATGCCGATCGGCACGGCGCAATATAGGCTGTATGACGTCGTTGATGGACAACAGCGGCTCACCACCTTAATCCTGCTACTAAAATGTATTGAACTGTCTCTAGCTGAAGGCTCAGAAGATCGAACGGATTTGGGGCGCATCCTAGTTAAACGCGACGGCCACTTGATTCTCCTACAGACGAATAATGCGAACGCGTTCATCTTTAACCGGTTCGTTCGGGAAGGAATCAGGCCACAGAAGGGCGAGATGCACACGCACTCCGATCGCAATCTGGCTAACGCGATCGACGGTTGCACAAACTTTCTGAAGAGATGGCGTGAGACGAGGCACGAGGATGAGCTCATGCGCCTCATACTCCATAGGCTTGGCTTCGTAGTTTACGATACCGAGGATACGCGAGCGGTGTACACGCTTTTCGAAGTTTTGAACAGCCGTGGACTGGCGGTTGACTGGCTTGACAAAACAAAGAGCGTTCTAATGGGGAAGGCGTACGAGTTATCGGTATCGACAAGTGCGGCCCAGGCGGAGATTGAGAATCTCCAAAAGATTTGGAGCAACATTTATAACGAGCTTGCAAAGCAAAATATTCCCGGCGACGAGATATTGCGTATTGCGGCCACGTTGTACTACGGTCCGGGCCACGGAAAACCGCGACCAGCGGAAGACGCACTAGAATTGCTTCGGAAGGAATGCAAACTGCCGAACAGTTCAACGCAGATCTCAGAGCGGTTACTCGACGTCGCTCAGAAATTGACAGGCCTTTACGGAAATACACAACTAAGCGCCGTTACTGAGATTCTCCACGCTCGGCTGTTAGCAGTGGCGATATTGGCCGCCCAGAATGTTGACGAACGGGAACGTCAATTCCTCTTGGCGCAATGGGAGCGCATAACGTTCAGGATCTTTGGTCTATTTGGTAAAGATTCGCGAACGAAGGTAGGAGATTATGTGAAGCTCGGCTACAAAATCGTTACGAACGATCCCGAAGTTAGGAGCTATTCCCAGATAATGGCCGAGTTGCGCGATCTAGGCAGCGAATACCCGGTTGACAAAGCGGCCGAAGAGGGACTTATAGGAAAAGACTTTTACGAGTCGGCGGATGCGTGCCGTTACCTACTCTGGAATTATGAAGAGTACCTCGCCGACAAGCTTGGCTTTGGTGCAACATATGACGAGCAGGAGCGCACGGCGATCTGGAGAGAACGCGCTTCGGACTCGATTGAACATATCTTTCCGCAGAACCCGGATTCCGAACCGGGCTGGGTTGGGAAAATGCGCGACGCTGAAGGTATTGACCGCCCCACCAAACACAACGTCGGAAGGGTAGGCAACCTACTTTTGCTTCCCGGCCCGCTGAACTCGCAGGCTAAGGTCCGCTCTTTCACCGAGAAGAAGAACGTATACGCCAAACACAACCTCCGAATGGTTGGAGAGATTTGCAACGAGCCAGACTGGACACTGACTGCGATCGTCCAGCGCGAGGCTCGAATCGTGGCGTGGGCCAAGCAGCGCTGGGCGGACTTTGACAGCTGATTCGGAACAGGCTGCCGTGGTTCATCCTTTTCAGGCCCGGAGAATAAGCGAGGGCGAGCGAGGCCCCCTACGCTTTTATCTCTGCTTATGATTGGGGGGGACGGCTGAGGTCGAGATCGCATGGAATGATTGGGTATTCTCTAATGTGATGAAGGAAGCTGGGCGAATGGTCGGTTCGGGCTCAATTCCACCAATTTCTCAGGACGCAGCCGCTCATTTCCGGAATGAACTCCGCGCAGCGCGGGCTTTGGTTCTGGGTAATGCCGAGGGTTTTGACGAGATTCTCTTTGTCGTCGAACGCATGGGGATACATCTCACTGGAAGCGTCTCAAATCTCGGTGCGTACGAAGGGAAAATCGCGGAAATCGCCGAACTTTCACCGCTTGCATCTGATCTTCCCAACAAGCCGGGGGCGCTTTTCGCAGATTTCCGTCGACTGTACAACATCGTCAAAGACGCGCGAAACGATGCATTGCATGTCGGCGCGTACGCGCGGCACGTAACGAACTGTTCGATCGAATTAGCAATTATTCTGGAGGATGCTCTAATGTCAAACGCGCAACTCGTCCGCGATTTCATGGTGCGGAGCCCGATTCTTGCGTCGGGGTGGCAAGCTCTGGGACTGATCAGACAGACGATGTTGGCGAATTCGTTTACCTACCTGCCGATAACCCTGCACGAGGGTAGGTGGCAATTGCTCTCCGATTACACCCTGGGCAAATTCTTGAGGCTCGCTCCTTCGACGGCTGATCGGCGTAGGCGCCTCGCACTCCCCCTGGCCGAAGCAGTCGACGGGGGGCACTTGGATCTTGACACCGCACCGACTTGTGCGCCCGATGACGGAATTGAAACCGCACTGGCCTGTTCCAGAGGTAAACCTGTGCTCGTCTTGGACAAACAGTCCCAGGAAGTTGTCGGCATCGTCACACCTTTCGACCTTCTATGAGGGCATAGTCAGGCAACCTGACCACCCCCAAATTTGATCCCGCAAAGTCATCTCATATCCCGAATCACGAGGCTGACCGTCACCTGAGCACTGGATCAGCGGCCGCCCGGTGGCTTCGGTCCAAATGTCATGCCCAGCGGCGACAACCTCCCTTGGCCGTTCACACACTGGTACTCGAAGACGAGCCCGAAGCTCAATTTTTCGGGTGCTCTGGAACATATCGACCGCGAGGGACGCATGCTGGCCCATGAGGTTTGGCTATCCAATGCCGAGAATTACAGCCATCATCCTGCATCCTCGTCGCGGCGAAGCATGGCCGTTGAAAAACACCGTGCCCTGGTTTACGCGCGCTCCAGGGGATTGGGGGTCAAGCGCCGCGGCCTTTGTGTACGCTTCAATAATCTGTTGCAGAGGCGCACCGGTTCAGTCCAACTGCAAGCACTGATCAAAACCAGCGATCCGCTTCAGGCTTATTGTGCAGGCGTTCGGGAATCGACGAGCTGCTGTCGTCCGATGGCAGGAGGATGGTGCGTCCGGTCAAACCGGTTTTCACGGCGTTATGGGAGATTTTGGCTTTTCCTTCAGACGAAGTGGGGCCAGTGGAGAGTTGGGCGTTGGCGCGATTGGCGGCAAGTTGTTTATCGGATGCGGGCATGGGGAAAGAAATCGTTCCGATTCCAGCATACGGGGGCATGTCAAGGGTTTAGAGCGTGGAAGGGCCGAAAACATTGATTTTTTGCCTTGTGACTGAAAAATGGCCACGGATGAAAACGGATAAGAATCTTAAAAACCGCGGTACTCATATAATTGCGTGGATGGCAATGAGGATGACACGACGCGAATTAGGGCAAGCCGCGGCGGCAGCGGCGTTGACGAGTGAGGTTTTGGCGGCTGCGCCCACGGTGCACCCGGCGGGCATCCGAAACGACTCCGACGTCCAGGGGCTTGATCCGGTGGAATGGACGCTAAACCGGTATCGCTCCGCGCCACTAAAGTTGACTTTCCAGGCCAGTACCCGAGCAAAAGCAGAGCAGTGGCAAAGGCAGCTACGGGCGAAGCTGACGGAGTTGCTGGGAGGCTTCCCGGAACGAACGCCTCTTAGAGCGCAAACTCTCGATAAACGCGAGCTGACAGGTTATACACGGGAGAAGATTTTTTTCGAAAGCCGGCCAGGAAATGGCGTCATTCTTTATCTGTTACTTCCGGCTAACGCCTCCGCGCCCCATCCGACGGTTATCTGCGTTCCCGGGCACGGACGCGGAGTGGATGACATCGTGGGCATCGACGAACATGGCAAGGACCGCAGCGGCAAGCCAGGATATCAGCACGATTTTGCGATCCAAGCCGTGGAACACGGGCTCGCAGCAGTGGCGATTGAGCCGATGGCGTTCGGTTATCGCCGAGACCCTAAAACCATTGCGGAAGGACCGAGTGCCACGGCCTGTCAACCGGCGGCCGGATCAGCTTTGCTGCTGGGGCAGACGATGATTGGCTGGCGGGTGTGGGACATACTGCGGGCGATTGATTGGATTGAGACACGGCCGGAGTTGGACGCTCAACGAGTGGGATGCATGGGGATTTCGGGCGGTGGCACATGCACGCAGTTTTCTTCGGCTCTCGACACCCGCATCAAAGCGGCCTTCGTGAGCGGCTATCTGAACACGTTCCGAGACAGTATCATGAGCGTCTCGCATTGCATTGATAACTACGTTCCAGGGATTCTGAACTGGGCCGAGAACTACGATGTTGCCGGATTGATTGCGCCGCGACCGTTCTTTTCAGAAGGAGGGACGCGCGATCCGATCTTTCCCGTAGCGGCGACCCGCGAGAGCTTCAGGCGCATAAAGAAAGTCTACGACGTGTTCGACGCGTCCGATCTGGCGGAGCAGGAAATTTTCGACGGTGTACACGAATTCCACGGAGTGAAAGGGCTTCCGTTCTTGACCAAGGCACTGGGGTGAGATTTTTGTCGAACGAATATGTCTTCGGTATTTCAATGCGCTATTAGGTTCCGCCTCATCTAGCGTGGGGATTCTTGATCTGTACAGCGTGCATGCTCCGACCTGCACCCTAAATCCGCACACCTGACGATACAACTTTTCATCCATCCGCCATTTCTTTGAAAGCGGGGATGGGGGTGTGGGGCAAGGGGCCGGCAATTGAGGTCCCTTGCCCCGCGTCAGTCCACCTAAAGCTATTCAAGGCGGCGAACTCTGATGGCGTCCGGTACGCCAGAGCGCTATGCGGCCGAAGCTGGTTGTAATCGCTACGCCAGGCAGCAATCTTCCGCCGGGCATCGAATAGATTGCGGAACCAACTGACATTCAAGCATTCGTCGCGCAGTTTGCCATTGAAGCTTTCGACATGTCCGTTCTGCATCGGCCGTCCGGGCTGAATATGCACGAGTAAGATTCGCCATTCGATGCACCATGCGAGGAAGTGCCGACTGGTTAGCTCTGGCCCGTTATCGCACCGGATGCTCTGTGGCCGTCCACGCTCGCGGATGATCTGTTCGAGCACGCGTGTGACGCGACGGCTGGCGAAGCTAGTGTCGGCTTCCAGTGCCAGGCATTCGCGGGTGAAGGTATCGACCACTCCGAGCACGCGAACTGTGCGGCCGGTTGCCAGCACGTCGGCGGCAAAGTCCAGCGCCCATTCCTGATTCGCTGCCGTCGCAATCGCAGGCTTCACACCAGCCCGCACCAGGCGCTTACGTTTGCGACGCTTCACGCAGAGTCCCGCTTCGCGATATACGCGCCAAACGCGTTTGTGATTCACCTGCTCGCCATCACGCCGCAGTAACACGTGCAAGCGGCGGTACCCGAAGCGTGGCTTCTCCCGCGCTAGGTCCACGAGCTTCTCACGTAAATCGGCATCGCACCGCACCGAGCGGTAGCGGAAGGTCGAGACCGGCAGTTGCAGCACCTCGCAAGCTCGCCGTTCACTGAAGGCAAAATCCTCTTTCAGATGCTCCACAGCGGCCTTCATGGCTGCGAGCTCCAGCCGTTTTTTCGAATTACCGATTGCAGCGCATCTTTATCAAGGCTAAGATCCGCCACCAGCTTCTTCAGACGCGCATTTTCTTCCCGCAGTTGCCGTGTTTCCTGGATTTGACTGACCTCCATGCCGCCGTACTTCGCCTTCCAGGCATAAATGGTGTGCGTGCTCACGCCTGCTTCGCGGGCTACATCCGCCGCCTTGCGCCCCGCATCCAACTGCTGCAGTGTCGAAATGATCGCTGCCTCGCTGTGCTTGCTCTTCGGCATCCTTCTTCCCCTTTCCTCCCTACGAAATCATATTCAACTTCGTGGATTTGATATGTGCAGGTTTCGCCAGCCCAGGCGGTTCGGTGATGGACCTTTTCGCCGACGTTCAGAAGTGGCTGAAGCCAAGTTCCGGACCAACTCCCAAGTAAGACGCGATCGGCACTGGCGGATCGGAGAGGGCTTCTCGGTACGGATTGGGCCACTTTCCGGATCGCCGACGACTCACTAGCAATCCGTAAACGATGATAGCCAGGCTTTGGATGCGAAGGCGCGTTCCCCTGTGCGCCAGTTGTCAAATCTCGCCAGGACCTCCCCCTTGGGAGGATCGCGATTGGCGCTGAAGTTGGGCAATAACCTGGAGTATCGCCCTCGCATTCTTGTTGTTGAGTGACAGCACTTTTTGCGTGCAAGCAGCTATAGCGAAAAGCACAATGATCAGTAGAGCGTTTGTATCGAACTGCGGCCCGGGCGCTTTGATGGCGAGCCATACAGCGACCGTGAGTGCAAGCACCGACGCAACAATTCTCTTGATTCGTGAAATTTTCTCCGCTTTCTCAGCAGCGACTAGAGCTTTGGTTATGAAGAGCTGCTCTTCTGCTGATCCGGCTTTCTGATTATGATCTAGGGTGCTCATATTTTACTTTTCTCCTCAAGAAAGTTGCGAAGTTGAGTGACTCCGTACGTAAGGCGGGACTTTGCAGTTCCAACGGGAATGTCTAAAACACTCGCCGTCTCCTCCAATGAAAGATGCTGCTGATAGTGGAGGAGCAAGACCGCTCGGCTAGCAGGCGATACTTGCTCGACTAATCGCAGGAACCCGCAATCAACCTCCAGCACCGACAAGACCGTGGATGAGAACAATTCAGGGATTTCAAGAGTATTTTCTAGACTTCGCCGTCGCTTCTCTTTGCTGAGGTGAAGAAGTGCGATCCGGCTGACAATTCGGTAGGCCCACATTCGAAACACCTTGGGCTCCCGAAGTGATCTCAGATTCTGGTAAATCTTCAGCGCGGTCTCCTGAAGAACATCATCGGCTGTCGAAGAATCAACCAGGGCCGTAATATATTTGCGCAAAGGCGCATAAAGGCCCCTTAGCAGCTTCTCGAAGGCTTCAGCGTCCCCACGCTGAGCAAGTAGTACGAGGAGAACTTCATCCTCGTCTTCACTCATTGGCTTTTCGAAAGCGGCAATTGGAAGTAGCGCATATAGTCACCTACCCATAAAGAGCGACCGTTGCAAACAAACTGTTCGAAAGGCAGCAAGTTTTTTTGCAAATCCACCGTAGTGAACCCTAGGCGAGTCGCGGCGTTTTCCCGGCAGCCGAAGAAATCTCCTCCCAGTTTCGACCTAATATTTGGGAAGCCTTCCGGATTGCCGTCGGATGACGGGCGATCCGGACATTAGCCGATGCTGGCTACTTGTTGGGAGTTAATGCGAACGGCACTTTTCAGGGTTGCCGACTAACGTCAACTTGATTCGTGAGCGCGCAGCTTCACTCTGGACTGTTCTGCGCAGCGCTCGACCGTCGTCCTGTCGGCTCCAATGCCGCACGCTGTTAGGATGAGGTGTCGATCGCGCCAAGGAGTACCGCATGCCGAGCCGAACGCAAATTGTACGCGACGTCTACCGTGCCTTCGCGTCAGGCGACCGCCAGCTGATTGAGCGGGTCTTCGCCGACGAGTTCTCGTTTTCCAGTCCGGTCGATGTCGGACTGGATCGCGTGGGCTATTTTGACCGCTGCTGGCCAGGTGCCGGGCAGGGCCAAGAGTTCAATTTCGTTCGGATCGTCGAGTCCGGGGACGAAGTGATCGTGACCTACGAAGTGACGAATATTGGTGGCGCCCGCGGCCGAACCACCGAAGTCTTCACCTTCAGCGGCGAAAAGATTCGCGTTGTCGAGGTGTATTTTGGCTGGACCGTTCGTTAGAAAGTGCGCCCAGCGGAACGATGGATAAATTATGGCAGTGGATACAGTACCCGATGGCTTCCCAACTATCCCGATTCTCGCGACCACACAGGGGAACCAGCTGTACGCGTTTTTGGAACAGGCGTTCGACGCTAAGCTGCTGGACCGGCATGACACCCCGAGCGGCGAGCCGGCCTACATGACAGTCCGTATCGGTGACTCAATCCTTTCTCTGATGAGGCCGCTCGAAGGAGGCCAACCCACTCGCAGCGCGTTCTACGTATACGTTCCGAATGTCGATATCGTTTACCAGCGCGCCGTGAGTGCTGGCGCACGATCAATCCAACAACCAAGCGACGTTGTTCACGGCGATCGAATGGCGACAATAATTGATCCATTCGGAAACCAGTGGACGGTTGCCTCGCGCATCGACCAGATCTCGGTAGAGGAACTCCACCGCCGTCTCGCCGAGTCCTAGCGCTGGCCAGAGGTACTGAACACAAGGCTTCGAAAACGTCGAACCAGGTTGGTCGCTCAAGGTGAGTCGCGTGGCCGAGGCCCGGAACAGAATTCGCTTTGGCGTATGAGGCGCAACCCGCTGAAGTGAGTTAAGTCCCGCGTGTCCGGCAGGCTTAGGAGCGAAAAACGCCGCAGCGTACAGCGACGTGGAGTTCACGGTTGCAGGCGAGCCGGAATACTGTGGCGGGATTGAGCTCGGCAATCATCCTGTCGTAGACCGGTTTGCTATCGATGTACTCGGTAACAGGATACGATCACAAGAAACACCGCCGGTAGAACAATAGCCCCCTACCGAAAGGATCGAAGAACCTTGATGAAAAAGAGTCAGATCGGAATCGTACCCAAGGCCGCAGCCTCATCTCCTATCACCGGCACGATGAAGTCGAATTCTCTCTTCACGCGGCGTGAAATGCTGGAACTGACCGGCGCGGCCGGACTTGCTACGTTCACCGGTATCGCTCCCGATGCTGTCGCGCAGACTGCACAAAAACGGCCCCGCATCGCCTGTCTCGTCAGCTATTGGGGTCTCCCGACCTCCCATGCGGACTGGATAGTAAACAAACTGATAGATGGTTATTGGTGGCACGGCGCCCACACTCCTTCACGGGTGGAGGTCGTGTCCGTGTACATCAATCAGCTTGATACAAGCCTGCTAGGGCAGAAAGTATGCAAAGCGAAGAACATTCCGATCTTCAAAACAGTTAAGGAAGCAGTCACGCTTGGCGGGAAAGAACTCGCTGTGGATGGTGTTGTCATCGTTGCAGAGCACGGGAATTATCGAACCGATCTCAAGGGGCACTGGCTTTTGCCGCGCTGGTGGATCTATCAGCAGGTCATGCAGGTTTTCGAGCAGAGCAAACGCTCGGTGCCTGTATTTAACGACAAGCACCTCTCATATAGCTGGGATGAAGCCAAGTGGATGTTCGACAAATCGCGTGAACTGAACTTCCCCTTGACTGGGGGGTCCTCCATACCGACTTACTTTCGCACGCCAGAGATCGAACTCGCGATCGATACCCCAATCAAAAACTCCATCGTGGTTGGAGACGCCGCAGATGAGGGAGCCATCTTCCATTGCGTTGATGTTCTCCAGGCCTTTGTTGATCGCCGAAAGGGCGGTGAGACAGGCGTCAAGGCAGTGCAGTCTATCCGGGGACCCGAAACATGGACGTGGGTTGAACGCAATGCCTGGGCCGGCAGCCTGCTCGAAGCGGTGAGAAGAAAATTCGACCTGAAGCCGGGACATTTTGAGGAAGGCCGGAAGCCAAACGTCTGCGTCGTAGAGTACAACGACGGAAGCAAAGGGGCCGTCATTTCGGGCGAGGGTGTGGGCTGGACTTACGCGGGCGAAATCAAAGGGCAGAAAGAGCCGACGATCGTATCCATGCTTGGCTGGCCTGGCCCCATCTCGCAGTACCACGCCGCGAACGCCCACGAGCACTGGATCGTCGAAATGATGCTGACGAGAAAAGAACCGTTCAACGCGGAGCGGTTGCTTCTGTCCACCGGTATCGTCAACTACTACATGGACTCGAATTGGGAGGACGGCCGTTACTCTGCAGTCGGCCGTCGCATCGAGACGGCGTTCCTGAACATGAAGTATCGCTCAACACACGGACCTCTATTCGAAACCGGGCAGAGGCCGCCGAATACTCCCTACATCCGGGGTTTCGAGCGGTAGGTGCTGCGATCCTCGCCGTGCTCCTCGGGTGCGGCCAGCAACGGGAAGATCACTGGGTGTTCGCCGACCTGATCGGAAAGCTGGTCACATCAGAACGGTATCGGGGTAACAGTCTACAAAGCTACTTGACATTTAGTTTCCATGGAAAGCATAATGGTTTACATGGAAACTATCAGGCATGCCAAGCGTTCCATTTCCGGTCTTGAGAGCCATCTGGGATATTGGCTGCGGCGTGTTTCCAACACGGTCTCGGGGGAATTTGCCCGGTCCCTGCACGCGAGGCAAACGTCTGTCGCGGAGTGGGTCTTGTTACGTCATCTCTATGAGCGACAGCAAGTGACTCCGGGCGAGCTGGCCGAAGCCTCGAAAATGACCCGGGGAGCGATCTCAAAAATCATCGACAAGCTCCAGGCGAAAGGTTGGATCAAGAGCAGGATCAACCCCGAAGACAACCGGGCCCAACTACTTTCTTTGACACCCGTGGGGCGACGCAATCTTCCCGAACTTAGCAGAGATCGCCGATCAGAACGACGAGCAGTTCTTTGCTTGTCTCGATGCGGGCGAAAGATCTGCGCTGCGCCGTCTGCTTTGCAAGCTGGTAGAGCATCATCAGATCCGAGATGTTCCAGTCGAATGACACGCCCTTGACGAAATCACACTACAAGCAAACAGCAATACAACCAAAAGGAGATCTCATGAGCAAAGCAGTTGACAATCTAATGAAGGCGATGGAGCGAGCGGCCGCTATCCGCCCGAAGGTGGGAGGATTCCCCTATCTGGCCGAGAGCCTGCGACGGGCCGGAGTCACCCGCAACCTCTGGTCTCTGCCGGCGTGCCAGAGCCTGTTCCTCACCGACGAGGGGCCGGTCGTGATGCAAGGTGTGCCGCTGGTATCTGGTGCTGTGGACGTACCAGTATTCGACCGGGATGCCCTGATCGCAGCCTTGCGAATCGATCAGGCCGGAGAAAGCACTTTCCCAGAATTTCTCGAAGCCAGTTGGCGTGCGGGAGTTGTTCGCTATGACGTGGATTTTTTCGCCCGTACCGTCGCCTACTTCGGCTGCAATGGCGAGGAATATATCGAAGCGTATCCGGCGGTCGAAATCAGTTAACCTCGGCCTTGAGCATCAAGCATCCGCCGCTCGACAGGTTACGCTCGCTTCACACGTTCAGGGACTTCAGGTAAGGCACGCTCGGCGGCATCAACGCCGGATCCTCTTCAAGCTCGACGAAGTAGTTCTTGATGCCGCCAATTTTTGCGGCTGTAAAGACGGCCTTCCAATCCACGACCCCCTTGCCCAAGGCAACTTCGCGAAAGCCAGACTTGGTGGAGGGGTCCTTCACCCAGTCCTGGCAGTGCATGGAGCGGAAGCGGCCCGGATACTTGTGGAAGTAGACCACTGGGTCGTAGCCCTTCTGCCAGCTAGAAACTTGAAACTGCAGCTTGGTGGTGGCGGGATTGAGCTCGGCGATCATCATGTCGTAGACGGGTTTGCCGTCGATGTACTCGGAGACGAAGCCTTCGTTGTGCAGCAATGCGACGATACCGGCGGCGTGAGCCTTTTCGGCGAAGGCGTTGAAGGGCTCGACGTACCGTTTCACGTCATCGACTGTCTGGGTGCCCTTAGAATCGAACGGTCCAAGCGCGGCGATTGCCATCTGCGTCATGCCGAACTCCTTGGCATAGGCGATGCTCTCGTCGGCCTTTTGAAAGAGCTCGGTCGGCGCCCAGTGCGCGGAGATGCAGCCCAGTCCCCAGTCGTTCAGCATGCGCCGTAACTCCTGCGGCTTGTATTGCCGGAGGCTCGAAAAGTCGTCGTAGCCGTATGGCGAGCACAACTCAATCTGAGTGAACCCTGCTGCACGCAATCCCTTCATGGTGCCGGCGAAGTCTGTACTGATCGACTTGCGCACAGGATAGGTCTGGCAGCCGATCGGCAGGCCAAGCGGATTGGCGGAGAGATATTGCGTGCCGGTGAGGAGAGCCGAAGCAGCAGCCCCTCCCATGAGAAACATCCTGCGATTCATCGTGTGCATGATCCCGGGTAAGCGATGGATAAAACTATAGCACCTGCAGGAAAACTGGCTTTGGCGCCGAAAACTTTGCTTCTCCCGGACAATGTGTCGAATTCCGGTCTCGCCGTTCGTTGTTATATGGACGGCGGGGCAACGAGCCCGGCTGACACAGCGGTACAAATCTGTAGAGGAGATTCAGCATGCGCAAGCTCAAAATTATGGAACATATCTCGCTGGACGGCGTGATCCAGGTTTCCGGCGGTCCGGGTGACGGCGACTTCCCATACGGCGATTGGACCGCGCCGTATCGCACTCCTGCCGGACTAGAGATAGTCGTTGCGATGTATGGCGAGACCTTCGATCTGCTGCTTGGCCGCCGAACCTACGATTCGTGGTCGGGTTTCTGGCCGAAGGCGCCGAAGAGTCCGATGGCAGACCGCCTCAATTCGGCGACAAAGTATGTGGCGACCCACAGGCCGGAGAGCCTGGAGTGGGGCCCGTTCGAGGGCATTGGACCGAATCTCGCAGATAGCGTTCGTGGCCTCAAGGCAAAGGACGGTGCGGACCTGATCCTTTCAGGCAGCTCGACGCTGACTTCGGTGCTGCTCGACTACGGGCTGGCGGATGAGCTGGTTCTGCTGGTTAATCCTGTCCTGCTGGGCAAAGGGAAGCGCCTTTTTGCGGAGGGAACTCCAGCACGGGCATTTACGCTCGATAGCACGCAAGCTCTGCCGTCGGGCATCATCGTCAATGCCTACAAGGCCGCTGGACCTTTGCAGAACCTGAGATGAGGAGTGCCTCAGATGGCGCCTCATTGAATTGGAGCGTACCCTGATTGGGTTAAGCACTATCGATTAATTGGGCCTATGATTGATTCAGAGGTCGATTCTGTGCGGATTGGATTCCTTGCTCTGATCGGCGTGGGCGCGGCCCTGGCAGCAAGCACGATTCCAGCAGTCTGGAACACGAAAGATTTCAGCGCTTGGACTCGCCGGGACGCCGAGCAAATCATGACCAACTCGCCTTGGTCGAAAGAAAGACCAATGTCTTTCCGCGAAAAAGGCGAAGTGACCTATGTGGATCCGGAGGTGGGCGCTTCCGCTGCTCCGACAGCGGCTCTTGGGAATCCCGCCAATGTCGCGACCGGGGCGAATGTGAGCACAGTTCCCGAAGGAAGCGCGCCCCTTCCAGCAGAGCAAACCGGTTCGCTCAAGTCGGCCCCGGCGGGAGCGCCTCTGATCCCACCTTTTGTGAAAGTCGTTTGGGCTAGTGCATTGCCGGTTCGGTTGGCAGTTTTGAAGTTGCGATCGGGAAAGAGCGGGCCAACTGCTGAGCAGGTCGCCAAAGCTGAGCAGGATGTCCCTAACTACGTCATAGCCGTGGTAGGCCTCGCCGCTCCGGAGGCCGGCGCCAACCCTAAGGATTTAGCTCCGGCCGCGGTTTTGTCGGTTCGCGGCAAGCCGCCGGTAGTGAGCCTCGATTCCGACTACCGCCGCATCGGCAATTCGAACGTGTATTTCTTTAGCTTTGCGAAAAGTGCGCTGCCTATTACAACTGCGGACAAAGAAGTCGCGTTCAAGCTGAACGCGGAACGGATGAACGTGAGCCAGACATTTCATCTGAACGAAATGAACTATCGCGGCCGCCTGGCTCTGTAAATTCTGCGCTACTTCAGCCGAGCGAAATCCTCTGGTGTGTCGATATCGGCGGCAGCTTCGGGCAGCGGAAACGGGTGGATATTCTGGGACGGATCGCGTAACAGCGCCCGGGCGCCGGCTTCCGGTTTGAGGGATTGAAGCGCCGGCAGGAGCGAGGCCGGAAACACTGCGGGCACTCCCAGCGCTTCATTGTAGAAGGCTGCGACGATCCGTTGCCGGTTCGCGCCCTCGAAAGCGGCCAGCATCGCCCGTAAATGAACGGCCGTGACCAGCGGCTGATCGCCGAGCAGTACCGCTACGGGTCCCGAGGCAGGCAGATGGCGGACTCCTAATGCCAGCGATGATCCCATGCCGCTTTCCCAAGCGGAATTTTCCACAAGCACCACCGGATAGCCGGCCAGTTTTTTTCTGACTTGCTCAGCGGAGGCGCCGATTACCGCCACGATTGGACTGAAACCGGCCGCAATTGCCTGATCGACCGCATGCTCGAGGAGCGTTTTGCCGCGGTACGGCAACAATTGCTTAAGCCGTCCCATGCGGCTCGCCGCCCCGGCGGCCAGCAGAATCGCCCCCACCTTGCTCAAACTTTATTGCTCTTTACGAGTTGCAGCCGGGCTTCCGATGGCCGTTTTCCGGACAGCACAGTGGCGTTCTCCAGCTTTTCAAGCTCGCGCCGCGCGATTTGCGCCCAGGTGCTCGCGCCATCGAGTTTCAGATAGTGGCGCCAATGCTTCATGGCGTTTAGCAAATCCCCGCTGCTCTGGAACAGCAGCGCCAAGTTGTAGTGCGCGTCGGCGTATGCCGGATAAATGC
Source organism: Terriglobia bacterium (assembly GCA_963767485.1). Lineage (GTDB taxonomy): Bacteria > Acidobacteriota > Terriglobia > Bryobacterales > Bryobacteraceae > Bog-105. The sequence continues at coordinate 109,600 of CAVYDZ010000006.1, read as the reverse complement.
GGATGGCTTCAGCGTAGTGATACAGCGCATTCGGGACATCGCCGCGCTCGTCGTACAAATTCCCAAGGTTGAAATGGGGCAGGGCGTAATCCGGGTCGATCGCGAGCGCCGCCTTGTATTGTTCTTCCGCGTCCGCCCAAGCATGGCCGTTGAAAAACACCGTGCCCAGGTTTACGCGCGCGCCAGCGGATTGCGGGTCAAGCTCCGCGGCCTTTGTGTACGCTTCAATAATCTGTTCCAGGGGCGCACCGGTTTGTTCCAACTGCAAGCCCTGATCAAACCAGCGATCGGCTTCAAGCTTATTGCGCAGGCGTTCGGCGATCGCCGAGCTGCTCCGCGCGGCCCCAGGAAGCTGCAGCAGCTTTTTAAGCTCTTCTTCGGCAAAATCGAACAGCAGTTGCCCGGAGGCAGGTTCCATCTTCTGTTTGCCGATTTGAATGCGCACCCGCCGGCCATCCTTATAGACCTGGACATCTTCGCCCAGATGCGGCGCATCCTGCAAAACGGCTCGGAGGGAGATCATTGCCTGGCGGATTTGCCGTGGGTGCGCGTTCTCGTCCCGCAAACGCAGGAGCCTTTTCAAGGCAAGCAGGTCCGAAAAGCTATATTGCGCAAGTTCCGGGATGAGCTCCTGCCGTTCCCAGCTTTTCAACTGGCGATTTTCCAGCTTCAGCAGGCGACAGACTTCCTTGCGAGTGTAAGCTCCACCCGCTTCGCTCACCGGGGGATGTTGCGAGTGTTCCCGCAGCACAGGGCAATCATAACATCGCCGGGCGAAGTACCGTTCAAGTACTTTTCCGGCCTCTTGCCAGCCAGGAATTTCCTTTGAAAACAAAGTGGTTGAGGACGTCGCGTGTTAAAGTCATACTAAAGCGGTCGTATATCATGTTCCGGCGTGGCATCTTTAAGAAAACGGGCAACCGAAGCCGCCGCATCGTCCATACTTTGGCGGATCTTCCCACCGGCCAGCGCTGCATTTTGCACCGCCTGGAACTGCCGGCGGACGAGGCTCGCCGCCTGATGGAGTTGGGTTTTCTCCCCGGAACCGAAATCGTTCCCGCTCGCCGGGCGCCCGGCGGTGGGCCCCGCGTTTTCCGGGTGGATGGCTCCGAGGTAGCGCTGCGGCATGAAACAGCGAACTGCCTGATTGTGCGGCGGCACCCTGAATCGGATCTCGTGGTCCTTTCATGAGCAGTTGCCACAGCGATTCGCCGCGCGCGGGTCTGCTCCCGAATCCCTCGATTCAGCCGCCAGCCCCGGCCGGCGAACGGCCCATCATCGTAGCAATCATCGGCCCCCCCAACTCCGGCAAATCCACTTTATTCAATAGGCTAACCGGGCTTCGCCAGAAAGTGGCTAACTTTCCGGGCGTAACGGTCGAGCATCGCATGGGGAAAGCCAAGCTCAAAGGCCATCAGGATGTTTTCCTGGTCGATCTGCCGGGTGTTTATAGCCTGGAGCCGCGCTCGGAAGATGAGAAGGTCGCGCACGACATTCTCAAAGGCGAACGCCCGGAATTTCCGAAGCCTGACGCGGTCATTCTGATCCTGGACTCGACCAACCTAGGGCGTCACCTGGTACTGGCGGCACCAGTACTCGATCTGGGACTGCCCACGCTCATTTTGTTGAACATGGCGGACGACCTGGAGAGTCGCGGCGGCAAGGTGGATATTGCGGCGCTTTCGAGCGAACTGAACACGACGGTTGCTTTGATCAGCGCAGCGAAGGGGATCGGCCTCGACCGCATCCAGCAGTTTCTGGCCGGCACAGCGGTTCGCCTGAATACGCCGCCCGCCCGCATCGAGCTGCCGATCCTGCAAGATATTCCGAAGTGCCGCCAGTGGGCCACAAATCTCGGCAAGCGTGCTTCGTATCACGCACCCGCGCCTCCCATCTGGACGCGTCGCCTGGACAGCGTATTCTCTGCATCCAATTGCCGGGCCGTTGATCTTTCTGGCGGTCGTGATCGCCGTTTTCCAGAGCATCTTTTCCTGGGCGCAGCCGGTGATGAACTGGCTGCAGAGCGCGGTGGCTTCGTCCGGCGTTTGGGCCAATCATGTGCTGCCGGATTCGCCCTGGCGCTCGCTGCTGGTCGATGGCGTATGGAAGGGCGTCGGCTCGGTGTTGGTATTTCTGCCGCAGATCCTATTGCTCTTCCTATTTATCGGCATTCTGGAAGATTCGGGCTACCTGGCGCGCGCCGCGCTGATCGCGGATCGAACGATGGCGAAATTCGGATTGCAGGGGAAATCTTTTATCCCGTTGCTTTCGGCGTACGCTTGCGCGGTGCCGGCGATTATGGCGACGCGTGTCATCGAGAATAAGCGCGACCGCATGGCAACGATCATGATCGCGCCGTTGATGACCTGTTCCGCGCGCCTGCCGGTCTACACGCTGGTGATCGCGGCGTTTGTTCCGAACATACCGTTGCTGGGCGGCTTTTTCTCTCTGCCGGCCGCCACCATGCTCGCGCTTTATGCGCTCGGGTTTATCACTGCCATCATCATTGCGCGTTTGCTTAAATCGAGCATTCTGAAGAGCAGCAATAACAATTTCATTCTGGAGATGCCGCCTTACCGGATGCCCACCTTGCGCTCGCTGAGCCTGCGCTTGGTGGATCGCAGTAAAGTATTTCTACATCGCGCGGGCACGGTGATCCTGTTGGTGGCGATCGTGATTTGGGTTTTGGCGTACCTGCCGCTCGATCACGGGCACCGCCCGACCCTTGAACACAGTTTTGCAGGCGCAATCGGGAAAACAATCGAACCGGCCATTAAGCCGCTCGGCTTCAACTGGAAGATTGGCATCGGCTTAATCACGTCGCTTGCGGCCCGCGAAGTGATCGTCGGAACCCTCGGTACCATCTACGGCATCGAAGGAGACGAACCTTCTCAGGGTCTCGAAGCCGCTATCCACCATGATCTGAGTCCGGCTGGGGCGGTCTCTTTACTCGTCTTTTTCGCATTTGCATTGCAGTGTTTCTCTACGCTGGCAGTAGTGAAACGCGAGACTGGCGGGTGGAAGTGGCCGGTCTTTCAGTTCTCTTACATGCTGGCCTTAGCGTACGCTGGTTCCTGGTTGGCCTTTAACATCACCAACTATTTTCTGCAATGAGTGACTTATTAAACGTGGTGATTCTCGGCTCTGGTTGCGCCGGGAATACGGCGGCGATCTATGCCGCCAGAGCCAATTTGCAACCCCATTGTTTTTGAGGGGCACGAAGCGGGCGGACAGCTTTCTATCACGACCGAGGTCGAGAATTTCCCGGGCTTTCCGGAAGGCGTGCAAGGCCCCGCGCTGGTCGAGAACATGAAGCAGCAGGCGATTCGCTTTGGCGCCGAATATCGCCATGGACGCCTGGTCGAAGCCGATTTGAGCAGCCATCCGTTCACGCTCAAATTCGATAGCGGCGACGAGCTGAAGACGCGGACGCTGATTGTGGCAACGGGCGCGTCGGCGCGCTGGCTGAATCTGCCGAATGAACAGAAGCTGATCGGCCATGGCGTAAGTTCCTGCGCGACGTGCGACGGCTTCTTCTATCGCGATAAACAGATCATGGTAATCGGCGGCGGCGATTCCGCGATGGAAGAAGCAAACTTCCTGACTCGCTTCGGCCGGGAAGTGGCGCTGGTGCATCGCAGCGAAACCTTCCGCGCTTCGCGCATCATGCTTGCCCGCGCTCAGGCCAATCCGAAAATAAAGTTCATCACCAACACCGCCGTCGAAGATGTGTACGACGTGGCAAAAGGGGAAGTGACCGGCGTCAAGCTCAAGAATTTGAAGACGGGTGAAGTGTACGATCGCGAAGTTGATGGATTCTTCGTAGCCATCGGACACATTCCGAACACGGCGCCTTTTGTGGGGCAGCTCAATCTCGATTGCGACGGCTACATCCTTTCGCACGGCGGGGCGCGGACTAATATTCCCGGCGTGTTCCATGCGGGCGACGTGCAGGATCGCATTTACCGGCAGGCGATTACGGCCTCTGGCGCCGGCTGCATGGCGGCGATTGAAGCAGAACGGTATCTGGAAGCCGAAGGGCATTGATCGGCGATACTGAGATAGAAGTGATTATGGCAGCGGCGCACGCTTTTCTGAGTCCAAAGCAGTTCGAGCAGCTCTATTCGGATGATGTAAAGCCGTACTTCGAATACTGGTTTGGCGAAGCCGTTCAAAAATCCATGCCAACTCTCACGCACAGCGTCATGCAGTGGGTCCTTGCGATGTTATTGGCTCGTCGAGGCTGGAAGGCTGCAACCGAACTCCGCCTGAAGATCTCCAAGATAGCTTATCCGGTCCCGGATGTTGCGGCAAATCACACGGCTTTCCAGGATCCGTATCCGACCGAAGCTTTTGATTTGTGCGTCGAGATTCTCTCGCCCGGCGATAAGCTCCCTGACCTGTTTAAAAAAGCGGCTCATTATCTGGATTGGGGAATTCGCTCGGTCTGGATCATCGATCCCAAGAAAGCCAACGCCTACACGATGTCGATTGACAATCCGCAACCGATACCCGTCAGTATGTCGGATTATTTGACGGCGGGTTCCGGAGAAGGCGAGATCGCGATTTCGTTGAGCGAACTTTTTGCGGAAACAGAAAAGCAGATGGGCAAGCAGTGAAACTCGCCGACGCTATCCGGGTGGCCAAGGGTGTTAAGGTCGAACACGCGCGCAGATTCGCCACGCACGTCGTGCCCGAAGTGGTACGGCCGGCGCGCATTCTCTGGAACCAGGCGATCGGCGGAGTGTTTTTACTGTTCGCCTTGATGTTCTTCGGCTACGCCATCAAATATTTCAAAGCCCTCCATGCCGGCGCGGGTAATCCCATTGCGCTGGGCTTCTCTCTTTTCCTCGCTCTGGTTATGGCGTTTTTCGGTATCGGATCGTTTCGCAAAGCCAATCGCATCGGGCGGCGTTAAAATACCGTTTGCCTCTTCCTGAGCAGCCCGGCGAGTATCCGTTCACGCGCGGCATTTACCGCGACATGTATCGCCGGCGCCTCTGGACCATGCGCCAATACGCGGGTTTCGGCACCGCGGAAGAAAGCAATCGCCGCTATAAATATCTCCTTTCGCAGGGCATCACCGGGCTGTCGGTAGCCTTCGACCTGCCGACGCAGATGGGTCTCGACTCCGATCATCCGATGGCGGCGGGTGAAGTGGGGCGCGTGGGCGTTGCGATTGACTCTCTGGCCGATATGGAGGCGCTGTTCGACGGCATTCGGCTCGATCAGGTGAGCACCTCGATGACGATCAATTCGACGGCGTCGATTCTGCTTTGCCTGTACGTCTTGGTTGCCGAGGGCCAGGGCGTCGATCGCAAGAAGCTTACCGGAACCATTCAGAACGACATTCTGAAAGAGTACATCGCGCGCGGCACCTACATTTATCCGCCGCGCCCGGCCATGCGCATCATCACGGATTTGTTTGCCTGGGCTGCGCGGGAAATACCTGAGTGGAACACGATTTCGATCAGCGGGTATCACATTCGCGAAGCGGGTTCGACCGCCATTCAAGAGGTTGCGTTCACGCTAGCCGATGCCATCGCGTATATCGAAGCTGCGCTGCAAGCTGGACTTGAAGTCGACACGTTTGCCCCACGGCTCAGTTTCTTCTTCAACGCGCATAACAATTTCCTCGAAGAGATCGCGAAGTACCGGGCAGCGCGGCGGCTATATGCGAGGCTCATGCGGGAACGGTTCGGCGCCCAGTCGGATCGCTCCTGCATGCTGCGTTTTCATGCGCAGACAGCGGGCTCGACCCTAACGGCCCAACAGCCCGAAGTCAACGTAGTGCGCGTGACCTTGCAAGCCATGGCCGCAGTGCTGGGCGGCACGCAGTCGCTGCACACTAACGGCCAGGATGAAGCGCTTTCGCTGCCAACCGAACAGGCGGCACGCGTAGCTTTGCGCACGCAACAAGTGATCGGGTATGAATCGGGGGTAACCGAAGTACCGGATCCGTTTGGCGGCAGTGAATACATCGAGCGATTGACCGACGAAATTGAAGCGGGCGCGCGAGAATACATCCGGCGGATCGACGAAATGGGCGGCACGCTGGCCGCGATTGAAAAAGGCTTCATCCAGGGCGAGATTCAGAATTCGGCGTACCGGCAGCAGCGCGCGATTGAAGAGGGGCGGCAGATTGTTGTGGGCGTCAATAAATTTGCGAACGAAGCAGCGGAAACGCCGCATACGTTTCGGCTGGATCCGAAGCTGGAGGAACAGCAGATCGAACGTTTGCGAGCGCTGAGGGCATCGCGCTCGGCCGTGAATGTTGCCGCGGCTTTGGATCGGCTGGAAAACGCGGCACGAGGCACAGAGAACCTGTTGCCGCGCATTCTGGATTGCTGCCGCGCGCTGGTCACGGTGGGCGAAATTTCAGATCGCCTGCGATCGGCCTTTGGGGAATACCGCGAGAGTTTCTGAGTCTTCTGATGTGGTTTATTGTCTCTCATTGGGCTCACTCGTAACGCAAGGCGATCGCCGGATCGATACGGACGGCGCGGCGGGCGGGAAGCAGGCAAGCGCAGAAGGCGGTGCCAGCGAGGAGCGCAATCACTAAGAACATGGTCAGTGGGTCGTTTGCCTTCACCCCGAATAACAAGCTGCGCAGTAGTTGCGCCGATGCGAGTGCCGCCAAAAGACCGAGCGCGAGGCCGAATACGACCGGCCGGAAACCGCCGCGCAGCAACAAAAGGAACACATCCGCCCGGCTCGCACCGAGCGCCAGGCGCACCGCAACTTCGGTTCGCCGCTGGCCCACGCTGTAGGCGACCACGCCATAAATTCCGATTAACGCAAGCAAGAGCGCGGCGGCGGCGAAGCCGCCCGCCAGCTTTACCTGGAACGCTCGGCGCGAGAGTGAATCCGAAACGAGTTTCGCCATGGTCGTGGTCTCTGGTACGGGCAGCGATGGATCGATTTCGCGAATGCATTTTCGGATCGCGGGAATGAGGCTCGCCGGGTCGACGGCCGTGCGGACGGCTACCGTCCCATAACCGAGGCCTCGATGCCAGTACGGGACGTAGACCACAAGTGTCGGTTCTTTATCGAGCGTGGTGGCGTGGACATCTTTTACGATGCCAACGACTTGCACTTTGCCCACGTCCGCTCCTGTGCCGAATTCTTTCCCGAGAGGATTTTGCTTCGGCCAGAGTTTGGCCGCGAGCCGCGCGGACACGACCGAGACCGCGCGGTTGCGGTCCGATCGCTCGATTGCGCGGCCGGCCACTAGGGGTATTCCAAGAGTTCGGAAATAGTCCGGGCTTACGTATCGTACGTTGACTTCGATATCGGTGCGCGAAACCGGATCGACCGCCGCCTTATCCGAGCCCTCCAACTGGATATCGTTCACCATCGACTCGCCGGTTAGCGGCAATTTAGAAGTGTACGCAGCGGAGCGTACGCCCGGAAGCAAACGCAACTTGTCCAATGCAGTCTCCCAAAACCGTAAATTCTGTTGGCTTGTCTTGTAATGGACGTAGGGCAAAGAAATGTCTACGCCCACTGCTTGTTCCACCGTAAAGCCCTTATCGGTAGTGAGCAGTTTGGCAAGACTTACAGTCATCAAGCCGGCACCAAACAGCAGGACCAAGCTGAACCCTACCTCGCAGGCAATGAGAAATTCTCGAAGACGCAAAGATTGGCGGTTGCCCGCTATCGATTGGCTGTTGGCGCGGAGCGCTTCCTGACTGTCGACTCTGGCCATGCGCCATGCCGGAAGTAAGCCGGACAGCAGCCCGCAAACGAACGTGACGAGCAGCGCAAACAGAAATGCGCGGCCGTCGACGCGCACTTCGTCCAGCCGCGGAATCGACACAGCGGTTTGGGAAACGAAGATATGAACAAACAATATGGCCAGAGCCAGACCAAGCGCACCGCCAGTGACCGCCAGCAGGAGTGTCTCGGCCAGCAGCTGCCGCATCAGATGCACCTGGCCCGCGCCCAACGCAGCACGAATGGAAAACTCGCGAACGCGCGCGCTCGATCGCGCCAGAACCAGATTCGCCAAGTTGCCGCAGACGATCAGGAGCAGCAAGGTTACGGCTGCCATCAGGATGTAGAGCGGAGCCCGAAGGGGAGTTGCGATCACATCACGTAAGCGCGCAGCTGATACGGTGAGCCCTTCGTGCAAGCGATGATCCAAATCGATTTGCCGCTCGAGTAAGTCGATTTCTGCGACAGCCTGTTTCATGGAGATGCCGGGTTTCAACCGGCCGAACACGGTGTAGTCGTAGTCTCCACCCCAACCGTTGCTGTAACTTCCGGTCAAAGGGAAAAAGAGCTCAGTGTTTTTTCCGAGACTGACCAGAGGTCCTAAATCGCCGTTCTTCGGGAAGTGAAATTCCGCAGGCAAAACGCCGATTATCGTATAAGGCCGGTAGCTAATGTTGATGGTCTTGCCCAGTACATCGGGGCGGCGAGCAAAGCGGCGGCTCCACAGCGAATCCGTGAGCACCACCACGGCCTCGTGGCCCTTCTCGCCCTCTTCGGGTAGGAACGAGCGGCCGATTTGTGGCTGCACCCCCAGCAACTGGAACAGGTTTGTGCTCACTACGGCGCTATCCACTCTGAGCGGTTCGGCACCGTTCAGATACGCTAATCCTGACCATCCTTGTATGGCTGCTAACGATTCAAACGAATGCGCGTGATCCCGCCAGTAGAGAAAATGCTGGTAGTTCACCGGCAGACTGGGATACGTACCGCGCAGCGGCGCAACTATCTCCCGCAGGTCGACCAACTGCTTTGGCTGGCGATACGTAAGCGGCTTCAGCAGCACAGTATTCAACAGAGAAAAGATGGCGGTGGCCGACCCGATGCCGACGCCGAGCGAGAGAATGGCGACCAACGTGAACGAGCGGGCATGGCGTAATGTGCGTAGCGAGTAAACACAATCGCGCTTGAGCTGGTCCCAGGCCGCGAAACCCCAAATGCCGCGCACCTCTTCCTGTGCCCGCAGTTTGCTGCCTAGATCGCGTTTAGCCGCCAAGCTTGCTTGTTCTGGTGTTGCTCCTTCCTCGAGCGCCTCCTCAGCCGCCAACTCCAGATGCGATCGCAACTCGTCTTCAAGCGACCGCTCCCGCGCTCGCCGGTTCCAGGGCAGCAGCAGAGACAACTTCTTCCAGAGAACCATTCATCACTCCCGATCCGGCGCCGGCCGCAGGACGCTTCCGATCGCGCTTACGAATTCGTCCCAGCGCGACATGGATGACGAAAGCTTCGCCCGCCCGGCAGCCGTCAATCGGTAATGCCGAACCCGGCGGTTGTTGTCCGACATCTCCCATTTCGCACTAATCAATTTCTGCATCTCCAGCCGCTGCAGCGCCGGATACAAGGATCCGGCTTCGGCCAGCAGAACCTCGTTCGACATCTGCCGGATGAATTGCGCGATGCCGTAGCCGTGTTTCGGACCGAACACCAGAGTCCGCAGAATGAGCATTTCGAGCGTACCTTGCAGAAATTCCATCCGCTCGGTCTTCTTTCGCATTAGGTTCAGCATACTACGTTCGGCTATATATCGGCAAAGTCGGTAGCGGCACAATATGAGAGTGTCCAAACTGGTTCTCTTATTTGCTGCGCTCACTAGCCTATCGGCCCAGCAAGGGTCGCTTTTGCCTACCGGAAAGCGGATTACGCCGCTCGCTGCCCCCGGAGCGCAATTCGAACGGCTCAACCCGGAGCTAAAGGATTATCCGCAGTACGTGGCCGGGCAGGCCATGAGCACAGCTGTCAGTCCGAATGGTCAAACGCTTTTGATTCTGACGAGCGGCTTCAACCGGCTGAATGGCGAAGACGGCAAGCCGATTCCGGATGCTTCGGATGAGTATGTCTTTGTGTACGACATCGCGCGCGACAAGCCGGAAAAGAAACAGGTTCTGAAAGTGCCCGATACGTTTGCGGGCATTGCGTTCGCGCCTTCTGGCAAAACCTTCTATGTTTCCGGTGGCACGGACGATAACCTGCACAGTTACGCACTCGGAGCGGGCGGGCGTTGGAGCGAAGAAGGTGTGCCCATCAAACTCGGCCATACTTCGGGACTCGGCTTTTTTGTTGGCAAAGAACCGCTAGCGGCTGGCGGAGTGGCGATAACGCCGGATGGCAAGACCGCGCTGGTCGCGAATGTCTATAACGATTCCGTTTCGATCATCAACCTGACCGCACGCAAAGTGGAGCACGAGATCGACCTGCGGCCGGGTAAAAGCGATCCGCGGCAGGCGGGGGTTCCGGGCGGCGAATATCCATTCTGGGTTGTTGCGAAGTCGAACGACGCAGCATATGTGTCTTGTTTGCGAGATCGCGAAGTAGTGGCGTTGCGGTTGGGCAATCACCCGGGCGTGAGCGGAAGAATCAAGGTCGCGGGCAACCCGAACAAAATGACGCTCAATCGCTCCGGCTCGCGCCTCTTCGTGACCGCAGATAACAGCGATACGGTCAGCGTGATCGACACGTCGGCCGGCCGCGTAGTGCAAACGATATCGACCACCGGGCCTGAAGCCGTGGTTGGCAAGATTCAGACGTATCGCGGCAGCGCGCCGAATGACGTCGCACTATCCCACGACGAAAAGACTCTGTATGTGACCAACGGAGGCTCGAACTCAGTGGCAGTAATTCGCCTGCCTGAAGGACGAGTCGCCGGGCTGCTTCCAACCGGTTGGTATCCGAATGCCGTATCGGTGAGCAGGAACGACCGTATGCTCTACGTGGTCAATGGAAAGAGCCTGCCCGGACCAAATCCAACTCTTAAACAACATGTGAAAGCACGGGCGGATGTAAAGCCCGGGCCCGATGTGATCCTGTCGCAGAACTCATACATTCTGCAACTAGAGAAGGCGGGATTTCTCAGCATGCCAGTGCCGGCCGGGGCGGCTCTCGATCGCATGACGGCGGTGGTGGCGCGTAATAACGGCTTCGATGCGCGGCAGGACGAACGCGACCTTCAGACGATGGCTGCGTTACACACGCGCATTAAGCACGTAATCTACATCATCAAGGAAAACCGCACGTACGATCAGGTTTTGGGCGACCTCGGCAGAGGCAACGGCGATCCGAAGCTCACCATGTTTGGCGAAAAGATCACGCCGAACTTCCATCGGATAGCTCGCAATTATGTTGACCTGGATAATTTCTACGATTCGGGTGAAGTGAGCGGCGACGGCTGGCCGTGGAGCACTTCGGGCCGCGAATCCGATTTCGGGATCAAAGCGGTTGTGCTGAATTACGCGAACCGCGGGACAAATTACGAGTATGAAGGGATGAACCGCGATTTGAACGTGGGCCTCGCAACTGTGAAGGAGCGTCAACAGGCCAATCCCAAAACACCCTCCGATCCCGACCTGCTGCCGGGCGCGATCAACGTGGCCGAACCAGACGGGCCGGCGGGAACCCCGCGCGGCAAAGGCTACATATGGGATGCGGTGCTCCGCGCCGGCTTGAATTTTCGTGAGTACGGCTGTATGAGCGACATGAATTTCGAAGCGCCGCGCGAGCCCTACCCATTCAAAGCGCACGTGGTGCTTTCGCGGCCTTCGAATCCCGAACTTTATAAGTTTGGCGATCCTTATTTCAAAGGCTTCGATCCAGGTTATCCGGATTTCTATCGGGAAGCGGAATGGGAGCGCGAGTTCGACGGCTACGTGCGCGAACACAATCTGCCGTCCTTCGAAATCGTGCAACTGCAGGAAGATCACATGGGCAATTTCGATAAGGCCATCTCGAAAGTGAACACGCCCGAACGGCAGCAAGCAGACAACGATTACGCGGTCGCCCGGTTGATCGATCGCGTGGCCCACAGTCCTTACAAAGACAGCACGCTTATTTTTGCCGTTGAGGACGATGCGCAGGATGGACCGGATCACGTCGACGCGCACCGGACCACTGCGTACGTGGTTGGCCCTTATGTGAAACACGGGGCCGTAGTCTCGACGTTTTACACGACAGTGAGCCTCATTCGGACGATCGAAGATGTGCTCGGCCTCGACCATCTCAATTTGAATACCGCGACCACCCGGCCGATGACGGATGTCTTCAATCTTAATCAGAAGGAGTGGTCGTTCGATGCCCGTCCTTCAGGCGTGCTGAACGAAACGACGCTGCCGATAACGGCCGAGCGCGCGAGCTCCGTTCACTCATCGCGGGCTGCGGGTTACTGGGCGCGTGTAACACGCGGCTTGGATTTCAGTGGCGAGGATCGCGTGGATGCCGATCAATTCAACCGCATCTTGTGGCGAGGAATAAAGGGAACACCGTATCCGATAATTCGCAGTGAAATTAGTTTTCGCGATGGCGATGAGGACCGGTAGCGGCTTTACACTGAAGTTTGCAAACGATTCAGGTTATTGGCGCCGGATTGGCGGGCTGCGAAGCTGCGTTTCAGGCGGCTGCGCTGAATGTGCCGGTGATCTTGCACGAAATGCGGCCGGTGCGGCGTACCGCGGCGCATCAGACCGACCACTTCGGCGAGCTGGTTTGCAGCAATTCGTTGAAGACCGAGCAAGTCCACTCCGCGCCGTGGCTGCTGAAGCAGGAGTTGCGGCAATTGGATTCTCTGCTGATGCAATGCGCGACGAAGGCACGGGTGCCGGGCGGGCATGCCCTAACCGTCGATCGCGAAATTTTTTCGGCAGCGATTACGCGCGCGATCGAGGCGCATCCACTGATTCGGATCGAGCGGGGGGAAGTTACCGCGGTTCCGGAAGATGGAATCGTGATTATCGCGACGGGGCCGCTCACGAGCGATGCGTTGGCGCAGGATATCAGCCGCATCACGGGTTCCGAGCGATTGTTTTTCTACGACAGCATCAGCCCGATTGTGGCAGCGGATTCGGTCGATATGTCGGTTGCGTTTCGTGCCTCCCGCTGGGACAAATCGCTCGACGGCACCGACGATTACATCAATTGCCCGTTCGACAAAGAGCAGTATTACGCGTTTGTCGAGGCGCTGATTGAGGCGGAACGTTATGAGCCGCATATTGAGGATGACCGGACGCCGTATTTCGAAGGCTGCCTGCCGATTGAGGAGATTGCGGCGCGGGGCAAAGAGACATTGCGCTTTGGTCCGATGAAAGCGGCGGGCCTGACCGATCCGCGGACTGGGCGCTGGCCGTATGCGGCGGTGCAACTGCGCCAGGAGAATCAGCGCGCCGATAGTTACAACCTGGTCGGGTTTCAGAATCATATGCGGTTTGGCGATCAGGCGCGGGTGTTCCGGTTGATTCCGGGGCTTGAACAAGCCGAATTTCTGCGCTTCGGCCAGATGCACCGCAACACCTACATCAATTCGCCTGCATTGCTGCGGCCGAGCTTGCAGCTCCGGAGCGACGCGCGGATTTTCTTTGCTGGGCAGATCTCCGGTGTTGAAGGATACGCGGAATCGATCGCAACGGGAGTGCTGGCCGGGCGAAATGCCGCGCACCTGGCGCTCGGCGAACCAATGGAGCCGTTGCCGCGCGAAACGGCGCTCGGCAGCTTATGCCACTACATTACGGCCGCCGATCCGAAGCACTTCCAGCCGGCGAATATCACGTTTGATCTGCTGCCAGCGCTCGACGATGTGACCAAGAAGAAGTTCCGCCACGACAAGAAGGCGCGGCACGCGGAAGTGTGCCGGAGGGCGGCGGAAGCGTTTCAAAATGCGCGAATCTATAGCGAAGTATCTGGCTGAACTGCGGCGGCGCGGCGCATCCAAGCACACGCTGCGCAACTATGGCTCGGATCTCGAGCAGTTTGCAGAGCATTTTGAATTGCCGATTGAGCGGATCGATCTTGAATTGCTGCGGGAGTGGCTGGGGTCGCTCTATGACCAGAAGCTGACCACGGTGACAGTACGGCGCAAGCTGGCGGCGGTACGCGCTTTTTACAAATTCCTGCTGACTGAGGGCGAACTGACGGTAAATCCCACCAAACGGCTACGCACTCCGAAAATCAAGCAGCGCGTGCCGGATGTGATGAGCGAGGAAAAGACGAATCGCTTGCTCGACGCGGTCGAGGAGGGCGAACCCGTCGAAAAGCCGTCGCGAGAACGCGATTTGGCGTTTTTGGAGCTGCTCTATGGCTGCGGGATTCGGGTGAGTGAGCTGGTCGGGATCAATTTAGAGGATCTGGATTTACGCGCCGGGTGGCTGCGGGTGCGCGGCAAAGGCAAGAAAGAGCGGGAGGTGCCGGTCAACGAGCGAGCGGCGAAGGCGGTCGAAGGCTATCTGGGGGCGCGCCGCGCAGTATCAGGGGAGCGAGCGTTGTTTCTGAATAGCCGGGGCACGCGGCTGAGCGACCGGCAGGTTCGGCGGCTGGTCAAGATGTATGCGGTGGCGGCGCTCGGCGATTCGTCGGTGCATCCGCACAGTTTCCGCCACGCGTACGCGACGCACTTACTGGCGGACGGGGCGGACTTGCGGGCGATCCAGGAACTGCTCGGACATGCTCGGCTTTCCACTACCCAGAAATACACGCAAGTGTCGCTCAAGGATTTGCAGGCGGTTTATGACCGGGCTCATCCGAAGGCCTAGCGAGGAAAGGCGAAACCGTATTGGGCGAAGACCGCCTGGGCATCGGGGCTAGTCAGAAAGTTCAGGAACAGCTGGGCGGCTCCCTGATGCGGAGTGGCTGAGACGATGCCAGCTTTCTGGAGGATGGGCGAGTGCCAGCTCACCGGAAGCAGCTCCGGGTGCCGGCCGTTGAGCAGCGAGGCGGCGGTGATGACCGCGTCGGCATTCCCACTGGAAAACATCTGCAGCGCCTGGCGGACGTTTTCGCCGTAAACCACCTTCGGCTGCACCTTAGGCCAGATTCCCAGGTGCTCTAAAGCTTGCTGGGCAGCTACCCCGTAAGGGGCGAGTTTCGGGTTGGGCAAGGCGAGGACGCGCACGTCGGGGAGGGCGAGATCCTTGAAAGCGTGCGGCTTCCCATCGCGCCAGAGGAGGCCGAGGCGGCCTTCGGTGTAGGCCCGGACAGATTGCGGCTCGAGTTTCCGGGCGGCCGCGAGCTGGTCAACATAGGCGGCGTTGGCAGACAGGAAAACGTCGTAAGGGGCTCCATTTTCAATCTGTTGCATCAAAATCGCGCTGCCAGCTGTAACCCACCTCAAGTGAATGGAATGATTTTTGCCAAACGAACTGGCGAGGGCTGGCTGGAGTGGAGCGAGGTCGGCGGCGGCAGCCACAGTCAATGTATTCTGGGCTACACTAAAGCCGGAAACAATAGCAGCAAACAACTTGACAATCTAAGACTCATATTCGATACTGAAAGAGCGCTAAACCATAGTCGGGCGAAGGAACAAAAACTAACATGAGTAAGATTATCGGAATTGACTTAGGCACGACAAATTCAGTCGTCGCTGTGATGGAAGGCGGCCAGCCTGCCGTGATCCCGAACCAGGAAGGGGGACGGACCACTCCCTCGGTGGTGGCATTCACTAAAAACGGCGAAAAGCTGGTCGGACAAGTGGCCAAACGGCAGGCGGTCACGAATGCGGAAAACACTATTTATTCGATCAAGCGTTTCATGGGGCGCCGGCTAAATGAAGTCAGCGAAGAAATGAAGCTGGTGCCGTACAAGGTCGTTGCGGGAGACCACGGCGACGCGCGAGTAGAGATTCAGGGCAAGAAGTACTCGCCGCCGGAGATTTCGGCGATGATCCTGGGCAAATTGAAGGAAGCAGCGGAAGCCTACCTGGGCGAGAAGGTTACGAAAGCGGTGATCACTGTGCCGGCGTACTTCAACGATGCCCAACGTCAGGCGACGAAAGACGCCGGGCAGATTGCCGGACTCGAAGTGATGCGTATCATCAACGAGCCCACGGCGGCGGCACTGGCGTACGGTCTGGACAAGAAAAAAGACGAGACGATCGCCGTCTATGATTTCGGCGGCGGTACGTTCGATATTTCGATCCTCGAAGTGGGCGACGGCGTGGTGGAAGTGAAGTCGACGAACGGCGACACGCACCTGGGCGGCGATAACATCGACCAGCGCATTATCGACTGGTTGATTACGGAGTTTAAGAAAGAGCAGGGCGTCGATGTTTCGAAAGATCAGATGGCGCTGCAGCGGTTAAAGGAAGCGGCGGAAAAAGCGAAGATCGAGCTCTCGACCTTGCTGGAAACGGAAATCAACCTGCCGTTTTTGACAGCTGACGCGAGCGGGCCGAAGCACTTGACGATCAAGCTGACCCGGGCGCGCTTCGAGCAGATGGTGGACGACATTCTGCAGCGGGCGGTTGGGCCATGCAAGCAGGCCATGCAGGACGCGGGCGTGACCCCGGCGAACATCGACGAAGTGGTGCTGGTGGGCGGATCGACCCGTATTCCGAAAGTGCAACAGATGGTGCGCGACCTGTTCGGTAAAGAGCCGAACAAGAGCGTGAATCCGGATGAAGTGGTGGCGGTTGGCGCGGCTGTCCAAGGCGGCGTGTTGGGCGGCGAAGTGAAAGACGTGCTGCTGCTCGACGTAACTCCGCTGTCGCTCGGAATCGAGACGCTGGGCGGCGTGTTCACCAAGCTGATTGAGCGCAACACGACGATTCCGACGCGCAAGAGTGAAACGTTCTCGACGGCGGCTGACAATCAGACTTCAGTCGAGATCAAGGTGTATCAAGGCGAGCGCTCGATGGCGCGCGACAACCGGATGCTGGGCGTGTTCCAGTTAGTCGGTATTCCGAACGCGCCGCGCGGCATCCCGCAGATTGAAGTTACGTTCGATATCGACGCCAACGGCATTTTAAATGTTTTGGCGAAGGACCGGGCGACGAACAACGAGCAGAAGATCACGATTACGTCTTCTTCGGGCCTGAGCAAAGACGAGGTCGAGAAGATGGCGCGCGACGCGGAATCGCACTCGGCCGACGATCGCAAGAAGAAGGACGAGATTGAAGCCCGCAACCGGGCAGACGCGATGGTCTACAACGTCGAGAAGATGTTGAAAGAGCATCGGGAAAAGATCTCGGACACGGATGCGAAAGAGGTCGAGACGGCGGTCGAAGATGTCAAGAAGGCGATGTCGGAAGGCGGCCTGGAGGCGATAACTTCCGCAACCGATAAGCTGACGACAGCAAGCCACAAACTGGCAGAAGCGATGTACAAATCGCAGAGCGCCGGCGGACCGGACGGCAACGCACCGGGCGCGGGGGCTGGGGCAGCCGGTAATGGCGCGCAACCCGGCGGCGAGCAAAAAGAAAAAGATAACGTAGTCGACGCCGAGTTTGTGGATGTTGACGACAAGAAGTAAGTTGAGTAAGTAAGTTAGAGTAAGTCTAGTGAGTAGGATAAGGCGCGCTAGTCACTAGCGCGCCTTAATTTTATTCAGAAAGTTATTATGGCTTCCACAGGCAAGAAGGACTATTACGAAACGCTCGGCGTTGGCAAGAGCTCGGATGCGGAAGAGATCCGCAAGGCCTATCGGAAACTGGCGCGCAAATACCATCCGGATTTAAATCCTGGGGATAAAGCCTCAGAAGAGCGCTTCAAGAACGTGCAGGAAGCGTATGACATTCTGAGCGACGACGAAAAGCGCAAGACCTACGATCAGTACGGATTTTATTCGCCCAACATTCCGCCGAATGGCGCGGGCGGGGCGAGCGGCGGGGGGCCGGGGTTTGGCGGCTTCGACTTTGCGGAGTATCTGAGGCAGCAGCAACAGCAGCAGGCGAGCGGGCGTGGCGGCGCGACGGCCGAAGAGGGCGAGACGTTCGGGGGCGGATCATTCCGCGATATTTTCGGCAGTTTTTTTGGCGGCGGGAAAGCGCGGCAGGCAGCGGCACAACCGGAGCGCGGCGCGGACCTGGAGTATGGCCTGAACGTAGATTTCTGGCAGGCGATTCGAGGCACGCAGGTGAAGCTGAATATCTCGCGCCAGGAGACTTGTACGACGTGCCATGGAACCGGTTCGGCGGGCAGCAGCGTGGCGGTTTGTCCGGAGTGCGATGGCAGCGGCACGGTGACGCAAATGGCTGGGGCAATGAAGTTCAATCTGACGTGTCCGCGCTGCGGCGGCACCGGGCGCTTGAAGAATGCATGTCCGACCTGCCGGGGGGAAGGCCGCATCGCGCACCCGGATACGGTAGAAGTGCGAATCCCACAGGGCGTGGCGTCGGGATCGCGGCTGCGCGTGGCGGGCAAGGGGAATGCGGGAGTCGCGGGCGGCCCAGCGGGTGATTTATATATCACTGTCCGGGTGGAAGAGCATCCGTTCTTTAAGCGCAACGGAGACAATATCGATATTGCGGTTCCGTTGACGGTGAGCGAGGCGGGGTTAGGCGCGAAGATCGAAGTTCCGACAATTGACGGGCGCGCGCTGCTCAAAATCCCGCAAGGGACCCAGAACGGGCAGAAGTTCCGGCTGCGGGACAAGGGCGTGTTTAACAGCCGCAAGAACACGCGCGGAGATGAGATTGTCGAAGTCGTGCTGCAGGCCCCGAATATCCACGATGAGCGGACGCGGGAGCTGCTGCGAGAATTGGCGCAGGTGCAGACCAATGATGTGCGGCAGGAGATTTGGAGTAAAGTGCAGAGCGTGTGAGCCGATTGGGATTCGAGGTAGAGAGATATGGCAAGAAGTAAGGGCAAAGCAGCGTATATGATCTCGGCCGTGGCCGAACAATACGAGATTCATCCGCAGACGCTGCGACTGTATGAGCGGGAAGGGCTGCTTGCGCCGTCGCGCAGCGAAGGCAACACGCGGCTTTATACTGACGACGACCTGGAGCGGCTCGAAATCATTTTGAAGCTGACACGCGAGCTGGGGGTGAACCTGGCTGGAGTGGAGATCATCCTCAATATGCGCGAAAAGATGGAAGCGATGCAGCGGCAGATGGAGGGCTTCGTGCGGACCTTAAACGCAGAGCTTTCGGAACGAGCCGCGAAGGGCACTTACGAACCGAATCAATCGCTGGTGCCGGTAATTGAAATCAGCTCGCTTTCACCGAAGCGGCGGCGCGGCTGATTTGTAATCGACGGAGATCAGAAATAATCCGCTTGCCGGAACAGCGGGGCCCGGGCGAATACCGCAGCCAGGTTCCAGGCGGGCAAGAACGTCGTTGGCCGTCAGATTTCCTTTTCCCACTTCGAGCAGCACTCCTATAACGTTGCGCACCATGTGTTTCAGGAAACCGGAGCCAGTCACGGTGTACGTGAGAAGATTTCCGGTGCGAGCGATTTCAGAGGCGTAGATCGTGCGGCGTTTCGATGCGCCGAAAGAATCCCGGTCGTCGCGTGCGGCAAAGGCGGTGAAGTCGTGCTCGCCGGTGAGCAGAAGCGCCGCCGCAGTCATCGCCTCTTCGCATATCGGAAACGGGTGGTGGTAGACATAGAAGCGCTCAAACGGCGAGCAGACTTCGTCACGGTAAATGCGATATTGATACGTTTTCTTGCGGGCATCGAAACGGGGATGGAACTCGAAGGGGACTTCCTGGACGTTCGCGATGCGAATCGAGCGGGGCAGGAGGCGGTTCACGGCGCGGCGGAAGTTATCGGGCGGGATGGGATTCGTAAGCGCGACCGCAGCGACCTGGGCGAGAGCGTGAACTCCGGCATCAGTGCGGCCAGAGCCGAGGACGTTGACGGGGCGGCCTTCTATTTCGCTGATAGTGGATTCGAGCGCGCCTTGAATGGTGGGGAGTCCGGGCTGCACCTGCCAGCCGTTGAAATCCGTTCCATCGTAAGCGATATCAAAGCGCAGTTTTCTCATAGAGCGGCAAGCGCTTGCTTACGGCCGCGGTTCTGATCGGGAGCCGGGTTTGATGGCGGGTGTACCGGCGCGACAAAGAGGGCAATCGGCGGGATCGTAGGTCACGGGGTGAAGAGTTTGGAGCGCGACGCGGGGCAGACCGACATCGGCTTGACCGCCGCTGCGATCGATGATGGAAGCCGCCGCCATCACATCGGCTCCGCCATCCTGTAAGGCGCGGATTACGTCGCGGGTGCTGCCGCCGGTCGTGATTACGTCCTCAATCACCACGACGGGTTCGTTCGGCAAAATCTCGAAGCCGCGGCGCAGGACCATGGTATTGGACGCGCCATCGCGTTCGGTGAAGAAGGCGCGGGCCCCGAGCGCGCGGGCGACTTCATGCCCGATAACAATCCCGCCGATCGCGGGCGAGACCACTAGCGCGGCGGCGCGGGGCAAAATGGAGCGCAAGCGGTTCGCGAGTTGTTCTCCAAAATCCTGCGCATAGGCAGGATAGGCAAGAATTTTGGCGCATTGCAGATACTCTCCGCTGTGCAGGCCGCTGGTCAGGCGGAAATGGCCCCGCAAGTAAGCGCCAGTCTGTTCGAAGAGTTGCATCACGGATTGAGGCATTTCAGCCGAAAGAATAGCAGGCAGTTTAAAAGCGATCCAGGCAGTCCCAAAAGCGGACACTTCTGCATGCCGAGAGGTAACGGAGCGCGCACATAGCTCGATTGCTTGTAACTACTTGGCGGGGCCGTTCCGATGGGCAGCCGTTTGCTCACTGTTCACCCTTGAACACACCTTTTGCTGCGATACCATGAGGATTCGCGAATTAAAGGGGAACTCAGCCGCAGTGTGTTTCGTTTTGAATAGCGCTGGGGTTTGAGGGTTCTAATCGATATTAATGAGACGCCTGAGAATTTTTTTGTCTGTTGTGTGCAGTTCCCTGATGGTTGCGGGCATGTTGCCGGCGCAACAGCCGGAGACCGCGATCCGGGTGGATCGCCCACATGGAAAACTGGGATGGCTGACGCGGCCATACCAGCAGCCGTATATCCCGCCGGTGAATCTGGCGAATTCGGACCGGCTGGAAGCGCTAGTACGGGCGGGGAATTTGTATTTGTCGGCACAGGACGTGATTGCGCTGGCGCTTGAAAATAACCTGGATATTGAGATTCAGCGGTACGGGCCGCTGCTGAATAAAGAGATCACGCTGCGCGCCGAGAGCGGAAACATTCTGCGAGATGTCGGCGTGGGCATCGCCGCCGGGCCGACCAGCGTGAGCACGGCCGGCGTCTCGACGAATGCGAGCGGCGGGGCGACGACGGTAGCTGGCGCAAATGCCAGTTCGAGCGGCGGCCTGATCACTTCCCTTGGACCGACGGTTCCCACGTTCGACCCGAGTCTGTCAGTCTACGGAGCATGGGGGCATTACACGAGCCCTACCAGTAATACCTTCCTGTCGGGCACGTCTGCACTGACCCAAGACTCGCGTACTTACCAGATCGCCTACAGCCAGAGTACGGATTTCGGGTTAACCGGGCAGTTATCGTATTACAGCAATTACAGCAAGTACAACAGCGTTTTTTACGATGTCAATCCGTTTGATACCGGCGCGCTCAGCATCTCGCTTTCCCAGAATTTATTGCAAGGGTTCGGCCGGCCAGTTCTGAAACGGTTTATCTATACCGCAAAAAACAACGAGAAAGCGGCGGTGCTGCAGTTCAAGCAACAGGTGATTACGACGATTTCCGCAGTATTGAACCTGTATTGGGATCTGGTGAGCTTCAATCAGGACTTGCGAGCGCGCAAAGCGGAACTGGCGACGGCACAAGCGCTATTTGAAGACAACAAGAAGCAGGTACAAATCGGGACGCTAGCGCCCATCGAAGTAACCCGGGCGGAGGCGCAGGTTTACGCCAGCCAGCAGGATCTCACGATCTCGCAAACAAATCTGCTGCAGCAGGAGACCGTGTTAAAAAATGCGCTGAGCCGCAACGGTGTAGCGAGTCCGCTACTGGCCGACGTGCACGTGATTCCGCTCGATACGATCCAGGTTCCGGAAAAAGAAGAAGCGAAGCCGCTGAACGATTTGGTGCAGGAAGCGTTTGCGAACCGGACTGAGGTCGCACAGGACCATATCAATATCGATAGCCAGAAAATTCAGTTGCGCGGGATTAAGAACGAGTTGCTGCCTACTCTGCAAGTATTTACGACGCTGACGAACAACGGGTTGGCCGGTCAAAATTTCAACGGCGGAGCTGATCCCTTTATCGTGGGCGGATACAATACGCTGCTGGGGCAGATCTTTCGGCGCAATTATCCGAGCTATTCCGCGGGTCTGTCCTTGAGTATTCCGCTGCGGAACCGAACCGCGCAATCGGACTACGCCACCAACGCCCTACAGCTTCGCCAGCAAGAGCTGCAGTTGCAAAAGGAATTGAACCAGGTGCGGGTAGACGTGCAGAATGCGGTAATTGGGGTACGCCAGGCACGGGCGCAGTATGACGCGTCGGTGCGAGCCAGGATTTTGCAACAGCAAACGCTCGATGCGGACAAGAAGAAGTACACCTTGGGAGCATCGACGGTGTATCAAGTGGTGCTGGACCAGCAAAACCTGAGCTCGGCGGAGAGCGCGGAAACGCAGGCGCTGGCCAATTTCAGCCATGCGCGGATCGCGTTCGAACAGAATCTGGGGACCACACTGGCGGTGAACCATATATCGCTCGATGAAGCGCTGCGCGGGACGGTAGCGCGCAAATCCGAGCTTCCGGCAAAGCTGCCGACCTCCGCCATGGAGCAGCCTCAGTGAACGGGCGTCGTTTCAGGGATTTTTCGCGAAGAGCAACGGCAATCGCCGTTTGCATCGGCTTCGCCATCACTCCGGTAGAAGCACAACAGCAATCGGTATCTGCGGAAAAGCCGAGTGGATTTATCTTTATCCGTCCCTACAAGCCCGCTCTTATACCACCTGTCCGGCTTAACGGCTCGACTCGGCTTAGCGGTTTAATCCGCGGCGGGAAGCTGTACCTGACCGCACAGGATGCGATCGCGCTGGCACTTGAAAACGATATTGACTTGGAGATAGACCGCTACCCCGCCCTGCTGCAGGTATGGAATGTGGAACGGGCGGAGGCGGGCGGCGCCCTTCCGGGCTTGCCGAGCTTCAGTTCGCAGTCGTCGCAGATTGCTAGCGGGCAGGGCGCGGCGGGTGCGCAGAATGCTGCCGGCATCAGTACGAGTGGAGTGAATACGAGTCAGGGCAGCAACACGGTCGGCGGAACAATTCAGCAGATTGGTAGCATTGCGCCGAGTCTGGACCCCGTGTTCCAGGACACGCAGGCGTACAGCCACCTGTCACAGCCGCAGTCGAACACGCGCCTGGTTGCAAATACCAACTGGATACAGAGCAAGCACAACTATCAAGAGTCGATCAGCCAGGGCATCGAGACGGGCGGCCAGGTCACGCTGAGCTACTCCGATTCCTATCTGCACGAGAATGTGCCATCCGATAATCTAAATCCCTCGAACGGAACGATCCTGGATCTGACATTCCGGCACAACCTGCTGCGCGGATTCGGATCCGCGTTGAACGCGCGCGCGATTACGGTGGCGAAAAACAGCATCCGCCAGAATGACTTAACCTTTCGAACTCAAGTGACGCAGATTGTTTCGAGCGTTTTGAACCTGTATTACGGATTGGTGGCCGACGACGAAGATGTGAAGGCGAAGCAAAGCGCAGTGGACGTGGCGCAGCGGTTCTATAGCGATAACCAGAAGCAGGTAAAGATTGGGACCATGGCGCCGCTCGATGTAACGACGGCGGAATCGCAACTGGCGAGTTCGCAGCGGGATCTGCTGGTTTCGGAAACCACGCGCGCGCAACAGGAAAATTCGTTGAAGAACGTGCTAAGCCGCCGGGGATTAGGGGATCCGGTGCTGCGGGAGGTGGATATTATTCCGCTGGATCGGATTGTGATTCCGGAGAAGGACACGACACCGCCCATAAAGGAGTTGCTGGCGACCGCTCTGAAAAACCGGCCGGATCTGGAGAGTGCAAAGATCAACGTGCAGAACCTGAACGTAAACGCGTTGAATACACAAAATGCGGTGCTGCCGTCGCTCGGAGGGCAGGTGAGCACAAGTCAGGCAGGCTCGTCGGGGACCGCGCAGCCGGTTTACCTTCCGCCTGGCCAATTCGTGGGGGGCACGAACGGGAACGCTCCGGGGCTAGGGCCCTGCCCGCCACATTTCGGTCCGCCCGGCAGCACCTGCGAATTTCCGGATAAGTACTTCGTCGGAAGCATTGGAACGGCGCTCGGCCAGATGATCCGCCGGAATTTCCCGACCAATACTGCGGCGACGCAGTTGAACCTAACGGTGCGCAATCGTTCGGCGCAGGCGGACGATAGAGTCGATCAGCTCACGATCCGGCAAACCGAGTTGCAGGTAGCGAAGACCGTGAATCAAGTGGCGGTCGACGTTTCGAACCAGAGTATCGCGCAACAGCAGGCGCGGGTGCGGTACCAGGCGGCGGTGCGGAACCGGATTCTGCAACAGCAATTGCTCGATGCGGAGCAGAAGAAGTTCGCGCTGGGAGCTTCGACGACGTACCTCGTGGTTCAACAGCAACAAAGCCTCGCGGCGGCGCAATCCACCGAAATTGCCTCGCTGGTTGCTTACAGCAATGCGGAAGTGGCGCTGCATCAGACGATCGGAACGACGCTCGAAGCGAACCATGTATCGCTGCAGGAAGCGAACACAGGGCAAGTGGCGCGGCAGTCCACTTTACCGGAGAAATTGCCGTCCCAGCCGTGAACGGGCTCTAGGCTCTGGGTGGCTCAACGCGCAACCGAAAGGGCATTTTTATGGGTGCGGATCGGTTGTGGTCCAGTATCCAGGGCGCGCGTGAATACGGAAATCTCCCGGTTTCCGGAGGCTTACCGACAAGTGGTGATAGCCGGGCGGCTGCGGTTCGGGCGGCACGAAGGTCAGGGTGTAGCGGTTGTGAATTTGGGTTCCGATCGCGGTTAATTGTGTTTCGAGACCGTGCAGCGTGGTGAACTTCTGGTGGGCCCCTCCGGTCGCTTGCGCCAGTGCCTCGGCAACATTCATTTTGGCGAGGCGGGCGAGTTCCATACCGATGGCCAGAAACGGGATTCCGCCTCCGTGGCTGTTCGGATCGTAATAGCCCGGTTCATCGGGCGGCGGCGGCAGATCCGAAGCCTTCTGGGTAAACGCAGTCGTGTAGGCGGAATAGGAGATCGTATAAATGACTGCGGCCGCCTTCTGCGCTTTGACGGCGACATCTGCAAAGTGCGCTTTACTCTGGCGGTCGCGCGATTCACCGATCAGGACAATCACGCGCCGCGCCGGTTCTTTCCTTGCGGTGAGCAGGTCGCAGGCGAGGCTGACGCCATCGAGCAGGCGGCCCGAGTCGCCGGTTGCCGAGAGTTTGGCGAAGACATCTCCCAAGGCATCCGGATCCGAGGTGAAATTTTGCGCGATCCGCACGTCGTCGGAGACGGTGATCACCGCAGCCAGGCTGGGCGTTCCGGTATCCAAATCGTTTGTGATGTAGCTGCTGACGACGGAGGCAGTCTTTTTGATTTTGGCCAACGCCGGGCCGCTGCCATCGTTCGTTTGCAAGACAAGGACGGCATGGATCGGGAGAGCATCAGAATCGCGCGGGATCATGTGCACCGTTTGCGGTTTGCCGTCGTTGAGAACAGTGAAATCCGCGGCGGTTAAATTTTCCACGGGCTGGCCGCGCCGGGTGATTACGGAAACCGGAACTACCACTTCGTGAGCGCGCGTCTGGAACTGCGGTTCCTGGGCCCACGCTGCTGTGGCGGCGAACAGCAGGAACATCCATTTCATTGAGCGGAGAGACGCATCCGCCTGGCCTTTCGTTTCGAAGTGGGAGCAGGCGCCCGCAGGGATCATTTCTAAACGGAGGAAAGTTTTCCGCATGGCACGAAGCCCGCCTATAGGGCATTCCCTGCCAATTTCGCTATTCCGGTTCAACTGCGAGTTTTCAGCGAATAGTCTTCTTCGTTGCGCGTCAAATTTTGGTTATAGTACGGGTCGGCATCGATGATGCTTTCCCATTTCAGGCGCATCGCCTCTACTTCCTCAGGATGCGGCACCAAGTCCTTGGATGTCTTCGAAAACGCTTCGTAGTGGCGCAGTACGGCATGCGGCGTATATAGCACCCGGAAGCCTTCGTTGCCGATCTTGAGACACAGATCGATGTCGTTAAAAGCGACCGCAAACTGCACTTCATCGAAGCCGCCCACCTTCCAAAAAACATCGGCTTTCGTCATGAGGCACGCTCCCGTAACGGCGCTCACATTACGAATCACGTCTGGAAAATCGAAGTAGTGGCTCACCGTTCCATCCAGGCCTTTGAACGCATGGCCGCAATTGTCATACAGCCCCATAACTACTCCGGCGTGCTGAATCCGATCATCCGGATAGAGCAGTTTTGCGCCGACTGCACCGACTTCGGGCCGCGTCACAAGTTCGACCATCGCCTCCAGCCAGTCCGGCTCCAAAACCTCCGTATCGTCATTTAAGAACAGCAGTACAGGCGATTGGCAGGCGCGCGCTGCGGCATTATTGATGGCCGAATAATTAAAAGGCTTATTGCGCCAATCTATATAGCGCAGATTTTCATGCTGCGCTTGCGCTTCGCGGATGTAACGCTCCACGCCATTGTGTTTTGAGTTATCAATGACGACGACCTCGAAATTCTTATATGCCGTTTTACCGAACAAACTCTCCAGGTTGGCCTTGAGAACGTCGATTTTCCCGCCGGAAGCAATGATGATGCTGACGGAAGTGTTCCCCGGGATTGCGTAACGCGCGCGCCAGCGCCCTGCAACACGGCCGGGTTCAATCCGCAATGCACGGCCGTCAAGCGCGCGCCGGGCGGCCGTCAAAGCGTATTCTTTATTCGATTGCGTAACCGCCGTGGAACCCTCGGTCGCGCGCCAATGATACAGGACACGCGGGATATGGCGAATCTCGGCCGAATGGCCTGAGGCGCGCAAGATCAGATCATAATCCTGGCTGCCGTCGTATTCCGGATTCATGCGTCCGATCTTCGCTATAAGGTCGCGCCGCAGTACGAGCAAATGGCAGATGTAGTTTTCGGAAAGGATCAAATCCGGAGACCAGTCGGGCTTAAAGAAAGGTTCAAAGCGTTTTCCTTTCTCGTCGATCTTGTCCTCATCGCTATAAAGAAAATCAGCGGCTGGATGCCGGTCAAGCGCCTCGCATACGTAGGCAAGTGCGTGCGGCGCAAGCGTGTCGTCATGATCCAGGAAGCAGACAAAATCGCCGGTGGCAAGCTCCCAAGCCGTGTTGCAAGTGTTCGAAATCCCGCTATTTTCCGGCTTGAAAACTACTTTGATCTTGTCGCTTTGAGCGGCGAAGCGTTCCAGCACGGCGCGGGTTTCCGCACGGGTCGAAGCGTCATCCGCAAGGCACAGCTCCCAATTGGGATACGACTGTTCGAGCACCGATTCTATGGCCGCGGTTAGAATTGAAGGATCGGTGTTGTAAACCGGCATCAACACGCTGAACTTAGGCTTCAGGGAAAAACTGCCGAGCTTCAACACAATCAGATCATCGTCGGGCGTTTCGAAATCGTGAATCCACCGGTAATATTCCGAGGCAAACCCATTTTCGTGATCGATTTGCACGGCGGTCCTGGTCTCACGAATGGGTTTGCCTTTAGAAATCAGGCGCAGCGTAATGGGATGTCGTCCATTCGGCAAAACCAGCGAATCGAAATCCGCCGAAAAGCCCGCGCGGCCATTGGTATCGAGATCGGGATGGTGTTTTTTGACATCCGGGCGCGGAATCGACGGCACAACCTCGATGCGCTGGATACCCGGAACGTCGATTTGCACTCGGTCGACACCACCCTCCGCTACACACCAACCGCGAACGGTGATGCTCCCGCTGCGCAGGGCGAGATCGATGGCCTTCGGTTCATCGCATACCAGAAAGGACCGTTTGCGGCTGCTTAGAGCAATGCTATCGGCGTTATCGCCTCCCGAGCCTGGCAGAAAGCGTTTCGCCAGATCACCGGCGGCGCGCAGAGTGCGCCATACGCGGCCCGTGAGCATCTCCATAATGATGCGGTCCAGCCGCGCGAGCGAGGATTCGTGAGCGGCGAGTTGCATCTGGTGCTTCTCTACAAGTTCCAGCAAACGTTTCAATTGCCGCTGCGATGCTTGGACCTCGGCCTGCACCTGGCGCAGAGCTTCGCGCGCAGCCGTCAAATCCGTCTCAGAGGTGTCTTGCCGGTTCATCAAATTAGAACGATAGCAAGGGGAGAGATTCACAGTGCAATCGACTGAGCCGCTTCCAAAAGAAGACTGGAAATGGAAGCGCGCAGCGGCCGCTTACGTGAAAGGCACTCTCCGAAGACAGGCCGATGCTCTGCTTCCGAGCCGTGAAACTCGCGAGTACCAGCACTGGATTGTTCAGCGGCAGCAGTCGCGGAAGGCGATCTACACGCAGCATCCTCATACCGGCCTCTTTTCTATTTTGACCCCGGTATGGAACGGCAGTCCAGTCCGCTATTTGCGAGCCCTGGCGGAATCAATCGAGCAGCAGAATCGGGACGGCGCGAGCGAATGGGTTCTGCTCGATAACGGTTGCGCCAACCCGAAGCTGCTGGAGTGTTTGCAAACGCTCGGTGAGCGGCCCTGGGTGCGGCTTCTTCGCTCAGAGGAAAATCTCGGCATCACGCGCGGTTTACATCGCTGTCTGCAGGAAGCAAGCGGGCGATACGTGCTTCCGGTGGATGCCGATGATTTGCTGCATCCGGATGCGCTAGCGGTCATCGCTTCGTCTTTGGAAAAAGCTGGTTATCCGCGGCTGCTTTATACGGACGAAGACAAAGTGGTCGGCTCTCGGCTATGTCAGCCGTATTTCAAGCCCGATTGGGATCCCGTTCTACTGCTCAACTCCGCCTATATCGCGCATCTCGGGGTAATCGATCGCGTTACCGCCCTGGAACTCGAAGCGTATTCGGACCCGGCGGTCGAAGGCAGTCCCGACTGGGATCTGTTCCTTCGTTTTCTAAAAGCCGGTCACTCTGCCTGTCACATTCCGGAAGTGGTTTACAGCTGGCGGGTCCATGCGAGCTCAACCGCCGACGATAGCGACACCAAGCCTTATATCGCCTCATCTCAGCGGCGCGCCTTGGAACTCTATTTCGCAGCACGCCAACTGGACAACGAGTTCGAAATCGAGCCGAGTGCGCTCTTCGAAGGAGGCGTCCACTGGCACATCTTACAAAAGAGCGCTCCCAAGCCCGCTTGGTCCACCATTCTCCTCGACGATGCGGGAACCACATCGCGCAGCATCCAACGGGCGGGCTCGGACAACACCATTTTGATGGCGCCCGCAGAAGATCCGAAGCAGTTGGTGCCGCAGTTGCACGCGGTGGAACAACGGGACGGCTTTGTCGCCTTTCTCAGCTCCGGTCTGCGTATCGAAAATTCAGAGTGGAAAGCGGAAGCTCTCAGTGTTTTCGCGCTGCATCCTGATACCGTCATGATCGGCGGCAGAATTCAAGGGCCAGACGGCAAACTCACCTCCGCGGACCTTGTATTTCACTTTGAAAATCTCTGGGGTGGCCCCAACTGCGGCCGGCCGGCCGATGACCCGGGCTACTTCGGGCAACTTTGGAAACAGCGTTCCGTCGATGCTGTGTCTACCCAATTCGCGGTTATGCGAGTCGAGTTTCTATTCGAGCTAACAGCACAACTGCCCCCCGGGACTTCGCTCGGGTGCCTTGGTTTGTGGGCGGGCGCCTACGCCGCCCAAATTAGCCGGCGAGTTGTATATTCGCCGTTCCTGAGCGGCGTTTCCGACTTATCGTCCGACCCATGCTCCAACCCGCAGGAAGAAGCGTTGTTTCGAGAATCGTACGCCGGCCGATTGCCAAAAGGGCGATTTTACTCCAGCATGTTGAGCGCAACCCACGCGTTCTCACCACTCCAACCCGAATCCATATAACGAGCACAAAATCACGTCCTGGCAACGATCCACAATCCGATAATCATCAGCACGCAGCCAAGAGCTCGCGGGGTTGAAAGAGGATGGACTTTGAATCCAATCAACCCGAAGTGGTCGAGTAAGACGGAAGTGACCAAGGAAGCGGTCACGCTCAACCCGGTGAACAGGCCGGACCCCATCTTTTGAGCGAACGTAATACCCGAAAGCGTGGCTGCGATGCTGAGCAGACCGCCGGTCCAGGCCCACCACGGCGTGCGCGCCAGCTTATCGGCGGCCGGCCAGGGTTGCCGAATCAGAAGCTCAATCACCAGCACGCCCAGCAAGCCGGACAAGTAAACCACAATCGCCGAAAAGATAGCCTCGTCAGCCGACTTCTTTAACTGTGCGTTCGCGCCGGCCTGCGCCGGATTCATAGCGCCCGCGGCAACCGCAAGAAGGTACATGATCCAATTCACGATGTATAGACGCAATTCGAAGCAATCCCCGCGTGCCAGACGCGCCTCCAGTATTCTTCCGTAATCTAAACTTAGGTTTGCCGCGCAAGTTTGGGCAACATTTTCTAATTCGCGACACCATCCTCGAGCGCTTGGCGCTCGCTTCTTGCGGCGAACATGCGGCGCGAACCATCGAGATTGGCCCAGGGCGCGGCGCTCTCACCCGCCACCTGCTTCCGCGGACGGACGAGCTGCACGCCATCGAAATAGATCGTTCGCTGGTCAGTTATTTAAAGACAAAACTATCCGCCGAAACCAAGCTCCAGATTCATGCGGCGGACGTACTCGAGACAGATCTCGCCCAATGGGGACCGGCGGTCATCACAGGCAACTTGCCGTACTACATCACCTCGCCCATTGTGGAAAAGTTTGTTGCGCTGGACCAGCGATTTCCGCAGGCAGTGTTTCTCGTGCAGTGGGAAGTCGCCGAGCGCCTGCTGGCAAAGTCCGGGACCCGCGCCTTTGGGTATCTAACCGTGGCTACCAGACTCGTGTGCGATGTCGAACTGGTATGCAAAGTCCCTCCAGAGGCCTTCTTGCCTCCTCCCAAAGTCGATTCGGCCGCGGTGCTGCTCAGGCGCAAACCCGCCGCGATCGAAAATCTGCAATCTCTTTTGCAATTCGTGGGTGCATGCTTTCGACATAAGCGCAAGACCTTGCGCAACAATCTGCGCGGGCCGTATGGCGATCGAATCGAAGCGCAACCGGAAGCCAATTTGCGCGCTGAGCAGTTGTCCATTCCGCAGTTCCAGGATCTTTTCGCTCGTCTGTAAACTAGAAGATTCATGATTCGCGCCCGCTTCGCGCCCTCGCCGACCGGCTATTTGCATATCGGCAGTGCGCGCACCTTCATCTTCAACTGGCTGTATGTCAGGCACAATCACGGCACCATGGTCCTGCGCATCGACGACACCGATGTCGATCGCAACACCGAGGCGTCCCTTAACTCCATCTACGAGGGCCTGAACTGGCTTGGCTTGAGCTGGGACGAATTCTACCGGCAATCCGACCGCCTCGATTTGCATCGCAAACTGGCTTACAACCTGCTTGCCAGGGGATTGGCGTATCGCGATTTCACGCCGGCCGCGGCTGACCTCGAACAAGAGAGCACTCACGCCGAAGGCCCCTGGCTCTGCCATCCAGCTATGCGCGCGCTTACCACGGAAGAGAGCCAGCGCAGGGCGGATGCAGGCGAGCCGTTCGTGATTCGCTTTCGCGTGGAGCGCGATCCGGCGCGCGAAGTTAAATTCAACGATCAAGTCTACGGACCGCAATCCAAATCCACCGCCGATATCGAAGATTTTGCTCTGCTGCGCAGTAACGGCATGCCCACCTATCACCTCGCCTCCTGCGCTGACGATATCGATTTGAAGATCACCCACGTCATTCGCGGCCAGGATCATCTCTCGAACACCTTCAAACACGTTCTGCTGTTTGAGGCTGCTGCCGGCGCCGTTCCGCAATTCGCTCACCTTCCGCTGCTGATCGCTCCCGATGGCGCCAAACTCTCGAAGCGCAAACACGGGCCAGTGGTGAGCGTAATGACCTACCGCGATGCCGGATTCCTTCCCCTCGCCTACATCAATTTCCTCTGCCTGCTCGGCTGGTCGCCCAAAGATAATCGCGAACAGATGAGTCTCGAGGAACTGACTGCCGCGTTCAGTTTGGAAGGCGTGAATCGCAGCAATGCAGTCATTAATTTCAGCGAGAGTGACCCGATTGATGCCAAAGCGCTCTGGCTGAATTCACAGCATTTGCGAACCATGCCGGTCGCCTCTCTGGCGCCAGTTGTGAAGCAGGTACTCGAAAATCACAAGCTGGCTCCTTACGGCGACGAGCAATTCTTTACGCACGTGGTGGACACGATTCGCTCGCGCTACACTACGCTGCTCGATTTCCCATTCAAAGGCCGCGCCTATTTCGCGGATGATTTTCCAATCGAGAAACAAGCACTCGAGAAACTGGAGGCTGCGGGCGCCCGCGAACTCCTGCGCGAATTAGGCGCGAGGCTGAGTGCTGAACACGAGTTTTCCGAGTCGACTGTGGAGGCTGCGTTAAGGAAGCTGGCCGAAGAGCGCGGCGTTAAAGCCGGGCTGCTCATCAATGCCAGCCGCGCTGCGCTCACCGGGCAATCCGTCGGCCCCAGCGCCTTCGCCGTATTCGTGTGCATCGGGCGCGAGCGCGTGATCGAACGACTCGGGAAGGTATAGCGGATGCCCCGCGTTTTAGTGGGTCTGGGCGGATTGCTCGGCGACGCCGCTTGCTGCGTTATCAAAAACGGCACAATTGCTTCCGCGGTCGAGCAAGCCAAATTGACCAGGAATAACCGTCCGGGTGAATTCCCGGACGAGGCTTTCGCGCTAGCGCTGGAGATTGCGCATGTGCAGCCCGATCACATTGATGGCGTCGCGATTGCACGCCCTTTTTCCGCCGCTACGGAAAGCACATCGTTGCTGGCCCTGCGAGCCCGTTTTCCCGATAGCGAAATCATCGTCGTCGATCACCACGATGCCCACGCCGCTTCCGCTTATTACGCTTCGGGATTCGATCGCGCACGCGTCCTGAGCGTCGATCGCGCGGGCGATTTCCGTTCAGCCGTTCTCTATGACGGAAGCGGCAATCACCTCACCCATCTCCGCGAGCTGTATTTCCCGGATTCGCTCGGCGACCTCTATAATCGCGTCACGGAGCTGCTCGGCTTCGAAGCGCGTTCCGACGAACACAAAGTTCAGTGGCTCTCCGCGCAAGGCGAGCCGCGTTTCACTGCGTTGTTTCGCGCCATTATCAACGCCGGCGCGCATGGCTGGCCGAAGTTCGATCGGACTTTTTTTGATGGCGGCAATCCCATGCAAGGCGGTTTCGGCCTCCGCTATTACGAAGCCCTCGGCCTGGAGTTCAAGTCCCACGTAGCCGATCAGACTAAAGCCGACCTCGCCCGCAGCCTGCAATTCACCGTCGAAGAAACCGTCGCCGCGATGCTGGGTCAAACAGAAAATGTCGCGATCGCGGGCGGCGTCGCAATGAACGCTCTGCTCATCCGTTCGCTCGAACAAAAATTCAAGCATGTCTTTGTTCAGCCTGCCTCCGGCAACGCCGGTACCGCTTTAGGCGCAGCCCTGCACGCCTGGCATAATTTCTTCGCGGAGAACGCGCCGGTGCCCTTGGAGTCACTCTGCCTTGGCCCCGATTATGCGCCCGATCAGATCAAGCGGGTTCTCGAAAATTGCAAGCTGCGTTTTCAATTCTTGAGTACGGACGAGCAACTCGTGCAAAAGGCCGTGGAGGCGCTTGCCGATAACAAGATCGTCGCCTGGATGCAGGGCCGCATGGAGTTCGGGCCGCGCGCCCTGGGCAATCGGAGCATTCTTGCCTCCCCGCTAAACCCTTATTCCACTGAAAACTTAAATGTATTTATTAAACACCGCGAGCCGTTCCGCAAATTCGCGGCCTCGGTCCCGGAAGAAGCGGCAGAGGAATACTTCCGCGTCGGATCGAACGCTCGCTATCTCGCAACCGTCGGTGAAGTGCAGCCGGCGTACCAAAAACAATTTGCCGCGGCCATTTTAACCGGCAACCTGATTCGCGTTCACACCGTCCGCAAGCAGGATAATCCGCTTTATCACGCTCTTCTCACTGCGGCCGGACAGGCCACCGGTTTGCCCGTACTCTACAACACCAGCTTCAATCTGTTCGGCGACCCACTGGTGTGCACGCCCCGCGATGCTGTAAGGAGCTTCTATTCCTCAGGCATCGACGCGCTCTTCGCCGGCCGCTTCTACATGGAGAAATAAGCCGCGCCGAGTAGGCTTCTGCCCCATCAAGGCTTATTGGCGAAGTACGTACCGATGCTCTGTTCTGCCAGGCCGAGCGATCGCGCCAAAGAAACCTTAGCCAGGTTATATTGAAACTGCGCGGAAATTAAATTCTCGTTGGCATCGGCCAGCGTCTGCTGCGCCTGCACCACTTCCACCGTGTTTGTAACGCCGGCCGCAAACCGGTCGCGCGATTGTTTCACTGTCTCCGTCGCTAATTGTAAATTCGTTTGCGCTACATCCACTTGTTCGTGAGCGGAATTCAAATCGAGCAATGCGCTGCGCACTTCTACATCAATCTGGCCCCGCAGATTTTCGAGCTCGTTGTTCCGGTTGCGCAGCTCCGAATTGTTCTGCAGAATATCCGATTTAATCCTTCCGCCATCGAAAATGTTGAATTGCAGACTGGCTGTGGCGCTAAAAACGCCGTGCGAGTTCGTCAGCAACTGCAAACCTTCCACGCCGTAGTAGCCATTTGCATACAGAGTCGGATAGCGCTCCGCCTTCGCCCCCCGCAAGGTGAGCCGCGCTGCCAGCACGCGCGCCTTCGCTGCCTGGTAATCAGGCCGGTATTCGTACGCTTTGGCCAAAGCGTCAGAGAGCGAAATGGCTGCCAGCGGAACTGCTGGTGAGGGATCGGAAACACTGAAGTCCTGCCCCACTGGCAGCCCGATAATTCGCCCCAGACCCAACTTGTCTTTCTCGAATTGATTGCTGACTGCCACGAGTTGTTGCTGCCGCTGCTTCAGTTCCACTTCAGACCGCAGCACATCAATCCCGATAGCGGTCCCGGCGTTATGCCGGCGCACCGCATTGGTATAGACCGCGCGATCCGCATCAATCTCGGCTTGCGCAGCGGTAATGCGCGAACTGTCCGCGATGATCTGTAAATAGGCATTGCCCACGGCTTGCACAACCAGATCCCGCGCGTTTTTCACTGACAATAACGAGGCGCGCGTTTCTTCTTTCGAAGCCCGGTAGTTGTTCAGCGCCGAATAATCGAACAGCGCCGCGTTCACGTTTGCTGCCGCGAGCTGGTAATTGTAGGGTCCAACGATTGAAGGAGTCGAGACACCCGGAAAATGGAAAAGAAATCCAACCGCCTGAAGGTTTAGCTGCTGCTCTGTCACATTCACCTGGCCGTTCACTCTCGGCAGAAGCGCGCTCAAGGCCCGCATCCGTTGTGCGCGGACCTCGCTGCTTGCCTCTTCACTGGTGAGTAAACCGAGGTTAGTTTTCAAACCTCTGCTGATCGCCTCGCCGAATGAGAGAGGGATCGCTGTGGAAGTCGCCTGACCGCGTGGAACGCTGCCTTGAAACTGGGGATCACCCATCTGTGGCGGCGCCGTGATTTGCCCCGCTCCTAAAGACGAACCGCCCGTTTGCATGCCGGTCCCTGCGCCCGCGCCCGGCGCACTCGATTGCGCCCGCAAAGGCGCCACAGAAAGCAGCAGCAGGAAACACAAAGCAGTCGAAAGCGCGGCTCCTCGAACTCTATTCATTCACTTTCATCAGAATAGCCGAGCACCGGAACTGTTCTAACCGGAACCGTACCTGTTCACAGCCTGCGCTTTAAATACGAACAAATCTCGTACCCAGCCAGATACTTGAACGGAAACGCACCAAGCGTATAGTGACCGCAGGGCAGCACCGCCACATCGTGCTTCCATTTCTGGTTGCGCGCGCTCCGGATCACTTCCTTCGAAAGATGAACCGGAAACGTCGTGTCATAGCGCGCATAAATAAACTTCGACTCGTGTTGCTGGGCCGTGAACTTGTCCCAGTAGCTCGGCGGACTCACGCAAGCCCACATCTTCCGCAGTTCCGGTAAACTCACCGCTCCCTCTAAGCTCTGCCGGATGTGCCGCGTCGATAATCCTTCCCAAACTACATCGGCCACATATGTGGAACAGTGATTGAACATATTTACACGGATCCGCGCGTCGTGCGCACTCGCGAGAAACGCGTAACACGAGCCAAGGCTCGTCCCCACAATGCCCAAATCCGTAAAGCCCCGCTGCGTGAGCCAGTCGAAGCACGCCCGCGTGTCGATTACCGCTTGCCGGGTCGCGTCAATCGTTCGGCAGATGTTCGACGAAACCGCATAATCGGCGCGCGCCAAACCGGCCGGCGTGCGCTCGTCGTGATACGGCAAACTCAGGCGCAGCGCCGAGATTCCCAACCGCTGCAGGCCGCGGCATAGCGCGTTGTGCTGCGGCAGCTTCGAGTTCCAGTGCGGCAGTAGCACCACGGCTTTGCTACTCTTCTTCGCCGGAAACCACAACGCGCGTACCGTGTTATTCTCCGCGTACGGAGTTCTCACCGGCGAAGTAAAATGCAGCCATTCGCCCGAAAGCGTGAAATCCCGCGGCCCCTCATAACCGAAGAACTCATCGCTGCGGCGCACAATTTCTTGGTTGAGCGCGAACAAATCCTCAAACGACCGCACTGGCGGGATTCCAGAGAGCCAGTCTTTCGCCCATTCGCCGCCCAGTTCGAATGGACGAACCACCCGGTCGTTGGACCGAAAACAGAGGTCGTTTTCCCAGCGCTGCATCCAGTTTCCGTACCGGTTGTAAACCGGCCGCAAGACCCGACTCATGCGCAAACACTGGCGAAATTCAACAAAGCCATCAGCTACCAGTTTAGCGGCACGCCTGCCCCTTCTTCCCGCGGAAGCACTGCATCACGTGTTTTCCCATCTGCAGAAACAGGTCCAGTTCGAAAGGCTTTTGAATGATGGGCGTCGGCTTCCGGTGCATCGCGCTCGATGGCTTCTTTGGGAGACGAACTGAAAATTACGACCACGACCCCCTCTAACCTCGGGTCACATCGTATATGGGCCAGAACCTCGAGTCCATTCCGCCGGGGAATATTCAAATCGAGGATCACCAGATCGGGTTTTGTGAGCGTCAACGATTGAATCGCGGCGTCGCCATCTTCCGCAATTGTGATTTCACACCCTGGCTCTTCGGCATAAAGCGAAACCCGAATTAGATATAAGTCGGCCGGATTATCTTCCACCACCAGAATCGCCAGCGATGGCGAGTTTTGTGGCACACGAAATGTTTCCAGCTTCAGACGCAGCCGCTCAGCGGCCGGCCGCGTCTGGATCCAATCAGGGGACGCGAGAGTGACCAAGAGATGAAAAGTGACGCCGTTTCCAGGCGAGCCGAAGATCTAATCAACAATAATTACACAATTTGCAAAAATCCTAAAGCAATATCCTTTCGTTTGTCTTTTTTTATTATTCATTCCTTCTGCTTTGTGTTAGAAACCCGTCACAATTTCTGCCGCTTATTTCGGCGCGAATTGCCGCACTCGCGGCCTCTTCCCACAAACTGCTGCTATAAAACGAATATGCCTCGCTACGCCGCCATCGATATCGGCAGTAACTCCGTCCGGATGATGGCGGCGGAAGTAAGCCACGGAGAAACGCGCATCCTCGAGCAGGATCGCCAGGTGACCCGGCTCGGTGCGAGCGTCTTTCGCGACGGCGAGATCAGCAAAGAGGCGCTCGATTTCCTCTGCGCCACCCTCGCACGCATGTCCGCCGCCTATAGCCGGCTCGATCTCGTCGGCATTCGCGCCGTTGCCACCAGCGCCGTCCGCGATGCCGGCAATCAGGCGGAATTCTTGCAGCGTACCAGCAATGCGCTGGGCACAAAGGTAGAAATTATTTCAGGTCCGGAAGAAGCGCGGCTGATCCACCTGGGCGTTGAGGCGCGCTGGCCTCGCCCGAAAGAGCGGACTTTGGTCGTCGATGTCGGAGGTGGCAGTGGAGAGCTGATTATCAGCCAGAATGGGCAGCTCATCGACTCTGTCTCCAAACCCTTAGGCGCGGTCCGTTTGACGGAAGTGTTCTTACCGAGCGATCCGCCGGTCCGCGATGAGTTGCACAGGCTCGAAAGCTACATCGAAGAAAAACTCGGTCCGTTTCACAGGCAGCATGGCGGCGAGAGGTTCGATCGCGCCATCGCCACCTCAGCCACCGCCGCCGCGCTAGTGTGCGCAGCAAACCAGGTGCCGCGCGCGAAACGCGAGAGCGCGGACGGTATGAAAATTTCGGCCGCTCAGCTCGATGCGCTTTTTACTACTTTGAGCGCGACCGACGTGAACGCTCGCCGCAAGGTCACCGGAATCGGCCCCAAACGGGCGGAGATCATTCTCGCTGGCGCTGCTGTCTTTCGCGCCATTCTGAAAATCTTCGGCCATCGTTCGCTCTATTATTCGGGGGCTGGCGTGCGCGATGGCATCATCGCCGATCTGGCCGGACGCCGCGTCGGCCGCGAGTTTGCACAACTCTCGCGTGAACAGCGCGGTTTGTGCGAGAGCATGGCGAAACGCTACGCCGTCTCGCTAAAGCATGTGCGGCATGTGGCGTGCCTCGCGGGCCAGCTGTTTGAAATCTTTCAGCCTCTGCACAAACTGCCGCCACCCGCCGGCAAGCTGCTGGAAGCGGCCAGCATTCTGCATGACATTGGCCATTTCGTAAGCGGAACCGCGCATCATAAGCACTCCGCTTACTTGGTTGCGAATTCCGATCTGCCGGGCTTTACTGACAAAGAGCGCCTGACCATCGCCGCGCTTTGCCGCTTCCATCGAAAGTCAATGCCCCAGCCGAGGCACTCCCACTTCCAGGCGCTCGAACCGGACTCGCGAAAAATCGTAAGCTATCTGGCCCCACTCTTGCGCATCTCCGATGCCCTCGACCGCGGTCACGATCAGAAAGTGCGCTCCCTCTCGAGCGTGGCGCGCGACGGTATCATCACGCTACAAGTGGAAGCCGACGTCGATCCGGATCTCGAAATCTGGTCCGCTACCGAAGCCGCTGAAACATTCCGTGAAATTTATGCACAGCCCGTCGCACTCCAGTGCGCGAAACACTAAGCGAATTTCAGGAATTTCTTTACGCCGCGCGCAACCACCCGCCAGTTTTCGCGCGCTTCCGCGAGCCGTTTCTTCCCCGTTGGCGTAAGCGCGTAAAAGCGGGCGCGCCGGCCATTGTCCGTCACCTTCCAGGCCCCCGCAATCAGCTTGTCGCGCTCGAGCCTGTGCAGCGCCGGATACAGCGATCCCTCTTCGATCTTGAGCAGGCCTTCCGACGCGGTCTCCACGTGCTGGGTGATCCCGAAGCCGTGATTCGCCTCCCGCTCCAGGCTCTTCAGAATCAGCAGTTCCAGGCTGCCCTGCAGGTTATCGGTCTTTTTGCTCATGCGGACTTCTCAGCTTACGGCCCAGCAGACGAACCCGCAATTCGGCGGTGAGCAGCCGGTGGCATTTCAGGCACAGCGTCTGCATGTTCGAGAGGTCGCATTCGCCGCCGCCCTCCGCCACCGGCACAATGTGATCGGCATCCCAAAGCGATTTACGCCCCCCGAGTTTCCAGTCCGCATTCGCCCTGGCGCGCGCCGGTCCGCGTAACCGCCGGATGTGATGGTATTGCGCGATACAATCCAGACCGCAGCGCGCGCAAATTCCTTTGTCGCGCTCGAGCACGCGCTCGCGAAGATGCGCCGGGTTCGAGCGCAGCTTCCATTCCTCTACACACCAATCGGAGCAGAACGTTTGCCGTCCCGCGGGCACTTCCAGGTTGCACCAGCGGCATAGCGCCCGGCCATTCGGGCCTTTCGGTAGAAGTTCGCGCTCCGCCCAGCCGCCGGGCATGGCGCGCGTGGCGCTCATGAAATACAGCATACAAGCGCCACGCTACCTTTCTTGTATAGGATTGGACCATTCGCCCGTCAAACTTGCAGCAACGCATGGGATTTCTCGACAACCTGGAAAATTCACTGAAGACACTCGAGACAGCAGACGAGCGTGATCCCTCTGCCTTTGAGCGGCGCGAGCGGGAGCGGGCGCACGCTGCGGCCATCGCCCCCTGGGGCGAGAAGCTCAAGGCGTCGGATTTCCCGAAACAGCTCTGCGATAAGGCCGTTGCCGCCGGACATAAACTCCGCGCCAAAGTTTATATGGCATGGTTCGATAGCACGCTGCGGCTCGAAGCGCGGGGCAAGCGCCTCGAAATCGCGCCCACCGCGCAAGGCATCCTGGCAAATTTCGAGACGCTCGACGGCCAGCACAAAACGAAACCTGTCGACCTAGACAGCGATCCACAAACTTTGGTAGAGGAGTGGCTCAGTTGAAAACGGATGAACAAGTGTATGCAACGGCCGTAGGGCTCGGCGTGGTAGCCGGAATGCGCACCATGTCCGCCCCCGCACTGGTTACACAAGTTGCGCGCAAAGGCAAGCTGGCCGTGGCAGGGTCGAAGCTCGGATTCTTGAATAG
The DNA here is from genome assembly GCA_963767485.1 of Terriglobia bacterium. Lineage (GTDB taxonomy): Bacteria > Acidobacteriota > Terriglobia > Bryobacterales > Bryobacteraceae > Bog-105. The sequence continues at coordinate 69,309 of CAVYDZ010000006.1, read as the reverse complement.
CCCGGCTGCGTTATCCGCCTCTGCGCTTCTGGCCGTAGGAGAATTGGTAGCCGATAAAATACCTTCCGCGCCGAACCGGACTGACCTCGGGCCGTTGCTGGCGCGAGCCGCCTCGGGCGCCGTGAGCGGAGCCATTGTTTGCTCGGCAAAGAAGCGATCCCCGTGGCTCGGCGCCTTCTTTGGAGCCGTGGGCGCGATTGGCGCAACCTTCGCCGCCTATCATCTGCGCCGCACCATCACCCAGAATTTGCACATCCCGGATTCTATGGTCGCGTTAGCCGAGGATGCGCTCGTAGCTTCCACCGGACTGCTCATTGCCTCGCAGATCCGCGAAGAAACCACCGCTTGAATTAAGGCACCAGCTTCGCCGAGAGCACCAAAAAGAAGCACGAGCCGGAGTCGGATATATTCGTTTTGCCGACCACGACTTTTTGTCCTTCCCGCAGATCCACATCCGTCTGAATCCCAACATCCACCTGTTGATATTGCGTCGTTGCGTACGGAATTGATCCCTTTTTATCCGCTGAAGAACTGAGCGAGCCGCTTACGAACGGCACCCTGCCAATTAAACCGGAAGTTAGCCAGGTGTAGGCTCCCGGCACTGTCGCCCGATGCCTTTGCCGAATCATACACGATGTTATACATACTCGGCTGGGTACTGACGTCAGGGTTGAGCCGGACACCCATCATCCCGCTGCTCTCGGCTCTTCCGCTGAGGGAAGAACGAATGATCATGGTGCTGAGGAGCTGATAGTGGCTATATGGAAAAATTGCACGCAGCTGTTTAACGACCGCAGCCAAACCGTCGCCGTTAACATCCTGAGCCCCCACAAACGGCTGTGATGATCCGCCAATTACATAAACGGTTAACTCCACATTCTTATTGGCTGAAGAGCTCGCTGCAACTGGGCTGATCGAGTCCAGTTCCTGAATTGCCTTTTCCGTCCGTTCCACTTCCGATTCGCGCCCTTTCACTACGATTGCTTTCAGCGCGGCGCTCATTTGACAATTAGTGTTCGAACCGTTGCACGCAAGGTCTTTCAGTGTGAGCGGGTCGCCATGCACACGCACGATCTTCGTCACGAAGGTCGGCTCCTGTGCAAAAACCGCACCGCAGAACACCAATCCCATCAGCAATCCCTTAATTCTCATGTTCCTCACTTGCTTTGCCCATCGGCAGAAGAATCACTACATTCGGATCCGCAGTAGTCAGCTTCAACTCAGAAGATCCATCGTCCGCAGTCGTCCAAACCACCGAACGGATACCAGCGCTTAAACGCTCACGTCTCACGGGCGCTCTATGCGGAACCGCCAAATCGGCCAGTTCGCGCGACGCAACCACCGGCGCGTTCAATTCCAACTGCCTCACCGCAACCGGCTTGCTCTCCCGATGCGACACGCGCAGATCCACCACCGACAACACCGCCACCGCGCAAGCCGCCGCCGCCACCGCATTCCAAATCCACCAACGCCGCCCGCGGATTCGCTCCCCGGCAATCCGGCTCTTCACAGCTTCCCGAACTGCACGCAGGTCCTCATCCGAAGGCTCGCCCATCGCCTCCAGCAATCTCTGCCGGACCCTTTGCCAATCATTGTCGTCACGCAAATATTGGCTCATGCTTTCCTCCCGGTACCCGCCAGAATGAAACTCTTCATCTTCGCCCGGCCCGTCGAAATCTGCGAGCGCACGGTCGTCTCCGAGGATCCCAACAACTTCGCCACCTCCGCGCTCGAATAGCCTTCCAGATCTCGCAGCACAATCGCCTCCCGCTCGCGCGGTGACAGATTCTTCAACGCGGCCAGCACGAGTTGCCTCTCCTGTACTGCTGCGGCCGACCGCTCCGGGTCATCCCCCGCATCCGCCGCTTCGAATCCCAGATCTGCCGGCAAATCATTTTTCGATCGACGCAGCAGATCGAAACAGATATTCGCTGTAATCCGATACAGCCATGCCCGAAAGTCCTGCCGCTCATCCACCGAGCCGATCTTTTTATACACGCGCAGAAACACATCCTGCGCCGCATCTTTCGCTGCCTCGCGGTTCAACAGCAAACGCTGCGCCACACGCAGCACCCCGCGCTCGTGCATCACCATCAGCCGCTCAAAAGAAGCCGCATCACCCGCCTTTGCCTCCCGTATGAGCTGACGCAGCAGGTCTTCTTCCATCACTAAGCGGTCAAAGGACGGGATCGCTAGCTGCACACGCCGTTCTCCATACCCATCCGTTATACGTAAGCCAAATCGAAAACGTTGAAGCGAATCGCCGGACACCACCGAAGACATCTAAGGAGCATGCCGCCGTTTACGCTTAGCGTGCTCGATCAATCGCCGATTCCGGAAGGCTCAACGGCCGCCGACGCCCTTCGCAACACACTCGAACTTGCGCGCCTGGCAGACCGCTTGGGCTATCGCCGCTACTGGCTTGCAGAACATCACGGCACGCCGGCATTGGCGTGCAACAGCCCCGAAGTGCTGATCGGTCCCGTCGCTTCCGCCACATCTCATATACGCGTGGGTAGCGGCGGCATTATGCTTCCCCATTACAGCCCTTTGAAAGTTGCCGAAAACTTCACCATGCTGAGCAACCTTTTCCCGGGAAGAATCGATCTGGGCATCGGCCGCGCCGCCGGAACCAGCCGCGCGGTGGCCGTCGCGTTGCAGCGGGATCGCCGTCAAGCGCCGCCCGACGATTTCCCGGAGCAGCTCGACGAACTGCTCAACACTCTCGAGCGAAACGTCAACCGGCCCGAAATTTGGCTGCTCGGCTCTTCGCCCCAAAGCGCCATCTGGGCCGCCGAACTCGATCTGTCCTACTGTTTCGCCGACTTCATCAACCCGCACGGGGCCGAACTGACGCAATTGTATGCACAAAGCGCGCGGCATCCCCGGCCCGCCGTCGCCGCCTGGGTGATCTGCGCTCCGACCGACGAGGAAGCCCGCGATCTCTCGCTCAGCGCGCGCATGATGATGACGCAACTTGTCCGGGGCAAGTTCATACCGGTTCCAACAGTCGAGCATGCGCGCCAGTTCCTCGCCGAAGAACGCGTGCCGCTTGAAATGCTGACCGCCGGCCGCCGCTTTATCACCGGATCGCCCGCGACTGTTCGCCAAGCGGATCGAATCGCTCACCATTGAGTACGGAGCAAGCGAAGTGTTCCTGGTAAATATCCTGCACGATCACGCCGCGCGCCTTCGCTCTTATGAACTGGTCGCGCGCGAATTCGGACTCACTCCGCAGCCGCCACGTTTTCCCATTTCCCAGTCTCTCCAGAACGCAGCACAGCCTCAATGACGCGCATATTCGCGATCGCATCTTCGAGCGGCACCGGAACTTCCGTGTTGTCGAGAATCGCGCGTGAGAACGCGTCGGCCTGCAGCGCGTATTGATCCGCTTCCGGAAATGCTTCGATACGCGAGCTCTTACCCGCAAGCTGCGCACCGTCGTCGATAAAGATTCGGCTCGGTTCATTTGGCGGGATATTGTATGGAATTTCCAGCTCTATCCGCCCCTTGGTTCCGAACACCTGCATTCGCTGAAACGGCACAAGCTGCGTTGAACACGTAAACACCGCCTGCCCCGGTGAAAAATCGAGCAGCGCCGAACTAAGCCGGTCCGTGCCCATCTCCGGATCCCGATCGATCAGGCCAACCACCCGCGCCGGCTCGCGCTCGAAAAAGAATCGCGACATCGTGATTGGATAACACCCGATATCCATCACTGCCCCGCCGCCAAACTGCGGCACGTTCCGAATATTCTTCGGGTCGCGGTTGAAATAGCTGAAGGCGCTTGAAATACTCCGCAGTTCTCCAATCGCTCCGCCGCGCACCAGTTCCCGTGCCCGCAGCCATTGCGGATGCGTGCGCACCATGAATGCTTCGCCGATCTTCACCTGCGTCTTCTGCCGGACCGCCAGCAACTCTTCCGCCTCCTCCGCCGTCAGCGAAAGCGGCTTTTCGCAAAGGACATGCTTGCCGGCCTCGGCCGCCTTCTTCGTCCATGGCACATGCAGATGATTCGGCAGCGGATTATAAATGGCATCGATTTCCTTATCGGCCAGCAACTCCTCATAGGATCCGTAAGAGTGCGGGATACCGGTCTCGCGCGCCGCATCGCGCGCCCGTTCCCCGTCACGCGAGGCAATCGCCGCCACCACCGAATAGCGGCACTGCTTCATCCCCGGAATTACTTTTTTCACAGCGATGTTCGCCGCCCCCAACACACCCCAGCGAATCGGATTCTCAGCACGCACAGGCATGCCCCCGAGTTTCTCACGCTGTATTTCGCACCATACTCGGCTTTGTTACCCTAAACCCGTGAAGCTGTACGATCTGGATCCCGGTCCTGACTGCCCTGAATTGGTCCGGGTAATCATCGAGATTCCCAAAAACTCGAGCAACAAATACGAATACGATGGAAATCTCGGCGTCTTTCGCTTAGACCGCGCGCTCTATTCGCCCATGCACTATCCCGGCGATTACGGCTTTATTCCGGGCACGCTCGCCGAAGATGGCGACCCGCTCGACATCATCGTCCTGGTGGATGAGCCAAGCTTTACCGGCTGCCTGATGGAAGCGCGCCCGCTCGGCGTCTTGCAGATGGTGGACGCCAAGGAAAACGATCAAAAAATTCTGGCCGTCCCCAATCGCAACCCGCGCTTTGAAAGCATTCATACCATCGAACAGGTTTTCCCGCACAGCCGGCGCGAGATCGAGTACTTCTTTACGATCTACAAAGAACTGCAAGGTGCAAAAGCCGAAATGAAAGGCTGGGGCGGCCCGCGCGAAGCCCGCAAAGTCATCAACGAGAGCCGGCGCGCCTACCTCGATCGCCGATTGGAAGAAGCGTCCCCCGCTACGGCCGACCCGGTCGAAATAGAATGACCGCAGACTGGTAAACTCCCCTCGATCGCGCATCAGAGCCGCGACCAAAGGGAGCGGTTTTTCAACCGACCCGCTATCGAACCCGCCTGAACTTCTATCGATTCCGAGATACGCCTAAATAGCGGTCAAACCAAACTAACGTCTCACGCATGACTTCATTGCGCACCTCAGGCGCCAGCACGCCATGCCCGCTATCGACGAAAATGTGCGCTTTATTTCGACCCGCGGTACCCAGCAGCCGGAGCATCTCCCCCTGAGCTTCGGCCGTCAGAATGGAGTCATATCTTCCGTTCAGCATTAGCACGGGTATTGTCACGTGCCGTGCAAAGTTGACGGGATTCGATTCTGGCATGAGCTCTATTTGCTCCGGCATCGCTCCAGAAAGCAGGACGGCCGCCTTCACACGCCGTTCTTCCGCCAGCAGCACCGGCGCGAATTCTGCACCCGTGCTCACGCCCAGGTAACCAATCGGACCGATATCTTTGCGCGTCTGCAGATAATCGAGAGTTCTGCCTAAATCTTTTCGCCACGCGATTAGTGCTTCCCTGATAAACACCGGACTTGGGTAACCAGCGTTCGCTGCGTCGCTCGGCAACTTCACAAATCGGTCGAACGTCCCCCAAAAAATGGGGAACATCATTGCCCTCCCGCTGCGCAGAACATCTTCCATGGGCTGAATCGTATCTCCGGATATCCGTTGAAACGCGTCGGCGCTCGGCACAAAAACTACGCACTGATACGGCGGACGCCGCTGCTTTGGTAAAAACAAATAAGCAACGACTTCTTGGTTCCCGTAACCAGCGCGGAATCGCACCTTCTCCCTTCGCCATTCTTCTGAATCTGTGATCGATTCGACCTTTGCCTCTGGATTAGTTTGTGCGTACGAATACAAGGGCTTGTAACTCTGCCAAACTTCGTCCGGCACAGGAATCAGAGGCGCGCGATCCGAAACCGCAGCCGGTATTGCAGCCCCGAATTCTGGCTGGGACCCGTTCGAGTGAAGAGATCTAATGCATCGAAACCCGTTTGTAAGGGATCGATTCATGGGTGGAATTCGCTGCCCCCGCGTAAACATGTAAGCGGGATCCGGCCATGCGCCTCCCAGCGCGAATCTCATACCGCCGGTTTCGTTGAAGCACCACTCGCGAACATTGCCGGCCATATCATAAACTCCGAATGACCCGACCGCCCCTCGCGTCTGAACTGGAACCGGTCCGCGCCCGTTGAAGTTGCTCAAGGCAATCACGAATGCGCTGTCATCGGTCTGCGCCGCACGAAACCACTGATCCACGCTCGGCAGCATCTTACGAGCGTAATTGGCATACGCGGCCGCCTCGTACCAGCTCACGCCTGATACTGGATAATCGCCTTCTCCCGCGGGATAAGCTCCCGCCGACCAGCCCGCTGGCGCACGCCTCCCTGTCCGATCCCTAAATTTTGCCATCGCTTGGCTCCAGCTCAAAGTGCGGCGGTTCTCAATGAATTGGAATGTCCAGTACTGCGGTTTTTCATAACCGCCGGCATTTACAAAATCTTGATATGCAGAGTTAGTAACTTCCGTTCGATCGATCCAGAAGTCACTTACCATCACAGGGCCTAACCGGCCAATCCCGGCGTACTGGCGGAAAATAGGGCCAGCCTGAATATCCACCATGCCACGCTGCGATCCTTTGCTCTCCATGCGTAATCGGTAGCTGGATCCGGGAGCCGCGATCTCGAGATCCGTATACCCTGGCTTACTTAGGCGCACGCGAATTGTCCCGGCGCTCACCGGCAAACCGCGCAGTGGTGTCGTGCCCGGGAAACGCCACTTCGATTTCAAGTCGGCGTACGGCCGCCATGAGACTCGCGCCCCCGGCGGGTCGGAAACAATGTCTATGCTTCGCGAAACCATTGGCCGCGCTTGCTCGCTCCACGCTCTGTCCCAAACCCTTCGGTAGAGAAGCGAGCCGATTGCTCCCGCAAGAACAAGAAACGCACACGCAATCGCAATGCGATAGCGGGTCTTACCCGGCAGCCATCCCGAACTGCGTGATTCCCCAGCCGCGGTTTGCCCAACTATGACCTGCTCGCAAAGCGGGGCCACGGAACCTACAGGACATATGAAGCGATACCCGCGTTTTGGAAGCGTCTCAATGTAACGAGGAGCGGTTGGAGAGTCGAGCAACACCGCACGCAATCGCTTGACAATGGAGTTCAGCCCCTGTTCGAAGGCAACGTGAGTACCCTCCGGCCAGAGCCGGCCTGACAACTCCTCCCGGCTTACTATCTGCCCCGGATTTTCAAGGAGTGCCGCTAGTACTCTTAAGGACTGGTCCGGCACCCGTACCCAGTTGCCGTGCTTGAACAGGATCACCGAACGCGCATCGAACGTATAGTCCCCGAACGCGACTAGATGCCCGGCCACCGGGCCCGTTGTCATCCTGTAGCCCGTCACAGAATATCACGTCAGGGGGCTGCCGCTATATCGGTTTAGCCTTCCAGAAAAATGTCACGAAAATGTCGCCTGCGCGATATCGTCTTTCGCGCCGGTTCCGAGCCATGCTCAATGAGCCATGAAGACCACCAGAATTTCCATCTGCGGCGTTCTACTCGCCTCAGCATTAGCCGCAACCGGCCAGGCATCGGCCTCCACAATTGCAGTACAGTATCAGTTCACCGGAAGCGCTCACAATCTGGTGATCGCTAATGGCTTTATCACTGCGGACGGGGTAGCTTCGGGTTCTCTAACCGGCTTCCCCAGCGTTGTGTTCGACACTCACAACCACATCAGCTTAGCCACACTTCAAAATTACGGCACCTTCAGCATGATCTTCCCGAACGGAAGTACGGTCTTCGGGGATCTGCATGAGGATGACACCAGCGTCTCGCTCGCAACGTTCAGCGGGCCCTTCACCCAGTCGTTGATGTTCACCGGCGGCACAGGCGAATTCGCCGACCTTTCCGGAGTACTGAAAGGCGGAGGTTACATCCACCCAACTTTCTATACCACGTCAGGCGCCGGCGCCTTAACTGCTCCGGGCCTGGTCGCCACGCCGGAACCTGCACCAAAAGTACTGCTTCTCATTGTGTTCGCTGCTGGCTACATCGGGCTCCGAAAACGGCCCTCAACGCCGGACAAATCATCGACTGAGGAGCCTTAAATAAAACTATCGTCCGACCCGCTATCGAACCCGCCGCCGTCGTCCAGGCTTGAATCGTCAAACTGCGAGTTATCGTCGGACTGGTTCTGGTCATCCGCAATTGCGGAATCGTCGAAGTTATTTTGTCCCCCAGCGTCACTCATATCTTGACCGCCGCCGGAGGGCGAATCGTAATAATTATTTACGACCTCCTCAGTAGGCGCAACGCCGCCGCCTCCCATAAAGCCGCTGCCGCCAAACAATCCCCCGCCTGGATGGGAGAACATCGACCCGATCGCCTCCGCCGCCAGAGTACCCGCCGCCACCCCCGCCGCCGTCTGCGCAGCGCCGCGCAGAAAACTGGATCCACCGCTCATCGGAGCCGCGTATTGAGGTGCCGGCGCGGCATACTGCGCTTGTTGCGGTGAGGGCGCATTGGAACCACCCTGGCCGCCGCCGCCGATCCAGCTCGAACCGCCGCTCGTCACCTGTCCCTGCCCCGCCCGATTCTGCAAATCCTGGATCTGCTGTTGCGCCCGTTGTAGCGCCATGTTCTGAATCAACACGGTTTGCGTCATCAGGTATAAAGCATCCGGACGGCTGCCAATTTTGGTCCGTATGAGGTCTTCTGCTTCCGCATCCCGGGGAGCAGCCGGCATCTGCGAGACTCGGGCTGCGAGGTCATTCAGCATATTGCGTTCGTCTGGCGTCATAAGTAAATAGCTAGCCTTCGATAATAAGACGCGAATCGGGCGCGCTTCGTTCGTTCGAAGATCTGGCTAAGCCGTTGCCGCCACTGTCCGCCGGGATCTCCGGTACCGGTTCCATTTCCCCGCTACCAATGCCGTTGCGAACAAAATACTCACTGTGCCCACGAGCAGCGGAACTTGCTGCCACCACGGTAAATTCGGATCGGCCGCCGGACTCAACCCGTCCCCCGTTAAACAGCACAAAATGTGCACCGAGAACACCTCGATCGAAGCTCGCCCCAAAAGCGCCAGCGGCTGAAAGATTGCCAGCGAAGCAATGCTCTGCCCAAACCGCACCGTCACAATTGTCAAGGCGGCGAAATTAATCACCCGCGCCGCCCCCAAGTGCCATTTATCGATCAGCCACCCCAACGAGTCCTGATTCATCCATTGATCCACCGGGCTGTACCGCAATACCAGAAACACCGCCGCCAGTACCGTGGCCAGCGTGACGAGCCACTTCGGAAACTCCTTGCGCTCGCCCCTCGCCGCCGCTTCGTCAGTCAATCGATCCGCATAAATACTGCCCAGCGCCAGTCCTACTATCCACAGCAATTGCCACGCGTACATGTCGAATGCGCCCGTTGAATTCTCCGGAACCTTCGTGCCAAAGAAACTTACATGTAGATAGATCCAGTGCCGCAACCCGAATTGCGCCACCGCCCACAACGCGAAGCTCGCATACACCACCGGATCCCATCCCCAGCGCCGCGCCACCCATCGCGCCGCCAGCGTCGCGCCTAAGAAAACGATGTACATCGGCAAAATGTCGAACAGCGACGGTCGATAGCGCAACAACACCGCCGCCGGAACCGCATGCCACGGATCTGCCAGGTAGTACGACAGCAGATTCTGGAGCGCCATCCGATGCAGGTGCATCGCCACCTCGGCCACCACCGTAAACGCAATCACCACTAAGGCCAGTATGGTACGCGTACACCCGGAACAAGCGCCGCCAGAGGTCGCGAACCGTCGCCCGCAATCCCCTTTTCAGCTCGATCCGGTGCTCGAGCTGCCCGATCATAAATCCTGCGAGAAAAATAAACCCTTCCGCGCCCGAAACGAAACCGAACGTCTGGTTCGAAATGATGTTCGCCTTGGTCGGCAAATGCGTGAAGGTCATCCACAGCAGAAGAAATCCCCGCAGGATGTCAAGCTCGATCAGACGCGTCGGAGAAGATTGTTTCCGAACTGCGATCGTCTCTGGCACGGAAGAAATTTACATCAAAAACTGAAAGCTCTGAAAGAAATCAAACGCGCGCTTTGGGCGGCGGCAGATCGCGCGCTTTACACTGCGACAGGAATCCCGAGCGGCCATGCGATCCATCGCAAAACGGCTTGTTTTCCGCCAGCCCGCAGCGGCACAGCGAGATCACCGACCGTCCGCCTAAACCGAACGAATTTCCTTCAGAATCATGAATTTCGAAATCCCCTTCTATCCGAATTGGACCGTTGTTCACGATCGTCACTTTGGTGGGCATGCAAATCGATGGTAGCAAAGCAATCCGCGCTCACTATAATGAACTTCGCAGGTATCTGAGTGATCCAATTTATTTCCGAAACCGACCGCGACTTGTTTGAAAAGGCGTTTCGCCTCGCTCAGAAGCAGGTCCGGCAGCTCATCGAGCGCCACCCCGATACCTACCCCATGTTCACGGCCGACGGAGCCTGGGAACACGATGGCCCCGCCCTCGCTCACTGGTGCGACGGCTTCCTCCCCGGCATGATGTGGCTCTTCTACAAACGCCTCGGCCCCAATCATCCCGACGCCCGCTTCTGGTGGGAAAACGCCATCCGCTACAGCCGCCCGCTCGAAACCCGCAAAGCCGATCCCAACGTCCACGACCTCGGTTTTATTTTTCTTACCGCATATTTCCGCTGGTATCAATGCACCCACGACGACTCGGTGCGCGAAGTCATGATTCAGGCCGGCAAAACTCTGGCTGAGGGCTTCAAGGAAAAAGGCCAATATATTCAGTCGTTGATGACGGAGGATTCTGTCTTCATCGACGGCATCATGAACCTCGGAGTCGTCTTTTACGCGGCTCGCGAATCCGGCGATAAACAGGTGCGCGACGTGGCCACTCGCACTGCGCTCACCATCCGTAAGCACCTCGTGCGCGGCGATGGGTCGACCGCGCATGAAGGCGTCTTCGACCCGGAAACCGGCGAATTCCTCCGCCAATCCACCCAACAAGGGTTTCGCAGCGATTCCTGCTGGTCGCGCGGCCTCTCCTGGGCTCTCTACGGCTTTACCGCCGCTTACGAATACAGCCGCGATCCGCGCTTCCTGCATACGGCTGAAGCGTGTGCTGATTACTACATAACCCACACTCCGGCCGACGGCGTTCCGCCCTGGGATTACAACGCGCCTGCGGACAGCCGCAAAATCCTCGACACCTCCGCCGCCGCCATTGCCGCCGCGGGATTACTGCGCCTTTGCCGCCATATCGGCGACCCGATGAAGGGCCACTTCTACTGGTCCACTGCCCTCCATATCCTCCGCACTCTCTCGGCAAACTATCTGGGCGATGCCGAGCCCGACTGGCAAGGCATTCTGCGCGGATCCGTTTACCACGTGCACAAAGGTCTGGGCGTCGACGAATCCGTCATGTGGGGCGAGTACTACTTCGTCGAAGCCCTCGAAGAAGCCCTGCGCGTAGTCGAGAACATCCTGCCGTCCCCACCGCCCCCCGCCAACAACCACGCCGCCTAGCGCCGTTCTGAGCCGCGACCGCCGATTCTGAGCCGCGACCGCAGGGAGCGGTTATCGAAACTCTTTCAACAAACTCCTATAAAATTTCCCGTCAATGTCCTCGACCGCCGGAATGCATCTTTCGCTTCGAGGTGCGAAGGCACTGCCAAAGTAGCCGTGGCCCTAGGTAGCTCTCGATTCTAATCTCTCTAACCGGCGTTTCGAAGACCTTTCTCGATGATCTGTTTGAGCACCGTCTGATAACCAACGCCTTTCTTTTCGGCGAGACGTTTGGCCGCTTCGAGATCCCCTATCGCAAGGCGCAGCGAGACGGGCTTCGTCATCGAGGCGCGGGCCTCCTCCATCAGTTTTTGTAGAACAGCCGGATCGGTGCGCTTGATGTTCAATCCGTTCTTTACGACAATGGCTCGGCCTGGATTCTGCTTCACCAATCGATTCACCTCTTCGAGGTCTCGCGATTCGGTGGTGATAACACCCTTCCGGATGGCCTGCTGAAATTGACGGGTCGTTTGGCGACGGCCAGCTGGGCTGGTGTACCAGTCGGCCTCTTCGGCTTCAGTTTTGACTTTCGGCATTTTACTGCTCATTGAGGATTTGCGAGGCATATAGTTTTCGGTCCTTTCTGCTCATGTCATACGCGGTGACCGGGCGAATCTTTCCCGCCCGCTCGGTATAGATAACGGTCAAGAATCGGGCGCTCGCCGCGCTGCCCTGGATCTTCGTGCGGGGCTCGCCTTCGACTGGGGGCGCCTCGAATTCGAGGTATAGACGGCTGAACACCTCTTCGACCTCCTGCGGCGTTACGTTGTGACGGGCTATGTGGGCTATATTCTCCTTGTCCCAATCCAATCCAGCCACGCCTAAGTATATACATTTATTGTATATACAGCAATCAAGGTCGCGTGAAAGGCATTTCGGCTGAAAGGCGACGTAATTAGAGGCTTATCAGCCGCCGCTTCTGAGATGTAACGCCCGTCGTTTCAACTCTTGATTTGACGGAACCGGCTTCGGGACCGTCTTACCCTCCGCGTAGGCCTTGATCTCCTCCTGCAAGCGCAAAATCAGCGCGTCTTTCGCCTTTAGATCTGCTTCTAGGCGTATGTTCCGTATTTCACTTTTCACGCGATCGTTGCCTTCTCTCAGCAGGTCCTTCCGCAGCCCCCGCAACGCTCCCAAGGCCCGGAAAAACGACCGCTCCGCCGTCGTCCGGTACCGCTGCATCAGCTCCAACGTATGCTGATCAGCCCCCTCAGCCTCCGCCTCCTGCCACCGCCGGTCCGCCCGTTGGAAAAACCAGTCGTTCCGTACCAGAATCTCCACCAGCCGCTCTTCCTGATACCCTTCCGGCTCAAACTCCTTCCGCCATCCCTCCGCTACCTTGTCGAAGTCCGCCTGCTCCTCCCCTGGCAAAATGAGCGTCTCCGATCGCCCTCCATGCTTCAACGCATTCTGGCTCGACCGAGCCTTCCCCTCCGGCGTCTTCGGCCCGCCCCCGCGCTTTTTTTCTTCCGCCATCTCGAGCGCAGTCTCCCAACCCACCCATCGCTCAACCCACCGAAAACCCGTCTAACCCCTTCCATCCAAAACAAAATGTATTTTTCTGTGTTTCGTTATCCGTGTTTATCTGTGGCCTTTTTGAGTTCGTTTGGTAAAACCACTATCAGGCTTACGTGTTCCAAAAAATCCTGGTCGCCAACCGCGGCGAGATCGCCGTCCGCATCCTGCGCGCTCTTCGCGAACTCCACATCGCAAGCGTCGCCGTATTCTCGGAAGCCGACCGCCGCGCTCTCCACGTGCAAATGGCGGACGAGGCCGTTCCCATCGGCCCCGCCCCGTCTTCGGAAAGCTATCTGTGCCCGCAACGCATTCTGGACGCCGCCCGCCTCACGGGCGCCGAAGCCATTCACCCCGGTTACGGCTTCCTCAGCGAGAACGCCGCCTTCGCCCGTGCCTGTTCCGAAGCCGGCATCAAATTCATCGGACCCTCCTGGCAAGCCATCGAACAGATGGGCTCGAAAACCGCCGCCCGCCGGCTCGCCGCTGCGGCCGGAGCCCCCATCGTCCCCGGAACTCAAACCGATTTCGCCAAGTTCGCCGCGCAAATCGGATACCCGGTTCTCCTCAAAGCCGCGGCCGGGGGCGGTGGCAAAGGCATGCGGCTGGTCGAACGCGAAGCCGACCTGCCCTCTGCCATGCGCGCCGCTGCCAGCGAAGCCGAACGCGCCTTCGGCTCCGGCGAAATCTATCTCGAAAAATGGATCGAGCGCCCTCGCCACATCGAAATCCAGGTCCTCGGCGATGAGCACGGCCACTTGATCCATCTCGGCGAGCGCGAATGCTCCATCCAGCGCCGCCATCAGAAAATCATCGAGGAATCTCCCTCGCCGCTCGTCCTCGCCCATCCCGAGCTCCGCGAACGCATCGGCCAGGCCGCCCTCAAAATCGCCCGCGCCGCGAACTACTCCAACGCCGGCACTATGGAATTCCTCGCCGACCAGCAAGGCAACTTCTATTTCCTCGAAATGAACACCCGTCTACAGGTCGAGCACCCCGTTACCGAATGGGTCACCGGCCTTGATCTCGTTCACTGGCAGATCCGCATTGCCGCCGGCGAGCCCCTCACCTTGCGCCAGGAAGACATCCGCTGGACCGGGTCCGCTCTCGAATGCCGGATCTACGCCGAAGATCCCGAAAACAACTTCTTTCCGAGTCCCGGAGCCATCACTCGCTACCACGAACCAGGAGGCCCGGGCGTCCGCGTCGATAGCGGCGTCTATGCCGGCTGGTCCGTACCCCTCGAATACGACCCGCTGCTCGCCAAACTCACCGTTTGGGCCGCCGATCGCCCAGCCGCCACCGCCCGCATGCGCCGCGCCCTCTCTGAATACGTGCTCTCAGGACCCGTCACCAACCTCGCCCTCTTCGAACGCCTTCTCGCCGACCCGCGAATGGGAAGCCGGTAATCTCGATACCGCCTTTCTCCCCGCATTCTTCGAGCGCCGCCCGCCAACGCGATCCACGCCCGATGCCGACCTCGCCGCGATCCTTGCCGCCGCCTCCGTTCGCCAAAAACCACCCGCCCGCTCAAACCTCTACTCCAGCGCCTGGCGGCTCAACGGGCGGCTAGGTCGATGAAGCTCCGCGTTACCATTGATGGGGAAAACCGCCTGCTCGATCTCGAGCAGGAAGCTGGAAACGCCTCCGTCGTCGAAACCAGTCCGGGCGTCTGCTCGGTCCTGATTGGTACCCGCAGCTTCACCGCTTACCTTTTGCCGGACGGCGTTCAGGTCGATGGACAGCGCTTCGTTATTACCGTAGCGGATCCACGCGACCGGTCAGTTCTTGCCGAGAAGCGGTCCGCCTCGGGACCATTCGAGTTGCGCGCGCAAATGCCTGGGAAAGTTGTCAAGCTGCTCGTAGAGCCGGGCTCACAAGTGGAAGCAGGTCAGGGGTTGATCGTGGTCGAGGCCATGAAGATGCAAAACGAAATGAAAGCGCCCCGCTCCGGAAAAGTCGCGCAAATCCTGGTGCGCGAGGGATCCTCCGTCGCTGCCGCTGAAAAATTGATGGTGATCGAGTAGATGCCCAAAGCCGATTGCGAGTTCTGCCGCGGGACCGGCTGGATCATCGCCGAACAAGACGGCATCTCATCTGCTGCCCGCTGCCGCTGCTTCGCCGAAAACCAGGGCGCCGAATTATCCTCGAAGGCCCAAATCCCCGAGAATTACAGCAACGCCTCGTTCGACAATTTCTACCTGCCGCGCGACAATCCCACCGCTGCCCGCCAGCTTTCGAGCGCCATGCTGCCCGTCAAAAGCTATGCCAACAATTTCCCGGTGCTCAAGGACAAGTTGGGCTTACTGCTGGTCGGGCCGCAAGGCGTCGGCAAAACCCATCTCGCTGTCGCCGTACTTCGTCTGTTGATCGAACGCGGCCACGAGGCCATCTTCTTCGATTACCAGAATCTCCTCGAACGCATTCGCGCTGGCTACGACGAAAAGATGGGCAGCACTCATCGCGAAACCTATCAGACTGCCCTCGATGCCGAAGTCCTGCTGCTCGACGATCTCGGCGCGCACCGCGTCACCGATTGGGTCGAAGATACCGTCACATCGCTCATCACCTATCGCTGCAATTACCGCAAACCGCTCATTGCGACAACTAACTTTCCCGATCCCGACATGGGCGGCATGTCTACCGAACGCGCCGCACCGGGAGCGGCGGTCAAATATCTGGTTCACGACACGCTCGAACAGCGCATCGGCTCGCGGGCCCGCTCCCGTCTTTTCGAGATGTGCACCATCGTCCAGATGTGGGGCCTCGCCGATTACCGCCAGCGTCCCCGCCGCTAACCCACGCCTTTGGCCAAAATCAACCGCGTGCTTCCCGGCCCGATATGAATATGCGGAGCCGTGGCGGCCCCCACGACCGCGCTGCGGAACGCCAGGTAAGGAATATGCAGCCGCTCCAGAAGCCGTCTGAGCCAAACACCTTCCACCGAATCCGGATTCAGCGCCACATCCACCCGGTTGCGATGATCCAGCCCCATCGAACGATGCAGCAGCGTCTGGCCGAAAGCACTCACCGGTAACGGCTGCCCGAATTTGCGCTGGTACTCGGCCGTGATAGCCGGCATGTCGTTCAAATCGAAATGGCCGTTCCCGTCATACCGGATCATGACGTTCTTGCGAAAGCGGCGTTGGTCTCGGCTGCGTGCTCGGCAGCCACCATTTTCTTGAGCTCGTCCAGCAGTCTCACGCGGTTCTGGGCAAGCTCGAGAACGCGCTGGCGGGACGCCAGTTCCTGTTCGAAAACGTCCAGCTCGGAGCGAGCCATAATACCGGCGTTCAGCAAATCGCGCCGCTGGTCGACCACCTTTTGCTCACGATCCACGCGGCGTCTGGCGGCTGCCACCATTGCCGTGGCTTCCGCATCCGTCAGATCCTGCACATGCACTTTCCCGTAAAGCGTCGAAGCCAGCACCAGTTCGTCTTGCGCATCCGCTAAGTTGTTGGTAGCTTCGTCGAGACGCGCGCGCGGAAGCGTCCCGCTATCGACTAAATCCTTAATTTTGGCGAGTTCGTTAGCCGCCCGGTTGACCTGGCTTTGCGCCACAGCCTGATAAGCGACCGCGGGGTCTTCAGCAAGCGCCGGGAAACAAAATAATACGAGACAGGCTACCCGGCAGAGGCGTAGCGGCATCTGGTATTAGTGTAACTTTTCAGCCGCACCCGGAATGTAGTACGCTAGGCGCAGGAGAGCCTCACGCCAGTCCATCCGCGCCGATCGTCACCGCCTGAAGCACAGAATAACTGGGCTACAGCCGTTCAGGCTGCGGAATCGAAAAAAGCGTTGGACGTGCGTGTTCTCGACCTGCGGGAAGTCACTTCTTTTACCGATTTCTTCGTGATTTGCTCCGCCAGTAACCAGCGGCAGGGACAGGCGATTTGCGACCAGATCGAGACCGATCTTAAGAAAGTCGGAGAGCGACCCGTAAGCGTGGAAGGCTACGATCAGGCTGAGTGGATTCTAATGGACTACGGCGATTTTCTGGTGCATATTTTCTCGGAAAACGCGCGTAAGTACTATGACTTGGAGCGCCTATGGAGACCGGCCAAAACAATATGAGCGGGGAGCAACCGTTATCGCCGCGCCATTTCGACGTTCTCCACGCTATCGTCCAGAAACACATTGAGACGGGCGAGCCCGTCGCCTCGGGCGCGATTGCCCGGAAATACCCGCTCAGTTCGGCCTCGATCCGCAACATGATGGCAGATCTGCTCGACGCCGGCTATCTTTCGCAACCTCATACTTCCGCCGGCCGGGTCCCCACCGAACTCGCCTACCAAAGCTACGTCAAAACCCTCTTTACGCGCCGCATCGTGCAGGGCGAACTCGACCGCCTCCACCACGAAATCGAGAAGGCCGGCAGTGTGGAAGCGCGTATCGAACGCTCCTCCAAACTGTTGACTGAAATTACCCGGAACTTCGGCATTGCTGCCGCAATTCCAACGGAAAACCAAACCCTCGATCAGGTAGAACTGCTGGCGTTACCGGATAAACGCATCCTGATGGTGGTGATTACGCGCGACCGCATGGTCCGCAACAAGCTAATCCAACTCGACGAAATCGTTTCGCAAGACGAACTCGCCTCGATCCGCAATTACATCAATTACCATTTCAGCGGATGGATGCTGCCGCACATCCACCGCGAATTGCACCGCCGCTTCGAACTGGAAAGCGCCGCTTACGATGCGATCCTCCAGCGCGTCAACCTGTTCTACAACAACGGACTGCTCGACCTCGGAGCCATGCCCGAAATTCACTTCGACGGTGCCGAGAATCTGATCGGGCTCGATCTGCATTTAACCCGAGAGCGCGCCCGCGAACTCTTCCGGGCACTCGAAGAAAAAAAACGCATTTTGCAATTGCTCGACAGCTTCATGGAAGGACGCGAGGGCGAACCGGCAATTCAAGTCGGCTTGTCCGCCGTGCACCCAAGCATGAGCGAATTGTCCTTAATCGGCGTACGCTTCGGGCTCCGCAATGGGCTCCAGGCGCATATCGCCGTCCTCGGTCCAATGCGCATGAACTATAGCCGGGCGGTATCTGCGGTCCTGCACGTAGGCCAGGCCATTAAGAGCGCGACACCCCAATAACAAAGCCGCGTAGAGGAGACCGTATCTGTGAAATGGAAGTATGTGTTCTGCTTGTGCACAGCTGGTATTGCTCTGCTCGCCGGGCAGAACATACCGCAAAAGGATTCGAGCTATATCGATGCAAACGGCACAGCGCATGTGACGCGCGTTGTCCCGGTGCCCAAAACTGTTAGCCCGGAAGCGCAAAAGAGCTTAGCGCGGCAAGTCTCCGACGCCCCGCGCCACGAAACAATCGAGGAGCGGCGGCAGGGCACGGACAAATGGCAGAACGCCGCCGGGGAAGCCTTTCGCAAGGTTTATCCGGTGACCGTTGAGGAGCAATCCATGGCCGGGGTGCCCGTCCGCGTGATCTCGCCTCTGACCATTCCGGCGGACCGCCGCGAGCGCGTATTAATCAATGTGCATGGCGGCGGCTTCAACTCGGATTCGGGCTCGCTCACCGAAACGGTGCCCATCGCTAATCTGACGAACACGAAAGTGATTGCGGTGCTGTATCGCCTTGCGCCCGAGCATCCTTTCCCGGCGGCAGTCGACGATACGGTTGCGGTCTACAAAGAGGTTCTGAAAAGCTTATCGGCCTGAAAATATCGGACTGTATGGCACATCAGCCGGAGCGGTACTGACCGCCGAAGTAGCTTCACAACTGAAAAAGCTAAATTTGCCGCTGCCCGCAGCACTGGGCGTTTTTTCCGGCTTTGGAGATTTCAGTAAAACCGGCGATTCACGGGCTATTTTCGCGCTGGCCGGATTATCAGGACCTCATGAATCCGCCGGGCGAAGGCCCTTCGCCGGATACCGCCTATATCGGTTCGACCAGCCCGCACCGATCCCGTGCTCTCCCCGATCTATGCGGATTTACGCGGCTTCCCACCAACGCTCTTCATTACGAGCACGCGCGACTTATTGTTAAGCGGCACCACCATTCTGCACCGCGCATTCTTACGAGCCGGAGTGGATGCGCAGCTTGTCGTCTTTGAAGCGCTGCCGCACGCTTTCTGGAATGACGTAAAGCTACCCGAGTCCAAAGAAGCGGACGAGTTAATGGCTGGGCTTCTTCGACAAACATTTAGGGAAGTGAGCCTACCGTTCTTCCGCGCCGTGAACGCATCAGGAAGAACATTAATGTACCCAGGCAAAGCAGCGTAGCTAAGCCGGCCAGCTTCAAAATGTTATAAATTGCCACCGTGTATTTCCCAGTCATCGGATCATAGGGGCAACAAAACAGAAGCACATAATCGACCGGGGATCCGATCTTGTGCGCCGAAGCCTCCACCAGCCCTAGCCTCACATCAATGGGCAAGTATTGAATGCCATAGAAGTAGCGCGAGAGCTTCCCTTCCGGAGTCGCTATCATGATCCCGGCCGCATGCACGAACTGGCGCGTCGGCTCATCCCAGCGATAGTGAAAGCCGACGGCTGAGGCCAGCTTACTGATGGCCGCCTGATCGCCCGTGAGAAAGTGCCAGCCTGCATCGAAACCCGGTTTGGTGAATACCTTGGCGTAGCTCGCTTTCTTGGCCGCCGCGAGCGCCGGCTTCTCCGCCGGATCGATGCTTACGATCACCACGTTGTAATCCTGTTTGGGCCGTAAGTCCACCTGGGACAGCGAGTGAACCATATCGCTCAACGTCAAACTGCACAGCCTCGGGCATTGATAATAGACCAGCGCCAGAATCACCGGCTTATCGCCGAAATAGGTGCGCAGCGCCACGGGCCGGTCCGCTTCATCGCGAAAGACCAGATCGAGCGGGACCGCCGCATTCAGGTTCTGATCAATCCCCACGCCTTCTTTACTGATCACTCGGGAGTACTGGGCCTGCAAAGCCGGCGCGGCAAGCAGCAGCAGGCATAACGAAAGCAGCTTCATTCCTTAGTACCAGTCTAGAGCGGTATGCTCCCGTGCTTTTTGCGCGGCGCGGTGTCCACCTTATTGGCCAGCATGCGCAATGCGCGAATCACGCGGGTGCGCGTCTCATGCGGCTCGATTACGTCGTCCACATAACCGCGCTCGGCCGCGACGAACGGATTCGCAAAACGCTCGCGGTATTCTTCGATCTTCGCCTGGCGGCTCGCTTCGGGATCGGTCGCGCGTTCTAATTCCCGCCGGTAAAGAATGTTCACCGCGCCCTCCGGACCCATCACCGCAATCTCCGCCGTCGGGTACGCAAAATTGATATCGGTGCGCAGATGCTTCGACCCCATCACGCAATACGCCCCACCATATGCTTTCCTCGTAATCACCGTGATTTTGGGGACGGTGGCTTCGGCATACGCGTAGAGCAGCTTCGCTCCATGCCGGATGATTCCGCCGAACTCTTGCGCGGTGCCCGGCAAAAAACCCGGCACGTCCTCAAACGTCAGAATCGGAATTTGGAACGCGTCGCAGAAGCGCACGAACCGCGCGCCCTTGATAGACGCATTGATATCCAGGCACCCCGCCAGATGCGCCGGTTGATTCGCCACAATTCCCACGGTCTGCCCTGCCATTCGGCAAAACCCGATCACAATATTGCGCGCAAACAGCTCCGCGACTTCGAAGAAATTGGCATCGTCCACCACCCGTGTAATCACATCTTTGATGTCGTAAGGCTTATTGGATTGCGCCGGAATCAGAGTGTCCAACTCGAGGTCGGCGCGTTCTTCACTGTCGTCGGTCGCCATCAGCCGGCACGCCGTCCAGATTGTTCTGCGGAAGAAAGGTGAGTAGCTCGCGAATTTTCTGTAAGCAATCGGCATCGTTCGCCGCGAGAAACTGGGCCACGCCGCTCACCGCGTTGTGAGTGTTCGCTCCGCCGAGTTCTTCTTTCGAAACATCCTCGTGCGTGACCGTCTTGATGACGTCGGGTCCCGTCACGAACATGTGACTCGTGCGATCCACCATGAAAACAAAATCTGTCAGGGCCGGCGAATAAACGGCGCCTCCCGCGCACGGACCCATGATCGCCGAGATCTGCGGCACCACGCCGCTCGCCAGCGTGTTACGCAAGAAAATATCGGCATAGCCGGCGAGCGAAACCACGCCTTCCTGAATGCGCGCGCCGCCGGAATCGTTCAGCCCGATCACCGGCGCGCCCGTTTTCAGCGCCAGATCCATTAGCTTGACGATCTTCTGCGAATTGGCTTCCGATAACGAACCGCCGAATACCGTAAAATCCTGTGCGAAGACGAATACCTGGCGGCCGTGAATCAAGCCGTGGCCGGTGATGAAGCCGTCTCCATCAATCACGCTGTGCTGCATACCGAAGTTGTGCGAGCGGTGCCGGACGAGCTTATCGAGCTCTTCGAAGCTCCCTTCGTCGAGCAGCAGCTCAATCCGCTCACGGGCTGACAGCTTGCCTTCCCGATGTTGACGCGCTCGGCGCTCGGCTCCGCCACCTTCTTCAGCGCGCAGATGACGCTTGCGCAGCTCTTCTAATCGGTCTGTCCCGGACTGCGTGATGTTCTCCTCCAGATGCGACGATAGGATCAGTTCGCCCACATGCCCGATAGTATTATGAACGCTCCCGAGAGCCTGATTTTGGGCACTGCGGGCCACATCGATCATGGCAAGACTTCGCTCGTACGGGCTCTTACCGGCATCGATACGGACCGGCTGCAAGAAGAAAAGCGGCGCGGCATTTCGATCGACTTGGGATTTGCGCAGTACGCGCTTTCCTCCGGGAAGTGCATCAGTTTTGTGGATGTGCCCGGGCACGAGCGGTTTATAAAGAACATGCTGGCCGGCGTGGGCGGCATCGACGCGGTGCTGCTGATCGTGGCCGCGGACGAGGGAGTGAAGCCGCAAACGCGCGAGCATTTCGATATCTGCCGCTTACTCGCGATTGAGCGTGGGCTGGTCGTCCTGACGAAAGCCGATTTGGCTACGCCGCAGCAACTCGCGAACAGCGTCGCGGACGTAAAAAAACTTTGCAAAGATTCCTTTCTCGCTGACGCTCCTCTGATTCCGGTCAGCAGTGTCACCCGTCAAGGTTTCGAGGAGCTTTCGCAAGCGCTGGAAGACCTGGCGTCAGAAACGCAGGCGCGCGAACGAAGTGAAGTTGCCCGACTGCCCGTTGATCGGAGTTTCGTGTTGAAAGGCTTCGGCACTGTGGTGACTGGAACGCTTTGGGGCGGCAGCTTGCGCCCGGGCGATACGATTCGCATTCATCCGCTCGGCCGGGAAGCGCGTATCCGCGGCCTGCAACTGCACGGCGCCGCCAGCGACGTCGCGCGTGCCGGCCAGCGCACTGCTCTGAATCTCAGCGGCATCGATCATACCGAAATCCAGCGCGGTTATGTGCTGACTTCACCCGATTCCCTATCCTCCACAAAGACGCTGCACGTTGTAATGAACTGGCTGGCCGGAGCCGACCGCCCCGCGCCCCGCGAAGATTTGCTGCTCTATGCCGGAACAGCTGAGATCCCGGCCCGCATCCGAACTCTCGACCCGGAGTATGGGCCGGGCCAATCCCTCGCACAACTCGATCTCGCCGAACCCGCGGTGGTCCTGCCGGGCGATCGTTTTGTGCTGCGCCGTCCCTCGCCTGCACAAACTATCGGCGGCGGAATAGTCGCCGATGCCTTTCCGCCCAAGCGGCTCAGCCGCATGAAAGCGGCTGCCCGCGTACGAAAACTGCTCACGGGCGATTTTGCAGCCCGCCTAGAACTCTTCACGAGCGAACGCGAAAATGGCCGCCCCCTGCAAGAGTTGCTGCTTCTCACCGGAAACACGTCCGAGCAGATCCTCACGGCCGTGAACTCCAGTGCGCAGTTGTTGTTCGATGACTCGAGCCGGCGTTTGCTTACCCGAAACTGGCTCGTGCAACGCCGCCACAAACTTCTAAGTTGGCTAAAGGCGTTCCATACTGCCAATCCCGCGCTAGCAGGAGCTCCTGTTGCGGCGGCGCGGCTCGGTCTCGATCCTACTCTGGCCGCTTTTGTCCTGCGCGGTTTCGAGGCCGTTGAGCAACGCGGTGATTCCATTTCGCTCGCCGGTCACAAACCGCAATTAACTCAGCAGGAAACAGCCGCTCTTCTGCGAATCGAACAGCATTTCCGCAATGCCGGATATCAGCCCGCCGCACCGGGCGAAATGCTGCACGCCTTGGGAGCGAATGCCGAGACGGGGAAAACGTTTTTAGAACAGCTCATCAAAACGGGACGCCTCGTACGCGTCTCGGAGGCGCTGGTCCTGCACGCCGATGTCATCACGCATATTAGAAACTCGCTTGCCGCTCACAAAGGACGACAGTTCTCCGTCCCCGAATTTAAGGCCTGGACGCAAATCTCCCGCAAATATGCTATTCCCCTGCTCGAATACCTGGACCGCCAGCGAATCACTCGACGCGAGGGCGACATCCGCATCGTCCTGTAGAAAGAACAGAATCACATTACTTCGAAAATCAGGCACTTCAAATAATGCGTCTCCGGAACGGTCAGCAATATCGGATGATCCTGCGCCTGCGTGCGCCGCTCCAAAACCCGCAACCGCTTGCCGCAATCGAGCGCCGCTGCCGCAATCACTTCCAGCAAATGCGCTTCGCTCATGTGGTGAGAACAGGAGCAACTCACCAGAATGCCACCTTGATTCATCAATCGAAGCGCCCGTGAATTGATCTCTTTGTAACCTCGCGCAGCCCCTTCGAGTGCGCCACGCGATTTCGTAAAGGCCGGCGGATCCACTACCACCATGTCAAACACGTGGTGAGCATGAACTAAGCCGGGCAAATACTCCAGCACGTTCGCCTGCGTCGCTGACACATTCCCGATGCCATTCAATGCCGCGTTCGCACGCAGCGTTGCAAGCGATACCTGCGAGCTGTCCACCGCTTCGACCGACTCGCACACCGACGCCAAATGCAGCGCAAACCCGCCCGTCGACGTAAAACAATCAAGCGCTCTGCCGCCCCGCGCGTAATTTTTTATCGCACGATAATTCTCCCGCTGATCCAGAAACACGCCCGTCTTTTGTCCCCCCACCAGATCCACCAGAAAGCGCAATCCGTTCATTTCAATCTCGGCAAGCGGAGGCGCATCCCCGAAAAGCGTATTCACTTCCTGCTGCAGCTCTTCTTTCGACCTGCTCGCAACGTCGTTGCGAGCCACGATAGCCTCTGGGTTCAGCAATTCAACCAGCACGGAAGTGATCTCCGACGCCATCCGATTCATTCCTTGATTGAGCAATTGCACTGCCAGGTAGCTGCCATAACGATCCACAATGAGGCCCGGCAGCAGGTCACCTTCGGCATGCACCAGGCGATAAGCGTTCGAGTGCTTCACAACCCGCTCGCGATACCGAAGAGCGCTCCTCAAACGCTCCGCCAAAAATTCCCGGGCAACCTTCTCAACACGCTGGCTCAGCAAGCGCAGGCATATCTGCGAGCTGGAGCTGTAATGCGCAACGCCGAGCGTGCGGTCCCGCCCGCTCATCACTCGAACAACATCGCCCGCCCGAGCCGTGCCCCGGTCCACTACATCGCTCGAGAAGATCCAGAGGTGCCCGGCGTCGATTCGATCCGCGGCTTTTCGATTCACGCGTACTACCGGCATCGATTCCACGTCTCAATTTAAGCAGAGCGCTCGCTCCGATCTGCTACGCTCGAATTGACTCGTAGATGCTGCAGGATTTGCGGTTTGCTTTGCGCCTAGCGCGAAAAAATCCTGGAACGGCTCTCACCACATTTCTTGTTCTCGTGCTGGCTATAGGCGGCACTACCGCTATTTTCAGCATCGTCGACGCAGTTCTTTTCCGGCCTCTTCCCTTTGCCGACAGCTCCCGCATATTGCGCATCTTCGCAACGGATGCATACAGCAACCGTGACGACGTGAGCATGCCGGATTACCTCGATTGGAAGAAGAACGTGCGTGGCTTTTCGTCTACGGCCCTCTTCGGTACATCGCAAGCTACACTGACCGGCGGCGGCCTTCCCGAGCGCGTTGTTCTTGGCCGCTGCGAAGCGAGTCTCTTCTCTCTTTTGGGCGTCATCCCGGTGCGCGGCCGCAACTTCCAAGACGATGAGAATCAACCGGGCCACGCCGCTGAAGCCATCTTGAGCTGGAAATTCTGGCAAAGGCATTTCAACGGCCAGGACGTCCTAGGGCAAAAGCTTATGCTCGACGGTAAGCCTTTCGTCATAGTAGGTATCGCGCCGAAGAGCTTGTCCGTATTGGGCCGAAGAGATGTATGGGTCCCACTCACCTTCGATCTCGCCGCAACCGCCAACAAACGCGGATTCCATTCCTACGAAGCCTTTGGCCGTCTCGAGCCGAATGTGACAATCGGGCAAATCGATGCCCAACTTGCTTCACGATCGGCCGCGCTCGCCCGGGCCTTCCCGAACGAGAACAAAGGCGTCGGCGCAAGAGCGGCTGAACTGCAGGGCACGTTAACTGGAGAGGGTTTGGGCTCGTCACAGGCCAATTTTCGGAGCGCGCTTTTGCTCCTGCTCTGCGCCGTGGGAGCCTTGCTGCTGATCGCGTGCGGTAACGTCGCCAACCTCAATCTGGTGACCGCTTCCTCACGCCGGCACGAGCTCGCCATTCGCATCGCAGTAGGCGCCCGGCCAGGACGGCTATTTCGCCAGGTGTTGCTCGAAGGCGTGCTCCTCTCCCTCGCCGCTGCCATTTGCGGAGTAGGGCTCGCCTGGACTCTGATCCGCGTATTCAAGTCACTCCCAGTCACCGCAATTCCACGCCTGGAGGAAATCGGCGTCAATGGCCGTGCGCTCGCCTTCACGCTTATAGTGGGCGTGGTTACCGGCGTGCTTTGCGCCTTGATCCCGGCCTTCCGCGCATCGCTCGCCGACCTCGGGTCTGTCCTCAAGCAAGGCTCCGGCAGAACCACCGATTCCCGTTCCCAACAGAATCTGCGCCGCTTATTTGTCGCCATGGAAACCGCGCTGGCCGCCTTGCTTCTCGTGCAATCAGGATTGCTCCTGGCGAGCTTTCTTCGCGTAGTCAGCATCAATCCGGATCTAGCGGACGACCACCTGCTCACGCTTTATTTCTCGGTGCCCGGCTTCAACGCAGCCCATCTCGATAATGAGAGCATTCCCGCGCTCGTGCAGCAAATTCTCGAGCACGTGGAAGCGGTACCAGGCGTGCGATCGGCGGCAACCACTTCGACCTTGCCCCTCACTGGAACCGAAGCCGGCGGGGGAGTTATCGTCGAGGGAAACCAGCTGGCAAGACAAATATGGGCTGCTCCCTACGCCGTCTGGACCGCAGTGTCTCCGCACTACTTCCAAACAATGCAAATCCGTTTGCTTGCTGGCGACGATTTCGGCCCCGGTAGTCCGGGGAAAAAAATTGCAATCGTAAACCAAACTCTAGCGGCTAAGTTATTCCGCAAACAGAATCCGATCGGCAAACGAATTTCCCCCGCGGGCCCATCGCCTGACTGGCATCAAATCATTGGGATCGCTGCCGACGTTCCGCAAGAGGCTATCGAGAAGAAGCCCGCGCCCGAAATGTTCGTGCCCAGCGAAGCGACCGATACGCCCTGGATTGCTCTGGCGCTGCGTGTACGCGGCGACCCCCGCTCCTATATCGCTCCCGTGCGCCGTGCGATTGCGGACGTGAACGGCTCAGTAGCGGTCTTTCTGCCGCGCACCATGAAGGAGATCGTGAACCGGCAGTATTTGTGGCGCGGACTCCAGACCTCAGTCATCGGCGCATTTGCGGCCCTCGCGGTGGCGCTCTCCGGCATGGGCATCTATGCGGTGATCGCCCACTCGGTGAATCAGCGGGTGCGCGAGATAGGTTTGCGCATGGCCCTCGGCGCTTCCAACGGCGCGGTGCTGCGCATGATCCTTCTCCAGGGAACGCTGCCCGCCGTGATCGGCCTGACGATCGGACTTGCTGCCAGCCTGGCGATCAGCCGCTTCATCGCCAGCATCTTGTTTGGCGTCGGTCCATTCGATCCGGCAATTTACCTGTCCGCCGCAGCCTTACTCTTCGCCGCCGCCCTGGCCGCTACATATTTCCCTGCTAGGCGCGCCTCTCTCCTCGATCCCGGCGTAGCTCTGCGAGAAGAGTAGGCGGTTGTGTAAAGACCTTCCATGGATGCGACATGACTCGGTCGCGCCAAGCCGGCGATTGAATTACCGATTCGAGCGCGTGTGGTCGTGGCCTGGATTTGCGTCTTTACGCCACAAAGAACTCGAGCGCGAGTTTCCGGTCCTCCAGCAATTGCTGTTTAGCCGGCTATAATCCCTTCACACCAGCGGCTGCGAAAGCACACAGGCATTCACCCCGCCGATGCCCATAGACAGCTTGCCACTTACGCTTGCCGGAAATTCGCACGCGACGTCAAACACAAACGAATCATGCACGCCCGCAATCGATTCGTTCAGCGTCTCGGGCGAAAGCGGCGTCGGGAACAACCGCTTTTCCTCAAAACCCAAATATTGCGCTGTGAGTTCCCAGCCGCCTCCCGCGCTCATACCGTGGCCGAACGTTCCTTTTCTCGCCGTGATCAGAACTGATGACGGGACCACGGTGCGCAGCGTCATCACTTCGGAATAATCGCCCGGAGTGGCGGTCGCGTGCAGGTCCCACGTACCGATCGACGCCGGATCCACCGCCGCCTCTTCAAGCGCCTGGACAATGGCTGCTTTGGGACCCTCGGTTGTGGGCGTAACGATATGATGCGCGTCCGAAGTAACACCCACGGCCAGCGGTTCCATACCCAGCGCCTGAAATCCTTTACCTCTCAGATACTCAAGGTCGCCGACAATCCAGATTACCGAGCCCCCGGCCACATGCGTCCCTTGCAGCCGCGTCAGCGGAACCGATACGCTCCGATCCGCCGACAGCACCCGGGCATTGTAAAAGGAGCCCACAGTCAAGGGATGCGGCGGCGGATCGGTTGCGCCCACTACGACGATTTTGGCATCGCCCGCCTGGATCGCCCGCATTCCTAGATGAAGCGCCATGCCGAATGTGGAGCACGCTGCCACGGGAGCGAACGCCGGTCCCGTGATCTTTCCAAGAATGGAAATCTGCGCCGCGGGCGTGTTGTGAATGTTCCAGATCAGATTCGCCGAAACCTTCCACGGCGGATCCGGTGCCTGCCACTTCTCCTGCAGCTTGATTTTCCGTTTTTCTTTTTCGCGAATCG
This sequence comes from Terriglobia bacterium, assembly GCA_963767485.1. GTDB lineage: Bacteria > Acidobacteriota > Terriglobia > Bryobacterales > Bryobacteraceae > Bog-105. The sequence goes on along the minus strand of CAVYDZ010000006.1, from coordinate 41,083 downwards.
CGTTCAGCTTTCCGGCCTCAATCTGGCCCTCAATAACAACCGCGTCAATTGTCGCCAGCTCTTCCAGATACGCTTGCAAATCGGAGGATCGCCGCATCCAGTAGTGATTCCAGGCACGCTGTGCGTCCGGCTGCTCCTCTTCGCTCGCCCGGGCGGGATCAGTTGGTATTGGCTCCTCTTCTCCCGGTTCTGCGCCTTTGGCAAGGTATTCGCGCAAAGCTCCATTGCGCCGCGGATTTGCCCAAAACTTATCCCAGCGTTGTTGGGCTTCATAAAGCTGAATACTCGCCTGATAAGTAGTGTCGATGGCTCCTAAGCCGGTTCCTACATAGACGTGGGCCTTTGCCCCCAACGTTTTTATTTCCTCATCCAGCCCCGGATTCTGACCCAGGGCCTGAATGAATGACCCGAGCGCGTAAAGCGTCGGCAGATCCATCTTTTCTTTCAGCGTCTGGTAATGCCGAGGCGCAAAACGATGATCGATCCAAGCCCGGTAGTGCTCAAAATTGAACTCGGGCGCGCCAACCAGGAAATTGTTGGGGCCGAAGCCATCGAAGGGAGCGAGCCACGTCTCCGAGCTGGCCAGATTCTTGCGGAAGGCATCGATATTGGGCGATTTTGGAGCGACTACACCCCAACCGAAAACCCCGATTCTTACGGACATAGCAGTCGATAAAAGCGCAGTTTCCCCGTCTATACGTCGAGATTGCGCACATCGAGCGCGTTTTCCTCGATGAATTTCCGCCGGCTCTCAACATCCTCGCCCATCAGCGTCGAAAAGATGGGTTCCGTCTCCGCATAATCCTTCAGGTCCACTTGCAACAATGTGCGGGTCTCCGCGTTCATTGTGGTCGACCAAAGTTGCTCCGCGTTCATCTCGCCGAGGCCCTTGTAGCGCTGCACGTTTACTTCTCGCGTGCCTTCCGCCTTGACTGTTACAAGCAAATCCCGCCAGTTGGCCTGGGTGTCCCGATGGCCGTCTTTGACCAGCGTGAACGGCGGCGTGTTCAACCGGGCTACCTGTTTCACAATAGCCCGCAGCCGGCGGAATTCCGGCAGCGACAAAAACTCCGTGTTGATGAAGCGCGTCGCATTGGTGGGATCCTTGTACCCCGCCATCCAGGCGGAATGCTCTTCCTCGTGTTCAACCCGCACTTCAAGCTTCGCCGCCCGCAATCGCTCGGCCAGCATTTTGACGTTTTCCTCGCTTTGCAGATCGGTTTTTGCATCGATGGGCAGCGACACATCGGACAGTACATCCACCACACGCGCATCGCGTACCCGCCGCTCCAGGCGCTGGCTGATCTGGCTCAACTCATCTAGCGACATCAGAAACGCGCGCAACTCGGCTCCCGAGCTCACGACGGGCTCCGGATCCGAGCCGTGTTCGACCGTCAAATTTTCGGTTGCCCGTTTGAGGATTTCCCGCGTGTACTCTTTATCGTCTTTGATGTATTTCTCGCTCTTGCCTTTCTTGATGCGGTAGAGCGGCGGCTGCGCAACGAAAACTTTTCCGCGTGTAATCAGTTCCTGCATATGGCGGAAGAAAAACGTGAGCAGCAGCGTGCGGATATGCGAACCATCCACGTCTGCGTCGGTCATGATAATGATTTTGCCGTAGCGCAATTTCGATAATTCGAAATCTTCGCCTTTACCGATGCCGGTTCCGATCGCGGTAATCATAGCGCGGATCTCTTCGTGGCCCAGCATCTTGTCGTAACGCGCCTTTTCGACATTCAGGATCTTGCCCTTGAGCGGCAGAATCGCTTGATACCGCCGGTCGCGGCCGGCTTTCGCGGTGCCGCCTGCCGATTCACCCTCCACCAGAAAAAGCTCGCACCGGTCCGGATCGCGCTCCTGGCAATCCGCCAATTTACCAGGCAGTCCCCCTGAATCGAGCGCCCCTTTGCGCCGCGTCAGATCGCGGGCCTTGCGTGCTGCTTCCCGTGCGCGGGATGCGTCGATCGCCTTGCTGATAATCTTTTTCGTAACCGCCGGGTTCTTGTCGAAGAACTCGCCCAGGCGCTCGTTCACAAGCTGTACGACGTGACCCTGAATATCCGAATTTAGCTTGCCTTTCGTCTGTCCCTCGAATTGCGGTTGCGGCAGTTTCACGCTCACGACCGCCGTAAGCCCTTCGCGCACGTCGTCGCCGGTGAGATTCTCCTTGGCGTCTTTCGCCAGGCCAGACGATTGCGCCGCGGCATTGATCGTGCGCGTTAAGGCGCTGCGAAACCCGCTCAAATGCGTGCCGCCGTCCACCGTATTGATGTTATTCGCAAAGCTGAAAACCGTCTCCGAATACGAGTCGTTGTATTGGAGCGCCAGTTCAATCGTGATCTGGCCCCCGTTCGGCAAATCACGCTCACCCTCGAAGTAAATCGGCTTTTCGTGCAGCACGGCTTTGCCGCGGTTGAGATGTTTGATGAATTCCGCGATGCCGCCACTATAAAAAAACTCGTCAGAGCGGATGTTGTCGGCACGCTCATCGGTCAGCACGATCTTCAGGCCCTTATTCAGGAACGCGAGTTGCCGCAAGCGGACGGCGAGCGTATCGAAATTGAATTCCGTCGCATCCATAATGGTCGCGTCCGGCTTAAACGTGATCTTCGTGCCCGTCTTGTTCGATTTGCCGGTTTGCGCCAAAGGCGCTTTGGGAATGCCGCGTTCGTAATCCTGCTCCCAGGCCGCCTTGTTGCGCCACACTTCCAGATGCAGCGTCTCGGCTAGCGCGTTCACGCAGCTCACGCCCACACCATGCAGGCCGCCCGAAACTTTGTACGTGTTCGAATCGAATTTGCCGCCCGCGTGCAGCTTGGTAAGCACCACCTGCGCCGCCGAGACGCCCTCTTCATGCATATCCACCGGAATGCCGCGGCCGTTATCGACAATCGTGATCGAATTATCGATATGAATCGTTACGCCGATTTCCGTACAGTAACCGGCCAGCGCTTCGTCGACCGAATTGTCGACCACTTCGTACACCAGGTGATGAAGCCCTAGCTCTCCAGTCGATCCGATGTACATGGCAGGGCGAAGCCGCACAGCTTCCAGCCCTTCCAGGACTTTGATACTTGTCGAATCGTAAGATATATTCTCGTTGTGAGGCGTAGTAGCCATACTTTTTGGGGCCGCAAAACACCGGAGAGTGACACCCCGGGAAATTGCCGCCGTTTCCTTCCTTCTGCAAAAACTGCCGCCCCTGTCAAATGCGCATAGGCATCACGACATACCGATACGCTGTGCCGGGCGCGCCGGCATGCGGCCGTAACTCACCAGCGCTGTTTGAATCCTTGAAACGAAACTCTACGTCGCCGCTATCCACGGTCCGCAGGAAATCGAGCAGATACTGCGCGTTGAACCCGATCTCGACGTTTTCTCCCTCATGCTCAACCGGAATCGTTTCTTCGCTCTCGCCCGTCTCCGAGATTGAGGAGTGTACTTTTAGCTCTCCCTTGAGCACCTGCAAGCGAATCGCCCGCGAACGCTCATCGGCAAACTGAGCCACGCGCTCGATCGCGGCTTTCAGCTCATCGCGCTGCAACACCAGTACATACGGCTGCTCTTTGGGCAGCACCCGCTCGTAATCCGGAAAGTTTCCCGAAAGCTTCCGGCTCAGCAGCAGCCGCTTATCGATACGGAAAAAAAGATGGTTATCGTTCCCGGAAAATTGAATCGTCTTACTGTTATCGTCGCTGGCCAGCTTCTGAATTTCACTCATCGCTTTTTTCGGCAGTAGCGCGCGGAAGGTACCGGTTAACCCGGACAGATCCAATGCTCTTTCGACAAGCGACAGACGATGGCCGTCGGTTGCCACCATCACGAGTCCATCCTCTTTCAGAATCAGCAGCGCGCCATTCAGCGTAAAACGGGATTCTTCCGACGAGATAGCAAAGATCGTCGCCGCAATCATCTGTGAAAGCACACTCAGCGGGATCTCCGCGAGCGTCTCCGGCATTTCCGGCAGCTCGGGAAAGCTCTCGCGCGACATCCCCGCAATTCGCGTGCGCGAACGTCCACACACCAGGCTCGCCCATTGATTTTCCGCCAGCTTCACCTGCACATCGGCGTCCGGCAGCAATCGGACATACTCGAGCAGTTTGCGCGCAGGGATTGTTCCCGCCCCTTCTTTCTTAATCCGGGCGGGACACGAGCAACGGATACCCAACTCGAGGTCCGTCGCGGTTAACCATACCTGATCGTGATCGGTTTCAACCAGGATGTTCGACAGGATCGGGATCGTCGTCTTTCTCTCTACAACTCCCTGCGTCAATCCGAGTTCACGTACGAGATCTGACTTGCTGACCGAGAATTCCATATGGTTCTTTTTGCGAAAAAGGTCCTTAGTCTGATAGCGCTTCGGTTACTCCTAATCCCGTTTCAAATATGGATTAGTAATAACCGTCTTAGTAGGAGCTGTGGAAATGTTGAATTCCTTCTAAATTATAGCAAAAATTACGGTTTGCGTCTCTTTCAAGCTGTGGAACGGCGGTTCGCGAATTCTGCCAAACCGCGCCCCCGAAAAAGCGTAAACAGCCGCCCACAACGCTTCGCCGGGCATACCTGTGAAAAATATCCATAACCCTATTGCAATGCGTCGCTTAGCTTCTGGATAAGGTTGTTCAAATCTTCGTCCCGGCGCCGCAGATCCTCTATTTTCTGTACCGAGTGAAGCACAGTTGTATGGTGTTTCCCACCGAAGTAGCGTCCGATCTCCGGCAGCGAGGCATGCGTCAAGTCCTTCACCAGGTACATCGCAATCTGCCGGGGGTATGCAATCTGCCTCGCGTTACTCTTCATCTTGAGCTGGGACGGCTGCATCGAAAACCGCTCGGCCACGGCGCGCAGGATCGATTCCACAGTGATGCGCCGCTCCGGGATCCCGTTCAGGTGCTTAAGGGTTTGCTGCGCCATGGGGAGTGTGATCGGCTGACCGGTAATCGAGGAGACCGCCATCAGTCTGGTAAGCGCCCCTTCGAGTTCCCGCACGTTTGATTTCGTCTTCGTGGCTATGAATATCCGCACATCCTGCGGCAGCGGCACTCCTTCCGCTTCAGCGCGCTTGTCGAGAATCGCCATTTTTGTTTCGAGATCCGGCGGCTGCACGTCAACCATCAAGCCCCATTCAAAACGCGAACGCAGGCGCTCCACTAACCCGGAAAGCTGATTCGGCGCCGAATCGCTCGAAATCACAATCTGTTTCCGGTGATCGTACAGTTCATTGAACGTGTGAAAGAACTCTTCCTGCGTCCGCTCTTTGCCACCAATGACATGAATATCGTCGATCAGCAGCACGTCCGCCGAGCGGTAATGCCGGTGGAAAAGCGACATCCGGTCCAACTTGATCGACGAGATCATCTCATTCATGAATCGTTCGCTCGATGTGTACACCACGTTCAGCGCATTGTAGTTATCGAGCAGGCTGCGTCCGATCGCGTGCATCAGATGAGTCTTGCCGATCCCAACGCCGCCATAGATAAAAAGCGGGTTATAGCTCCGCGAAGGCATTTTCGCAACGGCCTGCGCTGCCGCGTGCGCCAGTTGGTTCGAAGACCCGACCACGTACGTCTCGAACGTGAGCCGCGGGTTAAGCCAGGAAGCCGTGTTTTCAAACAGAGGCTCCGAGGCCTGTGTTCGAGCCAGTACCGTTCCTGTTCGAGAGCCGCCCACCGCTGCCGCGACCGATAGTGCTTCAATCTCGTATTGAATCCGCTGGACCGGCAACTTCAACTCTTCCACCGCGCCTCTTATGTGCGATGTGTATTCCTGGCGAATCCAAGCTTCGGTAGTCTCGTTGGGAACCCGCACCGTGAGTTCCCCATCGCGCAGAGATGCCAGGGACGTCTGTGCGATCCAGTTCTCGTAAGCACCGCTGCCGAGTTTCACAGCCAGCAAGCTCTTGATTTGTTCCCAAGCGTCAGTCAACGAACACCCGTTACTCTATTCCTCCAAGAACGCAAAAATTTCCCACAGCTTTTCCACTTCTGTGGAAAAGAGCGAGAAGCAAAATTTCTGAAGCTGGGCCGCCGCGAGTGGCAGCGGACTTTTGGTTTTTGGGGAAGCCCTACCCGTTCTCGGAAAACTCAGTCTAACACAGCATTCCGATTTTGGAAGAGAAATCTAAACCCACTATAAGTTATTGTAGGACTGGAACTTAAATTACTTGACAGAGGCCGGAAACAGGTGTCCAGGCGTGCTGCTCGAAGCCGCCGCGAGGGCTAAATTCCTCCATTGCAATCACATGAATTGACATCAGGAACAAGATCGTTCGAGAATGTGAGTTAACCCCAAAAGCGGGAGTAACTCAGCTGGTAGAGTGCAACCTTGCCAAGGTTGATGTCGCGGGTTCGAATCCCGTCTCCCGCTCCATGTTTTCAATAACTTAGCAATCAAATTCAGTTTCTCGGTACTCCAGTTACTCCAATAAGCCTTCCTGCCCAGCATCTTGCCTGTTTACGGTTGCGGAGAATCCGATCTCGAACTCCCCGGCCGCAGTCACAATTTAACTGCGGACTCCAATTTGCGAACTGCCGCTAAACGAGCCTCGAAGCTGCTGACGGCGTACTCGTTTTCGTTTACGTCCACACTGTTCCCCATGTGAGCCGACCGGGTGTGGGCGTCGACGCCGGCTTGCTTCGCCAAGCTAGCGAACGATCGCCTCATCACCTGAAAAGTAGCCCACGCCAGATCCACGGGTTTCAGTTTCGGGGCGAAATTTCTTCGCCAAATGTTATTCAGCCGAATCGGCGTCGCAAGCGTCGCCGCCGGAAACAACCAGGCGCTATCCTCGGTCGAGACCAAGCCGTCAACCCAAGTCGTCAAAAGATCCAGAGTTCCCAACGAGAGGGCAACACGCCTGGCGGAGCGGTCCGTCTTTGGCGTATCGACGTTGCTTTTGAAAATGCGCCTTCGAACCCAGACGCTATCAACGTCCAGGTCTTGGCGCTGCAGACCGAGAATCTCGCTTGGACGCATCCCCTCGAAAATTGCAAACCGAGCGATTAAACGCTCTCGCAAGTCGAGGGTCTCCAGCAGACAAACGATCTGCTCCGGTGCAAGCACAAGCTTGGCTCTACCCTTTTGATGGTGGCGAGGAGTGAACAGCGAGGTTGCCGGGTTTCGATCAAGTAACCCCTCGCTGATTGCGAGATCGAAGATCGATTTCAGTCGAAATCGCAAGTGATCCAGGACGTCTCGGCCGACTGCCCGAGCCGCTCCATTGAGAACGGTCTGAAGTCGGTCTCGATCAATACGGTGGAGCAACTGGTCGCCGACCGTTTTCACAAGATGAGCTCGCAGCCGATACTCCTCAGTTTCAGTGGTTGACGCCTTCCACTTCTCCCGAAAAATCGGCAGATAAACCCGCTCCAAAAAGTTCTTCAAGGTGAACACCTCCCCTTGACTCCGAGGTGATCCACCATTGATCGGGCGAAGTATCGACGCGAGCAGTGCCTCTGCATCCGCCCTCGGCACTTTTGAGCACGGACCTAAATTCTTTGATCGTTTCCTACCCTCCTCTTCCACTGGGCGTGCCAGTAGAGCTTTCCTTTTCTTTTACGAGTGTTCAACGACCCTCGCTGATAACTCCTTCGACGCATTTCTTTTTCTCTTTCCTGCGTCACGGGCGATGAGTTCTGGCATGTGTCAGATGCTAGCACTGGTTTTGTTCGCTTCCATCCAGTCGTGCAGCCAGGAGGATCGGATCATGATTCGGCGCCCCATGCGGACGTGAGTCAACGTGGGGATACCCTCAATTTTTCCGTTTACGACGTTCGAGACATGCGTCTTCGAACAGCGGAGAATCGCGGCAACTTCCCGCAGCGTGAGGACGTCTCGTTGGGGCATCGTTTGATTGTTAGAGTTCATCGGATTGCACCGGAATGGGCTTCCGGTTGGTTACTCCCTTCGAAGGGAGGGGCTTGGCCGTGCCCGATTCGGTCACTGGGGCAGCAGAATTTTCCTGAGTTTTTTGGGTCAGTGAAAATTTTGGGTACCGCCGCGGAACTTTTGAGCGCCGTTGTGTAAACCTGTTGCCTTACCAACTGATAGTGCAACAGGTTTGCGCAATCACAAAGTCAACCGGTTAGCGCTGTGATCTTCAGAGATAAATGGCACGTTTTCTACGGTTCTATTTGGCACTTAACCGCGCCTGAGATACGAGACGTGAAATCGTGGCCGGATGAACCCCGAAAAGCCGCGCTGCATCAGCGGCCGTGTTTCGACCTTTGGTGACGAGATGAATAATCTCCTCTCGCTGCGCTGGTTGCAACCTGGGCGGGCGGCCTCCAATGCGTCCCTCCCGTCGCGCGGAGTCTAAGCCTGCTTTCGTGCGTTCGCGCAGCATGGTGCGTTCGAACGCCGCGAAGGCACTAACCATCTGCATCATCATGTGCCCGGCGGGTGTCGTAGTATCAATTGCTTCGGTCAGACTTCGAAACCCGGCTTTGGCCTCGTCCAGTCGTTCCAAAATTGTCAGCACATCCCGTAAAGATCTCGAGAGCCGGTCCAGTTTCCAGACAACAAGCACGTCGCTCTTCCGAATTAGATCAAGAACTTTATGGAGTTCGGGACGATCCCATCGCCCACCAGAAGGCTGGTCGCGATAGATCCGTTCACAGCCAGCACCCTTCAACGCCGCAACTTGGGCGGCGGTTTCCAGATCTTTGGTTGAGACACGGGCATAGCCAATCAGCATTGCCAAATCTATTGCCAGTGGCTTGAACAACGCAATGCCAACACGCAAAACCTCATAAACATTGATCTTCAGAGAGAAATGACATGATCCTTCAGAGCTATGCGGCCCCGATGACGAGAGTACTACGAGCGGCATTGACCACATCGTCGGTGATGACCGTTAGACCATTGATCCGCAAAACGCGCTCGATCTGAACGAACAGCCGGTGTAGCAACCGAAAATTGCCGCCGGTGATTCTAGCGATCGCGGCGATAGCTTGGGTATCTGTAAAATCGGCCTCATCCAGGCTGAGGCCTAGTTCGCGCCAGTGACGAGTCAGAACGAAACACAACTCCTCCCCTTGCAATGGGCGGTAGTGATGGGCAAACCCGACACGGCTGTACAGCTGCGGATATCGAGCCATGCGCTTTTCAATGCCGGGCATACCGATAAGAATTAGACCGATGTCGGACCGATCGAACATGTCCCGCAGATAATCCAGAGCCGCGGTCGACAGGCGCTCGGCTTCGTCAACGATCACCAGTTCGAGGAAGTCACTTATTTCTGCCACCTTATCCTCTTTTTGGGAAACGAGGTGCAACGCGATGCAGTCATTCACCCGACCGATCAATCGGTGCAGGTCCTTGCGCAGTGCGCCGAGCGTTTCTCGAACCGAGGGAGTGTAAAAAACCGTGCGTGAATGCGCCAGCGCGGCGTAGACCTTCGTATCGGAGGGTTCGCGCTCTCCCCACTCAAGTAAAAGGGGCTCGGCGCAATGCCAGTTGGCACAGCGCCGGGCCGACATTGTCTTGCCGACGCCGGCGGCTCCGAAGCACAGACCGATGTAATGGTGTTTGCGAACGGTGTTGGCAAACTCCACAAAGCGGCGATGTTCCTTGGTGACGATGAAGGTCCCCTCGCGGCTGTCAATTTCAGGGGTCATGATTCGCCGTCTACAAGGTAGGTACGCAATTTCGAAGTTCGGCGATATTTGGCCGGCTTCTCCGCCAATTGTGATTGTGTCTCAGTGGGACCAGAAAGGAAGTCCGTCACCCGCGTGATTCGTTCGTTGATCCCCTCACGTAGAGATCGGCGGTGTTTAACGCGCGCAGTCTGGATATCCTTCAAAGTAATCGCCTGTCCGCAGTGCTCCGGACTGATTGCTCGGCACAAGAATCGGTTTCGGTGAAATACCCGTATCTCGCCGAGATCGCGCGGATCGTAGCGGATCGTCACCGGCTCACCAACATAGGCAGCGAGCGTGGAATCCATGTATCGTAGCCCTTGGAAATGGATGCCGTCGCGAAGGACCACTCGGGGCTTGGCGACCATAATCAAGAGCAGATCCAGATCTTCGAGGGTATCGGGCATTCGGGGCATCCATCCTTGCCCAAGCCATGCTGCTTGAGGCACCGCGTCGATTTCGCTGTGCTTACGGGCGTTATAGTTGCCGATGATGTAAGCGCTAATTTCGCGATCGAGCTCCGACAGAGACAACCGCGGTGGCGTCGCCGCTTTGCCGTGGACCAGGTGTCCGGGCAGCTCAGGGAGGACCTCGGTGTTAAAAGTGAGGAAGAGGCGTTCCACCTTGCCGCGGCCTTGAGGACGCGCAACCGTCGAAAACACCAGCTGGAAATGCAGGTCCACAGCGACTTGTTCGAGGTGGTGACTAGTGAAGTCGCTGCCATGATCGACGTAGAGCACGTCAGGGATTCCACAGACTTGCCACTCCGGATTTTCTTTACGCCAAATGGCTTGCCGTAATGCGAGCGAGGTTTGCAGCACGGACGGTGCGCCGACAAAGACCAAGTAGCCTGCAAGCGCCCGTGAATGGTCATCGATCACGGTCGTCATCCACGGCCTCACCGTACGGCCGCCAGCATCGAGAATGAGAATGTCCAGTTCGGTGTGATCCGCCTGCCAGATCATATTCGGCCGCTCCGCACGATGCCGATAGATCAGCTCGAACCGATCTCTGAACGCGGCCTGGCCGTCGTGAGCCAATGTGACCATGGCCGGATCAAGATGACAGGTAATTGCATGGATACTGCTGTAAGAGGGTGCTGGCCATTTTCGCTCCTTAGCTATTGCCAAAACCCGCCGATGAATCGTCGCTACCGAGGGCCTGGGCTTTCGGAGGAACATGCCCTCAATGACTTCGACAATTTCGCCGCTGAGCTTTCTGTGGCCGGCGTCAGAGCGCTGCAGTCGCGCAAGACCGACTAATCCGGAGGTCCGGTATCGGGCAAGCCACCGTCGAGCGGTTCGGACAGGGATACCCGCTGCACGCGCTGCCTTTGGCAGAGGTACTCCGCTGTCGAGGTGAGGTCGCAGCGCGGTGAAGCGGACCATGGCCTGTTCGCGTTGCACCTCAGTCAATTCCGCTAACTTGGGTTTCTCATCGCCTGGGATCATGGTCGTCAGTCCCATCTCGATCACATCAGCTCGGAAATCGGGTGTCCGTAAGGCGATCCTTCAACGGACAGCCCAGACAGCCATTCGGCGCTCGCCGAAATCGGGCAATTCAGTGTCTCATTTAGATGGTACGGTAAAAATGTCAATTGCGGGACCCTAACCGTACACTTGAATGGCCAGAACTCTGATTGGTTATGCGCGGTGCTCAACCGACAAGCAGGATCTTGCTGCTCAACGCACTGCACTCATCGAATTGGGTGTTGCGCCCAGCCGAATCTACGTTGATCACGGACTGACCGGCACGAACCGCTCGCGGCCCGGACTCGAACAAGCACTGGCCGCCGTGCGCCGCGGAGATACCCTGGTCGTCCCGAAACTCGACCGATTGGCCCGGTCGGTTCCCGACGCACGCTACATCGCCGACGCCCTCGTGGAACGTGGCGTCGTACTGGCTCTCGGTCAGAGTCGTTACAATCCCACCGACCCGATGGGGAAGATGTTCTTCAATATTCTGGCGACCTTCGCGGAGTTCGAAGCCGACCTCATTCGGTTGCGCACACGGGAAGGAATGGCGATCGCACGCGCTAAGGGTAAGCTCCAGGGCAAGCAACCGAAGCTATCGGAGAAACAGCAAAAGGAACTATGCAGAATGCAGGGTAGCGGCAAATATTCGATCAGCGATCTGGCGGAGCTGTTTTCTGTTTCTCGGCCGACGGTTTACCGAACTCTCCATCGCGTCGCTAACATTTTGGCAAAAGATGGTTCGCGTCAACGTAGATGATTTGCCGAGGCGAGGAGTTATGATTTACCGCAAACGGGGACGGAGACCGGTCCAGGCGTCTAAACGCGTAATGGCGAAATGGATACTGCTGGCTGTTATAGCGACCTCGATGACAGAGGCGTTTCAGCAGCCGCCGATCGAAGGCGTCACGGGCGGACCGGTGTTGCTATCTCCCGGTGAAAGTGACGTGCTGGTGGGTTTCCCGGAAGCGCAATACTTCAAGCAGGCGGCGCCCTTCGTGGGGAAGAACATCAGGAATCTCCGCCTCATGACGAAGAAACCGGACGTCCTCAGCCGGGATGCGCGATTTGGGATGGATTTCCGGCTGGAGAGAGAGATCCGCGAGGTCAGCTGGGTCCTCGACGGAAATGAAAAGGACGGATATGTACTCTACGTCGATCTCAACGTCAACGGCGACCTGACGGACGATCCGCCGATACGGTTCAAGAAACAAGACGGCGTGTACTCGCGAACGTTTGGATTGCGGCAGGACAGTTCCAGCCCCGGCCTGATGAAGGTCACGGTGATTCGCCCCAACCATCCGGAGGATGGGAAGACACCTTGTCTGCGCATCGAGCGGTTGTCGATACGGCGTGGATCGATTCGCGTGGGGGATCGGGATATTGCGTTCGGACTGGTGGGCACCGCGGGAAGTTTCCGCAAGGTCGTGTTCGATCTGAACGGCGACGGGAAACTGGATACCGGGCATTTCTCGCAGGAAGTGTACGATTCTTACGAGAGATTCGTGCGCTTGGGCGAGACGGATTACGAGTTCGCGATCGACCGAAATGGCGACAAGCTCGATCTCAAACCGCTGGCGGAGAGAGTTCCGGAAACGCAGATGCTGCGGCCAGGCTACACGCCGCCCGATTTTACATTTCAGGACATGCAGGGCAAGACGCATCGGCTGTCGGAGTATCGGGGAAAGGTGGTCCTGCTGGATTTCTGGATGATCAATTGCGGCTGGTGCCAGGAAGGGATTCCGACGATGGTGAAGGCCTATCGGAGGCTGCACGACAAAGGGCTGGAAATCATCGGAATCAACGGTGAGGATGCCGAAGGAACGCTGCGGCCGTTTCTTGCGGCGAAGAACATGGCTTGGCCTCAGACCATTCAGGACAAGGATGACGGTCCCATACATCAGCTCTACAGAGCGGATGGGTTTCCGACGTACTACTTGATTGGCCGCGACGGGAAGCTTGCCTCGCGCCGGTTGATCGGCGGAGCCGAAGAGGACATTCTGGCCGAGGTCGAGCATCTCGTGAGTACGTCGGCAGTTAGGTGAGAGCGTCCGCGGCTTTTCGAGGTTCATCCGGCGACGATTTTCACGTCTGTTATCGCAGGTGCGGATGGCGTTGCCAAATAACGCTGAAAAATCAGTGCCATTTATCTCTGAAGATCACAGTTAGCGCTGGGCCGAACGGATTGTGGAAATCCTGGTTTGAGCAACGATGCTTGGCGGTCGGAGTTCTCGGTGGCCTATTCATTTCGAAGCACGGTAATGGGGTCTAGGCGCATCACCCGTCGTGCCGGAATAAAACCTGCAATCGCAGCGATCACAACTAGCATCATCGAAACAATGATTAGCGTGATTGGGTCGTGAGCCGAAACTCCATAAAGCAGACTCGCGATCAGCCGCGAAGCACCTATGGCGCATGGCACTCCGAAAGCCAGACCAATCACCGCAAGTGTCAATGCCTCACGCAGAACCATCTGTTGAACGGCCCCACGCTGTGCTCCAAGCGCGATGCGGATTCCGATCTCGCGCGATCGTCGCGTGACGTTGTAAGCCATCAGTCCATATAGGCCGATCGCGGCCAACAGCAAAGCCAGACCACCAAAGAACGCCGATAGTAGCGCCGTCACGCGTTCCTGCAATAGTGAGCGGTCGATCTCTTGCTCGACCGTATTGACCGAAGCGACATATTCATGCCCAAGCGATTCGATCGTCTGCCGCAGCTCGCCGACGATAGCGTTCGGAGAAATCCTCGTCTGGACGAGCAGTTCAGGGTATCCCATGTAATCGCCATATTGCGTCGTAGGGAGATACAAGGTAGGCAGTGGGTCTTTGCGTATGTCGTAAAGGCTGGCATTGGTGACGATGCCGACAATCCGCAGATTGTGCCATTTCGGCTCGGTCGTGATGTCAACCTGTTGGCCGATCGCATCGCCTTTGGGAAACCACTGCTGAGCGAAATTTCGGCTCACCATCGCCACACGTGGCGCATGGTCATCATCTCGCCAGTTGAAGCTCCGCCCGTGAAGGACCTCGATGCCCATCGTGCGAAAGGTGCCGGGCATCACCATCGCCAGGTCCGCCCGAATTCCCTGCGCGTCCGTTCCGCTAATTCGTACTTTTTCGGTCCATTCTAGACTCTGTGCCGGGCTATTGTGTGTTAGCGAGGCGGAAATTACTCCCGGGAAGATTCGAAACGCGCTCGTTGAGCTCACGGTAATAACTCACCCAGGCGAGTTTCTTATAGCCACCCGGTTTCGGAACAAGTTTTACCTGCAGCACGCCATGGGTTCGAAATCCCGGCTTTACTGCGTGCAATTGCTGAAGACTACGGATGAAGAGTCCCGCACCCGCGAAAAGTACCAACGATAACGCCACTTGAGTCAACGATCAGCCCCTTGCCCAAACTGCCTGTTCCTCTTCGCAACCGCGCGTGAGCCTTGCTGGACAGCCGCGGTCGGATCTTCCCGCGTGGCGCGCCAGGCAGGCGCCCAGCCGCACAGCAAGGCGGTCAGAATCGCAGCCGCGGCGGTAAATCCCAGCATTCGCCAATCAGGCGAAAGATTGAGCTCTGCTGGAACGATAAAGATCTGACCCAGAATGAATGCCGACAACGCGCGGCTACCCCAATATGCGAACGCAAATCCTCCCAATGTGCCCGCCAGCCGAAAGCGCCATGCTCTCGGTAAGCATTTGCCGCGCAAGTCGGGTACGGCTCGCTCCAAGCGCCACACGTACTCCTATCTCATGGCTGCGCGATGCGGCGCGGGCCAGCATAAGGCTCGCGAGATTCACGCACGCGATCAGGAGCACCATGCCCGCAATGGCGAGCAAAATGAAGAGCGGTTTGGCGAAACGGGCGCGCACATAGGATCCGCCTTTCTCACCCGATTCCACTTTGAGTTGGAGCGAAAAGAAATGGCTGAGTTCCAGCGGCGTCCGGCCCGTGGGCGCAATCGATTGGCGGATTGACCGGCCAGAGCGATTCGAGCTGCGCGCGAGCCCGCTCGAGTGTGTAACCCGGTTTGAGCCGCCCTGCCGCTTCCAGCCGCAGTGAGTCCGGCCGCCATAAGTCCTTTTGTATATCGGATATGCCGAAGACCAGCGGCATCGCCGTAATAGGAATTGTGACTTCGGGAGGAAGATCCGCCGTTATACCTTTGAATCCATTGCGCGTCACTCCGACCACTGTAAACGGTACGCCTTCGATTTTGACTGTTTTCCCTATTACGTCCTCGTGACCCGCCGTAGTGCCGCTGCCAGAACCCATAACCCAGCACTGCCACCTGAGCAGGTAGAGCGCCTCTTAGCTTCACGTCTTCCGGTGCCAGTAGACGGCCGGCTTCCGGCACTGCGCCGAGTTCAGAATAAAAATCTCCTCCGGCCCCCCAGATTCTGCTCGCGAGACCAAGCCATTCGCCTCCACGTTGAGCACAACGTCGCCATCCACCATGCGAACATCTCCGAGAACACTTTTTGGTTCCGCGCAATTTCTTCGTACATGGGTAGCGATAAACCAGCGGACGAGTCCCCTGGGCTGTGAGCGCCTACGCGCACGAGCTGCTCAGGATGCGGCACTGGCAGATCTCGCAGCACCAGGCCATCCAGGAGCGAAAAAATCGCGGTGTTCGCACCAATCCCGAGCGCCAGCGTCAAAATAGCGACACGTGGTGAAACCGGGATTCTTAAGGAGTGTTCGAAGTCCGAAGCGGAGATCCTGAAGGGCGGTTTCCATAAAAACAAGCGAGTCCATGTCGCGCGTGCGTTCTTTAAGAACAGTTGTATTCCCGAAACGTCGGCGGGCATCGAACTGAGCTTTTTCCGGCGACATGCCAGCTCCCACGTTTGCTTTCTCGCGCATCTCGATATGGAATCGTAGTTCCTCATCTATGTCGGCATTTACTTTCGATGCTCTGAAAAAGCTGCGCAATTTGCGAACAATCCCCATGTTCCGCCTTCCTTTTCAAGCGTGGTTAGCCGGCAAAACTCAGCACGCATGCGACCGCCTCCATTAACCGCTGCCAGCTCTCCTCTTCTGCAGCTAGCTGCTTGCGTCCCTTGGAAGTAAGCCGGTAATATCGCGCCCGGCGATTGTTTTCCGAGGCGCCCCATTCCGCCGTGATCCAGCCATCTTGCTCCATCCGGTGAAGGGCGGGATAAAGCGATCCTTCTTCTACGCGCAACACTTCGTTTGAAGTCTGCTGAATGTGCAGGGTGATCCCCCAGCCATGCATTGGACCCAGTTCGAGCGTCTTTAGAACGAGAAGAGCCAGGGTGCCCTGCAGAATGTCGTTCTTGCGTTTTGGCATTCCTATAGCTGACTATAGGAATTATGCGTGCCTTTCACCGTGCTGTCAAGCAGGTCCCGTTTTCGCGATAAAACAGGTTCGTCAAGTCAATCGTGGGGTGAGGCGAAGCGCCCTTATTCTCATTTCGCCGAGAAGTTTTCTGCGGCAAGATGGTCGGCCGGGCGTCTGAACGCTGGCGTGCATAAACCTTCCTTCTCGCAACGGCATACGCAACAGCTTTATGCAATGCCTGTTCTCATCTGCTCCTCAGCCAAGCGGAAATCGCACTGTTCGCCAGCGAATTTACTGAGCACTGTCGGTGAGTCGCCGCTGCTTTGAGACGTGCTCCCACGCGCTTGCCAGTGGATGCCGTAGTCCCTTTAGCGGCACACGCGCGACCCGGTGAGAGCAACGCAACTTCGTAAAGATCGGTTGTCGTTAGCGCCTCCTCAATGAACCGAGAAAGGTCGCCACGGTACCGCAGCAAACTGCGGAGACGATCGTTGATCTCAGACGTCAGGCGTATGAACAGCTTCATCTTCTTCGCCATTCTTTAACGGGCTCAAAGGCCAGTGCGCTTTCTCAGCTCCCGGTGCGGTTCCATCACACCTGGCTCAGCGCTCTCGGGCTCGTATGGAGAATCGAAAAGAATGTCGCGGTCGACGCGGACCGTGAACTTGTATCCGGCAGGCACCTTGATTGTCGGCTGCACGTTTAGATTGCGGCGCGTGATCTGCGCACCAGTTTCGGACAGCTCCTGTCCAACTGCCGCCGAAGCCGTCTGTGAGGCGCTCGGCGTCGTCAGTATGTTTTGATTCCGCCTCTGTGAAATTTCGAATGCCGCCGTGAAAGCACTTGTGAGAGCCGCGAAGCCGAACAGCCGCTTGTAATGACGATCTACTTTATCCCGCAATCCGGAGTTGCCGTGACTGTCCAAGCCGGTCATCCCGGAGAGGTCGATTGACGAAGAGTCAGGAAAGATGACGCGATTCCAAACCACCTGCACGCCATCTTGACCGTATGCCACGCGCGCGTCATATTGCCCAATCAGTCGGGACCCTTGTGGGATTAGGAGATAGCGCCCGGTTGAGGTGTCGTACACGTTCGACATGACCAACGCCTTAATTTCGCCGGGAAGATCAGAGTTTAGGGACTGCTCGAGTACTGCCGGTATCTCCCAACCGGCTTTGATTTCATATTCAGAGAACGGCGGGGTCCGAGTCGATTTTAGATAATCGTCCGTTTTCTTCGCGGCAGCAGATTGGAGAAATTGTTCCTTCTTGGCCTGCATATTCTGCGTTTCGTAATCACCTTGACCACCACCAGTCGATGGCGAGTAAGAAGGCAGAGGGCCTATGTTGCGGTAGCTCGGTGTGTCCGACTTTTGAGCATTGCCGAGCGCGGCTTCGAGCGCTGCAACTTGTGCGAGGTCGCCCTGATTTGTCGGAGTCGGGCCATTTGAAGCAGAACCAGAAGGATCCTCAGAAGCTGCAGCCAGGTGGACACCCGTTGGCGCTTGCATAGCTTCCTGCTCGCGGCGCGCGAGCTCTTCAGCGCGGCGCTCTTCGGGATTGTCCTGTGAAGTGGCAGCGGAAGAAACGCGCTGAACCGCGACACGTTGGGCGCCGACGGCAGGCTGACCGCCCGAGCATGGACGGCCGCTATTGGGATCATACTTATACGCCTGGCCGGTCTTAGGATCGTTTCCACAACCTGAGTCATGCCTGTTGCACGGAGCTCCAGTCTGCGGGTCGAACCGATAAGGCTGGCGAGATTTGGGGTCCACGCCGCAACTGCTATCGTCGCCCCCGTTCTTTGTGATCTCTGGCGCGACGAGCTGGCCAGATTCCTGCCCAGCTTTGAGAGCAGCGTTGCCCGGCGGAATAGAATTCTCGAACTCGTTGCCGGCCGAAGTCGCCGGAGCCAGTGCCCTCGGCACTCCCGCCTGCGCGACTTTTGCTTGCGCAGTCTTCGTCCGTTTATAGCCGCCGTAAGCGAAGGCTAACAACAGCAGAAAAGCAAAGACGCCGATCGCCCCCGCAGCACGCTTGCTTACGCGTCGCGGTTGAGGCGGCTTCGGGTTGAGATCCAGTCCCGAAGGCGACGTGATCGGTTCGACAGTTGGCGAATCCGGCTTGCTCGCCTTCTTAGCCTTTGGGTTCACGGCTGATCTCGACTTTCTGCGACTTCTTGCCAGTTCCCAGCACGAGCTGGGCGCGATCGAACAAGCGATCCACGATATACGTTTGCTGCCGCACTCGATAGTTCGTCATCTCCCCCTTACCATCAGCGCCCATGACCAGGAGGACCGGGACTTCGCGATGCTGAATCTCGGGCGGCATCTGGATGTACGTCTTTGCGCCGTCGTCATATACCCGAAGCGGACGCAGGTGGTCGTTCGTGCCGCTGATGCGATATCCGAAGTTCAGCTTGTCAACGGCCAACATCGCCGGCGATGTGGCTGAATCGCGCTCTGCCTTTTTGGCCGCGATCTCTTGATCAATCATTTGTTGGTGCCACTTGCGGGCGTTATCATCCTGCGGGTACTGAAACGCGACGCGCGCGACATACTCTTCCGGTTTGGAAATCAGCCGCAGATAGTACGCTCGCCGATCCGTAGCGATGAGTAGGTTTGTATCGAGCCCGGAGATGGTCGGCTTCAGCACGATCACTGAAGTTGCGTCGGCACCCGCGCCGTACATCGCGGGAGAAATGTTCCAGCGCACGGAATCGCCGATCTGGGGCTCACCAACGATGCGCTCGCCGGCTTGCAACTCGATGATGCAGACACGCAAAGGAGCGCAGACAACCGTGGGGAGGCCTGCGCCGAAACTGTAGAGCACGCGGCCGTCCGGGCCTGCGGCTGGCTGGTTGGTTTCTCCGCGCCACTTCTCGCTCACGCGGACAGCAGCCAGCGCTGTAGGACTAAGGGTAATCTCGGGCGTCGAGCGCGTCGGTTTCGCCACATCGCTGTTCGATGCCTTCATGGGTACTCGCGAAGCGAGGTGAAGGCGGCTCCGATTTGAGAGAGGGGTCCAACGACTCCAGATTGTTGAGTGCGCCGATCTGAGCACCGTAATCGTACTGCTTCAGGATCGCCGGCATCTGGGATTGTGGCTGAGCTTTGTTCGCTGGTACGGACGAGGGTGTCTGGCCAAAACAGACAACGCTGAGCGCAATTGCGGTGAAACCAATCTTAAGTCCGTTTTTCATAAAGCTGTTCTTCTGACCTCCTTACTGCAGGACACGGGACCAGTTCGCGGACACCACATACAACCCGAGCGGATTGACGCGCGCAATCCTTTCGTCTGTGGGGGTATTTACTGCGATGGTGAACGTGCCCTTTCCACCGCTCCGTGGTCTTCACGTTTCCATAAAGGTCGCGGGATGTTTCGATCCAATCGACTTCGAATGTGCGATCACTCGTCGGCAGGACTGACCGGACGTCCACGCCAACTGTTTCGTTCTGAGCGCGCTCGAAAGGCTGGTTCGCACGATAGAAGTCGGAGACAAAAGTCATGGCCGGGCTGTTATTGGCGATGTGGCTGTAAACACGATCAATCGCTTTTCGCTGGGCGACGCCGTCAGTCGTGACTGTTCTCAGTTCTTCTACCCACTCCAGGACGGTCGCTTTTTTCAAGCGTTCGTCCGCGGTTGTGGTCTGATCAGAAAGGCCGGATACGATCGGACGGCCAAAGCTATCGATAACGGCGATGAATGGCACAATACGCGAGCGAGACGATTGCCAGATGAGGCCGGCCGGCGAGGACAATCGCGATCGCGGCAGACAAAAACGCCATCGTTCGCCAATTCCGCGCACGCGTGATTTGGTCACCGTAGCGTTCATCCCACTCGCGCCGCGCGGCAAGGTACGGATTGTAAGAAGCTCGTTCCTTTTCCGCCGGAGCGGATGCTTCCGGCTTTGCTCCAAAGATTGTTGTTGCCATAACTCTTGGACCCTCCTATTCGTGGTGATCAATGGGCATGCGGGGCGGCGAACCCGGAGCGTGACTGTCGTTGAGTCGGATTCTGCGGATCTTGTCGGATGCCGCCTGCAAGCGATCGCTTGCTTTCGCCGCTCCTCGCGCAATCGCGTTCGGCTGATTGGTGCCTGCGGAAGGCAAAGAAGGAGGCGGCGTTCCGGATCGTGAGGCATCAGCGGGTCGCGGGCTGGCGGCACCAGGGCGGCTCGCTGAAGGTGAGAAGCCCGATGCCGGGCGCTCCGATTCGAAGCCCGAACCGGCTAATGGCTGCCCGCCTATGTTGGCGATTGCACCCTGAGTGTCAGCGCTCGATGTGCCTGTTCCGTTGGTAGTCGCTGCCCCACTCACCGGAGGCGCTACACCGTTTGAGCCAGTAAAACTCACCGAAGGCATCGATGGAGGACGAACCGCGGAACCGGCAGCAGCGGAGCTTCCTGCCGATGAGTCGCAGAGCCGACGCCGGATACTGCGCTTGCGACGGATGTTCCGGAGGAACCGGCTCCGGCAGCGGCCGATGTACCGGCCGCACTCGATCCAGCGCCCGCCGCACCAGCAGCACCCACCGCTCCTGCTCCAGCAACACCTGCGATCGCGCCCGCGCCGAGTGAAGCAGCTGTCATAGCGCCTGCCGCAACAGCAGTCCCGGTCATAACCAGATCACCGCCAGTTAAAGCCGGCGACCCGCCTATCACCGCACCAAATAACTTCGGAATTTGCCAGCAGCACATCATGTAAATCAATGCACCGCCGATTACGTCCAACGCAGTTTTCGCCGGTGTGGTGGATACGCCGATGCCTGACGCTTCGGTATTCCAGCCGGTTCCAAGTGCCTGCCCTGCCGCGATGACGCAGTAAAGAACCAGCAATTTGATTCCGATGGAAACACCGAGCCCGATATAGCGTTCGGTATATGGCGCGGTCCAGCGGCTCCCGCCGAAGCCGAGGAAGATATAGCCGGCCGAAACGACCAGATAACTCTCGACAAGAGTCACAATCAAATTAATCGTGATGATGACGTAGGAAATGAAGATCAGCAGCGCTCCGACCGCACAGAGGAGAGCCGAGGCGATGTCACCACTCAGAAACGCCGAGCCACTCGCGCCGGACAACAGCGATCCTGCGATCTCGAGACCTTGAACGAAAACGCCGCTGGGTGAGATGGGAGCTCCGAGGCCGGATGCGCCTTGACCAATCTGCTCAAAGCTGTCGAGTATGTCAGGAATCCAGGCGGAGCCATTCACGAGCAATGCATAAAACGCGCCAATCCACATCATTTTGCGGATGAGACCGGCAACCCAGCTCTGAAGGTCCGTCTTGTCGAGCGCCAAAGCGATGACAGACCAGCCAAATTCGATGAAGGCGAGAAACCAGAATAGCCGCTGAGCGTACGTCCAGATGTTCGTCGTCCATTGCGTCCGAAAGGAGCGCATCTGGGACAGAATGTCTCCGGCAGTTGTGGAGTGGAATGTCTGACCGTGCGCCGCCGCGCCCAGAAAGAACAGCAGAGTGGCAACGGCAACCGCCCACCGGACTGGTAAGCGCCTCAGATCAAAGCATTTCGGTTTTCGCCATTTCAAGACACACGTCTCCTCACGTCGTAAATGCAACTCTTCACGTGGCCGGTTTAGCTAGTGGTTGCCCGCGCCGAATTTCCTGTCGTCACCCGTCGTCTGGCTTGGTGCGAAGAAGGCCGCTCTGCCAGATGCTTTGCAGAGCCTGCCCTCGGTCGTATCGCCCCAAGTGGCTGAAGCCGACTTGCGCACCGGCTTGCACAAGGCTTCGATCTCTTTTGCCACACTCGGATTTTTGGCAAGCCATTGCGATATGGAGGCGTCCGAGGTCGTGGCTAAATCTCCCGCGCCTGCTGCTTCGGCTTTCTGTACAATCGGGCTCGGCGGGCCGGGTCGCGAGCAATTCGTTGCCGCGAAGAACAATGCAAGCGCGCCTGCGCCGATCACGGCTTGTCTCAGTCGGTTCACTCGATGGTTTGCCTCCAACTACCATTTAATGACTCCCCACCCCAAAAGCCCGGTTATCGCCCGTTGTGGAGCTCGGCGTGAAGAATTGCTCAGTCGCGGCTGTCGCAGCGGCATCCTTCTGAATCTGTGCCGCCTGATACGCCTGTTTGCTCGAAAGATCGGCCAACATAATCTGACGGAGTTTCATCAACTGCTCTGTTTGCTGCTCGGCAATGTCGCCCATCACCTGGATTGCGCGAACTGCTCCGTTGGGCGATTGCGCTTGCGTCCGAAGTGTTGCCAGAACGGCCTCTTCAGAAGAGAGCTGGGAATTCTGCAGACCGGCCGCGCGAAGCGTCCCGCGCAGTGTATCGAGGGTCGTGTTTGCCCATCCCTTGTAATTGGCGAAGTATCGGTTAGGGGTTGTCCCGTAACCGGTAAAGGTGTTTCGGAACTGAGTATCCAGATTTGCGAGCGAGTAGGCCAAAGCCTGGCCGCCTTGCACGATAGAAGAGAGCGCCGTCAGATCGGTGTTGATCGTTCCGTAAATGTGCGACGGCAAAGCGAGGCCATTACGAATCTGCTCGGCGTACATGCTTAGTTCATTGCTAAGCTGAGTGCCCTGCCGAATGTAGGACATCACCATCTGCCCGTGATTCAGCAACTGCGTGAATTCTGTAGCGAATACTCCGCCCTTCATCTCCGCAGGGCGTTGGACAATCAGGAATACCGTCAGAAGATAGATCACGCACTTGCGCATAACGCTTGGACCTCCTCCTTTGGTGTGATCGCTTCCAGATAATCGGCCCATGGATCGAGGCCTCTCAGCCGAAGCCATTCGGACCGCCAGCTCTCGGGATTTCGGTCCATAACACTCTTGGCAATCTCACGCTCTTCGCGCCCGTTCACGCCTACCCACGAGAGCGCAACGTTGCCGATTCCCAAGTCGATCAGGCGTCGCCCCGAAGGACTGACGACGTAGTAGTGCTTCTTGGGAATGCTCAGTTCAAGAATTTCCAGTTCGCGCTCGTTCAGCCCAAGTCGCTCATAGAACGCCCGCGAATTGGCTGTGCGCGCTTCGGCGTTGGGCAACAAGATTTTCGTCGGGCAGTTTTCCAGGACGATATCCGAAATCTCAGACTTTGCAATGTCCGAAATCTGCTGAGTCGCCATAACGACCGCCGCGTTCTTTCGACGCATTGTCTTCAACCAATCGCGAAGACGCTCTCGGAAGAGTTCGTGCTGGAGATAAGACCACGCCTCATCCAGCAAGATGAGTGTCGGGGAACCATCCAGCCGCTGCTCGATGCGCCGGAAAAGATAAAGGAGGACTGGAATCACAGCCCGGCAGTCGAGTTGAAGTAAATTCTCCGTCTCGAAACTGAGCAGACGCCCGTCGCCCAGTGAATCCACTTCGGCGTCTAAGAGAGAACCCAACGGACCTGCAACCGTAAAATGCTGTAGTGCCTCTCGGATCTCCAGGTCCTGGACGTTGGCTGCAAATTCGGTTAGGGTCCGAGTCGGCGAGTGACGAAGTTGCAGCATCGCCGCAGCTAGAGCGTTTCGGTGCCGCGGCAAAATTTGCAAGCCGCTCAACGTGCAAAGAGATTCAACCCACCCCACAGCCCAGGACAAACCGGTATCGTCGTCGATATCTCTCAGCGGACAAAACGCCAGGGTGCTATTTGGCCCCGCAAGGTCGTAAAACTCGCCGCCGGCCGCTGAAGTCAACATCCAAATGGAATAGCCTTTATCGAAAGCGAAGACTTGAGCGCGCGGATACCGGAACCATTGCGCTGCCAGCAAGCTGAGGAGAGTTGATTTGCCATTTCCTGAAGGACCCGCGATCAAAGTGTGGCCAACATCTGAAACATGCAAGTTGACCCGAAATGGTGTAGCGCCACTCGTGGCGGCGTACATGAGCGGCGGGCTGCCAGCGGGCATCAGCGCCGACGGGTTCTCGCGGAGACCGGCCCACACGGATGTGATCGGCAGCATATCGGCAAGGTTCAGGGTGTGCAAGAGCACACGACGAACGTTGGAGTAGCCGTCGCCGGGAATAGAGCCGCGCCAGGCCTCGACAGCATTGACAGTTTCGATCCTGCAGCAGAAGCCGAGATTTTGAATCGTTTTCATGACAGCGCGCGTATTCTCCCGGAGCCGCTCCGAATCTTCGTCGAGACAGATGACGTTGGCGGAGAACTGGCAGAACTGAACGTCGCCGGCGGCAGCAAGGCTCATTGCCTGTTCCGTGTCGTCCATCATTTCTCGCGCGTTCGCATTCACTGCGCCGGTTTGACTTCGGAACATCTGGTCTTTCCAGCCGCGAATCTTGCTTTTCCACTTCTTGCGATGTTTGTCGAGCAGGGCGCGAGACTCTTCCGTGTCGATCAGGATGGCTCTTGTGCTCCAACGGTATTCGAGAGGCAGCGCATCCAATTCGCGCAGAATGCCAGGCGAGCTCAATCGTGGGAATCCATCGACAGCGATAACACGAATATGCTTCGGGCCAATCTGCGGCTCAATCCCGCCCACAAAATCATCGGAGGCGAGGATTTCATTCAAGTAGCAAGGAAACTCGGGAAGAGCAAACGGGCTGTCACAGCCGGTGACGCATCGACTCATGTAGCCCAACAGACCGTCGTACGAGCGAAGAACGCCGAACCGATCGCTCGAACAAATAGCTCGCAGCCTTTGAATCCGAAACAGCGACCCGAAGACGTTCTCAAAATTGTCAATCCGATTGCGAAACGTTTCGAGAGCCCGTCTACCCGCCTGATTCGATTTACCTGAGACACCGCCCTCAAACAGCCATCCCTTGGTCTGCTCTTCCGCCGCGATTGGCGGTAAGTAGGTTAGGACGAGAAAGTATTCGCTCTCGTAGTGAACACCTTCCTGTAGGAATTGCTGGCGGCGCTCATCGTCGATGAGTCTGGTGATCGGATCGGGGTATTGGCCCTGCTCCGGATATCCGGGGGCTTGCGACCGTATCACGTCGCAATGCAGCATCCAGCCGGTTCCCAAACGAAGAACCTGGTTCAAGCGGGCGCTCAAGGCGCTCATCTCCGAAGCAGAGGCGGCCATCATGTCCGGGCCTTGGAACGACCAGCCGGCAAGCAGAGAGCCGTCCTGCTGGAGGAGAATGCCGTCTTCGATCAGCGCGTACGGAAGCAAAAGGTCGGCTAAGCCGCGAGGCCCGGTTCGATGCTCATTTCGCAACATAGTCGCCTCCTGTGCGTCGGTTCGGGGATCGTACCGCGGCATTCGTCGAAATAGAAAAAATTATCGCCATTGCATCGGGACCTGGAGGCATTGGGAGTAGAGCCCGCTCTTTGCCGGATAGAAAGGCCGGTAGCGGATGTGTCGCATGTAGACCTGCCGAAGCATTGGATCTGCCTTACCCATGCGGCGCAGAACTGCCATCGCACCGCAGTAGCAGACGAGCGCAAGGCCTAACCCCCAGCAGGAGGCCAGGCTGAACCCGAGGGCGACACTCGTCAGGATAGAGATGAGCACCAGTTCACGATCCGCGCCCATGATCTGGTTCGCACGATTCAGAGATCGATGAATAACGATCTCTCTCGGTTTGTCTCGTGAATCCATGACTAGACCACGGCGGCGGAGACACCGAATGCAGATGAGAGCATCGGGGCAGCGAAGACCAGAACGGAAACGACCAGCCCGATCATGCAGGCCTTGCGTCCGAATTCGGTAAGCTCCCCACCCCATAGCATTGTTCCGCCGGCGATTGCGATGCCAATCAGACCGATTGCATAGGCGACCGGACCGGTGAGCGATGTGGCAATCGCGGTCATCGGTGCTTCCCAAGGCAGTCTGCCTGCCGCAGCGGCGTGGACGCGGACACTGGACGGCCAAGACCAATAGCCGTAAATGTCATCATTCGTGACGCGAAACGCGATGACGTGAATAGACGAGTGTTCATGAATTTCCTCCAGAGTTGTGTTGCATTATCAAACTTGCTCCACCAAATACCGACCTTCGCGATATCCATGTACGAGCAGAACCTCGCGAACCTTTCGCCCAGCTTTGACACTGGGCTCTTCGTCCACGAAAATAACGAGATCCACTGCTTCAGCGATGAGCTGTTGCTGCGGAGCGCTGGTAGCTTCCGCCACCAAACTTTCAAAACGCGTCAGGCCGCGAAGAGCGTCATCGGCATGAACGGTAGCTACTCCTCCTGGGTGACCGGTGTTCCATGCCTTCAAAAGTGTGAGAGCTTCCGCGCCACGAACCTCACCGACGACGATTCTCGTCGGTTTCAGCCGCATGCAGGCTCGCAGACAATGGAGCATCGTGACGTCGCCGGCTGAGCGGAGACCTACATAATTGCGTGCCGGGCACTGCAGCTCAGTCGTGTCCTCAATGGAGATCACTCGGTCATTGGGAGTCTGAAGCGCAATCTCTTGAAGAATCGCGTTCACTAGGGTCGTCTTTCCGCTGCCGGTGCTACCGGCAATCAGTAGATTTTTCCTGGCTCGCACAGCAGCGCGGATGATGTCGGCGTGCGAGCAGCCCCTAATTGAAGCGGAGAAATCTTCACGCCGGCGAGGGGCATTCGCCGGATCGGATTGAGAAGTCATGATGCCACTCGACTCGTAATCTTCGATGCTGAAGACCCGCTTGGGCCGAAGGCGGATCGCGAAAACCGGCCTATGTACGACCGGTGCGACGAGCGCTTCGAAGCGGCTGCCATCCAACGGCAGTTCTGTTTCCAGGATGGGGCTATTGTGGTTCAGAACCGTTCCGCGCCAAGCAGCGATCGTCGAGAGCGCGCTCGCCGCTTGTGCGGGATGCATTTCTCCGGCATGCACAAAACCCTCTCCGAGCCGCTTGGTCCAGAGACGCCCATCCGGATTAAGCAGCACGTCCTCGGTGCTCTCATCCGACAGGAGCAGCAAAATAGCCTCGCCCAATTCGCGTTTCAATTTGGTTTCGAGACGCAAATAGTGTTCATCAGGAACCGTCGAGTTTTTGAAATTCGAAATCATTGACGTTTTCCCGAAATGTGCTAGCTTTATTGCATTGCACTCTGAATCGCTCTCAAACCAAAGGGAGCGAGGATTGAGCAATCGGTCAGTATGGGAAGCTTTTCGTTTTGCGTTAGATGATTAGCGAAATGCCGCTGGTAACGATCCCTTTCGATTTCGAGCAACTTTCCCCAGCCAGCGCAGAATTCAATTGTTCCGATAGCGATTCCCGCTCTCGACGACGACGGGTCGAAGATTGGGTGGGGGTGGTTCGAGGCTGTCGAGCGAGTCCAAAATCCCCTGCGGGGACTTGCGCGGGCCTTCCTCGGAGACGTGTGGCTTGTTTCCGAGTTGACCGAATCGGCGGTGAAATCGCTCTGGCGAACGCACCGAGAGGACTATGGCCGCTCGCCGAGCACTCGAGTCTACGTTCAGGCAAAATGGCTTGCGCGGGATATGCGGGCTGGTGGATCTCGTAATCGGCGCGGTCTAAACGTTGGGCTTGAGGCACTCGACAGAGCTCTTTACGAGAAAATTCTCACCGATAGCTGCGACTACCAGGAGAGATACTGCATAGACATGGATCTAGCGGTGCTGGGGCAGCGCCTCCGTGAGAAAAATCGCGACGACATCGAAGAGATTCTTCTGCTGGTCCGAGACGGTTGCAATTGGAAGGATATCGGAAAGCGGCTGGACCGCGACCCCAACGTGACCCAAAGACGATTCCGACGTTGGATGGGAAAAGCAGCGAACCTGCTTGGCCTCGATTAATAGCCAGTACGTACCGCCTCTATTCTTAAAGCGGTTAGTACGCTAAACTTCCGCTTTGGATGGATGAAACACCAGAGCAGAAGTTTGACCGCATCAGCCGTGCTGTTCAGGAGTCGATCCTCCGCAACTACCCCAACCCAGAGCGCAAAGGTTGTCCAGGCGATGACGTAGTCCGCGAAGTGGCTGCGCGAACCGAGCTCAAGACTGACGATGCCTGGGAGCACATTACCCACTGCTCGCCTTGTTACGCGGAATTTTTAGAGTTCAAGAAAGCAGATTCGCCATGGCAAAGCGATCCGGCGTAGGACTGCAATCGGCTTGTTGGCGGCTGCGACCGCGGCAATTCCTATCGTGGTGATCACGCGCCTTAACTCACGTTCCTACGACCATCAGATTGGGGATTGGAACTTGGAAGCGAGTGCGTCTTCCAGAGGTCCTGGAACCGGGGCGAGCGAGACCGCGCCGCAACGAGCGGCAAAGGCGCGCGGATATATTCGCGTGCACCTGCCTCTCGGAAGTGAACCCGGCGAGTACAACTTACAAATTAGAAAAAGCGAGGACGGGGCGGCGGTTCAGCAGGCGACCGCGCGAGCCGAAATCATAAACGGGCACACGCAGGCAAACTTCGCGGTAGACCTTACTGCATTGCCGCCAGGATCCTATTTTGCCGCTATCAGAGGCAGCAGCCGAGTTTGGCGAGTATATCCGCTAATTGTCATGTGATTGCCCTCTCTTGTGCTTGAGACAGCGCGTACAGTGCGCGGTAGGCACATTCTGTCCGGGTGGCCTAGCATGTTGAACTGATGCGGACGAGGATTGATCGCCGTATTCAGTTTGCGATAGCGGCACTTCCTGGAAATCCGTCCAAGATTAATCCGCAGGAAGTTAGTACGCAAGCGGCGGCGGAACGGGCAAGTGTTCAGCGCGTTTCTGCGAAGAGACGAACTGACGAAGATTTGAATCCCTGATCGGCGGGCACTCCGGCACCACTGCAAGCATGTACGGCTGTTTGTATCCGGTGCGCCAGTTTTGCCGTCCATCGTGAGACTCGCATTAGTCAATCTCATAGTCGTGGTCCAAGTACGCGCGGATTCGTTTGTTCGTCCAGTTAGCAGCGCAGGAGTAAATGTGCTCTCGGATAAGATACTCGACGATTTCGTCCTCTACCACCGGGCACGCGTCGCGTGCTGATTCGTCTTCGAACAGCCAATCGAAACCTTCGGGCGTCTGCAACCAAATAGCTTGTCGCTCGTGATGCTGAAGCTCCTGGACCTCGATCCGGACAACATCCCGAACGATAGCATCGTAGAGGTCCCAATGGACGGACTCCTGGTACTGGACCTGCGCACAAATTTCGTCCCAGGCATTCTGTAAGCCGGAATCCTCGCCGGAAAGCAATCCACTAGTCATGCGCTGAAGCTGAGAAATGGACTTTCGCGTCACGCGTTTGCAGATCGTTTCAGCAAAGGCCCGGATCACGTCCGATTCAGACAGCTCCTGTCCTATCCGCTCTGCAGTTGGCATCGCTGCCATCGAGAGATGGTACGGAGACAGTCGAGAGGAATGATAAATGGGTTCACTATCCTCACCGGTCACGCGCAAGTAGTGGTCCACGATCAGCAGAAATCTGCCTGTAACAAAGTCGCTCAGCGGCCGCTCGTCAGCCTGCATTGATTTCTCCAAGGCTGCTATTGCATCGCGGAGCGGCTGAAAATGAGTACGGACTTTCTCGGCCTTCGCAGAGAGACTTTGCAACGAATTCTGAAATCCAGCAATCTCTGACAACCAACGAAGGAACGGTCCGGCAAATTCCTGAGCTGCCTGGACGTGAATGTGACAACGTGGATTGCGCGGGTCATGAGCCGGAAGACCGGATTCCATCAGATCGTTGAATAGAGCGACTCCTGCGAGAACAGTGTCAATTGCGTCATCCTGAAGCCTCGCCGCAACAACGGCACAACACCCGTTGAACACATCCCTGGGGTGCAGCGCCTCGATCGGTTGCTGATGTTCTGCGTGGCTCAGCGCGGACCGAAAGGTCTCCATCTCAAGTTGATTGAAGCAGTCCTCATCGACGCCGTATTCTGCGCAGGAGAAACAGTCCGCATATTGGAAGCTGTGCGAGAACAGTTCGGAGTAATGCCGGAAACTCTGAAGCAGTTCATGACCGAGCCGCTTAGCCTCGTTGGGCAAGTAGTAGCTGATCTCTTCTCCCTCCGAAACGCCTGGAAGGTCGTGATAGATGGTGAGAACTAATACGTCTTTGTTCACGGTCGTGCAGTCGTTGGAAACGGAGGGCCCCAAGAAGTCGATTCCGTTTCACTGAGCATATCGCTGCCTTCATCGATCAGCAACCCGAACGGTGCGGTCGTATTCATAAGACCTCAGTTCGCCTTGCACAAACACCAGTTTCTCTTCAGAAGCCGGCGGCATCTCATGCCATGAAAGCGGTACTGAACCGCGCATGTTTCGCGCCGTCCGGGCCAAGCTATCCCCAAAATTTCAAAATTCGCCCGCGGTTCCGATATCTATTTCGAGTTGCGATCAGCGGGGGTAGCATCAACTCAAGGGGGCTACTCGGAAAGTGCTGCGTTCGCATCCGATCGATTGACGAGTCCCAAAATGCGCTCCCGGCCCGTTTTAGCCGCTCCCGACTTTAACGTCGGAAGCGGCCCGGTAGCATCGCCTTCCATAACGTACCCTGCCCAGTACCACGGGACAGCGGTGCTGCTGAATTGCCCAAGAATGAAGCGCTGTGCATCTTCCAACGCGTCTGCTTTCGACTCGCCCTTTGCTAACGCGGCATAGAAATGCTTCATCAGCGTCGCACTGAAAACGTCGTCCACCGACCAGAGTGTCGATGCGACGCTACCGGCGCCTGCCAAGAGAAACGAACGGGACAGATTGGATACGCCCTCCTCACCTTGCAACTCTCCCACGGCGGTATCGCAGGCGGACAAGACCACTAGATCCGAGTGCAGCCGAAATCTGACGATTTCGGGAACTTCGAGTATCCCGTCCTCCCCCGCTCTCTTGTCCGGCAGCAGAATAAGTGCCGCCAACTCCGGATCGTCTTTCGAATGGGCGAAGCCATGGACCGCCAGATGTACAACTTCTCGCTCCCGGCTCAATGCGCGTTTTACGGCTGTTTCGGTTGCCGAATCGGCCTGAATTTCGAGGCTCGGTTTAAGAATTGGTCCGAGCACTTCGGTCGCGGCATCGGCCTCCTCCTGTGATCCGGGAAGGTTGCTTAATTCCTGCCCGTACCCGCGCACTTTTGCGACGCGAGACAGATCCGAGTTGTAACGGACACCGCCCACCGCAAGCAGGCCGCTTCGCGCCGAGCCGGTATCTCGCTGCCGAAGAAGAACCCAAGTGCTTGCGGAAGGCGCGCGAACAATGGAATGCGTTTCAACTAGACGTTTGCCACCGGCCACAAGCGCCGCGAACGGAACCGTGTACAAGGGGCCATCGGGGACCACGATCAACTTGGAGTGACTCGCAATTTCTGGTATGGCTGCGAACAGAGCCTTGTAGAGTGCGGCACCCTCTTCAACGGCCGGTTGCTTTCCATGGATTGCCGAAACAAACTGCTCGGTCGCTTTGTTTATGGTTGAAGCTGATCCAACCCGGGCCACGCGAGCGTCCTGACTCGTCAACACAAGCGCGTACACCGAACGAGACGTGACTACATACTCGATGAGAAGCTCAGACGACTGCAGATTCTGCTGAATGGTTGCAATCGGAAGAACTTTCTCAGCATTCCGCCTCAGCGACCCTGGTGATGCAGGCTGCTTGTCCTGCCAACGCTTGTGCCGGACAAAGAAGATTGCGTCGCGCGCCTTCGCGGCTTCTTCAGGTGTCCTCGCCGAGGCGAGCTGCAGACGAAGTGCGCTGATCTCCGGCTCTACGCTGTCACTGTCCGGTACCACTCGGGCTTCTGCCCGCACTCAACAAGTCCAACAGCATACGGCCTCGAACCCGCTCAATCGTTCCGTATTGCCGGCCAACATCGTGGGAGTGCTCTGCCAAAAGTTCAAAGTGACCCGCATAAATATCACTTGTAGATTTCAGAACTAGCGGCTTCGTAGAAAGCGGTGTCAAAGCGAGTTGAGCGTCGATTTGATTCTCTGCTCTCCTGTAAACGGCATCCGCCTGTCCAAATTTCCCCTCTTGCGTCCGCAACTTCGCTAGCAACAGTAGACGCTCTGGCAAGTCGGAAACCATCCCGGAGTTGGTCATCGAGTCGATCGAACCCGCAATCAGACTGGAAGCCTTTCGCAGTTCCCCGAGTTGAAGGTAGATCTCGCCGAGCGCTTTCTGCGCTTCCGACAGCGAGTGATAGTAATTACCAGCTTTCGATATCCGAATAGCCGTCGTGAGCTCCTGAATTGCGGCGGACAGATTTTTCCGCTTCTGATAAATGGCGGCCAGCATTACTCGGGTTTGCGCCTCGTTTATCCGACGGTCTTGCGCGTGCATGCGGCGGATAATGTCGTTCGCCAGGACCGTGGCTTCGTCAAGCTTGTCCAGCCCGATCAAGCCCAGCAGCTCGCTAATCTTGACCACAGCCGGATATTCGCTGCTGGTTTTGGCAGCAAGCGCCTCAGCCTTTCGCAGGTGCTCCATTCCTATTTCGAAACTTCCGCGCATTACGTAAACGGCACCGATATGCGTCAACAGGCGAACGACCGAAGGGTAATCATTGGCAGCCGAAGCGGCTTCCAGTGCCTCCGAAACCAGCTTGCGGGATTTCGCCAGATCTCCCATGTAGTACGCGGGTATTGCAAGCTCGCCTTTTGCGCGGTATTTCCACTTCGCATTCTTGGTAATGCTCGCGAGCTGCTCGACAGTTTCCCAGTCACGCTGTGATGCTTCAGGGAATTGCAAGTCATTGTCGCAGTCGCCCTTCGCGATGTAGAGCCACATACCAAGCTCGGGATCGTTCTTCACGGTCGGATCATCTGCTAGGAACCGATATTCACGAGTGAGCTCCGCAAGATTTCGTTGTTCCATCGTGGATCTCAGAAACAAAATTTTCGCGAGCGTTCTTTCGCGCCGAGCTGCTTGCGGAAGGTGGATCTGTGCGTAATGAAGATGAGCCGTTGCCGCAGTCCAGTTGTATGCCTCCGCAGCTCTCAGGCCAGAAGCCAGTTCTTGTCGCGGATTGATCGGCCCGGCTCCAAATAGAGCAGCCGTGAACAAGGGTAAAACGAGCAGCGCCTTCGTGGTGAACATAGCAATTCGAGATTGGCTACAGAGTGCGAGCCAGTTCAGCAGCGGCGGCGAGCTGGTTGTCAATGCCGCCTATCGCTGCCTCCGGTGAGAACGGCACGTGATGATCAGGAACGACTCCGGTCCGCTCGAACGTGCGACCTTCCCAAGTCACGTAGTTGACGGTCGGCAGAGTGAGGAAACATTCATGGCCAACGGAGATCGAAGCCCAACCCAGAAGTTTGCCGGCAGTTGGCGAGCCTACGAGGGTAGCCAGTTTGTGAT
This sequence comes from Terriglobia bacterium, assembly GCA_963767485.1. Classification (GTDB taxonomy): domain Bacteria; phylum Acidobacteriota; class Terriglobia; order Bryobacterales; family Bryobacteraceae; genus Bog-105. The sequence continues at coordinate 7,490 of CAVYDZ010000006.1, read as the reverse complement.
CAGAAGCAAAGCCGGCAACAATCTCGCCGCCGGAGATCGTGTGCTCATTCACCAGCATCACAATCCGGCCATGAAACGATTTTTTGCCCAGACCCTCGGTTACCACCGTGATCGACTTGTCTCCGTCTTTAAACTTCAAGAGAGTCAAAGGAGCGAGCAACTTTGACGCGTGGAATGCCGGTGAACTGCGCGAGCTCTTCGCGCCGATAGCCCTGTTGAGCACGCGCGCGCGTGAGACTGTAACCGACAGGAACCCGGTCCGGCGTCAGATAGCTCATCAGACGAAGGTTTCCTGCCCCGACCGATCCCAGGTTGCCTCTCATGTCAACGACCAAGGCCTGCGGGTTGCGCAAAGCGCGAATGGCAGAATCAATCTCTTTGGCAACGCCCATGCCGAGAATCCCCGGAAATTTGCTCACCCGGATATAGCCAACGCGGTCGTCCAGTCGGCGATGTTCTACGTACTGGCGTTCTGTTTTCGTCTTCCTTTTCGGTCGGATCGAACTCGAAACTCTGTTCCGATTCGCCTGGATTCTTGAATGTGACTTTGACCCGGGCACTCGGCTTGAATCGAGGGATATCCGAATCACTTGCCTCTGCGTCATCGATGGCGATCAAGGTAGCGCCTGGCCGCACGCCAGCAGCTCGAGCGTGCCCGCCGACGAGTACGTCTTGGAAAATCCAAGCGCCGTTCCAGCGGAAAAAACTGCACTTGATGGCTTTCCAGAGCCCGACCCGCCTTTCGGACTCGTGTCCGAACTCTACCGGATATGCCTCCAGACCGGCAAGAAGCTTGTTGATGTCAGCAGTGAATGTGGATGTTCGCAAGAGGCGAGACTGTTCGCGGCCCAGTAGGTCGCGCACCGACACTCCATGGAGTTGCGGGTCATAGAAGCGTTGCTCGCAAGTCGTGACAACGGTCTCGATCAACTGCCTGCGAACGTCCTCAGGTGGTGTGAAGGACGCCATGCAGAAACCTCCATTGTAATCGGGTGACCTAAGCCCTCACGAGTTTGGCCATTGACCGAACCCCGAACGGCCGAGCCCCTCTCGTTGGAGGACAACGGCGATCGACAGGACGGCGCTGGTAGTCGAGAAACAGGTACGGGCGATGGGCGGCGATGTTTTCGAAGTTGGCCTGTTCAAGCCATCTGCGAACGGCAAGGAAGCCGCGATGCTGCCCCGCACCTGGGATGCGGAAACGCTTCTCCGTTCAATCCCTTGGCTGAAGCATCAGAACCGGGACGGCAGAAACATATACATCAGGCCAAGGGGCGAACACAACCTCTCGCTTGTCGATGATCTGAGCATCGACAGTGTTCGGCAGATGAAAGCAGCCGGCTTTGCTCCGGCGCTTGTGGTCCAGACTTCACCCGGGAATTTTCAGGCGTGGTTGAAACACCCCGCACCGCTGCACGAAGGAGCTGAGCACGGCAGTTGCGCGGGAACTCGCCGACAATTTCGGCGGGGATCGTGGTGCCGCGGACTGGCGGCACTTCGGAAGGCTCGCAGGTTTCACGAACCGGAAAGAAAAGTACAAGAGCGCAAACGGGCTATACCCATTTGTCCTGTTGACCGAGCACACTGGAGACCTTGAACGCGGCGAGCAGTTCGTGGACGGTATGCGCGCGCGATTCGAAGCCGAGCAAGCCGGAAGGCAAAGAGCGATGCGCTCCAACCGCTCCCTCCCCGCTCAGGCAGCGCCTCTTAAGTCGATCGAGGCTTTCCGGGCTGACACCCGTTACGGCGGCGACGGAACACGAATCGACTTGGCGTACGCGATTTACGCGCTTTCGCACGGCCTCGACTCAGAAGCGGTTAGCGCCGCGCTACGCTCTCGAGACTTGTCACACAAGGGCACGGAACGACGCCAAGAAGAATACGTCGAGCGCACAATTCGGAAAGCACTCGGAGCAGTCAGTGTACGGAGCCGAGGCAGGTAGTCGGGACAGATCGAATCTTAGCTGTCGGGCAGCTTACGCCAGCTGACCGAACGGCGCAAATCGTTCGTCGGGGTCTACCAACTTAGAATTCGGATCCTCATAAGTTAAGAAACCGCCACGCGCACTATTCGTGGCTGCAATTCTGGAAGGCTGTCCTCAAGCGATAGCAACGACAGGCAAATCAGCTGTCAGCGATTCACGTGCACTCTCGAGTTCACTTCGTATATTACTTTGCCCTTCATCGATCAGGGACTCGATAATGATCGGAATACTCTCGGGAATGTAATTAGCGACCGACTTGAATGCCAGCACAGCACTGGTCGAGATTGGATCGTGTCTACTAAAGGTATTTACTTCGCTGACGTGGACTTCTGCCAATCTATCTCCGAACTCACGGAGCAGGAATACAGCTCCTGTCATCGTTGGATCAACTTGCCGCGCGTGACCCAGATCGAAACAGAACTTCGCCTCAGGGAGCTCTCTGAACAGCTGTTCGAGCTCTGGTACTGTCCGCCCAATCGGTTTACGTTTATCCATATTCTCAATCAGCAGCCGAGAGCCTAGTGGCGCCCAAACCGAGGTATCGAAAATCACATCTGGATGCACAACCACGGGAAGGTCCTGAGCATGTTCGATGAGTTCTTGAACGACGACTTGTTCAACGTCCCTTTCAAATCGGCTTGGGGCGTGGATACTAACAAATTTGAAAGTGGCGAGATCCAGGTTCGGGAGTGCCGCGAGGAGCGGCTGCAGCTCTGTAAAACGTAGAGCCGACATTTCCACGACATCTAAACCGTTTTCCCGTAGCCGTTTCACAGCAAAATGGAAATCTCCTTTGGAGATCGCCCCGGTCGAGAATCCAATAGGACGCATTAAAAAATTCCGTATTGCATGGTCAAGCCCTGTAAACCGATGTCGTCAGTTAAGAAGAGGTTCACAAGCCCCTGGTGGAATGGCTTGGTCACCTCGCGAACTTCCTTCCACGCCACAGATGTCCGGAGGTCGTCACGACCATGGGCTTCCTCCAACTCTTTTCGCTTCTCATCATTATCCAGCACCGCTAGGAACCGATCGTACGAATCAAATATGCTGCGGGCCGTTTCCTTTTTGATGTTCAGACTCAAGCAGGCGCGCGCGACAGTCTCCAGAGGCGATACATCAAATTGATCCTCTAGGTATTTGAGCAAAAGAGCCACTTCATGCTTCGGACCTCTCAGACTTTCTCTGGCCTCTGCCGCGGATTCATCAAGATTGCAAAGGAAACAGCGCAAGAGACCCGCTGCAAAAACCAATTTCCTGGACATGCGCAGTTTAGCGTTGCGTAAAGCCCATTTCCGATCAGCATCGGCAACTTGCTTGTATACAAAATCTACTGTTACCGTTCGCCAGTAACGGGTCAAATCGTTCAGCAGGAAACGTGGGACCCTAACGTTGCCACTGCCATGCGTCAATCCTCTGTCATCTTCAATGTAGCGGCGAAGTATCTGCTTGCGAACACGATCGTACGCCTCACGATCTCCCAGGGGGAGTGATTCAAGCAGAAGCAGTACCCGGCGAGTTGTATTCGAGTTTGAGTCATCTTCGCCCCCGATCTTATGTACGAGATCGTGGCTGCCCACGAATGTACCGAAAATCCCGCTGCTTCCAGGCTCGATTTGGCCGGCCTCGATGAGGATTTCCTTAATCTCGCTCGTCAAAGATCTGTGCTCGGGCGTCGCCGACCCATCCAGCAGAAGTATCCAGTCCACATCGCTCTTCAAAGTGACCTCGTATCGAGCAACCGATCCAAACACGACGACCGTTGTATCGGATGCGCGGCGCTTCACAAACAACTCAGAAAGCTCTTTACGCTTGACGAGCGTGTCGGAATGGGCTTTTTTGATCGAGGGCCACTCAGCGCCCACATGCCTTTGGAGAGCATGTAATGTCGACTCGGCAAACGAACCGTTCATTGAGGGATCCTCTCCATCGTACGACGGCAACTGGCGCGACGGGCCGTCCGCTGTCCCCAGATTGGGATTGTCTCGAGCAAGTCGGCTTCATCCCGCCTTTTTTGCAGCGACTCAGGGTGAAGTTACCGCGTCATCCGCAACATCGAAAGTACCAGCAGAAGCATCAGCGCCAGCCAGACCAGCGCGAACTTACGACCAAACACTGAGAGCAATATGAGGAACAATCGCATCCGCATCCCCAAGCCTATCAACCAGCCATCATTCGATACAACGCGAAGGCGGCTGCGGTCGTTACACTCCCGGAAAGCGCTCCGATTGCCAGCCAGAGGTACGAGCTGCCGATAACCGGGTGCGCGCCGGTCGCCGATTGCAACTTCTGCAAGTCGGCCGCCAACTCAGTTCGAATATCGGCGGCAACGGCTTTGATCTCATGCGCCAGCGCTCTCCCGGCCAAGTGTTCTCCCTTGCTGAGCGAGTCTGTAAATTGCGCCAGTGTGATTGAGACGCCATCGCACAGCCTCTTCGCGGTCTCCTCCAGAACGAGCTGATTTAGAGTCACCAAAGCGAATGCCGGATCGCCAGGTTCGAGCCGGATACCATTCTGCGCGGCCACTTCGCTGATCAGGCGCTTTACGTCAAGCATGCTCAAATTCCGATCGAATCCAATTGCTCGAACAAATCCCGTTGAACAACCTTGAGCCGCTGTTTGGTCATGAGGGAGAACTCGCCATCGCGGATGGCTTCTTCAAAGCTGAGCTTCTTCGCAATGACCTCTTCAATATCTCGCCCGAAGGTGTCATGATTTCGCTGCGTAATGTGTACGGAGCCAATCACTTTATTGGCATTTTCGGTGTAAGCCGCCATATCCGCGAGCCTCTTCCCATCCCGCTCGATCCGACCGAAGTACTCATTCGCCCATAGCACAATGTTCCGATCCTCCGTGCTCTGCGCCAGGCTGCGAAATCCGTTGATCGTGTCGAGCAGTGCTTGGCCGCCGGTTACAACGGCGTGGACGTACAGCTTCTTGCCGGCGCTCTTCAGGAGATCCATGACGCGGTTCTCGATAACATAGCCCCAGAGCGGCAGGAACGTCGACGCGCCATTGTCAATCACGAACGTGGCATCTTCGGTCAGCAGCCGTTCCATCAGCGTGTCAAATCCGCGTGGATCGATGTTCCCATTGCGTAGTAGTTCCAGACGACTGGCGTTCACGCACTTGTATTGAGAGAAGGTCCGGTTGACCGGGTCCGTATCGATGCACTCGACCGAGCGATTGTGATGCCTCAGGTATTGCGCCAGAATGCTGGCGATGAGCGACTTGCCCACTCCACCTTTACCCTGCAGCGACATATGAATTGCGTGTTCACACATGCTCGGAGTCGCTGTGTTGGTTTCAACGCCTTCCTGTACCTCCGGTTTCGCCATATTAAATCTCCTCTGCCTAAATCAGTTCGTCTTCCGTAAACTCTGGGTTGTATTCGAATGTCGGCCGTTTCGTTTCGCGCAAGCGCACGTTTGCCAAGGGATCGTCCCTATCAAACGCCGGTTTGGATGGCTGAGTCCCAACTTCCTTGGATTGAGCATCGCTGTCGTGAATCTGCGGAGTGAAGGCACTTTCTCCAGCCTGTGGCAGTGCGGCTTCCACTCGTGCCGCTTTACGACGAATCCTCCCGGCGTATGACGTGAGCTGGTTATAGGTCAAGTGGACACCTTCGTCCTCAAGCCAATCGCGCACGCTCTTGAGTGACTGCCCGTTATCGAGCGCTGTTTCGATAGTCGGCCAAAGCGCCCGTACCGCGCCCGCCTTTGTGGCAGGTTTCGCTTTTCCCTTCGCAGCCATGCGTGCGCGGACAATTTCGATCCATTCGTCAGTCCTGTTCGCCGGCATGTTTTCGAGATCGCCCTCAAACTCAATGGGCTCGGGTAAATGTGATTCGGTCAGCAGGAATGCAATAAACAGCGCTAAACGGTCAATAACGGCAGAAGGCAACACGCACGACAGAGGACAACAGAAAACGGCGAAACACGGCATTTCTCGCCTCCGCGGCTAGTCAACTCTCAATGGTTGGCCCTCAAAAGGATCTGTAGTGGAACATAAAGGGTTGTCGGACGCCCTACGGGTTTTTTGCTTTCAACAGGCTGTGACTGCTTGTCTGAGCTGCCGGACAGTTATATCGCCTTGTCGGACATTCGCCCGGCACCCTGGCCGCGAGATTTAGGGTCGACCGAAAGCGCCGTATTCACGCCCTTTCAGATAGCCAATGATCAAGCGCACCATTCGTCTGCCCCGCGAGCTAGACAAGAAAATTACGGAGGCCGCGACTGCCCATGGATTCCGGACCACATCCGACTTCGCACGAGACGCGCTGAAATCCGCACTGGACGGCGCGAAAAATCTGAGCGCGGCGGAAGATGCCGAACAGCGGCTTGTCGCCGGCCTGGGTCGCATGGCTCGCGAGCTCCGGAGCGTGCGTCGGGTCCAACAAGCACAGTTTGCATTCACCGAGACCCTGGCAAAAGTTCTGCTCACCTGCCTGCCGGAACCCAGCAGCGACGTATACGCCCAGGCGAAGGCGCGAGCGATGGCGCGATATTCCGAATTCCTGAAGAGCGTCGGCAGAGCTATCGATGGCGACTCGAAGGCAGTTCTTGCCGAGCTATCGATTTCGAATGGCCAAGAGTAAGGGTCCGAAACGTCCGAAGCCCGAACGCCAGGAGCAACCTAACCGGGACGGCGACGATTACAGGTTTCGGTTGCGCCCGCGACCGGCGCACGCGGCCGGCCGAGGAGATATGGGCTGGTCCATCGCTCTCCGAACGGTCTTCCGTTATGCGAGGAGCTCAGCGAAGTCTCGGAAGCACGCTCAGGACTCTTCGACAGGCTCGCGCCGACGCCGCTCCTATAATCAGCGTTGCGCGGTCCGCGTCACGTACTCGCAAAACAAAACGGCCGGGCAGTGGCGCGCCCATGGAATTTACATCGCACGGGAGAGCGCGGCCGGTAAACAGGAAGGCGCGGGCTTTGCATCGGGCGAATCTGGGAAAGATATTGCGGCGGCTTTAGACAAGTGGCAGGCCGCCGGAGATGAGCGGATATGGAAAATCATCCTCTCACCCGAGTTCGGCGAGCGTCTCGATCTCGAAAGAATGACGCGCGACGTCGTGGCGCGATCCGAAAAGCACCTCAGTACGTCGCTGGAGTGGGTAGCCGTTTCCCACTTCAACACCGAGCACCCGCACGTGCATCTGGTGATCCGAGGGCGTCGAGAGGACGGCAGCCCGCTCACGCTACCGCGGGATTTCATTAAACAAGGAATGCGAAGTCTGGCTGAAGACGCTTGCACGCTCCAACTCGGACCGAGAACTGAGCTTGACGCACTCGCGGCGTCAGAACGGGAGGTGAAAGAGCACCGATATACCTCGCTTGATCGAGCGCTGGAAGGGCGCGGGTCACGCGAGCACGAGGAAGCCGCTGAGCATCTCCGGGTGACTGTCGATCCTCGACTCGTCAACAATCCGGTCGCGAATCAGTCCCGAGAACGGCTTCTTCAGGCCAGGTTGACCGTTCTGCAAGGGATGGGCCTTGCTTATCAGG
>CAVYDZ010000005.1:0-352193 GCA_963767485.1 Terriglobia bacterium | reverse complement strand
TGGTTAGTCAAAATGGAGCGACCAATCCTTCGCAGTAGCGCGGGTTACGCTGCGAAGAGTTGAAACCAGCGGCGCAGAGCCGCATACGAAAGGAATTGGCCGCATGTCTAAGATACGTTTTATTGGATTGGATGTCCATCCGGTACGATCGCAGTGGCTGTGGCGGAGCCGAACGGGGAGGTTCGCTCGCTGGGAGTGAATGCCGACAGCCTGCCGGGGCGATTCGCAAGCTGGTTGCGAAGCTCGGTCCGGCGAAGCAACTGAAAGCGTGTTATGAAGCGGGTCCGACCGGATATGTTTTGTATTGGCAGTTGACACAGTTGGGTGTGAGCTGTGAAGTCATTGCGCCGTCGCTGGTGCCGGCCAAGGCGGGCGATCGGGTCAAGACCGACCGGCGCGATGCCGAGAAACTGGCGCGTTGTTACCGGAACGGCGATCTGACTGCGGTGTGGGTGCCGGACGCGGCGCACGAAGCGCTGCGCGATCTGGTACGAGCGCGCGAAGACGCCAAGCAGGATCAGCATCGCGCTCGTCAACGGCTGGGAAAGTTTCTGCTGCGGCACGGAGCCCAAGCGCCTGCCGATATCAAAAAGAAGTGGACCGCAAAGTACATGACCTGGTTGAACACCCATGTTCATTTCGACCAGCCGGCGCTGGAAGCCACGCGGCTGGACTACGTTCACGAAGTGCATCATGCCGGGGAACGGATCGCTCGACTGGAGAAGGCAATCGAGCAAGCCATTGCCACGGCGCCGGAGCAGATTCGTTCCGTAATTGCCGCCCTGCAAGCTTTGCGCGGCGTTGCCCAGATGACGGCTGTGACGATTGTGGCCGAAACCGGTTCGCTGAGCCGATTCCAGAATCCCCGTCAACTGATGAGCTACAGCGGCCTGGTCTCGAGTGAGTACTCCAGCGGCAATCGCATCCAACGGGGCGGATTACCAAGACCGGCAATGCCCATTTGCGACGCGTGATGGTCGAAGCGGCCTGGGCTTATCAGCATAAACCGTGGGTCGGCGGCTTTCTGTTGAAACGACAACAGGGTCTCGATCAGCAAATCAAAGATATCGCCTGGAAGGCGCAGTGGCGTTTGTGTACCCGCTACAAGAAGCTCGCGGCCGGCGGCAAAAACAAACCGCAAATCGTCACCGCGATTGCTCGTGAGCTTTTGGGCTTCGCCTGGGCCATTGCCGTCAAAACCGAACCACAACCGCAGCGGCAAGCTGCCTGAGAAAAGACTCTTGCACGTTTTAGCAGCAGCACCGGTGGCAGCCCAGGGGCTCACGGTAAGGAGAACCCTCCGACGTTTTATGCGATACGGCCTTGCGCCCCAACTCGCGTCCTTAGTCCGAGGCAGCTCCCGACGGATCACGATTGTGCGGTTCCGACCCGCGGATATCAGAGTGATCAACCGTCGCATTCGCTCCTCTCTGCCTCCCGTGCTGCTGGTGCTGATTCTCATGCTCCCGGAAATCCTCTTACGAGCATTTCCGGATCGCGTTTACCTCGGGTTTACGTGACACTTGACAGGTCGCTCCATATCAAAACAAAACCTTCAAACCAAATTGAATTTGGCGCGACGTCGTTGCCGTCCCCGTAATCACGCCCGCGGTAGGCGAAGGCGCAGAAGAAGCCGAAGCAAATACCACCGGATTCGGTGTCGAAAAGTTCGCATGATTGAATGCGTTGAAAAACTCCGCGCGAAATTGCAGGCGAACCGATTCCGTAAGATTCGTATTTTTTAACGCCGACAGATCGAGCGAGACCAATCCCGGTCCGGTGAGCACGTCGCGTCCAACATTTCCGTATTCGCCGTTCGGCGGGATCGTAAATGCCGCCGGATTGAAGTATTCGTGGACGCTGCCCGGGACGAGCGGCCCCGTGAACGCCCCGTTCCAGGACGGGCGAATAGGATTCCGCGTGTCGCCGTTACCAGTCGGATTGAAGCCAAGCTGCGGAGTAAAGGGCAAGCCGCTCTGCACCGTTTCAATAGCGCTCACGCTCCAGCCGCTCACGAGCCGGTTGCGCTTGAAGGGCAGTTCATAGGTCGCGTTGACTGCGGCCAGGTGGCGCACGTCGGTGGTCGACCGGCCGTAATCCAGTTTCGGATTAAGCGGATACATGACGAAGCCGGGCGCGTTCGACGCCACGCTGCTGTTCCAGGCCGTTCCGTCATCCAGGCCTTTCGAAAAGGTGTAAACGCCCCGGAATTGCAGGCCATGCGAGAAACGGCGGTTCACATCAAGCGTGAGCGCGTTGTACGAACTGATGCCTTCGGAAAACCAGGAGGTCGTATTCGCGAGTTTCGGATTGAGAAGCGGCGGCTCGTTCGCGTCGAGCGAAAGCATTTCGTGGTAACCGTGGGAGCCGGTGTAGCCGGCCGAAAGCACCGTGTTCGCCGCGATCTGCTGCTGAATTTTGAAGGTCCAGGTGAGGATCGTCGGCGTGTACGCATCCGGCTGCACGCCGCTCGGCGAAATCAAGCCGCTCGCCGGAGGCAGGTTGTGCAACTGGCTCAGCAAAACGTTTCTCGAGCTTTGCGTGGTGTTGAACGGCGCGGTTTGATCGAGGCGGTAATCGAGATTATCGAGCAGCATGCGGTAGATGCCGAAACCGCCGTTAATGACAGTTTTGCTCTTGCCGAAAGGATCCCAGGAGAAGCCGAAGCGCGGCTCAGGAAGGAACTTGGCGCGATTGATTGTGAAGACGGAGCTTGCGATGCGCGGATTGGTCTCGATAATGCCGTTTTGAAAGAGATAATTTGCGCCGCGGCCATGGGCTTCGTTCCAGCCGTTAGTCGATTCGAAGCGAAACCCGATTTTAAGTTCGAGATTGTGCGCCGGCCGGATAGAGTCTTCGATAAAACCGGCGCCTTCGAGCGAGCGCCAGCCGAGCGGCGTGGGATTCGGGATCACGGTGAAGGTGGAAACCTTGCCCGCGAGAAAGCTGGCGAGACTGCCGAACGAGGCTTGGCCATATTGATATTGGGCGAGGCTATCGTTGGCCTGCAAGCGCTGCAGCCAGATCCCGGCTTCGATTTGATGAATGCCGGAGTTGATCGAAATGTGGTCGTCGTAGGTGAACAAATTCCGCACCGCGGAAAGATTGCTGCCGGCGTTGGTGCCGGCCAGGCTGATTTGTGAAGCGCCGTTCAGCGCGGTGCCTCCGCCGACTACGACCGCGCCAATTGGCGCGCCGTCGACCCATCCGGGGACGTCGACCGAGGTGGTTCCCGTGAAGAAATAGCCGGCGCGCGAAAAGCCAAACCGGGCTGTGTTCAGCACCCGCGACGAGAAGACGTGCTGCTCTTCGGCACTCGCCACTTGTTCGCGCAGCGTTTCGATCACCCCGCTGAGCGGGTTGACGGTTGGCGTGTTGTCGGCGCTGTCGTCGATCGTGTACACCCCGAAGAAGGTGTCGCGGTCGGAAATCGTGTAATCGAGGCGCGTGGTGCCGAAGTCTTCGCGAATCGTCTGCAGCGGGTTGCTGTAGGCGTAGCCGATGCCGCCGCCAATGCTGGGTCCGTTCTGCACGGGCCACAGCGCGAGCAGCGGCGCGGCCGCCGGCGAGGCGTGCGCACGGGAGTTGTTATCGGGCACCAGCGTGACGTCGCTCAGGCCAAGGTGCTGGCGGAAGCCTTCGTAGTTGCCGAACACGAACAGCTTGTTCTTTTTGATCGGGCCGCCGAGCGCTCCGCCGAATTCGTTGCGCTGGAACTGCGGGATTTTCGCGCCGTCGAAATAGTTGCGGGCGTCGAGCGCGCTGTTGCGCAGGAATTCGTAAACGCTGCCGTGCAGCTGGTTTGTGCCGGAAGCTGTAACGATGCTGATTTGCGCACCGGGGCGTTTGCCATATTCGGCGCCGTAGCTGTCGCTGACTACGTTGAACTCGCGAACTGCATCTACGCCCAGCAATTCGCCGCTCGCGCCGCCGGGCGTGTTGTTGATTTCCGAGGCGCCGGTGAACTCGATGCCATTCAGCAGGAACAGATTTTCCTGCGGCCGGTGGCCGGAAACGGCGAACATATTGCCGACCGACGAGTTGGACGTGCCGACGCCGCCTGAGCGCTGCGAAGTGTAGTTGACCGTGGCCGGATTAAGAGTGAGCAACTGATCGTAGCTGCGGCCGTTGAGCGGCAGTTCCTTCACTTGGCGCTCGTTGACCAGGCCCGAGGTGTCTTCCGTCGAGACCGCCACCGGGTCCGGTGCTTCTTCAACCGTGACAACCTGGCGGATTTCGCCGACCTGAAGGGTCAGGTCGACCTCCTGAGACTGGCCCACGACGAGCTGGATGCCAGTTTTTGCCCGTGATTCGAAGCCTTCTTTGCTGGCCTGGACGGTGTAGCCGCCGACCGCAATCGAAGGGGCGGAGTAATGGCCGTTAGCATCCGTGACGAGCGATCGTAACGCGTTAGTTTCGTTGTCGGTTAACACGACTTTGGCGCCCGCGAGAGGTTGGCCGCTCGGGTCCTTAACTACGCCCGTAATAGAGGCGCCGACCACCTGCTCCCAGACGGGTGTGGCGAAGGAGATCGCCAAGATTGCTAAACGAAGTTGAATTGCGCTTTGTCCGCATTGTTGATAGAGATTAGCAGGATTGCGTCTGAGACGTCAACTGATTGTTTATCGACTTAGTAGAGATCGTGGTACTCTTCTGGTGTGGCGACCAGCGAGCATTTAAGACAGCTCGAAGCAGAGAGTATTCATATCTTTCGGGAAGTGGCGGCCGAATGCGGGCGCCCCGTGATTCTGTATTCGATTGGAAAAGATTCGTCGGTGCTGCTACGCCTGGCGCAGAAAGCGTTCTATCCGGGGCCGATACCGTTTCCGCTGCTGCATGTGGATACCGGCTATAAATTCCGCGAGATGATCGAGTTTCGCGACGCCTATACGGCTTCGATCGGCGCGAAGCTGATCGTGCATACCAACCGGGCGGCGCTGAACGAAGGCGCGAATCCGTTCGCCTGGGGCACGCAGCGCTGCTGCGGAGCGTTGAAAACCGGTGCACTGCTTGAGGCGTTGCGCGAGGGTGCGTTCGATGCTGCAATCGGAGGGGCCCGGCGCGATGAAGAGCGGTCGCGGGCGAAAGAGCGCGTGTTTTCGTTCCGTGATGGCCGTGGGCAGTGGGATCCGCGGAACCAGCGGCCGGAGCTTTGGAATATTTTTAATACCCAGGTGAAGCCGGGCGAGAGTTTGCGGGTGTTTCCGCTTTCGAACTGGACAGAGCTGGACGTTTGGCAGTATATCCACGCGGAGAATATTCCGGTAGTGCCGCTCTATTTCGCGAAATTGCGCCCGATGCTGGTGCGCGGCGAGGCGCTGTTTCCGATCGAGCAGCCGTTTATGCCGCGCCTGCCGGGCGAAGAGCCGCAGTTGGTGATGTGCCGGATGCGCTCGCTCGGCTGCAGCCCTTGTACGGGCGCGGTGCGGTCGCGGGCGGCGAGCATCCCCGACATTATTGAAGAATTGATCGCAGTGAAGCGCTCGGAGCGTCAGAACCGGATTATCGATCACGATCAGGACGGATCAATGGAGATCAAGAAACAGGAAGGATACTTCTAAGTGGCAGCGGCGACAGCGGAACCCATGATTGTGAGCAGTGCCTTCGAGGCCTTCGATCACGAGGACCAGGCGAAGGATCTGCTCCGATTCACTACCGCGGGCAGCGTGGACGACGGCAAGTCCACCATGATCGGACGGCTGCTCTACGATTCGCGCAATGTTTACGAAGACCAGATCGAATCGGTGAGCAAGGCTTCCGCCGGGCGGAATGCGGGCGTCATCGATTTTTCGCTGTTGACGGACGGGCTGCGGGCGGAGCGCGAACAGGGCATCACGATTGACGTGGCTCACCGCTACTTCACCACCCCCAAGCGGAAGTTTATTATCGCGGACACCCCGGGCCACGAGCAGTACACGCGCAATATGGTGACCGGCGCGTCGACCGCCGAGTTGGCCATCGTGCTGGTGGATGCGCGCAAAGGCGTGCTGGTGCAGTCGCGGCGGCATGCCTATATCGCGGCGCTGCTCGGTTTGCAGCATTTGGTCGTTGCCGTGAACAAGATGGACCTGGTCGGTTACGAGCAGGCCGTCTTCACGCAAATCGAAAAAGATTTTCGTGAGTTTCTGAAGCCGTTTCAAGGCCTCGAACCCTTTTTCCTTCCGATCAGCGCGCTCGAAGGCGACAATGTGGTTCATCGCAGCGAGCGCATGCCGTGGTTCGACGGGCCAAGCTTGCTCGAATACCTGGAAAACGTGCCGCTGCGGCGCGGCGTACGGGAAGAGGCGTTTCGTTTTCCAGTACAGCGGGTCGTTCGTCCCGATCATTCTTTCCGCGGTTACGCGGGGACTGTTGCGGCCGGCGATGTGAAGGTGGGCGATCTGGTTGTGGCGTTGCCATCCTCAAAACAGACGCGCGTGGCGGAGATCACGACCTTCGATGGGAACCCCCAGCGTGCCGAAGCCGGCCAGCCGGTGACGCTTACGCTCGAAGATGAATTGGATATCGGGCGCGGCGATGTGCTGGTCTCTCCGGAAGAATTGCCGTCCGTAACGAGTTCTTTCGAAGCAACGCTGGTATGGCTGAATGAACAGCCGGCCGATTTGACCAAGCGCTACCGCATCAAGCACAACACCCGGCAGGATTGGGCCGAAATCAAGCAGATCGATTTCCGGCTGAACATCAACACGCTCGGGCATGAGTCGGCGGAAACGCTTGAGATGAACGCGGTAGGCGTGGCGCAGATCGAGACGGCGCGGCCCTTGATCTTCGATGCGTATCGCGTGAACCGGACAACCGGCAGTTTTATTCTGATCGATCCAGTGACGAATGCGACGGTAGCGGCCGGACTGATTTCCCGTGCGCGGCAGCGGTTTGAAAAGCATGCGAAACTCCCTGCGATCGCGTGGCAAACGGCGGGAGACGTATTGACGCTGCATGCGGCCGGGCAGCAATTGACCGCGGCGGCGGGTGAAATCTCGGAACTCGATGACCCGGAGACCGCCGGACCTGTTGAGCCGGCTGCTCGAGCGCCTTGGAATTTCGTTTCACAACGAGGAGCAGAAACATTAATGCCTGTCGTGGCACTTGACAATCAAATCGATGAAGCCCGCGGGGTGGTGAAAGCGGCCCTTTCGCGAAACGAACCCGCCTGTGTGACGTGCAGTTTTCAGACCGAAGACATGATCGTAGTCGAACTGGTGCGGGAAGTGCTTCCTGACGTGCCGGTGTTATTTCTCGAGACCGGATATCACTTTCCCGAGGTTTATAAGTATCGCGACGAGATGACGGCTCGCTACAACCTGAATCTGGTGAACGTCACCGCGCGCGAATCGCTGGCCGAGCATGAAGCGGAATTTGGGCTGCTGTATCAGCAACGGCCGGATGAATGCTGCAAGCGGCGTAAAGTGGGGCCGCTGTTTGCCGCGCTTGAGGATTACGCTGTATGGTTTACCGGGCTGCGCCGTGTGCAGTCGCCGACGCGGGCGAACTTGCAGGCGATCGATCGCTTTCCGCTGCCCTCAGGTAAGGAACTGGTGAAGGTGAGCCCGCTCGCTACCTGGAGCGATCAGGAAGTTTGGAAAGTGGCGCGCGAACGAGGCATTCCTGTGCTTTCGCTGTATGACGACGGCTACACGAGCATTGGCTGCGCGCCTTGCACCTCGAAACCGACCGACGAATCGAATTTGCGTTCCGGCCGTTGGGCGGGGCGCAAGCTAGAGTGCGGGATTCACATCGCCGGGGCCCATTGAAATGGAAATCGCGCTCGGCTTTGCCATAGCGCTGGCGATTTCGCTGACCGGAGTAGGTGCCGGCAGCATGACGACGCCCCTGTTGATTCTTCTGCTGGGCGTAGCTCCCGCGGAGGCGGTTGGGACCGCGCTGACGTTCGGCGCAATTATCAAGCTGATTTCTGTTCCGGCGTATGTGGTGCGCAAGCAGGTAAACGGGCGCGCATTGAAGTATTTGCTGAGGGGCGGAGTTCCGGGCGTGCTGGCGGGATCGTGGCTGCTGCGTTCGTTAAAGACGAGCCGCTACGAAGGAATGCTCTATGCGTTTCTGGGCGTGCTGATCGTGTTGACCGCGGCATTTCATTTGTACCGGACTTTGCTGCGGCCCAAAAGCGAACGCGCGCCGCGGGATCGTTCGAAGTTGCTGCCGTGGGTGGCGCTGCCGATTGCAGCCGAGGTTGGATTTTCGTCTGCTGGCGCGGGGGCGCTCGGGTCGCTCGCGCTGTTCGGGTTTACCAAGTTGAGCGCCGCGGAAGTGGTGGGTACCGATCTTTGCTTCGGGCTGATTGTTTCCGGCATCGGCAGCCTGGTACAGCTAAGCGCGCACAATTTCGATGGCCCGCTGCTGTTGCAGCTTGTAGCAGGCGGTGTTTTGGGCGCGGTTGCGGGCTCTCTGCTTGCGGGAAAGCTTGCGCCCCGGCCACTTCGCCTCGCGGTGCTTTCTATGCTGCTGGTGCTCGGAACGCAACTGGCCGTACATGGGCAAACACCCGGCCCGGCCTTGCGGGCGGCGCTGCACTGGGCGGGGCGTTAGCCTCCTCTCCTTGACAACTTAGGAGAAAAAGCGTAATCTCTCCCCTAAGGTGAATAGGAAAGAGAATAAGTCCGCCGAATTGCTCCAGGGAACGCTCGATTTGCTGGTGCTTAAGGCAGTCTCGCTCGGCAAGATGCATGGTTATGGCATTTTGCTGCGCATCGAGCAGATTTCGGGCGGCGCGCTTGCGATCGAGCAAGGGGCTTTGTATCCGGCGCTCTACCGGCTGGAGCGTCAGGGCTTGCTAGATACCGAGTGGGGGACTTCGGAGAACAATCGGCGGGCTAAGTATTACATTCTGACGAGCCGCGGCCGCGCGCAATTGAAGGACGAAGAGCGCAGTTGGAGCAGGCTGGTCGAGGCGATCGGCACGGCTCTGAAAGCGCGTCCGAGCGAGGTGTAGGCATGCTGCGTTTTCTGCACTGGCCATCGCTGTTCCGCCGCGAGCGATTCGAAGGCGAGATGGCGGACGAGTTTGCCTTCCATCTGCAAGCGCGCACGGAAGATCTGATCCGCGGGGGCCTCTCCGCCCCAGAAGCAAAGCGCCGCGCGCGCTTGGAGTTTGGCGGCAAAGAGCGGTATCGTGCCGAATGCCGCGGCTCGCATCGCGTGAACTGGTTCGATGAGTTGTGGCGCAACGTCCGTTACGCGTTTCGGAACTTGCGCAAGACGCCGGCATTTTCGCTGGCGGCGATTGTGTCGTTGGCGCTCGGCATTGGTATGAATACGTTTGTGTTCAGCGTCTTTGATTCGCTGATTCTGAAGCCGCTGCCGATCGCGGATCCGGCGCATGTCAAATTTGTCGAGACGACCACCGGGGGTGACACGTTTTCGTTTCCCGATTACAAGGTGTTTCGGGACCGCAACACAACGTTCAACGGAATGGCGGGTTATCGCATTTCGGTGATGAGCTTCGAGCACGGTGGTAATCCGAGCCGGATGTGGTGTTACTTAGCTAGCGGGAACTACTTCGACCTGCTGGGCGTGAAGCCGGTGGTTGGACGCTTCTTTCATAAGGCGGACGATCTGCATCCCGGGGCGAGTCCGTATATCGTGTTAAGTTATCCGACCTGGCAGGCGCGCTTTGGCGGTAATCGGAACGTGGCGGGAAGTACCGTGCGGATTAACGGGCTCTCGTACACCGTGCTGGGGGTTGCGCCGCGCGGATTTCATGGTACCGAGATGTTTTACTGGCCGGAAGTTTGGGTTCCGATGATGATGCAGGCGCAAGTAGAAGTGGGAAATCCGTGGCTCAACGAACGCAGTACCTGGGACACTCTGATGCTGGGCAGATTGCGGCCGGGTGTGACCGCGGGGCAAGCGACAGCCGACCTTAACCGGGTTGCCAACGAGTTAGGGCGGGAGTACCCGCAGGAAGACAAAGGCATGCAGATGCGCCTGGCAGAACCTGGCTTTCTGGGCAGTAGTTTACGCGGACCGGTAGAAGCTTTCACCGCGGGCGTTTTATTGCTGGCAGGGCTGGCGCTGCTCACCGCGTGCTCCAATCTGGCTGGGCTGATGCTGGCACGCTCGACAGATAGACAGCGCGAACTCGCGATCCGGTTTTCGATCGGCGCAGGCCGGGCGCGGATCGTTTGCCAGTTGCTTACGGAATCGTTTGTGCTGGCCTTCCTGGGCGGCGCGGCGGCCTGCGCACTGGCCATTGCGGCTTGCAGACTGTTCAGCAGTTGGCACGCGCCGATTGACTTTCCGGTGCAGCTCGCAGTGGCGCTGGATTGGCGGGTCCTGGCGTTTGCGGCTGTTGCGACGCTTGCGACGGGGTTGTTGTTCGGTTTAGGGCCGGCGTTGCGGTCTTCGCGCGCCGACCTGAACGGGTTGATAAAAGGTGGTTCCGGCGTGGCAGTGCTCAGAACCAGGCACCGTTTCGCGTGGCGGGATTTGCTGCTTGCAGGACAAGTGGCGTTTTGCTTTCGTCCTGGTATTCGGCTGCATGCTCGCCTTGCAAGGTTTGCGGCGGGCAATTACGCTGCCGCTGGGATTTGATCCCCAGGGCGTCACGATAGCGTCGGTCGATTTAGGATCGGCGCAGTATAACGAATCGCAAGGCAGGCTTTTCCAAAAGCGCGTAGCGGATCAATTGCGGGCGCTGCCCGGCGTAACCTCAGTTGCTTACGCGAATACGTTGCCGTTGAGCATCGACCAGTCAACGACTTCGGCAGAACGGACCGATGAGCCCGAGAAAGGAGCCCGCCAGAGGCAGCACGCTAATTGGTACAACATTTCGCCGGGAGCTGCTTGAAACGCTGCGCGTTCCGCTGTTGCGGGGGCGTGACTTTAGCGAACATGATAACGAACGTGCGCCCCGCGTCGCGATTGTGAATCAAACGTTCGCGCGTAAGGTTCTGGGAACGGAAAACCCGGTCGGCAGAACGTTCCGCTCCGGGCCGAAAGCGCCGCCGGTTCAGGTGATCGGATTGGTAGCAAATGGAAAATATGGGAGTTTGACGGAAGCGCCGGACCCGGTGATCTTTCGCCCCATCTTGCAGGATTACGATTCGACGACTGTGTTCGTCGTGCGATCGCGGAATTCAGCGGCTGCCATGGTTCCATTGATTCGGAAGCAGATTGCGGCAATCGATCCGAAGCTGCCGGTGTATGGCGCAGGAAGTTTGGACGATATGCTGGGGTTTGCGATGTTTCCGATGCACGCGGCGGCAATTGCGCTGAGTGCGTTTGGTGTGCTGGCGCTGCTGCTCACGGTGACGGGCATTTACGGTTTGGTGGCGTATGCGGTGGCGCGGCGCACGCGCGAACTGGGCATCCGTATCGCGGTGGGCGCCAGTTCGTTGCAATTGCTGCGGCTGGTTCTGGGTAAGTTGCTAACCCTGGTTGCGGCGGGGCTCGCCTTAGGCCTGCTGCTTGCGCTGGCAGTTGGCCCGGCATTAACTGCGGTCATTTACACGACTTCGCCGCGAGATCCGGTTTTGTTGATTGAAGTGCTGGTTGTACTCTTAGCGGCAGCTTTACTGTCATGCTCGAAGCCGGTGCTGCGGGCGCTGCGAATCGATCCGATCAGCGCGTTGCGCTGCGAATAAATTCAGAAATATAGTTTCAAAGCCAACTGGATCTGCCGCGACGGGAAGGTCGAGGTGAAAACGCCGAATCCCGAGCTGTTCGAAGTCAGGGTGCCTGGCGGCGAGAAGTTAGTTTTGTTCAGCAGATTGAAAGCCTCGGCGCGAAATTGAAGGTAGCGCATTTCCGAGCCGAGATTGAAGTTCTTGTGCAAGCCGAAATCCAGTTCGCTGAAGAACGGCGTGCGGGCAATGTTGCGGCCAGCGTTGCCGAAAGGCTGCGTGTAACTGGGATTGCTAAAGGCAGCAGCATTCAAGTAATCCACTTTGTTGCCGCTATTGAGATAGAGTGATTGACCGGTCAGGTTCGGGCGCGGGGTAAGAAGCGGGCTGACCGAACCTTGCGTGGTCGGGCCATAAGTGATGTTGAGGGGCAGGCCGGAACTTTCGGTATTGATTACGTCGATACCCCATCCTCCGGCGATCAGATTGAGCGTAGCATTTTGAATCGCGAAATGGCGTCCCTTGCCGAACGGCAGCTCATAGAGGACGGACAAGGTATCGTTGATCGGCTGGTCGTAGCTTGAAACGGCGCGATTGCCGCGGATGTCGAAAAGGTTCACCCGCGAGTTGTCGCCGTCGTAATTCTCCAGGTGCCCGGGCGCGTTATCGATTGCCTTCGACCAGGTGAACGAGTTGATGAAATACAAGCCGAGCGAATAACGCTTTTCGATTTTTGCCTGCAAAGCATGATAGCTGCTGAAGCCTCCGTTGAAGGATTCCTCGATGGTAGTGAAATTGGGAATCGGACGGCGGGCATTAACAGATAGATTGTTTCCGGGCAGGTTGGGACTTGCCTGATTCGCATCGGCAAGAATGGTCAGGCCAACTCCGTGATTGCCAACGTAGGCGGTATCGAGGATCAAGTTGTGGCCCAAATCGCGCTGCACGTCGAAGTTCCAGCTTTGTACGTAGGGGGTGCGGAAATCGGGGGGGATATAGCGCACCTGAGTCAGCGCAGTTTGAAACGAGGCAGGCGCGGCAAAGCCGGGAGGAAAGCCCTGCGCCGTGGTGCGGAAGCAGCTATTGGCGGGAGCGTTGACGGACGTGCAAAGGCCCATGGCGGGGACTTGATCGACGGTTGCATCGACAATACTGGGGCCGTTAAAGGCGAGAAGATTCTCGCCTCCCAGACGATTGAACTGCACGTAAGCCAGTCCGTAGCCGCCGCGAATCACGGTATTGGAACCGACCTGCCAAGCGAAGCCGGTGCGCGGCGCCCAGTCCTTGAAATCGGGATGCACCAGCGAACGGTTATAGAGGCTCCCTCCAGTGGCGGCAATCATCGATTGCGTAACCGGATCGAAGTTCGAAAGACGGTTGTCGCGTTCGTACTGCGGTGTTCCGAATTCGTAGCGGACACCGAGATTTAAGGTGAAGTTGCTGGTGACCTTGTAGTCGTCCTGCAGGTAACCGAAATACATCCGCTGGCGCAAGTGAGCGACGGGGTTATTGGCGAGCTCGTAGTGACTGGGCGCTCCATAAATAAAATCGGCGAGGCTGTAGACTTGCTGCTGCACGCCGGTGAGATTCGCAGTGGAAACCGCGTCACTGAAATATCCGGTGAAGTTTTGCTGGCCGTATTGCGGGTGGAAGTCGCTGACGGCGGTATCGATCAACTGATATTCGAAGCCCATCTTGAGACTGTGGCGCCCGATAACTTTAGAGAAATTAACTTTGGGATCGGCCACGAATGGGTTTTGATATTGAGGATTACTGTTGAGCCGGCCGAGTTGAGAGAGACCGCCGCCCAAGCCAATGCTTAAGAGGCCGCCGGCGAGCGACGGGTCACTAGGCTGGTTCGGCAGCAGCAGGCCAGCAGTGGACGCGCCCAGCGTGACAGGTGTTTTCCCGCCTCGCGTATAATCGACGCCCAAGCGCGCTTCCAAAACGGAGGTAGCGCTGACTGTCCAAGTGGAGCCAAGCACGCCCTGCTTATTTAAAATATAAGCGTTCCCGTTCGAGTTGCCGCCGGCTATTCCAGGAATGGCCGGCGGATTAAAAATCTTGGTATCGCTTTGACTGTACCGGGCAAACAGCGAGATTTTCTGGTTGACTGAGTAGTCGTAGCGGAAATCCCCCTTATTGCCATCAGTGGTGTCGGCGGGAGCAGTTGCGTAGTTGTTGGAGTTGCCGGGGAGATTCGCCGCCGGTAGTGCGGCGAAAACAGTTGACGCGAAGGGCGTAATCTGAGAAACGGGAATTTTGTTGCTGGGGATCGCCTGTCCGGTCAATGGATTTCGTAGAGAAACCTTATAGGCGGAAAAATCGCCTGCGAGTTCGGCGGCTGTAGGCAGAGTGGCGAAAAGCACCTGATGATAGACACGGCGAAAGCCCTCATAATCGGCAAAGAAAAACATCTTGTCTTTAACGATGGGACCGCCCAGCGCGCCGCCAAATTGATTTTGGTTAAAAGGAAGCTTCCCGCCCCGCACTGGCCGGAAGAAGCCGACCGAGTTCAAATCGGTATTGCGCAAGAACTCCCACAGTTCCCCGCGGAACTGGTTTGTACCGCTTTTTAGAGTTGCATTGATCACGGCCCCGGGGCTGCGGCCAAATTCCGCGCTATAGTTGTCGGTCTCTACCTTGAACTCGGCCAACGCATCCGGATTCGGCTGAATAACTTGATTCGAAAACCCCTGGTTGCTGGTGCCATAAGCATTATTATCGATGCCATCGAGCAGGAAATTGTTGTATTCGCTGCGGAGACCGTTGACGTTGAACGAGGCATCGCGGCTCGAATCACTTTGATTTTCTAGCGGCGAGCGTGCAACTCCGGGCGCGAGCAACGTCAAATCCGCATAGGAGCGCCCGTTCAGAGGCAGATCGATGATTTGTTTTGGATTGATCACCTGGCCGCGCGAGCTGCTATCGGTTTCGAGCACCGATGCGGCATCGGTGACGGTGATGTTCTGCGTGGACTGACCAACCTTGAGATTTATATCGACACGTTGGCGGGCGTTCACCTGCAATTCGAAGTTTGCCGCGGTTGCCGTCTGGAAACCAGGAGCCTCGACGCGCACGCGATAGGTGCCCGGGTGTTCATTGACGAACTCGTAGTCGCCATTCGCATCGGACTTGGCCTGATAGTTGACACCGGTTTGAACGTCCTGCAGAGTGACGGATGCGTTCGGCACGCCGGCTCCGCTTTGATCGTGAATGGACCCGAGCACAGTTCCGGATTCGAATTGTGCCAGCAGGAAAGATGGATGAACAAAGCTGAGAAGACAAACACTTACTATTCGAAAGCGGACACAAGACTTTGACATTAGAGAACCCCCATTGGCGAAGCTTACTCCACTGTAATGCCCGGCGGTTTCAAATTGAAGTCCAGCGAGTTTCAGGCAGATTTAGAAAGGAAGCTCGTGACCTCCGCCAGCTCAGGAATCGAAGACTGCGCGCCGTGGCGGGTAACCGAGATTGCGGCGGCGGCATTGGCGAATCTGGCGGATTGTTCGAGCGGCTTCTGCTGGCTGAGAGCAACCGCAAAGGCTCCGTTGAAGGTATCTCCGGCGGCGGTCGCATCCACTGCGTTTACGGGGAAGCCCGGCACGTGGAAGCAGGATGTTTGCCCGGCAATTACGACGCCTTGGGCACCGAGTTTTACGATCGCGGTGGCGGGGCCTAGCGATACGAGTTGTTTTGCAGCTTGTTTCGCTTCTTCGATGGTGGTGGGTTCGCGGTCCAGTTGTAGGAGAAGCGCGGCTTCAGTCTGGTTGGGCGTCAGGTAATCGACGTTTCTTAGAAAGCTAGTCGAGAGGGCTTGGGCAGGAGCGGGATCAAGGATGGTGGTTGCGCCGCGCTGGCGTGAAATGGCGAGCGCGGAGGCGACGGTCTCGAGGGGCACTTCGAGTTGCAGGAGAACAATCGAGCCGGAATCAATATAAGCGGTGCTGTCCAGTGAAAGTTTGCCATTGGCTCCGGGCGCGATCACGATGACGTTTTCGCCGTTCGGGAGCACCAGAATTACGGCCGTACCAGTTGCTCCGGACGAGGCTTCAATGCCGGACGTATCCACTCCGGCTTGGGCCAGATTGCCGATCAGCGTGGGAGCGAAGGCATCAGTCCCGACACGGCCAATCATCTTTACTCTTCCGCCGAGGCGCGCGGCGGCGTAGGCTTGATTGGCTCCTTTGCCGCCCGGGATGACGGTGAGTTCACTGCCGGAAATAGTTTCTCCAGGACAGGGCAAGCGGGTGACGCGCTGCACCAGATCTGCATTCAGACTGCCGATCACGATGATCATTGGATCCCCATTGCGCTGCGGTAACGAGCCATCAGCTGATTGGCCCGCCCGCGTTCTCCTTGCATCTGGTAGATCCGATTCAGCAGGTTGACTGCTTCGGGAAGGAGCGGATCTAATTCGACGGCGTGTTCGGCGTGCTGTTGCGCTTGCTTCGGGTCGTCCGCGGCAAGCAGGGCGCTTGCGAGATTGACTTCATAAGGAGCGTAGCCGGGCCGCAGGGTAAGAGCGCGCGCGAAACGCCGCACAGCTTCCGACGGCTGTTTGGCGGTGAGCAGAACATTGCCAATTACGGTGAGCGCGGCGGGATCGTTCCAGAGCGTGGATTCCATGCGGCTCAAGATCTTGTATCCGCGCACTGCCTGATCCGGGATACTATTTTGCAGGCCGTTGGTGGCAAGGGCGAGGGCGAGATTGCGGTCGCGCAGCGCGGGCGAGGGTTGGCGCCAGGCTGTGAGATCGGCAGCGAGCGAGAGCGTGCCTTCGGGTTCGGGGCGGCGTGTAATGCGGTGATCGGTGAACGCCGTATGGCCACCATCTTTTGCGGCACGCTTCGGCATATGACAGCCGATGCAATCGCGTCCCGGGGCAGCGTGCGCGGCGGGCAGGGTGGCGGCGTGGCAGGTTAAGCAGCGCTGGCGATAGTAAGCGATGGGCTCGACGGGCTTGTCATGTGGATCGTGGCAGGTGCCGCACCACAATTTACCCTGGCTCGAACGAGCGCACAAACTTAGCCGCAGCTGCTCAGACTGGCTGATGACTTTGATTGGCGCACCGGGCGGCTGGGCGGAAACGTAAACGGTGTATGTGTCTTCCAGCGCCTGCCCCGGTTGGAACTGCGCGATTGATTTGCCTGGGTTCGGGATGCGAATTTCACCAGAGAGATGACATTGCTCGCAGATGCTGTCGCGGGCCGGGATGGGAAGTTTGGCGGGATTCAGAATCGAGCCGGGGACGGGGGCTTTCAGATGCGCGGCAGGCGAACCGTGACAGCGATCGCATTCGATGGAGAGCCCTGTGAAGGGGGGAGATTCGAAGGTGTTCAAAGTGTTGGGAAGGGGGCGCGGTTTGTCGCTATGGCAGGTGACGCATTCGACGCTAACCGGGCGCGAGAAGTCCGGGCGGGCGGCTTGTTCGTAACCGGGCGCCATGTCCCAAGCGTGGCGCGCCGTGTAATAAGAAAGCGGCGATTGAAAAAGATGATTACCGATCAGCGCGAGATAGCCGACGGCGTGACTTCCTGAGCCGATGGCGTAGGCGACGCGCACCTGTTCCGTTTCGCCCGAGCGTTCGAGCGATTGCCAGACGCCATCCGGTTTATGAATACTACGGAAGTGCGTACCGGAAATGGTGTGATCGAATTGGCCGTCGGGCTGCGCGCCGGCGAGCGCTAGGGAACGGGACATGGCCGATTTAGCGAAGCCGGCAACTTCTTTCGGGTGGCACGAAGCGCACATTTGCGCCACAGAATGAAGTGGCACCAATATACAGATGACCGCCAGGAACCGCAAGTGAGAGGGTAACAAAAGGCGGACTTGAGAGCCCGCTGCAGGCCAGGAGCCCGCCCCCACATCTGCCAGAATTATATTGAAACCATGGTGTACGTGCTCGTGTTGTTGGTTGCTGGAATAGCCTTCGGGCAGAATGCGGACGATCGGGTGGATACGCTGCATCAAGAGGCGAGCGCGGCTGAGGCGAGCGGCGATTTATCGACCGCAATTGCAAAGTATCGCGAGATTTTGAAGTTGAATCCGAGGCTGGGACCGGCGTACAACAACCTGGGCGCCCTGTATTTCAAGCAGGGGCAGTTCCACGATGCGGCACAGGCGCTGCAGGCGGGATTGAAGGTGGACCGCAACATGCCTTCGGCACAGGCCCTGCTTGGGTTGTCGTTGTTTCAGATGGGTGAATATGCCAAAGCAAGGCAGCCGCTCGAAGCAGCGCTGCGAGCGCATCCCGCTGATAACAACGCCGAACTGGCGCTGATCAATGATTTGACGAAATTGGGAGATTTCGAAGCGGCGGCGGTGCGGTTGCAGGCGCTTTCGAAACGCGAGCCCAACAACGAGCGGGTTTGGTATCTGCTGGGGCGCGTGTATATGCAGCTTTCCGAACAGGCGCTCGGGAAAATCAACCAGATCAATCCCGAATCGGTTTGGGCGCACGAGATTTCCGCTGAGCTCATGGAGAGCATGAAAAATTACAACGGCGCGATCGTGGAGTACAAGAAAGCCGCGGAGATTGCGCCGGACCAGCCGGGAGTGCACTACAAGTTGGGAGACGTGTACTGGAGCCTTTCGCAATGGGATAACGCGAGCGCCGAGTTCGAAAAAGAGAAAGCAATCGACCCGCGAAATTGCATGATTGATTGGAAGTTGGGCGATATTCTGATGCGGCGCGGCACGGAATTCGAGAAAGCTCTGCAGCAGGTGGACGGGGCATTAAAAGCGTGTCCGAATTTGCCGGGCGCGCGAGCGGATCGCGGGCAGATTTTGCTGAAGCTGGGCCGGCAGAAGGAAGCAATACCGGAGCTGCTGGCGGCGGAAAAAGAGAATCCGGCAGAGCCTACAACTCATTTTTTGCTGGCGCAGGCGTATCGAGGCACAGGACAGAGCGCGGAAGCGGCGGCGGAGATGAAAACGTTCATGACGCTCGATCAAAAGGCGCGAAGTGCGGCGGCGGAACGGGCAAGCGAAGTGATTCAGAACAATCAAAGCGCGCACTGAGTACACATTCAGTGTTGCGTGGTTTTCAACTGCGCGTAGCGGGCAAATTCCTGTTTTGCTTTGGCGCTGTCGCCCCGTTTTTCATAGAGCTGGCCGAGAACATAGTGGGCGGGCGCGTTATCCGGGGCAAGCGCTACCGCCTTTTCAAGCTCGGGTTGAGCTTTATCAAGCTGCTGCAAAGACAGATACGCTTTACCAAGTTGTTGGTGCGCTTTGACCGTATCGGGCGAGAGAGCAACGGCCTGCTGCAAATATGGAATGGCTTTTGCGGGCTGATTTAGTTCGATGTAAAAACTGCCCAAGTCGATATAGGGCCAAGGGTCTTTACCCGCCGCTTCCGTTTGCCACTGAATGGAGCGAAGAAATGCCTGCTCGGCTTCTTCATGCCGGCCGAGGGCCTGTAGCGAGAGCGCGAGATTATCTTCGGCTTTGACATGCCGCGGTTCAATCTGAAGGCAATGGTCAAAGGCGTCGATAGCTTCTTCGAAACGGTTCTCGTTGTATTTGGTGCGGCCGAGATAATACCAGCCTAAGACGTTTTGCGGGTCCCATTTTGAGGCGAGCGTGAACCACTTGTCTGCATCGCCGTAGTCGCTGAGGAGGACGTAATCACCGCCCACGACGCGCAAATCGGTAGCGGTAGGCTTTTGATACTTCGCACCCGCCGTATATTCGGCGAGCGACTCGCGAGCCTTGGTCTCGCGGAAGAGTGTATAGCCAAGTAGGAAATGCGCTTCGGCGGATGTTTCGTGGAGGGCGAGATATTGCTTGAGGTGGGCCTCGGCCTGGCTGAACTGATTTTGGGCCAGAAAGGATTTGGCCGCTGAGAGCGGATCGGTATCGGCCGCAGCGAGGAGCCCTGCGATAAGAAAGAAGAAGAGTTTATTCATCGTGAAGAGCCCGCATCGGATCGATGCGAGCAGCGCGCAGGGCAGGACGGAGGCAAGCGGCAATACCGATCAAGAACAAAAGCAGGACCACAGCTGCGAACGAGATTGGGTCGAAGGGCGAGACGCCAGAGAGCATGCTGCGCAAAAGGCCAGTCGCCGCGAGGCTGGCGATGAGCCCGAGAACGACGCCGAATGCGATGAGCTTCGTGCCGGAACGAACGACCATACCGAGGATATTGGAACGCTGCGCTCCGAGGGCCATGCGCACTCCGAATTCCTGCGTTTGGCGCAACACGGAGTAGTTCAGAACAGCGTAGATGCCGAGACTCGCGAGCAATAGGCCGAGTGCGGCGAAGACGCTAAACAAGAAGACGCTGAACTTGGGGGCGGCGTACCCGCGGAGATCGAGCCACTCGCGATAGGTGCGAATTTCCATGACGGGTTGATCGGGATCGAGCTTGTGGATCTGCGCTTCGAGAGGCTTTATGAGGCTCGAAGGCGAAAGGGCGCTACGGGCCAACAGGATGGCGGACATCTGTTGAAAGCCGGTGAGCGTGAAGGGCACGTAGGTTTCCGGTTGTATGGTTTCGCCGAGACCTTCGTTGGGGAGATTGCTCAATACGCCGATGATGGTAACGGTTTCGTTCGGTGAGGGACTCGAAGGCGGATGGAGTTCTTTGATCTGTATGGATTGTCCGAGTACGTCGCCTTTGGGGAAGAAGGTGGATGCGAATTTACGATTGACCAGAATGAGGTGGCGCGCGCCTTCGATGTCGGCCCGGGTCAAGAGGCGGCCTTCGAGCAGATGTGTGTTCACGAGTTTCGGATAATCGCTGCTGATTTGACTGACAAGTACGGGCGTATGGGAATTGGCGGGCTGACCGGGGGCGTTAATGGTGGTTTGGAAATAGATGAAGGGATGAAGAAAGGCGTTCACGGCGACGTCACTAAGCCCGGGAATTTGACGGGAGCGATCGAGCAAGTGGAGGAGGAAATTATCGCGGGATTGAATGGTTGGATAGCGGCGATCGGAAAGTGGAATAGTCATGGTGAGGATTTTTTCGGGCTGCGCGCCGACTTGCACGCGCTCGAGATGGAGAAGCGTGCGGATGACGAGGCTGGCGCTGACGAGCAAGACCATAGCGAGCGCAACTTCGGCGACAACGAAGATGCTGCGCAGGCGGGTTTCGCCGAATAAGCCGCTAAGCCCGCGGCCACCGGCTTTGAGCGCCCCGGCCATATTCGACCGGCCAGCCTGGAAGGCGGGAGCGAGGCCGAAGAGGAAGGCAGCAGCAAGCGAAATGACAAGCGCGAAAAAGAGGACGGGCCAGTTGAGGGAGACTTCGGCCTCGTCGGGAATGGTATCGGGCGGCACGATGGACAGGATGAGATGCAGGCTGAGGAAAGCGAGCAGTACACCAAGTGCGCCGGCGATGAGGCCGATGATGGTGCTCTCGGTAAGGAGCTGGCGGATGATGCGGAACCGGCCAGCACCGAGCGAGAGGCGAATGGCCATTTCACGGCTGCGCGCGGCGGAACGGGCCAGCAGCAGGCTTGAGACGTTGGCGCAGGCAATGATGAGCAGCACGCCGACCGCACCAAAGAGAATCCACAGCGAATTGCGAATGCCGCTGGGAAAGGTGTCGTAGAAATTTCGGAGGACGACTTGAAGTTTGGTTGTGTGAATGCCGGTTGCGCGGGTGAGCATGTCGGCGAGCACCGGATAGAGTTCAGTGCGGGCTTCGGCGAGTGTTGCTCCGGGCCTGAGGCGGCCAATGACGAAAAGATAAGGGACGTCTTCGATGGGATGTCCTTTTTCGAAGACAACGGGGAGATAGACGTCGGCTCCACGCCACATGAAGCGTTTCGGCATCACGCCGATGACGGTGCGGATCTTGTCGTTGAGGCGCAATTGGCGGCCGATGACATGCGGGTCGCCGGCGAACTGCCGCTGCCAGAATTTGTAGCCGAGTACGGCGACAGGTTCGGCCGAGGGAGCGCCATCGCTCGGGACGATGTAGCGGCCAAGCAGCGGTTTGACGCCCATCACTTTGAACGTATTGACGGAGCAGAAGTTTCCGCGGAGGCGCTGTGGTTCACCAATGCCGGTCCAGGAAACGTCGCTGATGGTGGAAGAGAGCAGATCGGAGAAGGCGGGGACGCGGCGCTGGACTTCGAGATAGCCGTCGGGCGTGTACGGCGAGAAGTACATGTGCTGGCCGGGAACGGTGGCGTAGAAGCTGTAGAGCGTTTCGGGATGGGAATAGGGGAAAGGATCGAGGATGACCCCATGGATGACGCTGAAGATGGCGGTGGTTGCTCCGATGCCGAGGGCGAGCGAGAAAACGGCCGAGGCCGCGAAGCCGGGAGTCTTAGAAAGATTGCGGACGCCGAAGCGCAGGTCGTGGATGAATTGCTCGAACAGCATGCTTCTCCTGTATAACCTAATCATGATCGAAACGGGATTGAAGGACAAAATCGTGATTGTGACCGGGGCGGCGAACGGGATTGGCCGCGCGACGGCGGAACGATTTGCACGTGAAGGATGCCGGGTGGCGTCGTGGGATGTGAAAGAAGGCACGGCGGCAGCCGGGGGAATTTTTCAAGCGGTGAATGTGACGGATGCGGGTGCGGTAGAAGCGGCAGCTCAAGAAGTTGTGAAGCGCTTGGGAGCGCCTTACGTGCTGGTGAATAATGCCGGGATTTTGCGGGACGGGCAGTTGGTCAAGTATAAAGACGGTGCGGTCGAGAGCGTATTGAGCGATGAGCAATTCGACACAGTGATCGCGGTGAATTTGAGAGGGGTCTTTAGCTGCACGCGAGCAGTTGTGCCTCACATGATTGCTGGGGGCGCGGGAGGCGTGATCTTGAGCGCGTCGAGCGTGGTGGGATTGTACGGAAATTTCGGCCAGACGAACTATATCGCGGCGAAGGCCGGCGTGATCGGGATGACGAAGGTTTGGGCGCGGGAGTTGGGGAAATATAAGATCCGTGCGAACGCGGTTGCGCCCGGCTACATTGCGACCGAAATGATTCAGAGCGTGCCGGAGAAGATCCGGCAGAGCATGCAGGCACATACGCCGATCGGGCGGCTGGGCGACCCGGCCGATGTAGCAAATGCTTATGTCTGGCTCGCTTCCGATGCGGCTTCGTTTGTGACCGGAGCGGTGTTAAGCGTGGATGGCGGCGCAGTAACCGGGACTTAGATTTGGGAATAGGATGTTGGGTTCAGGATCAGGTTGTTAATGTTCGAGACGATGGGTTCGTAGCTGAACCTGGGGTCCGCGACAAGTTTTTTCCAACCGGGGTCGGCGCCGAAAGCTTTCCACTTGTCGTTCAGCTCGCTGAGATTTGGAAAGCTAATCATGTAGGTCAGATTAGGCAAGCGGGGACCGATCAGAGTGTCGCCGTAAAAGACCGACCAGAAGCCGGCCCGTTTGAAGGCGGCGAATTCACCGCTATTAAACATTTGGACTTTAACGCGGTGATCGTGGTTGGTGGGACTCTCGTAGGTGCGTAATTGAAAGACGCGCTCGCCGTGTGGTGGAGCGGTGAGCTTGGGGTAACCTTCGAATGCCGAGAGCAGCGAGCTTTCGACGCGCTCGAATGGCGGCTCCTTGGCAGGTGCTTTCAAGAAGGCCTCGCCTTTGCGCTGATATTCGTCATCATGTGCGAGGGCGAATTCGGCGGTAACCAGCTTTTCGAGCGAAAGGCTGGGCAGAAGCAGATAAAGTGCCGGGGTTTGGGGGCCGAGATAAAGATCGAATGCTCCTACCGGCGTGATGCCGAGGCGATTCAGCGCAGGGATGAGCGCGTCTGCGACAAACCCGCTGATGAGTTTCTGCTGTGGGCCGTTCACGAGGTGATAGCGGCGCAATTCATAGTATTCGCGGCCAGCGGGAGCTTGGGCTTCCGCAAAACGAAGTGCTGGCGCGGCGGCGAGGGTGGAAAGAAAATGTCGACGTTGCATGTCACTTGAAAGAATAACGCTGCCCTAAGGCATGGCCGGAATTTGGGGGAGCGGGTGGAGAGCTTTGGAGCTGAGCCACGATTGGCGGAAAGCCGCGATCGCAGGGGTGACGGGCTTCCCAGCTTGCTCGAAGGTTACGATTTCCAAGGCCGGATTTTCAGCGAGTGTCACGGCGACGGTTTTTCTTCCGGCGCGCGTAACGGCCTCGAGCGAGACCTGATCGCCGGGCTTGTGTCTGGCGAGCCAGGCATCGAGGTCTTTGGAGTTCCTAAACTGTTTACCATCCCATCGCTCGATGCGGTCGCCAATATCGAGGCCGGCGTTATAGAGCGGCGATCCGCGCAATGTGTTGGTTGCAATCTCGGATCCGCTGTTTGACACCTGTAGATTCCTGACGCCGAGCCAGACCGAACCGGGATGCTGTTTTCGCAAGAACAGACCGGCGCAGGCGAGGGCGGCAGAGTAATCGAGCGGGGCTTTGCCGTAGATGTGCTGATCGAAAAACTGTTTGGCAAAAGCAGGATCCCCAACGGTTTCGCCGAGGGTCTGTTCGAGGTCATCGAGCGTATAGGGCTTATTTATATCGGGATGCGCGCGCCACATGATGCGCATCCAATCGTCGAGGGTCTTGCCAGGATAGTGGCAGCGGATGGTGAGATCAAGGCCGAGGGCGAGCGCCTGGCCGTAGGTGTAATACGAGATGAACGTGTTGGCGAAGTTATTGGGATCGATGGAGCGCGCGGCATCGGTGAAGGGCGCAAGCTCGCTCATTTCAACAACGTTGTGAACGAGGCGGCCGGGCGCGGTGAGCACCGCGCTGACAGCGCCCCCCATATCGGAGGCAAATTCATCGAGCGTAGAGAGGCCGGCGCGTTTGAGGACGAGGATGCCGTAGTAATTGGTGAAGCCTTCCGCGAACCAGAGCTCGCCGGACATGTCGGCATGGTCGAAATCGAAGGGCTCGAGAGATTTGGGGCGGATGCGGCGCACGTTCCAGGAGTGAAAGAACTCGTGGGACACCGTACCGATTTCGCGGGAGGCGTCGGTCTTGAGCTCAGAAGGTCCGGTAATGACAGTGGAATCGCGGTGCTCCATGCCATCGAAAGATGCATAGGGGAGATAGTCAACAAGAAAGGTGTAGCTGCCGGTATCGTACTTCGGAAATGAACCGAAAACGCCTTCTTCTTCGAGCACGACCGCCTTGCACATTTGAGCGAAGATGTTGGTTTCGGCTTGGGAGCCGCGGTGATGAAGCGCAAGGCGAAAGACGGAGTTTTCAATCTTCCACTCCGGCCGCGGCTCATCGCTGAGCTCAATCGGGCTGTCCATAAGCTGTTCGAGATTCGGAGCGGACCAGGAGCCTTCCGGCTCAGGCGCAAGCTCTGTGGAAACCCGCCAGTTGGAGCCGGGAGGAATTTCGAACGAAAGCAAGACCGGCGCGTTTTCAAAACCGCGCGCCCAGACGAGCGTAGCGGGCGTGTTGAGGTGGGCGTGGGTGTTGTCGATAGCGGCGTAAGTGCCATCGACGCGATCGCCGTAGAGTGTGTAGTCGATAACAACGGTGCCTTTTCCGCCCGAGACATTCCAGCCGGAAGGGTCCGGATGAGTGATGGAAAGCGCGCGTCCGGCAGTGTCGGAGGCGTGGAGCGAATAGACGTTTTTCGCGAACTCGTGCAGTGCGTAGCGGCCGGGAGAGGAACGGCTCATGCGGATTTCGAGCGGCTGTTCGGTGACGCCGGAGAAAGTAGCGCGAATCGATGCTTCGTGATGAGCGGCGTTCTCGAAGCGAAGCTCGTATTTCACGGATTTTTGGGCGAGCAGCGGGAATGCGAGCAGAGCAAGCGAGACGAGCAGTTTCATGAGGAATCGAAAAGTATAACAGTGCGCCGCGGCACTCCCCTCACGTTCTGCTGTGGGGCTTAACCGTGGACCGCTTCGGGACTTACTGCTCCGGCCGGAGGCGGATTCGTTTGCGAGGGTGTCTTGCCGTGTTCATCGAGCTGCACAAGCATCTGCTCTTTGCGATAGATCAGCGTTGAGGTGTTATAGCTGGCCAGTTCGAAACCGTGGCCGTGGGTGATGGCGTCAGTAGGACAAGCCTCTACGCAGTAGCCGCAGAAAATGCAGCGGTTGTAATCGATGTTATAGACCTTCGCATACCGTTCGCCGCCGCTGATACGCACTTGGCCGGTATTTTCGGCGGCTTCGATGTAGATGCAATCCGCCGGGCAAGCGGCGGCACACAGAAAGCATGCTACGCACTTTTCGAGTCCGTTCTCGTCGCGCTGCAGCACATGTGCGCCGCGGAAACGCTCGCCGAGTTGTGCCGGACCATCCGGATAATCCTCGGTGATCGTAGGCTGGAGCATCTCTTTGAATGTGATGCCCATGCCTTTGGCAATCGCGGCAGCCGAGCCTAAGACTTCACCAATCTTCGCCATTCCTATCTTTTAGGGTAGCGTATAGATCGGCCCGCAAGAGCAAAGGCCTGGCGTTTCTGGTGCGTTGCGTCTGGGAAGTGGACTCACGCGTCGGCCCGGTTTAGAAGATAGGTCAGACTGCCGGCGCGATACCAACGGTAACCGTAAGGTTCGAGCAGAATGCGATGCTTGCCCGATTTGTCCGCGATGCTGTGATCGGGGGAGAGAAGGTTGATCAGGTGGGTTCCTTCTTTCCCTTTGAGGCCGACATTCAGGAAAACTTCGCAGGGCTTGGCTCCGATGTTATGCAAGACGACCACAGAATTGTCGCGCCAGTCGTAACGAATCGCGAGAATTTCGCAATCACGAGTGCGAAGAATTTTGAAATCGCCCCAGCCGATTTCCGGGACTTCTTTGCGCATGCGAACGATGCGCTCCATCCAATTCAAAAATGAATTCGGGTCGCGGCGCTGATCGGCCACATTGGTGTGCTGGTAGCCGTAAGCGCCTCCGCTGATCACTGGAAGAACGGTTTTCGGATTGCTTGAGAAACCAGCCTGGGGCTCTATGGACCACTGCATGGGGGTACGCGCGGCCTGGCGCTCGGGAAGACGCAGATCGTCGCCCATACAGATTTCATCGCCGTAACGAAGCACGGGCGTGCCGGGCAGCGTCATCATCAGACTATAGGCGAGTTCCAGCTTGCGCCGGTCCCCTTGGAGCATGGGAGCTAAACGGCGGCGAATTCCCCGCTCGTACAGTTGCATGTTGGCGTCGCATGCGAAGGCCGCGAACACGGCTTGGCGCTGTTCATCCGTGAGCCGGCCGAGATCGAGTTCGTCGTGATTGCGGAGGAACTGGCCCCATTGCGCGGTAGCGGGCCGGGGTTTAGTTGCTTTCAACGCACGGATCAAGGGCCGAGTGTCGGACGTAGCCAGCGCGTAAAAGAGATTCTGGTTGACCTGAAAGTTGAACATCATCTGGAGGCGCTCACCGTTATCGCCGAAATACTCGAGATCAGACGCGGGCAACACGTTGGCCTCGCCGAGGATGATGGACTCTCCCTCGCGCCAGCTCAAGAACTCCCGGAATTCGCGCAGCATTTCGTACTGCTCGACGGGCTGACCAAGACCAGCGCCTTTCTCCGCGATTACGAAGGGCACGGCATCCATACGAAAGCCGGAGACTCCGAGCTGCAGCCAAAAACCCATGATTTTCAAGATTTCGGCCTGCACTTCGGGATGGCTGGTGTTCAGATCCGGCTGGAAATTATAGAAGCGGTGGAAGTACCACAATTTCGCGGCGCCATCGTAACTCCAGGTGGCTTTCTGAACGCCGGGAAAGACGACACCATCTTTTGCGTCGGTTGGTTTTTTCTTTGACCAGACATACCAATCGCGATATTTGGAATCCGGATCGCGGCGCGCTTCCTGAAACCAGGGGTGCTGGTCGGAGGTGTGGTTGACCACCAGATCGATGAGAAGGCGCATGCCGCGCTGCTTGCATCCGTGAGCGAATTCGACAAAATCTCCGAGGGTTCCGTATTTGGGATTGACGTTGTAATAGTCGGCGATATCATAGCCGTCGTCGCGTCCGGGCGAGGGTTGAAACGGCATAAGCCAGAGCGCGGTGATGCCGAGGCCTTGAAGATAATCGAGGCGGCGCATCAGGCCTTTGAAATCGCCGATGCCGTCGCCATCCGCGTCCATGTAGGTGGAGACAGAAAGGCAGTAGACGACGGCGTTTTTGTACCAGAGGTCGTTAATCATTGGCTTTCTCAGGTTAGTATTTCGGGAAGCCCTGGTCGCTAACGCTTCGGGCTCGGAATGAGGGCTGGGAACTCTAGGCAGGGAGGAGGGCGGTGAAAAGTTTTGTGTAGAGGCCGTGGCGGCTGGCCAAACGCGTTGAGCGGGCTCGCAGGAAATGGAAGCGGAAAGGGGATTGGCGTTCGGCTTCCTTCAGAAAGCCTGGGGAGAAGAATTCATGCGAATCGGCTACGGCGCGGATGATGAGAGATCGCCAGCTCATCTTTAGAAGCTCCTTCAAAGTAGTGCTTCCTTGGGGCAATGTTTCCATGCGGCGACTTACTTGATCACTGAAATTCAGCAGCTGGACGGTGAGGGAGTCGAGTTGGTTTGCGGAGGCGGCGGCTCGGGAGAAGACAGTGACAGAGCCGCGCTGCAGATCGTCGCGGAGATCCTGGAGGTCGTCACCTAATTGGAGGAGAACGCCCCATTCGAAGGCGAAGCGGCTTTCCTCTTCAGTGAGAGATCCGCGGACGAGGCAAGCATCTGCCAAGACGGAAGTTCCTCCTTTAGCGCAACTCAAGCGCAACGGATCGACTTCGCCGCAGAGCTGGGCAACGCTTTGTTCCTGCGCGTGGTGAATGGCGAGCAAACATTCATAGACGTGTGGGTAAAGCGCGCGGGGATATTGGGTTTCGATAAGCGCAATCAAGGCCCACATGGCGCGCTCGCGTTCGTCTGCAGCGGGCAAATTGACGCCCTGAAGACGGCAGCGAAAGCGCTCGCTGAAGCGGAGCTTTTGCGCTGCGGAGATGGCGGGGTCGTCGAGATAGTTGTCGCTGTATGGATAGAGAAGGCTATAGCCAAAAATGGCCGGCGTAAGAGTGACTCGGTCTCCGAGGAGCGGTTGCAAACCGCAAGCGGTCCACGCATTGCGTGCGGCTTGGGTGATATCGGGCATGCTGAGCGAAGGGTCGAAGCGCCGCGCCCATTGCGCAAGGCCGGTTCCAACAGGCAGGAACTCGCGCGTGAGCAAGCTGATCGCATCGCCATTCAGGCCGAGGGCTCTGGCGGAGAACTGTCCAAAAGACGCGACGATGCGGTTGCGAGTTGCCAGGCGTTCGGATTCGGAAACGGATTCGTGATCGAGATCGCGCTCGACCGTTTGCAGGGCTTCGTCGTAGACTAGCTCGCGCTCGGCCTGTTCGCTGGCGGTGTATTGCGGGGCGCAACGATTGGGCGTGGCGGCGCACATGTCCCAAAGTTCGACTGTTTGAGCGACCTGGGCGTTCACCCAAACAGGACCGTAGGTTTCCATCCGGTTTAGTATGACGAAAGTTTATCGAACATAGTTCTGCTCTCTTGCAGTCACGGCTATTACGGTTTCGGGTTGGTGACGCGAAGGTTGCGGTCGGCGTTGGTGTGGAGCTGCTTGACTTTGGCGAATTCGGCATCGGCTTCGGCTTTCCTGCCCAGTTCGCGATAGACCGTCGCGAGGTGGTAATGAGGAGGCGCCAGGCTCGGTTGCAAACGAGAGGCTTCCCGGAACTGCGCGAGGGCGGATGAGTACCGTTTTTCGCTCTCGAAGAGCGTGCCCAAGTGGATATGAGCGTCTACGTTGGCCGGGTCGCAATGCAAGGCGGTCTGGTAGAAAGCCTCGGCTTTTTGAGGCTGGTTGTTGGCGCGGGCAATTTCGCCGAGATAGTAGTTGGCGAGACTGTGACAGCCCTTGACGGCTTCCCGAGCGAACCAATGTTCAGCCTGGGGAAGGTTCGAGTCGCGGAAATAGATATAGCCAAGAGAGAAATCGATATCGGGAAGGGTGGGATCTTTCTGCGCGGCCAGCAGGTATTCTTCGCGAGCTTTTTCAGGTTCGCGTTGATCTTCGTAGGCGGCGCCCATAAGATAGTGGGTCCAGGCGGAATCGGGGTAATCGGTGAAGAGTTCATGGAAGGCGGCTTCCGCTTCGGTGACGCGACCGGTGCGGCGATAGCTTTCTTCAAGCATGTATAAGACGCGTTCACGCGGGCCGGTTGTGAGCGGATTCTTGAGCTCGGTGACGGCGGAAGCGTATTGTTTGGTTTCGAAGTAGTCCACCGCGAGCAGGAAATGCGCTTGCCCGGCCAATGCTGGATCCGCGAATGATTTGCGCAAGGGATCGAGAGCGGCAGCGAAGCGGCCGGCGCGCAGCAGGGCCAAGCCGAGATTGAATTGCAATTGATGATTGTCCGGGAAGCGGTGGAGGGCGGCTTCGAGCTGCGGGATGGTGCCGTCGGGAACCGCCGCCGCGAATGCTACACCGCAAACGAGGATAACGCTAAGAAGGGACGCCTGCACCGATCGCTTCAAATTTCAGTATGCCTGGAAAGGCACCTTCGTGGTGAAGCAGCCAGCGTTTGCGTTCGATGCCGCCGCCATACCCGGTCAGCGCGCCGTTTGCGCCGATCACGCGATGGCATGGGACCACGATGCCAATGGGATTCGCGCCATTCGCAAGACCAACCGCACGTAGGGCGGAAGGCTTACCGATTTGCGCGGCCAGTTGAGAGTAGGATAATGTGGCGCCGCAAGGAATTCGGCGGAGAGCGGCCCAGACGGAACGCTGGAAGGGCGTACCGTTGGTTGCGACCGGAAGCGCGTCGAGCGAGTCTAAGCGGCCGTTGAAGTAGGCGCGCAAGGCCGAGGTGAGGCCGTGTGGATCGGATTTTGGATCGAGCATGACCGGCTGGCGGTAATGCAAGGACAACAGGCGATCCATGCGATAGCAATAGTCGGTCCAGTCGGTGGCGCGGAGGGCGCCTGCTTCATCGGCTACGATGCGCAGTTCGCCGATTGGGGTGGGCAGACGGTCGATCCAAAAGCGCAAAGTGTCAGGCATTAGGAGCCTCCGCAGCCCATAGATGTTGGGCTGCATAAGCGCGCCAGGGACGCCACGGCTCGGCTCGATCGAGCAGCCCGGCCGTGGTGGGGCGCGTTCCCGATAACCGGCCCGCACCCCGCAGAA
Organism: Terriglobia bacterium; assembly: GCA_963767485.1. GTDB lineage: Bacteria > Acidobacteriota > Terriglobia > Bryobacterales > Bryobacteraceae > Bog-105. Next base: position 321,559 of record CAVYDZ010000005.1, on the reverse strand, counting down.
GACCGATATCGGAGGCGGGGAAAGCGTCGGGTTCGCGCAGGGCGCGGAGTGCGATGTACTCGGCGGTCCAAGCGCCGATTCCGGGAATCGTGCGCAAACGGGCCAGGGAGTCTTCCATTGTGCCGCGTGCTTCGAATAACTGCGGATCGTTCACGGCGGCGCGGGCCAAGGCGTGCAGGGTTGCGCGGCGGGCGGCGGGCATGCCGAGCAAGCTGAGGTCGGTGGAAGCGAGGCATTCGGCGGAAGGAAACAGATGAGTCAGGCGAATATCGGATTGGGATTCGATGGGCAGGGTTTGTCCGCAAAGGGCGACCAGCTTGCCGGCGAGTTGGCGTGCACCTTCGACGGTAATCTGTTGACCGAGCACCGCGCGGACGGCGAGTTCGAACCCATCCCAGGCACCGGGCGCGCGCAGACCGGGGCGTTGAGCAACGAGAGGCGCCAGCAGCGGATCGAGGGCCAGATGCGCGCCGATGGTGGTGACGTCCGCGTTGAGGTCGAAGACGCGGCGGAGTTGCGCAACGATGGCGGGCAAAGCCCGAACACCGGGAGCGCGCGGTATGGGTAAGCTGACTTCGATGCCGCTGCGCGCCGGGGCATGTGCGACCTGCACCGTACCGGAGATGCCGTCGACGAGGGTAGTGCGGCGATAACTGCCATGCTCAACGCACTCGACGCCGGGAATCGCCCGGTCGCGCAGAAATGCGAGCATGAGTTCCCAGTCATACGGCGGCCGATAGCGGAGGAGCAATCGCGCCGGGGCTTCGGGATCGGAGCGCAATGCTTTTCGGCGCAGCGCACCGGGCGGGCGATGGAAGAGGGCATGAAAGATCTCATTGAAGCGGCGGAGACTACCGAATCCGGCGGCGAGCGCAACCTGCGCCATGGGCAATTGCGTTTCGTGAAGCAATTGCTTGGCGAATAGAATGCGACGGGTCTGCGCGACAGCCACCGGAGAAGCTCCGAGATGTTTCTGGAACAGACGGCGCAATTGGCGCTCGCCGACGCCGAGCCGGGCGGCTAACTGTTCGACGCTCACATCTCCATCGAGTGCCCCTTCAGCGATCAGCGCCAGCGCACGGGAAACCGTATTCGACGTTCCGCGCCACGAGGCTAGCTCGGGCGCGGTTTCGGGGCGGCAACGCAGGCACGGCCGGAAGCCCGCCGTTTGCGCCGCGGCGGCAGAGAGAAAGAAGCGGCAGTGCTCCACTTTCGGAGTACGCGCCGGACAGACCGGACGGCAATAAATGCCGGTAGAAGTAACTCCCACGAACAGGCGTCCATCGAACCGTGCATCGCGCGTTTGAATTGCGCGATAGTATGCTTCCGTTGTAAGCCGCTCCATGCTTTCGAATGTCGCATGATTCGACAGCGAGCGCTGGCGGTTTTCGGACGTGAATGCACCCTTACAATTGGGGCATGTCGGTTGAAGTTTTGTTGTTTGGGGCGCATCCGGACGATGTGGAGTGGGGCGCTGGAGGAATTTCGCTGCTTTTGCAGAAGCGGCGAATCTCGTTTGCGATTGTGGATTTAACGCGCGGCGAGATGGGGTCGCGGGGGACACGCGAGGCGCGGGACCTGGAAGCGAAGAAAGCGGCAGAATTTCTTGGCGCGGCGGCTCGAGAGAATCTGGAGTTGCCCGATTGCCGCTTGGAAGACACGCCGGAGATGCGGATGAGAGTGGCGGAATCGATCCGGCACTACAGGCCGTGGCTGGTTTTGGCGCCGTATTGGAAGGACCGGCATCCTGACCATGCAGCGGCGGGCAGAATGGTGAAGAACTCAGCACTATATTGCGCGCTGCGGAATGCGCCGAGCAAGTATCGCCCGCATAAGCCGGCCGCATTTCTGTATTACCTGTTGCATCATTTCCAACAACCCACGTTTGTGGTGGACATTTCAGACGTGTATGAACGGAAACGCGAACTGATGCTGGTTCATGAATCACAGTTTGCAAAAACGGCGGAAGAACATGGGGTGCTGGCGCACGGTTTGGGGGATTATTTGTTCGGACTGGAATCGCGCGACCGGTTCTTCGGCTCGTTAATTGGCAAGCATCACGGAGAAGCGCTGGTAAGCCAGCGGCCGCTGGCACTGAGCAGTGTGGAACAGCTGCTGCAACTCAGCCGATCGTAAGTAAAGGCGCGTTTGCCTATGCTGGTACCAGGGATTCTGGGGTGCGCTTTGGCCAAAACACGCTGCAGGCAACATTAACCGTATGTGTCACGCTCATCGTAGCTTTTGTCGTGACGGCCTTTGCGAGTTCGGCGTATCACCGCGAGCAGCGTTCGCTGGGACAGGTGCATTTCGGCCGGGGGCAGGCGATGCAGGCTCGGGGAGAGCTAACACCAGCTCTTGAAGAATACCGGCAGGCCCTGATTTTCGCACCGAACAATACCGATTACCGGCTTTCGCTCGCGACTGCGCTGCTCGATGCAGGACGGCTGGATGAGGCGCAATCGCATCTTGAGGAATTGGAACAGGAGAACCCGACGAGCGGCAGAATAAACCTGCTACTCGGGAGGCTGGCGGTGCAACAGCATGACCTACAGAAGGCCGTCGATTACTATCAACGGGGCGTTTACGAATATTGGCCCGCATCCGATTTGCCGATGCGGCGGCAGGCAAGGTGGGAACTGGCAAATCTGCTAAATCAGACAGGCGACCGGAATGGATTTCTCGGCGAACTCATGCAGCTTTACACGAACCTGCCGACGAATGCAACGATGGAGAAACTGAGGATCGGGTATCTGCTTCAATCGAGCGGGGCGACTTCGGAAGCGTTGCGCATTTTCCAGGATGTGGTGAAGCAGTCACCGGAGAATGCCGACGCGCGGCGCGGTTTGGGGGAAGCGGATTTCAGTTCAGGGCAGTATGTTTCGGCGCGGCACGAATTTCAACGCGCCCTGCGCTTAGACCCCAAAGATAAGACGAGCGCGCAAGAACTCTCGTTGACCAATGAAGTAATCGACATGAATCCGGCTATGCCTTATATATCAGGCGCGGAGCAGTTGCGGCGCAGCCGGAATCTGTTAAGCCGTGTAATGAAGAATTTGGAAGGATGCAATCCGGTTGCGAGCGCGGCCCCGGCGCCGGCAACGCTTGTTCCGGAGCCGGTGGATCCGTATCAGCAACGAATGCTGGATGCCAGGAAGTTATTGGCTGGAAAATCGAAAGACTCAGACCCGGCGCTTGCCATGCAGAAAATAGCGGCTCAACTTTGGGCGGATAAAGGGCATTATTGCACGTTGGTGACGCCGCAAGACCATACGCTCGACACGTTGTTTGCGAGGATCGGGCATGAGTGAGCGCTCGGCGAACCCGGGAGTTGGCGGCAGGTTCCGCATTCCGCTTTCGCAGTTGAAGTTTTGGCAGGGAGCGTTCGGATACCTGGGGCTGAGCGAGACACAGCGGTTCCTGCTGCTCTCCCTGCTGATTGGAATTTTCTCCGGACTCTTAGTAGTTTTATTTCACATTTCAATTGATGGGCTGAGCTGGTGGGGCCTGGGCGCACTTGCTGGGCGATTTCACCTGGTACGAATGTTGACGCCCGCGATTGGGGCGCTGGCGGCGGTGCTGCTGGTGCGTAAGGTATTTCCGCGCGCGAAAGGCAGCGGAGTAAACCAGACCAAGATTGCCATTTATAGTTCGGATGGATATGTTTCGTCGAGCACGATATTCGGTAAGTTCCTGGGATGCGCGATTTCGATCGGCACGGGAAATTCACTTGGCCCCGAAGATCCGTCGCTGCAGATGGGCGCCGGGGTGGCTTCGTGGCTGGGGCGGCTGTTCCATCTGCCACGCAGTAGCATGCGGCTGATTGCGCCAGTGGGCGCGGCGGCGGGCATTGCGGCCGCCTTCAATACGCCGATTACGGGCGTGCTGTTCGTAATGGAAGAAGTGCTGGCGGACTGGAGCGCCACGGCGGTCGGTTCGATTGTGCTGGCGGCGGTTTCAGCAGTGGTGACCATGCGATCCTTTCTGGGCAATCAGCCGCTGTTTCAGGTCCCAGAATTTCAATTGGCGAGCTCTTCGGAATTGCTGATCTATGCGGGCATCGGGCTGGTGGGCGGCGTTGTTTCGGCGTTCTTTATCTCTTTAATCCAATGGCTCAAGACGAAAGTGGAGGACTTGCCGCACTGGCATTATTACGTCTTGCCGGTGGGAGCTGGATTTTTGACAGGCGTGGTTGGTCTGTGGTTTCCGGAAGTGATGGGCGCCGGCTATGAGGCGATCAATAGCGCACTACACGGACAGTTTGTGTGGCAGGTGCTGATTTATCTGGGGCTCGCGAAGCTAGTAGTGACGGTACTCGCGTTCACGGCTGAAACGCCGGGCGGAATGTTTGCGCCGGCATTGTTTGTAGGCGGCATGGTGGGCGGAGGCCTTGGCGGGCTGGCGCACCACTTTTGGCCCGCGACGGCCGCGCCCGCGCAAGCATACATGTTGGTCGGCATGGGCACGTTTTTCGCAGGCGTATTTCGTGCGCCCATCACTTCTATTTTTATGGTGTTCGAATTGAGCGCGAGCTACATGATTATTTTGCCTGTGATGATTTCGAACACAACGTCGTATCTGCTCTCACAACGAATTAAGAAGATTCCGTTTTTTAAGATGCTGGCGCAACTTGAAGGGATCAACCTGCCGACCGCGGAGGAGAAGCGAAGTTTTCAGCCGCTGCGGGTGGAAGATGCGATGCAGCCGCTAATTCAGGCGCACCACAGCGAGACAGCGTCCAAACTGTATCCCGATGAGCCGCTGGATGCTGCGCTGCGGCTGTTATCGGTGGAGCCGGTAATCGAGGTGGTGAGCCGGTTGGAGCCGGACGAAGTACTGGGGACGCTGACGCTCGAAGATGTCCACAGAGCGTATGGCATTGTGAGTGAGAAAGTGGGACAGAGAGTAAAATGAACGGTTCGTTTTCAGAGAAATTGGACAGACTGGCCTCGGTTGCGGTGAATGTGGGGCTCGGATTGAAGCCCGGACAGGAGTTGGTGATGACGGCGCCGCTCGATGCGGTACCGCTGGCGCGGCGAATCACGGAACAGGCGTACCGGGCAGGCGCGACGCTGGTCACTACGCTTTATACGGATGAAGAGGCATCGCTGCAGCGCTTTCATTATGCGCCGGAAGCGAGTTTCGACAGGTCGCCTGAATGGCTGCACAACGGCGTGGCGGAGGCGTTTCGCAGCGGATCAGCAAGGCTGGCGATCGCGGGCGCGAACCCCGCTCTCTTATCGAAAGAAGATCCAAAGAAAGTGGCGCGCGTAAATGTGGCCAATTCGAAGGCGATGCGGCCGGCGATGGAACTGATTACGCGGCATGAGATTAACTGGACTATCGTGGCAAGTGCCACACCGGCCTGGGCGAAGGCGGTGTTTCCCAACGAGACTGAAGAGCGGGCGATGGAACTTTTGTGGGACGCAATCTTCTCAACGACGCGGATCGATGTTCCCGATCCGGTATCGAACTGGCGAGAGCACGATGCGAAGCTGCGGAAGCGAGCGGAGCTTTTGAACGCGAAACGTTTGGCGAGCTTGCATTTTCGCGGGACCGGGACAGATTTGCGGGTCGGATTGGCCGACGATCATCTGTGGCTCGGCGGAGGCACGACGGCCGGCAATGGAGCCGATTGCATTCCGAACATGCCGACGGAAGAGGTGTTCACGACGCCGCACAAAGACCGGGTGGACGGATATGTGACGAGCACGAAGCCGCTCTCGTATCAGGGCACTCTAATCGAGGGCATTGCCGTGAAGTTCGAGAAAGGCAAGATTGTTGAGGCGAACGCAAAGCAGGGGGAAGCGGTGCTGCGGAGCATGATCTCGACCGACGACGGGGCGCGACAGTTGGGGGAAGTGGCTCTGGTGCCGCATTCGTCCCCGATATCGAAGAGCGGGCTACTGTTTTGGAGTACTCTGTTCGACGAGAACGCGGCGAGCCATATCGCCCTTGGGCAGGCGTACACAACCTGCATCAAGAACGGCGATTCGCTCGATCCGGCGGCGCTGGCGGGAAAGGGCGCGAACACAAGCCTGATTCACGTTGACTGGATGATCGGCTCAGGCGATATGAACCTGGATGGCATCGGACAGGATGGGCGGGAAGAACCGCTTATGCGGGCTGGGGAATGGGTGTCGTAGCACCGTCAATGTGAAAGGCGCCTTTGCCCCAGACGGTGTGGCGGCCGACTCCGGTCCAGGCGCCAATTGCAAGGAGCGGAAGAAGCGGAGCGACACGGCCGAAGTATTCGGCCCATCCGATGAAACCTCCGATAGAGTGCATTGTTCCCGAGCGGGCGCTGCGCCGCCTTTGCTCGGCACGGCTCCATTCGAAGCTCGTCAAACTCACCTCCCTAGACACCTTGGCTAGATAGCTAAGGCTGGTATCTGCGGGCCAATCGTTATATAAGCGGCCGAGGGACCAGACGCGCTCGGCAAGGCGGCCGATTAGAACCGGGAACTCGGGCGCTTTGGTGATCTCACCGTGGCTTTTTAATTCCGTGGGCGTTTCGAAGACGATGCGCAGCTCTTCCAATAAGTCCGGCGATTCGCTCGGGAGGCGCAGATCGACCGGATGCGGTCCGAGTATTCCTATCGGCTCGCCACAAGCGAAAGAACGCAAGGCGGCATGCGTGGCCTGTCGGATCTCATCGAAGGGCCATGCGACGGCGAAAACGATTAATTGAAAGATAACGCGATCGGGAGCCAATCGGCGGCGCAGGACGAAAGGCCGGGGCGCTTCGCGGTAACCGCTTGGGCCATCCGCCCAGGTTGGTGCGAACCAGCGCCGATACTGTGGTTCGTGAGCGTGCAACTCTGAGCCGAGTGCGCCGCGCAAAACATTCATAGCTTGCGCGGAGCGGAGAATAGACGATTCGGCCGCAGCGAGTGCGAATTCGGCAGCGACAAGCGAGAATGTCACGGCATGCGCTGGTGCAAGAGAGCTCGCTTGCTGAGCGCCTCGCCGAGGCCAATCGCTCCGAGGCCAAGAATCAGATGCACTACTTCAATCACCCAGTGATTCGGGCCAAGCATAATCTTCATTTGCGCAATGCCTATCACAGGGAGGGCAATGGCCCAGAGCAGAGCGATGATCGGCAAGGCGGGATTGATCCTGGAGAGGAAGCCGTAGACGACCAAAGCCAGAAGGTCGAAGGCGGCGAGGAAGCCGAGCCACATATGAAATCGCAGGAGAGTGAAACCGTGTCCGGTCCAAAGAGCCACCCCGATGGCGAGCGCGAGCAGAAAGGCGATACGAAGAATCCAGCGAAGAGCTTTGATTGAGGCATTCATAATTTGAAATCCGCTCCTTTACAGTCGCGGCTCTGTTTTGGTTTGTGCACCGGCGAGTACGGCGGTGATTTCGGTGATGATTTTGCTTTCGCGATTGAGCGCATCGGCTTCGCGCGGAACTTGCGATTCGGCTTCGGCCCAGTCCTTGCGATCGAGCGCTTCAAGAACGCCTGGCAAGGGCTTTGCAGCGTAACCGGTGTACGCACCCGGCGCGTAGATCATGTTCTTAAACCACGGGCGGTGGGGGAGGCCGGCTGGATCGGTCAGGGCAGGCCCGCTTTGCATTAGGAGTTGATTCACCCGAGCGAGCGAGGAGGCGGGGAGCGCCCAACGATCCGACTGGGCCTTATTCCAGGCGGCTTCGAGTTTCGCGGCAGCGTCGGTCAAGTGATCCAAGGCATTTTCGAGCGGCGCGAAATTCAAATGCGGCGGCATTTTTTCCATCGGCGGCGGATAGGTGGGATTTTTTGGATCGCTATTTGCGCGAAAGACTCCCGCTTCGATTTCGGCATTGCGTTCTCTGATATCGGCCTGGCTTGTTTCGAGCTTCTCCTGCACGTCAGACACATATTTTTTTACGGTTTGCGCAAAGCCAGTGAAGTCAAAGGGCAGGACGTCCGCATCCGCCATACGCAATACAGCCGTACCAATCAGCTGCGATTCAGCCCGTTCATAGGCAAAATCGGGATCGCCGAAATGGGTGTACCAGTAGAAATCGTCATAGACCGAATGATAGACACCCTCCTCGGCTTCGCCGCCGAAGCCAAGATCTGCGGCGGGGATGCCAAGGTGATCGATGAAGGCAGTGTAATCGGAACCATCGCCGAGCGCTCCAATCTGATATTCCGTTTCGCGGCGGGCTTGTTCGCGCGCCTCGGTGTCGTCAGCCTCGTCGACTTTGTGCAAGCGGGCGCGCTCGAGCACAGACATCTTCTTTTCCGGATCAGGAATGTCACTCGCTACGTCGTCGATGAATTTCTGTAAGACATGGGCCCCGTCGGCAGAGAAATAGCCGCGCGCGTTCGAATCGCTATTGAAATAGGCGACGGCGTGTTGCAGGAGTTCATTCGCGTGGGTTTCGACCCATTCAGTGGAACCGAGCAAGCCGGGCTCTTCACCGTCCCAAGCGCAATAAACAATTGTGCGCTTTGGCTTCCAACCCTGCTTCACGAGCTCGCCCATGGCGCGGGCTTCCTCGAGTTCGGCAACGAGTCCAGAAACAGGATCTTCGGCGCCGTTGACCCAGGCGTCGTGATGGTTGCCACGAATGATCCATTGATCAGGCAGATCGGAGCCGGGCAGCTTCGCAATTACGTCGTATAAGCGCTTCTGATCCCAATTGGATTGCACCTTGAGATGAACTTTGGCTGGACCGGGGCCGAAGCGGTAAGTGAGAGGGAGACTGCCGCGCCACTTTTCAGGCACCACGGGGCCGCGCAATTCGGCAAGCAAGGGCTGCGCGTCCGCATACGAGATGGGCAGCACGGGAATCTTCGTGATGGTTTCGGCTTCCTTGAGAGTAAGCCGCTTTGCGCCGGGAACAGCTCCGATGCCGGGCGTTAACGGGTCACCAGGATATTCGGTGTCGGTCACGGAACCGCGCTGCACGCCAAAGGGCGGCCGAAAAGGGCCCTTGGGAAAGACATCACCCTGCGCATAGCCGTCGTTGTGCGGGTCGGAATAAATGATGCAGCCGATGGCGCCGTGTTCGGCGGCTACTTTGGGCTTGACGCCGCGCCAGCCTCCGCCATACCGGGCAATCACAATCGCACCTTTGACAGAAATGCGGTAGCGAGCAAGCTGTTCGTAATCAGCCGGCATGCCGTAGTTCACATAGACAAGCGGACCGGTCACGTCGCCGTCGATCGAATAGGCGTTGTAGACGGGAAGCTGCTCGCCTTTTTGAGAGGTGGTGGGATCGATGGGAATGGCAGGCTCTTCGAGCTTGGCAGTGAATTTGTGCGGCTCGAGCATTTCCAGGTGATTGTCTTTCGGCGTGGGAAAGAGGACGTCGAAGTTTTCGATCTGGGCATCGAACCCCCATTCCTTGAACTTGGCGAGCAGCCATTCGGCATTTTCTTTGTCGTAGGGTGAGCCGACGTGGTGCGGATGGGCAGACAAGCGCTGCATGTAGGAGCGCTGAAGTTCGGTGGAAGGGATGGCGCGGAACTTAGTCTCCCAGGCGCGTTCGGCGTTGCTCGCGGCCGGGGTGTAGCCGTCGAGATCGCCGGCTGTGGGCGCATCGGCCAAACACAGGCCGATTGCGAGAGTAAGCGCGAAGCACCATCTACATTTTGAAATTTGTGTCATGCGAGTAGGGTGAGCCATTCTTCAGCGCGGCGGCGAATCGACCTAGCGTTGGCCTCCGGCGGGAGAATGCCCGAAATAACGGCGAGCGAATCGGCTTTCGCATCGAGCATATCGCGAGCATTCGCTAAAGTGATGCCGCCGATGGCCACGAGGGGCTTGGCGGTGAGGCTGCGATTCTTGCGAAATGCTTCGATTCCAACAACAGGATCGGGGCGCAATTTGGAACCGGTCGAAAACACCGGGCCGAGCGAGAGATACTCCACAGGCTCCTCATCGCCGAATTTGAGCTGCCGCGAATTGTGCGTCGAGAGCCCGAGAATTTCGTCGCTGATCACCGCGCGGGCGGCAACTGGAGACAAATCATCCTGACCGACATGCAGGGCGCAGCGCAGGATTTTCGCGTAATCGGCTCTATCGTTCAACACAAAGAGTACGCCAAGATCCTGGCATTGCTGCGCAAGCTGTTTCGCTTCGTCGAAATGCCGCTGCGTCCAATCGTCTTTGTGGCGGTATTGGAGAACGCGAATTCCCACGTCGAACAGGGCGGAGGCAGCGGTGGCTGCGCTGCAACTGCGCGCTTCAAGTGTAGCCGTGTCGAGAATGGGGTAAAAACGGGGAAGTTTGAAAGGGACAGGCATTCTAGATCGCTGCAGTTCCAGTGCCGGCGAATAGAGGGAGCATAACGAGTCTAAGACGTTGATCCGGTCGACACCGTATCCGCGGCCCTGATTTCAACTGGAAACGGAATCTGGCGGGTAATCTGAATGCCGAAGCCCTCAAGCCCGACCACTTTGCGCGGATGATTGGTGAGGAGATGGATAGTGGAGAGCCCGAGCGCAGACAGAATTTGCGCGCCGACTCCGATCTCGTGCTGCAAAGGCTGATTGCGCTCCGAAGGCATGAAATTGCTTTGCTGGCTCTGGTGCGGCAGGATGACTCGGTTCCCTTCGTGCCAGGCGACGCGCAGACCGGGGCCGGTTTGGTGGAGATACACGAAAACGCCGCTGCCGGCGCGAGCGATGGCTTCGAGCGCTCCATCAATCAACTGGCGGCAATCGCAATCAAGCGAGCCAAACACGTCGCCATATGCGCAGTGCGAATGAACCCGGACGAGTACGTCGCTTTTACCGGCAACGTCGCCACGAACCAAGGCGAGATGAGTTTGGTCATCGATGCGGCTGACGTAACGCAACATGGTGAAGTCGCCATAGGCGGTGCGAATGGCGCCAGTCCCGTTCAGTTCGATAAAGCGCTCGGTCTGCATGCGATAGCGAATCAGATCGGCGACAGAAATCATCTTCAGTCCATAGCGGCGGCAGAATTCGACCAGTTGGGGCACGCGCGCCATGGTGCCGTCTTCGTTCATGATTTCGCAGATAACACCGCCTGGCGAGAGGCCCGCTAACCGGGCGAGATCGACAGCGGCTTCGGTCTGCCCGGAACGGACCAGGGTGCCGCCGGGACGAGCGCGCAACGGGAAAACGTGACCAGGGCGAGCGAGATCCTGCGGCCGTGTTCCGGGCTCAATGGCGACGCGAATGGTATGGGCACGATCATACGCCGAAATGCCGGTGGTGACGCCTTCCGCAGCGTCAATGGCCTCGCAAAAGGCCGTAGAAAAGCGCGCCGTATTAACTGCCGACATGGGCTGCAGGTCGAGACGGCGGCAGATCTCGGCATCGAGCGCAAGGCAGATCAGGCCGCGCCCGAAGGTGGCCATGAAATTAATCGCTTCCGGAGTGATTTTTTCCGCGGCAATCGTAAGATCGCCTTCGTTTTCGCGATCTTCGTCGTCCACCACTATCAGCACTTTGCCCTGGCGGAAATCCTCGATGGCCTCAGGAATGGAAGCGAAGTTCATGCCAGCTCAGGCCGCGGCGGTCGAAATACCCGCTTTCATGCGCCACGGCTTGGCGGTTTTCACGGCGTTATTGACAGCTTCGATATTCTTCACGCCTTCGTCCGAAAGCCAGTCTTCGAGCGCCTTCACACCCTGCTTGGCATACACGGCAACGCCGTTTTTCCAAGTCGCGCGGCCGCAGAGCACGCCAGAGTAATCGGTGCCCGCTTCAGCCGCCATTTCGAGCGATTCGACGAACTCGGGATTGCTAACGCCGGCGCTCAGATAGATGAATGGCTTCTGCGCAATATCGGACGCTTTGCGGAAGAGTTCGAGGGCCTGCTGGCGGGAATATGCGCTCTGGCCCTTTAAATCCTTGCTGCCTTCCACGAAATTCGAATTGACCGGCACCTCGACTTTCAGAACATCGATGCGGTATTGCGGCTTTCCGAATTCCTCCATGGAGCCGATGACCACGTCGGGCTTTTTCTTGGCGTATGCTAGACCCTTTTCATCGCCGCCTTGCGGATCGTAACCGACGAATTCGCAGAAAAAGGGAATTTCGTTGGTTTCGCATTCGGCGCCGATACGCTCTATGAAAGCGTGCTTGATTTCATTGATCTCCGATTTTTCGAAAGGGTTGTAATAGAGGAGAACTTTAACGGCATTCGCTCCATGCTCTTTGATGCGCAGGGCGGAGAGATCGGGCAGCAGATCGGGTAAACGGCCGGGCTTGGCGTTGTCGTAGCCGCTCTCTTCATAAGCGAGCAGCAAGCCGGCATTCTTCGAGCGGGCTTTTGCCGCGGGCAATCCGTATTCGGTATCGAGCAGAATGGCGCTCGCGTGCGGAGTAAGCACTTTGCTCACCGCGGCCTTAAACTCCTCGAGCATTTCGTCAGCCACATCGTCCTGCGAGATGTTCTTCCCTTGCGCGATCATTTTGCGCAGGCTGCCGCGCTGGTCCATGGCAGCCGCCGCGATGATGCCGTCCTTATTTGAAAGAGCGTTCAGGTTATTGATTTTGCCTTGGGAGAGTTGCATACAAGTCCTCCAGAATGAACCGTATCGAAATGAAAAACTCAGTATAGCGGAGGAAGCCCAGGTCGCTAACGCTTCGGGTTCGGAGACAGCAGCACGGATTCGTGAAAGTGCTTGACGAGGCGCCAGTAGGCTTCGGCGCGCTTTACATCTTTCAGGATCTGAGCTCTTAAGCTAGACGCGTCCGGATAGGTTTGTTCGGCACGCAGAAAGTGGCGGAACCGCACTTCAATTTCTTTGGGAGCGGGGCCTTCGAGCGGCGTAAGCAAATAGGTTTCGATCGTGAGCTCGGTTGCGCCAAAGGTTGGGTTGTGGCCGCAACTGGTGACGGAGGGCCAGCGGCGGCCGTCTTCGAGATCGATCGTTTCGGTGACAAAGATTCCCCGCGGGACGATCAGCCCGGGAGTGGGACGCAGGTTTAGAGTGGGGACCGTCTGTTTGGAGCCGATACCGCGCCCGGGCACAACCGGACCCTCCACGTTGTAACAGCGGCCCAACAATCGGCCAGCCCGCAGCACATTTGCCTCAGTCAACTGCTGGCGGATCGCAGTGCTCGAAACTATCTGGCCACGCCAGGTAACCGGCCGCAACAGATGCACAGTAAACCCGAACTTGGTTCCAAGGTTTTCGAAGACCTCGGGCGTTCCCGTTTGTTTGTAACCGAAACGGAAATTGTCGCCGACGAAAACAGCTTTAGTATCGAGCGCGCCCACCAGGATTTGGGAGACAAATTCCTCGGGCGAGAGACAGGCCACTTCTCTCGTGAACTGCAGCACGTAAATGCGTTTCACGCCAGCTTGGCCGATCCAATCGAAGCGTTTGGCAAGCGTGCCGATCAGGGGCGGAACTCGCTCGGGGGCGATGACGGCGGTGGGATGGGGATCGAAGGTCAGGACAGCCGGTATAAAGGAACGTTTGCGGGCACACTCGACGGCCGCATGAATCAGGGCCTGGTGGCCGATGTGGACACCATCGAAATTCCCGATGGCGAGAGCGCAAGGTCCGAAATGGCCGCGCGCTTCATCCACGGTTCGGAAAATTTGCGGCGTCATACCTGTCGCTCACTGGCAGGCTTCGGGAGTGGCAATAGAATCACCCCAACCGATGAAGATCTCGAGGCCATCGTAAGCTACGCGAACGTGAGGCGGGAGCCGCGCTTCTGTCGAGGCGTGCACGAGGTCATGCGAGATATGCGTGAAGAAGGCGCGCCTGGGTTGGAGCTTTTCGACCGTACGCAGCGATTCTTCGACAGTCGAATGAGTGGGATGCGGATTGTGGCGCAGCGCATCGAGAAATAAAACGTCAAGGTCTTGCAGCAGGTCGAGGCTCTCGGGTGGTATCTGGCTGTGATCAGTGAGATAAGCGCAATCGCCGAAGCGAAATCCGTAAACGGTGCCTTTGCCGTGGAGCGCGCGAATGGGTTGAATGCAGGTTCCAGCCACTGAAATAGGAGACCCGTTGAAGATATTGGGCGTGAGGCGCGGGCGGCTCGATTCGGATGGCGAGGCATCGAAAACATAGCTGAATGTGCGCTGAATCACCGGCCACGCCTCCGCAGAAGCGTAAAAGGGAATGTTGCCCTTCTGCATGAAGTTGAAGGGGCGTACGTCATCGAGTCCAAGAATGTGATCGGCGTGCGAGTGGGTGTAGAGAATAGCATCGAGGCGCTCGATACCGTAGTGCAGCGCCTGGTAACGGAAATCGGGCGAAGTATCGATGAGAATGCGTTTATCGCCAAGGCGCAGCAGAACCGAGGGGCGAAGCCTGCGGTCGCGCGGATCGGACGAAACACACGCCTTGCAATGGCAACCGATCATCGGAACGCCGACGCTTGTTCCGGAGCCGAGCACGAGAATAGACGCATGCTCGAAATCGGCGAGCATTTATTCGGTCTTGCTTCCCTTGCCGCCGTCCGCGGTGATGATTAGCGGGCGGTCGTCGTCCTTCTTTGGATCGCTGGCGCTCGGCGGGACGACGATGCTCGGCGCGGTTTGGCGGCGCTTCTGCTCATCGGCCACTTGCACATAGCGAAAGCGCAGTTCGGTCAGACCGTTTTCAATAAGGCGCTGCTCTTCGACGGTAAGATTACCGCGTGTTTTCTCCTGGAGCATGGCAAGCATGTCGATGGAGTGTTTGGCGAGAGGGAGATTGGGCTCGGAGTCTTCCTGTTTGCCCCCAAAGTTTAGGAGGCCCAGTTGCATTTGGGTCTGCATGAGGACGGATTCGACCAGGAATTCGAAGCTGGCCGGGGGTAACGGGAAATCCTGCGGGGTTTCGTTGCTTTCTGCCATACAGCATTTCCATCATAACGAGGCGGAGAAGTGGGTTGCCGTTCAGCAGTTCTTCAGAATCGCGAGTCAGGCTGGTTACAGAGGGGGAGCTGCATCCGGTTATAGTCGGAGACGAGGTGACCGGGTTGGCGGTTGACAATAAGCAGGCCGGCGAGAAATTCGCGGAATTGGTGCAAGTGATGACCCGGCTAAGGGCAACAGGCGGGTGCCCCTGGGATCGGAAACAGACGTTCGAGAGCATCAAGCCCTATTTGCTCGAAGAGACGTATGAAGTGATGGATGCGATTGACCGCGCCGATTGGAGCGGACTGGCGGAGGAGTTGGGCGACCTGTTGCTGCAGCCGGTTTTCTTCGCGGAGATGGCGCGGGAGGAAGGGCTGTTTGACATTGCGGATTCACTGGACGCGATTAATCAGAAGTTGGTTCGGCGGCATCCGCATGTATTCGGAAACAGCGTGGCGAACACGCCGGAAGATGTAAAGACACGTTGGGACGAGATTAAGAAGCAGGAGAAGGCTGAACGTGGCACGGTTCGGGAAATTTCAATGCTGGACGCCGTACCACGGGCCCTGCCGGCGCTGATGGAAGCGGACAAGCTTGGGCATAAGGCTGCGAAGGTTGGCTTTGAGTGGAAGGACGTGACCGGCGTGCTGGCAAAACTTCAGGAGGAGGCTGCGGAATTGGTGGAGGCGCATGCCTGGCAAAGCCCGCAAACGGTGGAACATGAACTCGGCGATCTGCTGTTCAACCTGGTGAACCTGGCACGGTATCTAAAGGTCGATCCGGAGCAGGCGCTACGGAAAACAAATGGACGGTTTCGGAGCCGGTTTGCGCATATTGAGCGGGAGATTGAGCGGGGAGGCGGGACGATGGAGGCGGCTTCGCTCGAGCAGATGGAAGAGCTTTGGCAGGCGGCGAAAGGACTAGAAAGGTAATCGCCGACTCTGGCAAGCGGTGCTTTCAGGGACCGCACTGCGCTTTCGCGGCGCGCCGGTTTCTTCAACCGTTGTTAGAATGCCGTGAAGTTCACTCCGCAGCAAATTACAGGTACAGATGTGCTAGTAGGTCAATCAGAATTGTACATGAGAACAGCGTTTATGGATGAGGCGGAGATTGAATCCGTCGTACAGACCTACGCTGAACAGCTATTTGGCGCAAGCTCCGTGTACATACCCCAAGCGCGGATTCAGTACGGTAGGCGGCCGAGGGACTGTGCCTGATGCAATTGTTGTAGATGTTGCGAGGAGTGAATGGTATTTAGTTGAAGCCGAACGCGCCATTCACGGGACCTGGGAGCATATCGCACCCCAGGTATCGCGCCTTGGCTGCCGTGGCGGCATCGCATACGGTCGAGACGCTGATTCGGCTAAGTCTAGAGCAAGTCAGGTCCAATGCAGAGGTCAGGGACATGTTCCGTGAGATGGGCATCACCGAGTTAGAAGCACATGGTCGACTACAAGCCATCTTCCGCAAACCTCCAACAATCGCGATTCCAATAGATGCCATACCCAGAGACTTAGCTGAATAGTCTCTCTTTAAGTAGACGCCTGTGAACGAATGGCTCTACCATCCGTGACTTGAATCTTAGCGCTCGGACATCCGCGTTCTCGCATCGTTACCTAATGCTGCATTCCAGCAGCGACTTTTTCTACCTGACGCATGAGGCGGAGTGTGTTGCCACCGTAGATCTTTTTGATATCCTTCGCGGAGTAGCCTTTTTCGAGCAGAGCGCGGGTGAGGTTCGGGAATTTCGAGACATCTTCCAGCCCTTTGGGGGCGCACTCGATGCCGTCGAAGTCGCTGCCGATACCGATGGCGTTGATACCAGCGATCTGGCGGATGTGGTCAATGTGCGCGACAACGTCCGAAATCGAGGCATTCGCCGGCTCCTCATTGATGAAGTTGCAATAGAAGTTCACTTGAATTACCCCGCCCTTCTTGGCGAGGGCGCGAATCATGTCGTCGGTCATGTTGCGCGGCACGTTGGTGAGGGCGCGGGCGGACGAATGCGAGGCGAGCAGCGGCGCTTTGCTTACCTCGAGCGCGTCATAGAAAGTCTTATCGGCGACATGCGAAATATCGACGATCATGCCGAGGCGGTTCATCTCGCGCACAACATCTTTGCCGAACGGCGTCAGGCCGTTGTGATGCTCGACGCCGGGTTTGTCCATATCGCCGGACGAATCGGCCCAGTTATTAGTGTTGGTGTGCGTGAGGGTCATGTAGCGCACGCCGAGCCGGTAGTAATCACGCAGCAAACGCAGGCTGTCCTCAATGGCATGGCCGCCTTCGAGGCCCATCACCGCGGCAATTTTGTGGTGCTTGTGAGCCTTCACGATGTCGTCCGCAGTAAGCGCAAGCTGGAAGGTGTCGGGATACTTCCCGATGATGTCCTGCTTCACGGTATCGATCATTTGCAGTGCGCGATTGGCGGAGTGATTGCCCTCCGTATATTTCGCGGCAACATACACTGAGAAGAAAATGGCGCCGACGCCGCCCTGCTTGAGTCGCGGGATATCGGTCATGAGCTTGGGCGCGTTGCCGATATCGGCGCCATCGATGGTGAAACTCGGGATGTCGTTATGAGTATCGATCAGAATGGCGGATTTGGTGATGGACTTCACCTCGCGGTCGATTCTTTTGGAATCTGGCGCTGCGTATAAAAAGCTCAAAGGTCCGACAGCAATGGCGATAAGGGTCAGTGTGCGGGCGGCGAGGGGAAGCATCCGTAAGAATTCAGAATACAATTAGGGATAACGATGGAAGCAGCACTCAGGCACACACACGAGATTTCAGGGGCGAACGAGCGAGTCGCGTGGCAGCGAAATGCGGCTGCAATCGCGGCCATCCTATTAGGGATCGTATTTTTGGTTTCGGGCGGATGGAAGGTGCTGAGTCCGTTCAAGACGGGCGAACTGCTGGAGCAGGCTCAAGTAGCAGCGGGATGGGGGCCGGCTGGCGCAGCGGCGCTTGGAACCCTGGAGTTATTGGCTGCATTTTTGTTGTTCACGCCGCGGTTTCGTAAGTGGGGGGGCATACTCGGCTCCGCGCTGCTGATTTTCTTTATCGGTTGGATCGCTTATTACTATCACGTGCTGGTAGGGCACGAGTGCAGTTGTTTTCCGATCATAAAGCGAA
Source organism: Terriglobia bacterium (assembly GCA_963767485.1). Taxonomy (GTDB): domain Bacteria; phylum Acidobacteriota; class Terriglobia; order Bryobacterales; family Bryobacteraceae; genus Bog-105. The sequence continues at coordinate 303,647 of CAVYDZ010000005.1, read as the reverse complement.
CGGTGGGCCCGGGATTCTTTGTCGGCGATGGAATTATGCTACTGCTCGGGCTGGCTGCCTGGGCGTGGTCGCCGCGCGTGGCGAGATGGAGAGTGCCGGCAGTAGCATTCATATCCCTCGCGGTTTTGGCCGCGGCGAGTTTCGGAGCCAACACCTTACAGCGCAAGAACGTTCAGGTCCCGAATCCGGTGATTGTGGATGGCACACCGCAAAATTTGACCCAAGGCAAGGTATTCCTGTTCTTCTATGACCCTTCGTGCATGCATTGCGATGCGGCATCGAAGTTTATGTCGAAGCTGAATTGGGGCAGCACGCGAATCGTGGCGATTCCGACCGTGAATCCTCAATGGGCGGCAAGTTTTCTGCACGACACTCATTTGAAAGCTGGCACGAGCCTGGAATTGACTAAGCTTAAGAACGCTTTTCCTTTTGTGGATCCGCCGTTCGGGGTGGCGCTGGAAGATGGAAGAGTGGAGCAAACCTTCGGACAAGCTCAATTTGACGTGCCGCTACCTGAGCCGGATTTGAAAAAACTCGGCTTTGTGAAATAACGAGGGAGCGCGAAGGCTCCCCTGGACATTAGCTGACGCTTGCGTGTTTGGACTGCTCGATGATTTCGAGCATTTGATCCTTCACTTGCAGTTTGAGTTTCTTGAGGCGCTGCTCCTCAAGTTCGTCGTCGCCGGTGACGTGCGGCTTCGCTTCGATCTCCTCAATCTGATGTTTCAATTGCGCATGCTGCTCGACAAGCGTCCGGTAACTCTCGTTCGTGGATAGCAGATGCGCCTTCAACTCTTCGTCTTGCGTGTGATTCTCCATGGAAAGAATTCTCCTGTCTTCTTGGTAGTGGTTTGAATCGCGCCGAGTCGGGTCCGGTCTGTGAGGATGGGAAGAATTTGGCCCGGTGGATGGGAGTGCATTATTCACTCTGAATTTCAGACAAGGTTCCAAGTGCGAACGTTGCCATACGCGAGCAGTCGCGAGTCGGCCGCCCACGCTCCCAGTATTAACATCATTTCACCCGCATGACAATAGCAGTTTCCGTCGGGGACTGGTAGTAGTTCGTACGGCGCGAAACTTCACGGAAACCGAGCTTTTCGTAAAGGCAGCGAGCCGGCGCATTCGATTCGCGTACTTCCAAAAAGTAAGTCGCGTCCCGGCTGAGTTCGTTCGAGAGCAGCAGCGTGGCGAGTCCCTGCCGGCGAAAGTCGGGGGAAATGGCGAGGTTCAAGATCTCGCGTTCCGGGGGTTTACCGTTGTAGATCTGACGGATTACGAGAAAACCCGCGATGTGGCCTTCGACCTCGGCAACGAGGGAACGGTATTTGAGGAAATCTTCGGCGTGCCATTGCTGCGAGGCGAAAGAGCGGTTTTCGATTTCCACCAGGAATGCCAGATCTTCAGCGGTGGCTTGCCGGATGGTGGTATTCACCGGAGTTCGAGGCTGGTGATTTCGCCGGCGATGTGCAGATCGGGATTTGCGGCATCGCGGTATTGCAAAGAAATGCGGAGTGGGTGCATTTGTACGCCGCAGGAGAGCGGTGCCTGGAGGGTTTCGGGAAGGAGGAGTTCTGTGACGGCGCCGTTCCGATTTTTAATCCAGAGGCGGTGGCCGTGTTTGAGGCAGTCGACGCGAGTAAGAGAACCGGCCAGGTGCTTTTCAGCCTGGAGAGAATTCCAGGCGACGGGTGCGGAAGGTGCGGCGTCCCCGGCCGCGTGGTCGACCGCCTGATTGGCTTTTTGTTCGGTGGCACGAATACGGTCAGTTTCCGCCTGTTGAGCTTGTTCGTCGGCTAAATGGGCTGCGTTACGGTCGCGCTGACGAGCAGCTTCGGCGGCGTTGAGCCGTTCCTGTTCGGAGGCGTCGGCGAGTTGGTGGATGTGTTCGCGTTCGGAATCGGTTGGTGCGGAATCCTCCGCCCGAAGCCAGGAGCCCTGGGCGGCGGTGGCTTCGCCGCTGGAGGTTTGCAATTTGGCGAGTTCGATCCAATAATTGGTGGCGCGGGGATCCAGCTTGAGAGCGGATTTGAGAAGGCTTTCCTTTTCGGCCGGGGTCCGGGCGAATTCGACCTGGTAATAGATGGGTACAGCCCAGCGCGGATTCAATTGCGCGGCACGCTTCAGAAGCGGCACGGCCTCATCTTCGGGCAGGTCTTCGGATGCGGCGACGTAGACGGGGGCGCTGCGACTGCCAACCTGAATCGCTTCATTCAGAAACTCCTTTGTATCCTGACCCTTGGCTTTGGCCACTTCAGCTAAACCCTCATAGCCAAGCGGAGCTGCGGCGCCCCCTGTTGCGACGGCGGAATGATAGACAGCTTCGGCGGATTTGAGGTCGCGGCGAAAACTCCAATCGGCCAAATACACCCGTGCAATGGCTGGGTCGATCTCGTGTTGGCCCAGGTCGCGTTTTGGATCAAGCGGCCGGCCGGAAACAGCGGTTGGGGTCCAGTGGCCCTGGGCCAGGTTCGCTTTGGCTTCCGCTTCGAGTGCGGCGGAAGATTTGCCGAACGCGTCACGCTCGGCGGCGGCGAGAGTGCTGCCGCCCTTGAGAGCGGTCAAGAAGATATGGAAGCTAGCTCCGTATTCGAATTTGGTCGCGAAAAGCTGCATACGGGCCCAGGCAAGATCAGGGCGGAGCGGCTGGCCGCCCCAGGTGACGTGGCTTCCCTTCGCGTGCAGGGTTGAGAACAGCTGGCGAAGACCGGATTCCACTTCGGCGGGGAGGCGCGGGGTGTTTGCGTCGAGCAGGAGAGTGGCAATTTCGCCAAGCGGAACGGGCGCACTGGCGGACGTCAGCAGGATGTACTGGCCATTTTGCCAAACGAACTCGGAAGGGCTGGAGCGGTCGGGGGTACCGGACAGGCTCTCGCTCGGGAACCCGGGGCGGCCGAGGTCACGCTTGCCTTGAACGATGATTCGAATGGGCCACAAACTTCGCAAGTCCTGATCTTCCAGCAAATTACCGAGAACCCAGCGAACCTGTTCCAACTGGACCAGCGTATCGCTCGCGGCCACTTCATCGCTGTCGGTCAGAACATAAAACGGACCCAAATTAAACTCGGTCCATCGTTCCGCAGCCGGGCTTGGGAAAGCACAGACGGCCAGGAGAAGGATCGTAAACAACCGCATACTCTAGCTGGCGGCTTTAATGGTGGTTTTGACTTCCTGTTCGCCCCAGGCGAAAGTAAGGGGAACTTCGGAACCGCTCGGGGTGCCGAACGCGATGGTAAATTCCTCAACCTGCGAGGGCGGCTTCTCGACGGAGACATCGAAGCGGCCGGCATCGGCAGATTCCTGGTAACTGAAGGCACCCCATTGCTCGGCGGTTTTATTGACGATGATGGTCCACTTTTCGGGCCCCGTAATGGCGAATAGAGAGTAACTGCCGGCCGCCAGTTTGAGTGCGTCTCCGATGACGACGGGCAGGCCGACAGTAAGTTTAGTGGCTTCATCGGCGCCGAGACGCCAGACTTTGCCGTCGGGGGTGAGGGAAGACATTTTGCGGCCCTTTAGAGACGGCCGGCCGTAGGTGATCGTAATTTTCTTCCCGTTGAGCTCGGTCGAGATGGTTTCGTGGGGGCTCTTGCGCTCTTCCGGAAAGCTGAGAGCGGATAAAGCGAAGGGAAAGGCGGAAGAGAGCATCAGGGCAACACGGCGGGTCATGACTCAACTATATACATGAAATAACGAGGGGCGGAACGGGGTAGTAGAGTGGTGGCGTTGCCATGAGACGCCGTCATTTTTTGAAGCTCGCGAGCGGTTCGGTTTGCTCTGCGGCACTGAGGGGCGCCACGCGGGAACTCTCGTGTGACGTGGCGATCCTCGGCGGGGGAGTGGGCGGGGTAGCGGCAGCATTGGCTGCCTGCCGGAATGGAATGCGAGTAGTTCTGACTGAGGAGACGGACTGGCTCGGGGGACAACTTACGGCCCAGGCGGTACCGCCGGACGAGCATCGGTGGATTGAAGAATTCGGTTGTACGGCGAGTTATCGGGCATATCGAAATGCCGTGCGGAGTTACTACCGGCGGGTTTATCCGCTTACGGAAGAAGCACGCGCAGCGGTTGATCTGAACCCGGGGAATGGCGGTGTTTCACGCTTGACGCATGAACCAAAGGTTTCAGTCGCGGTGCTGAATGACATGCTGGCGCCCTATGCGAGCAGCGGGCGACTGACGATTTTGCTGGAGCATGTACCGGCGAGTGCGGAAGTCACGGGGGACCGCGTTCGCGCGGTCGCGGTGCTCGATAAGCGCAGCGGCGAGAGGCGCTCGATCGAAGCAAAGTATTTTCTGGATGCGACCGAGTTGGGTGACCTGCTGGAGCTTACGAAAACGGAGCATGTGACGGGCCGCGAGAGCCAAGCAGCGACCGGCGAAATGCATGCTGCAACGGAAGCGCAACCAGCGAATAGCCAATCTTATACGTTTTGTTTTGCGATGGATTACCTGGCGGGCGAAGATCATGTGATCGACCAGCCGGCAGACTATACGTTCTGGCGGGAGTACGTCCCCAAACTCTCGCCGCCGTGGGTAGGGCGGCTGCTCAACTGGACGGCATGTGATCCGCGGACATGGAAGCCGCGCAAGGCCTACATGGAGCCGAATCCGGGCGACCAACAGGCGCGCAGCGGTTTAAATCTGTGGACGTACCGGCGTATTGCGGACCGGCGTAACTTTCGGCCGGGAACGTACCGGAGCGACATCACGGTGGTGAACTGGCCGCAAAACGATTGCTGGCTGGGCGATTTAGTAACCGCAAATGCGCTGGAGCGGACCGAAGTTACTGCAACGTGCGAAGCAGCTTAGCTTGTCGCTCTTGTATTGGATGCAGACCGCGGCTCCGCGACCCGATGGCGGCGAAGGTTGGAAAGGGCTGCGGCTGCGCGCCGACGTGACGGGGACGGAAGACGGGTTAGCGAAGACAGTCTACGCGCGCGAGGCACGGCGCATACGCAGCGAGTTCACTATTTTAGAGCAGCATGTGGGAACGGAGATGCGCCTGCGGGCACTCGGGAAAACGGGCCGGGAGCTCACGGCCGAGCCGTTCGCGGATACCGTGGGGGTGGGTTGCTATCGGATCGATTTGCATCCTTCAGCGGGCGGGACGAATTACATCGACATCAGTTCCCTTCCCTTTGAGATTCCGCTAGGCGCATTGATTCCGCAGCGGGTCGAGAATTTATTGGCGGCTTGCAAGAACATCGGCACGACGCATATCACGAATGGATGTTACCGGCTGCATCCGGTGGAGTGGAACATTGGAGAAGCGGCAGGTGCAGTGGCTGGCTTTGCCGTCCGTTCGGGAATTTCGCCAAGAGCGGTGCGGAACCGGGCAGAAAAATTGAACGAGTTCCAGAAGTTGCTTACGGACCAGGGCGTGGAGTTGCACTGGCCGAGGGTCCAGGCAGTATAGAAACGAGTGGTGAGAGTGAGCGGAGACTGGAAATATCTAAGAAGAATGATCGTGAATGATTTTCCATCCGGCGGACGTGCGGATGCAGACGATGGTGGTCAAACCTTCCCGCTTCTTTCCGTCCGGCATGATCAGATGCCAGCGCGCGGTGACCATTGCCCCGTCCGGCCCAAGCATTTTCATTTCGAAATCGCTGAAATTTAATTGACCCATCTGTTCGCCGCGCGACTGATATCTCTTTCGATACCGCTCGAGGGTCGGCTGCCAACCCCGAATGATCGTGTCTCCGGAGAAAAAAGTAAGATCCGGCGATTTGGCATATGTCTGCATGAAGGCTTCCAGGTCGCCCCGGTTCCAGGCGGCTCGCTGCTGCTGGAGTACGGCTTTCAAATCACGCTCCGGGTGACCCTGTTGCGCGGCGGTTTGCGAGAAAGCGCACGCCGCAGCAAACAAGCTTGCCAGGCAAAAGTTACGCATGGGCCGGAGTATAGCGCGAATAACTTTCTCTGTTCAGGAGATGAGAAAATACACGAGACACCGGTCTACGTCTCATGCTACTGCGATTTTCCTGCTTTCTTCTTGCCTTTGTTTCTTGCGCGTCCGCCGTTACGGTCCCGAGCGGCACGGTAATCGATCTGCGTCTTACTAGCAACATCAGCAGCGACAAGCCATCGGGCACGCCGGTTTCAGCCGTAGTCATTTCGCCGGTCGAGGTGAATGGGGCGCTAATTATCGGATTTGGAACTCAGCTCGACGGAGTTACTGCTGACGCACACGCGAATCAGCCCGCCGCGAACGGCTCGGAAGAGCAGCCCGCGACCGTGCGGATTAATTTGACAAAGATACACGATGCGAGCGGACAATCGAAGGCGATTTCCTGCGTGTTAGTAGGAGTGGATAACGCCCGCGAATCAGTTAGTCAAGCGGGACTCATAACCGGGATCAAAGCATCGCAAACGTTTTCGTCGCTAGCCGACAGCGGCGTCAATAAAGTAACGGATAGAAACGCACAGCTCGGAGCGCTGCTCTCGGGCATCAAGAAGTCGTTCGCAAAGGAAGCTGACCCTTCGATTACCTACAAACCGGGAATTGAGTTTACGGTAAAGCTGACGCAGGCCCTAGACTGGAGTCCCACCAAGGAGAAGCTACCGCCCGCGGTTACGCCGGAAGCCGAATTAAAAGCGCTTGTAGCTGCCGTGCCGTTCCGCACAGTTGCGCTGAAGCCGCCGAGCCCTTCCGACCTGACCAATCTGATGTTCATCGGGAGCAAAGACCAGATCGAAAAGGCCTTCAAAGATGCCGGCTGGTTCGCCTCGGATCCTTTGGGCCGAGCCTCCACGCTGAAGACGGCGGCGGCTATTATCCAAAACGACGGTTACGACGAAGCACCGATGTCGATCCTTACGCTCGATGGCAAACCTCCCGACATGACATTCGAAAAGCAGAACAATACGTTTGCCTCGCGGCACCACATCCGGCTATTTCCGGTTCCGCAGACGTTTGCCGGGAAGCCAGTGTATGTGGCGGCAGCCACGCACGACATCAAAATTTATTTTTCAAAGACGAGCAGATCGATCACGCACGGAATCGATCCGAACATCGACAATGAGCGGAGAAAAGTGACGGACGATATGCTTTTCACCGGATCGGTAAAAGCCGCTTCGCTGGTGGACCGCACCAACATTCCGAAAGAAATTTCGAATGCAACCGGCGATCGTCTGCAAACTGACGACAAAATCTCGGTAATCGAATTCAAGAACTGATTTTTCTTGGCTGAACTGACCGCCCGCTCGCCCACTCGAAGTGTATTGCCAGCGCTGTGGGCCTTTGCGTTCCTGAGCTATCTCCTGCGCACCGACATTTCAGTGGCCCAACAGTTCATCGCTCGTGACCTTTCGTTGAATGCCATTCAGGTCGGGTATATCTTCACTGCTTTTCTGATCGGCTACACGATCTTCCAAGTGCCAGCGGGAATACTGGGGGACCGGTTCGGACCGCGCATTGTTCTATTTATCTCGGGCGCCGGTTTAGCTGTTACGACGTTCGCAACCGGCCTAGCGCCGCATGTATTGGGCGTGTTACTGGCAATCCGTTTTTTGCACGGCATAGAACAATCGGCAACCTATCCCGTTGCGATGACAGCCGTATCAGATTGGTTCCCTTCTTCGCAGCATGCTTTTCTCACGTCCTTGATATTTACCGGATCAACGCTGGGCGCGGCGTTCGGGCCGCCGCTGGTTGCCTCGCTCATGAATTCTCTCGGCTGGCGAGCGAGCTTTTATTGGACATCGCTGCTGCCGCTCACTCTCGTAATCATGTGGTGGCGGGTGGCGAAAGGGCGACCACATCGCAGACCGGAGGCGAATCGGGAACGCGCGACAGACTGGCGAGTACTGCTGAGGCGGCGCGATGTGCTGGTGCTCTCGGTCAGCTATTTGCTCTATTGCTACGCGATCTCAATCTTCGTGTACTGGCTATTCAAGTACCTGGTGGATGTTCGCCATTTGAGCATTGTGAATGGAGGATGGGCGACCAGCCTCCCGTGGATCGTCGCGTCTGGAACAGTGCCGCTATTCGGTTATGTGACAAATCGGATCGCAGTGCGGTTGGGGAACTTCCCAGCGCGGCGACTGATAGCCGTGAGCTGTTTGATTGTTGCGGCCGCGCTGATGTTTATGGGCGCGGGCGCAACGCACCTGGCTATGGCGCTAGCCACCATTTCGCTCGCCGTGGGCCTGCTGTTCAGCACCGAAGCCTGTTACTGGTCGTCGATCATCGATTTGATTCCCGAACACTCGGGCGCGGCGAGCGGGCTTATGAATTTGGCGGGAAATTTAGGCGGAGTCCTTTCCACGTTGCTGGTTCCCGTTTTGGTTACCTGGCTTGGATGGTTTCAGGCTCTACTGTCCGGCTCGCTTTTCGCCCTGGGTGGAGCAGCCTTGTGGTTTCTCATCAACACTCGAACCGTTGAAACCGTAAAGAGCGGGTCCGGTCTAACAAGAGGAGGATCTAAACCGTGAATAAAGAACAAGTAACCGGAAAAGTCGACGAAACCAAAGGCAAAGTGAAGGAAGAATGGGGCAAAACCACAGATAACCCGAACACGCAAGTCGAGGGGCTAGGCGATCAGGCGAAAGGGAAATCGGAGCAGCTTCACGGAGATGTGAAGGACGCTCTTCACAAGAGCGCAACCAACAAGGAATAGTCGACCAAGCCCTTACGGGTCGCCTTCCGTGGTCCGGTATCTGCAAGAAAATGGGCGCGGGCATGAGCAATGCTTCGCCCACGCCCTTCAAAGCCGCATTCGGATCCCGCTCACGTCACAAGTCAGCGAATCGCGGGCGGCTTCCGTGTGCCTGCGTTCTGAGTGGGACCGCCGGCTTCAAAGCCCTCCTCAAACGCTGCCGTTGAATTGCACACCGTCACCTTCATCCCTTTATTCGCCTTAAACGGAACCAGGTTGCCCATGCCGATCCTCAAGACCTCAACCACCGCGCCGTCCTCCAAAGCTGTGTAAGTAAAACACGGCAGCTCGGCGCTGCGGCTCCACTTGCCTTTGTCGAAATGCAAATCGCTGAATTTCTGCTCGACGAAACCCAACGTTTCACCGCCCAGCAGATTTGGCGCCAGCACCAGGGAAACGATGAGCCAAACTTTCGTCTTCATTCATCTATCGTAGCCAGCTAAAGCCTGGCGTCGAGGAAGCTCTTCAAATCTTGTTCGTTCACTACCGGCTCTCCGGGCGCTACGTTGCTGAGCTTGCCCAAACGCATCCAACTCTCCAGCTCGTCCACCAGGTGAAACAGATGATCAAAGGAGTCGACGACAAACAGCAACGGCTGGTAGCGATTGATCTCAAACTGTTGATTGATCACCCACCTGAGCTCAAATGGGTAGCGTTGAACTTCTGGGGATGCAATCGCATGCTCAATTTCGCCAAACGAACTCAAGAGCCCGCTGCCATACACTTTAAGGCCCTCTTTGCCCCTCATTAGTCCAAACTCAATCGAGAACCAGAAGAAACGCGCCATCGCCCGAATGATGCTTTCAAGCTGAGTCAAACGCGTCGCTTCCTCCCGAATGTCAGAAACGATATCGGCCGCGGTATGAGCGCATTCGCCCAACCTCACCAGCGTTTCTGCAAAAAGCCGGTCCGTGTGCATGGGAACATGCCCGGCAATATCGTGAAAGATATCCGGCTCGGGAAGATAATCCAGACGGTCGCTCCGGCGGATTGTAATGGTGGTTGGAAATTCCCGATTGCGCAGGCAGTCGAAAAAGACAAAGCTGGGGACGTAACCGCTCACCGGTTTGGCGCGAAAGCCGGTAAGCGGACTGAGGAACCGATTCACGTCTTCGAGTCGCGGAAGGCGCTCCGGATCGAGGCAAAGGGAAGAAATCCCCTGCAGAAAGTGCTCATTCGCATAGCGCTGCCAGCGCGGTTTGAGCCGCGTGTAAAGGGAGTGCCAAGCGGCATGATTCTCTTCCGAATACAGTTCGTAAGGCTGACGGATGTAAAGCTGATGATGCGCGCGCGCGTCTTCGATAAAGGCAGCTTCGGCAGTGGTTAGGCCCGGCGCCACAGTGGCAGGCATGTACTCACCCCCGCTTCGATAATATCACCACTCCGACGTGGTGCTCATGCCGAACGAATCGTTCCCACGCACTCGCCAAAGCCAATTTTCTTAAAATGCTCTCGCTGGCACTGGGCGCGGAAAATCACGGTATCGCCATCCTGCAAGTAGCCGTACTCCGCGATCTCGAGCAGACAGCCACGATTTTCAAATTCAGGTCCGGAGATGGTACCGCTCCCCAGCAGGTCGCCCGGCCGCAAAGGACAACCATTTGAAGTGTGATGCGCGATCATCTGGTTAAAGGTCCAATACATTTCTTTGAAGTACGACCTGGTGAGGCGCGATGGTTCCCGGGTGCCGGCCCGCCGTAACAAGACCTCGAGCGAAATATCGAACGCCGCCGGCCGCGCCGCCTGAAGGTAAGGAAGTGATGGCGCATCGTGCTCGGGCGCAGCAACGCGAAACGGTTCAAGCGCCTCAGCCGTAATCACCCATGGTGAGATTGAGGTCGCGAAACTTTTCGAAAGGAACGGGCCTAGCGGCTGGTATTCCCAGCGTTGGATATCCCGCGCCGACCAGTCGTTGAGCAGGCAGACTCCGGCGAAGTGCCGCTCTGCGTCTGCGATGAGAATGGACTCTCCGAAAGCGTTACCAGGGCCGACGAAGGCGCCTAATTCGAGCTCGTAATCGAGTTCCTCGGTTGCTCCAAAACGGCCTTCGCCTAATTGTCCGGAGGGGCGTCTGATTGGTGTCCCGCTGACCACAATGGAAGAAGCGCGGCCGTGATAAGCAATGGGCACGTGCCGATAATTCGGCAGCAGGGGATTGGCGGGGCGAAACATTCTTCCGACATTTAGTGCGTGGTGAATCGAAGCGTAAAAGTCGGTGTAGTCGCCGATCGAGGCCGGCAGCAGCATCGTACATTCGGCCTGCGGCAGCAATTCCCGGCGAGGCGAACCTTCGCGCAGGCAGGCGCTCCATTGGCGGCGCAAATCGCGGCGTTCGGATGCAGAAAGCGAAAAATATCCATTCAGCGTTTCGCCCACAAGCCATGGCGCAAGATCGAGAACGTACTCTCCGATCGCGAGGCCCAGCCGCGGACGCGCATTCTCCCGACAGCGAAACACGCCCAGTGGCAAGTTTTGAATCGGGAAATCGCAACCGGGCCGATTTGCCGATTCGACCCAACTGCGCAATTCAGGATCATGCGTTTCGTCGATCACGGTCTAAAGCCGAATCAATCAAGCCACGACAGATAATAGTCGCGGTCTTCGATTTCAGAGGCTTCGCGGCTTACTTGCAGTCCATGAAACGTATCCACCATCACCGCAAGCTCGTTCGTCTCTTTCTGCCCTAGCGACGCTTCCGTGCGCCCGGGTTGCGGCCCATGAGCCAAGCCGTCCGGGTGAAGCGTAACCGATCCGTACTCAATTCCCTTGCGGCTCATAAACTCCGAATTCGCGTAATACAACACTTCGTCCGACATGACGTTTGAATGACTGTAAGGCGCAGGTACGGCCTCGGGATCGAAATCGTAGGGGCGCGGACAGAACGAACAAACCACAAATTTGTCGCCTTCAAAAATCTGGTGTGTGGGCGGCGGCAGATGAAACCGGCCCACACGCGGTTCAAAGTCATGGATGTTAATGGCCCACGGGTAATAATAACCATCCCAACCGGCCACATCGAACGGATGATAGGCGAGTGACATTTCGGTAATTGTATTTGCTTTCTTCACGAGCAACCGGAAGTCGCCTGTCTCACTGTGGGTCTCCAGATTTTCCGGTCCGCGGATATCACGCTCAGAGTAGGGGCTCGCCTCCGTCAACTGTCCGTATTCATTGCGATAGCGCTTCGGCGTACGCACGTAACCGATGCTTTCGATGACCAGCAGCATACGTGCGGGTGACGAAAAGCGGTAACGATGCAGAATGCCCCGCGGAATCACCAGGTAATCACCCGGACCGAACGCAATGCTTCCGAAGCCCGATTCCAACATCCCTTCGCCCTCGCTGACGAACACGATTTCGTCTCCTTGCGCGTTCCGGTAAAAGCTCGAGGTCTCGGCCGCCGGTCTGACAATCGAGAGTGAAACATCCTGATTGAACAGAAGCGGAGTGCGATCCAGGAAAGCATCGCCCGACTTTCCCATCTGCCTGGTTCGGAAATGACGATGCCGCAACGGCTCTGGCTCGGCTGGCTGCCACTCGAGCTTTTTGAGTGCATGAATCGCGCGCACGGCGGTTGGCCGCTGTGCGTGATACAGCAACGACGAAGGACCCGTAAAGCCCATGTTGCCCACCAGTTCCTCGGCATACAGTTCACCCGAGGGTTTGCGAAACACTTTGTGGCGCTTCGAAGGTATTTCGCCGAGTTGACGATAGATCGGCATTTCAATTTCCCCTTTTCATCGTGGATTTGAGTTTTGGCGGGGCCTGCGGCAAATGGCCGTTCGAGGCCTCGCCCCAAAAATCGCGGCCGAGTGCATTCAACTGCCCATGTGCAATATCCCTGGTAACGGCGCCGCGGGCCGCGGCTGGATCTTTGGCACGAATTGCCTCTACGACCGGGCCGAGCAGGGTTTCGATATCTTTCGGAACCTGCATGGACCCGCTGGCCGCAAGATAGATCAGGCGAATCGACCGTTCGAGCACTCCGCGCAAGAGGTTCTCGAACTCGCGGTTGTGAGACATCCGCGCGATCTGCAAATGAAAGTTCTGATTTGATTCGATCAGCGCATCCAGGCTCCTCGGAGCACGCGCCGACCGCAATGCCTGCCGGTAATAGGTTTCGAGTTGATCCACCTCGGCCGTTTCCGCTCGCACGGCAGCCAGTTCGGCGGCTGTGCCTTCGAGCAGAATGCGGGTTTCGAGCAGGTCGCGCACCCCGCGAAAGGTGAGTTCCGGAACGTAGTAGCCGCGGCGCGGAACGGCGGCCAGCAACTGTTCATTGTGCAGCCGGTTGCAGGCCTCCCGGAAGGGCGTTCGCCCGATTGCGTAGCGCGGCAGAATCTCGGATTCCTGGAGGAATCGGCCTTCCGCAAATTCGCCATGCAGTATTCCGTGCTTCAGCAACGCGTAGGCGCGGTCGGCCAGGGTACCGGGTTCCGCCTGTTTTTTCGCTTTAGCCACTCAAGTTTCCTATTGCTGGCTCCGACTGCAATATACTACAAATATATTCAGCATAGAAAGCCGATATGCGCCCGGCCACCTCAGAAATTCTGGTTCCACAACACGTGCTCGGGCTGCATGCGTATCAGCCGGGCTTAACGGTTGAAGAAGTAAAGGCGCGCTTCGGTCTCGCTCGGGCGATTAAGCTCGCCTCGAATGAAAACCCGCTCGGAACTTCGCCGCGCGCTTTAGAGCGTGCCCAGCAGGCGATTGGCTGTCTCTCAAGGTATCCGAGCGGCGGCCGCGCGCTCCGCGAGAAACTGGCATTGCTCTTCGGAGTGAACGTGGAAAACGTGATCGTGGGCGCCGGTAGTGATGGCATTATGGCCTACATCGTCCGTACGTTTCTTTGTGATGAGGACGAGATCCTGACCACCGAAGCCGCCTTCCAGGGATTTCAAGTCCTGGCGCGCGGTCGCGGCATAGCCTATCGAACCGTCGCATACCGCGATTGGCATTACGACCTCCCTGCCCTGGCGGACGCCATTACGCCCCGCACCAAGCTCATTTATCTTGCGAATCCGAACAATCCAACGGGCACATTTTTCACACGAAAAGAATTCGAGCAGTTTCACAAGCGTGTTCCACCGCGTGTGCTGGTCATCCTGGACGAAGCGTATTACGAGTTCGCTATTGCTGAACCGTTGTATCCGGATTCCATGCATTACCGGTTCGACAACGTGATTACCCTGCGAACATTTTCGAAAGTGTACGGTCTGGCGGCTGCGCGCGTCGGGTATGGTTTTGCACATGAAGATCTGATTTCCGTTTTGCTGAAGGTGAAGCTGCCTTTTGAACCGTCCGGCGTGGCTGAAGCGGCCGCTATCGGCGCAATCGAGGATCGCGAGTTCATGCTGCGCACGGTAGCGCATAACGCCAAGGGGTTGGCTTACCTCTATAAACAGCTGCGCACGATGGACCTCCAGGTTGTTCCCTCGGCGGCGAACTTCGTGATGCTGGTGTTTCCGGAGCCGGGCCAAGCCGCGCAAACGTTTGAAAGATTGCTGGCCCGCGGTGTGATTGTTCGGCCGCTCGCCGCAACCGGTTTGCCCAATTGCCTGCGAATTTCGGTGGGTACTGAGGAAGAGAACGAATATCTGATTACGGCGCTCGGGAAGGTGCGCCAGGAAATGGAGGTTGCTACTTATGCCGCAATTGACTGAGCAAACACACACGTCGACGGTGGCCGGACAGGATTTTCTGCCGATTGACGGCACCGATCACATCGAGTTTTATGTCGGCAATGCCAAACAGGCCGCTTACTTCTATCGGGCCGCGCTGGGCTTTCATCTGGCGGCCTACCGCGGGCCGGAGACAGGCACGCGCGACCGAGTTTCCTACGTTCTCGAGCAAAACAAGATCCGCTTTGTCCTGACTACCGCCCTGACGCCAGGCGGCGAAATCGCGGAACATGTATCCAAACACGGCGACGGCGTTAAATCCATCGCTTTGCTTGTCCCCGATGCGCAATCGGCTTGGGAGCAAACCACCTCGCGTGGTGCCACTAGCGCGCACGCGCCTACTGTCCTGAAGGAGGCGGCTGGTGAAGTCACACTCTCTTCGATCAAACTTTACGGCGATACCATTCACACGTTCGTCGAGCGCGGCAACTACCACGGCCCGTTTCTTCCAGGATTCGTCAAGCTCGCCGGACCCGATCCGATCGCGCGCGATACCGGACTGCTCTATGTCGACCACATGGTAGGCAACGTCGGGTGGGGACAGATGAACACCTGGGTCGATTTCTATCAGGACGTGATGGGTTTCCGCATGTTCAAGCACTTCGACGATGCAGATATTTCGACCGAGTACTCGGCGCTGATGTCGAAAGTAATGACCAATGGCAATGAGAAGATCCGCTTCCCCATCAACGAGCCGGCGCAAGGCAGGCGCAAATCGCAGATCGAAGAATATCTCGATTTCTACGGCGGCCCTGGCATCCAGCACATTGCCATGGCGACGCACAATATCATCGAGACCGTAACTCAGTTACAAGCGCAGGGGATTGAATTCCTGCAAGTGCCGACCACGTATTACGAAGACCTGACGGCGCGCGTCGGAAAGATCGACGAGCCAATTGATGAACTGGCAAAGCTCGGCATTCTGGTCGATCGCGACGACGAAGGTTACATGCTGCAAATCTTCACCAAGCCTGTCGAGGACCGGCCCACCTTGTTCTTCGAAATCATCCAACGCAAAGGCAGCCGCAGTTTCGGCAAAGGAAACTTCAAAGCCTTGTTCGAAGCCATCGAGCGCGAACAGGAAAGACGGGGCAACCTATGACTGAGCGGGGCAAAGCTTTGACGGAAGCGGAGATCGAAGAACGGCTGAAATCACTCAAAGATTGGCGCGTAGAGAGGACGGACGAAGCAGCCGAACTCAGCCGCGTCTACAAATTTGCGAGCTTTGAAGCCGTGCTCGAATTCATGC
Source organism: Terriglobia bacterium (assembly GCA_963767485.1). Lineage (GTDB taxonomy): Bacteria > Acidobacteriota > Terriglobia > Bryobacterales > Bryobacteraceae > Bog-105. The sequence continues at coordinate 288,058 of CAVYDZ010000005.1, read as the reverse complement.
AGGCGGCAGCCAAAGAAATCGCCGCCGCCGATCACCACCCGCGCTGGGAAAACGTCTACAACAAGCTAAGCGTTCATCTATCGACCCACAGCCTAGGCGACCGCATCAGTGACCTGGATTTTCGCATTGCCAAGTTTCTGGAAGAGATGTACGCGAGCAATCGCAGCGCCTCTGCGTCTTGAACACGTACGAAGCAAATAAACGTGCTACCGTAGACAAGTGTCGGAACTGAGTCGAATCGGTATCGCGATCGATACGGAGTTGATGGCAAAGTTCGATCGATTCATCGCAGCTCAGGGCTATGCGAACCGCTCAGAAGCTTTCCGGGATCTCGTCCGCGACAAGCTGGTCGGCGCGGCTGTCGAGCCCTCCAACGCGCCAGTAGTTGGGACGGTGACGCTTATCTACGATCATCATTACCGGCTGCTGCCCAACAAATTAATGGGCATCCAGCATGACTTCCACGATGTTGTTATTGCGACCAGCCATGCTCACCTGGATCACCACACCTGTCTCGAAGTCCTGATTCTGAGGGGCACGTCGAAGCGGGTGCGGAAACTCGCAGATCTCCTGATTGGCGCTAAAGGCGTCCGTCATGGTCGGCTCGTGTTGAGTTCGCCGGGCACGGTCCTTCCGCAAACTGCGTGATGCCGCCCGAAAGCCTAAGGAGGAGGCAAAAAGCGCCGGCAAGTAGCACGAAATGTAGGAAGTTATGCCGGACTATCGTCTCGACGCTGCTCGTGTCAGGTGTGAGCGCGCCCTGTATCGCACAAGCCATTGGGTATAAAATCGCCGGTCGGGTGACCGATCCGCAAATGGCCGCCGTTGCGGCAGCATCTGTGAGCGTCACCCGCCACGGCACCGGCCAGGTTTGGCGTACAAAAACCGGCGAAGCAGGGTTCTATACAATCACGGTGCCGATTGCAGATTCCTACACGCTAACCGTTGATGCTCCGGATTTCGAGAAGATCATTCGCCCGGTTCTCGTGAGAGCGCATTCCACGACCGAAAACGTTCAGCTATCCGAACTCCGCGCGACGACGCAAAATGCGACGGTGATAGGCGACGTAAGCGAGTCCGGCGTACTGTTCCCTGATCCGGCAGAACGAGTGTACGTGCGCGAAGAAACACTGGACGCGAACCCGGGCAGGCCTGGCGCCCCAATCTCGATTCCCGGACTGCCGGTAGAAACGGCTTCGGGCGGCATCAAAGCCCCTCAATATTTCGCGGCCGGCGTGGCCGGGGACCATGGGGAGCCGATTGCTCAGTATGTTCTGGTCGGTTCATATCTCTTGCCGAATAATCTCTCGGCAAACGCGCACGGCAATGGGTATGCAGACCCGAATATCCTCATTCCTGGAATCCTGGAAGGCGTTCAGGTAGATGGCGGCGCTTTCAACGTGCGTGAAGGCAATCATGCGGAAAACCTTGCGGCCGCGTATGAACTCCGTTCATGGCTCGAACCGTTCATAACGATCGCCGGCGATTATCGGGATGCGGATGTGGTGATGGGATGGAGCCCCGAAGGTCCCCATTCCAGAACCTGGGTGGCTATCGAGGCGGCATATGGGAACGGCTTTTTGGATCGCCTGGAACACCGGCAGCAATACAAGATTAACGGCTACAGGCAGTGGTCGATTGGCGCTCAGGAATTCACTCTGTTTGGAGTAGGGTATTTCGGAAGTTCGTTCGTTCCCGGTCTGGTTCCCTTGGATATGCCTTCCCTGCGTGAGACGATTGATCCGCGCCAGAAGGATCAAACTCACACGGGCGACTTCGCCCTCAACGATGAATGGCACCTTTCACCTTCCGGGACTCTGCGGTTGAGCGGTTTCCTTCGCACATACAATTTGTCGCTCTATTCAAATTTCGGAGACGGCCTCATTCGTCAGAGCGAGTTCCGTACAGTCTCGGGCGGGAACGCAGTGTACACGCACAAGTGGAGGAATCGGGTCTCGCTCCTGGGTGGTGCCGACTATCAACGGGATGCGCCGGAACGCCTGGATCTCGATCACTTCCTGTCGACAGATACATCCATCTATGGCCCGTTTCAAAAGGTCACGGCGAACAACGTGGTTCTCGGCGACTTGGCGTCCTACGTGTCACTCGATGGCGCTCTTACCCGGCATGTACACTATGACCTGGGTTGGCGCCGGGACGAGATTCAAGTCGAAAACACAGACTTATTGACCGTACAAAACTCGTATCGCAGAACTGTTGGTTTCAATTCGCCCAAAGCAACTGTATGGCTGCGTCCGGCAAGCGACTCCTACTTGCCATGGCTGGCCGGCAGCTTTGGAGAAGCCTTCTATACGAACGACCCTCGTATCGGCTTGGGAACCGTTCAGGGGCCGCTCGTCAGCCGTGCTCATTCTTATCAGTTGGTCATCGGAAAAAGCATTGGCGGCGTGGAATTCCGGACGACTCTGGGTCATGTGACTGCGGAAGCCACGCTTGCCAAAATTGATCCGGATACAGGGCTGCAGCAGGATGAAGGCCCGGGACGAAACAAATTTGCCACAGTTTCGGCGCGACGCAACTTCCGTTTCGGACTGCTGCAAGCATCCATTTCGAAGGCCGATGCTCGGGAACTGGATACGGGCCTACCGACGCCCGAGGCTCCGCGCACTATTTTTGACGTTCTCGGAACCGCTAACACCTTGCCCTTCGGGTTACAGGCCCGCGCTGAATTTGAGGAGGTTGGCCGCAAACCACTGGGAGATGGCTTTGTAGGCGTGCCGGTGCGTGAGTTGCGCGGCGCGGTGCTCCGGTCATTCCAGAACCGCAAGCTGGATCTGGGAGTTAACTTCTTGCTGGCGAGCGGGTACACAGGACAGACTACCGAAATACTGGCCGCTGCTGGAGAGAACACACCGACGGAGCAGATCGTTGGCGTTCGGTTAGCTTCTTACGTGACGCTCTCCTGCACCTACCGCTTCCATCCGATTCGCTAACAGGCAAGTCGGAATCGATAGCAGTCCTGGTATTGAGTTGGCGGCGAACTTCTAAAAAGAAGCTCAGCGTTCCGCCACAACCACAATCTCGTACGCCAGCAAGCCCGGCAATACCGCCGTTGCGGCGCGCAGAAACCCGTTTGCAAAACGCAAAACGCGATTCGTAGGACGCAACGGAACCAGTCGCTCGAGCGGAACCAACGTGTAATGAACGCCAGTAATCCGGTACCCGCTTTGCTCTATCAGACTGCGGATCGATTTGCGCGTGAAAAAGCGCACATGAGACCAGTCCAGAATGCCGCGATCCGCATACCGGAAACTGCCAAATAAGACCATCAGGCGAACCGTCACGTTCACCGCGTTCGGTACGGAGACGATGAGTTTCCCGCGCGCAGCGAGTAAACGGCGGCAATCTTCGAGCAAGTTCGCGGGATCGCGCAAATGCTCCAGGCGGTCCAGCAGCAGAATCCGCTCGAACTGGCCGTGTACGCTGCGCGAAAGTGAGTCGAGTCCCTGCTCCAGATTGGCGCGGAAAACATTCTCGTACCGCGCGTCCTCCGGGACGTGCGGCTCGGCATCCACACCCACCAGCGAATTTCCCGCGCTCACCAGCGCCCTTCCGAAACTGCCGTCCCTGCAACCCACCTCGAGCACTCGCTGCCCGCGGCCCACTAGTCGCGCCGCGTAATCATGTGCGGAATACCGGCTCCGCTTGACCGCGTATGGAACAAAATATTCTTCGTATTCCGGATAACTGCGAACCGCGCGCGCCGTTTGCGTATAGCGATGCACCGCGCGCACAATCGCTTTGGCGTATTTGAGTCCATTTACGCGGCAGATCTCATCGCCATAAAACGTCGGGATCGGAACCTCCGTGATCCGAAAGCCCTGGTGATGCAGCTTAATGATGATCTCGGTATCGAAATGGAAATCGTTCGTCAGTTTATCGAGTTTGATGCGGGCCAGCGCCGGAACGCTATAAGCGCGATACCCGCTATGAAACTCCGTAAGGTCTAACCCCAACGCCCGATTCTCAAACGCGGTCAGGAGCCGGTTTCCAACGTATTTGTACAGCGGCATCCCGCCTTTCAAGGGTCCGCCGAAATCGCGCATCATGCGGGAACCGAAAACCGCATCCGCTTCGCCGCGCACAATGGGCGCGTACATATGCGACAGCAGTTCGGGCGCGTACTGTCCGTCGCCATGCAGCAGCACTACCACGTCAAATCCCTGCTCAATGAAATACCGGTATCCGGCCTTTTGATTGCCGCCGTAACCCAGATTGCGCGCATGTTTCAATACGCGCAGTTTCGGTAGATTCGTCATGGCCTGAATGCCGACCGCGAGCTCATACGTGGCATCCTGGCTCGCGTCGTCGAAGACCACCACCTGTTCCACGTTTTGCCAGACATCCGGCGTGATCCGCTTAAGAACATTGCTAAGCGTGGTCAGCGCATTGTACGCAACGATGAATATACCGATCCGCTTTCCGCGATTTGCCGCCCGCTCGGGCGTTTCCTCAAGAGCGTTCTGACGGAATTGCGGCAGCGGCTCAAACGGCAATTCCAGGCGCTTGAGCGTCTCGGCAGGAACGGAAAGGGTTGGAACGTCCATCGCGCTCGTAAGAGACGACACACCTTTGCTCTTACGACCTGATCGTAACACTGGAACGGCGGTTAGGAGTGGCCCGCCGATGTTAAATAGCTTTCACGAAACAATACCGTTATAGAGCCAGGCCGCAGCCAGCACAATCACCGTAACCGCAGTCGACCAGGCCGCCACATTTTGCCACCGCTTGTTCTTGAAAGAGCCCATCAATCGGGGCCGGTTGATCAGCAGCAACATGTAAACCAGCACAAACGGCAGCAGCACACCGTTCGCCATTTGGGAATACAGAATGAACTTCAGCAGGAAACTGTTGTGGATCAGGAGCACGCAGAGCGCTCCGCCGCCGATCAGGAGCGTGTACAGCCAATAAAAAATCGGCGCTTCGGAAAACCGCTTGTCCACGCCCGACTCGAACCCGAGGCCCTCGCAGATGTTGTACGAAGTTGCTAATGGCAAAATCGCAGCGGAGAGCAAAGAAGCGTTGACCAGACCAACCGCAAACAGCAAAGCCGCGAACTTGCCGGCCACCGGGCGCAGAGCCTGCGCCGCCTGCGCCACATCCGTAAGCTCGGGATGGTGCGGCACATAGATAGTCGCTGCGCACGCCACGACGATGAAAAACGCGATCACATCCGTGACGATGCAACCTACAATCACGTCAAGCCGGCAAAGGCCATAGTGCCGCGCATCGACTCCGCGCTCGACCACCGCCGCCTGCAGATAGAACTGCATCCACGGCGTGATTGTAGTTCCGATCAACCCGACGATCACGGCCAGATAGCCCGGTGACGTACTGAACCCCGGGCCCGGCCAGAACGTTCGCTCAATCGCCAGATGCCAATCCGGCTTGGCCAAAAACGCGGACACCGGATACGCGAAATAGATCAGAGAAGCCACAATCAGAATCCGCTCCACCGGTTTATAGCGTCCGCGCACAATCAACGTCCACACCAAAATCGCACCCGCCGGCACGACAAAATATTTGCTCACGCCGAAGAGCCCCATGCCCGACGCCAGACCCGCGAATTCCGCCACAATATTGCCGAAATCGGCGCAACCCAGCACCAGCATGGTGAAAAACGTTGCCCGCAGCCCGAACTCTTCGCGGATCAAATCAGACAGGCCCTTACCCGTAACGGCACCCATCCGCGCAGCCATCTCCTGCACCACGATCAACGCAATGGTCGTAGGAATGAGGGTCCACAAAAGCGCATACCCATACTGCGCTCCCGCATTCGAATACGTGAGAATGCCGCCGGGATCGTTATCGACGTTAGCGGTAATGAAGCCCGGGCCGAGGACCGCCAGGAACGCAATAAGTCGCGAACTGATCAGGGCAAGAGGAGGCCGGCGGCGGATGGCGGTCTGGGTCATGTATGTCGGCAGAGTGCAATTCTTTATTCTTCACTACTGCCATTTCTATTGGACAGTCCCGCTGCCCCCAGCCGGCTGCTGCGCGTAGCGATTCAGCCAGTCGAGAACCGTGTTGTACCAGAATTGGCTGTTCTGCGGCTTTAACACCCAGTGGCCCTCGTCCGGAAACTGCACCAGCTTCGAAGGCACTTTCATCTGTTGCAAAGCCGTGAACAACTGTTCCCCTTGACCAATTGGCACCCGGTAATCCAGTTCACCCTGGACAACCAGGGTTGGCGTTTTGAACTGTTTCACGTAGGTGCTCGGAGACCACTTTTCGTAGAGCTCCGGGTTGTCCCACGGCGTTCCCTGAAACTCCCATTTCGGAAACCACAATTCGTCAGTGGCTCCAAACTCACTGCGCAGATCGTAGACACCGTCATGCGAGACGAGCGCGCGGAAACGGTCCGTGTGGCCCAGGATCCAATCGATCATATAGCCCCCATACGACGCGCCCGCCGCCACCATGCGATCTTTATCCACATAAGGGAGATTTGCCGCATACTCCACGGTCGCCATGATGTCGTCATAGGGCCGTCCACCCCAATCGCCATTTACCGCATCCGTAAAAGCCTGCCCATAGCCGACGGAACCATGCGGATTCGGCAGGACCACTACATAGCCCGCTCCCGCAAAGACCTGGACATTCCAGCGATAGCTCCATGATTCGCCCCAGTCGCCTTGCGGACCGCCATGTATTGCAAACAGAACCGGATATTTTTTGCCCGGATCGAAGCCTGGAGGCTTCACAATGAAACTCTGGATCTTGGACCCGTCCGCGCCGCTATCGACCGAGATACTTTCGAGCGGAGTTAATTGATACGCACCCAGAATGTCGTCATTCAGATGCGTAAGCGCCACCGCCGGGCCGCCTTTCGAAACCGCCTTGTTGATCTCCGGCGGACGCGACCCGCTCTGGTCCACATAAATCATCAACCGGTTATCGCGCGAGAACTGCACATCGCTCACGCTGGTCGGGCCTTGCGCAATCGTGCGTATGGCGCCGCCCGTCGCAGGCACCATCAATAACGGCACCGTGCCATGGTCATCAATCGTAAAGAATATATTGGCGGAGTCCGGAGACCACACGTACGACTCCACCCAGCGGTCCAGCGAATCGACGATCGTATTCATCGTGCCATCCTGCAGGTTCAAAACTGCCAGCCGCCACTGGTCGCTCTCATAACCGCCTTTCGTCTGCGTTCGATAGGCGAGATACTTGCCATCGGGCGAATAGGACGGACCTTCATCCGCGCCCGGATTGTTCGTAATGCGCTTGGCCTCGCCCCCTGCGGCCGCTACAGTAAATAAATCGGAGTTCGTGCTCGTCGCAAGATCGCTATCCGTATTGGCCACGTAAGTAATTTGCGTGCTATCCGGAGAAAACACGTACGCTTCCGGACCGCCCAATGAAAACGGCGGCACTCCGAGCGAACCCGGCGTCAGATCGCGCACTCCGCTCGGTCCATCGCTTGCCTGCAGCAACAAATGCTGCCGCCGAGTTCCTTCGTAATGCGTCCAATGCCGGTAAAGCAAAGAATCGAACACCCGCGCCTTCATCTTGCTTGCGGCTTCGGCGTCCAACTTGCTCTTGTTGCAGCCGCTGTCGTATTGAACTCCCGGCTTGGCCCCGGCCGCTGCGCATTCCGGGTAAACAGCGCTCGTAAACAGGATCAAATGCCCATCGGGCGAAAGCGTCTCTCCGTCCGCATCCGTAGGCACCGTCGTAATCTGCTTGGCGTTTATGCCATCCGCATCCATCGACCAGATTTGCGACGCGCCCGAACGGTCCGAAACAAAAAAAATGTGCCGGGAATCGGGCGTCCAGCGAGGGCGTGTGTTCGATTTCCCATCGTGCGTGATTTGTTGCGGCGCTCCGCCCTCCACCGGGACTGCATAGATTTGCGTTGGCTTGCTGTTTTCTGCTAAATCGATCGTCTGCACCGTAAACGCGACTGTCTTGCCATCCGGGGAGAGCTGGGGATCGCCAATCCGCTTTAACCGCAGCATGGCATCCGCTGTGAACGGGGCCTTCGGGCTCTGCGGCCACGCGTTCAACGCAACCAAAATAAGCGCGCACAGGGCGGCAACTCGCATGTTTGCTATTCTAACGGCCTTGCTAGGATGGCTAGTAGGAGAATACCCGTGCTTTGTGCCGCGCTGCTGCCGGAAGCCGGGCATCCTTCTCGATTCAAAATGACACGAGCGTATTGCGTATGATTCGGCCGTATCGCGGAGTTGCACCCCGTATCGCCAACTCCGCTTATGTCGATCAAAGCGCGCAGGTTTTAGGAGACGTGGTCATTGGTGAGCGCTCGAGCGTCTGGCTGAACGTAGCGATCCGCGGCGACGTTAATTACATCCGCATCGGCGACGAAACCAGTGTGCAGGATAACTCGGTGCTGCACGTGGATCACGTGACGTATCCCTGCCTGGTTGGCAATCGTGTCACCGTTGGCCACAGTGTGGTCTTGCACGGTTGCGTAGTGGAGGACGGTGCGCTCATAGGTATCGGAGCGATTGTTTTGAATGGAGCCAAAATCGGCCGAGGTGCCGTAGTTGCTGCCGGCGCGTTGGTTCCCGAAGGCATGAACATCCCAGCCAACGCGTTAGTTATGGGCGCTCCTGCGAAATTCAAGCGCGAAGTTACGCCGGAAGAACAGGCGCGCTTCGGCAAAAACTGCGATAACTACATCGCCATCACGGCGATCTACAAGGATGAGCAAAGTTGAACCCGCTAACTGCGGTCAAGGGAATGCGGGACATCCTGCCCCCTTCGAGCGCCATATGGAACGAAGTGGAAACTGCGGCGCGTAGCGTGTTCGCCCGCTTTAATTACCGCGAGATCCGAACGCCAATTCTGGAAGAAACTGCCCTGTTTGCGCGCGGCGTTGGCGAAGAGACGGACATCGTCAGCAAAGAGATGTATTCGTTCGAAGATCGCGACGGCAGTTCGCTTACCTTGCGTCCGGAAAATACCGCTTCCGTTCTGCGTTCCTACATCGAACACCGCCTGGATCAGCAGCCGGGTTTGCAGAAGCTCTTTTACATTGGTCCGATGTTCCGCCGCGAGCGCCCGCAAAAGGGCCGCTACCGCCAGTTTTTTCAAATCGGCGCCGAGGCGATCGGCACCGATGCGCCTTTGATCGATGCGGAGAGTATCGAGCTCGCGCTCGCCATTCTGGACGAAGTCGGCATAACAGGTTATGAACTGTTGATCAACTCGGTCGGCTCGAAGGCCTCTCGCGCCCGGTTCAATGAGGTGCTGCGCCAAAAGCTGCAGGAAATCGCGCCGCAGCTTTGCTCTGATTGCCAGCGCCGCGCCGTAACCAATCCTTTGCGCGTGCTCGACTGCAAAGTGCCAGCCGACCAGCCAATCATCGACAGTCTGCCTTCCATCCTGGACCACCTCGCGAGCGAAGATCAGGAGCATTTCCGGCGCGTCCGCGAGCTTCTGGACGACCAGGAAATTAAATACACGGTCCGGCCCCGGCTGGTCCGAGGACTTGATTATTACGCCCGCACGACTTTTGAAATTACACACGGCGCATTGGGCGCGCAAAATGCGATTCTCGGCGGCGGTCGCTACGACAAGTTAGCCGAAACGCTCGGCTCGAAAATCAGCGCACCCGGCATCGGCTTCTCGATCGGTGAAGACCGGCTTGTGATGGCCGCTGAAGAGAGCCAGGCCGTTCAGCCCAAACCGCTCGATCTTTATATCGCGCCGTTGGGCGACGCAGCGCTGCGCCATTGCGCAATTCTCGCCTCGGGTATTCGGCGGCTCGATGTCTCGGTTGAAGTAGGTACCGACCGCAAATTAAAACGGCTGCTCGAAATCGCCAATAAGCTCGAGGCGCGTTACACACTGATCGTAGGCGATAACGAAATCGTCACGCAATCCTATGAACTTAAAAATATGCGTACCGGTGAGCAGCAGACGCTCACCCGCCAGCAGTTGCTGGAACGCTTAGACCCGAAAACCCGCTAAGCAGGAAATTTACAACCATAAATGGCCGACGTTAAATTAGATTTTTTGGGCGACCTTCGCCGATCGCATTCTTGCGGCGAGCTCCGCGCTGCCGACGCCGGCTCCCCCGCACTCTTAATGGGTTGGGTCCACCGCCGCCGCGACTTGGGCGGCGTCATCTTCATCCATCTGCGCGACCGCAGCGGCATCACCCAACTCGTCTTCGATGAAAGTAAGGACCCGGAAGGGCACCGGCGCGCGCAGGAGCTGAGCGCCGAATTCGTGATTGCGGTCGAGGGCGAAGTCAAGCTCCGCAGCAAAGAGACCATCAATCCCAATATCGCGACGGGCGAGGTCGAGCTAGCTGTTTCGAAGCTTTGGATTCTGAACGAATCGCGCACGCCCCCGTTTCCGCTCGAAGATGACGTCGACGTGAAAGAAGATGTGCGCCTGAAATATCGCTACATCGACCTGCGGCGCCCGCGTATGCAGCGCAACATCATTATGCGCTCGAAGATTACCTTCGCCGTTCGCCAGGCGCTGTATGCGCAAAACTTTCTGGAGATCGAAACCCCGTTCATGACGCGCTCCACACCCGAGGGCGCGCGCGATTATCTCGTACCAAGCCGGGTCCAGCCCGGCAATTTCTACGCCTTGCCGCAATCCCCGCAGATCTTTAAGCAGCTGCTGATGGTGAGCGGATACGAGCGCTACTTTCAGATCGTCCGTTGTTTTCGCGACGAAGATCTGCGGGCGGACCGGCAACCTGAGTTCACTCAAATCGATCTCGAAATGTCATTCCCGCAGCAGGAACAGATTTACGACGTGATCGAGCCGTTGATCTGGGGCGTCTGCGAGGCCGCCGGTGTTGCCGTCGAGAAACACATTCCCCGCATCACGTATGCCGAGGCCATGAATTGCTACGGCAGCGATAAGCCCGACCTTCGCATGCCCGCGTTCCAGCGAGTGGAAGATCTCTTCCCTGATTCAGCGCTCGCTGCGCCCGGGATGCCCCTGATTGCTATTCACATCCCCAAAGTCGGCCAGCTCAGCCGCCGCGAACGCGACGAAATCAAGGCATTCGGACAGGAGCGCGGTCTGCGCGTGTTCGATGACTTGAAGCGCCTGGATCGTGACTTTCCGGACGCCACAGCCAAACTGCGCGAGCAAATCCAACCAGCCTCCGATGACTTGCTTTTGTTAGCATCGTGGGCCGGAGAGCCAAAGGGCGCTTTGCCGGAACAGACCGCCTTGCTCGCCGCCGGCCAACTGCGTTTGCACTTGGGCCAGAAATTCAATGACCGTCACGGGCTTCTCGATCCGCAGAGCTTCCGTTTTCTCTGGGTAGTGGATTTCCCGATGTTCGAATGGGACGAAGAAGAGAAGCGATGGAATGCCGCCCACCATCCCTTCACATCCGTCCACGATGAAGATCTGCAGAAACTAACGGACGATCCGGCGCATTGCCGCGCGAAATCCTATGATCTGGTGCTGAACGGTGTCGAACTCGGCTCCGGCTCTATCCGTATCCATCGCCGCGACGTGCAGACCAGAGTCTTCGCAGCGCTCGGCTTCAGCGAAGAAGAAGCTCGCCGGCGCTTCGGGTTCCTGCTCGACGCTTTAGAATACGGCGCACCACCCCACGGCGGTATCGCGCTAGGTCTGGATCGCCTGGTCATGATCCTCGCCGGAGAGACTTCCATCCGCGACGTAATCCCCTTTCCCAAGACGGCTAGGGGAACTGACTTGATGTGCGAAGCCCCGTCCACCGTACCCGAGCGCCAACTCAAAGAGCTGGGCATCCGCCTCGCACCTCAGTAAAACTGTGGAACCAAAGAGTACTCAGGCTTAATAGATCGGCCAGCAGCCCGGCGATATTAGCTCGAGGAGATGACCGTCCGGGTCCCGAAAATAGAGGCTGAGACCGCCGCAGTTGACCTCGCTTTCGATCCCGATTCCCCTGTCGCGCAACCAGCCGCGCCAGAGTTCCATTTCCTCTTTCGTCACCGCAAACGCAACATGCAACGTTCCGTGGCCATCGTGCGGCGGAATGGTTCCGTTTGGCGTCTCTGTGGCCCTTCTCGAACCTCCCGCGCGGAAAAGCAGGAGCACTTGGCGATCCGCTACGCTCAGCGCTCGCAGACGGTCTCCCTCTGTATAGATGAGCGGAAAACCAAACAGATCCTGATAGAAACGGGTCGAACGCTCCAGATCGGCCACGTATAGCGCCGTTTCCACTACGCCGTTCACCCCGGGTTGCAACCTCACCGGTTCTCCTGTTCCTTCAAAGGTGGATTATCGTCCGGCTTGTAATAGAGCGCGGCACATTCTTCCGATAACACCCCGCCAACAATCTCGAGATCCTCCCGGTACGCGTCCGCAATCAGCTCCGCAGCGTTCAAATGACGCGCGTCGAAATACATGGAGTGAACATCTTTGCGCGTGGCGCCGTAAACAATGCGGCTGAGATGAGCCCAGACACACGCGGCTGCGCACATACTGCACGGCTGCAAGGTTACGTAGAGCGTGGAACCCGAAAAATCGGTTGTCCGTAAACTCTGGCCTAACTTCCTCAACGTGACGATTTCCGCGTGCGCTGTCGGATCATGCCGTAAATGAGCTTCATTGTGTCCTCGAGCTACAATCTCCGCATCGCGAACAATCACGCAGCCAACTTCGCCAGCACCCGGCGTCAGGTCGCCTAATCGAGCTTCGTCGATGGCTTCCCGCATAAATTGCTCGTCTACCGGACGCACGACCATTTCACGAGAGCGCTCCGTGGAAAGCGGAATGGTCCGTATGGCTTCGCTCATCTCGTATTCGAATACATGGGATGACATTGCGCGTCAGGCGGTTTGCGGAGCCGCAGCATAGTCGGATAACGAATCAGATTGTATTGCGTTAGGTGTGCGCGCTCGTAACCGGCGCCGGCTGATACGAGCCCGCCACAAAGTGAAAGCCGATCGCTATTCGATTCCACCCGTTGATGGCGACTATCGCTAGCGTCAGAGCCGCCAGCTCCTCCTCATCGAATTGCTTTCGCACGCGCTCAAATAAAGCGTCCGAAATCTCGGCCTCGGCAATGCGGGTTAGCTCTTCTGTCCACTCCAAAGCGGCCCGCTCCCGCTCGCTGTAAAAAGGCGCCTCCCGCCAAGCTGTCAGGCAATAGAGTCTTTGCTCCGTTTCCCCGTGCGCCCGCGCATCTTTGGAATGCATGTCCAGGCAGAAAGCGCATCCATTCATTTGCGAAGCGCGCATCTTCACTAGCTCAATCAAACTCGGCTCCAACTTTGATTGCTTTACCACCCGTTCCAGACCGTACATGGCTTGCTGGACCGGCTTGTAGACTGGATTTTCTGAATCGATTCTGGATGAAGACATTTCAGTTTTACTTCTACTTGGCTCTCCGCGAAGCTACTCGCGCAGCGCGCGCCGGTACGCCCCATTCCTATATGTGCTCCACGCCGTGAAGCCGTGGTTCTCCGTGTACAACCGGTACGCAAAATCGATGTTCGCCTTGCAATCGAGCAGGTCTCGCAAATTCACACCACGCCGCTTCAAGTGCACTGTATTGATTTGAAAATAACCCCAGTCGAGCGATCCATCTGTGTTGTAGTGATAAATCTCACATTTACCCGTTGGATTTTCTACCCGCTGAATCGCCAGCGCAGTCCGGCACGCCGGGCCGAATTTCTCGCACGTGTACTCTTGATAAGTATTCAACGAGTGGTGTTGCACCCGTTGCATATGTTGCGCCGCAGGCGTTTCTACTCGCCGGCTCACTATCAGTGGCGATCTAAGTCTCACTTCCAGAGGCGATTGCAACGCAAACGAGTAATCCTGATGAATCCTGACCGCGGAATATACACCCGCCGCGCCTGCCAGCAATGCCAGTGCACTGACCCAAGCCGATCCCGAACGAAGCGAGGGGCATGCAGATACAATCCCCAGCAGCTTTGAACGTTCTAATATCGTTGTTTCGATAAAAACGCGCGCCATGCAACTTACATCAGCGGGGTCAGGAGGAGTATTTGCGCCTCGAAACACACCCACCAAACCTCCTCGTAAGATGCTGCCCGCCACCGAAAAAGTTTCCACCCCGGCCGTTCACCCTGAGGATATCTGTGGATAAGTCATGGCTTATCAAGGTAAGTTACTCATTGCGAAGAAGTAAGCTTGATCGTACGCCTGTGGAAAAATGCCGGGCCTTTTTGCGTTACATCTCGCAACATTACTAACTCGGCTATCTCAATGATCCTGAAAGCAGCACAGTTGCATCTTCATTTGCGTCGTTCTCTTGTTCAAGGGACGGCGACCTCTGGGAGGAACTATGACGAAATCCTTTTACGCGCTGGCTTGTATCTGCGCTCTTGGTTGCGTTTCACCGCTCCAAGCTGACTTTATCTCGACAGCTACCTTGCTGCCCTCAAATGACGGGGCGACGAACTCGCATGGAAGCGGCTCCGCAACGGTGGACTACAATTCCGCCGCTAACTCCTTCAGCTACATCCTGTCCTGGGCAAATTTAACGGGCTCCGCAACCATGGCACACATCCACCTGGGAGCCCCGGGCGTCAGTGGGCCCATCATCATTCCGTTCTTTATGACCACCATGCCCGCGAGCGATTCGATCTCAGGAACACTTACCCAGGCAGACGTGACGCCCGCCAACGGCGTTAGTACCATCGCACAAGTGGCGCAAGCCATCGAATACGGCGGCGCGTACGTCAACATACACACGGCGCAATATCCCGCCGGCGAACTACGAGGGCAGCTCTTGGTCTCGTCCAGCGCTACTCCTGAGCCATCCACTATAGGCCTGATGCTGATTGCCGGCCTTGGCGCAGGAATTCTGGTCCTTAGACGCCGCCGCCTTTCAACACCCGAATGAAATACTAGGTGGCGTGCAATCCGGTAACAACCTTGTTGGTCTCGACCTCGGCACCTCCAGCGTGCGCGCTTTGTTATTCGATGAGCAATTCGCGAATTACCCCGATTTAGGTCTTCAGAAAAAATATCAGTTCATCACTCGGCCCGACGGCAGTGTCGAAGTTGATCCTACTACCCTTTTGCAGCTCACCTGCGATTGCCTCGACGCGCTCCACGCGCAAATGCAGGATAAAGGCCTCAAGGCGGCGGGAGTAGCCATCAGCACCTTCTGGCACTGCTTTGTCGGCATTGATCGCGAGCAAAAGCCTACCACGCCCATCGTTCATCTCTTTGACACGCGGTCGGGCCGCCAGATGGAGCAGCTCACCACTACCTTCGAAGCTTCCTGGCTCCACGCCATCACTGGCTGCATGCCTCACACCAGTTACTGGCCCGCCAAACTTCTCTGGATTCGGGAGACCCACCCCGCGGAGTTCGCAAAAACCGCGCAATGGATCTCCGTTGGCGAATTCCTGCTGCTTTCGCTTACCGGAAAAGGCGCGGAATCAACCTCTATGGTCTCAGCCTCGGGCATCTGGGATCAGCGTCAAAACGACTACTGCCGCGAACTCCTCGAGATGATCGATATCAAACGCGAGCAGCTTGCGCCCGTCGAAACGCTCGATGAGCCGAGCACATCTCTGCGCCCGGAATTTGCCGCCCGCTGGCCATTGCTGCAAGGCATCCCCTGGTATCCGGCCTATGGCGACGGAGCGTGTAACAGCATCGGCAGCGGCTGCTGCGCGCCGGACCGGTTCGCCCTCATGGTCGGCACCAGCGGCGCTATGCGGGTCGTTGTAAAGCAGGAGTACGTAACGATTCCTGCAGGCATCTGGTGTTATCGCGTCAACCGCCGCCGGTTTATCTTGGGCGGTGCGATCTCAAACGGAGGGGAAGTCTTTCGCTGGGCGACGCGCAATCTGCGGATCCCCGACGATGCGGAAACACAAATCGCGCAGCGTGCGCCGGGTTCCCACGGGCTCACAATGTTGCCGTATTTCGCTGGCGAGCGCTCGCCATACTGGCGGCCCGAACTTCGCGCCGTAGTGAGCGGAATGAGTCTGGCTACCGAACCGCTCGATATCCTGCAAGCCTGTCTTGAAAGCGTGGCGCTGCGCTTCAAGCAGATCTATATGCTGCTGAATCGTCCCTTTGCTGCGCCCGCGCAAGTCGTCGCGTCCGGAGGCGCTTTGTTGAAATCTCGCGTCTGGCTTCAGATGATGGCGGACGCCTTGGCGCATCCGGTGATTGAATGTGTAATTCCCGAAGCATCCAGCCGCGGTGCGGCGATTATTGCGGCCGAACAAATGGGGCTGATCGCCAGCCTGGATGACGTTCCCGTGCAACTGGGCGATACCGTGGCCGCAAAAGAATCCAACAGCGCGATTTTCAATCGCATGATGCAGCGCGATGCCCAGTTATTCGATGCGCTGTACGGCCCGCACTCGCCGTTCGAACCACCCGAGAACTCGACTCCGATCGGATATTCCACAGCACCATTCTCCACAGCCTGATCATCCGAAAATCAGGTAGCGGGCAGCCGCCGCTTTCGAGTACAACTAAATATACCCTCATGAGTGCGCTTCCCCATCCGGTCGAGGACCGTCTCGAAAGCTCCTCCGCAATTGCCGTTCGCGATCTCGTGAAGCGTTACGCTAAGGCGAAGACTAATGCAGTCGATGGCGTCTCTTTTGAAGTCCGGCGGGGCGAAATCTTTGGCTTACTTGGACCAAACGGCGCCGGTAAAACAACTACCATCGGCGTCCTGACCACCGCCATTCTCCCCACGCAAGGCTCTGCATCCATCATGCAGATTGACGTCGCGCAAGATCCTATTGGAGTGAAGCAGCGCATCGCAGTCGTTCCGCAGCAAAGCAATCTGGATCGCAGCCTGCGAGTGCGCGAGATCCTGACGTTTCACGCGGCTTATCACGGCGTGGCCCGCAAAGCGCGCGAGAGCATGGCCGATCAGTTGCTCGATCAACTTGGTTTAGGCGGCCGCAAGAACGACAAAGTAAATAAGTACTCGGGCGGTATGGCGCAGCGCCTCATGATCGCCAGGGCGCTGATGCATGAGCCGGACGTACTCTTTCTCGATGAGCCGACCAACAACCTGGATCCGCAATCGCGCCTATTCTTGTGGGACAAAATTCGCGAGATGAACTCGCGCGGTTTGACCATTCTGCTCACTACGCACGACATGGAAGAAGCGGATAAACTCTGCCGCCGCATCGCCGTCATGGACCACGGCAAAATTCTTGTGAATGACACGCCGGATTCCCTGAAGAAAATGATCCCTGGCGGCACCGTCCTTGAAGTTCAATCCTGGTCTGAAAACCACGGGAGCGGTGAACAAATTCTGGCGGCTCTTTCCGCTTTGCCCGGCGTCCCGAAAGTAGATTCGGTAGAAACGCCTCCGGACCAAGCTGAACCGGGCGAGAACACTTTCCGGATCTATGCGAATCAGGCGACTGCCTTGATCGGTCCCGCCGCACAGGCTGTGCTCGCAACCGGCGCCCAGGTGCGAAACCTAAGCGTCAAGCAGCCTTCGCTCGAAGAAGTCTTTATCTTTTTGACCGGGAGGCATCTGCGCTAATGAGTGGCGTATATAGCGGCGCGCCCGAACGGCTTCTGGACCGCTCGCAAGCGCTCGAAAACCGCACCGCGCTGGCCATCAACGCCTTTTTCGCCATGCTCCGCCGGGACCTGGTCGTCACCGGCCGCGAATTCATTCCGTTCCTGCTGCAGGCGCTCATGCAGCCGCTCTTCTTTCTCTTCATCTTCGGTTTGGTCCTGCCGCGTATCGGCCTCGCGGTCGGTAATTTCGCCGCCCTGATGTTGCCCGGCATTGTTGCACTTACCGGCATGATAGCCGCCATGCAAGGCGTCACGCTGCCGCTGGTCCTCGATCTCGGCTTCGCCCGCGAAATCGACGACCGCCTGCTCTCGCCTCTTCCCGTGTGGTGGGTGCCGCTCGAAAAAGTTTTATTTGCCACAGTGCGCGGCACCATCGCCGGCGCTGTGATATTTCCGCTCGGCTGGCTCATTCTACGCAACGGCTTTGCGGTCCGAGCCGACCGCATTCCGGTTCTCATCGGCATGGTCATCCTTACCGCCATTGTCGGCGCGACCATCGGCTTGCTGATGGGCACCGTCATCAAACCCGATCAGATCAGCCTCATGTTCACGCTCATCTTTACGCCCTTGCTCTTCACAGGGTGCACCTACTATCCATGGGGCGCGCTCACCAACATACGCTGGTTTCAGATCCTGACTCTATTCAATCCGCTTACCTACGCATCGGAAGGCTTGCGTTACGCCATGGTGCCGCCCGTCAACGGCCACGATTTCCCCACGCTCGGCCTCGGCTGGATTTTGTTCGCCCTCGGTGTGTCGGTGATCGCCATGTTCTTTCTCGGCACGCGCACCTTTCGCGGGCGCGTTATCACGTAAATGCACCCGGAATGAAGGAACGCTCGCCCGGCTCGTCTTCCGCACGAGCGGCCTTTCGCTATGCAAATTTCCGGTATTACGCGCTAGCCCGCTTCGTCATTACCATCTCGTCGGAAATGCAATCGGTTGCGGTCGGGTGGCAGGTCTATGAACTCACGCACCGGCCTCTGGACCTCGGCCTGGTGGGACTCGCGCAGTTCCTGCCCGGCATTTGCCTCTTTCTCCTGGCTGGCCACACTGCTGACCGCGTGCCCCGCCTGCGCATCCTGCGCACCTGCTACGCCGCGTTCTCCGTCTGCTCCGTGCTGCTCCTCGCGCTAACTCTGCACGGGCTGCGTTCTGCCATTCCGATCTATGCTGTCCTGCTCCTCAATGGCCTCGTGCGGGCATTCAATGCACCTGCCAGCCAAGCCTTTGTGCCGCTGCTCGTCCCTGAAAAAGATTTCCCGAACGCGGTGGCCTGGAGCGCCTCCATTTTTCAAACCGCCACCATCGCCGGCCCGATGATCGGAGGCCTGTTGTATGGCGTAACGGGCAACCCCATTGCGGTCTATTGCTGCTCCGCGGTTGCCTATTTTATCGGGCTCCTAAGCATCACGCGCGTTAAGCTCGCGCAGCCCGTTCGCACCGCTGGCGCGGCATCGGCCAGCGCGGTCCTCGAAGGCTTGAAATTTATCTGGCGCAACCAATTCATATTCGGAGCTATGTCGCTCGACCTGTTCGCCGTCCTGCTTGGCGGCGCAGTAGCGCTTCTCCCGGTCTATGCCCGCGAAATCCTAAACGTCGGCGCAATCGGCTTAGGCATCCTGCGCAGCGCGCCCGGTGCAGGCGCGGTATTAGTCAGCATCCTGCTGGCCCACTGGCCGCTGCGTCACCGTGCCGGCGCCATCATGCTCTGGTGCGTCCTCGGATTCGGCATTACGACCGTAGTCTTCGGCATCTCACAGAGTTTCTGGCTTTCGCTTTTCATGCTGTTCCTTACGGGAGCAACCGACACAGTCAGCGTCATCATCCGTTCCACCATGATCCAGACGGCAACGCCCGACGTTATGCGAGGCCGCGTCAGCGCAGTGAACATGGTCTTTATCGGAGCGTCGAACGAAGTCGGCCAATTCGAATCCGGCCTGACCGCGCAATGGTTCGGCACAATCCCCGCCGTAGTCCTCGGCGGCCTCGGCACCATGGCAGTCGTGGGCCTATGGGCCTGGCTATTCCCCGCCCTGCGCAAGCTCGATACGCTCCAACCGGCTCTCATAGACCCGCCGCTGGCCGAAGCCGCGACAGCCCACGGAGGAGCGGATAACCAATGAACTCCAACTTGCCCCTGCAATTGAATTTCCGTCTTCTTGGGAAGCGGTAAGACTGGGATGAGACCCGGCCTGCGTAGCGGGCTGGAGACGAACTCGATAGAACAGTTCCGGAGGTCTCATCGATGAATACAGGATTGACAACATCTGGTCGGCAGACGATCGGAGTGGATCTAGGCGATAAGCGCAGTCACGTTTGCGTGCTGGATGCGCAAGGCCAGGTCGCGAGCGAGCTCACGATCACCACGAGCCCGACCGCCTTCCGAAAATACTTCATTATAATTCCTTCTGCCCTGGTTGTGATTGAAGTTGGTCCGCATTCGAGATGGGCGAGCGCGCTCATTGCCGGCCTGGGACACGAAGTCTTGATTGCCAATGCCGGAAGAGTGCCGCTCATTCATCAGAGCAATCGCAAAAACGACCGACTCGATGCGCGGAATCTGGCCAAGCTTGCGCGCGTTGATCACTCATTGCTCTGTCCGGTCACACACCGCGACGGAACTACGCAAGCGCAGCTTTCCGTCATTCGAGCACGAGATGTCCTCGTACGTGCCCGGACGGCGCTGATCAACTGCGTACGTGGTCTGGTGAAGCCAACGGGATTGCAATTGCCTTCCTGTGCAAGTGCCTATTTCGTCAGAAAGGTTGCGGGTCTTATTCCCGATGCCTTGCTTGCGGCGGTCACGCCTTTGCTCGAACAACTCGAGTCTCTGAGCAATGCCATTCAGCAATATGACGAGGAGATCGAGCGCATCGCTCGTACAGAGCGGCCGGAGACCAAACAACTCAAACAGGTGACCGGCGTCGGTACGCTTACAGCACTTGCCTTCGTACTCACGATCTCAGATCCGCACCGGTTTGCGAAGAGTCGACAAGTGGGCAACTATTTCGGCTTACGTCCCAAGCAGAACCAGTCAGGAGAAAGCTGTCCGGAACTCCGCATCACCAAAGCCGGTGACCATTACCTCCGCCGCTTGCTTGTTGGGTCGGCGCAATACATTCTAGGGCGGTTTGGCCCGGATACGGATCTGCGGCGATGGGGGCTGAAGCTGGCTGAACGCGGTGGGAAGAGCGCGAAGAAGCGTGCGGTCGTTGCAGTGGCGCGTAAGCTCGCCGTGCTGCTTCACCGATTGTGGGTTACAGGTGCAAAATATGAACCGCTGCGCAACGCTGACAAAGCGCACGCGACCGGCCTGGCGGCGTAGACGGTAACAAATTCTGAGATCGCCCCGTTCCGGGCGACTGCGTCAGGATCCACGACCGCTCAGGAGCCATCTCCTCGAGCAGGTCGCCGGTAAGAAAGCAGCGCCCTTCATTGTGAACCCCAATCTGCACCGAAGCGATCGGCTTCTCAACAGAGTGCGTATGGAAGGATGGCGAGAACGTGGCGGACGACCTTCGCTCCCGGGGGCCGGTAGCGAACATCTACAAACAGTTGCAGTGTCGCCTGAGAAGAACAGAAGTGCAAATAAGGAAAGCCGGGCAAACCCGGCCCGGCTGACTTCGCGTTTGAGCCCAAGACCTCCGCTCGGGAACTTCACCAAAATAATGCTTAAAGAACAACAAGACCCTCCGTATCTGACCGGAGGGTCCATTCAACCGATTACTTCGGAGCCAGTCCGTCGCCTCAGTCTTGGTACGCCTCGGGCGCGACCCCGCTGCGCGTGATCACTTTAACACTAAGATCCCGTACGCATACTCGAAACGCTCAAAATATCTGTTGACAGAGGCCGGGTCTCATGGAAGGCTCCTGGAAGGTTGGCCATCCTTCAACTGGGCTTGGAGTGAAGGTGTAGTTACCCTTCAATGACTCTAAGTAGACAGAAGCTGTTATTGCTTTGAGGCAGTGGATCGGCCGGATCGCTTAGCGATTGCGCTCTTAGGTAATCGCGGGACAGCCTGGACGCCCGCCCAAAGCGTTGCGATCGTTTGCTCGACCACGAGAGTCTGGTCAGGCAAGTCAGGCACAACCCCTTGGATGACCATGAGTGTGGCGAGGCCAAAGATCGTGTACCACCAGGTGTGGGCTACCACTATGTCATCCCTACTGGGCAATCCTTCATGCTTGGCAACATCGAAAAAGAGCTGCACGAAACGTCCGAACAAAGGCGTGCCAATGTCGTTGATATATTGACCAGCGCGGATGCCGTTGCGGTTCTCAGGCCCGAAGAAGACGTTACGGAACTGCTGTGGATGGGCAGTGCAGAATTGAATCAAGCCACGTGACGTCGCAAAAAGACGCTCTTTCGGTGCAGGATGTTTAGCGGCAATCGCGTCGAAGTTCTGAATCAGCAGCCCGATCGTCTCTCTGCTCAACTCGGCAAGGATGTGCCATTTGTCCGGAAAATGCTGGTAGATCACGGCGTGCGCATAACCGATCTCTTTAGCGATCGCACGGAGCGTCACGGCTTCGTAACCGCGATCGGCGAACATTTTACTTGCAGCCGCAAGGATTTCGCCCCGCAACCTCTCCTTACGCTCTACCCGGCGACTTGGTGATGTAGATGTCACTTCAATATCTTAGTCCCTTTTGGGGATGTTTGCGACCGCTTGTTGTTTTATCACCATCGGTTGTAAAAGCGCCACCCTCTCATGGCACAGCCGGTTGTGTTCACGATAAAAACCACTGATTAATTTGCAACCAATGGTTTACATAAAGCCTCAAATCGTCAGGTCGCGGATTTGGATGGGCGGCCGACAAGGAGAAAACGAGCATGTATTTAGTGATGGGCATTACTGGAAAAGTTGGGGGCGCCACCGCGCGGCATCTGCTGAAGCAAGGCAAACAGGTGCGCGCACTTGTGCGCAATCGCGAGAAAGCGGCGAAGTGGGCGGACCAAGGCGTGGAGTTGGCGGATGGAGACTGGAACGATGCGACAGCCATAGCGGCGGCGCTCAAAGGTGTTGAGGGCGCGTTTGTTATGTTGCCGGCTGTATGGGCACCCTCGCCTGATTACAGAGAAGCAAAGGGCGTGATTGCGAACTATGTCGAGGCGCTGACCAAGGTCGTGCCCCCGCGGGTGGTAGCGCTCTCGTCGATGGGCGCGAATAGAACAAGCGGGCTGGGGATGATCACGGCCTTGTCACTCTTGGAGCAAGGTTTTCGCAGCCTGCCATCTCCGGTCGCATTTGTGCGCGCAGGCGGTTTTTTCGAAAACTTTCTTTTCGGCTTACAGGCCGCCCAAGGCGGAACACTACCGGTCTTCTACAATCCCACAAATCGGAAATCGACGATGGTCGCGTCAGACGACATCGGCGCAGAGGTGGCAACGCTTCTGACCGGGCCGGCGTGGTCAGGGCATCGCGTCATCGAACTGGGTTCGATGGTAAGCGCAGATGAAGTGGCCGGGCAATTGGGTGAAGTCCTGAGACTCGACGTAAAAGCCTTTGCAGTCCCGCGTGCAGGGTGGGCGGAAGCGTTCGAGCAGTTCGGCATCCCGAAGGGCCACACTGGACCTGCAGAAGAAATGTTTGAGAGCGTTAACGCGGGATGGATGGAGCTCGGAATCACGGGTACGGAGCACGTAGCGGGTACGACGTCCGCACGCGATGTGTTTGCGGCTGCACAGAACGCCCTCAAGGCGTAAGTCCGGCGCAAGCTGAATCAGCTCGGTTGCTTGGGAACTGGGCTGATCCTCTGCGCGTCGATCTCAGTCGCGTATAAGAACCGGCTTATTGCAGAACGATTTAAACCATTCAAACCGTAAGAAGAGGATCGCTTTTTATATGAAAGCTGAACACGCGATAGATAAACCTGCGCGGGCAGGTCGAGCAAGTCAAATAGCCGCGATGGTAACAACCGGCCTGGTCGCCTTGATCTGGGTGTACTTCGGGAGGTCATATCTAATTCACGATCCCGACGAATGGAGGATCGCCAATCAGCAGCTCGGATACCCGCTCTATATCATCCCTCTGATTGGCGTCACTCACATCCTTGGTGGCGTGGGCCTTCTGATTCCCAATGTGCCTCGATTGACTGAGTGGGTTTATGCTGGTCTCGCGATCAACCTTTTACTCGCGTTCTATTCACAACTGAATGGCGGTGGCGGTACTTGGGATAAATTTGATCCGATTCTCGTCATGGCGTTCGTCTTTGCTTCATATGTATTAAGACGCTGCATGCGGGCAAACAGGTGGTCGATATGAAGGATACGCTCGGCGGGCAGTTTTACTTTTTCCAGGCGCGTCGCGAAGGCCCAACGAGGGTCCGGCCCGCACTCCTTGCTTCTGGTGAGGGGCGAATAGAACGCTTGCAGCGCGCTGAGCAGTCGGTTTGGCCGCTACGCTCTCAAACGGGACCGAACGCCGGAGCCACTGGAACGGATCCGAATTTTGCGCATGCCTCCCCGATCCGAAGGCCGGTGGCCGGAAGAGATTAAGAAGAGTGTGACGATTTAACCAGGAATCGCCACCCGTCTTCAGCCATGTTGGCAAACCGCTATCAGGCTTTGGCTACGCCGACTTGAGGAACGTCGATCCCGAGGGCCGTGGCGAGAGCGGTTTGGTGGTCCTGTTCCTGGACGAGGATGCCGCGGATTTGTTCGGCCACCGCATATTCGCTCAGGGCTTCACACTGCTTCACGCGTTCACGGTATTGCCGGATGGTTTCGTTTTCGTTGTCGAGATCGAAGCGCAGCATGTCTTCGGCCTTTTCGGATGTCTTCACCGGCTTGGGCGTGACAGCGGGCATTCCTCCGAGATAATCAATCTGGTCGGCGATGATGAGTGCGTGCTCGAGCTCTTCGTGCGCGTGGGTTTCGAGCTCGGCTGCGATGTTCATGAATTGCGCGCCTTTGAGCACCTTGGAATAGACGGTATAGGCGATGATCGCCTGATATTCACGCGAGAGATCTTCGTTGAGTCCTGCAATGAGGGCGTCGCGAGTGATTTGTGGATTTTCCATAGAGTCTTCAGACATGAGTTTAGCGTGAGGGCTAATTATGGCGGAGGGCTTCGCTGGGGCTGATGCGGGCGGCCCGGCGGGCAGGAAGCCAGACCGCGAGACCGGCGCTTGCGAGGAGAAGAAAGGCGGCGAGCGAAAGACTGAGCGGGTCGGTGGGGGTTACTCCGTAGAACAGAGATCGGATGTAGCGGCTCAGGAAGAAAGCGGCGATGAGGCCGGTAGCGAGTCCGATGGCCGCGAGAAGCAGGCCTTCGCTGAAGAGCAGGCGGAGGATTTGGAACGGTTGCGCGCCGAGGGCGAGGCGGACGCCGACTTCGTTGGTCCGGCGGGTGACACTGTAGCGCATCACTCCGTAGATGCCGATGGACGAGAGCAGCAGGGCCAAAATACCAAATGATCCGGTGAGCGAGGCGAAGAGACGTTCCTGGGAAACGGAGGAATGTATTTGCTGTTCCTGGGTGCTGAAGTTGAGGACCGGGATCTGGGGATCGACTTCGGCGACGGCGCGGCGAACGGCGGAAGCGAGCTTCATGGGATCGGCGGCCGTCTTTAGGTAAAAAGTGAGATCGTCAGTCTTATCTGTCTGAGAATAGGGCTGATAATAGGTCGGCGGCGGGGTGTGGCGAAGGCTGTCGTAACGGGTGTCGGCAACGACGCCAACGATTGTGATGCCATGGTTGAAAGTTTGGCCGAGCGGGTCGGTGCGGGGGAAATAAAGCCGGGCCAGGGCCTGGTTGATTACGCCGACAGCGGGGGAGTTGGACGTGTCGCGGCGGTCGAAGGTGCGGCCGCGCAGAACGGGAATATTCAGCGTTTCGAAGAAGGCAGAACTGACGCTGTTCTTGAGCGAGTGGCGGCCATCGCGATAGGGCTGGCGGTCGGGGTCGAAGTTCGAACCGTCAGTATTGCCGGAGATGAGGATATCGTTCGAGAGAGCGACAGAGCGCACGCCGGGGAGAGCGGCAAGGCGATCTTCGAGGCGTTGGTAGAGGAGCAATCGAGTTGCCCCGGCATAGCGGGCTGGGGAGGGACGGACCTGAAAGAGAAGCAGGTGGTCGGGTTCGAAGCCGAGAGGAGCCCGCAACAGGTTATTGAGAGTGCGGACGAAAAGGACTGCGCCAACGAGCAGCAGGGTGGCGAGGGCCATTTCGAACACAACGAGCAGCTTGCGCAGACGGGCTTTGGAACGTGCGGCGGTGACACGAGAGCTTTCGTTCAGGGCCAGCGCGGGTTGCTCACGGAAGAACTGGAGAGCGGGAGCGAAGCCGAAGAGGAGCGCGGTCGAGAGGGTGAGCGCGGCGGTGAATAGAAGCACCGGGAAATTGAAGGCCGGAGCCTGCGGAATTTCGAGGACATACGGAATGGCTCCTCGTAAGGCGAAGGCGACGAGCAGACCGGCGACACCCGCGAACGAGCCGAGCAGGAGGCTTTCAGTGAGGGTTTGACGGACGATGCGAAGACGGCTGGCGCCGAGCGCTTTGCGCACGCTCATCTCGCGGGCGCGGCCGCTGGATTGAGCGACCAGCAGATTTGCGACGTTAATGCAGGCGAGCAAGAGGAGGAGTGCGACCAGCGAGAAGAGGATGGAGACCGGGGTCGCGAGACTGCTGCGCAGCAGATTTTCGCCCGCGCTGGCGCTTTCGACCCGGAGGTTGAGGCGGCTGAAGTCATGATGACCGCCGTGGTTGGGCAAGGTGTCTTTGGCGGTCTGCTGAAAGATGGCATCGAGCGCGGATTGCGCGCGGGCATCGGTGACGCCGGGCTTGGCGCGGGCAAGCAGGAGCAGCCACCAGGGGCGTCCCCTATCCGTTCGATCGCGGCCGGAAAACGGATCCACCCGCTGCTTCAGAGTGATGGGCAGATAAACGCTCCAGCTTCCGCCGAGTTGCGAGCCGAGCGAGCTGGGCCCTAGGACGCCCACGATGGTCACGGGTACCGCGTTCAGCGTGATGGTTTTTCCGACTACGCTGCGGGCCTGGCCGAAGTGGCGGATCCAAAGATCGTAACTGAGTACCGCAACAGCCGGCGCATTCTCCTGAGCGTCGGACGGCAGAATGGGACGGCCGACGACGGTGGATGCGCCTAAGACGTGAAAGAAGTTGCCGGAAACGACTCGTGCATCTGCGACGAAGGCTTGGCGATTGAAGATTGCGGTGAGCGAGTGAGCGTCGGCGAAGGCAGCCAGCCCGGCGAAGTATTCGTTTTGTACGGCGAGGCGCTGGTAGACAGGATAAGAGAACGAGGTGGAAGCGAAGCCCCCGGGGACGGCGGAAAAATCGCCATAGATCGAGGGGATGGGTTGATTCGGGCCCGAGTATTGCCAGTGGAGCAGACGCAATTGTTCGGGATGCGTAACGCCGAGTTTGGAGAAGAGGACGTTTTTGGCGACAGAGAAGAGGGCCGTATTGGCTCCGATGCCGAGAGCCATGGAGAGGATCGCCACGACGCTGACCAGACGGTCCTGACGAAGGAGACGAAGCGCGTACCGAAGGTCGGCGATGAAGTTCATATACAACCCGGAGGCTTTTCGTCAGCGCCGCCGCCCCCAATGGACTTTATCACTTTGCGCCGACACAACTTTCATTCCGCTTGACACCACACGGCATTGCTGATACGTTACATTGCAAGAAATTTGCAATGCTTGCAAAGACTACGCTCGATCAGATCGGCTCGCAGGTGGGCGTATCGGCAAGCACGGTTTCACGCGTTTTAAATGGAGCTCGGGGCGTAAACGAAGGCACCCGCCAAAAAGTTCTGGGGGCGATCCGAAAGATGAATTACCGCGCGAGCCTTGCCCACCGCGAAGGCCGTCAAAGCCGCGTTCTCGGATTTCTGATGCCCGCCGAAGCCGAACCTTGGGGAGTTCGTACCAATTTCACGGAACAGGCGCTAAACGCAATCAGCGATGTGGCTGCTCAATTCAATTACGCTGCGATGGTTGGTTCGTATCACCCTCAGTTAGGCACCAAAACCGAAGACGAAATGATCGCCCAGCAAGAATTCGGTGGCGCCCTACTTTTCCGGACAAGCGATGAAATGCGTGACTCCGAGCCGTTTCGTCAGCACAACATTCCGTTTCTGGTGGTGAATCGGCTTCTTCCGGAAACATCACTGAATTACATCGGTCCTGATCACGCGAAGATCGGATTCGCGGCTGCGGAACACCTGCTGAGATGCGGGTATCGCCGTATCGGACTGCTCCTCGGCAAAACGTCCTACATGAGCCACCGGCTGTACCGGATGGGTTTTCAGCAGGCTCATGCCGCCGCTGAAACAGAGGTCGATCCGAACCTCATCAGCGAGATCGATTTGAATGTCGAAGGCGGATATGCGGGCACCCGAGCCCTGATGGAAGTTGGAGAGCGTCCAGAGGCCCTGGTAGTGACTGGCGACCGGGCATCATTGGGTTGTTTACGGGCGCTCATGGAATTGAAAATCAAGGTTCCACTTGAGATGGGAGTGGTCGCGATGGATGGCACGCGAGAGACAGCCTTTGCGAATCCACCGTTGACTGCGGTGGAGGTCCCTTGGTACGACATGCTCGCCATGGGTACCCGGCTGCTTATAGATCTCATTGAGCATCGCCCCCCGATCCAGCAAATAGGTGTTTGTTATTCGACCCGGCTGGTGGTTCGGCAGTCCACCCGGCGCGTCGGCCGTACATGATTTTGAACAGGAGGATTCGACATGAAACGAGGGCTTTTCCGAATCGTTATCAGTCTATTTTCGCTCTCCAGCCTGGTTGTCGCTCAATCGACGCTGGGCACAATCTTAGGAACTGTACACGATTCGTCGGGCGCCGTCGTCCCCAATGCGACGGTGATCGTTACGGACACCGACGAAGGAGTATCCCAACAGACGAAGACCGATTCGAAGGGAGACTACCTGGTTCTGAATCGGAAGGCTGATCACTACAAAGTGGAAGTCAGCCAGGCGGGCTTTCAAACTAAGACGATCGCAGGCTTGCAATTGATCGCGCGTCAAGAACTTCGTGTCGATGCCACTTTGGACGTTGGTCAGGCAACCCAGGCCGTGACAGTGGAAGGCACTGCCGGTGTGATTACCACCGATACCCAAGCCATTTCCTCGAGTTTTGATTCGCGAAAGCTTCTGAATCTTCCCGCGAACACGCGCGCCAACGGAAGCACCAGTCCGTACACAATGATCTCCGCTCTTCCGGGCATTCAGGCAGATAACGGGAATTCGTTCTCCATTCAGGGAGGCCTTCCCTCCCAATCGGAAGCCTCGGTGGACGGTATCTCGACAACCAACGTCACTGGCAACAGCCCGCTAAGGGAGGCATTCCCTTCGATCGAATCTATATCGGAACTTCGCGTGGATGGCGTTGGCAATACCGCTGAGTACGGTCAGCCTGGCGAGATCACGACCATCTCCAAGAGCGGTACGAACCAGCTTCGCGGCGACTTGTTCTGGTATCACCAGAACCGCGCTTTTGACGCCACCGCCTACGGTTCACAAGAGAAGCCCCAGAAGATAGGTAACGATTACGGCATCTCGGCTGGCGGGCCTGTCATGATTCCTCGCCTCTATGATGGCCGTAATAAGTCATTCTTCTATAGCACTTTCGAAGGGTTCCAATTCCCGCGGGGAGAGACGATTCAGAATACAGTCCCAACCGACGCGATGCGCGGCGGAGACTTCAGCCAGGAAGGATACACGGTCCACGACCCAGCGGGCAACCCGTACCCTGGGGATAAGATCCCGTCTAACCTGATCAATCCTGTTTCAGCGGCTTTCCTGAAACTGTATCCCTCGCCAAATGCCGGTGACACAACCGTTCAACATAGCGCGAACTACATCACGAATCAGTCCAACAACTACGCTTCGAACCAGTTCGACATTCGCGGCGACCAGTACTTCGGTGCGAGGCAATCGCTCTTCGGTCGTTTCACTTGGAAAAATATAAACCAGGACTCGCCCACGGAACTCCTGCTTCCAGCCAGCACCAACTACGAACGTGTGAGGATGCTAGTGGTATCGCACAATTATTCGTTCAGTCCTTCCCTCGTAAACGAGTTTCGATTTGGCCTCACGCTCGACGATTCGGGAACCAGCAACCCGTTCAACGGGCCGGCTTTCGCCAAAGCGCTCGGCCTTCAGGGCATAGGGCCAACCTTTCCATTCAACGGCGTACCCGAAGTCGATTTCAGCGGCAACACGTCAAACGTTAGTGTGGACCGGCTGGGAAGCACGACCACTTCGAAAACTTACCAGCTCAACAACAACCTGAGTTGGACCAAGGGGCGTCATACCATGAAGTTCGGTTTCGATATCCGTCGCATCCGTGCCATCACGCCACTCGGATTCATTGGCGCGGATAACTACGGCAACTTCTCTTTCGACGGCAGTTTCACCGGATCCGACTTTGCAGATTTCCTGCTTGGCTTGCCCGCCAATACGTCCTACGCGATTGTGCGTAGCGACAACAATGGCGCAACATGGCACTATAACTTTTTTGCGCAGGACTCCTTCAAAGTCAGCCAGAACCTGACTCTCGAATACGGCGTGCGGTACGAATACCACCCGTCTTATCAGGATTCGTCAGGTAACATCGGCAACTTCGATCCGAGCGTGCCGCTGTCGGGCCGTGTGATTTATCCGACGGGAAAGCAGGATCTGCTTGCCCCGGGTTTTCTCGCGGATTTCAACGCGTGCCCCGCCCCAGCGGCTAACGGCGCTCCTTGTACACCCGTTGTTTCAGCCTCTCAGGCCGGTTTGCCGGAGAGCTTGCGGGTGGTTCCCAAAGACCGAGTGATGCCTCGCCTGGGCTTTGCCTACCGTCCATTTGGCGGGGACAAAACTGTCATTCGCGGCGGCTTTGGAATTTACAACATCACTGTTCTCGGCTCTGTCTTTTATTCCCTTACCGGCACGCTGCAAAGCGATGTGCGTCAATTCCAGAATGGAAGCGGCAGCACACCCGCGTTCGCATGGCCCCAAATTGCAGCCGGAGGAAGCGGAGTTGGACAGCCTACTCTGGGAACGGCCTACTTCGGGACCGCCAACGCAATCCACTTCAAAGATCCATATTCCATGCAGTGGAACTTTTCGATTGACCGCGACCTCGGTTGGAATACCGGACTCCGGCTCTCGTATATCGGCATGAAGACTAACGATCTCGTCTGGGCGCCCAATCTGAATCAGATGTATTATTCGACTCAGTACGCCCGGCTGCGGCCGCTCAGCGATCGGCCTTTCCCGAACTGGGGCACAGTCTATACCCGCACTCCCGGCGCTATTTCCAACTATCATTCCGGCCAGGTAGAACTCACTCATCGATTTTCAAATGGCCTCACCTTCGATAGCGCCTACACGTTCGCAAAGAATCTGGCTGACAACGGTGGCCCGGCATCCACCGGGTTTTCCGGTGAAGCCGGCGGTGGACGCGCTTCCGACCTTTATGACCGGCATGCGGAATATGGCAACGTTTACGGCACCCGGCGTCATCGCTGGATCAACACCGCCGTTTACGATCTTCCGTTTGGGCGCGGACGGCGTTTCGGTTCGAATGTAAATCGGTTTGTCGATGCCGTTTTCGGAGGATGGCAGACGAACTCCATCTTTCTCTGGCAGGGTGGCCCGTGGATGACCCCGTACTTTAATGGAGCCGGAGACCCGTCTGGCACGGGTTCCGGAAATATCTTCGGAGAGACCCAAGTGCCGGATCGCACGGGCTCCGGTGTGCCGGCGAATCAGAACAGAAATCTGTGGGTAAATCCCTCCGCGTTTGTGTGTCCTGGCCAGCCTATCTCAGCGGTCCATCCTACCTGCTCCATTGGCAATCGCCCCGGCGTCGATGCGCCTCCTATAGGGCGCTTTGGCAATTCGGGTGTGGGTATCGTCGAAGGGCCGGGCACCGTTAACCTCTCGGCCGGTCTCGCGAAGTATTTCAACATCACCGAACATGTCCGCTTCAGACTGGAGGGCTCGTTCACGAACGTTTTGAATCATGTGAATCTGGCCGATCCAAATCTCAACATTGCCAATCGCAACTTCGGCCAAATCACGAGCGCGCGCGGTTCCGATTTCGGAGGCAGCCGCGTCGGGCAAGTAGGGGCACGCATCGATTTCTAACGGAAACGCTGGATCGCGGTACAGAAAGGCTCAAGTTGGACCGAAGAACTTTTCTCTGTAGCATTGCTGCGCTGACCGGCGCTTCCGCGCCGAACGCGCGCGCCGCCGCCGCTGCCCAACCGGAGCGGAAGACGAAGCACGTCGTTCTCTTCACCTCGGACGGCGTGCGCTGGCAGGATTTGTTCACGGGCATCGATCCGAAGCTCATGAATGAGAAGAGCGCCGGTATGGGCGATGCCGCGGCGCTTCGCGAAAAGCTCTGGCGTCCGGCGCCCGGCGCCCGGCGTGAAGCGCTCATGCCCTTCTTCTGGCGCCATCTTGTGCCGCGGGGCATCCTGTTCGGCAATGTGAGCAAAGGAAGTTCAATGCAGGTCTCAAACCGGTATCGAATCTCCTATCCCGGTTATTCCGAAATCCTGACGGGCCGCGCTCAGGATTCTGTCATAACCGGCAACGATTCCATTCAGAACCCAACTCCGAGCTTTCTGCAATTCCTAAAGCAAGAACAGCACCTCAAACCAGAACAGGTTGCGGTATTTGCATCTTGGCAAAACTTTCGCTACAGCGCCGAAAGCAAGCCGGGAGAAATTTTTATCAACGCGGGCTACGAAGCATCCCCGGCGCCCAGGAACTCACCAAAAACCGAGGAGTTCAACAGGCTCCAGTTCGCCGCGCGTTTCGTTCCCGACGAATCCCGCCATGATGCATTCACGTTCGGATTAGCGATGGATTACTTGGACAAAATACAACCGGAGCATCTTTACGTTTCGTTTGATGAAACTGATGACTGGGCTCATGAACGGCGCTACGATCGCGTTTTGGAGAGCCTGCAGTTTTTTGATCAGGCATTACACCAGCTCTGGAATTTCCTCCAGAGCTCTTCAAAATACCGGGATTGCACAGCACTTATCATTACGACGGACCACGGCCGCGGCAGTACCCTAGCGGACTTCTCCAAGCACGGACCGGACGTACCCGGCGATGAACAAATCTGGGCAGCTTTTATTGGGCCGGATACGCCGGCTGTGGGCGAAGCCACGAACACGCAAACTTGTTACCAGCGCGATATCGCGCCAACTATTCTCGAGTTACTCGGGATTGATTACCGCACCTATCAGGGAGTCTTGGGCAAGCCCATACCGGGGGCCATCAGCTAGCTCGAATATTCTCTCTTCTATGAGCCTTCTCGACTCACGCGACTTACATCGCTTCGGCTACACACAGGAACTCTTCCGCGATATGGGAGGGTTTTCCAATTTCGCGATTTCGTTTTCAATCATCTCCATCCTGACCGGTGCAGTTACTCTCTATGGCTACGGCCTGGATCTGGGTGGGCCGAGAGAAATGGCAATAGGTTGGCCGGTGGCCACCTTGTTCACGCTCGCGCTGGCGGCGAGCATGGGCGAGTTATGCTCGGCTTACCCTACTTCAGGCGCAATGTATCACTGGGCCAGTGCGCTCGGCGGTCCCGGATGGGGCTGGTTTGTCGCTTGGATGAACATCATTGGGCTAATTGCCGCCCAGGCCGGCATTAATTATTCTTGTGCGCAATTCATCCTGCCTTTCCTCAACATTCCTGTGTCGCCCCGCAACATCTTCTTGATGTTCGCCTTCACGCTCTTCATTCATGGAGTCTTGAACCATTACGGCGTCAGACTGGTAGCACGGCTGAACGATGTCAGCGTGAGCGTGCATATCGCCGGCGTGCTGGCGATTGTCGTTGCCGTATTTTTCTTTGCGCCGTTGCAGCCGGTGTCGTTCCTCTTAACGCCTTCCGCGCATCCCTCGATCCACGCTCCCTATCTCTGGCTGTTCTTTCTCGGCCTCCTGCAAGCGCAATGGACCTACACAGGATTCGACGGCTCAGCCCACGTGGCAGAGGAGACCGCAAATGCCCGGCGTTCCGCGCCCTGGGGCATTGTGCTCTCGGTCGGTGTGTCGGGAATTGCGGGATATGCGCTGCTTTTGGCTCTGACGCTCGCCATTCATTCGGTGCCGGGCGTGCTCGCAGCAAAAGATGCGCATGGGAATGTGGTTCCGGCTGCAATTGCCATCCTGCAGAGTGCCTTGGGCGCAAAGGTCGGAAACGCGCTCGGCGCGCTCGCCTCAATGGCCATGTGGTTTTGCGGACTTGCCTGTGTCACGTCCGCTTCGCGCGCCGTCTATGCGCTGGCGCGCGATCGAGGCTTTCCCTGGTCCGCCTTTTTTAGCCGCGTGAACACAAGATATGGCACGCCAGGTCCGGCTATATGGTTCATCGTGATTGCGAGCCTTGTCGCCATGCTCTGGTCGGGCGCCGTGCCCGTCGTCACGTCGCTGAGCACCGTGGCGCTCTATCTCGCCTACATCATCCCTGTCATGCTGGGGCTTCGCGCGCGCAGCCGCTCTCCTTCCTGGGTAGAGGAAGCGCCCTGGAATATCGGACGCTGGGGACAGCCCATCAATATCGTCGCTATTCTGTATACCGTGTTCATCTGCTTTGTCCTCGTCATGCCGCCCAACCAGCTCGCTGCGAAAACGCTTGCCTTCGTCGTCGCCGCCTTGGCGGCCGTCTATTGGCTGCAAGTCCGCCGCAATTTTGCTGGCCCCGAGTGGGCACGCTCCGGTTCGCCTTTACATGCAGGAGATCCCCATTTATGACCGCAACAGAGGCGATTCGTTACCTTCCTCCCCCGCGCCATTTCATCGGCGGCAAGTATATTGACGGCCGCTCCGCCAGTTCCATCGAGCTGCGTAATCCAGCTACCGGAGAACTACTCACCTGCGTACCCGATGCGACCAGTGAGGATGTGGATGTTGCCGTCGCCGCCGCGCGTGAGAGCTTCGACGCGCAAAGCTGGCGCGGTAAAGACCCCTCCCAAAAAGAACTCGTCTTGCTCCGCATTGCCGACCTGATGGAGAAACATAAGGAAGAACTGGCCGCGCTTGAATCGCTCGAGAACGGCAAGACTTTCCGCGAGGCGCTGCGGGGCGACATCAACCCGGGCATTGATTCCTTCCGCTACTATGCCGGCTGGGTCAGGCGCCTTTACGGCGAGACCATCCCGGTTGATGGACCATTTCTCAACTACACGCTGCGGGAACCTGTCGGTGTCGTGGGAGCCATCGTCCCATGGAACTATCCAACTTGCATTGCCACTTGGAAGGTCGCACCCGCGCTTGCCTGTGGTTGTTCTGTTGTTTTAAAACCTTCCGAACTCACCCCGCTAACGGCGCTCAAAATAGCTGCTCTTTGCTCCGAAGCAGGCATTCCGGACGGAGTCCTGAACGTCATCACAGGGTACGGCTCGACAACAGGCGAAGCTATGGGCCGGCACATGGACATCGACAAAATCAGCTTCACCGGCAGCATTGGAACGGCGAGGGCCCTGCTAAAAAACTCCGCCGAATCTAATCTGAAGCGCCTCAGCCTCGAACTGGGCGGCAAGAATCCCAACGTTATCTTCCCCGATTGCGATTTTGACGAGGCGGTCGAGGCGGCATTTTGGGGTATTTACGCCAATAAAGGTGAGGTTTGCAGCGCCGGTTCGCGGCTGCTCGTCCACGAGAGCGTATACGACCGCTTCGTATCGAAAATTGTCGATCGTGCCAAGGCCCTGAAAGTGGGCGACCCGTTCGAGGCCTCCTCCGAAATGGGATCGCAGATTTCAGCCCGCCAACTGGAACGTATCCTCGGCTATGTACGAACCGGCTGCGAGGAGGGCGCTACCTTGAACTGTGGCGGCACTCGTGATGTTGAAGGAAGCAAGGCAAACGGCTTTTTCATGAAGCCGGCTGTTTTCACCGGCGTTACCCCCCAAATGAAAATCGCGCAGGAAGAGATCTTCGGTCCGGTGCTTGCCGCCATCCCTTTCAAGAATGAAGAAGAGGCTGCCGGCATTGCGAATGGCACGATCTACGGTTTGGTGGCGGCCGTATGGACACGAGATATTCGTGTGGCCCATCGTATGGCCAGGCAGATTAAAGCCGGGATCGGTTTGGATTAACACCTACAACGGCTTCGACAGCGGCTCTCCTTTCGGCGGTTATAAACAGAGCGGCTTTGGAAGGGATCTCGGCGCCTACGCGCTCGAACAATACACCAACGTGAAATCGATTTGGGTTGGATTGTGAACGCGTTCGAGGATATCCTGAAGCGCCTATCCAGTGACGGTGTACGCCGCGTAAAGCTCGGCATCACGGATATGGATGGCTTACTGCGGGGCAAGTACATCAGCCTGGATAAGTTTGCCGCTGCTTCCTCCGGTCTCGGTTTCTGCGACGTCATTTTCGGCTGGGATATCAGCGATGTACTCTACGACAAGACCAAGTTTACCGGCTGGCATACCGGTTATCCGGACGTGCAGGCCACTATCGATGGCAGCACTCTGCGCACCATCCCCTGGGAGCCGGCCACCGCTTTCTTCTTGATTGATCTTTTCACGAAGAACGGTCAACCTTTGGCCATCTCTCCTCGCCAGGTCTTCCGGAGAGTGCTCGATAAAGCCGCCGTAGCCGGTTACCGCGCCAAGTTCGCCGCTGAATATGAATTCTGGCTTTTTCGCGAGACGCCTCACTCTCTTCGCGAAAAGCATTTCCGTGATTTGACTCCGCTCAGCCCCGGCATGTGCGGCTACAGCATCCTGCGGGCTTCCCAGAATGCGCCGATGGTCCTCGATATGATCGACCAGCTCCAAGCATTCAATATTCCGCTCGAAGGCTTTCACACGGAAACGGGACCCGGCGTTTATGAAGCGGCAATTGGAGTGGATGAGGGCATTGGGGCAGCCGATAAGGCCGCGCTCTTCAAGACGGCGATCAAAGAAATCGCAGCACGGCATGGCGTTATCCCAACCTTCATGGCAAAGTGGAATGTCGATCTGCCCGGTTCCAGCGGTCACCTGCATCAGAGCCTCTGTTCCACCCGGGACGGCACAAATCTCTTTTTCGAAGACGGCCACGCCTCAAGCTTGATGCGCCACTACATCGGGGGACTCGTGTCCTTTCTCCCGGAGTTGATGGCCATGATCGGGCCGACCATTAACTCCTATAAGCGGACAGTCCCCGGAACCTGGGCGCCCATCAATGCCACTTGGGGCGAGGACAACCGCACCACTGCTATCAGGACGATTGCTGGTTCGCAAAAAAGCACGCGCATCGAGTTGCGCCTCTCCGCTGCGGATATGAATCCATACCTCGCCATGGCTGCGAGTTTGGCCGCTGGATTGGAAGGAATCGAACGTAAACTTGAACCACCCGCGCCTGTTATCAATGGCTATGCCTCCGCTGACAGCGCACCGCTGCCCCACGATCTGGCGCAAGCAACCGCGCTATTTCGCCAATCACCGGTAGCCCGCAAGTGGTTCGGCGAGGAATTTGTCGAGCACTACGCGGCCACTCGTGAGTGGGAACTCAGGCAGTTTCAGCGTGCCGTAACGGACTGGGAACTCGCGCGCTATTTCGAATCGATCTAGTCTCTTATGAGCCTCACGACATTCTCTTTTCCGACTACGGTGCTTTACGGGGTCGACGGCATCGATTGCTTGCCGGCCGAACTCGAGCGCCGGGCCATGCGCAAACCATTGTTGGTCACCGATGGCGGACTTGCGAATACCCCGGTAGCTGATCGTGTCCGCAAGCTCGTTCCGCATGCGCCTGTCTTTGCGGGCGTCGATCCCAACCCAACCGAGCAAAACGTTTTGCATGGCGTCACCTTTTACCAGGCCACCGGCTGCGACAGCATCATTGGCCTTGGAGGGGGCTCCGCCATCGACGCTGCGAAAGCAATTCGCCTGAAAGTAAGCCACCCGCTCCCTCTGGCGGAATATGACGACGCCATTGGAGGCGACGCAAAGATCACACCCAATCTTCCCGCGTATATTGCTATTCCAACTACCGCCGGCACTGGCAGTGAAGTGGGCCGTTCTACGGTTATCACGATCACGGCGACGAACCGAAAAACCGTTATCTTCAGTCCGCATTTGATCCCAGATCTAGCCATTGCCGATCCCACGCTTACCGCTTCCATGCCGCCTGCGATTACTGCCGGTTCGGGCATGGATGCATTTACTCATAACGTTGAAGCGTATTTCGCAAGAGCATTCCATCCGATCTGCGATGCCATTGCCGTAGGTGGAGCGCAGATTGTTCTGGAGCATCTGCCGCGCGTCGTGCGCGATCCCAACGATATGGAATCCCGCGGTCAAATGCTGATAGCGGCCATGATGGGCGCTATCGCATTTCAGAAGGGCCTCGGTGCAGTGCACTCCCTGGCGCACCCGCTATCGAGCGAATTTGGAATGCACCACGGCACCAGTAACGCGGTGCTCTTGCCGGTAGTGCTGGAGTTCAATCGCTCTGCGGCGCAGGACCGGTTTCGTAGTCTCGAACACTACTTGGGAAAAGATGTCGTGGCCTGTGCGCGCGATCTGAACCAGATTTGCCGAATTCGACCACGCCTGCGCGACTATCAAATCCCTGAAAATGCATTGCCGCATTTGGCCGATACAGCAGTACAGGATGCGTGTCACCTTCTAAATCCCCGTCCTTGTACTCGAGACGTTCTGCTCTCGCTTTATCGTGAGGCATGGTGATCATGAGGAGGCGTAGGTGCATACCGGACTGGGCCTGCTGGACTGGCCGGGGCTTCCAAGGGCGGCACTGCAGCGTTTTATCCCGCGCCGCCCCTGATCCTTACCGCAAACTAACCTATCTCGCCTGAACCGCCTGCGCCACTTCCGCTACCGCGCTAGCCGCCGTCGTCACACTCCGCCGTCGCTCGTTCCGCGCATTGCGCCAATTCACCTGAGGCAGGAACACGCTTTGATCCACTCGATCCTGATACAAAATGGCAATGTTCATCAGCGAATCGAGCAACGATTCCGATAAATGATGCGGCTGCAATCCCATATCGATCAGCTTCGAGTGCTTGGCGTTATAGTAATGCTGCTCGGATTCCACGCGCGGGGTCGGCATGTGCTTAATCGTCACATCGCGCCCCAGTTTCCGCGCCGCCGTCTGCACCAGTTGCGCAATCTGGTTTACCGAAAATTGCTCGGTAAACTGATTGAACACCCGGCACTCGCCCTTCCCCGCGGGATGCAAACAAGCCAGTTCCACGCAGCGCACCGTGTCCCGTATATCCAGATATCCGCGCGTCTGGCCGCCGCCGCCGTACACCGTTAGGGGATGGCCCACTGCGGCCTGCACGCAAAAACGGTTCA
Source organism: Terriglobia bacterium (assembly GCA_963767485.1). GTDB lineage: Bacteria > Acidobacteriota > Terriglobia > Bryobacterales > Bryobacteraceae > Bog-105. The sequence continues at coordinate 249,227 of CAVYDZ010000005.1, read as the reverse complement.
ACACCGTCCCAAATACTTCGTCGTAATCGAAACGGTTGATCAACGCTTCATCGAGCGCCGATTCGTCGGTTACCGTGCCATAGACTACGCCCTGATTCAGATCCGTTGCGCGCAATCCCCAAATCCGGCAGGCGAACAGAATGTTATGGCTGTCATGCACCTTCGACAAGTGATAAAACGAGCCCGGCTGCTTCGGATACGGCAGCACATCTTTGCGCCCGTTGTGCTCGATCTCTATGTAGCCTTCTTCAATGTCGATGTTCGGCGTCCCATACTCGCCCATTGTGCCCAGCTTTACCAGATGGCAGTCAGGCACAATCTCGCGCATCGCAAATAAGAGGTTCAGCGTGCCCACAACGTTATTCACCTGGGTGAACACCGCATGTTTGCGGTCGATCATGGAATACGGAGCGGCGCGCTGCTCGGCGAAATGCACTACGGCCTCCGGCTCAAACTCCTGCATAAACGACTCGACGAAATCGTGGTCCGTCAAGTCGCCCGTGAACAACTGAATGTCGCGCCCGGTCAAATCGCGCCAAGCTTTCAGCCGGTCCGTCATCGGGTGAATCGGTGTCAGCGTCTGCACTCCCAACTGGTTGTCCCACAGACGTCGCGCAAAACTATCTACAATGCTGACCGTATGGCCTTTCGCCGAGAGGTAGAGAGCGGTCGCCCACCCGCAATAACCGTCTCCACCCAGCACACAAATTTTCATTCCCTGACTCACTCCTGCTCCGTAATCCGGAAATAGCTCAAACTATGAGGATACCGACCTCAAAAATCGCACCGCTCCTCTAAGGGATTGTTTTTTGCGGCTTTGGGTTACGGCGGAGTGCGAGAATTGGTACTTAGTCCCTGTTTTTCTATATCTTATGATCGTCTCGCGATCTCTACGTACCTACCTGATCCTGGCCGCTTTCCTCGCCCTCCGCGCCTCCGGCAATCTTTCGTTAGCCTTTGGCGCGAAACATTTGCATGAAGGACTCGCACTCGATCCCTTCGGGTATTTGCGCGCCATGCTGCATCCGTATGTGGCAATGGGCATTGCCGCCTTGATGATTTCCCTGCTCACGCGCATGGCTTTGCTGAGCATTGCCGACCTGTCGTTCGTTCTCCCCATGACCGCCGTCGGCTACATCATTTCAGTCCTTACGGGGAAACTCTTCCTGCATGAGCAGGTAAGCGCCAGCCGCTGGCTCGGAGCGCTGCTGATTTTTTCCGCCACATTCTTGGTCGGCTCCACTCCACAAAACACCACCGCGCCTCCCGTTTTCGAAGAGGCTCCCGAAGAAGTACTCGAACCCGTAGGCGTCGATTAGAGCTCAGAACGCTTCATTTTTTTCTTTTATCCGGGTTTATCGGCGTTCATCTGCGGCTATTTTATTCTGTGGCTTTCGCTAAACTGAACCTTCACGCAGTGGCCAAGAAAACTACTTATCGCGATGCCGGCGTCAACATCGACGAAGCCGACCGCGCCGTCTCCCGCATTAAAAACTATGCCTCAGCGACGCGCATTCCCGGCGTCTTAACCGGCATCGGCAGCTTCGGCGCAGGCTTCCGCTTGAAAGGTTGGCGCGATCCCGTGCTCGTCAGTTCCGCCGATGGCGTCGGTACCAAACTGAAGATCGCCTTTGTTACCGGACGCCACGATACCGTCGGCGAAGATCTGGTGAATCACTGCGTTAACGACATCGCCGTGCAAGGCGCAAAGCCGCTCTTCTTTCTTGACTATTTCGCAGTCGGAAAGCTTGACGCCAAAGTCTGCGCCACGGTAGTCGAAGGGATCGCGCGCGGTTGCCGCCGCAATGGCTGTGCTCTGATCGGTGGCGAGACCGCCGAAATGCCCGGCATGTATCAGCCCGGCGAATACGATCTGGCCGGATTCATCGTTGGCGCGGTCGAACGCCCACGCCTGCTCACGGGTGCCAAAATCAAACCCGGCAACCTCCTCCTGGGACTCCCCTCCCACGGCCTCCATACCAACGGCTATTCGCTCGCCCGCTCGGTTTTGTTTGATGCCGCCGGACACTCCACTTCCGCCAAGCTTCCTAAACTGGCTGGCTCCCTCGCCGACGAACTGCTGCGCGTCCATAAGTCTTATTTGAAACCGATCGTTGCCTTGCACGCCAAGGACCTGCTCAGAGGCGCTGCCCACATCACCGGCGGCGGCCTGACCGACAATCTGCCGCGCATTCTGCCCCCAGGCTGCGCTGCCGAAATCCAACTCGGCTCCTGGCCCCGGCAGCCCATCTTCGACCTCCTCCAAAAACTCGGAAACATCCCCGAAGACGACTTTCGCCGCACCTTCAATCTGGGGGTCGGAATGGTCTTCGCCATCTCTCCAAAACAGATCGACTTAGTTTCTAAAACCCTGGAGAAGCTCGGCGAGCCCTTCTACCAGATCGGCCACGTGGTGGCCCGGAAATCCTCCAGACAGCCGCGAGTCGTCTACCGGTGAAGAAGCTCGGCATCCTGCTCTCTGGCCGCGGATCGAATTTCGAAGCCATCGCCCGCAACGTCCGGAACGGAGCCATCCCGTGCGAAGTCGGGTTCGTTTTTTCAAATAAGCCCGATGCGCCGGGCCTCGTTTTAGCCCGCGAATTAGGCTTTCCGGCCGGGTCCATTCCGTCCCGGGGCATCAACCGCGAGCTCTATGACTTGCAAGTGGCTGATTTGCTTAAATCCCATAATGTCGATTGGGTTTGCCTGGCCGGCTACATGCGCCTCCTTAGCGGCGAGTTCGTTCGGCAGTTTTCTGGTCGCATCCTCAACATTCATCCATCACTCCTGCCCGCCTTTCCCGGTTTGGATGCCCAGCACCAGGCTCTCGTCCACGGCGTGAAAGTGACCGGCTGCACAGTTCACCTGGTCGATGAGCATCTCGATAGCGGCCCGATTCTCAAGCAGGCAACGGTTCCGGTACTCGACAACGACACCGTCGAAACCCTCTCGGCCCGCATTCTCCGCGAAGAGCATCGAATTTATTCGGAATCCATCACCTGGATGCTCGCCGGCAATTACCGCATTGAGGGGCGGCGCGTCATCGAAACTTAAATGCAAGTCACGTAAATGCAAATACCCATCCTGAAACGATTCTTCGGCACGCTCGCTGCCGTCATCCTGATCCTGTTCTTGATCGTTTGGTTCTCCGGTGCTGAGACCAAACTGAAGCTGGCGAAGCCTGTCGCCTTCCTGGGTCAATCGAACGCCGTGCTCGTCGAAGCCGACGCGCCGCATGGCGTGAAAGCATTCTCCGCCGCGATTGAACAAAACGGCCAGAGCCAAACGGTCTATCAAGACCACACCCACACCAAACAGCGCGTGGGGGCCTATGAGTTCTACGCTGGGCAGAAACAGGCGTCGTTCCTCAAAGAGGGTCCGGCCACGCTCGTCATCAAAGCGAAATCGAATGATCTGCGCGGCGCAACCACGACGCTGCGCCAGGACGTGCAGGTGATTCTTCGGCCCCCCACGATTTCCGCCGACGGCTTCCAGCACTACATCAACCAGGGCGGCGCTGAACTCGTACTGCTTGACCTCGGCGGTAACTGGGCAGATGCGGGCGTACACGTCGCTAATTACACGTCCGGCTCCTTCGCCATGCCCGGCCAGCCCGACTCGAGCAATCACCGCTTCTCGCTATTCGCCTTCCCCTGGGACGTTTCGCCCGATACCGTTCCCGTTGCGTTCGCGCGCAACGCCGCGGGCGCCGAAGCCACCGCCTCCTTCTGGACTAAAGTCTTTCCTAAGAAATTCCGCGAAAGTACGATTCACGTCACCGATCGCAATCTGCAGAAAGTAGTCGGCGAACTCGATCCCGACGGCTCAGGCAGCCTGGTCGACCGCTTCTTGAAACTGAATCGCGAGATGCGCAAAGCCAATACCCAAACCATCTACGACCTGCGCAACAACACCGAGCACAAGATTCTCTGGTCCGGCCCATTCATTCCCGTTAAAGGAGCGCGTGAATCCTTCTTTGCCGATAAGCGCACCTACGTCTACAACGGCCGCGTAATCGACCATGCAGTCCATCTCGGCTACGATCTCGCGCAAACTGCTAACTCACCTGTGAAGGCCGCCAACTCAGGCCGTGTGATTTACGCCGGGCGGCTCGGCCTATACGGCAACTGCGTGATACTCGATCACGGCTATTCACTGCAAAGCCTGTACGGCCACATGAGCAAGCTGCTCGTGAAGGTAGGTGACAATGTCGCGAAGGAACAGCAGATCGGAGTCAGCGGCGCGACCGGTATGGCTTTCGGCGATCACGTGCATTTCAGCATGATGGTCTCGGGTATCCAGATCGACCCCAAAGAATGGTGGGACGAGCACTGGATTCACGACCGCATCCTGAGTAAGCTCAGTCCAAACGCAAGCCCCGAATCGCCAGCCCCGGCAGCCGCCCGGCCTCACAGCCGCGCCTACAAGCACCGCCGCCGTTAAGCGGGAGGAGGAACTGGCCGAGCCGGACGCGGGGGAGGCACATAGTCGACGAGTTCATCCACCGGGTGCCTCGCGGCCCAGGCGATGCCGCGCAGCAGCGTCCGTTGAATTTGGTAATTGGAGAAATTGGCGTAGATGTGGCCCTGCATCCATACGAACGCCCGGGCCGGCTGGCCGCCGGAAAGCGTATGCTCATACGTCCACATCTGCGGCACGATTTCTCCCGCATGGCTGCCCGCGCTCCTCGTCGGCGGAATTTTAGTAGTCGCTAATACGTGAATCGCAGGATTCGTTGCCCACGTCATTTTGTAGAAGGCTTCATCGAGAATCGTGATATCCGTCATGTCCTTCATGATGGGATCCGATTGATCCACGATCGTGTAATGAATCGGCGCGTCCAGCGTGTAATTCACTTCGCCGTGCTTCTTTGCGCCGCCAAGCAGCGTGGCCAAATAAGCCGGATCTGGCCCGCACAGCGAGTCGTGAAATTGCACCAGGCCCCCACCGCGTTTTACAAATGCGTCAAGCGCGGCTTTTTCTTCTCCCGTAAACAAATAGCCAGCATCGCCCTTGTAAATGACTACGACATCCGTGTGTTGGAGATCGGCGGCGCTCGGCGGATGCAGCGCACCATCCACAACCGCGCCATGCTCGGTGAGCAGCTTGCTCCAATCCGCCAGAAGCTGAGGATAATCATGCTGGCCAGCGAGATGGGATTTCAGTCCAGTCCAGATATAGATGTGCATCCCATTCGGGTTTTGCCCCGGCGCCCGAGGCGCAGGCACGGACTGGGGCCACGCAGAAGCGGTGAAAAACAACGCAAGAAAGAGCGTCGCGCTAGAACAGTTCATTCTGATTTCAGTCTAGCGGGAGGAGCAAAGAATCAATGCACGTCGAGCGACATGTTGACGACTTGGAACTGAAAGCGCTCCGGAGGCAGCGACGAAATCGGGTTTGGCGTCATCTTCGACCACGTCCGATACGCAGTCTGCGCCACGGAGTTGTTTAAGTAAAACAAGAACTGGTCCGAGCAGCAGCGTATCGGCGGCATCTGGCGAAACGCCAGGCGCAATCCGACAGCCTTTTCCAGTTCCACGCCGCTCGTCTTGATCGACTTATCTTCAAGCAGCGTTACAAAACTGCTGCGCCCGGCGTGCGGCCACAAATCGCTGCGCAGCAGATTGCGCAATTCGAGCCGCGCGCCGAACGTGATCTCGCATTGCCGGATCCATTCGATTACCGCATCGCCCCAATGCCAGTGGCTTAGCAATCCCAGGTATTGATCTACCAGGTTAAGCGCGAGATCCATTTTGCGCCGCTCCACCATTTCTTCCGAAGCGAGCGAATCGCCCATGACGGTGGGGACCATGTCCTCTTGCTCGATGATGTCGGCCGCAATGCCCATCATCTTGTCGACACGCTTGACCTCGGGCACGGTCTTCACGAGCAGCGGTGGCAGTTCGTGCGTTTTTCCGCCCGGTACTTCTAAAAACTTCCGATCACCAACGATGTCCATAAGCAGCCTCGCTGTTCCTTATCGACAACCAGGTCGACTAACCTCTGCACTTCAGTCTCTATTTAGACGGTTCGTTCTCGTTAAGAGTTGCCTTACGTCTAGTTAACCTAGTTTAACTACATTTTTGCAGAAATTGTTTCAAATGTTGGTACTGGGCCTCTCGCTATCCTTGGGGTATATGCGATTGATGGGCCTGTGCGTGGCGGCCCTTTTTCTTTTCCCGATTGGCGTTTGTGCCGCGGCGCCTCCGGATTGTGCCAGCGGAGCCAAAACCTTCATTCCATGCGAACTCAGTTTTGAATGGAAGCAGTCCGATCTTCCGCCATCTACTTCGCTGTTCCGTGACGACGTGTTGCGCGTGGAGTTTCGATCGCCCTCGCACCAGACGATCCTGATGCATGCGTTCGCCGACGGTCCGCTCCGGGTCCGCTTCAGTCCTACAGAACCGGGTCAGTGGGCGTATCACGTATTGAGTGATATTGCGCGACATAACGACCGGCAAGGAACGTTTGCAGTCGCCGATAGTGGCTTGCCGGGAATGGTCAATGTAGCCAACCTGCGGCACTGGCGATCGACCGACAAAAAGCCTCATTTGTGGCTGGCCGCTTCGGCGCCGTTCCTCACCCTCGATCAAGCGGGTTTTGAGACTTGGCTCGATGTGCGGAAGCGCGACGGATTTACCCACATTCGCGGGCCTTTGCTCACCGGTGCCGGATTACTGAAGCCATTCGACGCCGCCGGAAGCCCGAATGCCCCCTATTTCGCAGCGCTCGACGACCGGCTCCTGGCGGCTGCGAATCGCGGATTCACGCTGGATCTGCTGTTGGCCGACCGGGCCTTCGCCGCATCCGGGTTTTTTGCCGATTTCGACAAGCACGAAGCGGTGATCCGTTACCTGGTGGCACGGTACGGCGGCTTGAATGTCACCTGGCAAGGCATCCAGGACTTCGAGGATGTGCCAAATTCACGAGCCTTGTTAAGAGACCTTGGCTCATGGCTGCAAAAAGAAGACGGCTTCAATCATCCGCGCTCGACCGGCGCGCGCGATTCCACCTTCCCGCTGGATGCCGATGGCTGGCTCAATTACAACATCGAGGCTTCGGCCGATCCGCAACTGGGGGCGGTGGAGCACCAGTTCACTCAGCAGCCCGAAATCCATGTCATTCGCACGTCGGAACCCAACGCGTTCCGGCATGAGCTTTGGAATGCGACAACCAATGGCGAATACCCTTCGGTTTCGTACGAGAGTACCCAAAACGAAGCCAATGTGCGCGCGATTCAGACCTGGTCGCGGATTCTCGCCGGCACGCGGCACTGGGAGTTCGAACCGTACTTCGATGTATCGGGCGCCCGCGCAGTTGGATTGAATGAGGTCGAGTATCTGGCGTACGCGCAAGATCCGGGTATTGTCGAAATCAATCTGCCGCATCACAAATATAATCCGCTGTGGATCAACCCGGCGACCGGCGAAGAACTGGAAATGAAAGATTACCGGGGCGAAGTGTTCAGCCGCCAGACGCCGGACAATTCGCATGATTGGATTTTGCAGGTCCCTCGCAACGGCGAGAAAGAATCCAGGAACAAATACTATTACTTCGAATCAGAAGATCCGCCGGTGCAGGAAATAGAAACTGACACCACAAAGGTTCCGTTCGAAATCGTTGCTCCGAAAGAAGAGCAGATCGGCTCGCAAACCGGGACTGCTTACGCGGTGAAACTTACCAGATTGAACCGTGCAAGCCGGCGGATGGCGTATGCCTGGTGGGGGGGAGTGATCGAGGGAGGCGCGGGCTTGCGCCTTTTAGGTCTCGGAGCATCAGGAAATTTGTCTATTCCAAAAGAGTTCTTCAAAAAGGAAGGGGCGGTTTTGAACCTGCGGGTACTCGCTATCAACGCGAACGGCAAAGCCTACGAACTCGACAAAGTTTATCAATTGGCGCCGTGACGATTCTTGCCGTGGACAGCGCGTCCGAATACGCGAGTGTCGCCATCCGCGCGCATGGAGGCACGCTGGCAGAAGTGTCGATTCATTCGCGCGATGGTTTCGCACATCTGCTTTTCGAAGCTATTGAAAAATGCAGGAACGAAGCCGGAATCGGGTTAGGCCAAGTTGATTGTTTTGCGGCCGGCTCGGGGCCAGGCTCTTTCACGGGAGTTCGCATTGCTTTATCCGCCGTCAAGGGCTTGGCAGAGTCAATGAACAAGCCGGCCACGGCTATCTCGAACCTGCGCGCTCTAAGTGCTTTTGGCAAGCAGCCAGGCTCGAAACGCGCCGTACTGATAGACGCGCGCCGTTGCGAGGTGTATGGGGGTGTGTATGATTCCGATCTGTGTCTAGTGGTACCCGAGACTGTCGGGCCGCTCAATGATTTTCTTGACAGCCTCGGGGACTGGAAAGACTATGAGTTCATCGCTTCCGCCGGGCTGTCTCTGCCGACGTCATTTATGGAAGCGCCGACTGCGCTCGCGTCCGCTATAGCGCGGGTGGCGGAGCGGGACAGGCAATGGACCCAGCCAGCGGAGCTCGATGCCAATTACGTGCGCCGGTCGGATGCGGAACTGTTCTGGACCGATAAGTAGTCGCTCGCCCGGCGTTTGCACGCCGGGCGATAGCGAGCGCCCGAGTTATTGGACCCCAGCGATGCTCAGGCTCCAGTTTTGAGCTGAGGTGCTGTTGGTAATCCCGTAGCCGATTCGAACGGGACCGCCGGTGAGGTATGAGGTTGCCGCGAAGGACGAGCCTATTTGGAGGCAATTGTCGTAATCGGCGCAGACAAGAACGGAGAGGTTGGTACCGTCGTTTTTAAGTTGTACGTACTTAACCCCGTTCCAGCCCCCGGTAACCGCCGCACCCGATTGCTGATCACTCACGTAGTAACCATTTGTTGCGAACTTCGAAATTCGGCAGGCTCCCCCCGAGCCATTGAATGGGGCGCTAGCTCCAGAACCACAATTGAGGCCTTCCCAGCCGGTGCTTGTGTCTCCCCATCCGAAAAACACCTGTCGGTAATTGACGTTATCGGCAAGTATCGAGCGCAGCGGCAGAGTGACCGTATATGGCGCCGTGGGGGGCGTCCAGTAGCGAATCGCGAGAGCACTAACGCCGCCGGGGGGCGCAGTTAGTAACTCATAACCGTTCGTATCGTTGGTCGTGACGGAGCCCGTGGTTCCACTGTTGGTGAGGGACAGCTTTGCGGCGGGCGTGATGGGTCGGTGATCGTAATAGAAGGTCCACGTATTGGTGGCGGTGCAAATAGCCGAGCCAAATAGGCCAGAAGTAATCGAGTAGAGCGTGCCGGTAGTGCAGGTGCTCGGGAGTGCGGCAAAGGACCCGTAGAGGACGGAACCAGCGGGTCCGGCGGGGCCTGCTGGACCAGTTGCACCGGTTGGGCCGGCGGGTCCGGCAGGGCCGGTTGCTCCAGTTGATCCAGTTGCGCCCGTGAGGCCGATCGGGCCGGCAGCGCCGGTGGCACCGGTCGGCCCGCGGGGCCAGCAGGTCCGGTGGCTCCAGTTGCTCCAGTTGCGCCCGTGAGGCCGATCGGGCCGGTAGCGCCGGTTGCGCCCGTCGGCCCAGCGGGGCCGATTGGTCCAGCGGGTCCAGCAGGGCCGGTTGCTCCGGTTGCGCCGGTGAGGCCGATCGGGCCGGCAGGGCCGGTTGCTCCAGTTGCGCCCGTGAGGCCGATCGGGCCTGTAGCACCTGTTGCGCCCGTCGGTCCAGCGGGTCCGATTGGTCCAGCAGGGCCGGTTGCTCCAGTTGCGCCCGTGAGGCCGATCGGGCCTGTAGCGCCGTTTGGTCCCGTTGCGCCGGTGAGGCCGATCGGGCCGGCAGCGCCTGTTGCGCCCGTCGGTCCAGCGGGTCCGATTGGTCCAGCGGGTCCAGCAGGGCCGGTTGCTCCTGTTGCGCCCGTGAGGCCGATCGGGCCTGCGGCGCCATTGGCACCCGTCGGCCCAGTGGGGCCAATCGGTCCAGCGGGTCCGGCCGGGCCGGTTGCTCCGGGTTGCCCGTCGGCGCCGGCAGGTCCAGCCGGTCCTGGGGCGCCGGGTTGGCCGTCAGCCCCGGGGGCGCCGGGAGGGCCAATCGGCCCTGCAGTGCCGGATACGCCCGTCGCACCCTGGGGTCCGGGGGCACCAATTGGCCCTTGTGCGCCCTGAGGTCCGGCTGGCCCGACGAGGGAGCCGAGAGGCTGCCAACTTAGGCCAGTGGATGCTAGCGGGTCGGTTTGCAATACGTAGCCCGCTTGATTCGGTGCTGCCATTCGAACGGGGGCCACACCATCGGAAGTGACAAGGTCGCCTTTCATCGACGGCGGTGTCGAGGAGACGGGCGGAGGAGTGCTGACGACCACATCGTCAATGCTCTGGAGAGTCGTTGTATCCGGCACGCTCCAGCTCTCGCTGTAACTCGGCAGAGGACCGTTCGGGCTCACGATCTGGTAGGTGACGGTGTAGTGGAACGGGAACGTTGCGTCGCTCGTGGGCTCAAGGGCGATGCTGAAATGTCCGTTGGTTAGCGGAATTTTCTGGCTGTTCGGCAGAACAGTGCGGCTGCCGCTTGAGGTAAAGCGTGGCCATGTAATTAGCAGGTACGATCCTGTTCCCGCTGGCTGGCCGGTAGCAGTGTAAACCGTATCCGCGATCGGCGTAAGGGCGCTGGCAGCACCTAGCGAGAAGAGAAAAAATATACAGAGTTTATGCATCGTTAAGAAAGGTCGGAGCGTCGTGCGCCGGCGCGTTTTTTCGCGGCGCTGGGCAAAGAGAGCTCGGAGTTCTTTGGCGGCTTTCATCGGTCAGGCTCCTGAAATTGCAAATTGGGAGGCCCAGAAGAACGGGAAGTTCTTCGAGCCTGCCGGGAGGCTAACATGACCGTTTAGAAAAATGGATGCGGTGCCAGCGACCTAGCATCCGCCTAAGCTGCTCATTTTGAGAGGCTTAAATAAATTCTTCCGATTCTTGGAATGCTGTGACTCCAGTTGCCGGTTGTTACGGAGCCGCCGCGATCAGTCTACTAGTGATGTGCCGATGTAGCTGGCTTTGCGACGGTCACCTGAACAATGGCCGAATGAATAACTCCAGCGCCGCTGGCCGTAATAGTAACCGGATAAAGGCCCGGAGCAGTCGCGGACGAGGCGGTAATCCCTTCTGACACGTTGACCAGATTGTTACCCGCAGTGGCTCCGCGCGAGCCATAATTCATGCCGGGCCCTAATCCGCCAAAGGTGATCGTGATCGTGGAATTGAACCCGCCAGTAAAGTTCCCCGTCGAGACAACGACCGTCCCGGCGGCCCCGCCCTGCTGAATCGTAATCGACGCCGTGCTTACGGCGAATGAGAAGTTCGCAACGCCCGCAACCGTGAGAGTCAAAGGAACGCTGGCCGTCTGGCCGCCTCCGGTGCCGGCAATTAGGAGCGAATAGGAGCCGGCCTTAACCGTCGCGGCGAGCGCAAGCCTGAGAATGGTCGTGCCTGCGGTCGCGCCACTTAAAGTTGCAGGCGAGAATGTGGCGGCAACACCAGCTGGTAAGCCTGCCGCCGAAAGCGCAATCGGAGCGGCAAATCCGTTTTGAGGCCTCACCGTGAATGAAATCTGGGTGGAGCTTCCAGGGCTTGCGCTTATCGCGGCGGCGCTTGCAGTCAGAGCAAAGGTGGGAGCCGGGACCATAACCGAAATCGTCGCCGTCGCGCTTTGGCTGCCGCCGCGCCCGGTGACAGTCAGCGCATAAATCCCAGGTCTTGCGGCGACGCTCGCGCTCAAGACCAGAACGACCGATCCGCAGCCCGGCGCGGCGATGGTGTTTGATTTCAGGGTAGCTGTCAAACCTGCGGTCGCCCCGGCCACAGCAACCGTCACTGCCGAATTGAAAGTCCCGCCGGGCCTTGAGGTCACTGTTATTTGCGTATTCTGGCCAGGAATCAACGTGAGTGCCGGGGATGAGGCTGTGAGTGAGAGGGATGGCGTAGCTTTCTTGGCGAGGTCGGCCCAGTGACTTATGAGTAACGCCGCATCCACTGATCCGAGCCCGGATGCCCGATCGTAACCACTCACCGCTGCGAATCCGACAACACCGGGTACGGAGTTATTTCCATCTGTGATGTCGTGAAATACCGGAGCGCCGCCTGCGGCCTGATTCAGTGCCAGGGGATAAAGAGTCGTATTGGCAAGACCTTGCCGGCTATTGCTTTATTGATCGATCAGAGCCATCAATCCAGCAAAAGAGGGAGCCGAAGCAGAAGTGCCGCCCACAGCCATCAAACCGCCCGACTGCACAATCACGTAGCCGTCGCGACCGGCCGCGGTTAAGGAGACGTCCGGAACGTCGCGTACGCCATCCGCCGGAACACCTGGACCCGTCTGCCAGGAGGGTTTGGCGAACGCGATGCTCGCTCCGCCCCCGCCCGCCCACAGACCCGTTCCCCCAGCCGAACCGCTCTCGTTCCATACTTCTTCCGGTATATAACTGATTGCCGACCCGTACACCGAGTTGTTTCCGGGATGCCAATACCCGCCGGGATTGTTTCCTTCGACGAATTCCGTACCGCCAACGCACGTCGCGTACGGCGAACTGCACAAGCCGTTAACTCCGCGCATGGGACCGCAAGACGCGCCGCTATCACCGGAAGATACAAACACGCTCATGCCCTGAGCAGCCGCCTGCTGCCACAAAGAGTTATAAAAACCAAGCTCTGCCGTTCCCATCGCCGCTTCGCACGAACCGTAGCTGAGGCTTACCACCGGAGCAACGTTGTGACTGACAATATAGAGCGCCGAAAGATCGATTCCATCGGCCGTGTTGGTCGATGCCGATACCACCACGTTGACCGCGGCGTTGGGAGCTACGGCACCGGACCATTCGGTATCGAGCGTCGTTTCGGTGCTATCGCCTGCGAGGACGCCAGGATTGCTCCCGGTAATTACAATGCGAGGATTATTGGCGATCAGACCAAAGGCGTTGCGGAAGGATTCGATGTCCTGGATGGAGATATTCGAGCGCGCAACAATCGCGATTGCCTGTCCGGCTCCATTGATTCCGGCGGCATAAAGCGGGTTGATGTCATAGATGGTCGCGTAGTCGGCGGGCGCGAGATAATGGCTGCCGCCCGTAGCGTCGAATTGTGGATTCGCGAACTGTTCAGGCGAAACCTGGGCAACTTTGGAAATACTGCGTTGATGCTGGAAATCATGAAGTTTGACAACACCGCCAACGACCCCAGCGAGTGCTACCGGTATTTGCGGGTCGCTCGAGTTGGCATAGTGGGCGTTCCCCGCGACTTGGTAGCGCCGGATCTCCGTTCTGAACGCTTCACTGACCTGTCCAGATGATCCACTGAACACGACGGAACGACCGCCAGCCGGCACCTCGTCAATCGCGAATCCGTGATTCTGCAGCCACGCTGTCACTTTATTTAGATCGGCTCGCGCAACTCCAAACTGCTCAGCGAACTCCGACGGGGATAAAAAGCGATGGAAGACCGGCGATTTTGGATCGTTCTGCTGCGCGATCAATTGTTCCAGTGCTGCCTCCTGCGATGAGTCGGGTTTCAGGAACAGGATCATGTGTTGCATGGGCGTGCTTTCTTCGACTGGATTTGAACTGCTCAAGGCAACAAGCGGGTGTACGTTGCCGCGGAGTGTGATGGTCCTTCCTTCATCGATGTCGTCAAGTATGCGCGGGTGTGGCTGGACCCGAGAGTTCTCTGCCGCGGCGCAGCCAGCCAGCCAGAGTAACGTAACGATGATTCGAAAAGTGGGAACGCATCCAGCCATTTCAGCTCCTCAGACAATTGCTTCTGGGTCGCCCTGCCTGTCAGGAAGCGCAGCAATCTCGAACTACTTATCGGCTCTGGACAAAAATGTCTTAAGAAGCGATTCCCTATGAACGGAAAGTTTTTTCCTAGAAAGCTGGCTGCGGCAGTGCCGTGGCAGAAGCTATTCCGAGCGCAGCGCGATTGTCGGATCAATCCGCGTAGCGCGAAACGCGGGCACAAGGCAGGCCACAACCACTACGAGCATTAACAAGATAGGAACTACAACAAACGTAAGCGCATCCAGCGATGAAATGCCAACCAGCATATTCTGCAGTATGCGGGAGAAAGCGAATGAGGCAGCCAGGCCAGCGGCGATTCCAATCAGCGCCGGTTTCATGCCTCCCATAAGAATGAGGCGGCTCACTTCAGCGCGGCTTGCGCCGAGCGCCATGCGGATGCCAATTTCTGGCGTCCGTTGTGCAACAGCGTGCGACACCACGCCGTAAAGGCCCATGGCTGCCAGCAACAGCGCGACGCCAGCAAAGAGAGATAAGAGGCTCACACTGAAGCGGCGATTGCCCGTCACCCTCGTATTAATCTGCTCGAAGGTGCGGACATCATGAATCGGGATATCCGGGTCAAGCTTGTGCACGGCATTGCGAATTTGCGGCACAAGCGACATGGGATTCGCGGCCGAGTGGATTACGCCGTAAAATTCGTTATCTCTGCCGTCGAAGAGCGGCCGGTAAATCGTGGGTTTAACGCCATCCTCGATGCTGATGGGTACGTCGCCCACTACGCCGACGATCCGATACGTGCTTTCCGGGCGGCCTAGCGGGTCGGGAGGCAACCCCACATCAGTGCCATACTGCAGCAGCTGGCCAACTGGATTGAGTTTTCCGAAGAATTCGCGGGCGGCAGATTGGCTGATTAAAACCGCGCCCACATGCGGATGCATTTTATCGTCGCCTTCGCCATCGCGCGGAGTGAAGAAACGGCCCTTGAGCAAAGGAATACCCATCGCCCGGAAATATTCCGGATCGACGGCCCGGTTCACCAGGTCCATCATGGAGCCGGGCGGAAGAGGATGGCCTTCGATGTGGAACACGGAATCGTCATGCGAGCCCGATAGCGGCGGATACGTAATGAGACCCGCCGATGAAACACCCGGCACTTGCCGGAGATTTTCGGCAAAGAGCCTGGCGAAGTTGCCGACCGCCTCGGGATTTTTGTACTCGGCCTCTGGAAGGGATATGGCAAACGAGACTGCATTGGAGGCACGAAACCCTGGGAGCGTCTCTTCGACATGGAAGAAACTGCGCAATAGCAGGCCGGCGCCTACCAACAGCACAAGCGAGAGTGCGACTTCAACAGCAACCAGCGAATTCCGCAGGCGCCCATGGGAGCGGCTGGATGTGGCCGAGCGCGAAACATCTTTTAAGCCGTTGAGCAGATCCGTACTCGATGCGGCTAAAGCAGGGAAAAAGCCTGCGGCCAAACCGGTTAGGATTGCGACGGCGGTTGTGCAGAGCAGCACTATGCGGTCGATTCGAATGTTGGCGGTCTGAGGCAGCCGTTCGACGCCGGGAGCATGCGTGGCGAGCAGCGACGTCGTCCAACTGGCGACCACTAGTCCCGCAGCCGCTCCGATCAGAGCGATTGTGGTGCTCTCGATCAGCAACTGGCGAACCAGTTGCACGCGACTGGCGCCCACCGCCGACCGGATGGCGAGTTCCCGCTGCCGTCCTAGCGAACGCCCGAGCAGGAGATTCGAAATGTTGACACACGCGATCAGCAACAGGCAGCCGACCGCTCCGAGCAGGATCAGCAGCGCTGTCTTGAAATCGCGCACGAGATAGTCATTAAGAGGAACAACCGTGCTCGCCTTGCCTATGATGTCGCGCGGGTGGGCATGGCGTGCGCGCTGCACAATGGCGCTGGTTTCCTGTTCCGCCTGAGCGACGGAATAGCCGGGCGACAGACGGCCGATCAGCGTGAAGAAGTGATTGTTGTAATTGTGGTGGTTGTACGGCTCCAAAGTGCGTTCGAAGGAAACGAAAACGTCGGCGGGTCCGCCGGGGAAAGTGAACGTCTTGGGCAAGACACCAACGATTGTGTAGCTGTCGCCATCCAGGTGGACCTGCTGTCCGAGAACGCTACGCACGCCGGCAAAATGGCGTTCCCAGAAGCGATACGACAGGACGGCGACCCGCGGTGCTTTCTGATTGTCTTCGCTGGATGAAAAAAAGCGGCCGAGTGCAGGCGTAACTCCGAGAATGGAGGCGAAGTTCGCGGAGCAAGCGATTCCGTTGACCCGCTGCGGGGCGAGTGACTGGCCCTTGGCCGCCAGATTGAAAGCACCGCGCCGCACGGCGGAAAGAGCCGAGATCGAGCGCGAATCGCTTCGCCAGTCGTCAAAGATGCCCGTGCTTACTGAATTGTAATGATCCTGCTCGGAATCGCCGACCACATCCCGCTCAAACGCGGCCAGCAGCGTCGCAGGGTGCGGGTACGGCAAGGGCTGCAGGAGCAGCGCGTTAATCACGCTGAAAATTGCGGCATTCGCCCCCAACCCCAATGCCAGAACGATTACGGCAACAGCCGTAAAGCCCGGGCGCTCCCAAAGCTGCCGCAAAGCGAATTTGAAATCTTTCCAGATGCCGTCGAGCATAGAACCAGGCATACCTTACAGTGTGCAGGATGCAAGCAGAGGGCCGAGAAAAAACAGGCGCAAACTGCTGATCTTATCAGCCCCCAACAGATAGACGGGGCGGAAGCGGGAATGGGATGTTCGCAAACGGGATCGCCGTCTCAGGATGCGTGTTGTGCAAAGAGAACGCGAGCCTGGGTTGAGCAAAACCAAGCTAACAGTCCATTCGCCACCACCAGCGCCGTAAAGGCATACGCCACGCCCTGATATGGCTTTGCCG
Organism: Terriglobia bacterium; assembly: GCA_963767485.1. GTDB lineage: Bacteria > Acidobacteriota > Terriglobia > Bryobacterales > Bryobacteraceae > Bog-105. Next base: position 232,595 of record CAVYDZ010000005.1, on the reverse strand, counting down.
GGAAATCCCGTTTGTAGACGCGGTAACCGGCGCCCGCCGCCACAAACAGGAACGCGTATTCGTGCAGCAAGAAGCCCAGCACGATGCAAATGGCCGCCAGTGCGAGCCGGTGCTGCCGTCCGAGAGCATTCATGGCCGCTCCCCCGTCGAAGATAGAAACCGGGATGAGGTTGATCAGGTTTAGCCAGCCCGCAAATTGCGCGACCGCAAGCCAGACGCCCTGATGCGTGTTGAGAAAAATGCCGTAGGCAATCAGGCCCGACAGGAAACCGAAAAGGGGTCCGGCAAGTGAGATCTGGGCTCGAAGGCCGGCATCCACGTTCGCGCCATGCCATTTCACATAGGCGCCAAGCCCGGGCAGAAACATCGGCAGTTCCGCTTTGAAACCGAACAGTCGCACAGCGACGTAGTGCCCCATTTCATGCAAGAGAACCGAGCCGGCTAGCCCGACGGCAAACCACCAACCGAAAATCGCCCAATAAAAGCCGACAAAGGCGAGCACGCTGAATAGGAATTTCCCTTTGGTTAGCAGCAGAAGAGCTATGGTTTTGAACTTGATAAGCGCCGCGACCACCACGCCGAAGGGTCCCAACCGCTTTGTCCAGTTGACTGCCGGCTTCGGTGCAAGCCGGGCATCAATCCGCTGAATTTCGCGGAGCACGCCTTGCCGTTCGGGAACATCGATAGGGAGCTGGTTAAGAACCGCTACCCAGTGCTCGCGCGCAGCAGGAAGCTGGCCCATGGCGGCCAACTGACGGGCACGGTTCGCTAGCTCTTCGAGTTGGGCGGTCACTAATCCCAGTCTACCGGTGAAGCGGAGTGTGGAATGTGACAGTAAGTGCTTTCACTCCGCTCCTGAGTTGGGAAACGCTATTCGGTTTCAAGTTCGTCGTCGAAGTCCGGCGCATCATCGCGCGATTGGGATGCGAGAAATACCGCCGCGAGCGACTCGATACCCTCTCTGTCATCTTCGTCGAAGCGATTCAAACTGGCGCTGTCTATGTCGAGAACACCGACGGTGTTCCCCCAATTGATGAGCGGCACAACAATTTCGGACTGCGCTTTTGAATCGCACGCGATGTGTCCCGGGAATTGCTCGACATCGGGGACGACGATGGTTTCGCCGCGCGCAACAGCGCTTCCACAAACGCCTTGGCCGAAAGGAATTCGCGCGCACGCCGGTTTCCCCTGAAACGGGCCCAAGACCAGTTCGTCTCCGTGCACGATGTAAAAGCCGGCCCAACTGATGTCCGGCAGGAGTTGGAAAAGCAAAGCCGAGGTATTTGCCGCATTGGCGATGAAGTCACCTTCATCGCTCAACAACTGGTCTAACTGTTCACAAATCTGCTGGTAGAATACACCCTTCGTCCCGGGCGCCTCCGCGCTAGTAGGAGATTGCATTTTTGAAGCTAGTGTATCTCGATCGCGCGACTTCTCAAAATCACCTGGCGTTGCGCCGGTACGGTTTTTTGAGATAACCGGCAGCTTCCGCCGCAATTTCCGAATGAGGAGCGGTGGCAATAGCAGCCCTGTACGCAGGTCCCGCTTGTTCGTACCGGTGGAGCAAATCGTAAACCTGACCGAGGCGCAACCATGCCATAGCGGCGGTTGCAAGGTCCAACTGATCGGGCCGGCGTGTTGCATTGGTCAGATTGCTAAGCGAGCGGCCCAGGTCGCCGTACCAGAACAGCAGGTTGCCACGAGCATATTCCACTCGCTCCAGCGGCAGTTTCGCGAAACCCGGTTTACCCTGGCGCAATGCGTTTTCTATCTCGGCGAGGACTCGAAGCGCAGCGGCCTCATTGCCGAGATCGCTATACATCTGAACCTGTTCGAAACGAAATAAATAGTTCCGCGGAAATGTTGTTGCGAGCATGTTCAACAGCGGGATGGCATCGTTCGGGCGGTGCTCACGGCGATAAATTGCGGCGAGCAAAATGGCCGCATCGTAGCGATTCCGGGTACCCGATTTCACAACCAGTTGTATCTGCCGGATACCGTCCTCTTTATTCGCATGGAAGCCGTTCACCGCACCCAGCACGCGCAGGTACATGGGCAGGCAGCTAACGACGTATTCGCTGACGCCATGCAGCAGGTGGGCGTCGATAACGCCGGGATCGAGTTCGAGAATACGGTCATCGGCTTTCCGCGCAGCCATAGCTTCATGCAGGGCCTGCATCCAGGCTTTTTCCACAAGGAAAGCGAAGTTGGCCCGCAAGCCGTGCGCGACCGCCTGGGACAACAAGGCATTCACATCCCGCGGATTCTTTTGGAGCCGCACATTGGCTAGCGAGAGAGCCCGATTGGTGGCATCGATAAATTGCGCTTTATCGTGCGGCGTTACCGCCATCTTGGGCCGCCGCAGGAACGAGTTCGTGCCGGTAACCAACTGGCTCTCGAGCGAGCCGTCGCGGTACATCTCGCGGTAAAGGATCGCCTGCGCTACATCGTTATAGTTGTCCGGGTCGTCGGGGTGGGCCTTTACGTTCTGTTCAAAAATCGCGAGCGCCTGATTGTATTCATTGTTGTAGAAGTGAACAAATCCCGGATTTCGCAAAGGATCCTGAACCGCACTGGCTAGCAGCAGGGCGAGGCAACACAATCGCAGCATGTGCAAGCGTGGATCTCCTCTTCGAGACGTTTCAGCGCTTCGGCGGCGGAAGTGGCCACCAGCGGATCTGGGTGAGAAGCGAGCCGCCGCAGAGGTTCCAGCAACTCGCGCTGACCGGAGTTGCCCATTGCCCACGCCACATTCCGCAAAAAGCCGGTGTATTTCGCCCGCCAGACAGGGGAATGCCGGAAGGCGGTGCGGAATTCCTGCTCTGTAAAGGAAGCAAATTGCGCGAGTGCGGGTGCAAATTCGGAGGTGAAGAACGCGGCTTCGGCAGTCACCGGGGCGCGCCTGTTCCAGGGACAAACGTCCTGACAGATATCGCAGCCGAACAGGTGGTGGGACATTTTCGAGGCGATCGCGGGAGGAATCTCGCCTCGCTTTTCGATAGTCAGATAGGAAATACAGAGCCGGGAATCGATCTGATCCTTGAGAATTGCGCCTGTCGGGCACGCATCCACGCAGCGAGTACAAGTGCCGCACCGGTCTGGCGGCGGGGCATCTGTGGCGAGCGGAATTGAGAGCAGCAGTTCCCCAAGAAAAAACCAGGAACCGCTTTGCTGATTAATGAGACAAGTGTTGCGGCCGATCCAGCCAAGTCCAGCTTCTCGTGCGTAAGAACGTTCGAGCAGCGGGGCGGTGTCGACGCAAATACGGTATTCGAAGGAATCTTTGTGCTCGGCTCCGATCCTCTTGACGAGTTCTGCCAGTGCGGCCTGCAGTACCTCGTGGTAATCCCTGCCCCAGGCATAGCGCGAAATCCAACCGTTTTCCCGTGCACTGCACTCGGTCGACCGCGGCTGAGCCGTGTTGTAGAGTTTGCCCACGCAAATGATCGAACGGGCGGAAGGAAGCAGGTTTTTTGGGTCGGCCCGCAAATCGCCGCGCCTGTCGGTGAGATAGCCCATTTCGCCGGCGTAGGCCGCCGAGCGCCAGGCATCGAAGCGCGTGAAGTCGGCGGATGGAACCGCCGCAGTGATGCCGGCCAGTTCGAAGCCGCAGTCGAAGGCGAGTTGTTTAATTTGTTCGGCGGTAATGGCCAAGGAGCGTCTGCTACTCTCTGGTTTTATTTTGACTTCTCCCATCCTGGCTTTTCACAACGTCTACGTTCAACGGGGCAATCTGCTGGCTTTGAACGGCTTGAACCTGGAAATTAAACACGGTGAGCACGTAGCGGTGCTCGGCCCAAACGGCAGCGGCAAGTCGACGCTGATCAAGACCATTACGCGAGAATGCTATCCTCTGCTCCGTCCGGAAACCAGCATGCGGATTATGGGCGAGGAGAACTGGAACATTTTTGACCTGCGAGCCCACCTGGGCGTTGTGAGCAATGATTTGATGGCCCGCTGCACTCGCGATATTACTGGACGAGAACTGGTCCTGTCGGGGTTTTTCGGATCCATTGGAGTCTGGCCGAACCACATAATCACTTCCGAAATGGAATCGGCTGCACAATACGCAATGGAGCGGCTCGAAGTGGGACATTTGGCCGGCCGCTGGCTCGACGAACTCTCGTCGGGCGAGGCGCGCCGGCTGCTGATTGCCCGGGCGCTGATTCATAATCCGTCGACGCTACTGCTCGATGAGCCGACTACCAGCCTCGACCTGCCCACCCTGCGCGAAGTACGGACCCACCTTCGGTCGCTCGCGGCAAGCGGGGTCGGGCTACTGCTGGTAACCCACCATCTGGACGACATCATTCCGGAAATCGACCGCGTGGTTCTATTGCGGGACGGAAGGGTCCAGCAGGACGGGCCGAAACAGCAAGTACTTACCTCGCCCATTCTTTCCTCGGTATTCCAGGCGCCTCTCGAAGTTTTCGAACGGGACGGGTATTTTCACGCCTGGTGAGTTTTGCTAGGTAACCTGCTGAAACGGAAGAGTTTTTCCAGATCCACCCCACTATTCAACTGGCCATAATTTCCATACAACCGGAAGATATCGCCTTTCGCTTTCATATGATTTTCAACACTTCCCTGCTTCCGTATACTGGCCATAGTTGGGGCGTATTCCGTCCCTTCCTAATGGGAGAGTATCGAATCGTACGGTTCACAGATCATGCATAAACCAGTCAAGTACTTCGAAAAAGTTGTAACGGTCGGCGCAAACGCGGCATGGCAGGTATTCGACCGGCTCAATCAGATCCATCAGAACGAATCTTTTACACCAAAATGGTCTGACAAGCCGCTCCTCAAGAGCCATCAAAAAATGAAGCCGCCACTCGGCTGGCCGCGGGAAACCGACTCGCTCTGCCCGCGCTGCATTCCGGAGATCCGCCAGCGGATTGTGGACGGCGAAGTCGACTACAAGATTTTGATGAACGAGCAGGTAGGCGAAATCAAGGCCAGGATTATCGAGCGGGACGGCAAGATCCTGATGGTCAAAGAATGCCCGATTCACGGCCAGTTCGAAGACCTGATGTCAATTGATCCGGCGTTCAGTAAGCACCTGGAAGATGTCTTCCCCGGGCGCGATATCCGGGCGCACAACGACGAAAAACTCCACAAGCACGGCACGAGCACTATTACGCATGGCCGCGGGTCGGTGCTAACCATCGATCTGACGAACCGCTGCAACATGATGTGCGATCCGTGCTTCATGGATGCTAACCAGGTCGGCTTCGTGCATGAACTGAGCTGGGAAGACATCAAAACACTGCTGGACAATGCGATCTCGATCAAGCCGCGGCGCCAGATGTCGGTTCAGTTTTCGGGCGGCGAGCCGACCCTCTCTCCGTATTTCCTCGACGCGGTGCGCTATGCCCGAAAGGTGGGCTACAACAGCGTCCAGGCCGCGACCAACGGGATTGAGTTTGCCAAGCGGCCGGATTTTGCCAAAGAAGCAGCTGAAGCTGGCCTTCGTTACGCGTATCTGCAGTTCGACGGTATCGGCAACGCCGCCAATTCTCACCGCGCGGTAGGTAATTTATTCGATGTAAAGCTACGGGCCATTGAAAACCTGTGGACCGCCGGTGTCGATATCGTTCCGGTGATCACGATCATCAACGGCATTAACAACGAGCAGGTAGGACACGTTGTGCAGTTCGCGCTCGATAACCCGAAGAAAATTCCGTTTCTTTCGTTCCAACCGGTTTCGTTCACCGGACGCGACGAAGCGGTCACGAACGACCGGCGTCAAGCGCAGCGCTACACGCTTTCGCATCTCGCGCACGACGTTAAATCCCAAACGGGAATTGGCGAGCCGGTCCGCGATTGGTTCCCGATCAGCTTTATGAGCACCTTCTCCGACTTTGCTGACCTGGTACATGGGCCGAATGCGGATTGGGGCCAGTTGAGTTGCGGCTGCCATCCGAATTGCGGGATTGGCATGGCGGTGATGTGCGACAAGGAGACCAAAGAGCACGTGCCCGTAACGGCCTTCCTGCATGCCGATCAGCTTGCCAAGGATATTGCGCGGATCAACGACGGCGCGCGCGGCCGTTCCCTTTCAGTACTCGGCGTCACGCTGGCGCTGCTGCGCAATTACAATCCTTTCAAATCGCCGACTCATTTCCGTTTAACCGACCTGATCGCGAAGTTTGACAAGTGCTTTGGCATGTCTAAGAAGGATCATGGCAAAGTTTATGGCAAGGTGACGGGCGATCGAACGATTGAAGACATCAAGAAGCGCCGTACGGATCGCTGGAACTTCCTTTTTATCGCGGGTATGTGGTTCCAGGATCTTTTCAACTACGATTTCCGGCGGACCGAGCAGTGCATTATCCCGTACGCGACGCAAGAAGGAGAAATTTCCTTCTGTGCCTACAACACAGGCGTTGGCTGGCGAAACATCATCGAAAAGATGCACATGACGGCCACGCTGACCAAGTGGTACGAAGAAAAGGGCCGCCATGAAATTTTCGCCGGGAATAAGCAGGTGCCACTCTCGAGCACCGAGCACAATTTGGTGCTGGTCGAAGAGCATGTGAAGGCCGGCAGACAACACGATCTGGACGACAAAGGAATCGCCAAAACGGCGCGGGAAGAAAAGGCGCGGGCCCGTGACGAAGCTCTGAAACAGAAGATCGAGAACGAGAAGATGGGGCGGTTGTATCGCGAACATATTCTCGGCGAGAAGAAGGTAGAAGGCTTCGTTCCGCTGGATGGATTGCTGGCAACCGCAGCCAAACCGGCGCCTTCCGCTGAGAAGCAGGAAGAAGTCGGAGCCATGGGCGACTAAGCTAACGTTTTTACTGTAGGAAGGCCGCTCAGCAAGCATGCTGAGCGGCTTTTTTGTAGGTACCGGCCCTACGTAACGGTACTCTGCTGTGTTGCCTCCCCCCCGCGGGCGCGTGAGAATGAAATCATGCGGAGGAGCGCGGCCTTAGCGAAGGCCTACTCGGTCGCGAAGAATTGGGGAGTCGATCGGGCGGTGAGCGGGAGCAGCTGGCGCCGCCGGCGTCTGCTTATACTGTGCTGGCACGGTATTTCTCTCGACGACGAACACCGCTGGGATCCCCGCCTATACATCTCCCCATCGCTTTTTCGGAGGCGCCTGCAGGTGCTTGCGGAAGGCAACTATAATGTCTTGCCGCTAAACGAAGCGTTAAATCGAATGAGCAGGGGCGATTTGCCGCCCCGCACTGTTGTCCTCACCTTCGACGACGGTTTCTACAATTTTTCCGTGCATGCCGCGCCGACGCTGGCCGAGTTCGGATTTCCGGCAACTGTATATCTGACGACGTATTACGTTGACCACCAAGCCCCTGTTCAGAATCTGATGAACAGCTACTTGAAATGGAAGTGCGGAGTCCCCGGGGCTGCCCCGATCGATTACGACTCGCTCCTGGAACGGCGCCTCTTGCATTTAATGAACCCGGACGAGGTTCAACGCCTGAGCAAACAACGTATAGTGTTCGAAGCACATACGCACCGCCATCGTACGCCCGCCGAACCGGCATTGATGCGCCGCGAACTGCGCGAGAACATGAACCGGATCGAAGAAATTACCGGCCGGCGTCCCCGGCACTTTTGTTATCCGAGTGGCAATTACTGCAGAGAACATTTTCCCATTTTCGAGCAGGAAGGGCTGTTATCGGCAACCACTTGCGAACCGGGCATCAGTTCGAAGGCGGATTCCCGCTATCTGTTGCCAAGACTGCTGGATCACGGTGGCGTGTCCGACGATCAATATGAGGCATGGCTGAGCGGCTTGCTGGGCATGGGCCGTCGAACCGTGGCCTTCAGCTAAGCCCGTTCGCCGAGCGCCTTTGATGAAATGATAAAAGTATGCCGCACATATCCGGGGATTTGCGATATCCGATTGGGAAGTTTTCTGCGCCGGTCGCGATCGGGTCGGCGCAACGCGACGAATGGATTGAACAGATTTCCACGCTGCCGGCAGAATTGCGTAGCGCTATAGCGGATTTGCCGACGCGGCGTCTCGACGACTCATGTCGCGAAGGCGGATGGACGATACGACAGGTGATTCACCACTTGCCGGACAGCCATATGAACAGCTATGTGCGGTTCCGGCTAGCGCTGACTGAGGATCAACCGACGGTTAAGCCGTATCGGGAGGAGGCCTGGGCAGAGTTGCACGACGCGAAGTTCGCTCCGATTGATCTCTCGCTGGCGCTCTTGGAGGGCCTGCACGCGAGGTGGACAATGCTCCTTCGCTCGATGACGGATGCGCAATATGAACGCGGTTTTGTGCATCCGGATCTTGGGGCGACGACGCTCGCCCATGCGCTCGGGTTATATGCGTGGCATGGCCGCCACCATACAGCGCAAATCGCCGCATTTCGTTCGCGCGAGAAGGTCTAAAAGGACATTTAAGGGTATTCGTGTCCGGCATCGGGGCATACACCCCTGGCAAATCTGAGATTCGAGAGATTCACATGCCCCCGAAGGGAGATGGCCGTCCTTTGCCCCGGCCAAAGCCGCAAGGGATCGCCATTTGAGCAGAGAAAACGGCCCGGAGAGTCGGAAGACTCGCCAGGCCGTTTTTCGGAAAACCGAAATTTAGCCGATCTAGCGGGCGGCTAACAGTGCCCGCAGATGACGGGCTCGCTCAGGGGAACGAAGTTGACGTAAAGCTTTGGCTTCGATTTGACGGATACGCTCGCGGGTTACGTCGAATTCCTGGCCGATCTCTTCGAGGGTGTGCTCACGTTCACAACCGATGCCGAAGCGCAGGCGAATTACTTTTTCTTCTTTCGGAGACAAGGTCTTGAGGATGTTGGCGGTTTCGTCGCGGACATTAGAGTCGATTACCGCGTCGACGGGGGAGCCGACCCAGCGGTCTTCGATCAGATCACCAAGCGCCGATTCCCCATCGCGGCCGACCGGAGTTTCGAGGGAGACCGGATCGCGCGAGATGGTTTTGAGCTTCTGGACCTTTTCAACCGGAATATCCATGCGCCGGCTGATCTCTTCATTGGTTGGAACACGTCCGAGCTCTTTTTCAAGTTCGCGGGTTGCACGCAGGAACTTATTCATACTCTCGTTCATGTGAACGGGAATACGAATGGTCCGGGACTGATCAGCAATGGCGCGCGTAATCGCTTGGCGGATCCACCACGTGGCGTAGGTTGAAAATTTGTAGCCGCGGCGGTATTCGAATTTATCAGCCGCGCGCATGAGACCGATATTGCCCTCCTGAATCAGATCCAGAAGATGCAAACCGCGGTTGACGTATTTCTTTGCAACCGAAACAACCAGCCGAAGGTTAGCCTCCACCAGATCTTTCTTGGCGCGTTCGGCTTCCACTTCGCCGTGACGTATGACCGAGAGGCTGTGCCGCAAATCGGGCAACGAAGCGCCAGCCTCACCTTCCTTCTTCTTAAGATCTCGCTTCAGTTCTTTCAGCCTGAGCTGAGCGGCGGCGGCAGTTTTGCCTTCCAGCCGCTTTATCTCGGCGTCCAGGAGAGCCATTTCCTCCGCCGTGCCCTCGATAGCGCGGACAAACTCTTTCCAGCGGGCCAAGTTAAAGGGAACGCCGCGTAGGGATCGCGACAACTCGACTTTGGCGCGGGCTACTTTACCTGCCCATTTCTTACGAAGCTTCTTATTGATCGACGGAATGGAGGCGTGCTTCTCAACGCTTGCCTGAAGCTTCTTATCCGCTGCCAAATAGGCGAAAAACAGTTCGGCGATTTCGGCGCGCCGCTTTACATCGGCCGGGCTGCCTTCCTCGATATCGGACGGCCCGAAATCCACGTAGCTATCGACATCCTCTGCGCCCTTTCGAACGAGCTCGCCAAATTCGAGCACGATGCCCTGAATCAGCGGTGAACGGCTGATGGCCTTCTGCATGCGCAGCTTGCCGCGTTCCATTTTCCGGGCCAGGGTGACTTCACCTTCGCGGGTGAGCAACGGAACGGAACCCATCTCGCGCAAGTACACGCGGACCGGATCGTCCGTGTAAATCGACTCTTCTACCGGCTGTGTGCCGTGGAACTCGTCATCCTGAACCTCTTCGGGATGGAAAAAGTTCGACTCTTCGTCGAACGGGAGCCCTAATGGCTCACGCCCCTCGGCTGCATACTGATCTTCAAATTGATCCACTTACTTCATCACCTCTACTCGCAAACCACCCCGCAGAGCGGATTCCCCGTACACGGCTCGATATCTATGATTGTTCAGATTGTTACAGCCTCCTCGCCGCCAAACGTCTATTCCCTCCGGAGGCCCCTCATGGCGGAAGAAGCTGCACTCGATGCGACCCTTGTGCGCCACAATTGTACCCGATCTGAAAGGGAAAGTTAATACCTAATTAGGAAGATGTCCACCAAAGTGATTGGTTACACAAAAGAAAGCCTGAAGCACTAGCCGCCGGGTAAGGTGTACTGATGCTCTGATTGTTAGACTTTCCTTTGAAGCATTACGTTCTTGAGTTCGCCGAAAAATTCCTCGATATCCTGGAAATCCCGGTAAACCGACGCGAAACGCACAAACGCAATCTTGTCAAGCGAACGCAGACGGTCCATCACTCTCTCCCCTATTGTAGTCGTGGGCATCTCCCGTTCCGGGGTCTCGAAAAGCTCTGTTTCGATTTCATTAACCAAATCGGCCAACACTCCCATACTGACGGGCCGCTTTTCACACGCCCTCAGTAGGCCATTTAACACTTTCTGCCGATCAAAACTCTCCCGGCGACCGTCTTTTTTGATGACCATGTAAGGCACTTGGTCGCAGCGTTCGTAAGTAGTAAAGCGGCGTTCGCAACTTAGGCACTGACGGCGGCGGCGAATGGAGTCGCCTTCTTTGCTCTCGCGGGAGTCGATCACCTTGTCTTCACGAAAACCGCAGAAAGGGCAGGTCACCGGTAAGAATGCTATCAGTTTTGAGAATCGGGCGCCCAGGGGGTGCTGGCCAATGACGCAGAAGACGGTAGGTTGAACTTTTAGGGTGCGGTTTCCGTTTTATTGTGTGCAAGCCTATGCGGATTGGAGCTGCCATTACGTAAGCATCGACCGCTTGGGTGTTTCTGAGTAAACTCATGTCAGCCATTGCGGGCTCGCTCATTTCGGTACACTCAAAGGTTCCACTCGCTTGGACCGGATCCGATTTAGTTCAAGGGCTGGCTGGGGCATCTCGAGCGTTGGACGAAGAAGCAAAGCTAATCGGGCGATGCCTTGCAGGGGAGCAGGGCGCGTGGGAGGAACTTGTCCAGACGTACACGAAACGCGTGTACTCGATCTGCTATCGCTTCACCAACAGCGACTCGGAAGCGCAGGACCTCACGCAAGAGGTTTTTTTGCGCGTATTTCGTACTCTTGGCAGTTTTCGCGCGGGCGAGGGATCGTTTACCGTCTGGTTGAGCCGCTTAAGCCGTAACTTATTGGTGGATCATTACCGCCGTACGAAGCAGGAGCGGGTGACCGACGGCATTGAAGAGAAACTGGCCGTCTTGGAGGAAAAGACCGCGCAGTTGTCGCGAACGGACGGGATGCTCGCCGGCCGGGAAGCGGGAGAACTGTTGCAGGCCGCTCTACAGAAACTATCGCCGGAACTGCGGGAAGCGGTGATCCTGCGCGATTTGCAGGAGATGGAGTATCGGGAGATCGCCCGGGTGTTGCAGGTTCCCGAGGGCACTGTGAAATCGAGATTGAATCGCGGACGGGCGGAACTGGCGCGTGTGCTGCGGCGGAACAAGGTGACGGTGTAAAGGCTTTGCGAACCGAGATTTTGGAATGAATTGCGCGGAATTTGAAAGCATTTTGGCGGATTACTTCGATGGCACGCTATCGAACCTGAGCCGTGCGGCCGTTGAGCAGCACGCCGCCGTGTGCACGAACTGTCGCGAGTTCATGGCCGAAACGCGAGCGGGGCTGGATTTGCTGGAGCGCGCCACCCCGGTAGAACCGCCGGCCGAGTTGATTACGCGGATTGCCTATCTGGCTCCGCTAGGGCGCACTCCAGAGCCATTTGAACGGCAGAGTTTCTTTGGAAAATGGATCGGGCGGCGGCTGCAACCGGTCCTGCAGCCACGCCTGGCGATGGGGATGGCAATGACCATTCTGTCGTTCGCGATGCTCGAAAAATGCACGGGTGTTCATGTGCAGCATTTGGAGCCAGCGGATTTGAATCCGGTGCGTGTGTGGAGCGGCGTGGAAGACAAAGGACTTCGGGTCCGGGATCAGGCTGTTAAGTATTACAACAGTTTGCGGATCGTGTACGAAATCGAAACGCATCTGCGGGATTTAGAAGATCAGAGCCAGAGCGCACCGCGGCAGAATGCGGTGAAAACGAATTCGAATGGGCAAGGCCAGCAGGGCCGCACCCGAAACCAGGGGGATAAACCATGAACTGCTATTTACATCCGGAAACGCCGGCCGTCGCTTTTTGCCGGACTTGCGGACGCTCCCTTTGCACACAGTGCCAAAGGCCTGCCGAGGGGACGATTTATTGCCAGGACCACGTCCCAGCGCCTGCCTTCACGGCTCCTCCGACGGGCACTGACGCAGGCGCTAATCCTTACATGCAGCCTGTGGCGGTTCCCATAGCGCCCCCGGTCCGGACTTCACCAGGTTTAGCGTTTATCCTGGGCATCATTCCCGGCGTCGGCGCGATTTACAACGGCCAATACCTGAAAGGCTTGCTCCACGCCTTGGTTACGGGGCTGCTAATTACGATTGTGGACAGCACGCATGGATCCGGGCAGCCGCTAACGGCCATGCTGCTGGCCGCCTGGTTTTTCTATATGCCCTTTGAGGCGTATCATACGGCGCGCAAGCGCGAGATGGGGTTGCAGCCGGACGAATGGTCGAGTATTCTGCCGCGCAATCCGCATGGGGCGCGTGCTCCGGTGGGTCCCATTGTGCTCATCGCGATCGGCGTTCTCTATCTCCTGGACACACTTAATTTGGTCGATTTCCGGCAAATCGGCCGGTTCTGGCCGGTAATTCTCATCCTGGTAGGCGCCTACATGTTGTACTCGCGCGTAACGACGCCGGGTGCAGCGGCGCGGCCCGCCGATCCGGACATTTATCCGCCGGCCTCTGGGAATCAGGCGATGGGAAGCCGTCATGACTAATCGTCCGGCGATGCTTGCCCAGGCGGCTCGCGGGCCGATTCTGCTGATCGTGCTGGGGATTCTGTTCGCCTTGCAACAAGGCGGCGTGCTGGCGTTCTCGCGCAGTTGGCCGCTATTGATCATTGCGATCGGATTATTGAAGCTGATTGAGAGAATGTTGGTCGGCCCGGTTCCAGCCGCGCCTCAAAACATTTCACCGCCGCAAGCTGGATATCCGGCTGGATATCCACCTCCCGGGACGCAGCGCACGACGCAGTACACGGATTTCCGCACCCAGCCGCCGTTTGCGGGTCAGCCGCCTCCGGGAGAGCCAAAGTGATGAGACCGCGTGGCTCGATTACCGGCCCCCTGGTGATTATCCTCCTGGGCGTCATTTTTCTGATACATGCAGTCTCGCCGGACTTCCCCCTGGCTGATTGGATTGGCCGTTACTGGCCGTACCTATTGATTTTGTGGGGAGGGGTGGCTCTGATCGAAGTGGCCATTCGGTTCTTGGCAGGAGGCGTCATTCCCACGAATGGTGTTTCTGGGGGCGCTTGGTTTTTTGTAGTTGTAATCTGCCTGGTGGGTACAGCGTTCTTTCAATTCCGGAGTCCGGATACCTGGTGGCGGCACACCGATTGGGGGCGCGGCTTCGATAACGCTTTCGGCGACGAGCACGAATTTACGGTGAACGGCATTCAGAAAAGCGTGGGGCCGGCGCCGCATATCGTTTTGGGAAATTACCGCGGGGACGTGAAAATTACCGGCGCGGATGGATCCATGTTCTCGCTGACTGGGCACAAAACAATACGAGCAATGCGGGATGATGCGGCCGAAAGCAGTAATGAAGCGACTCCGGTAGAAGTCTCGGTGGAAGGAAAGAACGTGGTGATCCACTGCAATCAGGACAGAGCCGGACATCGCACGCTTGTGACAACGAACCTCGATTTGACTGTGCCGAAAGGCGCCAGCCTCGAAGTGGATAGCACGTCGGGCGATCTGGAAGTGACCTCGCTCACGGGCGATCTCTCGCTGCGCAGCGGGGATGCGGGTATGCGGCTGCAGGATATCGGCGGAAACATTATGGTCGAGACTCGCCGGAGCGATTTGATTCGCTGCACGAATGTGAAAGGCGCGGTGGAATTGAAGGGGCGCGGTTCGGATGTCGAACTGAACCATGTAAATGGACCGGTGAATATCAGTGGTGATTATTCGGGCACGGTTTCGTTACGCGCAGTGGACCGGCCAGTGCGTATGCAAAACACGCGTACGGAGTTGCGGGTAGAAAGCCTTCCCGGAGAAGCGAGGGCGGACCGGGGCAGCATTACTGTTCAGGACGCCGTGGGTCCGCTGGTCGTGAACGCTCATTCGTCCGATATTTCGCTTGAGAATATCTCGAACGCAGAAGAAGTTTCGGTGGATCGGGGCGACGTCGATTTGAAGCCTGGGAGGCTGCCGCTCAGTAAGATGTCGGTGCGGTGCGGGTCGGGCAACATCGAACTGGCACTACCGGAAGCGGCGGCGTTTGCGCTGACCGCGAATACCGATAGTGGGGAGATTCAGAACGATTTTGGTGACGGTTTGAAAGAACAGGCAAACGGACGCGGCGCACATCTGGAAGGCGCAGTAGGCACTGGTCCTACACTCGATTTGATTACCGGGCGCGGTACGATCACAGTGCGCAAAGCGAAAGTAAATCCGCAAAGTACCGTCGCAAAGGCCACCAACCTGCCTCGTTTTGTTCTGGCAAACATTGTTCCTTAACAGTATTCCAGCCGCTTCGCTCCCGGCTCTGAAACACTAGAAAGTTGGACCTTCAAACCCCGCTTCAGTATGTGAAAGGTATAGGACCAGTGCGCGCCGAAATGCTGGCCGCAAAGGACCTGCACGTGGTGGCGGATCTAGTGTATTATGCGCCGTTTCGCTACGAAGATCGCAGCAACACAAAGACCATCGCCCAGCTTGCACCCGGCGAGAAGGCGGGCGTTTCGGCTTGGGTCGCGTCAGCGCGGCTTTCGGGATTTCGCCGCCGCTCGCTCGGACTGTTCGAAGTTCATTTCGAAGACGCGAGCGGACAATCGCTGCTGGGGCGCTGGTTCCACGGCGAGCGGTATCGCGACACTCTGCTTCCAGGGACGCGAGTCGCTCTCTTCGGCAAAGTAGAGTTGGATCGCGGCAATGCTCACCGGCTGATGGTGCAGCCCGAAATCGAAATCCTCACAAGCGAGGATGCGCAGGAAGAAACACTGCACAGCGGGCGCATTGTGGCAATCTATGAAGCAGCCGGTAAGGTGACCACGCGGATTCTGCGCTCGTTGCTTGACCGGATTCTAAAAACGGTGGACTTGCCTTCCGACGAACTGCCCGCGAGCGTGCGCGAACGGATCGGGCTCCCGGAGCTGGCAACGGCGATTCGGGAGGTCCATAGCCCCTCTCCAGGAAGCAGTTTGGAATTGCTGAACGCGTTTCGCACGCCGGCCCAGGCGCGGCTCATTTTCGATGAATTCTTTTGGCTCGAATGCGGGATGGCGTTGAAAAAATCGAGGGCCCGGCGCGCGCCCGGCATCACTTTTGAATTGAGCGAAGCCGTGCGGCAGAAGATTAGAGCGATGCTCCCGTTCAAGCCGACCGCGGCGCAACGGCGCGTCACTCAGGAGATTGCGAACGACATGAAATCGGCGCACCCGATGAACCGGCTGCTGCAGGGCGACGTCGGCAGTGGCAAGACGATTGTAGCCGCGCAAGCAGCGACCATTGCGATCGAAAACGGCTATCAGGTTGCCGTGCTGGCGCCCACCGAAATTCTGGCAAACCAGCACGCTGCATACTTTCAGAAAATCATGACTCCCGCCGGATACCTGGTTGTGCCGCTCACCGGTTCCCAAACAGCTCGTGAGAAGGCGAAAGTGAAACGCCTGATCGCGGCTGGAGCGGCACAGGTGATTGTCGGGACGCATGCGTTGATTCAAGAAGACGTTGAGTTCGCGCGCTTAGGGCTGGCGATTGTAGACGAGCAGCACCGGTTTGGCGTGCGGCAGCGATTGGAGCTTTTTAAAAAGGGCGTGCAGCCGGACGTGCTGGTGATGACGGCGACACCGATTCCGCGCACCCTCGCCTTGACACTTTATGGCGATTTGGATGTTTCCTCCATAGATGAACTTCCACCCGGGCGGAGGCCGATTCTCACCCATCACGTAATGGAATCCGCCGTCGAGCGTGTCTACAGTTTTCTGGCGCAGCAAGTGGCCGCGGGTCGGCAGGCTTATGTGGTTTACCCGGTAGTGGAAGAAAGCGAAACCACCGCCAGCGCCAAAGCCGCCGAAAAAATGTTTACACATCTATCGGAAGTTGTGTTTCCGAAACTTCGAGTTGGATTGTTGCATGGAAAGCTGAGCGCGGAACAGAAAACAGAGGCCATGCGGGATTTCCAGGCGGGACGTACGGATATCCTCGTTGCCACCACCGTGATTGAAGTAGGCGTGGATGTCCCGAACGCTACTGTGATGGTGATCGAAGATGCCGAGCGGTTCGGTCTGGCGCAGTTGCATCAGTTGCGAGGGCGCGTAGGGCGCAGCGCGCTCCAAAGTTACTGCATTCTGGTGACCGGCAAGTTGAATGAAATCGCGCGCGAACGCATCAAGACGTTGACCGATTCGACAGACGGATTTTTCATTGCGGAAATGGACATGAAGCTGCGCGGGCCCGGTGAATTTTTTGGCACGAAGCAATCCGGAGTGCCGGGATTGCGCTTGGCAGATTTGTTGCGAGATGGAGAGTTCCTGGAGCGTGGCGCGGGCGGAAGCGCGACGCCTGGTCGAAGGCGGCGAAAATGAAGAACTGCATGCAGTGAACCGATACGTACAGGAGAACTGGCAGCGGCGTTACGGTCTTGTGCTGGTGGGTTGAAGCATGCGCATTATCGCGGGCGAGTTTCGAAGTCGGCGGCTGAAGACAGTGATGGGGCTTGACGTGCGTCCGACTCCGGATCGCTTGCGGGAATCGCTGTTTAACGTACTGGCCCCGCGAATTCAGGGAACGACGTTTCTGGATGCATATGCGGGAAGCGGCGCGGTGGGCATCGAAGCGGTGAGCCGTGGCGCGGCGCGGGCGGTTCTGATTGAGCGAAATCCAGTGGCTCTGAGAACGATTCGCGAGAATGTCGCGGACCTGGGGATATCGGATCGCGTATCGATCTTATGCGGACGCGCTACGAATTTCTTGGCTACGCAACCGGCGACTTTTGTGTTTCTCGACCCGCCGTATGAACAGGAAAAAGAATACGCTGAGGCGTTCGCATTGCTTGCCGTGACACATTCCGTACAGGTGATTGCCCAGCATTCTGTTCGATTGAAGTTACCGGAAAGTTATGGACGCTTGGCGCGAGTGCGGGAGATTCGTCAAGGCGAAAACATTTTGAGTTTCTATGGGCGCGCGAGCATTACGTGAATGTCCATAACGTTTGTGCCTGTCGGCCCGGTGCGCAGAAGATCACCGAGGGCATTGAACAACGGATAGGAATCGTGGCTCGCCAGGTTGTGTTGCGCGACGAACCCAAGCGCGGCGGCGCGAGCTACGGTAGTGCCGTCCGCGAATGCTCCCGCGGCATCGGTGGGCCCGTCTGTTCCGTCGGTGCCGCCGCTAAGCAATCCGACATTTGGTAATCCGGCGAGTTCTAGCGCAGCAGCGAGCGCAAATTCCTGATTGCGTCCACCCTTACCCTGAGATTTGAGCGTCACGGTGGTCTCGCCCGCCGATAAAATACACGCGGGCAGCCGCAGCGGGTTGCCGGAAGCTATAGTCTCACTCAGGATTTGCGCATGCATTGCTGCCACGTCGCGAGTTTCGCCGGCAATAGTACTCGAAAGAACCAGAGTCCGATAGCCGAGTTGCTTAGCCTTCTCAACTGCAGCTGCAAGCGCAAGCCGGCCACTGCCCACAATCACGTTATGCACGTTCCGGAAGATCGGATCGTTCGGTTTCGGGGTTTCGGCGATTTCGCCCAAGGCCCCGCGTTCCAGATGTTGGCGAACGGCTCGCGGAACCTGCTTCGTCAAGTCAAATTCCGCTAACACTGCCAAAGCGTCATCGAAAGTTGTGAGGTCGGGCGCTGTAGGACCCGACCCGATCACGTCCGGCCGGTCACCAATCACATCCGAGAGCAGCAGGCCAATCTACTGTTGCCGGATAAGCCAGAGCTGCCAGCCGTCCCCCTTTCAAATACGACAGATGCTTGCGTACAGTGTTCAGTTGTTCAATATTGGCGCCGGCACGCAACAGCAGATCCGTGGTGATTTGTTTGTCGGCCAGTGAGATGTTACCGGCCGGCGCAGGTAGCAGCGCAGATGCGCCCCCCGAAAGCGCAACGATTAGCAGATCGCGTGCATTGAGACTGCGAAGTAATCCTTCGACGGTTTCCGCCGCCGCGCTACCTGCTTTATCCGGCACGGGATGGCCAGCCTCAACGATCTTGCCCAAAAGAAGGCGCTTGCGTGAGGCGTGACCATATTTCGTAACGACAAATTGATCGGCAATGCGATCGCCGAGAATTTCTTCAAGCGCCGCAGCCATGGCAGCCGCCGCTTTCCCAACAGACACAACAAAGATGTTGTTGAACGATGCTAAAGGTAGTCTTTGGTCCGCGGCCCGCAGAACATTTCTGGCCAATCGCACGTGTTGGCGAACGGCATTGCCGGCATCGGAAGCCGCCAGCGCCGCTTCAAAGATTTGGCGGCAGTCTCGTTTCAGTTTCAAAAGATCGGAAGCTGCAGGATGCGCTGGACGATTTCCGGAATGTCGTCCGTATCTACTTCGACGCGATAATCGGCGCGGCCATAAAGTGGTCGGCGATCGCCGTAAAGCTGGGCCAATCCTTCACGGTCGGCGGCCAACGGGCGGCTCGCGTCGTCGCCCAGACGCTCGAGCACGATTTCAAGACTGCAATCGAGCCAGATGGTAACCCCGTTATTCTCGATTAAATCCCAATTGCGCGGCTGGACAAAAGTGCCGCCGCCGAGCGCAAACACACAGGGCTCGCCCGATTCCACTTTTGTCACGTGCTGGCGCAGGGTGCGAGCTTCGATATCGCGAAATTTCGCCTCGCCCTGCTCCACAAAAATCTCGCGAATGCGCCGTCCCTCATTCGCTTCAATTTCCTGATCGACGTCCACAAAACACCAGCCAAGCTGCTCGGCCAAAGCTTTGCCGACGGTGGACTTACCACTGCACATAAACCCGACTAGGTATAGACCCGGCGTGCGCTTTAGCTTCAGCGTCATCTTTTCAGTGCGCCCGGTTTATCGCGGCCAGGCGAAGTTTAGAATTCAGTATACCTTCGAAGACTCGGCTTTCCGCGCAGAATCAGGACCAGTACCCTCGATAATAGAGTCATGGCTAAGCAGCTTCTGCCGCTCTTTCCTTTATCGTTCGTACTGCTGCCGGCCATGCCGTTACCCCTGCATATCTTCGAGGAGCGGTACAAGGAAATGATGGGTGAGATCATTCCCGCCCAGGGCGAGTTCGGCGTAGTGCTCGCTAAAGACGACGGCATCGTCAACATCGGGTGTTCGGCGCTGGTCGACCGAGTCGAGAATCGCTATGAGGACGGACGCCTGGATCTGGTCGCAATCGGACAGAGGCGTTTCCGAATCGTTTCGCTCGACCAGGATAAGCCGTATTTGCGAGCCGAAGTTGAATTTTTTAACGATGAAGACGCCTCGGAAATTTCGCTGGAGTTGCGGGAGAAAGCGGAAGCCGCCTTCCGTTTGCTGCTCCTCGCGGAGCGCACTGAAGAGCCAAAGATGGACCGCTCGCGTATGAGTTTTCAAGTCGCGCAATACATCCACGATTTGGATAAGCGCCAGACCGTGCTCGCACTTCGTTCGGAAGTAGAGCGGCTGGAGTTTCTGGTGAAGATCGTTCCACAGTACCTAGAACGGCAGGAGCGGATCACGCTGGCAAAGAAGGTGGGTCCGCAAAACGGCCATGCAAAAGGGTATTGATTTCGCATGCCGCGATTCTCACTGATATTCGACGCCGACGACACGCTTTGGGAGAACAACATCTATTTCGAAGCGGCCTTTGATCAGTTCTGTGACTTTTTGGCCCATTCGTCAATGAGCCCGGTCGAGGTACGGGCTGTACTCGACGACATTGAAACAGCGAACACCAGGATACACGGATACGGTTCGCGAAATTTTGCGCGGAATTTGTCGGCATGCTATCAGCATCTGGCCCAGCGCGAGATTGCGGAAAACGATTTATACATTGTGATGGATTTCGCCCACGCGATTTTGGAGAGGCCGATCGAGTTATTGGACGGTGTCCGCGAAACGATCGAAGAGCTTGCCGGACGTCACACGCTCACAATCTTCACGAAGGGTGATCCGGAAGAACAGCGGATAAAAATCGAGCGCTCGGGGCTGGCCCCTTACTTTGCGCATGCGGCGATCGTAAAGGAGAAGAACGAACGCGCGTATCGGGATTTGGCGGCCGCGCGCGCATTCCGTCCGCCTGAGACCTGGATGATCGGCAATTCGCCAAAATCCGACATCAAACCCGCACTGGAGGCCGGCTTGAATGCGGTGTTTGTGCCGCATGCGCGTACTTGGGGGCTCGAATTAGCGGAGCTCCCGGACCGTCATCCGCGACTGCAGACCGTGGAAAATATCCGCCAACTCGCGGGCTTATTTTAGCCGCGCCCGCCTACCGTAACAGAGCGGCGGAAGAGGACGCGAACGATAACAGCGTTCCCGGGAAAATGCCGAGAATCAAAACGCCAATGGCGCTCGCCCAGATTGCCACTTTCAAGCTTGACGTCCGGCGGAGGCAGTTGGCCCATCGCTTCGCTGGGATCTCGCATGTAAATGGCTACGATGATTTTCAGGTAATAGTAAGCCGCAATCGCACTGTTCACCAAGCCGAGTGCAGTCAGCCAGACCAGGTGAGAGTTTAGCGCCGCTTGAAAGACGTATAGCTTCCCGAAAAAGCCTCCGGTGAGCGGAACGCCGATGAGAGAGAAGACGAATACGGCCAGAAGCGCCGCGGTGACGGGCTCGCGCCGGCCGAGTCCCGCTAAGTCTTCGATCTTAACGTGGCGCTCATGGCGCCCAGCCACATGGCTGATCACCGCAAACGCTCCGATATTCATCAGCGCGTACGACGCGAGATAGAACATGGCCGCCGCAATGCCAATCTGCGAGCTAGCGGCTAATGCGACGAGTACGTAACCTGCGTGGGCGATCGAACTATAGCCAAGCAGGCGTTTCACGTTGGTTTGCAGCAGCGCGGCAAAATTTCCTACGAACATCGTGGCGAGCGCGCAGCCCCAAACCAGCCACATCCACCGGCCGTTCAAAGGGTGGAACGAAACCATGAAGATCCGAAAGAAGATGGCAAACGCGGCGGCCTTCGGACCGGCGGACATGAACGCGCTGACGGGTGCGGCCGCACCCTGATACACATCCGGCGCCCACATTTGAAAGGGCACGACGGACACTTTGAAAGCTAATCCCACAAAAATCAGTCCGGCGGCGAGCGCGGCGAGCAGCACCGGCTGCGAGCCCTGATCGAGCGAAGCGCGAATCTGTTCAAGATTCGTAGAACCGGTCAATCCGTAAATCCAGGCGATGCCGTAGAGCAGAAAACCTGTGGCGAACGAACCGAGTAGAAAGTACTTCAAGGCGGATTCGTTGTTGCGGCGATCGTCACGCAGAAAGCCCGCCAGGATGTAGGTCGCGATTGAGGACATTTCGAGACCGATAAAGACCATAATGAGATCGGTAGCGGTCGCGAGAACACACTGCCCGACGATGGAGAACAGAATCAGCGAATAATATTCGCCGGTCTGAGCACGTTCACGTTGCAGGTAGCCGAACGAAGTCAGCACACAGAGAATGCCGACCACTATGACGAGACCGCGGAAAAATGTACCGTAGTCATCGACGACGATCATGTTCGAAAAGGCGGGTCCGCCGTTCTGTCCGGCCCAGATGTTGGCGAGAAATGCGGCGATGAGGCCGATGACGGCGATTCCGCCAAGCGAAGTGCGCTTGGCATCCGGCCGCATAACGGCTTCGAGCAGCATCACGAGAATGCCAAACACGCTCAGGACAATTTCGGGCAGAAAACGCAGATATTCGATGCCGCTGGGAAAAATGTTAGCGGACATCCGACACCTCGCGCGGGGCGGGTAGGGGCGAAGCCACCCGGTACTGATTGTTCATGTTTGTCTGGTCGAGCAAGTGAGAAGTCGCGGCGGTGATGGGCGGCATGAAAGTCTGGGTATAACTGCCGAGCCAGACCATAAAGAGGATAAGCGGAAGCAGAGGGATCCAGTCGCGGCGGGTGAGATCCGCGAACGGACGCGCGCCCTCACTGCGTTTCCCGAAGAAGGTCCGCTGATACATCCAGAGCATGTAGGCCGCCGAGAGAATCACGCCAATGGCAGCCCACACGGCCCAGGTGAAGTGCGCGAGTGCCGCGCCCTGCAGCAGCAGAAATTCGCCGACAAAGTTGCAGAGCGTGGGTAGCCCGATGCTCGCGAACATTGCGATCATGAAAGCAGTGGACAATCCCGGGGCCACATTGGCAATGCCGCCGAAATCGTCAATTTCGAGGGAACCGCGGCGCTGTTCGAGATAACCGGCCAGCAAGAAAAGCGCGCCCGTGGATATGCCGTGCGCCAGCATCTGATAAACGGCGCCATCCGCGCCTTGCTGCCGGAACGAAAAGATCCCGAGAACAATGAAACCCAGATGGCTCACCGACGAGTACGCGATCAGGCGTTTAATGTTGGTTTGCACCAACGCCAGGAGCGCGCCATAGATGATGCCGATGATCGCGAGAATGTTAATCCAGTTAGCGCAGGCATGCGCGCCGCCCGAGGTCAAGGTTAAACAGAATCGCAGCAGCCCGTACGCGCCCATCTTGGACATTACCGCGGCAAGCAAAAACGTCGCGGGCATAGGCGCTTGGGTGTAAGTATTAGGCAGCCAGGTGTGGAATGGGAAGATCGGCACTTTTACGGCAAATGCCGCAAAAAATCCTAGAAAGAGCAGTAACTGCTGATTTGGCGACAAAAGAATGTTGCCCGAGCTGATGCCGTTCATGATAGCGACGTAGTCGTATGTGCCAGTAAGACTGTGCAGATAGATGATCGAGGCGAGCATCAGCACTGAGCCGAGCATCGTGTACACAAAAAATTTCACTGCCGCCGGGCCACGCAAACCTGATCCCCAACTTCCGACCATCAGGTACATGGGCACCAGTGCCACTTCCCAGAAAACGTAAAACACGAAAAGATCAAGCGCCGTGAATACGCCGATCAGGCCGAACTCAAAGAGCAGAAGCAGCGCGAAGAAATTTTTCTGCCGTTCTTTGATCATGCTGCTGCTTACCCACACGCCTATCGGGAGGAGCAGCGTAGTGAGGAGGACCAGCCAGATATTGATGCCGTCGATCCCGAGATGGAACCGAATCTGCATCCCGGGCGTGTCGGTCCAGGCAGTGTTAATTACGGAAGTAAATTGCGCGCCATTTGCCGATACCGGCGAAATGAGGCCGAGCGAGACGATAAACGTGACCACCGTCGCAAGAAGAGCGACATAGTACGGAGTCTTCGATTCGCGCGGGGTTAAGAGCACGAAGAAGAAACCAATGAGCGGAAGAAACAGTGTGAGCCAGAGCAGGTTCATCGGGCGCCCCCAAAGAGGCTGATCACAAAGATCACAATGAGCGATCCGGCCAGCACCCAGGTAGCGTAGTTGCGAATGCTGCCCGATTGCCAGCGCCGGAATAGCGATCCCCAACCGCGTACGACTCGACCCAGGCCGTTCACAAATCCGCTGTCGATAAGACCTTCATCGATCCCACGCCAGAGCACCACGCGAGAGATCGCTTCGAGCGGCTTTACGATCACGCTCGCATAGATCTCATCGACGTAATACTTGTTGTTGACCAGCGTGTATATGGGTCCGGCCGCGGTCTTAAACGACTCAGCCATTCTCGGCTGCGCTACATAGAACCAAAATGCGATCAAAATCCCTATGATGCCGAACGAGGCCGAAATAATCATGGCCGTTGTGTTTTCATGTTCGGCGAGCGGATACATGGGCGAGAGCCAGTGCGGGATGTTGATGAAGCCGCCGGCCGCCGACAGGATCGCTAAAACAATCAGCGGCAATGTCATCGAAGCGGGGGCTTCGTGCGGATGGTGATGGCCGCGATATTCGCCGAAAAACGCCATAAAGAAGGCGCGGAAAACGTAAAAGGCGGTGAGCCCGGCCGTGATCGCGCCGATCCAGAACATCCAGGGAGCGGAGTCGTAAGCCGCTGACAGAATGGCGTCTTTGCTATAAAACCCGGAAAAGCCAGGGAAGCCTGATATAGCAAGACTCGCAATCGCCAGCGTGATACAGGTCACCGGCATGTGTTTGCGCAGCCCACCCATGTGCCGTAGATCCTGCTCGCCGCTCAAGCCATGGATGATACTGCCCGCGCCCAGGAAGAGAAGCGCTTTGAAAAAGGCGTGGGTCATCACGTGGAAGATGCTGGCTGAATAAGCGCCGAGGCCCGCGCCTAGGAACATGTAGCCGAGCTGGGAAACGGTTGAATAAGCAAAAACCTTCTTGATATCGTTCTGCGTGATGCCGATGGTAGCGGCAAGGACGGCCGTAGCAAGCCCGATAACGGCGATCACGGTCATGGCGGAAGGAGCATGCACGTAAAGGAAACCGAGGCGCGCAACCATGTATACGCCTGCCGTGACCATAGTGGCCGCGTGAATCAAAGCGGAAACCGGAGTAGGAGCAGCCATCGCATCCGGCAGCCATACATAGAGTGGGATCTGCGCGGATTTACCCGCTGCGCCGACAAACAGCAGCAGCGCAATGGCGGTGATCACGCCCGCAGCCGCTCCCACCGGCATGGCGGCGGCGAGTTTTCCGAAATCGAGCGTGTGAAACGTCACTACCGTCAACAGGATCCCGAGCATGAAGCCGAAATCACCGATGCGGTTCACAATGAATGCTTTGTTGGCCGCGTTGGTCGCCCATGTTTCCCGAAAATAGAAGCTGACCAGTAGATAGCTACACAGCCCAACGCCCTCCCAGCCGACAAAGAGCAGCAGCAGATTGGCTGCCAGCACCAGAATCAGCATGAAAAACATGAAGAGGTTCAGATAACAGAAGAAGCGCGCATAGCCTTCCTCGTGCGACATGTAGCCGATGGAATAAATGTGAATCAGCAGGCCGACGCCCGTCACAATCAGCAGCATTACGCAGGTCAACCGGTCGACCAGCATGTCGAATCCGACGCTTAGAAAGCCGCTTTGAATCCAGGTGAAGTAATGCTCGCCCACGGGCGCTGTCACCGGCCAAATTTTCGAAAGTACAAACAGCACGTATGCAAACGAGAGCGCGACCGATCCAACAGCGAACAGATTCACCAGAGCTTTCGAGAGGCGCCTCCCGAAAAGGCCGTTCAGCAGAAAGCCGATGAGCGGAAAAAGTGGAATAAGCCAAAGAGTCATTGTGTGATTGGATTAGAGCTTCATGGAATCGACTTCGTCGATTTGAAGCGTTCCGCGATTCTTGAAAACGGTCAGGATGATGGCGAGGCCGACCGCGGCTTCTGCAGCAGCCACCACCATTACGAACAACGAGTAGATGTGACCATCCACGCGGTGGAGTTGATATGAGAACGCGACAAAGCTCAGGTTAACGCCGTTGAGCATCAGCTCGATGGACATGAATACCGTGATGATGCTCTTGCGATAAACAAAACCCGCGCAGCCCAGAACGAACAGCACGGCACTGAGGATGAGATACCAGGCGAGGGGAACATGCGGCATGGCTAATCGATCTCCTTTTGTGCCAAAACGACCGCGCCGAGAATGGCTATCAGTATCAGAACAGAGATAACTTCAAAGGGCAGGAGGTAGCGGGTGAAGAGTAGCTGCCCAACGCGCTCAGCCGTTCCGCCCACCCAACTCCCGAATTGTACGGAACGCATCACCGGCAGAGCTGCGCGGATCAGGAATCCGATCACAGCCACGAACGCGAGCAGCAGAGGCAAGCCTGCAATTTGCGCAAACCAGGATTTGCCGCTCGATTTTTCAGCTCCCGCGTTTAGCAGCATGATCACGAAGATAAACAGCACCATCACGGCCCCGCCGTACACGATCATTTGCGCCATGGCTATGAACTCCGCGCCGAGCAATAAGTAAAGAACCGCCAGTGAGCCCATGACTCCGATCAAAGAGAGGGCGCTCGAGATCGGATGCTTTTGCAGCACCAGATTGAAGGCACAGACAATTGCAACCGTTGCGAAGATGATGAAGAGAATCGTATCCATGAGAAGCAGCTAAAACACCGCGACAAACAGCGCGGTGATGAGCAAGTTGAGGAGGGCGACCGGGAACAGGAATGTCCAGGCAAAGTGCATCAACTGGTCGTAGCGGAAGCGCGGCAGCGTGCCACGCACCCAGATATACGTGAAGAGAATGAATCCTGCTTTAGCGCAAAACCAGAAGATTGGGACCAGCACAGTCTGGAGCAGCGGCACGGCAAAGATCGCGGCAACCACCAGCGCAGCAATGCCGAATAGAGGCATCGTGATGCGATCCCGGCGCCGCGCCGGCTGCATCGCCTGGAAAAAGAAAGCGAAGGCTGCCGCGACAAAGACGGCCGTCGGTACCCAGTTCGAATAGGGCGCCGGAAAGAGCGGATGCCAGCCGCCCAGAAAAAGCAGCGTCGCCACGCACGCGATCGTAATCATGTTCGCGTATTCCGACATAAAGAAGCAGGCGAATTTCATGCTGCTGTATTCGGTATGGAAGCCGGCCACGAGTTCGTTTTCCGCTTCCGGAAGGTCGAAAGGCACCCGGTTTGTTTCCGCAAACCCGGCGATCATGAAAATGATGAAACCCAGGATTTGCGGGAACGGCATTTGGAAAATATTCCAGCGCGGAATAAAGCCGAGGTAATAACCAGCCTGGCTGTCGGTAATTGCGCGAAAACTGAGATGATTCGCCAGCAACAGCGGAGCCACGATGGCGAGCGTCAATGGCAACTCGTAGCTGATCATCTGCGCGCTGCTGCGCAACCCGCCGATCAGCGAATATTTATTGTTCGAAGACCAGCCGGCTAGCGCGATGCCGTACACGCTTACGGAACTGATGGCGAGCACAAACAGTATGCCGACGTTCACATCTGTGACCTGCATGAACGTGTGCACGCCGAAAACGCTAATCTCCGGCCCGAAGGGAATGATCGAGATGGAAATCAGAGCCAGACAAACGGCGATAAACGGCGCCAGTAGGTAAAAGAACCGATTGGCATACGGCGGCAGCAGATCTTCTTTCGTGAGCAACTTGAACACATCGGCGAGCGGCTGCATCAGACCGTGGGGTCCGACCCGCAAAGGTCCGGTTCGCGCTTGAATGTGCCCCAAGACTTTTCGCTCAATCCATTGCAGGTATGCAAGGGTCGTCATGAAAACAGCGAAGACGATCGCGATTTTGATGAGACTAACGATGTAGAAATTCATCAGTCCTGCGTCACCACGGCTTCCATTTGCACGCTACCGGGTTCAGTAACCGCGGCGATATGAGGGTCGTGGTAGAGAGCGCCCGGCGATTCGATCACGGAATTCAGCATGGTCGAAAACCGCCCTAGCGTCCCCGAAGTATAGAGGGTATTCCGCGCGGAGCGGATCAGCTCAGGACGGGATTCGATGTCGAGATGCCCGTGCACCGGAGCGGTGGCGGCTGCACCGCCGGTTTCGAGCACCGCAAATGGCACGTCATAGCCGTGCACTGATTGACGAATTTCGGCCGAAACGTTTTCCAGCTTCAGGCTTCCGAGGTCCGCGCGCATCTCTTTGGCGAGGAGTGAGATAATCTCGAGATCAGATTTCGCGCCCATGGTCTTGGGACCGCGCGTAAGCCTTTGCACGTCGCCGCAGACGTTGGTGACGGTGCCGTTCTTCTCGTAAGCGGAAGCGGCCGGGAGTACCACATCTGCGCGCCTCGCAGTCTCGGTTAAGAAAAGATCCTGCACCGCGACAAACGCGCCGGATGTCGATAAAGGCTGCCGTGCGAGCGGATTCGCACCGACCACCCATAACGCTTCGAGATTCGGATCCCGAAGAATCTGATCGTAGTTCAGGCCCGGCTCCAACCCGGCTTCGCTCACCGGGCGATACCCCGGCAGCAGATCGGGCAGCAAGCCCATATCGGAGGCTCCGCGCGAATTCGAATAGTCGACCAGGCAGATATATTTCACCGGGATGCCGAGCGAATCGCCGAACTCGACAAGCCTTCGAATGCCTTCGCCCTTGATGTCCGCGCCAAAAATAATCACCAGGTTTTGTTCTTTGGCGAGCTGCTCGCGCCAGCCTTCGAGCACTTCGAACTCTTTTCCAACTTCGGCGCGGGCCGTCGTTGCGTAATTGTCTTCCCGCACGGGCCCCGGCGTGACGGCATATACGTGCGCTTTGTTCAGACGCCAGTTCGAACGTAACTGATAGGCGATGAACGGCTGCTCTTGCGCAAGATCACTATCGATGACGAGCGCTGCTTTCGTGGTAAACAGATCGGACGTGCTAGCCAGGGCGCCATCGCGGCCGGAGAGGCTCCCGACGAGCGTCGCAACATCGCCTGTCCGGTGATGATCGATATTCGAAGTACGCAAAACGTGCCGCACGAATTTCTGCAGCAGATAATTCTCTTCGTTGCTAGTGTGGTTCGAGCCGATCACGCCGATCTTGCCATTCTTGGCGCGCAGCTCGGTAAATTTCTTGGCGACGGTGGCAAGCGCAATGGCCCACGAAACGGGCTGTAGCGTACCGCCAATGCGCACCAGTGGCGTAGTTAAACGATCTGGATGCTCGTTGAAGTCGAAGGCGTAGCGGCCTTTGATGCAAAGGAACTCGCCGTTCAGTCCGGAGCGGTCCCGGTTATTCGCTCGAATGATATCGCCGTTGCGCACGCCGAGCGTCGTTTTGCAGCCGTTCGAGCAATGCGTGCAGATCGTTCCGACGTGCTCCATCTCCCACGGGCGCGTTTTGTAGCGGTACGTGCCAGACGTGAGTGCGCCTACGGGACAAATATCGATGCATGCACCGCATTCATCGCATTCGAGATGATCGCCGCGATTGGGCACGATCTCGGCGGCAGCGCCTCGATTGCCGATCCCGAGCGCATTCACGCCCAGGCCTTCGCCGCAAATCCGCACACACCGGTAGCAGAGAATACAGCGCGGTGCGTCGTAAAACACAACCGGCGACCACTGTTTCTCATCCACGTGCAGTTTTGTTTCCACGAAGCGGCTCTCACCCGCGCCGTAGCGAAATACCATGTCCTGCAGTTCGCACTCGCCGCCTTTATCGCAGACCGGGCAATCGAGCGGATGATTGGTTAAGAGAAATTCGAGCGTGCCTTTGCGGGCCTGCCGCACTTGAGGCGAATCGGTGTGGACCACCATGCCTTCGGCTACCGGCAAGGTGCAGGCCACCTGCAGCTTTGGAGTTTTTTCCACCTCGACCAGACACATCCGGCACGCCGCCTGCAGCGACAAATTGTCGTAGTAACAAAAGGCGGGAATGGAAATGCCCGCTTCTTTCGCCGCGTTGATTAGCAGCGTTCCCGGGGCAGCCTCCAACTGCTGGCCATCGATCGTAAATTTGACTGGGTCAGCCATAAATCTTATTTCTCATGAATATCGTTTGCGGCATCAGATCGTCACCAGCTCCGGAGTCTTGACTTCCGCCGGTTGCGTCTTTTTCAAATACTCTTCGAACTCGCCGCGGAATTTGGTGATGAAGCCGGTTGTCGGCATGGCCGCCGCATCGCCCAGCGCGCAGAACGTCCGGCCCGAGCATATTTGCGGACAACTCGCCAATTAGGTCGATATCGGATTGCATTCCAGCGCCGTCGTGGAAACGCGTCAAAACCTTCTTGAGCCAGGTGGTCCCTTCTCGGCACGGAATACACCAGCCGCAACTTTCATGCGCATAGAATTTCATGGTGCGCAGCGCGACAGCGACGATATCAGTATCTTCGTCGAGGATCACAAGGCCGCCCGAGCCCGCCATGGTCTTGGCCTTGGCAAGCGAATCGAAATCAAGCGCGATGTCACACTCGTCCGCCCGCAAGACCGGCGACGAGGAACCGCCCGGAATCACCGCCTTCAACTTTTTGCCGTTCCGCATGCCGCCGCAGACTTCGTTGATCAAACGCATCAGCGGAAAGCCCATCGGCAATTCATATACGCCTGGCTTATTCACGTGCCCGGAAACGCAAGTGAGCCGTGTGCCGCCATTCTTGGGCGTACCTAGCCCGGCATACCAGGCGCCCCCGTTGCGAAAGATTACAGGGATCGAAGCAAATGTCTCGCAGTTATTCAGGATGGTTGGCGATTGAAAGGCTCCCACCA
This sequence comes from Terriglobia bacterium, assembly GCA_963767485.1. GTDB lineage: Bacteria > Acidobacteriota > Terriglobia > Bryobacterales > Bryobacteraceae > Bog-105. Next base: position 202,091 of record CAVYDZ010000005.1, on the reverse strand, counting down.
CGGCCGGAAAGGGCGGCTTCAGGCGAGGCACTCCGCGCTTGCCTTCAAGCGATTCGAGCAGCGCCGATTCTTCGCCGCACTCATACGCGCCCGCGCCAGTGTGGGTGTATAAATCGAAATCCCAACCGGAGCCGAGAATATTCTTGCCAAGGTAGCCCCGCTCGTAGGCTTCTGCGATGGCGCGGTCCACGATGTCGATCAGATACCGGTACTCTCCGCGAATGAAGATGTAACCCTTGTTCGACTTAATCGTCCACCCGGCAATCAACATGCCTTCGATTAACTGATGGGGATCGTTTTCCATCAGCAGGCGGTCTTTGCAAGTGCCCGGCTCGCTTTCGTCCGAGTTACAAATAACATAGGTCGGTTTGCCTGTGGTGCGCGGTACGAAACTCCATTTCATACCGGTCGGAAAGCCCGCCCCTCCACGGCCGCGCAGCGAGGACACCTTCAACTCGTCGATGATGGCCTCAGGCGTCATACCGAGGACTTTTTGAATTGCTACATATCCGTCACTTCCCAGATAGGTGTCGATCGATGCGGAATTCGGCAAATCAAATCGCTGCGAGATCACCCGCACTTCTAAATCGCTTGGTTCGTTGTAGCGCATTCCTAAACTTCCGATCTCATATTGCTCAAGACGCCTTCTGCTTATAGCTGCCTTCGCGCAGAGCGTTCATTAATTGATCGAAGCGCTCCGGCGTTACAAAATGGTGGAAATCGTAATTAATCTGAATGGCTGGGGCCCAGGAGCAGGCGCCCATGCATTCGACTTCTTCAAGCGAAATCAGGCCGTCTGCCGAGACACCCTTGTTTTTGAGACCCAGGCTCTTGCCCGCATGCTCCATCAGCTCTTCGCCGCCCACTGCCTGGCACGCGATATTCGTGCAAACCTGCACGTGATATTTGCCAAGCGGTTTCCGATGCAGCATCGAGTAATACCCGATAACTTCATCTACTTGCAGCGGCGTAACCTGGCAGCGCCGCGCGACTTCTTCCACCAACTCCTGTGTCACGCTGCCAATCTCATCCTGCGCGTAAAGCAACATCGGCACGACTGCCGAACGCTGCCGTCCTGGTGGATAGCTATTGAGCAGCTTTGCGAATCGCGCTTCGAGCTCCGGCGAAAACGTCATAACTTAGCGATCAACATCTCCCAAGACAAAATCCACACTGCCCATCGCCGCAATCGAATCAGAGATCAGTTCGCCTTCGAGCATTGCGCCGAGCGCTTGCAAGTTGCCGAAGGACGGAGTGCGCATGAAGACGCGGTGCGGATTGGCCGTTCCGTTGCTGACGACCAGGTAACCGAGCTCCCCACGCGGCGATTCAACGATTTGGTAAACCGAGCCTTCCGGCACACGGAAGCCCTCGGTCACAATCTTGAAATGATAGATGAGGGACTCCATTTGAGTCTTCATCTTTTCGCGATCCGGCAGCACGACGTGCGGCGCATCGGCGCGCCAATCGCCTTCCGGCATGCCATCGAGCGCCTGTTTGACGATACGCACACTCTGGCGCATTTCCTCTACGCGCACTTCAAAGCGCGCATAAACATCGTTGGCCGTGCGCGTCGGAATCTCAAAGTCAAACTTTTCGTAGCTCGTGTGAGGGCAATCCTTGCGCGCATCCCGCTTCATCCCGGCCGCGCGCAGCAGCGGTCCGGTAACGCCCAGATCGAGCATCAGGTCGAGAGGTAGCCCTCCCACACCCTTTGTGCGATTCATCCAAATCGGATTCGCCGAGAGCAGGTTATAATATTCTTCGATCCCGCGCGTGAGCCGTTCGATCAAACGAGCTGTTACTTTCTCCCAGCCGCGCGGCGGTTCGAGCGCCAGTCCGCCAATACGGATGTAGCTCGTCATCATTCTCTGCCCGGAGAACATTTCGAACAGCTTCAGGATTTCTTCCCGTTCCCGGAAACAGTAGAAGTAAACGCTCATCGCGCCGATATCGAGTGCGTGCGTCCCCAGCCAGACCAGGTGACTCTGAATGCGCGATAGTTCGCACAGCAGAACGCGCATCCATTGCGCTTTGGGAGGAATCTCAAGGCTGAGCAGCCGCTCAACCGCCAGCGCATAGCAGAGATTATTGTTAAGATTCGAAAGATAATCGACGCGATCGGTAAGCGTTGTGCCCTGCGCATACTTCTTTACTTCGAATTCTTTCTCGATGCCGGTATGCAGGAATCCAATCTCGGGGCGGGCATTGACGATCGTCTCTCCGTCGAGCTCAACCACAATGCGCAGCACGCCATGCGTAGACGGATGCTGCGGCCCCATATTCAGGGTCATGTGCCGCGCCTTGCCGCGATGAGCGCCAATATAGTCGGTTAGCGATGGATCGTCCATCGCGAGCTCGTGTTCCGGATCGAGCGAGGCGACTCGCGCGTTATCTTCCTTAATCATGCTGAATAATTCCTCACCGGCCTATTCGTCCTGATACGAATATTTATAGCCATGCACCGGATAGTCTTTGCGCAGCGGATGGCCTTCCCAGTCGGCCGGCATCAAAATGCGCTCCATATTCGGATGCCCGCTGAAAACAACCCCAAACAAATCGAAGACTTCGCGCTCATACCAGTTTGCGCCGCGCCAGACAGATGTCACCGAAGGAACTTCCTGGTTTTCCTCAGCGCGTAGAACGAGCCGAACGCGCAAATTCCGGCTATACGAATGAATTAAGTAAACGATCTCGAACCGCGGAGAGCGCGGCCACCAATCGACCGCGGTGATTCCCGCCAGCTGCTCGAAGCTTCCATTTTCCTTCAACCAACTGCAAATCGCCACAATTTGCTGCGGGTCAATGTAAAGAACTTTTCCATCAGCCGCATCCTTCTGCTCAACGATGGCTTGAGCAAAGTTCTGCCTGATCTGAAGTACGGTGTCCTCGGCGGCCACGTTCTCAGGCAGCACGCTTTACCTCCGCGCGGCGCTCGCGCTCCTCATCCGAAGACCAGTCGAGCACTCCTTTTTTGACGATGTAAAAAAAGCCGCACAGCACTAAGACAATGAACAACAACATTTCAAAAAAGGCGAACAACTTAAATTGGCGATAAACCACCGCCCAGGGATAAAGAAAGATCGCCTCAATATCAAATAAGATGAAAACCATTCCAACGAGGTAGAACTTAACGGAAAAGCGTTCGCGGGCGTTGCCGACGGGCTTCATTCCCGATTCGTAGGGAGAGGATTTGATCGCGTCTTTTACGCGCCGGCCGATCAGCGCCGACAGTCCGATCATAGCTCCGGCCACGGCAATCGCGATGAGAATTTGAATCAGTACGGGAAACCAAGTCTCTGCGTAGGAGGTAGGCATGCCAATTATCAGAGTACCAATCAGGACCTTCCTATAATTGAGGAGGTGAACGTGAGTACTTTGCCTCCTACGCTGGTGGCCGTGCGTGTAAACGGCGAATTGCGCGAAATACCGGACGGGGCAAGCGTCGCCGCTCTGCTCGATTCGCTCGGGATTGCTTCAGACAAAGTGGCTGTCGAACTGAATAGGGCAATTGTGCGGAAGCGAGACTGGGAAACGACTTTGGTTTCGAGCGGCGCACAAATCGAAATCGTGGAATTTGTTGGCGGCGGCTAAAGAGCGCGTGAATGCGTGCCCTTGGAGAGTGACTCTGTGCCACTAACCCCTCTTGACTCTGGCTGCAATTCTAGTACAATCTTTGGAGCCGTTGTAACTCCAAACGCAACCTGGGCGTCATGTTCAAAACACGAAAAGTCCGTCTTGATTTAGCTCCCGCATCGCGGACATACACGAGCACGGATGTGGCACGAATCGCGCAGGTCAGCCTGCGGCAGCTGCAGTGGTGGGACGAGCGCAAAGTAGTATCGCCGCATCACGAGGGCCACAAGCGTGTCTACCTTCCCGAAGAAGTTATCGAGATCACGGTAATTGCCGAACTGCGCCGGAAGGGTTTTTCGCTGCAAAAAATCCGCCGGGTACTTCGCTTTTTGCAGCGGGAAATGGGCCGGCGGCTGGCAGAAGTACTCGCGCAGGAATCGAGCCTTCATTTGCTGACGGATGGAAAATCGATCTTCCTCGAAGATCAGCACGACCGCATTATCGACCTGCTCAAGAATGCACGGCAACCGATGTTCCTGGTCTCGGTGAGCGATCAGGTGAAACGGCTCGACGAAATCCCTAAGCGGGGCGTGCGGAGCGAGACCGGAGCGATCAAGCGCGCCCGCGCCGCGGTCTGAGCCGACCAGCGATTCTAAAGCCCCGGCTTCACGTCTATACTGAAGACAGACCCTGGAGGTTTACTTGTCGTCCCAGCGGCGTTACTTGCTGTTCATTCCCCTATTTCTCGGACTTTGCGCACTTGCAGGCGGCTTGTTCGGACCAGGCGCCCAACGCGCGGCAGCGCAGGATGCGGCCAGCAACATCAGCCCCACCTCCGATAATGACCTGAAAGCGAGCATCGAATCCTTCACCAAGGTCTATGATCTTGTGGACCAGAATTCTGCCGAAAAGTTGACGCCCGATAAAGGTATCTATCACGGGGCGATTCCGGGCATGCTGCGGACCCTCGATCCGCACTCTAATTTCTTCGATCCCAAGGAATTCTCGGCTTTGCGGGAAGAGCAGCACGGCATGTATTACGGCATCGGCATGCTAATCGGACCGCAACCACGTACCGGCAAGCCGATGGTGGTCCATCCTTTCGGCAAGACGCCGGCCTATCGGGCGGGCATCCGGCCCGGCGACCTGCTGCTCGAAGTGAATGACAAGCGCGTCGACACGCTGAGCACCAGCGATATCGCGGAGATGTTGAAGGGACCGAAAGGCACCAAGGTACAAGTCAAGGTGATGCGGGAAGGTTCGTCGCAGCCGCTCACCTTCAATCTCGTACGTGACGAGATACCGCGCAATAGTGTTTGGCAAGCGTTCTGGGTCCGGCCCGGCATTGCGTATTTGCGAGTCGAGCAGTTCACGGAAACCACCAGCAAAGAGGTTGAAGACAATCTCAAAGCGCTCGGTGAGCAGAACATCAAAGGACTGATTCTGGACCTCCGCGAGAACCCGGGCGGCCTGCTTTCCGAGGGTGTGGCGGTCGCGGGACGATGGCTTGATCGCGGTCAGGTAGTCGTTTCGCACAAGGGCCGCGCGTATCCGGAGAAACCATATTTGGCACGTGGCAGCGAATACGGCGAGAGCTATCCGATTGTCGTCCTGGTGAACCGATATTCGGCATCGGCGGCGGAGATTGTATCCGGCGCCTTGCAGGATCATGACCGCGCCTGGATTTTGGGCGACACCACGTTCGGCAAGGGCCTCGTGCAGACCGTCTCACAACTCAGCGACAACACTGGACTGGCGCTCACTACCCAGCACTACTACACCCCCAGCGGCCGACTGATTCAGCGGGACTACTCGCACATTTCGTTTCTCGATTATTACTACGGGAAACGCACGGAGCCGAAGGATCCGACCGACGTCAAGCAGACCGACCTGGGCCGAACGGTTTACGGCGGCGGCGGAATCACGCCCGACGAAAAATATGAACCGCCGAAGCCCGATGCCCTCGAAGTGGCTGCGCTCCGGAAAGATGCCTTCTTCAATTTCACGGCTTTTTATTTCTCCAATCATCCGGCGAAACTACCCGCGGGATGGAGTCCGGATGAAACTGTCTTAAACGATCTGCACGATTTTCTGTTGAAACATGGCGTTCAATTCTCGGAAGCGGACTGGACCCGCGATCACAGCTGGATGCGCGATCAGTTGAAGGCGCAGATGTATGTCACCGCTTTCAGCTACGAAGATTCGCAGCGCGTCGGAATCCAGCAGGACCCGGAAGTACAGAAAGCTATCGAGGCTATGCCGAAAGCGGCTACGCTGCTTGCGGAATCGAAGAGTCGTTTTGAAAAGCAGCGGGCAAGCCTCCGCTAAGCAAGACTTGCATCCAGTGCAACCGCCTGCGGCGATCGCGTCGCCACAGATCAGCGTGCTCGACACTGGCGGCCAGTACACGCATCTGATTGCGCGCCGGGTACGTGAATTGGGCGTCTACGCGGATGTGCAGCCGAGTGAAACGCCCGCTTCCCAATTGCGCTCGCGGAAGGGCATCATTATCTCGGGCGGCCCAGCGAGCGTTCTTGAGGCCGGCTCGCCCGATATTGACGCGACCGTACTCTCGGCCAACATTCCCGTACTCGGCATCTGCTATGGGCATCAATTACTCGCCCACCATCTCGGCGGAAAAGTCGAGAAAGGAACTCGCGGTGAATATGGGATTGCGCAGCTCATGGTTACCATGGAAGATCCACTTTGGCAGGGTGTTGATCGGACCCAGATTTGGATGAGTCATTTCGACACGGTTGCCGCAGTTCCCGATGGGTTCCGCATCACCGCCAAGTCGGCAGTTTCGGGGGTGGCGGCCATGTCGGATCCGGCGCGCAATCTCTTCGGTATCCAGTTTCATCCGGAAGTGGTCCACACACATGCGGGTACTAAGGTGCTGGAGAATTTCGTCTTCGGCATTTGCGGGCAACACGTGACTGGAACATTTCACAGCGCGTTCCCGTGGTCGAAGAACAGATCCGCGCAATAGCCGGAGACCGTAATATTTTCTTCTTTGTCAGCGGTGGGGTCGATTCGACCGTTGCGTATACCCTGTGTTTGCGTGCTCTCGGACCAGAGCGCGTGTTTGGAATCTATGTGGATACGGGCCTGATGCGCAAAGGCGAAACGGAATTGGTCCGCTCAATTTTTGCCGAACTGGGAGCTAAGAACTTTTTGGTTGATCGAGCGGACGAGGAATTCCTTGCTGCGCTCGAGGACGTGACCGATCCTGAGACGAAGCGCCACAAAATCGGTGAGCAATTTGTGAAAGTGCAGGAACGAATTCTGCTCACTGAGCATTTTCTCGACGGGCACTGGATTTTGGGTCAGGGCACGATATATCCGGACACAATCGAATCGGGCGGTTCGGCTAAAGCGGATTTGATCAAGACGCATCACAATCGGGTGGCCGGAATCCAGGCGCTGATCGATGCTGGGCGTATCATCGAGCCACTCAGTTCTTTTTACAAAGATGAAGTGCGCGAAATCGGGCGGGAGCTTGGGGTACCCGGCAAGTTTCTAGCGCGCCATCCATTTCCGGGTCCAGGTTTGGCGATCCGCTGTTTGTGTTCCGAAATTTCGGCTCCCGTGCGGCATGAAGAACACGGGTATGTGCTGCCCGTGCGCTCGGTCGGGGTGCAAGGGGATGCCCGTAGTTATCGCCAGGTGCTGGCGCTCGAACATCCTCCCACACCCGGCGATATCGCAACCATCGCGCCGGGGCTAACAAACAGCCATCCGGACATAAATCGGGTGGTGGCTCTCTGTGGTGCGAAGGCTCGCCTCGCCGATTTACAGGTGTTTCGAACCACTATCAACAAGTTCCGGCTCGATTTGCTGCGGGAGGCGGATAACCTTGTGCGGCAGCTTTGTCTCGAAATAGGTTTTGAAGACAAGGTTTGGCAATTCCCAGTAGTGCTGGCTCCGTTAGGCACGTCACAAGCGCCGGAATCGATCATTTTACGGCCCATCAATTCGCTCGACGGGATGACTGCCGATGTAGTGCTGATGGCAAAGGAAACGCTTGCTGAACTTACGGATCGATTACTTTCGCTCGAAGGCGTAGCGGCTGTGTTCTATGACTTGACCCACAAGCCTCCTGGAACGATTGAGTGGGAATAGGGACTGCCCTACATTTATATCCGGTGGAAGCTCTTGAGGATATCGCGGGTACCGTAGCGTAACGCGATAGGGCGGCCGTGGGGGCAGGTCATCGGATATTCGCAGGCGCTGAGCGCGCGGAGCAGCCATTCCATTTTGTTGATCTCCAGATGAGTATTGATTTTAATCGCCGCGCGGCAGGCTATCGTGGCGCATACGCTGCGGCGAATTTCGTCAAGCGAGGCGGACCGCAATTCCTGCTCGGCGACCTCCAGAATTTCGAAGACGATCTTCTCGATATCGCTTGAGCTTACGCCCGCGGGCGACGCCTTGATAGCAATCGTGCGATTGCCGAACGGCTCGGTTTCGAAGCCGTAGGAATTCAACTCATCGGCGATGCGCGCATATTCGAACTGCTGAGCAGGCGTTAACTGCAACACCACCGGCATGAGCAGTTGCTGCACTTCGACTGTGCCAGCCGCGCGCTGACGAAGCACTTGCTCGAACAGAATGCGTTCGTGGGCTACGTGCTGATCGATGATCCAAAGACCATCGCGGCCGGCAGCCACAATGAAACTTTCGTGCAATTGGCCGAGCGGGCGAAGGTCGGGCAGAGCGGCCAGGGTATCCACGCGGTCCCAGTTGGTTGCGATCTCGCCCAAACCGCGGTGGGTCTCCGGAACTCGCCGGACCGTGGAATCCGGGACATGCGAGGCGGCTGGAGAAAGTTGGGGTGGCTCGATTGCCGAAACCGTGATAACCGGGAGGGCGGCCAATTCGGTGTCCGACGCCGGTTCAACCGGATCGGTGAGGGTCATGGCCGAAAATTCGGATAGTGGTAATCGCGCCGCTTGCTGCCAACTGCGAACCGGCTGCTCTACGATCTGTGGCGAGACGGGCAGCGGGATACTCGAAACCGGGCGGCTCGCCATTAATTTTTCGCGGATCATATCGCGCACGAAATCGTGGACGGCCGATCCGTGCCGGAAACGCACTTCGGTTTTGGACGGATGAACGTTTACGTCCACTTCGCTCGGATCGCATTGCAGGAATAGCAGAGCGAACGGATAGCAACCGGCCGGCATCAGATTGTGATACGCGGCGGTGATTGCGTGCATGAGCACCTTGTCGCGAATGAGCCGGCCATTTACAAAGAGGAAGACAGAATTACGGTTCAGCTTTTGCACATGCGGGCCGGAGACCAGGCCTTCGAGCGAGAACACGGCGGACTCGGGTGGCGGCGGAGGCTCGTCGGAATTGCGCAGCGAAGGCGGCACGTAGGGCGGCGGCAGCTTCATTTCGAATAACGATGGTTCCATCGCGATCAGGCCTTCCAAAGTTTCCTCGCCGAATACTTGAAAAGCGCGCTCGTGCAGGCTGCTCACCGGCGAGACCGACAGCAGAGTGCGGCCTTCGTGCAGCAATTCGAAGCGCTTATCGGCGTGGCCGAGGCTGTAATGGGTTACCAGCGAGCCGATATGCGCGAGTTCTGTCTGATCGGAGCGGAGAAACTTTTTGCGGGCCGGGACGTTGTAGAACAAGTCGCGCACGGTGATGGTGGTGCCCGTGGTGCGCGCGATCTCATCGCAGCGCAGCAGTTTGCCGCCCGCGATTTCGACGGCCGTGCCGGTTTGTTCCATCGACGAACGGGTTTCAAGAAGCAAACGGCTCACCGATGCGATGGATGGCAGAGCTTCGCCACGGAAACCTAGGGTGGCGATCGCGAGCAGATCTTTTACGTCGCTTAATTTGCTTGTGGCGTGGCGCTCGAAGGCGAGCAGGGCGTCGTCGCGCAGCATGCCGCTTCCGTTGTCATGAATTCGGAGAAGACGGCGGCCGGCGTTTTCGGCATCGAGGCGGATTTCGGTTGCGCCTGCGTCGAGCGAGTTTTCAAGGAGTTCTTTGGCAACGGAGGCGGGCCGCTCTACGACTTCTCCCGCCGCGATTTTATTTGCGACGGTGTCGGAGAGAATTCGTATGCGGCCCATCGAATGCGAGTCAGTTTTTGAGCGATCAGCCGCTCATAGCAGCCAGAAATTCGGCGTTGCTGCGTGTCTTGCCTAACTTGTCGATCAACAGCTCCATTGATTCCACGGGGGAAAGCGGATTGAGAACCTTACGCAGTACCCACACGCGATTCAGTTCCTCGCGCGGCATGAGGAGCTCTTCCTTACGAGTGCCACTCTTATTGATGTCGATCGCCGGGAATACGCGTTTATCGACGAGTTTGCGGTCGAGGTGAATTTCCATATTTCCGGTGCCTTTGAATTCTTCAAAGATCACGTCATCCATGCGGCTGCCGGTGTCGACGAGCGCGGTAGCGACGATTGTCAGTGAGCCGCCTTCCTCGATGTTGCGTGCCGCACCGAAGAAGCGCTTGGGACGCTGCAGCGCATTCGAATCGACACCGCCCGATAAGACCTTGCCCGAGGGCGGCACGACCGTGTTGTAGGCACGTGCCAGACGCGTAATCGAATCGAGCAGAATCACGACGTCGCGCTTATGCTCGATCAAACGCTTGGCTTTTTCGATCACCATTTCGGCGACTTGGACGTGGCGCGCAGCGGGCTCGTCGAAAGTGGAGCTAATCACCTCACCGCGCACGGAACGCTGCATGTCAGTGACTTCTTCGGGCCGCTCATCGATCAGCAACACGATCAGATTCACATCCGGATGGTTGGTAGTGACGGAGTTCGCGATACTCTGCAGCAGCATGGTTTTACCAGTACGCGGCGGAGCGACGATCAACCCGCGCTGGCCTTTGCCAATAGGTGTCAGCAGATCCATCACGCGACCGGAGAAATTATCGCGGCTGGTTTCGAGCTTCAACCGTTCATCGGGATAGAGCGGAGTGAGGTTATCGAAGAAGATCTTATTCCGCGATTCCTCTGGAGGCTCGAAGTTGATCGCATCGACTTTGATCAGCGCGAAATAGCGTTCGCCTTCCTTGGGCGGGCGGATCTGGCCCGAAACAGTATCGCCGGTGCGCAAATCGAAGCGGCGAATCTGCGAGGGCGAGACATAGACGTCATCGGGGCCGGGCAGATAGTTGTACTCGGGAGCGCGCAGGAACCCGAAGCCGTCGGGCAGGCATTCGAGGACGCCTTCGGAGAAAATAAGTCCGCTTTTTTCAGCTTGGGTTTGCAGGATTTTAAAGATGAGCTCCTGCTTGCGCAGGCCGGCCGCGCCGGGCACATTCAGATCTTTGGCGATCTGGTTAAGGGCCTGAATGCTCATGTCTTTGAGCTCGACGAGATCGAGCGTGACGGCGCCATTGCGCTGGCCCTGGGCGCCGGTGTTGCCGATAGAGTGGCGGCCTCGGCGCGGGAAATTCCCTGCCGCCGGATTCGCGGCTGCATTGGGCGGCGGAGCGACCGCGGCGGGCGCTGGTTGTTGGCCAGCCGGTTGTATAGCGGGACGCGGGGGTTGGACAGGCGCTCCGGTAGCCGGCACTTCGGCCGGAATTAGAGTCTGTTGGGCGGCCGCTGGCGGCTGCGTTGCCTCGGCTACGGCATTCGGATCGCTCGCTGGCTTCGCCCGGCCATTCCCCTTCCCTTCCCCGTGAGTTCGGGCGCGCGGGCGGACCTCCTGAGTCTTGTTCTCGGCGCTCTCCCCGGCGGATTTCAGCTGCTCCGCGTCCCCATTTTCTTGTGGCTTCTCGGTGGGCTTCCCTTCGGGGGCCGCCGCGGCGGTTACTGCTTGTTCTTGATCTTCGAGATGGTTTGCCAAATTTCCCTCACTCCCCGGCCGTCGACGGCCGAGAACGGAATTAGCTGCTCATCCAAAACTTCTTTTTGGATGGCGGCCAATCCTGCTTTCACTTGATTGGTGCTTTTCAATTTGTCGATTTTCGTCGCAATCACGACATATCGGCGGTTATGGAACTCGAGCCAGGCCTTGAGTTCCAGGTCCATATCCATCCAGCCGCGCCTGGCATCAAGCAACAGAAACGATAAGGCAAGATTTTGCCGTGCCGTGAGATAGCTCTCGATGAGCTTCTTCCAGCTCGCGCGTTCCTCTAACGAGACCCGCGCATATCCGTATCCCGGCAGATCAACAAACCGTAGCTCATCGTCTTCGATGGAAAAAAAATTGATCAACTGCGTGCAGCCCGGCTTGGAACTGGTATAGGCCAGGCCGGATTGCCGCGCCAGCTTATTCAGTAAACTCGATTTACCAACGTTACTTCTCCCCAGGAAAGCAATCTCGGGTGGATTGCCGGTCCCGTTTTCGGGCGGGAACTGCGCCGGTCGCGCTGCGCTCACGATAAGCTTCGCCGCCGATGCAATCGCCGCCATTTCCTCCAATACCTAAAGCTGCTTTCGTTCCGAGGGGTAAACCTCAGTGCGTAAGATTGTCCTCAGCGCGGGCGCCGATTTCGGAGGCGGTCGCCGCGGGCGCCAGAGGCAGCGCCACTATCTCGCGTTCCAAAGCCACCTTCAACACATCATCCATTGAGAAGGCCAGGTGCAGCTTCATATCTTTCCGCACATTCTCCGGGATGTCGTTGAGATCCCGCTCGTTTTCGCGAGGCAGGATGATCTCAAGAATGCCCTGACGATGGGCGGCCAGCACTTTTTCTTTCAGCCCGCCGATCGGCAGGACGCGCCCGCGCACGGTAATCTCGCCGGTCATGGCGAGGTCGCAGCGTACCGGAATACCGGTCAGCGCGCTACAAATACTGGTCGCGATGGTAATGCCCGCGGACGGTCCATCCTTCGGAATGGCCCCTTCGGGGACGTGTACGTGAATGTCGAGATGCCGGTAAAAATCCTTCGGCAGCCCCAGGTACTGAGCACGCGACCGCACATAACTCATCGCGGCCTGCGCCGATTCCTGCATCACGTCACCAAGCTTTCCGGTAGTTGTGAGCCGGCCGCGGCCTTCCATAACGGTCGCCTCGGTCGTTAGGATTGAGCCACCCACTTCAGTCCAAGCAAGACCGGTGGTGGCGCCCACTTCGTTCTGTTTGTCCAAATCCATATCGCGGAACTTGGCCGGACCGAGCATCTCCGTTATCTTTTTAGGGCCGAGCACCACCTGCTCAATCGGAATCAGCGCCACTTCCTCTTTTTTAGCTTTCTTCCTGCTCTTCTTGGAAGGCGGTTCGGCCGCTTCTTCGGCCGCTTGCACTTCTTCTTCAATTACTTCGCCGTCAACTGCCACCGGGATCTCTTCGCCTGGAACGATCTGCGCTTCCACTACCTTGCGCGCCACTTTCCGGCACAAGTTGCCCACCTCGCGTTCCAGGTTGCGAACGCCCGCTTCGCGAGTGTAGGACGTGATCAGAGTTTGCAGGCCTTCGTCGGGGAAGACCACCTGCTGTTCGGTCACCCCATTGTCTTTGAGCTGTTTGCGTACGAGAAACCGCTTGGCAATTTCGAGCTTTTCGAACTCGGTGTAACCGGTGAGCCGAATCACTTCCATGCGGTCCTGCAGCGCCGCCGGAATAGTGTGCAGCACGTTGGCGGTTGCGATGAAAAACACCTGGCTCAAGTCGTATTCAACGTCGAGATAGTGATCCATGAACATGAAGTTCTGCTCCGGATCGAGCACTTCGAGCAAGGCGGCAGAAGGATCGCCGCGAAAATCCATCGACATCTTGTCGACTTCATCGAGCATCACGATGGGATTCTTGGTACCCGCCTTCTTCATCATCTGAATCAGCTGGCCAGGGAGAGCGCCGATGTAAGTGCGCCGGTGACCGCGAATTTCCGCCTCGTCGCGCACGCCACCGAGCGACAGGCGTACGAACTTGCGTCCGGTCGCCTTGGCGATCGACATCCCGAGCGAAGTCTTACCGACGCCGGGAGGGCCGACAAAGCACAGAATTGAACCTTTCGGATTCTGCACGAGGCGGCGCACCGACAAAAATTCAAGGATGCGTTCTTTGATCTTCTCGAGCCCGTAATGATCGTTCTCGAGCACCTGGCGGGCATAGCGCAAATCGCGAATTTCTTTGCTGCGCTTCTTCCAGGGCACGGCGAGCAGCCAATCGAGGTAATTGCGCGAGACCGTCGATTCGGCAGACATGGGTGGCATGCCTTCCAGGCGCCGCAGCTCGGCGACGGCCTTCTCGTGCGCGTCCTTAGTCATGCCAGCGGCGTCGATCTTTTTCTTGAGCTCGTCTATCTCGCTCTTTTCACCGCGACCCAGCTCCTTTTGAATCGCTTTGATTTTTTCGTTGAGATAATATTCCTTCTGCGCGCGTTCCATCTGGCGCTTGACGCGGCCTTGAATCGTGCGGTCGACATTGAGCTTCTCGATCTCGATATCAAGCAGATCCGCAACGCGTGTCAAGCGATCGATCGGATCGAAGATTTCAAGCAGCTCCTGCTTTTCTTCGATCGTCAGTTGAAGATTGGCGCCTACGGTGTCGGCCAGCTTGCCGGGATCGTCGACTCGGATGGCCGCGATCATCGTCTCGTAGTTCAGATTCTGACTGAGCTTGACGTATTGCTCAAAGAGGTTCGTCACACGCCCCGTAAGCGCTTCAAGCTGAGAACCCTGCTCGACCTTGTAGCTGGTTGTGCGGACGACGGCACGGAAGTAGCCTTCTTCCTCGCTGACGGAGACTACCTTGCCGCGCTCGACACCTTCGACCAGTACTTTGATGTTGCCATCGGGCTGCTTCAGGCTCTGGACAATATTGGCGACAGTACCCACCGAATAGATTTCGTCGGGCCGCGGCTCGTCGATCGACGCATCATGCTGTGTCGCGAGAAAAATCTTTTTATCTCCGAGCAGCGCCTCTTCGAGCGCGCGCACGCTGGATTCGCGCCCTACCACGAAGGGCGTCATCATAAACGGGAAGATCACCACATCCCGTATGGGCATCATCGGTAATCTTTTGCTATCCGTTTTATCTTTTGTCGTAACCATTGTGAGTTTCTAAGCGGATTGTCCCATGGCATAGGGACTCGGAAATGACGACAGACCTTGTTGCAAAAAAGAGCTGCCGGGGGAATGCTTTAATTATCGCGAAGCTAAAAACAGGAGTTAACTGCTAACCGGCCTTCTCGAGCACGGCCATGTTGATCTTCTGGGTAAGCACCATCTCCTTGGTGACTACAAACTCCCGTACTTTCTTGAAGGTCGGGAGATAGTACATCAGGTCCAGCATAAGATCTTCCAGAATCATGCGCAACCCGCGGGCGCCAACTTTGCGCTCCATGGCTAACTGAGCAACAGCCTCCAGGGCTTCGTCGCTAAATTTGAGCTTAACATTCTCAAACTCGAAGAGCTTTTGATACTGCCGGATAATCGCGTTTTTCGGTTTGGTCAGAATCTGGACGAGAGCGTCTTTCGAGAGATCCTCAAGTATGGCGGTGACGGGCATGCGTCCGATAAATTCCGGGATAAAGCCGTACTTAATCAAATCCACCGGCTGGCACTGCTGGAGCAGATCCACATCGCGCCGGACGGGATTGGGGCGGCGTACCGATTCCTTTTCTTCGGGAGCTACGAATCCAATCGATTTTGTTCCGACGCGCCGGGCGATGACCTTTTCAAGGCCGACAAACGCGCCGCCGCAGATGAAAAGGATGTTGGTAGTGTCGACCGGCGTGAACTCCTGATGGGGATGTTTACGACCTCCCTGCGGTGGCACATTCGCCACTGTGCCTTCCAGGATTTTGAGCAAAGCCTGCTGAACACCTTCGCCTGAGACGTCGCGGGTGATTGAGGGATTCTCGTCTTTGCGGCCGATTTTGTCGATTTCGTCGATATAGATGATGCCAGTCTGCGCGCGCGGCACGTCCCAGTCGGCATTTTGAAGCAAGCGGAGAATGATATTCTCGACATCCTCGCCCACGTAGCCGGCTTCGGTCAGCGTGGTCGCGTCAACAATGGCGAACGGCACATCGAGGATGCGCGCGAGGGTTTGAGCAAGCAACGTTTTGCCGGTCCCGGTCGGGCCGATCAGCAGAATATTCGATTTCGACAGCTCGACTTCGCTACCGCGCTGTTTATTCATCTGAATCCGCTTGTAGTGGTTATAAACGGCCACCGCAAGCTTCTTCTTGGTCGGATCCTGGCCAATTACGTATTGATCGAGATACTCTTTGAGCTCGAGCGGCCGCGGCAACTTGCCGGGCGCTCCATAGCTCTGTTCGTGCCGATCGTCTTCGATGATCGAATTGCAGACAGCGATGCACTCGTCGCAAATATAGGCGCGAGGATACTCGCTTGGAGAGGATATGAGCTTCCCAACCACATCCTGGCTCTTGTGGCAAAACGAACAGCGAAGAGAATCGTCAGATCCGGCGCGCTTCAAACAGATCTCCTAAGAGGGCGTGAGTCAAAATAATAGTGCGCGAAGTCTTCAAGTGTAGGAAAGATCAAGAGATTCCTGCCCCCGCTTCGGAACGAATTTCACCCTCAGTATATCAAGGTTGGATCACTTTCCCGTTTACCTTCCTATTTATTTTGCAGTAGTTCCCGGCGATTTGCACTCTGAGATTATCCTGTGAACCCTACTCCCCGCACCCACTCCCCCCTTAAGAGGCAGACGACTAAGCGGCTTTGAGCGAGCCTTCGGCCTTGTATTCGTAGTAGCGGCCGTTCATGATGCCGGCCTGGCGGTCGCGTTCGAGGAGTCGGCGTTCGATTTCCTCAGTTGAAAATTCAAAGCCAATTTCGGCGGGATCGAACTCTTCTTCGTAGTCTTTAGCGGTCCGGTAGTGAACGATGGCATTGTCCCAGCGGGCTTTTTCTTCTTTTGCGCGCTGTTTGGCCGCGGCTTCGCGTTCGGCGAGGAGGCGCTTTAATTCGGCTTCGTCTTTCTCGTACTGGCGGCGGAGGCGGGATTCCTGGAGCGAGAGATTGGTGAGGTCGCGGCGATAGGTGAGCAGGACCTGGGCTTCGATCATGGCGCGGCGGGTAGTTTCGTCGGCTTCGTCTGAGAAATGGGCGGCGAGTTCGCGGCGGCCGATGGCGTAGATGCCGGCTTCGAGCGAGGGGATGCGTTCGAGCCGCCAGAGGGTATCGGTGAGCGACTGGGTGAGGCGTTTTTCTTCGTCGGTTTCCGGGGAGAACTGCCGCGAGACACGCTCGACATGGGCCTGGTAGGCGGCGACATCGTCCGATGGCAGGAGGATGGTGCGTCCGGTCAGCCCGGTTTTCGAGGGCGTTATGGGAGATTTTGGCTTTTCCTTCAGACGAAGCGGGGCCGGTGGAAAGTTGGGCGTTGGCGCGATTCGCGGCGACTTGTTTTTCGGATGGCGGGCATGGGGAAGAGATACGTTCGTTTCCAGGATACGGGGGCTTGTCAAGGGTTTAGGGCGTGGAAGGGCGGAAAACATTGAGTTTTTGGCTTGTGACTGGTTTTTTGGGCGGGGCCAAAAGGAGGGGATCGGCGGTGGCTTGTGACTGAGGTTCAGGAAGTGGGTGAATTGCAAGTGCCGGCGGAGGAGGATCCGGCGGAGGGGTCTGGCAATTTCGGTTTCGTCACCGCCGCTTTAGCATTCAGAAATACAAGCATTCTCCGCCGCCCGGTTACGCTGCGCCCGGCGACGCCTCTCGCGCCGTCCGGCGGCTATGCCTGCCAGCCCGAGAGCTACCGACACCCAAATACCCGGCTCGGGGACGGAACTGAATTGGGCTGCGGTCCAGGTAAAGGGTGATGACGAACCCGGATTCGTCAATGTGAATTGATACGTAGCGGTTACGTTCAGGTTGAATACTGGATAACCTGGGCGTGCCTGGTTCTCGCCCCAAACCCAAAAACCTTGCGCAATACCTGTGCCCTTGACGCTGACCACATCTCCGAGTGAAAGTCCTTTGCCGTCCGGCGGGCCTAAATATGCCCCAAACAACACTTCGGCGTCACACGCAGGGCCATAAAGGGCATTATCGTAATCACACGTGTGACCCTGAAACGAGAACACGCCCCCGTTGGTGCCAATTCCAAGGTCTATGAAAGGGTTATATGGGAAGTTAGGGTCATATTGGGCGGAGGCCCTCCCGTCCGGGAAAGGTCCGTCAAAACCGAACGTGTCCGCCGGTCCAAGGTTGTAGGTTCCGCTGCATGTGATACCACTACATGTGGCGTCGAAACTGCCGAGCGAGCTCGCGCTAACCAGCGACGCGGCTGCTAAGAATATCCAAAGAATATTTCGCTTCATGTACTCCGTCCTCCGCCCCGATCAGCGTACTCCAGAAGTGCGAGCGCTGCAAGAAGGTGCAGCCCTCTTCGGATAAACATCCTGCTTTCAGGCCTGCTTGCTGGCCTGGTCGAACAGGAACTGGAGCGTTTTCTCGGTTTGAATATGGCCGGCGATGCGGCCGAGGGTGCCGTCTTTTTCGAGCTTGGCGCGTGTGACGGCAACCGCCTCGCGCTCCTGGCGCGCGGCACGCTGCACTTCGCGGTCGACTTCCTCTTTGGTTGCGCCTATGCCTTGCTTTTCGGCGATCTTTTCGAGCAGCAAGGAAGCACGCACATTGCGGAGCGCCTTATCCCGCTGAGCCTCCTTCACCTTGGCCCAGTCGACTTTGATCTGGTTCGGATCGACGCCTTCGCCGGCCAGGTTCTGTAACTGCATACGTACCTGGTTCTCGATCTGGCGGTCGACATAGGCTTCGGGCACGGGGAATTCGTTCCGCTCGACTAAGCGATCGATCAACTCTTCTTTGGCGGCTTGCTGCGCCACGTATTGTTTTTCCTGGAAGATGGCTTTCCGGACGGCGTCTTTCAGCTCGTCGAGGCTTTGATAATCGCCCAGATCGCGAGCAAACTCGTCGTCGAGCACGGGCAGCTCTTTTTTCCGAACGAACTTCGGCGTCAGCTCGAATTTGACGGTCTTGCCGGCCATCGGCCCCTCGTACTCTTCCGGATAGGTTACTTCGATTTCCTTGGTCTCGTCGGGACTCATGCCGAGCAGCGCTTCGTTGAATGCCGGGAGGGTTTCCGTACCGCCTACCGCAATTTGCACATCCTGATCGATCGTTTCGGCCAAACCTGCGATTGATTTTAAGTGAGTGAGGATGTAGTCGCCTTCGACAATGGGCCGGGGATCCTGATTCGGATACTCCGCCTTGCTTTCGCGCATCGACTCAATTCGCTTGTCGACTTCTTCGTCGGCCACCACCGGTTCCTCATACTTGGCGGGCAGGCCATGGTATTCCGCCAATTCGAATTCGGGGGCAATTTCGAAGGCCGCTTTGAAGCGGATGGGCTGGCCAGACTCGAATTTCAAATCACTGATGTCGGGCGTGCCGACAACTTTGAGCTCGTCTTTCTGAACGCGCTCGCGAAATGCTTGCGGCAACAGCGTCTCAAGGATTTCGTTGCGGATCTCGCTCTCGAAACGCGATTGGATCATGCTGACGGGCGCTTTGCCCGGGCGAAATCCCGGCAGGCGCACCCGCTGTTTGAGCGAGTTAGTGACCCGTTCGCGGGCGCGCTCCACTTCCTCGATGGGAATTTCAATTTCGAGCGAACGCTTACAATCAGTTGCCGTTGTTGACAATGCTTTCTTTTCCTTCAGGTTCGTAATGTTTGAGCGACGGCCTCAATTTTCGGCCGAGAGGCTGGCCAGATACTGCTCTTGTTCCACCGTCAGACGGTCAATTTTGACCCCCGCCGATTCCAATCTCAACCGCGCCACCTGGCGATCGATTTCAAGCGGAATCCCGTAGACTTCCGCTCGCAGCGATTCGCGGTTCTTTACCAAGTATTCCGCACTCAGGGCCAGATTCGCAAAGGAGAGGTCCAGCACAGAGGTGGGATATCCATCACCCCAGCCACCGTGGATCGGAACGGCCGCCCGCGACGAGATGCACGCGGCGGCCATCACGCATGACAACCTCTTCCACTTGCGGCCGCACCTGCCGGCGCGAACTCACGATTTGAGAGAGCGTCCCCAGGTCAATTTCGGCATCGGAATGGCCGCCGTTCAACAGAATCGCTCCGTTGCGGAATTTATCGAAGTGTTCGCGCCCGATCACGTTGCGACCGCCCGAAACCGTGATGAAGACATCGCCCAGGGCGGCCGCATCCGCCATGCAGAGAACCCGGTAGCCTTCGACGAGGGCTTCAAGAGCCCGGATCGGGTCCACCTCTGTGACAATCACGCAGGCACCCAAACCCTTGGCGCGGGCGGCGATGCCACGGCCAATTCCCCCGTAGCCGGCGACGACCACATTGAGTCCGGCCAACATTACGTTCAGTGCGCTCACGAGTATGTCGAGAGTACTCTGGCCCCCACCAATGCGCGAATGAAACACCCGCCGGGTCAGCGAACTGCTTCCTGATAGTACAGGGAATCCGAGTCGCCCTTCCCGGGCAAGGGATCGGAGTTTGCGGGCACCCTCACGGGTCTGGATGGCGGCTCCGATGGCGGGTTTGCGGGGTTCATCTTCCCCCGCCAAGCGACAGGAGAGCACTCCGGCCTGGTCCAGCAATAAATCCGGTGATGGATCGAGAACGCGACCGCAAAAACTAAGATTTGTATCCTCGTCCACGCCGCTCAGTGCATAAACCGGAACGGCATAGTCCTTGACGAGGCTGGCCGCCACATCATCCTGGGCGGAGCGCCCGTCCACTCCGCAAACAGCGATTTTGGCGCCCCCGTCGCGCAGCGTGATAATCAGATTGGCCGCCTCGGCTGTCACGGGCAGCGAAGCACTAACGTGGATACCAGCGAAGGCTTGCGTTTTAATGAACTGCTTCCGGATACTGGCCAGTACCGGCATGGCTTGAGAGGCCCACTCGATCTGGCGTTTCCCACTCTCGGCAAGGGCCAGATCCTTTATATCGCAGGGCACAGAAGCTTCGTTTCCGGACATACGATCCTCAGGAATCAATGCTCTGTGCCCGCCAGGAAACTAAACCGCGGTCGCAGCCGTGAGTTGGGCCGCTTCGCGCAGTGCTTCCGCCTTGTCAGTCGCTTCCCAGCTAAAGGTGCTTTCCGTCCGGCCGAAATGCCCGAAGGCCGCGGTCTTCTGGTAAATCGGCCGCCGCAGGTTCAAGTGCTTGATCATGCCGGCTGGGGTGAGAGCGAAGTTCTCGCGCACAACATCCGCCAGGCGGGCATCGTCCACTTTGCCAGTCCCAAAGGTATTGACGTTGATTGAGACGGGTTCTGCGACGCCAATCGCGTAAGCCAATTGCACTTCCGCGCGCGAGGCCAAGCCGGAGGCGACCAAATTTTTTGCTACGTAGCGGGCCATGTAGCAGGCCGAGCGGTCAACCTTCGTCGGATCTTTCCCCGAGAAGGCTCCGCCGCCGTGGCGCCCCATGCCGCCATAGGTGTCGACGATGATTTTGCGGCCGGTCAAGCCGGTATCGCCGTGCGGCCCGCCGATCACAAAGCGTCCTGTCGGGTTGATGTGAAACTTGGTCTGGCTGTCGATCATATCCGAGGGGACGACCGGATTGATCACAAACTTCTTGATATCTTCTTCGATTTGTTTCGAGGTGGCTTCGTCGTCGTGCTGACTCGAGACGACTACGGCTTCGATGCGCGTCGGCTTGCCGCCGACGTATTCGACGCTGACCTGGGTTTTGCCATCGGGACGCAGGTAGGCCACTTTGCCGGAACGCCGCACTTCACTCAACTGGCGCGTCAACTGGTGCGCGAGCATAATGGGCATGGGCATCAGTTCGGGGGTCTCGTCGCAGGCGTAACCGAACATCAGGCCCTGGTCGCCGGCGCCCCCGGTATCCACGCCCATGGCGATATCTGGCGATTGCGCCTGGATCATATTGACCACGGCGCAGGTGTGGCAATCGAAGCCGAAGGCGGCATCGTTGTACCCGATTTCGTTGATTACACCGCGCACCAGTTTCGGCACGTCGACGTAAGTCTTGGTGGTGATTTCACCGGCGACCACGCAGATGCCCGTGGTAACCAGCGTCTCGCAAGCTACACGGCCATAGGGATCGTCCCGCAAAACCGCGTCGAGGACGGCATCGGACACCTGATCGGCAATTTTATCGGGATGACCTTCGGTCACCGACTCGGACGTAAATATATGTTTCATTGGGGAATTGCGCACTCCTTAAGGGAAATTGACTCTCAGGTAACGCGCAATCGCCGCCACAATCCGCGCTAAGAAGGATCAGCGGTAAAGCATCTAAACCCGAGCGAAGTCCAAAGTGTCAGTGTATCAGGGGGAGACGGGGCACGGGACGGGAAGGCGTTCGCTCCAGCCTGCTCCGCGGTGGGCGGTAGCGTCCGATCCGGAGAATCTGATATAACTCCTAGTCATCTGTTGGAGGACGGATACCCATGTTACTGAATAATTTACTACGCGCGCCGGGGCTTGTTTGCTTGTGCGCCGCCGCCTGTTTCGTGCTCGCTCAACCTGTTTGTGCCGATCCGATCCAAGCGCATTTCTATGGCGCCAGCCTGGTAAGCAGCATGCCGGACGCTGCGTGCCCGGGACCGGCCCATGCCGAGGGTACGTATTCCGGACCAGGCGGCGGATTGCTCAATTACAGTCCATATCCTTATCCCGGCCAGAACATTCCGTTCTCGGCTACACTCTCGCTGAATACTTGCGCAATCAGCGACGGCATCCCGGCCCATGGATCTTTCACGATCACTGCCACCGGGGCATCGGGCGCGATGAGCGGACTCTTTTACACGAATGCAGATGGCGTTGGCTCGTTTCAATTAACGGGCGAGTCTGGAATCTTCGGCGATACAGACACGCAAGGCTTTTTTAATCCGAGTATTTACAAAAGTAAATTATCGGTCGGTTTAGTGACGCCCGAGCCGGAAAGCAATGCGCTCCTTGGGTTTGGTTTAGGAATCCTTGCGCTGTCTGGCGCGAAACGGCGGTTGACAGCATCGCGTCATACGGCCATAGGATCTGTCTGATAAACTCGGAGAAGTCTTAGTACGTTTTGACAGCGTGCTGGGTTTGTCGGACTGTTTCGCAGACGGTCTGACCGTATTAATTCGAACCCGGGGCGGCTTCTCCGCCGCGGCGTTTTTAATAATTTATCTGGAGAATTAATGAAGCATATTTTCAGCAAAGCGCTGTTTACCACAGCGCTAGCGTTTACCGTAACCGCTGGTCTTGCCAGCGCCGACTCGAT
The DNA here is from genome assembly GCA_963767485.1 of Terriglobia bacterium. GTDB lineage: Bacteria > Acidobacteriota > Terriglobia > Bryobacterales > Bryobacteraceae > Bog-105. The sequence continues at coordinate 179,368 of CAVYDZ010000005.1, read as the reverse complement.
TACAGCGAGTTTATACTCTCCGTTGCCTCCGGTAGGCAACGTCGTGACCCCGATCGATCTGACTGGGATTACCGCTCCCAGCAACGGCACGATCAATGGAAAGGGGTTTAGTGTTACTTTTTCGACGGCAGCCAACCAGGGCGTGGTACGCGGCAACCTGGCGGGCGCGCATGCGATTCCGGTGGCGGGAGTGAGCGGGACGACTCCTGAGTACCTGACGGGAAATTACGGATCGGCCCTGACCACGAATGCGGCGGCAGCCGGGAACTATCTCTCGACGGGACTCGGCACGATTACGATCACTTTCGCCAATCCGCAAACCTCACTGGCTTTACTGTGGGGTTCAATTGACGCTTCGAATTCACTGTCGTTCAACGATACGGGCCATTTCCTGGTCACCGGAACGGCCGTACAGGCGGCCGCCAAAGGATTTGTCAGCAATGGCTTCCAAGGTCCCGGCGGCAGTGCTTATGTAGTGGTCGACACGACAACTCCGTTCACCACGATTACTGCGGCAAGCGACGTGATCTCGTTTGAATTTGCCGGGGTGGCGGGCAGCGCGGGACACTTCACGGTCACGCCCGAGCCAGCCAGCTTCTTACTATTCGGCCTCGGCCTTGGACTGATTGCGTTTGGTGCGTATCGCCGATACCGGGCGGTTCACGAGAGCTAGATTTATCAGCTAATAAACTGAACGGCCGGTGCGCCTACCCTTAGGGTCAGCGCGCCGGCCGTTTTCTTTTTGGGGGAGCGTTCCGCATTTCAGGAACTTTTAGGACCGCTCCGGTAATACAGTACAGGAAACGGACGAAAGTTGAAGCGAGCGGCGGCATCCAAGGTCAGGAGTGACGGGCAACTACTACGCCTGGGGCGCGCCGGGCAGGAAGAAGCATTCCTGGCGCTTTACCAGCGGCGGCAGGGGGCAATATTTCGTTTCGCACTGCATATGTCCGGAAGCCGCGAGATCGCCGAGGAAGTAGTGCAGGAGGCGTTCCTTGCGCTGCTGACGGATGGAATAAGGTACACCGAAGAACGCGGGACACTGGAAGCTTTTCTGATCGGGATAGCGCGCAACCAGGTACGCCGGAGATTGCGGGAGGCTCGCCCGGTCGAATTCGCTGAGAAGGGCGCGGGGCTTAATCCCCTCGATCATCTCTGCGCGAACAGCGATTTGGATGCGCTGCGTAAAGCCATTCTCGCACTGCCGGAAAGCTATCGGGCAGTGACGGTATTGTGTGAACTCGAAGAACTTAGTTACGCCGAAGCCGCCGAAAGGCTCGGCTGCGCGGTGGGGACGGTGCGCTCGCGGCTTCACCGGGCACGTGCCATTTTGGAAGCCAAGCTTCGGAGGAGGAAAGCATGCTCCGTACTGACGATCGGGTGAATCTGAGGAAGTTATTTGATGAGTTGGCGGCTAGCGCTGAAGGGGCCAGGCCGAGCGAAATCGAGGACCGGCTTCGGGCCGCGTGCCGCGCGAGACGCGTACAGCGGCGATGGCGCTTAGGGGCGGGTGTTGCCGCGTGCCTGGTGATGGCGGGCGGATGGGGATGGCATTTTGCGCAGCGTCCGGCGCTGGCGATGGCGAATCCCAAGTACAGCGGATTTGTGGCGCTCCCGTACGCGCAGAGCGACGTTCCGCTGGAGCAGGCAGTGGTGATCCGGGTCGACTTGCAGCCGGCGAATCTGGAGGCGTTTGGGCTGCCGGCGGCCTTGCTTCCTGGCAGAAATCGAATTCAGGCCGACCTATTGATTGGCCAGGACGGGATTGCGCGGGCGGTTCGACTCGCGCAGTAGTTTCGTAAGAACACACAACAGGAGAGTAACCGTGAAGAAAGCCATTGTTATTTTGGGCCTGTGCGCCGCCGCAAGTCTTGGGGCACAAACGGGCGGGCCTCCGCCTCCGCCTCCGCCTCCGCCGTCCGCCCCCGTTAGGAGCACCTGGGTTTGGGCCGATCGGAATTCAAAGTGCGATGGTTGGGCCGATCGCTACCACCGCGGGCGCGCCATATTCGGCCGAGGCCGTGACCGAGAGAGTGCAAACACTCGCCGACGGGAACCGCATCGTGCAGACGACTTCGAGTACGGTGGCACGCGACAGCCAGGGAAGGGTACGGCGGGATGAATCGCTGGCTATTGCGCTGCCGGGGAATGGGGGGGATGCGCCGAAGCTCGAAATGATTGACGATCCAGTAGCAGGGATTCACTGGACGCTCGATCCACAGAGAAAAACGGCGACGAAGATTTTCTATCCGGGAAAGGGAGCCGGGCTTTCCACAGGCATGCCGCCTTTCCCGCCCGGGCATCAGAAGACATTTTTCTTTTCTTCGGGGGCGCCGGGCTCGCAGCTGACGATCCAGCCTATGACTATGTCTAAAGAGGGCGATGAGGTCACACATGCCGATCTGGGCATGCAAACGATCGAGGGGGTGCGCGCGCAAGGCACACGGATTACGCGCACGCTTCCCGCCGGGGCTGTCGGTAATGAACAGCCACTGACAATTACGACCGAAACCTGGTATTCGCCGGACCTGAAAGTGCTGGTGATGAGTAAAGCGGAGGATCCGCGGATAGGTACGACGACCTACCGGCTCACGAACATCCAACGCGTGGAACCAGCGGCGAGCCTGTTTGAAGTCCCGTCGGATTACACGATAACGGACAAGCCCGGCAACATGATTTTTTTCAAGCCAAGCGAGAAATAACCAAGGACGCCGTCTTCCTGGGAAACGAGGATAAACACGTGGGCGCGAGTAGTTCTCACTGATTCCATTGGGGTAAATCTGGCGCGCCCGGAGAGGCTCGAACTCCCGGCCTAATGATTCGAAGTCATTCGCTCTATCCAACTGAGCTACGGGCGCGCTACGGAGAGATGCTTCTTAAAGTATAAGGGTGCGAAAATTCAGGTGTAGCCGCCAGGTGGAGTTTATTGCGCCCTATCGAAACTGAAGTCAAAATTCAGCTCGCCGATGTTCCCCGCGTTGAGCAGCGAATCGCCGCTGCTGATTTCTCGGTAGCTGTTCCGCGTCTGCACGAAATAAATGATGTGTATGACACGCCTCAGCAGTCGCTGCGGGCGCAGGAACAACTGCTACGATTGCGCCAAGCAGGCGAGGGCACGGTACTGACCTGGAAGGGTCCAGGCGCGGGTGGACCGCATAAGAGCCGGGCGGAACTCGAAACGAGCGTAGGATCGCACGAGATTATGCGCCAAGTTCTGGAACGGCTTGGATACCGGCCGATTTTTCGCTATGAAAAATATCGCACGGAATTTATGGACCGCGCCGGCCTGGGCGTCGTCACACTAGATGAGACTCCGATTGGCAACTTTCTCGAGATCGAAGGCCCCGGCGAGTGGATCGATCAAACCGCGGGTCGGCTTGGCTTCTCGCCAAAGGATTATGTACTCGAAAGTTATGGCAAGCTCTACCTGGAGTATTGCGCGAACCGTGGAATTACGCCCACGAACATGGTATTCGACGAAGCCCAGTTGGAGCAGCCGGTAAGGTGAGATGGCAGATACGTTAAGCTCCATTACCTCAGCCTCAATCGATCGGGGAGCGGCCGATCTGCAGCGCGTTCGCGAAGAAATCGGACGCGTGATTGTAGGGCAGGACGAAATTATCGAAGGCGTGCTGATTTGCCTGGTCGCTGGCGGCCACGTTTTGCTCGAAGGGGTACCCGGACTGGGGAAGACCACTCTCCTGCGCACCTTATCTCGCGTGCTGGCTTTACAGTATTCGCGGATTCAGTTTACGCCGGATCTGATGCCGGGCGACATTGTGGGCAGCGTCATCATGGACGATGAGCGTGGACATAAGAGCTTTCGCTTTCAGCCCGGGCCGATCTTTTCGAACCTTGTACTGGCGGATGAGATCAATCGGGCCACGCCGAAAACGCAATCGGCGCTGCTCGAGGCCATGCAGGAGCGAACGGTTACGAGCGGAAATAATACGTATTCGCTCGCGCCGCCATTCCTGGTGATGGCGACACAGAATCCGATCGAGATGGAAGGCACTTATCCGCTGCCCGAAGCGCAGCTCGACCGATTCTTAATGAAGCTGCTGGTGAATTTCCCGTCGCGGGGCGATCTCAGCCGGATTGTGGATCTGACAACCAAAGCGGAAGAGCCGGCGGATCTTCGCCAGGTGCTCAACGGTGAGCAGATTGCCGAATTGAAAACTGTATCGCGGCAGGTCATCGTAGCGCCACACGTTCAGGATTATGCAATCGAGTTGATTATGGCCACGCAAGCGGGCGTTCACGGCTCGCCTGAAATCACCAACAAATATATTCGCTACGGCAGCTCGCCGCGCGGGGCGCAAGCGCTTATCGAGTGTGGACGGGTACTGGCGCTGATGCGCGGCCGACTTCATTTGAGCCTGGAAGATGTCACGAAAGTCGCGCCCGCGGTTTTGCGCCATCGCATCATTCTCAACTTCGACGCTCATGCCGACGGACATACGGCGGAAAGTGTTCTTCAAAAGATCCTGGAAGGCACCGGTTCGTGATGTGGGTTGATCCGTGGCACCTCCACTTTTAGACCGGCGCTTTCTCGAACAACTGGAGCGGCTGACGCTCGACTGGCAAAAGTCGTTTAACGGGCTGGTGGGGGGGCACAACATCTCGCATTTTGCGGGTTCGGGCCAGGAGTTTCTCGATCACCGCACGTTTCATCCCGGCGACGATCTTCGTTCGGTCAACTGGCGCGCGTATATGCGTTTCGAGAAGTTATTTCTGAAAATGTTTCAGATCGAGCCTCGCGTTCCGGTGCGCATTCTGCTCGATATCAGCGCGTCTATGGAAGCCGGTGTTGGGGCGGGCGAAATCAGTAAGTTTGACTTTTCGCGCCGGTTGACGGCTGCGCTCGTTTATGTTGGGCTGGTGCGGCTCGATTCCATTCTGCTGCAGCCCTTTTCCTCAGGTTTGGCGGAGCCCTTTCTAGCAAGCGGCGGGCGGCATCGCTTTCAACCGGCCGAAAATTATTTGCGAGCGCTCGTTCCCCATGGCCAGACCAGTTACCTTCAGACGGCCCGCCAATTTCTGAGCGAGTATCCACAGCGCGGCCTGACTATTATCGTTTCGGATTTCCTCGATGACGCAGATTGCCTGCGGCCCTTGCAATATCTTGCGGATTTCGGGCATGAACTGCTGTTGGTGCAGCTCTGGGGGCGGGAGGACCGGGAGCCATCGCTCGACGGCGAGGTGGAACTGGTGGATGCCGAATCGGGCAATCATTTGCGTATAGCACTCGATCGGGCAGCGCGCCAGGCCTATACCGATGCCTTTGACGGGCATTGCCAGCAGATCAAAAATCTAGCACTGCGCAATGGAGGACGCTATACGGGCCTTGAAACAAACGTACCGCTCGCCGAGGTGATGTTCGGAGCGCTGAGTCCGCTGCAGACGACTCCTTAGGGCGACATGTTCTTCCTAAACCTCAGCGCGGTGGAATTCCTCTCTTTGCTGGGAGGGCTCGGTGGAATCATCACCGCACTCTATCTGCTCGATCGCGCCAAACGCCGAAGAGTGGTTTCCACATTGCGCTTCTGGGCGGCGGCCGGGGCGGCAGAACAGCGTCAATCGCGCCGCAAAATGAACGATCCGTGGTCGCTGATTTTGCAACTGCTGAGCCTGACTCTGCTGCTGCTGGCACTTTCGCGCGTGCAGTGGGGCAATGCTGCGCGGCGGGGCCATGATCATGTCTTGCTGCTCGACACGTCTTCCTGGACATCCGCGCCTGTTTTGGGCGGGCGCTCGCCGGAAACCGTGTTGGATCGCGAGAAGCATTTACTCGATCAGTATTTTGCTTTGCTCCCGCGGGGCGATCGCGCCATGCTGGTGGGGTCCGACGGTTTGGCTACGCCGCTTACAGGCTTTACCAATGATCGCCGGCAATTCGACAGGGCGCTTTCATCGGCGGCGTCCTCCTACTCAGCGCTGAACATAAAAAACGCGCTCTCCTTCGCGCAGCAGGCGGTGACATGGTCGGATACTGCGCCAGGGGAGATCGTGTATGCAGGACCGCAGCTCGTGGCAGAAAAGACGCCTACCCAAGCGGTGAGTGAATTGCGCATTTTGCCGGTCGAGGCGAATCGCGAGAACACCGGCATTCGTTCGCTCGGCGTGCAGCAGGTGCTGGAAGAGCCGGATACGTGGCGGGCGCTTGTGGTCATCAAGAATTACGGGCGAACACCCCAAACCGTAGAGTTGGATCTGCGTTATGGGCGGACCGCCTTCGCGCCGCGCCGGGTAACGCTAGCGCCCCAATCGGAATCGTCCTCAGAGATTGAGTTCACAACCGGCGATGCGGGAGATTTGACCGCAGCGATCCACCCCGGCGGCAGCCTTGCGTCGGACGATCAGGCGACAGTATCAGTGCCCCGAATTCGCGATCTGGCGATTGCTGTTTATACAGACCGGCCGCAGATCTTAAAGCCGCTGCTGGCTTCGAATCGGGCACTGCGGGCGGCTTTTTATCCGGTATCGCAATACGATCCGACGATTCGGGCGGATATTGTGCTACTCGACCGGTTTACTCCCGCGAGGCCGCCGAGCATTCCCGCGCTCTGGCTCGATCCCCCAGTGGATCGTTCTCCGCTCCCGGTCGCAACTACTGTTCCCGACGCGATGGTGAGCTGGACGCCGCCGCTGGAAGCGAAAGCGCTACGAGTTCCCTCGGCGCATACGTTTCAAACGTTCGCGGGCGATCACACAATCGCGAACGTGGGCGGGAATCCGGTAGTGGTCACGCGCGGCGCGGCGGGCGGCCATGCCGCGAGCGCAGTGATCGGATTCGACCCGGCCGGAGGCGAACTGCGCTTCGAGGTCACGACGCCGCTGCTCTTTGCGGATTTGCTGCAATGGCTTGCTCCAGGCACATTTCACATTGTGACGCTCAACGCGGAAACGGTCGGGTTGGCCGAAGTGCCACTGGACAAAGCGGAAGAACACGAGAGGCTGGACGTTACCGATAACCGAGGGCTCGTAGTGCCGTCCGTGCGACGCGGCGACCGCTTGCAAATTTTTGTCGATCGTCCGGAATCGCTGCGTATCTCTTCGTCCGAGCGCACGCGCCTGCTTTCGCTGAATCTGCCGGCGGTGGCTGATCATTCTTGGGATCCCCCGGCGCGGGCTGCGCGCGGCCTGCCGGCGAGCGCCTGGTTTGCTCCTCCGCCGATTGACATATGGAAATGGCTGGCAATCGCGGCGGGTTTGTGCCTGATTGGTGAATGGTTTGTCTTCGTGCGAATTCGGCGCATCGCGCGACCGAATACCGTCAAGCCTAGATCGCCCGCAAACAGGCCCCGGGCAGCAGAAACGGAGCTGGCTGCGAAATGAAGTTTGCGCATCCATGGGTTCTGTTGCTGCTACTGGCCCCTGCGGTCTGGGTTGCCTATTCGTGGGCAACCTATCACCGACAGAGTGTGGGCCGCACGGCAATGCTCTTGCTTAAGGGCCTGAGCCTGGCGGCGATTCTACTCGCCCTCTCTGAACCAAGCACCACGTTCCCTGAGACCAAAACAGCAGTAGTAGTGCTGCTGGATACTTCAGCGAGCATAACCGGGCCGGATCTGGATCGGGCGTCGGCTATCGCACGTGAGATCGAAGCGCGCAAGGGCCGCAATTGGGTGAAAGCCATACCGTTCAATAGTGCGCCTCGCGCGCTGCGGCCAGGAGAGATAGCGGCGGGATTGCGTCTACAGCCTGTAAGCGATGCCTCCGCCAATGGTACGAATCTAGAGGCGGCTTTGACGGGTAGCATGGCGGCGATTCCCACCGGGTATCTACCGCGATTCCTGTTGATCAGCGACGGCAACGAAAACCAGGGCAGCGCCGTACGTGCCATTGCGCAGATGCAGCGCCTCGGGATTCCGGTCGATACTGTCCCGCTCAGCGGGAAATCCGTATCGGACCTGCACGTCGAGTCAGTTTCGATTCCTGAAGAAGCGTACAGCGCCGAGCAGATCCCGATTAATCTGACTCTGCACTCGGACCGAGCGAGGACGGCGGCGGTGAATCTTTATGCCGAAGGAAAACTGCTTGGGAGCCAAACGGTTGAGCTGAAACCGGGACAGAATACCGTGCACGTCGATGCCCGGGTGAAGTCTACCGGAATCGTGGCGCTTTCTGGCGTAATTCAAGCGCAGAATACTGGCGCCGCGCGCTTCGAGCAAGCCGTCCAGTTGCGCCGCGCGCGGGTTCTCTATCTTTCGCAGGATCCGCCCGGCGCGGATACGAATCTGCTCGCTGCTTTCGATCAAGCCAATTTCGATGTCAATCGCAATGCCGCGGAGCTCGATCACGATCTGGCGGCCTATCAGTTGGTGGTGTTGAACAATCTCGATCTGGGCACGCTCTCGCTCTCCCGCAAAGAGGGATTGGAACACTACGTGGAAAACGGAGGAGGGCTTCTGCTGATTGGCGGCGAACATCAGGTCTACAAAGAAGACAAGCAGATGGACGCGCTAGACCGCGCACTGCCTGCAAAACTCGCGCCGCCGGAGACGCCGAAAGGGACGGCGGTAGTGCTGATCATCGATAAATCTTCGTCTATGGAAGGCCGTAAGATCGAGCTGGCGCGCGTTTCCGCGATCGGCGTAGTTGAGCATCTGCACCCGATCGATATGATCGGTGTTCTCATTTTCGACAACTCGTATCAATGGGCGGTTCCCATGCGGCGGGCCGAAGATAAAGAGCTAATTAAACGCCTGATTTCCGGCATAACACCGGACGGCGGCACGCAGATCGCTCCGGCGCTGGCCGAAGCGTACCGCCGGGTTCTCCCAATGGACGCCAATTTCAAGCACATCGTGCTATTGACGGATGGGATTTCCGAGGAAGGCGACAGCATGGATCTGGCGAAAGAAGCGGCCCAGCACGAGGTTACTATTTCGACCGTCGGACTTGGCCAGGATGTCAACCGAACGTATCTGGAACGGGTTGCTGCTACTTCGGGCGGCCGCAGCTATTTTCTAAACGAACCGCTCGGGCTGGAACAGATTCTATTGAAAGACGTAGAAACCTACACGGGCGCGACAGCAATAGAAAAACCTTTGACGCCGATTGTGGCGAGCCAAGCCGATGTGCTCAATGGAATTGATATCCAGAACGCGCCCCCGTTACGCGGGTATGTGCGGTTCGTGGCGAAACCCGGAGCCGAGACGCTGCTCGAAATCGACCCGGCGAGAAAGAATCCGCTTTATGTGCGCTGGCAATACGGGCTTGGGCGAGCAGCCGTATTCACGTCCGATGCCAAAAGCCGCTGGGCACAAGCTTGGGTGACGTGGCCGGGATTCGATAAGTTCTGGATCAATGTGAGTCGTGATTTGTTGATGCACACCGATCCGAGCAAGGCGACCGCGGAGTACGATGCGGCAAACGGCGATCTACGGGTGGAGTACCGACTGGGGAACGAGATACCGGAGCCGAGGGCCATTCCTGAAATTTTCGTGATCGGGCCTGATGGGTTTCGCGAGCCAGTGGACGTGAAAAAGACGGCGGACCGGCTCTACGAAGGGCGGCTTCATATTGGCTCCGTTACCGGGCTGTTTCGGATTCGACCGTTATCGGAATCGCTGGCATTTCCGGAAGTTGGGTTGTACCGGCAACAGCCTGAGTTGGAAGATCGCGGTACGAATCAGAGCCTGCTCCGGGCCATTTCGGGGTTCACCGGCGGGACCTATAATCCACGGTTGGCGGATGTGTTCCATACGGGAGGGCGCCGTAATTCGGTTGTCTGGCAGCTCTGGCCTTTTTTCATTGTGCTTGCGATTGCATTTTCGCTGGCGGAGTTGATCACGCGCAAGTGGAGCGGGATTATGTCCCGGTTTCGATAGAAAAACGCCGATGACAAGATCGCCGGGGCTACCGTAAATCCAAGTGCATCACGGTTTCGAAGTGGAATGTTTGCGGGAACAGATCGACTAAGGCCAGCCGCCTTATGCTGTAACGTTCGAGAAGCTGTTTTGCATCGCGCGCCAGCGTGGCTGGATCGCAACTGACGATGGTCAAGCGTTTGGGCTTGAGCGTCAGCACGCGAGCGGTAGCTTCTTTGCCGAGCCCGGCGCGCGGCGGATCGACTACCAGGAAGTCGGGCGGCTGGTCGAGTCCGGCTATATAGCTTTCTGCAGTGCTTCGCGTCGGTTGCACACGGCCGTCACTCTGCTGCGAGTTGAATTCTAAGTCGCGGATCGCGGAGAGACCTCGCTCGACGGCATCGACCCGCGCATAGCGCTGCGCCAAGGGCAGGGAGAACAGGCCGACACCGGCATATAGATCCACCGCATGACCCCCTTGCGCATCACCGAGGGCTTCGGCTACCAGGGCATCCACCAGAAAGCGGTTGACCTGAAAAAATGAGCCTCCGCTGATGCGAAAGCGAAACCCGACAGCATCGTAGGTGATTGGTCCCGGTGCGAGTTGCGGCAGGATTGACTTCAACCATTCAAAAAAACGAGCGGCAACGGGCTTGGTGGAATCGAGTACGTTCACCTGCAAGTCGGTCCCATTGGTAAACAATTCGAGCGAGCGCAGAAAGGCTGGCCACTCTGGCCGCTTCATGGCGTGTTGTATTCGCGCGATTGCCTCTACCAAAATAGGTGCGGAAATCTCACAATGATCCACGGCAACCAGAGCATGCGAACCCTGCCGGTGAAAGCCGGAATAACGTTCGGCGAAATGCAGTTGCACGCGATTGCGATACTCCCAGGGCTCTCCGCTGATCGCAGGAATTTCATGGTCGTAGGCGATGCCGCCGAGGCGCTGAAGTGTCTCGCGTAAAATCGCGATTTTCTGTCTGAGCTGGTAAACGTAATCGGCGTGCTGATACTGGCAACCACCGCAGGCGCCGAAATATTCGCAGCGGGGCTCAACCCGGTGCTCGGAGGCTTCAAGGACGTTTGCCGACGCGCCGCGCAACAGCCCCGACTTCAGCCTCGACGTTTCCACTGTAACGGTTTCTCCCGGCAAAACGAAGGGTGTCAGCACGACCTGTCCGTCCAGACGGCTCAGGCCATCGCCGCCATAAACCAGTTTTTCGATTTGTACGGTTGAAGACATCCCTTACGATGAAGATTCCTCTCTTGATGAAAGCACGTGTTCTATCTGGCGTTCAGCCAACGGGTCAGCTCCACCTAGGTAATTATCTCGGAGCGCTCAAAAACTGGGCCGAAATTCAGAGCCAATACGAAAGCATCTTCTGCATTGTCGATCTGCACGCCATAACGGTTTATCAAAAGCCTGAAGAACTCGGGGCTAAAATTCGCGAGACCGCGGCGTTATTCCTTGCCTCCGGTATCGATCCCGCCCAGTCTTCGGTAGTGGTTCAATCGAGCGTGTCCGGGCACGCGGAACTCGCGTGGCTGCTCACCTGCAACACGCCTCTGGGCTGGCTGTACCGGATGACCCAGTTTAAGGCAAAGTCCGAAAAGCAGGACACGATTGGGGATGGCTTGCTGCAATACCCGGTTCTGATGGCCGCCGATATCCTCATTTATCAGGCCGGGATTGTCCCGGTTGGAGAAGATCAGTCGCAACATCTGGAATTGGCGCGCGATATCGCGGCCCGCTTCAATTCGCTCTATGGGGAAACCTTCGTCATGCCGGAAACGCGCTTGCCGGTTGTAGGGGCGCGGATCATGGGCCTGGACGACCCAACTCAAAAGATGAGTAAATCCGCAACGGGCGCGGGGCATGCCATCGGGCTGCTGGATGAGCCGAGAACGATTCAAAAGAAAATCGCGCGGGCGACAACGGATTCGAAGCCGGCGGTCGATCCCGATGACCTCGGCGCGGGTATCGCAAATTTGCTCTCGATCGCGCAAGCGTGCGATCCATCGATCGACAAAACGCGTGTGGCCGGAATGCGCTACGGCGATTTCAAGAAGCTGGTGGCGGAAGCGGTGATCGCAAAATTAGAACCGATTCAAAAGCGCTATCGGGAAGTGTCCGCCGATCCAGCGTATCTCGATTCAGTTCTCGAGCGAGGGCGCCAACACGTTCTGCCCATCGCCCAAGACACCATGCGCAAAGCCAAACGCGCTATGGGCCTCTATGTTTAGTTGCTGGTTCAGTTGTCAGTCACACTCCCGGCGCTATGATGGGGTTGCTTGAGCATCGAAACAGCACCCCTCAAGCCAGTCGAGCGCGGCACGAATTTCCGATCGTGGGCATTGATCGCAGCCACCACGCTAGTATCGTTCCTCTGCATGGGGTGGGTGTTGAATGGCGCCGGCCTCCAACATATCTGGAGCGAAGTGCGCCACATGCACTACAGTTGGGTGGCGGGGGCGATCGCCGCCGACATCTGCGTATATTTGCTGCATGCGTGGCGATGGAAACTGCTGCTGCGCCCCATTGGAAAAATCCCGTTCCTACAAGCGGTGGAAAGCATTTATGTCGGCCTGTTCGCCAATGAGGTTTTGCCGCTACGGGCAGGCGAAGTCATCCGCTGTTTTTTGCTATCCAAATTCACAGCGACTCCCCTTTCGGTTACATTCGCCTCAGCCCTGATCGAGCGCATCTTCGACGGCATCTGGCTGCTCACCTGCTTCTTTATCTGTTTGCACATCGGCAGGCTGCCGAGTGTGCTCCTGCACGCGGGCTACATCCTGGCCGTGCTGATCGCCATTCTCGCAATAGTTCTCGCATACGCAATGTATGCGCGCACGCAATCATTGAGTCTGGTATTTGGGATCTCCTGGCCGCGCTGGTTCAATACGCTCATCGAGGACTTACACCTGATCGGGCATTCGCGGTATCTGTATTTCTCGTTTCTGGTGAGCGGAATGTATATGGCCGCACAAATTCTGCCGATTTACCTGCTAGTGCGGGCGAATCAGCTCTCGGTGGCCTGGACGGCCTCGTTCACCATGATGGTTCTGCTGCGCCTGACGAGCATTGTGCCGCAAGCGCCCGGCAACCTGGGCTCGTTTCAATGGGTAACGGCGCGCACGCTGATTATGTTCGGCCTGGGTTCAGCGCATGCTAAACGCTTCTCGTTGATCTTGTGGGCGGTCGTGACAATTCCGCTGATTGTAATCGGCTTCATCGCCCTGACGCTCGAAGGAATCAACATGACGCACTTGCAGCAGCAAGCCACGGCGGCCGCCCGGGATCGCGGTAAAACCTCGGTAGAATAGAGTAACTGGAGCCGGGGCGTTGTGATGTGGAAAAAGCTGTTCACGATGGGTCTGCTTGTCACATCCCTCCTGTGTTATGCGAATCGCGAATCCGATCCCGCCAAACAGGCCGAGGCGGCGCTCACAGGCGCGGAACAGTCCTTTGACGCAGCCCGCGAGGCATACGAGAAGGGCAACATCGAGAAAGGCGATGCGGCGCTCGAGCAGATGACCAAGAACCTGGATACCTGTGTCGAACTGCTGGACAGCGCGCATAAATCCCGTCACTATAAAAAAGCGGAGCTTCGGGTGGCGATGCTCCAGCGGCGGATGTCCGATCTGCTCAACGACATTCCGCTCCAACAACGCGGCTGGGCTGAACAGACCAGCCGGAAGCTCGATGAGATACACGACAAATTACTGGCGGGGGTGATGGCGAAATGAGGCAATACTGGATACTCTGCCTGCTACTTGCTCCAGCTTTTTTGTTACACGCAGAAGACCGCGATTTTCTTACTGCGAACGAGGTGGAACAGGTGCGCCAAGCACAGGACCCGAACGATCGCCTGGCGCTATACGTTCATTTCGCGAAGCAGCGCATGGACCTGGTCCAGCAATACCTGGCGAAAGAAAAGCCCGGCCGAAGCCTCTTCATCCATAACGCACTTGATGATTACACGAACATCATAGAAGCAATCGATTCGGTTTCCGACGATGCGTTGCAGCACAACCAGCCGATTGATGCCGGAATGATCAAAGTAATCGACGCGGAAAAAGCGTTTCTCGACCAGCTAAACAAGATTCAAGACAGCGGGCCAAAAGACATAGACCGATATAAGTTTGTTCTTTCGGAAGCGATTGACACAACAAGCGACAGCCGGGATCTGTCCATGGAGGATTCGAAGAAGCGGACGAGCGAGTTGTCGGCAAAGAACGCGAAAGAAAACAACGAGCGCGAATCCGAAATGTCAAGCGCCGAGCAGAAAGAGCGCAAGAAATCTGCCGCCAAAGCAGATGAGCAAAAAAAGAAAATCCCAAGCCTGCTTCGCCCTGGCGAAAAGCTGCCCGATCAGCCCCAGTAAGGCGGCTGATTGTCGTAGATTGAAAGAGGGGCCGAATCATACATCTTGGGGCATAATCACAGCCACACCCATATACCGGATAAAGGCTGGGTACTCAACCTCTCGCTAGCCGCCACGCTGGCGTTCACGGCATTCGAAGTCTTTGCCGGATTGCGCGCCCATAGTCTCTCGCTGCTGTCGGATGCGGGCCACAATTTCACCGATGCGCTTGCACTATTGCTTGCGGCGATCGGCGTATATCTGCAGAACAAGCCCGCCGATCAGACGAAGACTTACGGGTATGGGCGCGCCGGAGTGATTGCCGCCTTTCTCAACGCCACTACGCTGGTCGTCGTTTCGCTCGTGATTTTCTGGGAAGCGATTCAACGCCTGCTGCACCCCGAACCGCTTAACGACCGGATTATGATGTGGGTGGCTGTCGCCGCTTTAGTGCTCAACGGCGCGATTGTAGTCGCCCTGAACAGCGGCCACAAAGGCGACATCAATATTCGAGCAGCGGTGATTCATATGGCGGGCGACGCCGTGGGCGCGATTGCGATCATATCGGTGCGCTGGCGATTCGCTATACGGGTTTAACGTACATCGATCCGCTGCTTTCGATCGTGCTCGGCGTCTTTATTCTCTACACGGCCTGGGATATTATTCGCGAATCGCTGAATATTCTGCTGGAAGGATTGCCGCGCGGGCTGGAATTGAAAAACGTTACGCAAGCGATGGGCGCGGTCGCTGGCGTCATCGATGTGCATGATCTGCATATCTGGAGCGTAGGATCGAACATGCATGCGCTGAGCTCGCATGTATTGATCGACGACATGCCTCCTTCCTCAAGCGAAGTCATCCTGCGGCAGATCAAGGATGTGGTGCGCGGCTTTGGCATTCAACACACAACCATTCAGTTTGAGCATGTACCGTGCCTCTTATCGGAAAGTCAGTGCTGTGTAAACACGGAAGCGAGCCACTCGCACACCGGGCATACCCATTAGGCGGAGAGCATTTCAAGCAGCGTTGACGGAATTGATCGGCGGTAACTTCGTCCGGTGTGACCACCAGGATCGTATCGTCACCCGCGACGGTGCCGACGATCTGATCGAGGTCTTCCCGGTCAATCGCTGCCGCGAGCGTGTTCGCGTTGCCGGGCGAGGTGAGGAGCACCACCAGATTCTGGGCAACCCGAATGTCGAGCAGATATTCGTTAGCCACGTCTGCGAGGCTTGGCCCGGAGCGCTCACGCACTGAACCGTTGATAGCCCTCCGCCGTTTTGACTAACCCGAGATCGCGCATGTCGCGGGAGAGCGTGACCTGCGTGGTTTGAATATTGCTGCGGCTCAATTCCCTCGCCAGCTCATCCTGCGTGTAGATATCCTTCGCGCGGATGATTTTAAGAATCTGCCCCTGGCGGAAACTCTTGTTCATGTTTCGAGAGAGCTCCGCATGGCGATCAAGCGGCGCTCGGCGAGGGCCAGGGCGGCCGCCACAGCTCGCGGCCCGGTGCCACCCGGTAATTCCCGGCTCTTCATGCCCTCCTCAGGCGAGAGCAACCGGGCCATTTCTGGCGTGAATTCCGGCGCAAATGCCGCGAGCGATTCGCCGTTCCAATCGGAAGGCTTTTTGTTGGCGCTAACGCTCGCAAGCACCAGCCGGCCCACAATCTGGTGTGCGTTATGAAACGGCACGCCGTTACGCGCCAACTCTTCCGCGAGATCGGTTGCAACGACCCAGCTTTCATCAGCGGCAGCGGCTGGGATCTGGCGGTTTCAGCTTCACGGATTCTGCAACGGTTCGCGCCATCTGCAGCGAGCCGAGTGTTTGATGGAATGCGTCGAAAAGGGGCTCCTTGTCCTCCTGCATGTCGCGGTTGTAAGTCATCGGCAGACCCTTCATCGTGATGAAAAGCGAGGTAAGGTCGCCGAAGACACGCCCCGATTTGCCGCGGATCAATTCGAGCGAATCCGGGTTCTTCTTCTGCGGCATCAAGCTGGAGCCGCTGGTAACTTCGTCGCCGAGCGTAAGCCAGTTAAACTCTTCGCTCGAATAGAGAATCCAGTCTTCTGCCAGGCGGCTTAGATGAAGCATAACGAGACTGCATCCGTAAAGAAAGTCGAGTGCGAAATCGCGGTCTCCGGAGACATCCAGGCTGTTGGCCGTGATGGCGGGAAAGCCCAGGTCTTCGGCAATCGCTTCGCGGTCGAATGCGAAGCCGCTGCCCGCAAGGGCCCCCGAACCGAGAGGCAATACGTTGATGCGCGCGTGCGCCTGCTTCATTCGCTCGAAGTCGCGCGCAAACATCTCGAAATAGGCGAGCAAGTAATGCGGCCAAAGTACCGCCTGAGCGCGGCGCAAATGCGTGTAGCCGGGGATCACGGCATCCGGATACTTGCGGGCGAGCGCAAGCAGGCTGGATAGAAAATCGGCGAGCTCCTGCAAAATGGCTTCTGCCGAAAAGCGCAAGTGCAGGCGAGTATCGAGGGAGACCTGCTCGTTGCGGCTGCGGCCGGTATGAATCTTACCCGCAAGCGCGCCCACTTTTTCGCCGAGCTTGCGAATGACGAAGGTGTGAACGTCTTCGTCATTCGCCCCGTTGAAATACGCGGGTCGGCGGATTCTCCGGCGATTTCGGCAAAGGCTGTGATCAACTGCGCGGTTTCGTCCGGCGTAAGAATACCCTGGCGTTCGAGAGCTCGCGCAAACGCCTGCGAACCCTTCACGTCAGCCTGGATGAGCTTCCGGTCGAAATGCAAGGATCCGGAAAATTGTTCAAAGACCTGTGAGGGTCCGCTTTCGAATCTGCCGCCCCAGAGCTTCATTGCTTTTCGAGCGAAGCGCGCACCTTGATCGGC
This sequence comes from Terriglobia bacterium, assembly GCA_963767485.1. Taxonomy (GTDB): domain Bacteria; phylum Acidobacteriota; class Terriglobia; order Bryobacterales; family Bryobacteraceae; genus Bog-105. The sequence goes on along the minus strand of CAVYDZ010000005.1, from coordinate 162,330 downwards.
AGGCCAATCAGGTTGATGAAACCAAGCGCGTCTTTCTGGTCGTAGCTCGCACCCATGGTAAAGCTAGCGATATCGAGACTGTAGAGCGAGTTTCGGCTTTTACGGCTGATGGGCTCGAGATTGCCTTTGTACAACCGCATGGTGACTTCGCCGGTCACCGGCTCGGCGACCTTCGCGAAAAACGCATCGAGCGCCTCGCGCAGCGGCGTAAACCAAAGGCCGTTATAGACCATCTCGCCATAATCGAGCGCGAGCTTCTGCTTGAAATGCAGCGTAGAACGGTCGAGCGTGAGCGCTTCGAGTTCCCGAACGGCAGCCATCAGAATCGCGCCGCCGGGCGTCTCATAACAGCCGCGCGATTTCATTCCGACGAAGCGGTTTTCGACCAGGTCAATACGGCCGATGCCATGCTCGCCTCCAATCTTATTCAGCTCTTCGAGCAAAGCGACGGCGCTGAGTTGGTGCTGGCCGTTGATCGACACTGGAACGCCCGCGTCAAAACCGATGGTCACTTCGGCAGGCTTGTTCGGCGCATCCGCGGGACTCTTCGTGAGCATCCAGATGTGCTCGGGAGCGGCATTGGCCGGATCTTCCAACTCGCCGCCTTCGTGTGAGATATGCCAGATGTTGCGGTCGCGGCTGTAAATTTTGGTCGTGGATTGCGCAATCGGCACATTGTGCTGCTTCGCGTATTCGATTGCATCTTCGCGCGAGATGATGTCCCATTCACGCCAGGGAGCGATCACGGGCAGGTGCGGCGCAATCGCTTTGTAGGTAAGCTCAAAACGCACCTGATCGTTGCCTTTTCCGGTGCAGCCGTGGGCCAGCGCATCGCAGCCGGTCTTAAGCGCGACTTCGGCCTGGCGTTTCGCGAGCAACGGCCGGGCAATCGAGGTGCCCAGCAGATACTTGTGTTCATAGACCGCCCCGGAACGCACCAGCTTCCAGAGATAGTCGCGCACGAACTCTTCGCGCATGTCTTCCACATACACTTCCGCCGCCCCGGTCTTGAGAGCTTTTTCTTTTAGGCCGTCTAGCTCTTCGCCACCCTGCCCGATATCGCCGCACACGGCTACTATTTCGCAGCCGTAGTGTTCTTTAAGCCAGGGAATGATGATCGATGTGTCGAGACCGCCGGAATAGGCGAGAGCCACTTTTTTCGCTTGAACTTTATTCATGATTCTTCTCCCAAGTAACCGGGCACCACGTTCAGTTGATAAGTTACTGCGCATCTTCGATCAACGGTCGATTACTGTAGCAGGGTCAGCAGAAGCGCTTTTTGCACATGCAGGCGATTCTCGGCCTGATCAAAGGCAACACATTGGGGCGATTCCATTACCGTGTCCGTAACTTCCAGACCGCGCTTGGCGGGCAGGCAATGCATGAACAATGCGTCTTTCCGAGCCACTGAGAGTAGTTGCTCGTTCACCTGAAAACTGGCAAACAAATGCTTGCGATCCAGTGCTTCCGATTCCTGCCCCATGCTGGCCCAGACATCCGTGTAAACGGCGTCGGCTGATTTGAGACCGGCTAGCGGGTCGTTTCCGACTTCCACCAGCGAACCGCTGGCGACAGCAAATTGCTTCGCCTGCTCCACAATTTCCGGTCGGGGTCCAAAGCCCGCGGGAGTTGCAACAGAACAGTGGATACCCAGGCGCGCACAACAGAGCAGCAGCGAATGAGCGACGTTGTTGCCATCGCCAACGTAAGCAAGCTTCAGACCGCGCAGGCGTCCGAATTGCTCTTTCAGCGTCAACATGTCCGCGAGCGCCTGGCACGGATGGTACAAGTCGCTCAGGGCATTGATCACAGGCAGACCGGACCAGCGGGCAAGCTCATCGATTGTTGCCTGCGAGAAAGTACGCGCCACAAGCGCATCCACCCAGCGGGCAAGGTTGCGCGCCACGTCTTTCAAGGGCTCACGGTCGCCAATCATGCCGGTTTGCGTAACACAATCGCCGCCGAGCTGCTTTATCGCGAGTTCGAACGTCAGGCGGGTACGCAAGGATGGCTTTTCGAAGAGCAGAGCGATATAGCGGCCCTTCAGTGCGGAACCGTAGCGCTGGCGCGACTGCTTCATCTGGCCAGCAAGTTCAAGCACGCCGAGCAACTGTTCGGCGGAGAGATCAAGATCGTGACGCAAACCCGCGTGGAATGGGCGTGAAGCAGATTGGAACAGAGGGGCAGCCAATTTACAAAGCCTTCGATGTATTTTTATTCATTACTATGAATAATTACACATCTGGGCTCAGATCGCAAGGAAGCTTTTTATAGGGGTAGTGTCACGCGGTGCGCCGCGTGACACTACCTTTATAGGAGCCTGAAGCTGAGCTCGATGCTTGCCGCTACCGCAACGGGCTGTCCATTTTTGGTTCCTGGTTTAAATTTCCAGTGAGTGACTGCCTCGACTGCCTTTTCATCGAGGCCGAATCCCAAACCGCGCATCACCTGAACGTTGCGAGGGAGACCGTCTTCGCCGATCTCGACCGAGAGAAGAACCGTCCCCTCATATTTCGCTATGCGAGCGTCTGAGGTGTACTCCGGTTCCACTTTGGAAAGGAGAATGGGTGCACTCACGTCACCCCCAACGCGGTACACTTCTCCCGAGCCGGAACGCCAAGTTCCCGAGGCCGCCTGAGCACCCTGCGCTTTTCGCACGTCGGATGCCTTTTGACTGATCGCGTTCGCTTCATCGTTTCGCCCGCGCTTTTGCAGCATTTGCGCATACAGTTCGAGGATCGTGGCAGAGGCGGGCGAGTTAGGATCTTCCGCGGCCAGCGCACTTTGGTACAGGGCATCGGCCGCATCGAAATTGTTCTGGCGTTCTTGCGTAATTGCCAGCCACATCCGCGCTTCTCCGGCCTTCTGCGAATCGTCGAGGGGCGCCTGCTGAAAGTCGGAGATGGCGTCTTCGAAGCGCTTGGTCGCCAATTCGACTGTACCTAGTCGAATCAGCGTGGCGGCCGCTTCGGTCCCGCTGCTCCGGGCCTGCAGGGCTTTTTCGTAAAGCACCTTGGCCTCGCCGTATCGTTGCTGCGCGCGGGCTGTGTCACCTCTTTGCAGAAGTTCCTGCTCCGCGACTTGAGCATCCTTCGGGTTAGCCGGCGCTCGCATGGCAGCGAGCGGCGCGATGGCTCCTATCGCCAGCAGCGATACTGCGAACGCCGATACACGCCGCACCGTGCTCCGATCCCGGTTCGTGTCCAGAATTGCTAACACGACGGCCTTCCAACTGAGAGCGGTGTGCCATGGCGACTGTAGCGCATTCGGCCAGCAAAGGGACTTGCCTGGAGCGCGCGATTTCAAGTAGATGCTCGGCGTATTCCGGAGCGGCCGCGCCAGACTGCAGTACCAGGTCATCGGCGGCGCGCTCCCGCTCCTTGAGAAACTCGCGCCAGGCAGTCCAGGCCAATGGATTCCACCAATAAAAGCTAAAAGCGAAGCGCGCCAACAAATGTGTTGCGGAATCCCCGCGGCGCACGTGCGCCAGTTCGTGCAGGACGACAATTCGGAGGCGCTCCGGACTCCAATCCACGGCGTCGGCCGGTAGAAAAACAGTCGCGCGAAACAGTCCGAATGCCATGGGCATACTGCCCTGCGGCGATTCGAGTAGATCTATCGTCGGCGGGATCGCGAACAAGTTGTGCGACGAAACGAAACCGGGAATCGGGAACGGATTTGCACTTCGTCGAGAACGTTCCATCACCAGCCAGCCGGCGAGCATTTGCCCAAGGCTCAGTAACGCTCCCGACGCCCATACCAGAACCAACAGAAGGCGCCAGCTTGGCAGCACATGCATTCGAGTGCGAGAGGGTCGCGCCGGTCTGCTGCGCGGCGTGACCCGCGGCCAGCAAAGCTCCGGAGGAGGCGTTCGCCTGAAACACAAGCCCCGTCTGCAGTAGCGAACTGGCGACAGGCAAACGGAGCGCCGGCAAAACCAGAGCGAGGACCGGCAACGCCAACAATGCCGCAAAGGCCGCGACCCAAAGCAGGTGCCGAACCGCCGCCGAGCTGCGCCGCAGCGCGAGCGCCACAATCCAGGCGACCGTTAACACGGCGATGCTCTTGGACCCTATCTCCAGAAAAAACGAATACCAGATAGCGTTCGTCATTTGCTTTCCTCCCGCTTAGCTCGCCGAATCATTTCCGCCATTCGATCCAATTCTTCATCGCTAAGGCGCTTGGCTGAGACATCCAACAAGGCTGCGACCACCTGCTCCGGCGAATCGTGGAAGAACGTATCCACGAGGTGCTTCACTGCTGATCGTTTGGCTCGTTCGCGGCTTACTACGGGCACGAACACGTATTTCAATCCTTCGCTTTCGTGCTTGATATGCCCTTTTTCTTCGAGCACCCGCAGCATCGCCCGAACCGCCGAATAGCTGGGGGCGTCTTTCATCGCCGCCCTTACTTCGGATGCGGACGCTTTGCTCCGCTGGTACAAAATTTCCATGATCTGCCGTTCGCGCCGGCTCAATCCTATAGTCATGCCGCTCCTGCCTGGCTGCTCAACAAATCACTATATGCTGGTTTTTTAGCACGTGCTGGAAAATTAGCATGACGGAGCCGCGGCTGTCAAGGGGTTTATCTAACCCAGCGAGGGCGAGGCAGCGGCCGGCACGGTGACTTTCGGCCTGGTGTAATTAATCCAGATCTCAGCGGCGATCAACTGCATAATGAAACCGAGCCAAAAGGCGGTGCCGAAAAACTCTTGCGGCGTCAGATGGGTCAGGCCGCGGGTAGCGAAGAAGATACCCACGATCGGGCGGATGGTTGCCACCGCGAAGGCAATCGCAAAGGCGCGGATCATCCATTCCCGGTGCTGCGCGATTTTGCGGCGGCGAATCGAGACGAAGCCTTTGAATAGCGCGAATAGGAAGAGAACGCCGAAGAGCGTGGTGGCAGCCGCTTCATTTGCGCCGCCAATCGCCATCAGTGGGCCCATCACAAGCGCGGTACTGCCGATGATCAGGCCGGAGCCGAGGACAATGCGGCCCATCCAGCGGTGGAGTGCGGGGTGGCGCGTGCGGAGTTTTCGGACGAACTGCAAGGGCGCGAATAGCACAAACACCAGTCCGGGGATGATGTGGATCAGCGTTAAGGTGGGATGGCGCGCGAACCCCGCACCGAAGTCCACGGTGCCTGGCGGGACGGGAGATGGCGCAAGAAGATGCAGCATGCTCCGCGCGACGATCCCGATCCCGATCAGCATCAGGAAAAATGTGAACGACCAGACAAGCCGAACCAGCGCTCGACTCGGTTTGGCAGCAGCGGGAGCGGACATCAGCCCTCGCGCAACGCTATCAAGGGATCGACCCGGCTAGCCCAGCGGGCCGGGAGATAACAGGCGAGCAAGGCTACGGCGAGCAAGACGGCCGCGGCGCCCGCCACGCTGACCGGATCGCTAGCCGCGATGCCATATAGCATTCTACTTAGCAGACGTCCGACCAGTAAGGCAGCAACGAAGCCGATGATTACGCCCGTTGCGACGAGAGACATCCCTTGCCTTAGAATCAACCGGAGAACACTTCCCTGCGGCGGCGCCCAGCGCCATGCGCAAACCGATTTCGCGTTTTCGCTGATTCACTGAATAGGCCAATATGCCATACAGCCCGATGCTTGCAAGGGCGAGCGCCAGCAGGCCGAAGATGCTGAGCAAGACGACGCCGATTCTCGCAAAAAACAAGCCGTTGGCGATAATTTGGCGCCCGGTTAGCGGGTTACTAATCAGCGACGCGCGGAGCGGTAGCGCGAATCTCGCGCTGCACGGGCAACATAATCTGGTTCGGATCGCCCTTGCTGCGCACATACAATACCATCACCGCCGAATAGTTCTGTTGCAGAGGCACATACACGCAATGCTGCGGCGGCTCGCCCCAACTCGTGTAATTAGCGTTCCTGGTGATGCCGACAATCTGCCGCATCTGTTTCTCACCAGGCACTTGAATGCGCTGCCCCAAGGCGTTTCCTCCCGGCCAGTAATCGTGCACCAGCTTTTCATTGACGATCGCTACCGGCATTGAGTTCTCCTGGTCCGAACTCGTAAATTCGCGTCCTCTATCCAGCGCCACCCCGGCTGTCTCGAAATAGTTGGTATCCACTGTGTCGACGACCGTCGAAATTTTGTCTGCTTGGGAGCGGGCTTGATGGCCTTCGACTCGCAATCCACTCTCGGTGTTCGCCCACAGCGGCATGTTCGTGGCCCATGAAACAGACTTGACGCCCGGGATCCTCGCCACGCGCTCGCGGACCTCCTTCTCGAATGCTTTGGTTTGTGGCTTTCCGAACCCGGCCTGGCCGGGATTCATAAAGAAGACCGCCAGATGCGCAGTTTGGAAGCCTGGATCGATAGCGTACGCTCGCCCGATGCTTCGTAAGAACAGCGCGGCCGTCATCAGCAGCAGAAACGAAAACGCCACCTGGCCCACCAGCAGAGCGTTGGCAAAGGTAAGCTTCTTCCGGCTTCTTCCCGTGGTGCGGGCTTCCTCCTTCAGCGTTTCCGCCACGCTCGTGCGCGAAGCCTTGAATGCCGGAATGGCGCCGAACAGAAAGCCTGTCGCCAGCGAGATGAGCAGCGCAAAGACAAACACTGTGGCATCGAGTTTCGGGGCGATGAAGTTTGCGGACGACGGCAGCGCCATGAACAAAAGGCGCAGTCCGGCATACCCGATACACAAGCCGAAAACGCCGCTGAGAAAGCCGAGGAACACGCTCTCCGTGAGGAGTTGCCGTACCAGTCTGCGGCGGCTGGCTCCCATCGCCAGGCGGACCGCCATCTCCTGTTGGCGAACTGCAGAGCGCGCCAGCAGCAGGTTTGCCACGTTCGAGCAAGCGATCAGCAAAACGAGCCCGACCACGATTAACAGTCCGGCGCTCGCGAACAGAATCTGCGAAGAACTGCTGCCGTTGCTGCCGAAGAGTACATCGCGGATAGGCCGCACCGTCGCCGTCTGGCCTTGATTGCTTTCGGGATATTGGCGCGCCAAATCCGCCGCAATGGTCGCCATGTTGGCTTGCGCCTGCGCTTGGCTCACTCCCGGCTTGAGCCGGCCCGACTCCCTGGAAAACCGCTTTGCCGCGGTCGCTGAACACGCCTTGCATGTTGTCAGGCAACAATTGTTGCGCCATCGCGGCAGGTATCCACAAGTCAGGGCCGAACAGGGCAGTCACTCCAATGAATCGGGGCGGAGCAACACCGATCACGGTAAAGACTATGTCATTAAGCCTCAGTGTCTTGCCCAGGATGTCAGCCGACCCTCCAAAGCGCGCCTGCCAAGTCCCGTAGTTCATGACTGCGACAGGGTGTGCGCCAGGATGGGTGTCCTCTTCCGGCAAAAAGAAACGCCCGCGCGCGGGGCTAAGGCCGAGGGTCGGGAAGTAATTACCTGTTACCAACTGGGCGAACATCCCTTGCGACCCGGCGCCGCCCCGCCGCCAGGTGACGGGATGAGGAGACGTGTAGCCCGCCAGCGAACGAAACACTCCGTTCCTGGCCTGATAATCCTTCAGGTTTGCATAAGAAATGGCCGAGGGCGCGCTCGATTTGGCCGTAGCGCCTGCTCTTGTTATGCTGATGGCCACCAATTCCGACGAATTCGGCACAGGCAGCGGATTCAAGATCAGCGTGTTGATCACGGTGAAGACCGTGGTGTTCGCGCCGATGCCCAACCCAAGCGTTAGAACCACGAACAATACGAACAGCGGACCTTTACGCATGGTGCGCAGGGCGTAGCGAAGATCTCTCCAGAAATCCTCCACGAAATTTCCAGGCTTCGAATCGCCCGCGGGCACTATGTCGTGCTTCGGCAACACTTTCGAATTTGGCGGGAGCGGATATGCGCCATCGAGTTCTGAGAGAGCGCGCTGATAAGCCTCGGCATCCGCCGCTCCGGCGCTGAGAGACGCACGGTAGATGTCTTCTAAATGCTGGGCAAGTTCGTCAGCCAGTTCGGCTTCAGCCGCACCGTCCAGCCTCAAAAGCGCGATCCGATCCCGCACAATGCTTTTCCAATCCGGCATTTCAACTCCCTTCAGACGCTATATATGGCAGCCCATTATATCGGGCACACAAAGGTGAACGCGCGGTTCGAACGATTTGTTCCCGAAAACTAGCAATCGTTATCTTTAAAGAGGATGACAGCCGAAACGGGTTCGCTAGATGCGTACTTACAGGACGCTTCGGGATATCGGGGCGAGGCTTCGAAAGTGTTTCTTCCGGCGGACAACAGAGAGTTGTCCGCAGTTTTGAAGGATGCCGCCGCAGAGAGGATTCCGGTAACGGTCGCGGGAGCGGGAACCGGGCTGACCGGTGCGCGGGTACCGCATGGCGGCTATGTGGTATCGCTCGAGCGGTTTCGGAAGCTGGAGATCGAAGGAGCCAGGGCGCGTTGTGGAGCCGGCGTGCTGTTGCAGGATCTGCACGAGGCAGCGGCTAAAACCCGCCAGTTGTTCGGCCCGAATCCAACCGAGAGTACCGCCTCCACCGGCGGCATAGTTAGTACGAATGCGGGCGGCGCACGCAGTTTTCATTATGGATCGGTGCGGCGGCACGTCCTCGGAATGGAAGTGACTTTCGCCGATGGTTCCTCCCGAAGTTTCGTCGCGCGGAGATAAGGTCGATTTTTCTTTTGAGCCGGTGCGGCTGCCCCCAACCACCAAAAATTCCGCAGGCTATTATCTGCAACCTGACCTGGAGTGGCTGGATCTGCTGGCCGGCAGCGAGGGAACGCTGGCCGTGGTAACCGAGATCGAGTTTGCCCTGCTTCCGCTGCCTCCAGCGATTTTGAGTGGAGTGATTTTCTTTCCGTCGGATGAGCACGCGTTACGCGCCGTGAAGGAATGGCGTCAAGTGTCCGAGTTGAGGCTGCTCGAATTTATGGATGCGATGGCGCTCCACTTGCTGCGCCCCCTGTATCCCGAGATTCCCAAGCAAGCCGGGGCCGCATTACTGATCGAGCAAAACCTAACGTCGCAAGAAGACCCCGAGGTAGACGAGTGGCTGCTGCGGCTCAATGCGCAGGAAGCCTTTGAAGAGAGCTCCTGGTTTGGCTTCCAGCCGGCCGATCATATACGATTTCGCGATTTCCGCCATACCCTCCCGGCGATGGTGACCGATATGGCGCGCCGCCATGGATTCTCGAAATTCAGCACGGATTTCGCGGTGCCGATCACTCGTAACGATGAGTTACACACTTACTACAAAACACGCTGCAGCGAGTTGCTGCCGGAACAGTTTACTATCTTCGGTCACGTGGGCGATGCGAACAATCATGTAAACCTTCTGCCGCACACACAGGAGCAGGCGCGCGCCGGAGCAGCGCTGATTGACGAATTCGCCGGAGCAGTAGTAAAGATGAACGGGACAGTGGCCGCGGAACACGGGATCGGCAAAATGAAGACCGGCTTGTTACGGCTTATGTATGGGCCAAAGGAGATCGCTGCGATGCGGGCGGTAAAAGAAGTGCTGGATCCAAAGGGCATGCTCGGCCCGGGAACAATTTTCGGAGCATGACTGAGGGCTTTTCTCTTAACCCCCACTTATGCGAGCCCTAATCCAACGAGTAGCCGAAGCAAATGTAACCGTCGACGGCATAGTCAAAGGAGCAATTGGTCCTGGCCTGTGCATCTTCTTGGGTGTGAAACAGGACGATGCCAGTGAGGATGCGGAACGTCTAGCTGAAAAGACTACCCGGCTGCGCATCTTTCCCGACGAGAACCATAAGATGAACCGCAGCCTGCGGGAACGGGATGGTGAGCTGCTTGTAATTCCGCAATTTACGCTTTATGCGAATACCAATAAAGGGAACCGCCCCTCTTACTCGAAGGCCGCCCGGCCGGACGATGCGGAAAGGCTCTACCACGCGTTTGTGGATTCTTGCCGTCTTCGATGCCGTTATGTAGCAACCGGCGTATTTCGGGCACATATGCAGGTGCGTTTGATAAATGACGGACCGGTAACGCTCTTGTGCGCTTCGGAAGAATTATCGGCTGCGAATTACCCGGGCTGAAGCGTAATGTGTTACTAAGTAGTATAACTATGGCTAAATCGTCTTCCGCCCCAAGTAAAGAGATATTAGAAGCTGCATTGCAAGGTTTGGAAGCGCAACGCGACAAATTAGATGAGCAGATCGCTCAGGTGCGCGCGATGATTGGGCGGCGGCCGGGCCGTCCCGCGAAGTCAGCATCGACTCATGCAGCGGATGTAAACACACCAAGAAAGAAACGCGTGTTGACACCAGAGGCCCGCAAGCGAATCGCAGCGGCCCAGAAGCGCCGTTGGGCGAATTTCCGTAAGACCCAGGGGTAAGCTAGTAAGTTTGCCCTATCAACTCCGGATGGGTCGAAATTGGAACCATCTGCTGAAAGCAATGGACTCCACTCCCAGCGAAATATGATTCTGGGAATCGGTACCGATCTAGCGGAAGTAAGTCGCATACGCGAAAGTATCGCGCGCTTCGGGGATCGCTTTCTTAACCGAATTTATACGGAGCGGGAAAGAAGCTATGCGCTATTGAAGGCTAATGCATACGAGCGTTTTGCCGCTCGCTTCGCGGCCAAAGAGGCCGGCATGAAGGCAATTGGCACGGGTTGGAGCCAAGGTGTAAGCTGGCAGGATTTTGAAGTCGCAAACGAGCCTTCCGGGCGGCCAACACTCCGGCTTAGCGGCATGGCGCAGGAAATTGCCAGACAAATTCAGGTAAGGAAGATTTCGCTTTCGCTGACCCACACACAGAGTACGGCCATGGCGGTAGTGATCTTAGAGGATTAAACGTTCCGTGGGGCGCCGGATCCGGCGGCGACCGTGCGCGCTCGAAGTTGCGCGTCTTCCAGGCGTTTCGATTCCTGGTAAGTGAAAATCATGCGGTGAATGACGGTCAAATTGCCGAGCACGGCGATTACCCATAGAACGGGGGCCATACGGTCGAAGAGGGCGCCAATAATCAAAAGCACAATGCGCTCCGGGCGCTCCAGAAAACCTACTTTACATGTCGGAATGATGTTCTCAGCGCGAGTGCGCGTATAGCTGATCATCACCGAAGCCGTCATAACGATGGCGGTAAGAACCACATAAGAAGGCCGGTTGATGGTTCCGTAATAGACCAGCAAGCCGACCAGCAACGCGAGATCGGAATAGCGGTCCAGCACGGAATCGAAGAAGCCGCCGAAGCGGGTCACCTGGTTGGTTGCACGAGCAACGCGCCCGTCCACCATGTCGAAAAGCCCCGCGAATATGATGACGGCTCCGGCCATGCGAAACCGGCCCACCGCCAGGAAAGCGGCGGCCACAATATTAATGATCAGACCAATAAAGGTCAAGACATTCGGGTTGATCTTGGAGAGGGCCAGCGCGCGGACGATCAGCCGGATAATCCTGTTGGCGCCTAAACCGATCGCGCGCGTGTAAGTCATACACCCTTCTTACGAGGCTGAGTCATGAATGGTTGTGAGGCTGAGGATTTCCATCTCACGCATGCCATCCGGGATCTGGATTCTTACTGTATCACCAACTCGCTTGCCCAGAAGACCGCGCCCAATCGGGGAGCTCGTGGAAATTTTGCCATGGGCGGCGTCTGCTTCTTCGCTGGTGACCAGGCTGTAGGCGTGCTCTTCATCCTTACTAAGATCGAGCACCACCACATGCGAACCAAGCCCGACCCGATCGCGCGGGATTTTCGACATATCGACCATCGAGAACTCCCGGAGCCGGCTCTGAAGCTGCCCTAGCCGGGCATTCACATACGCCTGGCGCTCTTTGGCAGCGTGGTATTCAGCATTTTCACTCAAGTCACCATGGGCCCGGGCTTTCAAAATTTCCTTTGGAAGCTCGTTCCGCAATTCATACTCGAGAGCGGTGATCTCGTCTTGTAACTTCTTTTTCAGCTCCTCCATGGATTACTTCGTCTATTATATGGAACGGCTTGCAAATGATTGGAAGCGAGCGGTTTGCCGCCTGGGTCAGGCTCGCTCGACAACGCGTAAGTCACACTGTTACAATAACGTAAGGAGGACCCTGGATCCGGATGGCTACTAAACCCGCATTTGCCACAGGCGCCCAAGTAGAGCATGGAAAGTTCGGCCTCGGCTCCGTTCTTTCCTGTAACGAAGAGTACATCGTGATCAAATTCGATGACCACGGCGAGAAGAAGTTTGTTACGTCGATTGTACTCACCTCACTGAAGAAAAGCGACCGGCAACCCCCGGTTGAGAAACGGCGCGCTACCAGAAAGAAAGCTGCCCCGGCAGCGACCGGAGCCTAAACGGGGCATGAGCGCTCGACTGGTGCTCAGATGAAAGTCGCCGTCATCGTATTTCCCGGCAGCAACTGCGATCACGATGCCTGGTACGCTATCTCCCAGAACTTAAACCACGACGCGGAGTTTGTCTGGCACGACTCTGAATCTCTGGGCCACGCTGATGCGGTGATTCTCCCCGGAGGTTTTTGTTACGGAGATTACCTGCGCTGTGGTGCCATAGCGAAATTTTCACCGGTGATGCGGGCGGTCAGGAAGTTTGCCGCAGACGGTGGCCCTGTACTGGGCGTCTGTAACGGATTCCAAGTTTTGACCGAAGCTGGATTGCTGCCGGGCGCGTTAGTGCGCAACTCGGGCTTACTGTTTGTTTGTAAGACGGTTCCGCTCGAAGTTGTTACCTGCCGATTCACCGTTCACCAATTTGGCTCGGAAGGGCCAAATACTCCGGTTACCGATAGCGCACGGAGAAGGCTGCTATGTAGCCGACGAACGCACACTAGACGAATTGGAATCGGAAGATCGCGTGGTGCTTCGCTACAAAGAGCCTTGTAACGGATCCATGCGGGACATTGCGGGAATCTTAAGCGCCGGCCGGAACGTGATGGGCATGATGCCGCATCCGGAGCGCGCCGCCGATCCGCTCGCGGGCGGCACCGACGGACTCATCATACTGAACTCGCTGGTTACGCAAGGAGCGGCACTCTCGAAACAATGAGTAACAGCCTACGCGACGAGGCTTCCGAGAGCACAATTACTCCGGATGTAGTCGCTGCCCACCAACTTTCTCCTGCCGAATATCAGAAAATTTTAGGCCTGCTCGGACGCGAACCGACCCTTACAGAACTCGGCATTTTCGGCGTGATGTGGAGCGAGCATTGTTCTTACAAGAGTTCCCGCGTCCATCTGAAGAAGCTGCCGACGGAGAGTCCGAGGGTGCTGCAGGGCCCGGGCGAGAACGCGGGCATTATCGACATCGGCGATGGTATCGCCATAGCTTTCAAGATCGAATCGCATAATCACCCCAGTTTCATCGAACCGTTTCAGGGCGCGGCCACTGGCGTGGGCGGAATTCTGCGGGACATCTTTACCATGGGTGCGCGCCCCATCGCCGTGATGGATTCGCTGCGCTTCGGAAAGCTAAACGATCCGAAAACAGGCGCGCGCAATCAGCGCATTCTCGAGGGCGTAGTCTCGGGCATTGCGCATTACGGCAACTGCTTCGGCGTGCCGACGGTGGGCGGCGAATGCGTGTTTGAAGAATGCTACGACGGCAACCCCCTAGTCAACGTATTCGCGCTCGGTGTGTTCCGGCACGATGAAATTTTTTACGGGACCGCCACGGGCGTCGGCAACCCGGTGATTTATGTGGGCGCAAAGACCGGGCGTGACGGAATCCATGGCGCGTCGATGGCCTCGGCCGAATTCACCGAAGAATCGAAGCAGAAGCGGCCCAACGTCCAGGTAGGCGACCCATTTATGGAGAAACTGCTGCTTGAGGCGTGTCTCGAAGCCATGAAGACGGGCGCGATTGTCGGCATTCAGGACATGGGCGCGGCCGGCCTCACCTCATCCAGCTGCGAGATGGGCAGCCGCGCAGGAACCGGTATCGAAATCGACTTGCAGTACGTTCCGCAGCGTGAAAAGGGCATGACCGCCTATGAAATGATGCTCTCCGAATCGCAGGAGCGCATGCTGCTGGTAGCCGAACGCGGACGCGAAGACGAAGTTTTCCGGGTCTTTAAGAAATGGGGACTCGATGCGGTGACCATCGGCTTCGTTACCGATGACGGACTGTTACGCGTTAAGCATCACGGCGAAGTGTTCGCTGAGATTCCAAATCGCGCGCTAGCGGATGAGGCGCCTAAATACAACCGGCCCTATACAAAACCGCTGCGAACCGCGCCATTAACCGGCCCCGACTTTCACAGCACGGATTTGCTCGGCGATCTGCGCAAGCTGCTCGTTTCGGGCGACCTCTGTTCCAAGGCATGGATCTGGCAGCAGTACGATCATCAGGTTCGAACGAACACCGTGGCGGGGCCGGGCGCGGACGCTGCAATCATCCGCATCAAGGAAACAAACACATCGGTCGCGATGTCGCTCGACGGCAACGGACGCTACTGCGCGCTCGATCCGCGTGAGGGAACGAAGCTGATTGTGGCGGAATGCTGCCGCAACCTTTCAACCGTTGGCGCGCTGCCTATCGCAACTACTAACAATCTGAATTTCGGAAATCCGGAGCGGCCGGAGATCATGGCGCAAATTGTGGAATCCGATCGAAGGCCTGGCCGAGGCGTGCCGCTTTTTCGAGGTGCCGGTGACGGGCGGAAACGTAAGCCTTTATAACGAGACCCTCGGAACTCCGATCTTTCCTACTCCTGTGGTCGGTATCGTCGGCACGCTGCCAACCGCACTACCGATTGGTATCACTTTCCACAAGCCGGGCGTGAGCAGTCATGTTGCTTGGCGGCTTGGCGACACCGACTGAGGAGTTTGGCGGAACGCAATACGCCAAGGTCGTTCTCGACTCCCTCTGGGGTAAACCGCCGTCGCTCGACATGGAGTACGAAAAGCGCGTTCAGGAAACCGTCCGCGACCTGGTTCGTGAGCGGCGCGTCGAATCGGCCCATGATGTTGGCGAAGGCGGCCTGGCTGTTGCGCTGGCGGAATGTGATTCGGCCCGGCTACAGATCGGCGCGGACGTCACGCTCGATTCGCTGATCCGCCCGAGATTGCTGCTCTTCGACGAAGCGCCCTCACGCGTTCTGGTCTCCACAAACAAATCCTGCAGGACATTTTATCGGCCGCGCAAAAAAGTGCTATCGAGGCGGTTGAAATAGGCGCTACACTCGAAGCGAGAGTTATCGTTCGGAACCAGGGAAAGGTTCTGATTGACAGTCGAGTCGACGATCTGCATCGAACCTGGACTAATGCTCTCGAAAACCTCCTCCAAAATCCAGTACTGGTGAACACACATGTCTAATCCGGACGAGGAAGTTCAGTTCGACGCAGACTTTGACAAGCTGCACGAAGAATGCGGCGTGTTTGCGCTGTATGGGCACCCGGAAGCGTCGAATCTGGTCTACCTGGGTTTGTACGCACTGCAGCATCGCGGCCAGGAGAGCGCCGGAATCGCGGTCAGCGATGGACGCATAATCCATAGCGTTCGCAAGATGGGACACGTCGCCGATATCTTTACGCCTGACGTCCTGAACCAGCTGCCGGGTGAACTGGCCATCGGCCACACGCGCTACTCGACTGCCGGCGACACAGTCTCAGAAATGCCCAACCACTTTCAGTGGCGTGCAGCAAAGGTCAAGTAGCGGTAGCGCACAACGGCAATCTGACAAACGGATCGAACTGCGCCAGGAACTCGAAGAACGACGGTTCTATTTTTCAATCCACCAGCGATACGGAAGTGGTGCTGCACCTGGTTGCGCGCTCTCGGGAACGAACTCTGGCAGGCGCTCTGCGCGATGCTTTGCTGCAGATCGAAGGCGCATTCTCGCTGGTATTTCTAGCCGAAGACCGCATCATCGTGGCCCGCGATCCCTACGGTTTCCGCCCCCTCGCCATGGGACAACTGGAATTGCGAGAACGGCAAGACGGCCACTGTCTTCGCCTCGGAAACCTGCGCGTTCGATTTGATCGGCGCAACGTATATCGGCGATGTCGAACCCGGTGAAATGGTGATTGTCGGGCCAGAAGGCACCACGCGGGAATACTACACGCGCCCCGAAGCAGCCGGCGCATTGCTCGTTCGAGCATGTTTACTTCTCCCGCCCGGATTCAATTGTGTTTGGCAAGGCGGTCGCCGAATCCCGTGAACGCATGGGCCGCTTGCTCGCGCGCGAACATCCGGTGGAAGCGGATGTAGTCGTTCCGGTACCGGATTCGGGCGTTGCGCGGCCATCGGCTACGCTTCCGAATCGGGCATTCCTTACCGCCAGGCGCTTGATCCGCAATCACTATGTCGGCCGGACGTTTATCGAGCCTTCGCAGGCGATCCGCGACTTCGGCGTCAAGCTGAAACTGAATCCGGTCCGGCATCTGCTCGAAGGAAAGCGGGTCATGCTGGTAGACGATTCTATCGTCCGCGGAACAACCAGCCGCAAGATCGTGCGTATGGTGCGCAGTGCCGGCGCGCGTGAAGTCCATCTTCGCATTTCCTGCCCGCCAACGATTTCTCCCTGTTATTACGGCGTGGATACGCCGTCCCTCACGGAATTGATCGCAGCGAATAATAGCATCGAGCAGATTCGCGAATTCGTGGAGGCGGATTCCGTCGCCTATCTTTCGCTCGATTCGCTGAAAGAAGCGATCCGCGACGATGAACGGCACTTCTGTTATTCCTGCTACACCGGCAAATATCCGACGCTGGTTCAGATTGAAGAAATTGTGCTAGCGAAGACCGGCTGCTGCTGAGGCGACGCCTTCAACCATTCCCAATTCGTGTGCAATCAGCTCACGCACCTGTTGCGGTAATCGCGCCGCGCTCCTTCAAATTCATCGAAGCCGTTTCGATCGGCTTTAGAATGCGCAAGGTGACGTTGCCCGCTTCAACCACGCCGCCGCCATAAGGCAACACTTCACGCGTGCCGAGCAAGACTATCGGCACGACCGGAACGCCCGCCCGAATCGCGATGTACGCGCCACCTTCCTTAAACGGCCGGAGCACGCCGTCGTGCGAACGGCCGCCTTCCGGGAAAATCAATAAGCGAGATTCGCTGCTGCTGGATCGTTTCGGCGGCAAGCTGCATCGTTTTAACGGCCCCCCGCGGATCTTCGCGCGGCACGCGAATATGTCCCGCGCGGCTGAGATGCGTCCCAAGAAACGGGATTTGAAACAAGACCGCGCTTGGCAAGAAACCGGAATTGCACTGGCACGTGCGCCAGCACCACCGGCGTATCCATGTAGCTCAGGTGATTCGAAATGAAAACGTAACTCTGCGCGGACTCGATCTGCTCCAGCCCTTCGACATGGACGCGCACTCCGCTAACCCGTAGCAGCATTCGGGCCCATGCCTGCGCTACGCTGTGCTGCGCGAAACCGTTTCGCGTTCGGTCGAAGAACGAGATGACGAGGCTGATAGAGCCGTAAACAATAGTGGCGAGAACGATAGCGGGATCCGCAAACAGAATCCCCCGCAGCCTTTTCATGCAGGCTTCATTTTACGAAACGTGGCGCGTGCTTCTCCCACTAGATAAAGCGAGCCCGTGAAGAAAACCCCTGCATTCTTGGGGGCCTGGCGAGCGAAGGCGATCGCTTCCGCTACCGTATTGGTGATCACGGCGTTTGGATGCCCAGTCACCTCCAGAATGGCTTCCGGTCGTAAAGCGCGCGGAAAATCAGGAGCAGTCACAATCAGCCTCTCGGCCAGAGGGAAAAGCTGTTCCGTGACTTCTTCAATGGCTTTGTCGCGCATCGCTCCGTAGACAATCCAAACTGGCCGGCCCACCCAGCATTCGCGAATGTATTCCGCGAGCGCGGCTGCGCCGGCTGGATTATGCGCGCCGTCCAAAATGAAATCCGGTTGCCGCGCAACCAATTCCAGCCTGCCCGGCCAGCGCGCCGCCTGCACGCCCCCGAAAATTGCGCCGGCGAGACGCCCAGGTGCTGCGCCGTGAGTATCGCGGTTACGGCATTTTCAATTTGATGCCGTCCGGCGAGCGGACATTTGTAGCCCACTCCGCGGAACATGAAGCGTAGACCCGGTTGCATGCACATGGACGTCCGTGATTTCTGATTCTGACGCTTGCGTGACCTGGCAAGCGAGTTCACTCGCGCGTTCGGTCAGCACCTGCTGCGCAATGGGATGCTGCGGCGCGAGCACCACCGGCACACCCGGTTTGATAATGCCCGCTTTTTCGCGCGCAATGGACGCAAGCTCGTTTCCAAGATACGCTTCGTGATCGTAAGAGACAGGCGTAATCACGCTGATCTCAGGAGTGATCACGTTAGTCGCATCCAACCTTCCGCCCAGACCGACTTCGATCACGCTGATCTCCGCACGTTCGCGAAATATTAGGAAACCCATCGCGGTAACCGTTTCGAAATACGACGGGTGCGCAGCAAGCCGGCCGTTGCTCACCAGTTGTTCGGCCGCCTCATGCACAACACGAAACGCCGTCGTAAATTCTTCCTGAGTGACCGGTTGGCCGTCGATTTGAATGCGTTCGGTCGGTTCGATCAGATGCGGCGAAGTATATAAGCCAGTGCGCAATCCGGCTTGCTGAAAGATGCTCGCAAGGAACGCGCAAGTGGATCCCTTGCCATTAGTGCCTGCCACATGAACAAATCGTTGGCCGCGTTCGGGATTGCCCAGAGCCGCTAACAACGTCTGCATGGGGCCGAGCCCAAAGGTGGCTCCGGCCTTCAGTTCGTTACCCAAGGCGTAGAGATAACGGACAGAGTCGGGATAGCTCACAGGTCTCCGAGCGGCACCCGCTCCGGCGATTCAAGCGATTTCGCCTGGTAATGACTGAAGCACCAGCGTCCCATCACAAAGAGCACAATGCAGCCGCCCACCAATTTTGTTTCAAACATCCACACGGACTTTACATCCGCCGTCGGCAGAAACGAAAAAACAATCGCTAGGAGCGATACACCGAAGCCGCAAAGCGCCGCGACCTTCTGGCCGAATTTCCAGGCAGTAGCGAAGAGGTACAGGAACGGAATGAAGAGAGAGATGACCGTCATATCTACCATCACCTGATACGCCCCGCGAAAGGTTTCGCCCAGTTGGCTGATTATGAGCAGAACGGCCGAGCCGATACCCAGCAGCAGGATAGAAATGTAAGGTGTACCGAATTTCGGATGCAGCTTGGCGAATGCTGGAGGCAGCAAATTGCCGATGCCGAGCACGAACGGCAAGCGAGCGCACGCACCAAGATACGTCCCGAGTTGTCCACCCACACTAAGCAGTATGCCTGTCCCGATAGCCAGCGGCACCCAATACCATCCGAGAGCAATAGCCGCTTGCTGGCCGGCTTGCGCCAAACCAATGACAGTACTGATCCGGTCTGGCGGCAAGAAGATTAACAGCGCGCTCGTGGCGGCAATATAGAGCACAGTCACGGAGCCCGCGCTGATCCAAGTGGCCCGGAAAACGGAACGCTCCGGGCTTTTGATTTCACCCGCAAGGATCGGGCTTAGCTCTAAACCAGTCATCGCCATCGCCAGTTGCGACCAGAAATTGAGCTTGTCGAGATCGAATCTGGGAACGATGTTGAAGTGAGTCACCGAACCGTGGCGAATCAGCATGAACACGGCGGCGATTACCATGATCCCTGTGAGGTAATAAGCTCCCATTCCGCCGAAGTTATCGAGCCATTTTGCGACGTGCATCCCTACGTAGTTCGCGGCTACGATCAGGGTCAACAGTACGAGGCACGCCGGCAGCACTACCCACGCATTTTCAGCATAGGGCGCCAGCCGCGGACTGAACGCATACATTGTCATGCCCACCATAGCCACCAGCACGCCCGGAATCCAGAACAAGTTATTGAGGTAATAAAACCAACCGCATGAAAACGCGTGCCATGGCCCGAAGGCTTCGCGCGTCCAGATGTACAGACCTCCTTCCTGCGGAAACCGCCGCGACAATTTCGCGACCACGAACGCGCAGGGAACAAGAAAAAACGCCGCGGCCAATATCCACAAACTGATTGCACCTGGTCCGACATGGGCGGCGACACCGATCCATCGCGTGCTCATCAGCGCGGCGATATTGAAAAGAATCAGGTCGCGTAGACCCAGTTCCCGATGCAGCGTACGTTTCGCGTCAGCCAATTTGTCTCGTCCGGTGCTTTGCGGAAGAATCCAGTTTAGGACGGATCAGCATCGAATACATCCGCCGCTACGATTTTGTTGCCCGCGCCATTCGGATGGATCCCATCCGGCTGCATGAGCGAGGAATTTCGATAAACGTGCAGTAACAAGAACGGCATATACGTGATGTGGTATTGCTTGGCAAGTTCCGGGAACATAGCGGTGAATGGCTTCACATAATCAGGCCCGTAGTTCGGCGGCAATGTGATGCCGAGCAGCACGAGCGGGATCTTAACCGCCTGTATGCGTTCGATCATTTGCGCTAGATTCTTGCGAGTAGCCTCCACCGGTATCCCGCGTAGGCCATCGTTGCCGCCAAATTCCAGCAGGACCAGCGCAGGGCGCTCGGCAATGACGTTATCGATGCGCGCCAGGCCGTCCGTGGTCGTGTCGCCGCTCACGCCCTGGTTATCCACGCGATACGCGAAACCGTGCTGGTCCAGCAAATCCTGCAGATCGTCCGGATAACTCCGGCCCGCGACTCCCGCCGTGAGGCTGTCCCCGAACGCGACGATTATCGGCCGGCGATCCTGTTGGGCGGCAGGTTGTGGAGAGCTTGGCGTCGAAGAAGCGGGCGCTGTTTCAGGCTGCCGGCTTTCGTGTGAGCCGCACGAGAGGGCAAAGCAAGCTCCTGCGAGGCAAACTGCCACAATAAAGAAAGAAGATCGCGAGTTCCCCACAACCCTAAGATTGACATGTACTCCTCCGCCCAGCAGGCAGACGTTATAGAAGTCCACCAACTCAGTAAAAACATCGAAAATGGTTCGCACCGGGTAGAGATCCTTCGCGGCATCAGTTTTACCGTGCCGCGCGCGCAGTTCGTCGCGATCATGGGCGCATCCGGCAGCGGCAAAAGCACTTTGCTGGGATTGATGGCCGGGCTCGATACCGTGAGCAGCGGGCGCGTTGTTCTGGATGGCACGGAAATTCAAGACATGCGCGAAAACGAACTCGCGAGGCTTCGCGGGCGCAAAATCGGCTTCGTATTTCAGTCCTATCAATTGGTGCCAACGTTGACAGCGGAAGAAAACGTGCTTCTTCCCGCTGAGTTGAGTGGCTATCACGGCGACGGACGCGGCCGCGCAGCGGAGTTACTGGCGCGTGTTGGCTTGAGCGAGCGAGCGCATCACTACCCGGTGCAGCTTTCCGGCGGCGAACAGCAGCGTGTGGCTTTGGCGCGAGCCTTTGTCACTCGCCCCCCAATCCTGTTGGCGGATGAACCCACCGGCAATCTCGATTCAGTAAACGGCCAGCAGATAATCGATCTGCTGCTGCAATTGAACCGGGAGCAAGGAACGACGCTCGTCCTGGTGACTCATGACAGTAACCTCGCGAAATACGCCGATCGCATCATCACGCTGCGGGACGGGCAGATCGTCACCGACGTATTGAACGCTCACGCCCTGCAGGCTTAAACATGGCCAGTGTCCCCGCGCCGCAATCTTTCGGATATCGGACCGCATCGAAAATCGGCTGGCGCGAGCTGCGGGCTTCTCCCGGCAAGTTTATCTTCGTTGTCTTGGCGGTGGCGGTGGGCGTCGCCGCTTTGAGCGGAGTCAAAGGCTTCGGCTATGCATTTCGCGGCATGCTGTTGCGCAATGCCAAGCAATTGATCGCGGCCGATCTGCAGGTGCAATCCTGGGGCACGCTGACGCCCGAACAAACCGCTAAAATTGAAAAAATCGGTCAGGCGAGCGGCCAGCTCACCCGTGTGACCGAAACGGTTTCCATGGCGGGATCGCCGCACCAACGGTTTCCGCAGATGATCTCGGTGAAGGCGGTCGATCCGCGCTCCTATCCTTATTACGGCAACATCGGCCTGGTTCCGCCTGAAAGCCTGTCATCGTTGCTTGTGGATGATCATTCCGTGGTCGTCACGCCAGAACTCGAGATGCGCCTGAAAGTGAAACCCGGGGACACGATCCGGCTGGGCGGCAAAGATTTCCTAATCACGGGAACCGTGACGTCTGAACCCGACCGGCTCGCTTCCGGATTCGGCCCGGGCATGCGGGCGCTCATAACCCGCAAAGGACTAGCTCGCAGCGGGCTTGTCCAGTTCGGAAGCCGCGCCGCTGAGCGCTTTCTGTTCAAACTGAAGCCCGGGGCGAATCTGGACAAGATCAAAGCGGAGCTGAAGGAGACCGGCCCTCGCGTATATTTGAGCGATTATCGCGAAGGCAGTCCGGCGGTCGGCAAAGCGCTCGATAACACCACAACCTTTCTCAGCCTGGTGAGTCTCATCGCGCTCATTGTAGGATCGCTTGGCGTTGCCATGGCGATGCACTCTCATCTACAGCAGCACATGGACACCATTGCGGTGATGAAGGCGTTGGGCGCCCGCGCGGCGCAAATCATGCAGATCTATCTGCTCCAGACGCTCTGGTTGGGAGTAGCCGGAGGATTACTCGGAATCGCTGTGGGGGCTCTCGTGCAAAAGTCATTTCCCTGGTTGATCCATCGGGTCTTTGCGCTGTTGCCGGATGTTCCTTGGGATTGGTCGTTCAGTATACAGGGCTTGAGCTTGGGCGTGCTTGCGACATTACTGTTCACCGTGCCGCCGCTCCTGGGAGTGCGCAATGTGCGGCCAAGCTTAGTCTTTCGGCGCGACATGAGCGACGCCGCGCAAGCCAGCCGCCGTAACTGGCGCGAAAAGATTCCAAGCTGGATTGGTTCACTCTTGATACTGGCCGGGTTTTACGGAATCGCAGTTTGGCTGGGTGGCTCCTGGCGCATGGGGTTGTATTTTATGGCCGGTTTACTGGGGAGCGTCTTTTTGCTCGCCGCGATCGCCGTGATTTTGCTTTGGATCATGCGCCGGATTGTGAAAGTGTTCAGCCGCCGTCTGCCTGTTTCCTTTCGCCACGGTCTCGCCAATTTATACCGGCCTGGCAATCAGGCCCGTTCGGTGCTGGTAGCTCTTGGCATCGGCGTGATGTTCACCACAACGACCTATTTGCTGCAGAGGACCATTCTGCGGGAAGTCACAAGCCAGGGGCCAGGTAGAGAGGGGAACCTTTTTCTCCTGGACGTGCGTGATTCGGCTGCGCTTAGCGAATTAGTAGCCGCGCAGCCGGGAGTGCAAAGTAAACTGCAGCTCGTCGGTTACACCGTGGCGCGAATGCTGTCGAACAACGGCGTTCCTGCAAGTCGGTTAGGGTTGAAGAAAGAGCGTCAAAGCAACCTGCAAACAATTCGGATCACGACGGCCGAAGCTTTGCCGGACGGATTAACACTGCGCAATGGAAAGTGGTGGCCGCCTGATAGCCCCACTCCCGCTTTGGCGGTTTCCGAAGATGCGCAACGCGATTTCAAATTGCATCTCGGCGATCGGATTCAATTCCAAATTGCCGGACGAACTGTAATGGCGCCGCTGGTTGCGATATTTCGCCGCGAGCAGCGAGCTCCCGTGCGCTACGATCTGGTGTTTCCGCAGAAAGCATTGAGCGGGCTGCCGGTCACCTACTACGGCGCGGTACATGTAAATCCGGCGGATATTCCTCAAGTCGAAGAAGCGATTTTCGAGAGATATCCGACCGTGACGGTAATGAACCTGGCGGACGTCTTGAGCCGGATTCAGGAAGCAGTGGACCAGGTGGCGCTGGTTATACGATTTCTAGCAGGATTCGCGATTTTGGCCGGCATCATCATTCTGGCCTCGAGTGTCGCTGGGACGCGTTACCGCCGTTTACGCGAAGTGGCTGTTTTGAAGGCGCTGGGAGCCACTCGCGGGCGAATCAGCGGCATCTTTTCGATAGAGTTCAGCGTCGCTCGGCGCAGTCGCGGGCTTGGTGGGAGGAATCTTGGCAAATGTGTTCACCGGGATTTTAGCGGAGAAGTTTATCAATACGCATTTCGAGTTCAACTGGCTGTCTTTAATCGTGGTGATGGTGATAACTGCGCTTCTGGCGAACGCAGCCGGCTGGCTGGCAAGCGCGCGCATTCTCAATCAGAGACCGCTCGAGGTCCTCCGCGCTGAATAGCGCGGTCACAATTCCTCTAAATAAATCACGCCTGCTAAGCGGCGGGCCCTCAATCGTTTAGCCTGAAGCACCCCAAGTGGAGGGTACGACGGTCAGATCGCTCAGTCTATTGTTTGGGCGATGAACAAGCAAGATCTCACCCGGGATTTCGCGCGCATTTCTCATCGCTCCCGCGCGAAAGCCGCCGATGATTTGGACAAACTGGTACATCGGCTTTTAAAAGAATTAAAGGAGTCACAGGCGCGCACAGCAGCGGAAGAGTCAAATTTCGTTCTCGCGCCGGTTCCGAGGCCGGGCCGTGACTCGTAGCTTGCGAGGCAAGGCGATTCTCCAATTGATCGACCGCTACTTGCGGGATGGAGCGTCCATTGAAATCGATGGTTTGGGAAGCTTCAAATTGAGCACTTCCAATCAAGTCGTTTTTGAGCCGACCGGCCGCATTCGCGTCTTTTTGGCTTATGCGGAGGAGGATCGCACGGATGTGAAGCGCCTATATAGCTCCCTCCAGAAATCCGGTTTCGAGCCCTGGATGGACCGGGAAAAACTATTGCCAGGACAGAATTGGCCCCGTGCCATCGAGCGCGCGATCGATATCTCAGAATTCTTCATCTGCTGTTTCTCCCGCCGCTCGGTTGCCAAGCGCGGCCACTTTCAATGCGAATTGGACTACGCGCTCAATGTGGCCTCACGCGTTCCTTCCGAAGAGATCTTCTTCTTGCCTGTCCGCTTGAACGACTGCGAGGTTCCCCGCGATATTGCGAAGAAAGTCCAGCATGTAGATCTGTTTCCCGATTGGGATCGCGGCGTGGGCGAACTGCTCAAAGCCATGTGGCATCAAACGCTCGAACGCGGCAAAAAAATCAAGCTCAACAACTAACTTTTGTTCAGCTTCTTCTTGGCTTCCCGAGCAAACTTTGAATCGGGTGCTAAGTTGATAACCTTCTGCAGCGCCAAGCGTTCGGCGCCCTTGTTCTTCAGCTTGTCTTCCGCCTCGGCAACCTTATAGAAAGCTTCGGCAGAATTCGGATTATACTTGGTGGCCCATTCGTAGCGGCGGAGGGCCGCTCGATACTTTCCTTTATGAAGATAGTAGTTGCCGACCTTAACGTTGCGCTCCGATTCGAGAGGGTTAAAATCGAATTTCTCCGGCGCGACGCTCTCGTCTTCTTCCGGCAAAGTGGACTCATCCGGTACTTGTTGGGCTTGCGGCTCGTTCGAGGGTTGCTGCTGTGGCGGCGGATTCTGAGCGAGCATGGCCGCGGCGCAAAGGCTTCCCATCGCGGCAAAACTCATTCTGCGTGTCACAATTAAAGTATAAAAGCCTCCATGCGCGAAGTGAATGTTGTCTTACGGGAGAAGGTCGCGCAGCTTCCCACCGAACCGGGTGTTTACCTTTATAAAGATGGCGGCGGGCAAAGTCATCTATGTCGGCAAAGCGAAGAATCTGCGCAGCCGGGTGCGCAGCTACTTCAATGAAGACCGGCTAGCCGACGCGAAAACCGGCAGCCTGATCACCGAAGCGCGCGACCTCGATTTCATTGAGGTCGATAACAACAAAGAAGCGCTGGCACTCGAAAATAACCTCATCAAACAGTACAAGCCGCGCTTCAACATTCTGCTGCGCGACGACAAGACGTACCCTTATGTGAAGTTGACCAACGAGAAGTATCCGCGGGTGTACGTCACGCGCCGTATCTTGAAAGATGGGGCCGGGTATTACGGGCCGTATTTTCCGGGCAATCTGGCGCATCGCCTAGTCCATTTCATTCACCGGCACTTTAAAGTTCCTTCCTGCAAGTTAGATTTGAGCAAAAAGTATTCGCACCCCTGCTTGCAGTTCCACATTCATCGCTGTCTTGGTCCGTGTGCGACCGGATTAACCACGGACGACGCGTACAAAGAAGCGGTCAAAGATGTTCGCTTGTTCCTGGATGGACGGCATCGGGATCTCGCGCATGAATTGGAAGCACGAATGCGGACGGCCTCAGATGAGATGCGCTTTGAAGAAGCGGCCAGTCTGCGGAATCTGATTACGACAGTGCGCGAAATGGAGCAAAAGCAAAAGATGGCGGCGGCGGAAGGCGACGACATCGATATCTTCGCGTATCACGCGGAGCCGCCGCTGGTCGCGGTCAACCTGTTTCATTTGAGGCGCGGCAAAATTGTCGATCGGCGCGAGTTCTTCTGGGAAGATCAGCACGAATTCATTCCCAGCGAATTCTTCGAGGCGCTGCTGAAGCAGGTTTATCTCAACAGCAAATACATTCCCGGTTTAATTCATGTGCCGGCCGACTTTGAGGAGCGCGAAGAGCTGGAAGAGTTTCTATCGGAGCTGCGCAGCCGCAAGGTGGAAATTTCCACCCCGCAGCGCGGCACGAAGAAGGCCATGCTGACCTTGGTTGAAATGAACGCGAAGCATAGTTTCGATCAGCGCTTTCGCGTGATGAAACCATCATCAGAAGCGATCAAAGTCGCGCTGCAGGATGCGCTGAATTTGCCGGATGCGCCGAACCGGATCGAGTGCTTCGATATTTCACACATTCAGGGCACGGACAAAGTTGCAAGCATGGTGGTGTGGGAAGACGGGCGGATGAAGAAAGCCGATTACCGCAAGTTCATCATTCGCACAGTGGTGGGCAATGACGATTTCGCCTCCATGCGCGAAGTGATCACGCGGCGCTACGGCAAGCTGCAAGCGGAGAAGCAGCCCTTTCCCGGACTGGTGCTGGTGGATGGCGGACTCGGGCAATTGCATGCCGCGGCGGAGGCGCTCGAAGCGCTCGGTATCACATATCAGCCGCTGGCTTCGATTGCAAAACGCGAGGAATGGATTTACGTGTACGGGCAGGAAGACGAACCGATCATTCTCGACAAGTTCTCGCCGATTTTGCATTTGGTCCAGACGATTCGCGATGAGGCGCACCGATTCGCGGTAACGTTTCACCGGACGCGCCGCAATGCGCAGCGGCTCACTTCCGAATTGCACGAGGTACCGGGGATCGGGCCGAAAACGGTTGAGAAGCTGCTACGCACGCTTGGCAGCTTAGAGCGCGTGAAGCAGAGTTCGAAAGAAGAGTTGACACGAGTGGTTGGGGCGGCTGCGGCGAACAAACTGCTGGTGCACTTCAATGGCGACCCCACGCGCTCGCCGTTAATCCAGATCGAACCTCCTTTACAACCGGCTGAGAAGGCCAGCTAACAGCGCGGTTCGGTCGACAATCCGGTCGATCAGGATGCTTTCATTTGCAGCGTGCGCTCCCTCACCAACTGCTCCGAGTCCGTCAAGCGTAGGAATCCCGAGGGCGGCGGTGAAATTACCATCGGAGCCGCCGCCGGTCGCCGATTCTTCCAATCCGATTCCCAGTTCTGCGCCGATCTGTTGCGCCACCTGAAAAAGCCTAACGATTCCTCTCGAGCGTTCCATGGGCGGACGATTCAGGCCGCCTTCAATCGTCAGCGTGCAGCGTTTGTCGAAGGGGCGCAGCTTTTTCAAGCGGCGATCGATTGCCGTGGCATCTCGCAGGCGAGTAATGCGCACATCAATTTCGGCGGCCGCTTCTGCGGCGATGACGTTGGTGCGCGTACCACCCGTGATGAGTCCGGGATTTAGGGTAATTCCGCGCTCGAGGTTGGTAAACTCGGCGATGCGCTCGATCTGGCGCGACAATTCCACGATTGCACTTGCGCCGTTTGCAAAATCAACTCCGGCGTGCGCGGCAACTCCTCGTACAGACACTTTATAGCCGGCGATTCCTTTGCGCGCGGTTTTCAGCTTGCCGGCGAGTCCGGTACCGGGTTCGAGCACGAGCACGCACTCGCTTTTCTCTGCTTCGGATTCAGTGAGCGGGCGCGAGCTATGGCTCCCGAGTTCTTCATCGGACACGATGAGCAGCACGACTTTGCGCTGTACGGGAACATCCAGATCGCGGAGCGTCCGAGCGGCGAACAGGAAAAAAGCAAGTCCGGCTTTCATGTCGAGAACGCCCGGCCCCCACAATCGTCCTTTCGAGCGACGGAACGGCATCGATTGCAAAGTGCCGAGCGGCCAGACAGTATCCGAATGTCCAAGGCCGAGAATTTGCCCTTTTTTGTGCCGTCCGGGAAGCTTCAATTCAAGCCGCAGGTGCTTGCCGAATCCTTTCGCGGGGATGAGCTTAGGAATAGCAATGTCTTTCGTGCTCTCGATGAGCAGATTGAGAAAGTTGTTAACGCTAGCCGCTGAATCGGTGGGCGATTCGCAGGCGACCATCTGCCCGATAGCCGTGATGATGTCTTCTTTTTTGCGAGTCAGATGCTGCACGGCAGAGGGCATTCGATTGTTATAATAACGATTCCCTTCTTCCCATGACATCGCTGGATATTCAACAAATCTCCGCGGTATTGCCGCACCGCTACCCGATGTTGATGGTGGATCGCATTGTCGAGATCACCGAAGACTCGATTGTGGGCCTTAAAAATGTGACAGTGAACGAGCCGCATTTCGCAGGACATTTTCCGGATTACCCGGTAATGCCCGGAGTGTTGATCATAGAAGCGATGGCACAGGTCGGCGGCATTTTCATCGGTCACCTGAACCCGCTTGCGCGGAACAAGATCATGTTCCTGGCGTCAGTGGAAGAGGCCAAGTTTCGGAAGCCGGTTGTGCCGGGCGATCAACTGCGTATCGAAATGAAAATGCTGCGGCTGAAGACCACAGTAGCGAAGATGCAGGGAATTGCGAAAGTCGACGGACAAGTGGTTGCGGAAGCGATTCTGATGTGTAAGTTGACGGATCGCGCGACGAGTAAAGTTCCCGCTCCGGAGGTTCCTGAGCCTCAATTGGCCTGAGGCTCGGCGGCGCCAAGAATGGCGATTCACCCAACAGCGATCATTGATCCTGATGCCAAGATTTCCCGGGAAGCTGAAATTGGTCCTTACTGCGTGGTGGGGAGCGGCGTCTCGATAGGCGAGCGCACGCGTCTCATGGCGCACGTCTATCTCGAAGGCAAGCTGACAATCGGGAAAGACAACGTTTTTTATCCGTACTCCTCATGCGGCGTTGCGCCACAAGACAAGAAGTATAAGGGCGAGCCATCGGAGACCAGTATCGGAGATCGAAACACGGTTCGCGAGTTTGTGACAATTCATCGCGGGACGGAAGGCGGCGGCATGATGACTTCGATCGGCGACGGCAACCTGCTGATGGCCTATGTTCATGTGGCACACGACGTAATCATCCACAATCACACGATTCTGGCGAACGGAGTTACGATTGCGGGGCATGTAGTGGTCGAAGATTACGCCAACATAGGCGGCTTGTGCGCGATTCATCAGTATTGCCGGATCGGGCATCACGCAATGGTGGGCAGCAACAGCGTGATTAAACAGGATGTACTGCCCTATTCGATTACGGCGGCGGATCATAGAGCCGAAGTCTACGGCGCAAATAAAGTCGGACTCGAGCGCAAAGGTTTCGGGGCGGACGCGATCGAGCCGCTGCAGAATGCCTTTCGCATGTTGACGCGGGCGGGTTTGAATACGACGCAGGCGCTGGCGCGGATTGAAGAAGAGGTGCCGCAGACGTCCGAGGTACGGGATTTGTTGGCATTCATTCGAAGCTCGCAACGCGGTTTTCTCAAGTGAAGTACGGAATGATTGCGGGCAACGGACGTTTTCCGTTGCTGGCGCTCGAAACAGCACGGCGCGAAGGGCATGAGATCGCGGTAGTCGCGATTGAAGGCGAAGCGGCCCCCGAACTGGAGCCTTTAGCGAGCACGTTTCACTGGGTCAACATCGGGCAGCTTGGGAAGATCATCGACATTCTCAAACGCGAGCAAGTGAATGAAGTGATGATGACGGGGCAAGTGAAGCACGTGAGCTTGTTTTCGGGTATCACGCCCGACTGGCGACTAGTGAAGCTGCTGGCATCGTTGAAGGCCAAGAATACAGCGGCGCTGATCGGCGGGGTGCAGCAGGTTTTGAAAGAAGAAGGAATCACCCTGGTCGATTCGACCCGGCTGTTAAAGCCGCTGCTGGCGCCCGAGGGCGTCCTGACCCGGCGCAAGCCGTCAAAAGAAGAAGAGGCGGATATCCGCTACGGACGGCGGGTAGCGGCTGTTTTAGCCTCGGTCGATATCGGGCAGAGCGTAGCGATCAGCGAGAAAGCCTGCGTGGCGGTGGAGGCGATGGAAGGGACCGATGCGATGTTGCGGCGGGCGGCGGCGCTGACGAATGGGCGGCCGCTACGGCTGGTTAAAGCTTCGCGGGGTCGAGAGCATTTGCTGTTCGATGTACCCGTGGCGGGCTTGGCGACCCTCGGGACCATGCTGGAGACGCGGACTACGGTTCTGGCCATGGATGCTGGGCGAACTCTGCTGCTCGATCGCGAGCAAATGATTGAAGAGGCAGATCAGGCGGGGATTGCACTCGTGGGGTATCCGCCCTTATGAAGGCCAGAACGCGAATAGCAGTGTTCGGAGCGGGGGCGTTCGGGCGAAACCACGCGCGCGTGCTGAGCCAGATGAAACATGTCGAGCTGGCGGGGATTGTCGACCTTGATTTTGAAAAGGCGCAGCAGGTAGCGAGCGAATACGGCACGGTCGCGGTCAGGGTGTTCGACGACTTGCCGGGCGAGATCGAGGCGGCGGTAGTGGCGACCCCGACGGTGACGCACGAAACCGTAGCGGAAGGCTTGCTCGGCTCGGGGATTGACGTGCTCGTCGAAAAGCCGATCGCCGATTCGATCGAGGCCGGTGCGCGACTGACCAGGCTGGCGGAGGAGAACGGACTCATTCTGCAGGTTGGGCATTTGGAGCGGTTTAATCCGGCGGTGGAGAAGCTGGGCGGGATTGTGACCATTCCGCTGTTCTTCGAGGTACACCGGCTCAGCGTGTTCACCCCGCGAAGTTTAGATGTAGATGTGGTGCTCGATCTGATGATCCACGACCTGGATCTGGTCCTGACGCTGACGGGCGAGATGCCGAGCGAGGTACGGGCGGCTGGGATTTCGGTGTTGTCGCCGAAAGTAGATATCGCAAACGTTCGCCTGGCGTTCGCCAGCGGGTGCGTAGCTAATTTGACCGCGAGCCGGGTGTCGACCGAACAGGTTCGGAAGCTGCGTTTGTTCCAACCGGGCGAGTACTTGACGGTCGATTACCAACGGCAGGATTTGAGTCGTCTGCGAATTCTGCCAAACGAACTCAGTTCGGGTGTTGATTCTAAAGGATCCACCTTGGGGGAGTTCGTTTTTTCAAAAATCGGGTATGAGCAAATTCCGGTGGAACGGGCAGAGCCTCTGGCTTTGGAACTGGCCGCGTTTGTGCGGGCGGTCCGGCAGAGATCACGGCCGAGAGTGGACGGATGGGCGGCAGTCAGAGCTCTGGAACTGGCTACCACAATTCTTGCTACGATCGAAGAACACGCGAACGTAGTCGCGGAGACGATCCAACGCGGCGCAAAGTTGAAGTGAACTCGATCGTAGTAGCGCCTCCGAAACAGGCGGCGAGATCCCTACCACCGTCGCCGGTGGAACTGAACCTGCTGCTCGACTGGCGGGCGGGCGAGACAAGATCGCATTGGGCGGCGATCCTTGGAGTTTCGCTTCTTCTTCACCTGATTTTCTTCTTTGCCGGCATGCAGGTTCCGAATCTACTGGGGCAGTACCGGCCGACTGAACGGGCCCAGACGATGCAGCACATTCCGCTGTATTTGCCGCGAGACGTAATGACGCAAAAGGCCCCGAACACGCAAAAAGTAGCGAAGCAGATTGATCTGGCAGATTTGGAGGAATTGAAGGCGAGCCGGAGGGGCGGGGCGAAGCGGCCGCCGAGCGTACGGCAGTTTCAGATACCGAAGCAAGTTCCGGCAAAACAGATGGCGCGAAATGAAGCGCCGAAGATCTTGCCGGAAGCGCCGCCGGTTCCGAATCAAACGGCGGCACCGGCTGCTGGGTTACCGAACGGCCTGCCTGTGGCACCCGCCCCGCCGCCTAAACAGGAGGACGCCGGTCCGTTTCAGAGCATAGGTTCGGAGAATCCGCCGCCAAATCCGCATCCGACGCTGGCTCCCCCGACGGGGGGCGTAGAAGGAGCGATCCGGGAATTCCATCAGCCAACAAACAGCGATCGTCTGTCAATCAGTGATGATTCTCCAGAGCGGCGTGCCCTGGGAGGGATTGGAGTGCCGGCGCAGACTCCGGCGCAACATGCGGCGGTGGAGCTACAAAGCGATCCGAGCGGCGCAGATTTCAAAATCTACTTACGAACGATTCTGGCAATTGTGCGGGCGAATTGGCGGCGAGTCATTCCAGAGAGCGCGCGTATGGGAACGCTGCGGGGCAGGACGGTGGTTGAGTTTATTATTGACCGCGATGGCAGTATTCCGAAATTGGTGACGGCGGATTCGTCTGGATCGGAACCACTGGACCGGGCAGCGGTGGCGGGGCTGAGCATGTCGAATCCACTGCCGCCGCTGCCAGCCGATTACAAGGGATTTCAGGTGAGGCTGGCCTTTACCTTTGCCTATAACATGTCAGCGAAATAATGGACGAAGAACGCGAGCGGCGCACGGTAATTGGAGCACGGACGGCGTTCCTGTTGTATGGGCTGCTGGTGGTGGTTGCGTTTCTGACGCTGCGCGGAAAGGCGCTAGCGCTAGCACTGATTATTGTGGGGGCTGTGGCGGCAAAGAGTCTGTTGCACTGGCTACGGGAACGAACTTAGGAAACGAGGCAACTCCGCTTCGATCGCGACGGCGCTCTGCCCAGTTGGCGGGTGAAACACGAAGTTACTCTTGAGGACTTAGTAGTTAAACAACATCCGATTAAAAGACTGGGAAAAAGCAACATACAGGAGTACAATAAAGCTCGATGCTGTGCGGATGTCTGCCGCTGCCCCACAGGAGCGGTGGAGTTCTTCCCCTTGTTTCCGGGAACTTAAAATACTCAAGGAGTAACACGATTGTGAGTGCTAGAGTGACACCACGAGGTTCCCTTTCACGAGACAGAGAGCAGTCCAGCGACTTGATAAGCGAAGCGATCAACCCGGGTCGCCGTTCGTTTTTCAAGGGACTTGGCGCGGCCGGACTCGGGACGACTGCCGCGCTGCTGTTTGGCGACTTACCGCTGCTGAACGCACAAAGCACGGGAAATAACAGGGATACAGCTAACCAGATCTTCACGGCTGCATTAGTGGCGGAGGATTTAGCGACTACGTTTTATTTCAACGGGTTAGTGGGTGCGGTGATCCAGGATCCTGCCTTGGCGGGGCCAGGGGGGACAGCCACCAGCGGTACGGGGAATGTTCCTAACGTGACTTACCTACGGGCAGCCATGGCGCAAGAAATGGCGCACGCGAACTTATTGCGAACAGTGGGGAACCTGGGCAGCAGTGCGGGTTCGGATCCGTACCAGACGTTTTATTTCCCGACCGGAACCTTCGACACGCTGGCGGCATTTACCAGCACGCTAGCGGCGCTGGAGAATGCATTCATCGGAGCGTATCTGAATGCAATCCGGGAGTTTTCGACGCTGGCTCAGCGAGCGGTGGTCCGAAATGTTCCGACTGGCCCGTACGGTGGACCTTATAGCGCCTTTCAGCTCGCGTATTTCGCCGAAGTGGCGTCGTCGATCATGGGCATTGAATGTGAACATCGAGTTTTGGTTGGGGTGATTAACAACCTCAACCAACCCAATAACCTGAATTTCGAACAGACGGATGGATTAACGTCGGTATATAACGGAACGCCTCTGCAGTAGCGGCGCTAACTCCGTTTTTGACGCCTACCACCGGACCAGCGTACCCACTTACCACGGCACTCTCTCAGGCGGCCGCGATCGGAGTAACCTCCACCGGTAATCCTCCGACGCAGTAAGCAGTTCTAAAAGCGACAACAGCCTCCGACCTTGTCGGAGGCTTCTTTTCGGGTAGGTAGCGGTAAGGTTCTGAATAGAGAAAGGGCGGTCTCCGAAAATCGGAGTCGCCCTTTTTGCTTTGCTGGTAAGCGAAGACTAGTCGTGCTCCGGTCGCTTCGCTCCCGGCTCTGATTGCGCTATCGGAGCCAGGAGCGCGGCATTGGAAGCAGCGATGGTGTCGCAATCATTGGGACAGCTTACTAGGGATACACGGGGCTGAACTGGGCATCCGGTCCATTGAGGATAAAGATGATTCCGGTACCGGGGCGATAGAGGACTAAGTTCGGCAGCAAGCCTGTGGATGTGTAATTAAATGGAAATACCTCATCCGAAATCGATTTCAAATCGTAACTTCCTATGCCGTTTGCGCTCGCGTAAACGGGCGAGTAGTTGAAGTAACTGGAACCCAGAATGAAGATGACGCCGGAGCCTGGCCGGTACGCCACGATATTATTCAGCGTACCCATACCCGTGTAATCGTAGGCGAACATGCGATCATCAGGGGATTTAAGATCGTAAGTTCCGATGCCAGTGGTTGATTGGAACACGGTATTGAAGACACCCTGGGTGTCGGTAGGCTCGATAATCTGCACGATTCCGGTGCCAGGGCGATAGAACACGAGGTGATCGGCCACGCCGGTTCCGTAATAATCGTACGCAAACACCTGGTCATTTGTGGACTTTAAATCGTAAGATCCGATGCCCGCGGTTGACTGGAATACCGGGGTGAAATTACCGCCGTTATTGGTGAAAATTGAGATATTGCCGCTACCGGGGCGGTACGCGACCAGGTGATCGGCCGATCCGCTGCCAGTATAGTCGAAGGGCATAAGCACATCGCTGTTCGACATAAGATCGTACCCGCCGATGCCTGAGAAGGTGGTGTAGACGGGCATGAAAGTGCCGCTGACATTGGCCAGAATATAGACAATCCCCGAGCCGGGCCGGTAGCAAAGAAGATGATCCTGTAACCCGCTACCGGTGTAGTCGAACGGAACGATTTGATCGTATTGCGACTTGAGATCGTACGTACCGATCCCCGTATCGGACGAATAGACCGGAGTAAATACTACCATTTGTATTCTCCAGGATGTAAACAATTCCCGTTCCCGGACGGTAGAGCAGCAGGTGGTCAGCGACTCCCGTGCCGTTGTAATCAAAGGCTACAACCTTATCCACTGTGGACCGCAGGTCATAGGTGCCGATTCCGGGCCCCTGGGCGTAGACAAAGGAAACGCTCAGAAACAGCGAAACCAGGGCCAAAAAGATAAACTTAGTTCGTAGTGCCAGCGACCGGGCCGATAACTTCGGACGACCCTCGTTCATTCGCGTCAACATAATCCGGAAAGACCGCTCCTTCTTAAATCTGTTGTGTGTCACCGGGCCATAAACATGGGCCGTGCCCGCCTTCTGTTAAGCGACAGAACGGAAAGGTAGCAAGTAGCTGGGAAGAGCTTATCACGATTCGGCGTCATTTACGACAGAAAAGACTAACATCTTCGCGGCGGTAAGGTTAATTCAGGGAGGTGAGGCGGGGCTGTCGCCCCGGCGGGGACCGCAAGGTTTGCCACACGATGAGCAATTTGAATAAGCCGGAGCTATCGATAGTGAGCACGATGTATCGTTCGGCGGATTTTATAGAAGAGTTTTACCAGCGCATCACTGCCGCGGCTCAGACAGTCACGCAATGTTACGAGATCGTTCTGGTAGATGACGGATCGCCTGACAATTCGCTTGCAATGGCGCTGGCACTGATGGAAAGAGATCCTCGCGTGCGAGTGCTCGAGCTTTCACGGAATTTCGGGCATCATCCTGCGATCCTGGCGGGGCTGCGGCAAGCGCAGGGGGATTTGGTATTCCTGATCGACATTGATCTCGAGGAGAAGCCGGAGTGGCTGCCGGATTTCTGGCGGGAGATCCAGGAGAAGCCGGTGGATATGGTGTATGGGGTGCAACGAAGCCGGGAAGGCTCGGCTTTGAAGCGGCATACCGGAACCCTGTTCTACCGTTTTTTTAATCTCGCATCGGATACGCGGATCCCGGAGAACGGCTGCACGGTCCGGCTGATGCGGCGCTCGTACGTGGACGCATTGAATGAGTTTCGAGAAGCCCACGTTTTCGCGATGGGTTTATTTAGCTGGGCAGGATTTGTGCAGCTTCCGTTGTATGTGAATAAGACGCGCCGGGCGAGCGCCTCCAGTTACACTCCGATTAAGTTAATTTCGCTTTCGGTGAACGCGGTGACGTCGTTCTCGAGTTACCCGCTCACGATCATTTTCGCCGGAGGGCTGGGCATCACGTTCCTGTCGATCGTTTATGCCTGCAAGCTGGTAATCGAAAAGTGGCTGCATCCGGCTGTGATTTTATCCGGGTTTACGTCGATTATGGTGTCGCTTTGGTTTCTCGGGGGCACGATTATCAGCGTGCTGGGTGTGATCGGGATGTATGTGGGAAAGATTTTTGTTGAATCGAAGTCGCGGCCGCAGTATCTGGTCCGGCGGTTGCATTCGGCGGACCGGCAATGACGTGCGTCATACTGCAGCCCTCGTACCTTCCGTGGCGCGGTTATTTCCACCAGATATACAAAGCTGACACGTTCGTGTTTTATGACGATGTTCAGTATGACCGGGACGGATGGCGCAACCGCAACCGGGTTAAAACAGCGGCCGGCGCAAAATGGTTGACGATTCCCCTGGCCTCGCGCGGCGAGCATTGGAAAGAGCTGACCATTAAAGATATGCGCACCGCAGCGAACGAGAACTGGGGGCACAGGCATTGGGAGACGATCCGGCATAGCTATCACAAAGCTCCCTATTTCGAGCGGTACCGGGCGATGGTGGAACAGTGGTATGCCACGGACGCGGAGAACCTGGCGGATTTCACGATCGCGACAACGGTGGAACTGGCTCGGGCCCTGGGTGTGGAGCATACGCGATTCGTACGGAGTTCCTCGCTCCAGGTGCGCGGGGCAAAGACGGAGCGGCTCTTAGCCATTTTGCAGCAACTAGGGGCGGCGCGGTATGTAAGCGGCCCGGCGGCGAAAAACTACCTGGATGTAGCTGCGCTCGAGGCGGCGGGAATTGCGGTGGAGTGGATGAGGTATGAATACCAGGAATACCCACAACTTTTTCCGCCGTACGATGGGCAGGTTTCAGCGTTAGATTTATTGTTGAACGTGGGGCCTCGCGCCGGGGAGTATATTTGGCTGCCGAGGAACCTCGATGCACACCGATAAGAAAAGTACCAGAACTGTGCGGTAAAGACAAACCGCCATTCGCCCGGTAAAATTTCAATACAGGGGTGATGTTACATAACCGGGGGGACATACCGTTCAACTGCATCAGCAGGGTAGGAACGGAAGCGCAGTATATCGAGGAGGCGTACCGCTCGCTGCATCTTTGCGGGGATGGAACCTTCACTGCGCGCTGCCACGGACTGCTCGAATCGGTTTTAGGCGTGAGCAGGGCGCTGCTGACGACATCCTGCACGCATGCGCTCGAGATGGCGGCCTTGTTACTGCGGGTGCGGCCGGGCGATGAAGTAATTGTTCCCGCATACACGTTTCCTTCGGTGGCGAACGCGTTTGTGCTGCGTGGCGCGAAGCCGATATTTGCGGATATTCGTCCGGACACGATGAACCTGGACGAGAGGCAACTGGCTTCTCTCATCACTCCAAAAACCCGGGCGATTCTTCCGGTGCACTACGCAGGTGTCGGCTGCGAGATGGACGACATCCTGGCGATTGCCAAGAAGCACGGCGTCGCCGTCGTGGAAGACAACGCGCATGGGCTATTCGGGAAATACAAGGGCCGCTACTTAGGCACCTTTGGCTGTCTCGCCACGCAGAGCTTTCACGAAACCAAAAATTTCAGCTGCGGGGAAGGCGGAGCGCTGCTGATAAACGATCCGGAGTACCTGGAACGCGCCGAAATCCTGCGGGAAAAGGGAACGAACCGGAAGCAGTTCTTCCGGGGGGCCGTGGATAAATACACGTGGGTCGACGTGGGCTCGAGTTATTTGCCGTCGGACATTCTGGCCGCAATTTTATTTGCTCAATTCGAGGTGCGCGAGACTATCCAGGCGAAACGGCGGACGTGCTGGCTGGCCTATCAGGAAGGACTTAGAGATTGGGCACAAGAAGCGGGCGTGCAGATGCCGTTTGTACCGGAGCACTGCGAACAGACGTATCACATGTTTTACCTGGTGATGCCCGATCTGGCGGCGCGGACGGGGCTGATCGAACATCTGCGCCGGGAGCGCATTTTGAGCGTGTTTCATTACATGCCGCTGCATCTTTCCGCTATGGGGCAGCAATTCGGCGGATATGCGGGACAATGTCCGGTGGCCGAGCGCATCAGTGAACGGCTGGTGCGGCTGCCCTTGTATAGCGCGCTTTCGCAATGGGATCAGGCTCGGATCATCTCGGCGATTCAGGCCTACTCCACACCCGGCGTGAAAACAGCTACGGCTGGCGCGACGGAATCAATGTGCGCTCCCCGCTAGCTCGACTTCGTACAAATCTTTATCTTTGTAGGGCGACTCGAAGGAACAGAGTGGTCTAACTTTTGCGCCGTCTGCGATGAGTTTGCGCAAGAGCCAGTCTTCGGGATAACCGATCGTGCCGAAGACCAGAAAACGGCGGTGCTGCGCGATGAAAGCGGGGTAGCTTTCAACCGTTCCGGGGAAATGAAAAGCCGCCTGATAACCATTCATATCTTCGAACATGGTGGCATTGGCGTACCGCAGGGCGGCGGCGCGATCCCGCAGATAATATAACCGGGCGAGGATGGATGGGTTTTCGTACTTGCTCATCTCGACGAAGGTTAGGCCGCTGGCGGCGACAATGGGCTGGTCTGGATAGATGGAAGCGAGGGCGTTGACATTTGTGGGCGCCGGATGCGCGGCGTTTCGATAAATGGGAAGAGCGATTTTTTGCGCGACGAGCAGCACGGCAGCCGCAGCGGCAGCAGCCATTCCGGCGCGGCGATGGAAACGGAAGCTGGCCGCCAGGAGATACACAGCGATGCCATATAGCCCGATGGCGGAAGTGATTGCGTAACGGCCCCAAAACGGGGCGTGGTCGCGCATCATGATGGCATCGAGCGCGACGGGAACTGCGGCAAGTACGAGGAACAGAGCTCCGGCGGGCGTGAGACGGCGGTTGCGACCGAGGGTCTGCCCCACATGCTTCACCGTTGGCCAGCTTGACAGGGCAGCGGCTATGGCGGCGACGACAAGGCATAAGACCACCCCCGTGAAGGTGTGCCAGTAATAGGAAGCGAGAACGCGCGGAGAGGCCTGGAAAGCGGGCGGATAGTGGCCGATGTCTTTATAGCTGTGGATGAGCGGCAGATAGCCGAGTACACAGATCAGCGGTAAAAACAGCGCGGTCCAGAGCGGAAAATCCGGCAAGCGGCGCTCGCGCCAGCGCACCAGTTCGGCAGCGGCGAACGGCAGAAACGAGAGCGGGGCAAGGACGTGGGCGTTCACCAATAGCAAAGCAGAAACTGTGACGCCGATGAGGGGCAACTTACGGCGCCGGGTTAGCGCGAGGTCCCAGAAAAAGAGCAGGCAGCAAAACGCGCCGTAGAGCAAGGCGTAGGGCCGTGCTTCCGTTGCATAAGGAAACGAGGGGCTGTACCAGAGGACCAGCAGGAGCAGCGCGCCGAAGCCGACGCCGAGTTTGCGGGCGGCATACCCGAAGAGCGCGAGACTGCCGAAATAAAACGAAATGACCGAAGGCCAGCGCACTGCGATTGGAGCGCCGTGGTTCCATACGAGCGAAACATGCGCCAGCACGTGCATGAGAGGGGGGCTGAGGTCCCATTTCCGGGCGAGCTCGAAATTCCGAGACTGAGCGATGTAGTAAGTGAGCAGCTCGTCGAACCAGAGGTGGCGGTGAAAGGGCAGGTAGACCAGCGCGACGTAAATCGCTGTGAAAGCGAGCAGAGCACAGGGAATTAATTTACGACGCCCGGTAACTCCTCCCATCTGCGTTTACCATACTAGACGCATGGTTAGATCCGAATTCAAACCATTTGTGCCCGAGCATGTCGAGATGCGCGAGCTGACGCTGCGCGCGATTCTGCTGGGGTTGTGCATGACCGTCGTACTTGGGGCGGCGAATGCGTACCTGGGATTACGGGCGGGCATTACGGTGGCGGCGACATATCCGGCGGCGGTGATCAGCATGGCCGTGCTGAGGACCTGGAAGGGATCGCTGCTCGAAGAGAATATTGCGCGCACCAGCGGATCGATCGGCGAAGGCGTGGCGGCGGGGGCAATCTTCACGATCCCGGCGTTTCTGATCGCGCATGCGTGGCCTTCGTTCGGGTTCAAGGATGCGTATTGGAAATCGACGGTGCTGATTCTGGTGGGCAGCGTATTGGGCGTGTTGTTCATTTCGCTGGTGCGGCGGATTATGGTGGAAGATCCGGAACTTCCCTTCCCTGAATCCCTGGCGGCATCGGAGATTCATAAGGCGGGACAACGAGGCGCGCAAGCGGCGAAGTTTTTGTTTTGGAATATCGGCGTGGGCGGCGTGGTTTTCCTGCTGGGGCGGTTTGGATTGTTTGCGGCGGACCGCGAATTTGCAGTACACATCGGGCAGTTTGGGTCGAGCCGGGTACGGATGGGCGGTCCGGGATCTGCAAATTTTCTCGCAACGGGCGGAACGACGGTCTTTTCCGCGCCGAGCGTCAGTCCGGCGTATCTAGGCGTGGGGTATGTGATCGGTGCGCGACTGGCGGCATTGCAATTTTCGGGCGGGATTCTGGCGTGGGGCTTGATGGTGCCGCTGCTGATCTATTTTCTCGGAGCGCAGTTGCACCACTTTTTGCCGGCCGGAGCGCCGGATAGTTCGTGGAGTGATTTATCGAATAGTGTATGGCGCTATATAGTGCGCCCTGTATCGGTGGGCGGGATGCTGGTGGGCGCCGCGCACACGCTGTTTCGAATGCGCGCGAGTTTAGTGACGGGGCTGGGGAGAATCATCTCCGACATGCAGCGCACTGCGGCGCAGAATGCGGCGCTATCTCGCACGGAACGCTACATGAGTCCGAAGGTTGTGTTCTCGCTGATTGCCGTGTTCTTCCTGGTGATGATTGCCCTTTACATCTATTTTTCGGGACAAGTGATCGGGGGATTGATTGCGGCTTCGGTGATGCTGGTGCTCGGTTTTTTCTTCGCGACCGTTTCGGGAAGCTTGTGCGGGATGATCGGGTCGTCCAACAATCCGGTATCGGGCTTAACGATTTCAACGTTAATCATTGCGGCGCTGCTGATGGTTTCGCTGGGCGTATCGGGAACGGGCGGCGTGGTGGCGGTGCTCGGAGTGGCGGCGGTGGTTTGCGTTTCGTCTTCGGTAGCCGGGGAGTTGCTGCAGGATTTCAAAGTTGGATACATTCTGGGCGGCACACCGCGCAACATTCAAATCGCGGAATTGCTGGCGGTAGTGGTGGCAAGTCTTGTAATGTATTTTCCACTGGTGCTGCTGCATGAGGGAAATATCAAAGCCGGCGGAACGGGATTCGGCGACCGGCAGCTGCCGGCACCGCAAGCGGGATTGATGGCGCTGCTGGCGCAGGGAATCGTAGGCGGCGACATGCCGTGGCCGCTGGTGGTGGTTGGGATCCTGATGGGCTTCGCGTTTATCGCGATGAATGTGAAAAGTCCGATGCTGGTTTCGGTTGGGATGTATCTGCCGTTCGAGACAACATTTGCGATTTTTGTAGGCGGGGTGATTCGCTGGATCGGCGATGGCGTAGCGGCAAGGCGGGGTTACAACGAAGGGCAACGGGCGCGAGTGGAAAACGCGGGCGTGCTCACGGCTTCGGGATTGATTGCAGGCGAGGCGATTTTGGGATTGGTATGGGCGGGGTTGCAATTTGCTCCGCCGGGCATTCGCGAGCACTTGCAGGTTTTTCACCATCCTTCGTATTTAGTGGGACTGGCGGTGCTGTGCGGGCTGGCGTTTCTGATGATTCGCGGGCCGCTGGCAACGGCGGGAAGTCCGGATGAGCCGGCGCCTCCGGTGGCGATGATGTAGAAGTCATAGCGGTGTCGTGATTGCACACGGGCGTTTCGGATCGGGGCTGCATCTGGCCAGCGCGGATAGCAATGTGACTGATTTGAACAAGAAGGCGTTGAGCGGAGTATTCGCGTTGGTTCTCACGATTGCGTTTTGCATCTTTATTCCCGCGTGGACTTTCCATTACTGGGAAGCCTGGGTGTTGCTCTCCGTGCTCTTCGTGGCGCTCCTAGCAATCACGCTCTACCTTATAAAAAATGATCAACGCCTTTTGGAGCGGCGGCTGCACGCGGGTCCCAGCGCCGAGACGCAGAGAAGCCAGAAAATCGGCCAACTAATCGGAGCCATAGCGTTCGTCGCGACGTTTGTTGTCCCAGCGCTCGACCACCGGTTCGCTTGGTCTTCTGTTCCCGGAGCAGTCGCAATTGGTGGGGAGGTCCTCGTGATTGTGGGGCTGCTGATTGTTTTTCTGGTGTTCAGAGAAAACACGTTTACGTCAGCGACGATTGAGATTGCGGCTGAACAACGCGTCGTGTCCAGTGGCCCATATTCCTCAGTGCGCCATCCAATGTATGTGGGCGCTCTGATCATGATTTTCGGCATCCCGCTGGCGCTCGGCTCATGGTGGGGAACAGCCACAATCATTCCGATGACGTTGGTGATCGTGCGAAGAGTGCGCGATGAAGAGGAATTGCTGTCGCGCGAGCTCACCGGCTACGGAGGGTATCGGACTCAAGTACGTTATCGACTTCTCCCGTTCGTTTGGTGACGCGGAAACTCCGCGACTGAACACACTCTCCGGGGTGGTTTTTCAGGTACGGGCGGATAGCCGCGAGCAAGCCAGATGGATGCTTTCCGGGTGTCTTTCGAGGGACTTCAGAATGCCTCAGTGGAAGCTGGGGAACGGCCCAGGACGGGGAGTCACAGATTTCGTGGAAAATAGTCGCGGAAAATTCGGCGGCGAATAACTTTTTCCGATTCAGCAGTTTACGGCGATCTGGCTGCCGCGGCCCGGGTATTTGGGGCGCCTGCGGTCGATGCAACTCGCGCGCTTCGCGCCTTTACACTCCGGGCATAGAAGTAAACGGATGCAAACACCGGGAGCACTCGCCGCGCCCTATTCGTATGGCGGCGCTGCTGGGGTTTGCACAAATTACAACCCGAGGAACGGATGCGATCTCAAAATCTTTCGGGGCGTTCGAAACGCTCCAGGCTGCCCGAAGATCCCCATGGTCTGATTGCCCGGCTCAGCGATTTGCTGGTCGGCCAACCAGAAGCGATTGAAACCATCATCCCTTACGTGCAGATGCACCAGGCGGGACTGTCGCCGGAAGGCCGTCCGGTGGGCGTCGTCCTACTGCTTGGACCGACAGGGACCGGCAAGACTCGCACCGTCGAGGCATTGGCGGAGGTGCTGCATGGGAGCAGCAAGAATCTGCTCAAAGTGGATTGCGGCGAGTTCCAGATGGAGCACGAGGTGGCGAAGCTGATTGGCGCGCCTCCGGGATATCTTGGGCATCGCGAAACGCAGCCGATGTTGAATCAAGCGAAAGTGAACAGCGTGGCGAGCGACAATAACGAGATTTCGCTGATTCTGTTTGACGAGATCGAAAAGGCGGCGGCTTCGATGAGTCGTTTGCTGCTGGGCATTCTGGACAAAGCGACGCTGCGGCTGGGCGATAACACAACGGTGAATTTTGAGAAGTCGTTGATCTTCCTGACAAGCAATCTGGGCGCGAAATCGATTCAGCGTGCAAACAAGCCGGACT
This sequence comes from Terriglobia bacterium, assembly GCA_963767485.1. Taxonomy (GTDB): domain Bacteria; phylum Acidobacteriota; class Terriglobia; order Bryobacterales; family Bryobacteraceae; genus Bog-105. The sequence continues at coordinate 118,581 of CAVYDZ010000005.1, read as the reverse complement.
TCGGATATGAAGCGATGCTGCCGCCGAAACCGGTAGAAGACGCGAGCAAGATACAGAGCATCGGGATGGCGGCGGTGCGGCATAAGTTTTCGCCGGAATTTGTGAACCGAATCGATTCGGTCATTACCTATAAGCCGCTCGACCGGAACGCTTGCGACGTAATTCTGGATCAGATCCTGGAGAACTTCGGGCGTTTGATTCATAACCGGCTGGGGCTGCGGGCGTTTCGCTTGCAGTGCACGAACGCGGGCAGAAGTCTGCTGCTGGACAACGGGACGAGCCTGGAGTACGGCGCGCGGGAATTGAAGCGAACGGTGCAGCGGAATTTTGTTCAACCGGTAGCCTCGCTGGTTTCGCAGGGCCAGATACCGCCAGGGAGCACGGTGATTCTCGATGCCAAGGGAGGCGACTTCAGCATTCTGCTGCGCCATTAAACATGAGAACTTTATTTCTGTTTGTTGCGATGGGAGCAGCCGTAGCGGCTGCTCCGATACTACGGGGTGATTTACTTTGAGTAATCTACTGGCGGGATTGATTTTGGCGGCGTTGAGCCTGATCGGCAAAAGACGAGGCTGACATCCTACACTGAGGGTTGCCGGGAACGCTTTATGTGGTGGCGACACCGATTGGAAACCTGGAGGATATAACACTCCGGGCGCTGCGTATCTTGCGCGAGGAAGCAGCGGCGATTGCGTGCGAGGACACACGGCAAACGCAGAAGCTCCTTGCGCATTATGAAATCCGGAAGCCGCTGCTCAGCTATCACGAACACAACGAGGCGAGCCGGACGGCGGAGTTGGTCGCGATGCTGGAGGAAGGCAAATCGGTAGCGCTGGTGAGCGATGCCGGGACGCCCCTGATTTCGGACCCCGGGTTTCGTGTGGTGAGCGCAGCGGTTGCAGCAGGCCTGAATGTTGTAGCGATACCGGGCGCGTCCGCGCTGCTGTGTGCGCTGACGGCATCGGGATTGCCGGCGGATTCGTTTCTGTTCGTGGGCTTTCTTCCACCGAAGTCGCATGCGCGGCGGGAGAAGCTGGAAGGCTTAGTTCACCAGCCGACGGCTGTGGTGATATATGAGAGCCCGCATCGCATTCTCGACGCGCTGGCAGATGTGGCGGAGATCTTTGGCGAGCGGCCAGTAGTAGCGGCGCGCGAATTGACGAAGCTGCATGAGGAATTCCTGCGCGGCGCCGCGTCGGAGATTCGTACACAGCTTGCGGGGCGGCCGGCGATCAAGGGCGAATTTACCCTGATTCTTGGACGCGCGGAGGCGGCGATTGAAGCGGGCGATCCCCTGAGCGCGGTTGATCAGCTCGAACGGGATGGCGTGCCGCGCATGGACGCGATTAAGACTGTTGCGAAACGGATGGGACTTCCGAAGCGCGAGGTGTACCGGGCCGTTGAGGAGCGGGGCAGCAGTTGCGCGGACAAAAATCGTGATTCGGGCCAAACACTCCGATAGCGCGCTTCGGCTTAGCGGAATCCAGGCGTTCTTCAACCAGCTCGCAGATCATTTGAATGAAGGCAGGATGCGTGCCCGCGGTTGCGGCTCGCACCATTTTCATACCTAAGTGGTTCGCCAAGGCCCGCGCTTCTACATCCAGATCGTAAAGCACTTCCAGATGATCCGAGGTAAAGCCGAGCGGCGCGATGAGGACGTTTTTGACGTCTTCAAGATGCAGCGAGCGTAAGTGATCGAGGATGTCGGGCCCAAGCCAAGGCTGCGCGGGGGGACCGCTGCGGCTTTGATACACCAGATCCCAATCGCTGAGCGAAGCTTCGCGCGCGATCAGTTGCGAGGTTTCGCGGAGCTGCTGTTCGTAGGCGCAGGACTCGGCCATGGCGGCGGGAATGCTGTGGGCCGTTACGACCAGACGCAGAGCAGCGCGTTCTTCATTGGTGAAGTGCGTGAGGGCTTCGCGCACTCTGGCGGTATTGGCTTCAATAAATCCCGGGTGGTTGTAAAACACGCGCAGTTTGTCGATAGCGGGGGCGCCTTCGCCCGCGTCGATTTGGGCAGCGGCGAGATTTTCGCGATATTGACGGCATCCGGAGTAGGAACTGTAGGCGGAGGTGGCAAAGGCAAGCGCGTGGAGTATGCCGTCGGTTCGCATCTGCCGGAGGGTATCGGGCAGGAACGGATGCCAGTTGCGGTTTCCCCAGTAGACGGGCAAATCTATTTTGGCGCGCAGGGCGGCGACAAGCGCGCGGCATTGGTCGTTGATGGGGCTTTTGCCGCCGAAATGATAATAGTGCTCTGCGACTTGGAGCAAACGTTCGCGCGAGATGGCGCGGCCGCGGGTGACATTCTCTAAAAACGGCAGTACGTCTTCGGGTTTCTCAGGGCCGCCGAAGGAGACGATTAGCAGGGCGTCGTACATGCTTTAGGGACGGAGGGCGCTGATTTTGTGCAGCTTCAACATGTTGGTGGAGCCGCGGAGGCCGACGGGTTGGCCGGCGACGAAAACAACTTTGTCGCCGGCATGCGCGAGGCCGCGCTCGATCAATACGCGCTCCATCTGGTGCAGCATGGCGTCGGTCGATTCCATAGCGGGCGAAACGATGGGGTGTACGCCGTAGACAATCGATAACTGCCGCGCGACTGGCTCGTGGGTAGTGAAGGCGTAAATGGGCACAGGCGGGCGGTACTGCGCCAGCAGCCTGGCGGACGCGCCGGAGGTCGTGCCGACGGCGAGCGCTTTCACTCCGGCCGATCGGGCACAGCGGAAAGCGGCGTCGGCCACAATTTCGGGAATTTCGAGATCCTCGCGCGTGCGGCCCTCACGGAAGCCTTTGCGGTTCATCGAGTGTTCGGTTTCAAGTGCGATGCGGGCCATCACTTTGACCGCTTCAACGGGGTAGCGGCCGGCAGAGGTTTCGGCGGAAAGCATGATGGCACTGGTCCCGTCGTAAATGGCGTTAGCGACGTCACTCACTTCAGCGCGCGTAGGCATTGGATTTTCAATCATCGATTCGAGCATCTGGGTGGCGGTGATGACGAAGCGTCCGCAGGTGCGCGCCTTCTCAATCATGGCCTTTTGAATGGCGGGAACGCGCTCGATGGCCATTTCGACGCCGAGATCGCCGCGGGCAACCATCACGCCATCGCATTCTTCGAGAATGGCGTCGAGGTTTTGCCAGCCTTCCGGCTTTTCAATTTTCGCGATGATGGGCTGCCTGGCGTCCTGTTCTTCGAGCAGATGGCGGAGGCGAAGTACATCGCGCGCCTGGCGGACGAAGGAGAGTGCGAAGAAGTCAACCCCTTTGGCGACGCCGAAGTGTGCATCAGCGATGTCCTTTTTGGAAAGTGAAGGCGTGCTGATATTCACGCCGGGCAGGTTGATGCCTTTTCGGTCGCTGATCTGGCCTCCTGTGACCACCTCGCAGCGGGCTTCGATGCCGTTCGTTTGCAGAACCTGCAGTTGGACGGTGCCGTCTGCGATGAGAACCGGGTCACCAGGCTTAACGTCGCGCGCGAAATCAGGATACGTAGTCGACGCAATCTGCTCGCTGCCCTCCACCTGCTCGGTAGTGATAGTGAAAATCGCTTTCTCCTCCAGAAAGCAAGTGCCGTTCTGAAAAGTGCCGAGGCGGATTTTGGGGCCTTGCAGGTCGAGCATGATGCCGGCGTGCACTTTGAATTCGGCGGAAAGGGCCCGCACCCAATCTATGCGTTTGGCGTGGTCGTCTTGCGTACCGTGAGACGCATTCAAACGGAAAACATCGACGCCGGACTCGAACAGCTTGCGCAACACTGCTTCGGAATCGGTGGAAGGGCCGAGAGTGGCCACAATTTTAGTTGCTCGCATGAGTGGAGAGACACGATGGCTGACGAACGCCTCTATCCTCATTATGACGAACAGGCCAGTAGTCTCGGCAGCGCATGTTTGGCATAATGGTTTCGCTCTGGTTTTTCTTCCGCATCGGCGCGGATGATGTTTCTTTCACCTACTCGTCATCACCGGCTCAATGAAGCCGTCGGCATCTTATTGCTTCTTCTCGGCTTGGCTGTTTCGCTGAGCCTGCTGTCCTATTCGGCCGCGGACCCGTCCTGGAATACGGCTACGGGCATCACGCATGTGCACAATCTGCTCGGGATTTCGGGCGCATTGTGGGCGGATTTCCTGTTGCAGGTTTTCGGGGTGAGCGTGTTTTTGCTGCCCGTGCATATTTGGGCGCTGGGATGGAAATGGGTGCGCTCGTCGGCGATTGAGAGTCCCTGGTTTCGCATTTTCGGAAGTCTTGCGTTGTGGTTTTGCGTGGCGACGGCATGCGGCCTGATGCCGCGGCACTGGATGATTGGCGGAGCGATCCGGCCGACCGGACTTGTGGGCATGGTGACGTCCGATTTTCTGCTGGCGCGTTTTGATCTGGCGGGTTCGGCGATCATCACAGTCGCGGCGGGAATCGTGGCGCTGTATTTTGCGACGACATTTGAATTTTCGACTTTGATGCGATGGTTGAACGGGCCGCTCACGCGGTATCGCGCGACCATTGCACGCTGGAAAGCTTCGCGAAAGATGAAACGCGAGCTGGCGATTGAGAAAGCCCGGGCGCGAGCAGCCGAGCGTGCAGCGCGGGAACAGGTGCGTGCTCCGCGGCGCCGCCCGACGACTGCAGCGCAGCCTGCCTTCAAGTCAGCAGCGGATGCTACGCCGCCGTTTGATTTGGCGGAAGAATTACCGGAAGCGGCGCCACAACACGCGGAACCAGCGGAATTCGACATTCCGATTCGCACGCTCGACACACAACCGGTAATCCGGAATGCGGCGCCCGCAGAGATCGAGGATGACGGACCGCAATTTGCGGAGCCGGCCGCACCGATTCCGGTTCCACAAAAAAGAAAGCGCGTGTACACGGTTCCGCCGACCTCGCTACTTAACGAAGTTCCGGTGGGCAACGGTTACGACGGACAGGAATTGAAAGAAGTCGCGAGCCGCATCAAGTCAAAGTTAGAAGAATTCAACGTGCGCGGTTCGGTGGTACAGATCAATCCGGGGCCGGTGGTCACGACCTTTGAATACAAGCCGGATGCGGGAATCAAATACAGCCGCATTACGACATTGACGGAAGACTTGTGCCTGGGATTGCAGGCGGAATCGGTCTTGATTGAACGGCTGCCTGGGAAACCGACGGTCGGGATCGAAGTGCCGAATACCAGGCGTGAGGTGATCAGCCTGCGCGCAATTTTGGAATCGGACGAGTTTCATGATTCGCCTTCGAAGATGACGATTGCGCTCGGCAAAGATGCGAACGGGCGGATTAAGGTAGCCTCGCTCGAAACGATGCCTCACTTGTTAATCGCGGGATCGACGGGGTCGGGCAAGAGCGTGATGCTCAACGCCATGATTATGTCGTTTCTGTATAAGGCGACGCCGGACGAAGTGCGAATGATTATGGTCGACCCGAAGCGGGTCGAGCTTGGGATTTACGAGGGCATTCCGCACCTGCTCACGCCGGTAATTACGGAGCCGCGCAAGGCGACGAATGCGCTGCGCAACGCGGTTTTGGAGATGGAGCGGCGATTGAAGCTGCTGGCGTCGCACGGCGTACGCAATATCGATCAATATAATCGCAAGGTTGCGCAACTCAAAAAAGAGCCGCGCAGTTTATTCGAAGAAGACGCGGGAGACGAGAAAGAACCGCTTGAGGCGCTGCCGTATGTGCTGATTCTGATCGACGAATTGGCCGATCTGATGATGCTGGAGCGGGCGAATGTGGAAGAGTGTATTACGCGCCTGGCGCAGATGGCGCGGGCGGTAGGCATGCACCTGGTGCTGGCGACGCAGCGGCCAAGCGTTGACGTGATTACCGGATTGATCAAAGCAAATTTCCCATCGCGCATCAGTTTTCGTGTGGCGACTCGCGTGGACTCGCGGACAGTGCTCGACAGCATGGGGGCGGAGCATCTGCTGGGCAAGGGCGACATGCTGTTTTTGCCGCCGGGATCGTCGCGGTTGACGCGCGTGCACGGCGCGTTTGTGACGGAAGCGGAAACAAATCGGGTGGTCGATTTCTGGAAGGATCAGGCGAGCCCGGAATATGACGAAAGCTTCCTGCTGACGCCTCCTTCGGAAGAAGAGGGCGACGACAACGAGACGTTCGACGGCGAACAGGACCCGATGTACGAAGACGCGGTCCGGGTGGTGCTGGAGCTCGGCAAGGCGTCGACTTCGACCTTGCAGCGGAGGCTACGGCTAGGGTATGGGCGGGCGGCTCGTATACTCGACATGATGCAGCGCGAGGGGATTATCGGTCCGCCGGATGGCAGTAAACCGCGGGAAGTTTTGAAGCGTCCGGACTGGCTGCGGGAGATCGATCATCAATTGCGCTAAGAAATATGCCGGCAGAGAGACACGGATGAAAACGGTTAAAGCAATTGAGTATTAAGCGCGTGGTCATTGCTATCGATGGCCCGGCGGGCGCCGGAAAAAGTACCATTGCCAAGCGGATCGCGAAGCGTTTAGGTTTTCTCCACGTTGACAGCGGCGCAATGTACCGGGCGGTAGCGCTATGGGCGGTACGGCTGCAGGTGGCCCTTTCCGATATGCATCGGTTGGAGCAATTGGCCCAGCAGGCGCGGATTGAACTTGAGCCGAGTACTGAGCGAGTTTTCTTGAACGGCGAGGATGTGACGGCAGAGATTCGCACGCCTGCCGTTTCGGCCGCGGCTTCGCAGGTTTCGGCGGTCCCAGGGGTGCGCCGAGCCCTGCTGGCCGTCCAGCGAGGCATGGCCGAACAGGCGAGTATTGTGATGGACGGGCGCGACATCGGGTCAGTCGTTTTTCCGCACGCGCAAGTCAAAATTTTCCTGGATGCGGATCCCAACGAACGAGCGCGGCGGCGGACGCTGGAACTCGAAGAGCGCGGCCGCAAGCCCGGCTTGGGTGCGGTAGCCCAGGAACTGCATACCCGTGACCAGCGCGACCGGCTTCGTGCGGATTCTCCCCTGGTGCAGGCGCCGGATGCGGATCTCGTGGATACGACAGATCTGTCACTCGAAGAAGTTGAAGACGAAATCCTTCGAATTGTAAGGTTGCGCACATCAAACGGCAAAGCTGCCGTCGGTTAACAAAGTTATTCTTTATTTGAAAAAGTACTGAGCTTTCCAGTACACTTGAATAGACTCAGTGGCCCAGACCCAGCGGTGAGAGGATCTATGCACGTCAGAGCTATTCGGCCATCGTCGGTCGCCTTATCCGAAGAAAGCTACACGCTTGGTAAGAGCGTTCCGGCCATTCAGGCTTTGACCAGTTCCTTGGAAGATGAGCGTTCCCCACTTGGACTGATGACACAATTGCCGGCCGGGGCGGAAATCGGCATCACGGGCCCGGGATTTAACGACCGAACGGTACGGGTACGCTGCGGGAGTTCGTTGTACTATCTTTTCCTCGAAGATCTCGAGGCACAGCGCAAGCCTGCGGCCTTCGCGGCGGCGCTCTAAAGCTATACTAATCAAAGGCCGCAGCTAGTCCGAGACCGGCCGGTCGAAAGCCTTACACAGGAGTTTCCAGCTTCCATTTATGTTTGATCTGTTTCGCAGCCGGGAGAAGAGTGTGCGCATTATCTTGGGCGTACTGCTCTTGATAGTCGCGGCATCGATGCTCGTTTACCTGATTCCGGGCGGTTTGGGGAGCGGCACGAGCGCGGGCGGGGATAATGTCATCGCGGCGGTGGGCGGCGAACAGATTACCACCACCGATCTTGACCGGGCGGTACAGCGCATCACGCGGGGGCAGGCAAACATTCCGAAAGGCCTGCTGGCCATGTATGTGCCTTCGCTGGTGAACCAGATGATTGAGACGAAGGCCATGGCGTATCAGGCGCGGAAGATGGGATTCGCGATTTCGGACGCGGAGCTGGCGGACCGGATCCAAGCCGAAGTGGCACCGGCGCTGGGCGGGAAATTCGATTTTCAGACGTACCAGTCGATTCTGGCTCAACAGGGCATGACCATCGCGGATTTCGAGAAGGAACAGCGCGAAGCCATGTTGGGAGCGCGGCTGGAGAACGCAGAATCGCAATCGCTGATTATTTCTGATGCGGATGCACGAGCCGAGTACGAGCGGAAGAATCTGAAGATCGGCTTAGATTACGTGCAGTTCGATCCGAAAAGTTTCGTTTCCAAGGTGAACAAAAATCCGGCGGCGGTGAAGGCATATTTCGACAAAAACCGTTCGCTATTTCGCACGCCAGAACGGCGGGATATCGAGCTGATTGTAGGCAGCACGGTCGATTTCCTGCAGGGCGCGAACATTTCCGATGCGCAACTGCACCAGCAATATCAGGACAACAGTGAGAGCTATCACACGCCGGAACGGGTTCGCGTGCGGCACATCCTGATTAAGACGCAGGGGAAATCGAAAGACGAGCAGGTGAAGCTGAAGGCGCGGGCCGAGGATGTACTGAAACAACTGCAGCATGGCGGCGATTTTGCCGAACTTGCAAAGAAATATTCGGACGATGCCGGAACAGCGGTTAAAGGCGGGGAGCTCGGCTGGATCACCAAAGGTCAAACGGTACCGAATTTCGAGAAGACGGCTTTCGGTCAAAATCCGGGGCAGACCAGCGGCCTGGTTGAGACCGAGTACGGTTACCACATCATTCAGACCGAAGAGAAGCAGGCGCCGCATACGCAAACCTTCGACGAAGTGAAGCCGCAGCTTTTGATGGACGCCAAGAAGCAGGTAGCGAACGATACTCTCGAGAAATCGATTGAGAGCGCGCATAGCGAAATCAGCCGTACGCCGGGGCAGGCAGATGCTATCGCCAAAAAGTACAACTTGAAGTTCTTCAAGGTGGACAACATCGAGACGGGGACTTCGCTGCCCGAGGTGAATACGCCGCCGCAGTTAATGAATGCGATCTTCGCGGCTCCGAAGAACACGACGACCGATGTGACCAACATTGATGCGCAGGGAAAAGCGGCGTTTGCTGTGGTAACGCAAGTAATGCCGCCGCATGATGCCGATTTCGCAACGGTTGAAGCGGATGTTTTGAAGAAGTACGTCGATAGCGAATCGACACGGCTGGCCGAAGAAGCGGCAAAGTCGGCGGCTGATCGGGCGCGCAAGGGTGAAAGCCTGGAGGCGATCGCCAAGAGCTACGGCACGTCCGTGAAAACGGCGGCTCCGTTCACGGTGGATGGCGCGGCCGAAGGTATTGGTTCGGCTTCGCTGCTGTCGGCCGCGTTCAAAGATCAGGTCGGCGGCATTGTCGGTCCAGTGGCAGCAGCTACGGGCCAATTTGTGTGCCGCGTATCACAGCGAACTCCGGCTGACATGACGAAGTATGCGGCGAATAAAGCGGCCATTGTGGCGAGCCTGCAGCAGGAGCGGCAGTCCGTACAGCAGCCACTTTTCCGCGACAGCATCGTCTCGGAATTAGAACGCCGGGGCAAGATCAAAATCAATCAGGCGACCCTGAACCGCGTCGTCAGCTCGTTCCAACAGGGTTAAGCCTTACTCATGCTCCATCAGCTTCTTCAATTTGTTCACAGCCTCACAAATCCGGACGCTTTGATTCAGTTGCTTTCGACGGCGCTGACCGGATGGCTTGGCTACCTGGTGCTGTTTGCCGTGGTATTTGCCGAGAGCGGGCTGCTGGTCGGATTCTTTCTGCCAGGCGATTCCCTGCTGTTTACGGTGGGCATTGTGGCTGGTGCGGGGAAGCTGCCGATCGGCTGGATGATAGTGATGCTGGCGTTTGCTTCGATGCTGGGCGACGGGATTGGATTCCTGCTGGGCAGCACCTTGGGGTATTCGCTGTTTAAGAAGACGAACTCAAGGATATTCCGTCGCGAGTACCTGGATCGCACGCATGCGTTCTACGAGAAGCATGGCGGGAAAACGATCATCTATGCAAAATTTGTGCCGATTATCCGTACCTTCGCGGCGTTTATCGCCGGGGTTGGAAAGATGCGCTATGCGCGCTTTCTGGCGTTTAACGTGTTCGGGGCAATGGGCTGGGTTGCGTCGATGATCACGCTGGGGTTTCTGCTCGGGAACGTGCCAGTGATCCGGCACAACTTCGAGAAAGTGGTTTTGCTGATCATTGCGGTGTCGCTGTTGCCGGCGTTTTTGCATGTCGTGAAGGGGCGGAAGGGCAAAGAGTTGGAACCGGTGAATTAGCAGGCTGAGGCCACGATCTGCGAAGCCCAAGAATCAATGAGCTGAGTCTCTGATGAGTACCACATCAGAGATTATCTGACCACGAGCCGTCGCAAGCTGGCGCCCCTCGAGAGCCCAGGCAAAATCAAGCAGCTTATCTGAAGGGAAATGGGTTAGTTGTTTCGGTGCACCACCACTCAGAGGCTGCCGCCAGATATTGCCGACGCCTGCGGTTGTCACAAGATAATCGACTGACTTGCCATCGGGCGCCCAGACGACTGCATCGACGTAGACAAATTAGTTAACTGCCTGGGATGACCCCCGTCGACGGGGACAGTCCAAAGAGAAGGTTTGCCGCCGATTGCCGGAGATCAGTTCGCAAAGGAAGCATAGATTATGGATCGCCCGTCAGCGGCAGGATTGGGATGAACATCATGAGCGCCATAGGTGATCTAGCGCGGGGCTGAGCCATCTGAATTCATCCGCCAGATCTTGCCTCCAAGCTGAAAAAGGAAATAGCGGCCGTCGCGAGTGACCGTGGTCTCCAGGCGATTCCGGCGATCGACGGAAAGATGTTTGGGATGCTCTGCTGTGGTGTCCGTCAGAAAAATGCTGAGCGAGTCGCCAGCCCGAGCCGAGTAGGCGATCCGGCCATCTCGGGTCCAGCTTATGTCGTTCAAGCTTCGCAGATTGCTGGAGGAAACCGGAACGGAGTGGCTGAGATCGTCGGCGCGGGTCACCCAGAGCCCGGACGAATTCTCCATGCGAACGGCGGCCAGAGTCTTTCCGTCCGAAGCAAGGCTGAGCGTGAAGTAATTACTCAGATCGTTCGTCAGGGGTGAGACATTGCCATTAGGAAGCGAGACTCGCCATATCTGAAGAGCATCCATTGCTTGCTCGCTGGCAGACACCAGCAACTCTCTCGCATCGGGCGAACTCACTATTGGACCAGGCCACGGCCAGCCCTTGGCCGTGACCGGACGCTGCAGCCCGTCGGACAGGCGCACTCGAATGACATGGAAGGCTGCGCCCGAGTATCCGAGGCATCACCCGCAAAACAGGCAATAGAACGGCCGTGGGAAGACCAGGCGAGCCCAACGGGAATTTTAATTGTCCCTGGCTGAATTCTGATTGTCCGCGATCACTCCGGACACTCAGATCCTTCAGCGCGTGACGGATAACTGCTTGAGAAGCATTGTAAACAGAAAGCACCTTGTCCGTAAAGTCGGCGTTCCGCTCTTGTGAGTTCAGTCTTATCAAGCATCGAAGCTTGATGCGCGTTTCCAGTCAAGTTGAGGTGACCGCGCATCACGGGTGTAATTATCGACTCCCGCCGGGCGCATTCTCCGAGTGCCCGACCAACAAGACACGGCCCGCGAACCGCCGGGATGATCTGCTCAACTAAGAGCCGCGTGGGCAAGTTAGCTGCGGTAGGATCGTTGTACCTCCCAGCAAGTATCGTTACCACGATGTGCAATTCGGGCACCACATAGATGCGTTGCTGACCGTTGCCAACCGCCGAGTGAACTTCCAGCGTTCCCAATGCGGTGCGGAGGCAGAGGTGCCACCACAAGTAGCCGTACCCACCCTACCGTAGGCGCTGATAGGAGTCGGCAACCCTATCTGCCACCGAGTGGATTCGTGCACCCAATCCGCCAGCACTATCTGCCGCCCGTTCCACTGGCCGTCGTGAAGATATAACCAGCCAAACTTGGCGAGGTCGCGCGGCCGTACCCGCAACCCGGAGGCCGCCGCCGGCACTCCGGCGAGATCCCCCATCCATTCGAAGTCGGTGATTCCCGAGTGGTGCGAACAGCACTGTGCGAGCGTAGTCTCGGAGCGGCTCTCCTGTGGTCCGCTGCACAATAGTTGCCAAGACCTGCCGAAGACCGCCGTTGTACTTCCAAACGGCGCCGGGCTCTGAAACCATCGGCCGCGTTAGTACATAAGTTACAGGGTCCTTGCTGCGCGTGATGACAATCTCGTCGTTGCGCGGATCGGTGTAGGGAATGTCTTCGTTCCAATCCAGACCAGCGCTCATCGTCAGAGCGTGGCGCAGCGAGATGCGCGGCTGTCCCGGTTTGGCAGCAGCGGCTTGCTCCGGGAAGAAATCCAGCAGCGATCGATCCAGCGAGCGGATCTTGCCGGAAGCTAGCGAAATTCCTACCAGCACTGACGTGACGCTCTTCGTCACGGAACGAAGATCATGCTTTGTCTCGCGTGTGAAAACTACACGGCCCAGACTTTGTCCCCATTTCTCGTCTTCTCCAGCGAAGTATTCCTCATAGACGAGGTACCCGTTACGCTCTATCAGTACCGCGTGGATGTTCCAATCCGGGTAGCGGCGGATCTCTGCCGTCATTGCCTCGATCGGTCGGCGGTCCATGTCCACGGCTTCGAGCGTGCCAGTCTTCCAGCCGTCGCTAATAGCGGCCGGCTGCTGAGGGAATGCCGTTCCGACCACGAAGGACAAGAGGGCGCGCCGGAACACACACGTAACATCATGCGTCACCTTTGGCCACCCAGTATATAAGGCTCGAGAAATGCAACTGTCGACGAGGTCGGCATCTCGTCCGGCTACACGGAATTCCGAATTGCTGTCGGATCACGCCATTGTTCCTCAACTCCAGTAGTGGAATCGTCTGCCGACCATCCACTCAGTGCAGCCCGCGCACTGTGCCACATCAACCCAAAGGATTGCTACGGACAAAACCTTATCTAGACGGGGCGGCCGAATCTGACTTCAAGTATTGACAGAGCCAAGCGATCCAGCGCCGAGCAAGATCACGTCCTCGAACGGGATCGGCAGGAACATGCCCGGGAATCGGGTACGCAATGAATTGTGTAGGGACGCCGCGGTTTTTTAGTGCACGATAAAGCCGGTAAGACTCCGTGATCGGCACCCACTCATCGCCTGTGTCTGACAAAATCAGGGTCGGGGTAGAAATTTTGTCGACGTATGTTATCGGTGATTGCTCCTCATAAGCCTTCATGGTGTTTCCCACATAAGGAGAGCCAAGTGCCGGCGCGAACCCATCTGCCACTCGAACATTGATGTCGCTCAATGTATATGTGTCGACCCAATCTGTGAGCGCCGCTCCAGCGATAGCAGTTTTCCAGCCTGCGTAATGCCCGAGGAGCCAGGTTGTCATGAATCCTCCGTAAGACCAGCCTGTTGACAGCGATATTGGCCTTGTCCACGAAGCCCCGTTTCTCGACCTCCTGAATGCCAGCCATTACGTCGCACCCTGGACCGGCTCCGGCGTCACCGAAAATTGCAGCCTCGTATTTGTGGCCAAGATTGTCGCTACCGCGATAGTTTGGTTCGAAGACCAACCAGCCTTGGGCGGCCATGAGTTGGGGCACCACCGAAAAGGTCTCGTGCGATGCCGCAGGGGGCCCTCCATGGATGAAGAGGACCAGCGGATAGCGACGATCAGGAGAAAAATCCGGCGGGTATGTTAGTGACCCGTCTTCGTGAAATCCGTCGGTGCTAGTCCATTCGATCGTTTCGGTTCTGCCTAACTCGAGAGATGCGATCTGCGTATTGAAATCCGTCAGCCTTGAGGGTTTAGCGGTTGTGTTTGCAAGATAGTAGAGCTCCATCGGATGCTGTGGTTCGCTGCCCGCAAACGCGATGTCACCGCGAGGACCAACCGACAGGTCCACCCACCATCCAGGCCAACTTGGGCACACATTCCCTAAATCCAGACGCACGGCCTTGCCGTCAAGCGGCAGAACCCAAAGACCGACCGTGGTGTGATCGTTGGCTCCGACCAGAAGCGACCTGTTATCCGGCATCCAGGCCAGTCGAACCATGTCGCGATCGATCTGACTGCTTATATTTGTTCCTTCCCCGTGGTTACCTGCGAGCACATACACGTCGGCACCGTTCTGCCATTTGCCCTCATGCGGAAACAGGTACGCGAGACGGTTGCCATCCGGTGAGAGGTATGGGTTCGACTCGTACTTAGGGCGGCCTGTCACGGGCTGAAGGTTGCCGGACGCAACATCCAGTACCTCAAGGGTGCTATGGTTCGCATCGCCGGAATACGGCGTCGCCAGCTTGACTAAAACTATGGACTTGCCGTCAGGGGACCAGGTGAAAGGTGCATCATGGCCGAAGGGAATCTGTGCTACCGGTAGTGACCAACTCCCGGACGTGAGTCTTTTCGCCTTGCCGTCACTCGAACCGACCAACCAAAGATGCGTTGGAAGCGGCTGCGCATTTGTGAGGAAAGCTATTGTTCCCAACTTCAAAAGCGTCTTCGAATTTTTTGGGTCCCGTCTTTTTGGGCGCCTCGTCGCTAGCAGCGTAAGCGATCGCCTCGCCGTCCGGTCGCCACATGTATTGCTGTACACCGGTAGCCGCTTTCGTCAATTGCTCGGCGTCACCACCCATCATGAGCATAGCAAAAAGCTGTGGCTTGTCGTTAGAGTCATGTGCTAAGAAAGCGATCCGATCTCCGGAAGGAGACCATCGCGGATAACCGACGCCCTTCCGGTCGTGAGTCAATACGCGTTGTTTGTGCGTGGGGACGTCCACCAGAACGAGTTCGCTCCGATACAGGTCCGCGTCATAATCAGGACGGGATACAACGATTACTATTGACTTCCCATCTGGCGAAATCTGCGGATCCGATACGTTAACAAGTTTTGACAACTGTCCGAGATCAAATTTGGCTGCTCGCACGCAGACACAGGAGAAGGCGAAGGACAAGATGATGAGAATTGACTTCACAACCGGCCTCCAAACCCCATTAGTGTAGTCCTAATCGGGATCTCGTGGGTTGGAGCCTCAGCCGCGATTTCGTCTCTCGACTTCTTGACAACTGCTTAAACCAAACTATGGGTATGAGATGGCGTTGTCGGCGGTTGTGCTTGTATCACGCGCGACTCGGAGAGTGCTGCGGCCCACGGAAATCACATGAGTGAGAAGTCGGCTTCTCGCCGAAGTGGGCTTGCTGATTACCTGACGGATGTACGCATGTGTTTACGAAAAGCATTTCACCTTCGACAAATGGCCTTTACGCAGGCGGCGCAGAGAACAAAACCTTCCCTACTCTGCTGAGTCTCCAAACCCGTTCGAAGCACGTGTTCCGGCCATGAGCGTATCTGCCATCTGGAGAAGGTTCGTTCCGCCAAGGAAAACCATAAGAGCCTAGACTAGTTCAACGTTTCATGAACTGTCGGATTTATCCGGGAAGAGCCTCTCCAAAAATGACCGATAAGAAACATGGAGAGCAAATGACGATCCGCTCAAGCTGCGCCCAGACGTGTGAACGTGCCCGGAGCTTGGAAGAAGCATTTCCGATCCTACCGGGAGCGCCTTTCTTCTGTGGCAGGTTCAACGAATGCGAGAACTCTGTCCAGCCTGGGGGCAAGCTTCACAAGGGCCAATCTCATTACGTTGGAGATCACTACGATTTGAGCGTGAATGGCAGGCCAGTGCGCATCATGATCGTCGGGATGTCCTACGGTGAAGCGTCGAGCCTGGTCTCCATGGAACAACGCGGTCGCGTCATTCGGTCAATTGGCCCGGGATACCAGCCTCGACATAGCGGCCTAGGGCTGCCAGCGCGAAATCTGCATATGAGCGGAACCACGCATCTTCTCCGACTGTTTTGGGGGCTGGATTTCGATTACGGAGCCCAACCCAGCGAACTTGTCGAGATTGAAGGCAGGAAAGTCCATATACTTGATACCTTCGCGATGGTGAACTACCTGCTCTGTTCCGCTGTATACGGTGGCTGCAGGCGTGATAAAGCTACTCCAAAGATGAAAGAAAACGACTCCATCCACTTCCTAAAAGCATTAGAAATTCTTGACCCTACCCATATCCTTATAGAAGGAACAGCTACCAGCAGATCCCTACTAGAGCTATCTCCCGAAAGCTCCGGGGGGCTGTCCCTACACAATCCACACAACGAAAAAGTCTGGATTGAGCACCCCGAAGAAAATCAGTTCGGTAGGACTGTGATGGCCATGCCGCATCCCTCTACCGGGGGAGAGTGGATGTGGGGCAATAGTCCTGACCACGCGTTTCTGATAAACGAAATCAAACCTAAGGTGCTCGAAGCACGGGGACGGCTGTTCCAATGAACGCTTGCAGCTTCTGTGGTTTGCCATCAACTGCGGGGAGCGCACGCGCACAAAGTCCTACTAGGTCGACACGTAATCATCGCCTCGGGTCGGTGGCGTACTGTGGATATTTCTGGCGTCAGGAGGCAACTGCAGTTTCAGTGCGTGCGGAGTACACGCCGTCATTGCTCAAGGCAAATGCCCATACTGCGGATTGCGGAAGATATAGCGTATGCGACCCATCCGCCGCCGCGCGGATGTAGAACAAATAGTTGCCGTCCGGGGAAAAGGTGAGGCCGGATAGAGTCCCGGACTCGGGGGCTAAGACGCGGGTACCGCCGGGTGTGGCGATCTGGCGAATCCAGATGCTCTGGCCGTCCACCTCGTTGAGTACGTAGGCTACATATTTGGCGTCGGGGGAAATTGCGGAGTCCGCGACTTCACCCCGAAAAGTCAGCGGGTCGATTTGGGCGGAGGTGAATGGAAGAGACGTCTTGGCACGCAGTAAGTATAGAACTTTTAGGTGTTACGCCTCTTGTTCTGCGACTTGCTTGATAAGGGCATTGCGCTTCTCGAGTAGTGAGCGCATGTAGTTCTTCAGAAACCGACGATCCGCAAGTATTCCAAGCCAGCCTAAGGGCGACTCGTAATCGAATTCATCGACCATTAGCGTGGCTGTCCCGCCCACTGCTGAGAAGCAGTGATCGTGGTCGAAACGCCGGAATGCGCCTCGCACCTGAGAATCCCGGAAGTCATTGGGGCGATTGAAGGCCGTGATCTTCGATGTCAGCGTTTGGCGGATGCCGAAATGCTTCGCCTCCCAGGTAACCTCGTCTGCCATTCCAATCAGGCCAGTTGTAACGCCTGCAATGGCAATTTCTCCAGTTTGCGCGGTAGAACGCATATGTAAGTCGATATCGCGGGACAGATCGAAGCAGCGGTCGATGGGTGCCTTCACCAGCGTTCCAAGGCGAATACAGGGCATTGTCTCTAGAGTAGGAATTTACCTTTGGCCGGGACCAGACGAGTCTATCTTCAGAAGAGCAGCAATTGCGCATCTGGCGGCGCAGGGGGAGCGCTATGCCCGAAATCGCGGCCCAGCATCCTAGACGGATGCGAATGTCCTCCACGCGCTGGCGGATTTTCTCGACATACGCTCCTTTAAGATAGGCGCCGGCGGCGTATTCCCGTTGATAGCGCGTTAAGTAGGCCGGGAAGCGCTCGGCGAGAAACGGGAAGAATACCCTCTGGGCGGATGGCTTCAGGAAAAGAACGTTTGCGCCAAATTGATCAGCTCCGGCGCATCTGGCGGCGTGGGCGACCCGTTCCAGATTTTCGCGGGAATCGGTGAGCAGCGGCAGAACCGGACTGGCAATTACGCCAACTTTCACCCCGGCGGCCGTAAGCTTGGACGCGGCGTCCAGGCGGAGGTCCGGGCGCGGCGCAAATGGTTCCGTAAGCCGGATCAGACTGCCATCGAGCGTCGTGATAGAAAACGTGATCCGGACTTGGTTCGATCTCGCCAGTTCGCGGAAGAGATCTGCGTCGCGCGCGACCAAGTCCGATTTTGTCGTGACGAAAAGGCAGATCCCTTTTATACCGACCAGGGCTTCCAGCATTGTCCTGGTCCGCTCGAATTTGCGTTCGGCGGGCTGATACGGATCAGTTGCGGTCCCAAGCCCGACAACCTGGCCGGGGCGGAGGCTCTTCAGCTCACGGCGAAAGCTCTCCGCAGTCCAGTCCTTAGCGTATATTTCCGTTTCGAACGCGGCAATGTCCGCAAGCTCCAGAAACTCGTGCGTGAAGCGAGCGTAGCAATACTTGCAACCGTATTCGCAGCCGCGGTACGGATTGATCGTCCAATTGAAGGGAACACGCCCGGACTGGCATCGATTGAGCCATTTGCGCGTGGGAAGGCTGCGATATTCAACGCGTCGTTTTTCGGAAAGGAGCGAACCTTCAGAGGCAAGGCGGGCGATACCAATCAGGCGGGTGAACTGTTGCATACCCAGGCCCAGTTTCGCTCTTTGTTCGCCTTACGTCAAACTTTTTAGATGCTGGAGTGCAAACCGCACCAATGCGTGGGCGCCTTGAAGGTTCAGCTTTTCGCAAATGTTCGCACGATGATTCTCGATAGTCCGAATGCTGACTCCCAACTCCAGCGCGATTTGCTTACTTGTTTTGAATTCCGCCAACCGGGCCAGGACGCGGCGCTCGGTGCCGGTGAGGGTCGAGAACAGACGATCTTGACTGGCTCTGCGCTTCAATTCATAGGTGGCGAGTACCGGACTGATGTAGCTCGATCCGGCAACTACGGTCTTGATGCATTCGACGACTTCGGTAGCCGCGCTATCTTTTACCAGATAGCCTTCCGCTCCGAGATCGAGTGCTCGCGTCAGGTGCATTTCATCTTTGTAAAGCGTCAGGAACACGATTTTTACTTCTGCTTGCTTTTGCCGGAGCTCGCGAGCGATCTCGAAACCATCTCCCAAAGGCATGTCTACGTCCAACAAGGCGATTTGAGGTTGCAAGGCTTCGATCTTTGCAAGAGCATCTTGGCCGTTATCGGCTTCCGCGACAACTTTCAAAGACGGATCAAGTTCGATAACCAGTTTCAAGCCTTGCCGAAAAATCGGATGGTCATCGGCAATCAGGATAGTTATGGGTGTCGGTAGCACAGTTAGACTGGGACGTTCAGACGAATGAGAATGGCCGTTCCCTGGCCGGGTGAGGAGGTGAGCGAATAGCTTCCTCCCAGCATGCGAACGCGCTCGGCCATGCCGATGAGGCCGAAACTAGTGCCCGCCGTCTGCAACGATGCAAAACCCTGACCTTGATCCTTGATCGCGATCCATACTTCGTGTTTTTGCCGCTTTACCGATATGGTCGCCTTAGCTGTTTTCGAATGCTTGAGAATGTTGTTGATGCCTTCCTGGATGATGCGGAAGATGCTTCGTTCCGACTCTTTGGAGAACAGGGCGTCGATCGGATCCACCTCTATATCGAACTGAATAGAGGAGCTTTCGGCGGCTTGCACGCACATGCCTACGATCGATTTCGTCAAGCCGAAGCGATCGAGCCGGTAAGGATGCAAGTTGAAGGCGATGGTTCTGACTTCCTCAATCGCGTCGGCAGCGGTTTCCGAGATTTCCGCAAGCTGTTCTCCGGCGATCTGCGGATCTTCGAGCGACTTGCCGGCAAGAAAAGCGCGGTTCTTTATGACGAGCAGATTCTGACCGAGTCCATCGTGCAGTTCCGATGCAATCCTCTGGCGCTCGGATTCCTGCGACTCAATCAACAGGCGCGAGAATCTTTGCTGCACTGCATGGGCCCTCTTCAATCGTCCCAGGCGGAGTTGGTGCAGAAATGCGGCTGTAGCAATGAGAAACAGGAGCGAAAGGGCAGCAAACCAAGTCGTGCGCCAGAACGGGGCCATGACGCGAAAGGCGAGTGAGGCACCGGTCGAATTCCAGACCCCAAAGCCGTTATCTGCGATCACCCGGAAACTGTATGAGCCGGGGGCGAGCCCCTGGTAGACCACGGTCCGGCGATTGCCGGCGTCAGTCCATTGCCGGTCGATCCCCTCAAGCTTGTATTTAAACTGAACCTGTCCCGGGCGCAGGAAAGTCAGGGCGCTATACGCAATCTGCAAGCCTCTTTGGCCGGGTTGCAAGCGAACGGGAGATTTGGCGGCAGCGAGCTTGCCATCAACGAAAACTTGCTCGATTACGACGGGCGGGAGGGCAGCAGGGAGTTGAGTGGGACGGACTGCGGCAACCCCTCGGACCATGGTGAACCAGAACGTTCCGTCCGGAGCTTCGACGCCTGCCGGTTCGCCCACGCCATTTGCTTCGGTTGTGGCGAGGCCGTCGTCCGCGCCAAAGGACACGCAGTCGATACCGGTCCGCTTGCCATCCGCAAAATCATTGAGCTGGCGCCAACTGCAGCGGTGTATGCCGCGGTTGCCGCTCATCCAGAAATAGCCGTGTGTATCGGGCAGGATGGAGGAGACCACTGCTTCGGGGAGGCCGTTCGCCACAGTGATCCGGCGGAAAATTCCGTTTCGAAAGCGGAAAAGGCCATAACCATATGTGCCCACCCACAAGGATCCAGTTGGGTCTTGCTGCAGGGTGCGCGCCAGCAGGATGTCCGGACTGGAATAGTTGATGAAATGGAGGCCATCAAAGCGACTGATGCCTTCCGGACAAACGAGCCACAAAGCTCCGGCCCGGTCTTGGCGGATGTAGACGACGGTGTCGCCAAGTAAACCGTCACTTTTCCGATAATGAGTGAAGATTCCGTTTTGAACTTTGTAGAGGCCGCGATGGTCTGTGCCGATCCAGAGAACTCCGTTTGCATCCACATATTCGGACCGGATCACTTTTGCGTCGAGCCCGGGCACTGGTACCCGAGCGATTTGGTTCGCGCGCAGTTTCAGGAGACCTCGATTCCAGTCGCCGAGCCATAAGTTGCCGGACTGATCTTCTGCAATGGAAGCGGGGCTATCGATTTCGGGGCTTGCGGGAAAGTGTGTAAATCGGCCGTTCCGATAACGGAAGAGGCCGCCTCCGAGGGAGCCGATCCAGAGGTTGTCTAGCCGGTCGCGGTAAAGCGAAGCGGTGGGGTGGTCGGTCAGGCCTTGGGCAGCGCCATAGGAAGCAATGTTGGTGTGCCGCCACTGTTGCAATCCTTCATCGGTGCCAGCCCACAAACTACCCTCGCGATCCACAAACAAAGTGCGAACGAGACTATCTCCGCCGCTTGCAACTTTGTCGAACAGCGTCAGGCTGCCCTCGATCAGCCGGTATATGCCGCTGCGAGCACCAATCCAAAGAACACCAGCCGGCCCTGCGTAAAGGGAAACAACCGGGCCTGGATTTATCCCATGCTCGTCCGTAATGATCGAGAAAACGTTATCTCTGAGGCGAAGCAATCCTCTGTCGCAGCCGATCCACAGGGTGCCTTGCCGATCCTCGGCGAGAGCCCAAACCCGTCCAAGAGGCAAACCTTTTGCGGAGCTAAAGCGTTGTACGGAATTTCCGCGGATTTGGATGAGGCCGCTGCTTTCGGTTCCCAGCCACAGAGATCCCGCGCGATCGACGCAGAGCGAGTAGATTGTGTCACGGGGAAACGAAGGATCAGTCTCGAGCCGGACAAAACGGGAGCCGACCAATCGAGCCGGGCCCTCGGTAGTTCCAACCAGGACGCCGCCGTTTCCATCGCCGGCAAGCGAGGTGACGATATTTGACGGCAGCCCATCCGTTTGGGAATAGGCGTGGAATGTAACACCGTCGTACTCGGCCAGCCCGCCGTGCTCGGAGCCGACCCATAGATTGCCGCGGGAATCCGCATAAAGCGCACGCAAGCGGCCGCTCTTTAGCTCCGGTGTATTGCTGGTGTCGAATACGGTGAAATTCACGCCGTCGAAGCGGGCGAGCCCGGCAAAGGTTGCCAGCCAAAGATATCCGTCCTTGGTTTGCGCGATGCCGCTCACCGAACTCTGTGGAAGGCCTTTTTCGGTTCCCCAGGCGTGGTGGACAAAATTGGTTTTCGCTCCCCAAGGCTCGGGGTTCTGAAAAGCGCGAGCTGGGAATGCGATCTGGAGAGCCAGGCAAATAAGGATCGTCAGCGTACCAGTACCGCGTTCTGAGTAGTTCCACTCAGAAATTTGAGTAGTTCCAACCATTGTAATTACGTTCGAGATCTTCAAGACTACAAAGGAAAGATTATCTGAGATGAAGATTTCGTTTGCGCTTATGTTCGTAGCGGTGTCGTGCGCGTTCCCCGCAGCCGCCAACAACCCGGATATCGTTTGGCCATCACCCGGCGCGGTAGTAACCGCAACCCCGGTGAAAGTGTCGATCGAAGCGCCGGACCGTCAGTCGGACAGCTTCGGGGTGACGATAAACGGGAAGTCTATCGAACAGTTGTTCAGCAACCCAGAGAACGGCAAGAGCAGCGCGCTCCTGCGCAGGCGCAACCTGCGGATCGGAGAGAACACGTTAAGGATCCGGTACGCGAATCATGAGACGTCATCCGTGGACTTCACGTATGCACCTGCCGCAACCGGCTTGGGCGGATCGGCACCGGCAAGCACAAACCCGGACTATTTTGCGATCCAGACGCGCTTAGTGGGGGGAGCGGGAGTCAACCCTGGCGATTACTACACGCAAGTCGGGTCAACCCGGTACGTAGCGCCGGATAGCAACGGAGTGACAGGGTTTCATGTCGTGGCGCTCGATCGCGCCGATGGCTCCCTCAAGTTCAATATCGTGCTGCCCAATTACGGGCTCCAGGGGGCTTTCATTGCCGCACAAATCCAGCAGCAGGCAGCGAAAAGCTGTACTGGCGAGTGGGGATGCATTCTGATCATCTCCAGCATGCAAACGATCGGCTCGACACCCTGTCCAATCTACCCCAGGGGCAGCTGCGATAACTTCGATCCCGGGGTATCGATGGCGTATTTGGGAGGTACGACTCGTATCAATTATTTGGATGGGACCCGAGGCACAAACAGTTATTCCATGATCACCACCATTGGACAGTACGGCCAGGGGCTGCGGAGCAGCGGACAGGCTGATGAGCGCCTCGCGTGCCAGTCTTCCAGCGGCTGTTTGGTAGACGGCGATGCCCCGAATGTCTGGACTGGTCACGGAGATATTTCCGGCGCGCTGGTTGCCGACAACCACAATGCCTTGACCTTTACGCCGGTGAGCCGGCCAACCTTCTCGCTGCAAGCAACCCCAAACGCCGGTGACATAAACACCATCACGGTTAATGGCCAGCGATACAGTGCCTCGCTCGCGGGCGCCTCCGGCGGATTCCACATTCTAATTTTGGATGCCTCCAATTTGGGTGTCAGCTTTAATTACGCGCTTCCAGCTACTGCTGGGGGCCTTTCTACCATCGTCCAGGGCGTGGGCGCCTATTTGTCGGGTTCCGGCGCTACCCAGAACATCCTTGTGTTCGTCGCCAGCATGGGCGACCTGGGCCACAGCAATGCTCAGGGCCAGTGGTTGCAGGTCGCTCAGCTCTTCAGCCAGTTTGGCGCGACGTATCATCTCGTTTCGGGCTTAAAGAGCGGAGACGATTACGCCATGATCGGCGCTCCGCCAACCGAGTCCTTCTGGGCTGCGCTCACGCCCGCAGCCGAATCGAGTTCCGTAATTACCCGCCACGCAACGACACGCAACCCGCTTCCGCCAACGCAGCTTTTGGGATTTCTGAAGAAGAACCACTTTGGCTATTACCGGCCGGGCGCTTCCAACCTGCAGTACGACACCGAAAACACGACCTTTGCCGATGCGGCCAGCAGTATCCAAGGCGCCTTGTTGGACAAAGCCGCTTTGCAACCACCGGTATCCTGGCCGATCTGCAATAACTGCGCGGTCAATGATGGCTCGAATCCGCAACTCAATGCCTACCAGGCGATCTCGTACTATCTGACTGTGGTCGGCAAAGGCTCTGGAAACCCGGATATCCGAAGCGATTACCCGGCGGATGCTACCGACACTGCGATGTGGTCGCAATATCAGTCAAACACGACGAGTCTCACGATGCCATCCCTCCAGACGTGGCTCGGGCAGCATGAAGCCGATAAGCCGTATCTGATGAACTTCTCGGCCGCGAATTTTGCCGCCGTTCAGAACCAGCTGGAAACAGAGCTCGCCTATATGTTGTTGATCACGACCTACGAGCAACATCTCGCCCACGCGGTGGATAAAAACAAAACGAATCTCGAATCCGAGATCGGCACGATTTACGATGAGCTGGCGACCGAACTGCAAGTAAATAAGCAGAGCCAGTCGTCTGTAAAAGCGGACATTATCAACGCAATTATCGGAGGTTTGAGCATCGCCAGTTACGGCTTCGGCTTTGAGGCGGCTCCGGCAGTGAATCTTGCTTTGGATGCCTTTTCGGTCACGCTTTCGTACAGCATGTCTTTGAACAACACGCAGAGTGGAGTGCCCGTGGTAGCAGACCAGCTTCGCAGTACGGTAGCGAATCTGAAGGTGGATACAAACACCCAATTCAACCGCAGCCTGGATTCCCTTAGCAATATGTTCTCGCTGATCTACACGGATTGGGGACGAATGCAAACGCTTGGGAATGCGCTCGCCAATAATCCGCAACCGGCGATTGTGTGGACCGAAGACACCGCGAATGCTTACGTGAAAGCGATGGCGACATCCATGGCCGGACAGTATGTGGGCGCGTTCTTCAGCACGCTCTATAACGTGTACAGCTGGGGGGATCTTACTTCGGGAGGGCCGCCGCAGAAGAACTATCTGGCAGTTTGTAACAACGAGGGCGTCAGCTCCGGAGACTGTAACCTCGGTCAGCACTTTGACGGCTCAGACTGGCTAAATGTTCGGGACCGCCCGAATGGCCAAACACCCTCGAGTAACAACGACGGAAATTACTGGAACGTGTATCTTATGGCTGCTAAGGACGCGAGCTTTCATGGGCATACGTACGGATGTTTTGAGGGTACTTGTTTGTGCCGGCAGGAGGTGGGGGGCGCCTATCCGCTCGATTCGGTGATGCAGGAGATTTTTGCGCCGATCGGCACGTATCCGGATCTCGCCGACAACCTCGGTCTCTATCCACCGTGGTTTTTCACCAGGTATGGCATACCGTTCACAGGGCCTTTAGTTCATACAGGCTGCACCAGCGGGGATTAGAGGATTCAATGCGAAAAAGACACACAGTAGGGTTGGCAGCCGTCGGTGTGACTGTTCCTGAGCGGAATTGGACAGGCGACGACCTTATCGACCAATTTGTCGAACCCGGCAAGCGGAACGGAAACGGCGGGGGCACAAACCTGGATAGCAGCGAGTTTCGGAACCGATACGTCCCGCTATGCGCTCTCCGGAATGACGCTCCTAATGAGCGGCGTGCCGAACGCCGGGGTTACGCTGTCGCTCTATTCAGATAACTTATCCCAGCCCGGTCAGCTACTGGCCACGCTGGACGAAGTATCGGGACTCTCCTCCACGCTCGCGCCCGTGACCTTCGGGCAGGGCGGGTATGTACTCAGCGCGAACACAACGTACTGGGCAGTCCTACAAGCCACTTCGGGCAGTGCCGAGTGGGGTTTTACAGACAGTAATGCCGGATCGGGTGTCGGGTTTCAGCACACCTGGGGCGTTAGCGATGACGCGGGCGAGGACTGGACTACGTTCGACTCATACCCGATGTTGCTGGACGTTACCGGAACTTCTTTATCGCCGACGGTTTCGCCCGAACCCGTATCGGTCCTTTTACTCGTTTTAGGTGGATTGGCCTTGTTGTGGGCTAGGACGCCAAGAGCGAAATTACGCCTTTTTGGCGCAAGCCGTTAAGTGCCAGGCCGTGCCGGCCATGGACTCCGGTCTTTTCGAAAATGTGCTTCAGGTGAATTTTTACCGTTCCGGGGCGAATGCCGAGTTCCTGGGCGATTTCGCGGTTCTTGTAACCTTGCTCGACCAACTCCATGACCTGCTGCTCCCGGGGAGTTAATTCCGTACGGACTTGGATTTCCTGAACGACGGAATCGCGGAAAACTGAATCTTGCATCCAACTCCGCCCGGCGGCTACCGAACGCAAGCAAGAAAGAATGGAGCCGTTTTCGGCCGATTTCCGAATAATCCCTTTCGCGCCGGCTTGCAGGAAACGAAGCGCTTCGGATTCAGTGATCGACATGCCCCAGACGACGACAGCGGGAACGGTGGCACGGCCAGTACCATGCTCTGCCGGAAGCTGCTGCAACGCCTCGAGTACGACGTTCGCTCCGAGTCCCTTGTCGATGATTAAAATGTCGATCTCATGCGCTTTGGGGGACTGCATCCATTCCGCCGGAGTACTGTGGGCAGCCCCAAATTGCAGGTCATCCACAGTTTCCAACAGATGCTCGAGACCAAAAATGGTGAGCGGCTGTGTTTCGCAAATGGAAACGGTCTTCTTACGCTTTACTAATTCGAAATCCATAAACTTATGCCAAAGGTCCTTATCGGCAGGAACATTCCCAGAATTGAGTGATTGCTCGAAAGTATTTGTCTCCGTCCGGAAAAGTCTGAGGCTCACGGCCCGTTTTGGTACCCTGCTTTCAGCGAAGACGGAATGAGGGGAAGACGATGAAGATCGGAATCGCGGCTGCAGCATGTATCCTTTTGGCAGCGGGATTGGGGTGCGATCGCAGCCAGCAGCGCGAGGCGGATTCCAAGCTGCGCGCGGGGGCTCAAGATCTGCAGAGGGCAGGCAAAAAGGCGGCGGTTAAGCTGGACAGGGCCGCGCTGGTTACGAAGGTAAAGGCCGCGCTGGCGAACGATGTCGGGCTAAAGACGGTACACACGATCGAGGTCAGCGCCGATGGGCCGGTGATCACACTTTCCGGAACGGTTTCGAGCGAAGATCGCAAACGGGACGCGGAGCAGACGGCGGCGGGAGTCTCGGGAGTCTCGTCGGTGGTGAACCGGCTTCAAGTACAGTAGCGCTTGCTTCTAGAGAAGATTGATGCTGCCGCGGCAGGTTGCTGCGCCACATTTGCAGAGAACGCGCTCTACTTTCTTGTCGAAGCGGTAATCGATGGTCAGTTCCTCACCTTTTTTGATGGGACGGCAGCTGAAGTAAAGGATATGGCCGTTTGTGATTCGAGCTGCTAAATTCGGATCGCACGAATGGTTGATGTACTCCGCACCGGAGCCGCCCACCGCGCCATCAATTGTCCAATAACTGTCGAGCGTAAACAGATAAATCAGGTGGCTGTTGCTGTCGGCGCGCCGCTTAGTTTCCTTGCGGCTGATTTTCTCGCCGGTGTACTCGATCACTTTGCGGTACGCGGGAATAGGTTCAGCCGCATACACGCCCCAGCGATGTATGCGTGAACGCGCGAGCTTCAGCTTAAAGCTCGAATGAGCCGGGTCGAGTTGGGGCGTGCTCACTTTTGTGCTTTTTGCTTCAGTACTGAGACGAGTTCTTCGACAGCGGCGGCGCTCTTAGCAAGAGCGGCTTTCTCATCGTCGAGCAGCTTGATTTCGTAAACTTGTTCGACGCCTTTCGCGCCGAGCTTGACCGGAACGCCGATGAAGAGCTCGTTGAAACCGTACTCGCCTTTCAAAGAGACGGCGCAGGGCAGCACTTTCTTTTTGTCCTTCAGAATGGATTCGACCATTTCAACGGTGGAAGCAGCGGGAGCGTAATAAGCGCTGCCGGTTTTCAGATATTTGACGATTTCGGCGCCGCCGTCGCGGGTGCGCTGCACCATGCGGTCAATCGTCGCTTGATCAGTGAGTTCCGCGAGCGGAATGCCGCTGACGTTGGTAAAGCGCACGAGGGGAACCATGGTATCGCCGTGCCCGCCGAGCACCATAGCGGTAACGTTTTCGAATGAGACGTTGAGTTCTTCCGCGATAAAGGTGCGAAAGCGCGCCGTATCGAGCACGCCGGCCATTCCGATGACCCGCTCGCGGGGGAAGCCGGAGACCTGCATGGCGGTCCAACACATCGCATCGAGCGGATTGGTGACCAGGATCAGAATGGCGTTCGGGGAATGTTTAACGGCCTGTTCGGTCGCGCTCTTCACCACATCGTAGTTCGCCAGCAGAAGATCGTCACGGCTCATGCCGGGTTTGCGCGGAAAGCCGGCCGTAATCACCACGATGTCGGAGTTGGCGGTTTCCGCGTAGCCGTTGGTTCCGGTAAGGCGGACATCGTAGCCTTCGACGGGCGCGGACTCCAGCATGTCGAGGCTCTTGCCCTGCGGCACACCTTCGACGACATCTACGATGACCACATCCGCCAGTTCTTTAGCCGCGATCTTCTGCGCCGTATTGGCGCCAACGTTGCCAGCCCCGATAACGGTGACTTTCTTTCTGCTCATTTCTGAAATATTGCTCCTGGAAATTTCAAAATGCAACCGCAGTATAGCGTGCACGGCATGCGCCGCATGGGCGAGGGAGTTTTTACCGTCTATAAAAAGGGCGGAGCAAAATAGGCTCCCAATGCACGCCGATCAAATACAAAAAACCGGTCACGAATTCATGCTGAGACGATTTACCTTTTGTTTTCAGACACTTAGTGCGAATTAAAAGCTGGGTGCGTTGGTGAGTGATTTAGTTTTCGGGCATGGGGCGACCTCGATTTCAGGTAACGGAGAAGGACCGGCGGATGGTGAAGACGATGGCCGCAATGGGCTGTTCACAGGGTGATATTGCGGTGGTATTAGGGATGACGGCGAAGACACTGCGGCAGCATTTTCGAGAGGAACTGGATCGGGCGGCGATCGAGGCGAATGCGCAGGTGATGGCGTCGCTGTTCCAGATGGCGACTTCGGGGAAGAATGCGGCGGCGGCCATTTTCTGGGCAAAGACACGCTGCGGGATGCGGGAGAAGCCGGTTGAGCGGGAGAGTACGAGGGTACCACCGTCGCTGTTGGTGACGCTTGAGTAAGGGGAAGCTAGTGGTGAGATTGAGGCCGGCCCAGATGGAAGTGTTTCGCTGCGAGAGGCGGTTTCGGGTGCTGGTGGCGGGGCGGCGTTTTGGGAAGACGCACTTGGCGCTCGTCGAACTGCTGCGCGCGGTCTGGGGCGAGGGCAAGACGGCATGGTATGTTGCGCCAAGTTACCGGCAGGCGAAACAGATTGGGTGGGAGCGGCTGAAGCAGTTGACAAAGCCTTACTGGGGCTCGAGGCCGAGCGAGACGGATTTGCGGATCGAGCTTCAGTGGGGGGCGACCATTGCGGTGCGTGGCGCGGATCGCTATGACTCGCTGCGAGGGCACGGGTTGGATTTTGTGGTGCTGGATGAATACGCGTCGATGCGGCGCGAGTGTTGGACGGAGGCGCTACGTCCAGCATTGAGCGACCGGCGAGGAGGAGCGCTGTTTATCGGGACACCGCGCGGGCACAATCACCTGTTCGAACAGTTCGAGTTTGCGCGAGAGGACCGGGACTGGGCGGCTTTTCAGTTTAAGACAATCGACGGTGGAAATGTTTCGGAGGAGGAGTTGGAGAGCGCGGCGCGGGAACTGGATGAGCGGCTCTATCGACAAGAGTTCGAGGCTAGTTTTGAAGAGGCGTCACGGGGGCGGACCTATCACGCATTTTCACGGGAAGAGAATGTGCGGGCGTGCGAGTACCGGGAGGGAGCGACGCTGATCTGGTCGCTCGATTTCAATGTGAGTCCGATGTGTTCGGTGCTGGCGCAGCGGGTGGGGGCCGGGGTGGAGGTGCTGGACGAGGTGGTGCTGGAAGACGCGAATACGGCGATGGCGTACGAAGCGTTTTTGAAGAAGACGGAGCGATGGAGGCGGCAGGGGATGGTGCAGGTAGAGGTGCACGGGGATGCGAGCGGGTATCAGCGGAGGACGTGCGGGGCGGAGACGGACTGGAGTTTGCTGAGGGAATTGTTTGCGAGTTGGCGCGGGGAACTGGCGATGCAGATGCGCGCGACGCGGGCGAATCCGGGAGTGCGGGACCGGGTGAATGTGGTGAATGGCTTTTTGCGCAATGCGGCGGGGGAGCGGCGGTTGTGGGTGGATCCAAAATGCCGGGAGTTGATCCTGGATTTGGAGCGGGTGCGGTGGGCGACGGATGGGACGGGACGGGCGACGAGTGAGTTAGATAAATCGGACGGAAAGCGGACGCACGCGAGCGATGCGCTGGGGTATTATCTGGTCGCGGCGTTCCCTATGAGGAAGCCGGGCGGGGAGCAGGGAGTGGGGCGGGTTGTGTGAGGGGATAAGAGCGGAGGTGCCTGGACGCTTTGCTCGGCTAGTTGCGCGAAAGCAAAAGCGGAAGTTTCATATACGTGGAAGGTGAGGCATCTTGAGCGGCTCGGACCGGGGATTCGCAGAAAATGCAACCGCAGTCATAGCGATGGGAGGGAATGGCAGGAGGCCGCCGGTGTTGCCGGCGGCCTTCGTTTGTTGCGGGATTTGAAGGGGATTAAGGGATGAGCAGCTTACGCTTTTACGGCAGCTTTGGAGCGGCGGCGGAGGAAACCACCGACGCCGATCAGAGCGCTGCCGAGCAGCATGAAGGAGGAAGGCTCGGGAGTAGGAGTCGGATCGAACGTTTGATTGACAGCGCTGATCGTCGCGTCACCGAGATACGAGCCGCCTACGAAAATGTCCTTCTCGACGGTCAGGTCGTGATAGATGCCTTTCAGAGCAATATTGTCGGTGTCGTCGCAACCGAGCAAGCTGCAGGAAACGGTTGCTTTAGCGATTTCGGTATCGCCGCTGAATACCGTTTCGACAACAGAACTGATTGCGAGACCCATGAAGTTGCCGTTGAAGTTCAGGCCGATGTTGTTGATGCCTGCGGCTTGAATTGACATTGTAATGAAGAACAGCGTCGTCGAAAGAACCGAATCCAGCATTGAAGCCGCTTGAGAATTCAATGCCGTGGCCAGGAGTTGTGATGGTGCCCACTTTGATCTGCCCGCAATTGCTCGGTGACGCGAGGTTTCCGCCTTTGGTCAATGAGCAAGTGAAATCGTTGAACGTCAAGCCGGCGATCGAGAGCGTCGGATCCGATGTGACCGACACAGGAGTTGCGTTTGAGAGAAGCGGGGCCACTACGGTGACTGCCGCGATTAAGAGTGATTTAGAAAAGCGCATTTAAATAACTAACCTCCGAGGTTTATTTCTGAACTCGCTGATTAGCGGGCTCGAATTGCAGTTTGACCGTTAAATCGGTGTGCCGCAAGACACAGAGGAGCTAGCCGTACTGCGGAATTGAGAGGCGAAATCAGCGGGAAAACCAGGCGGGAGAAACGAGACGACTCAACAATACCGGTACGAGATATTTCGTTTTCGTACCGGATGGTTAAGGAAGGATTCTGCTGTTTCTTAGCAAAATGCAGAATTTATGGGGTAAGAGTTTCCGAATACAGTTTCTTACCCCCGTGCGGTGAGTGGGGTGTTTGAAAGCGGAGATTGGGATCGGTACTCAGGGTTGCGGCAAGACGTAGATTTCGATCCCGCTCGCTGCGCTGGGGCTGTGAAAGACACGTTCGGTGGCCGATTTGAAATCTGCGGGGCTTGCATGCGGGATGTCGACGAAGGTTTGTGGATTGCGATCGACGAGCGGAAACCACGAGCTCTGGACCTGCACCATGATGCGGTGGCCCTGGCGGAACGTGTGATCGAGATCGGGCATTTCGAAATCGATTGCGGTGAGTTTGCCGGGCGTGAGCGGCGACGGCTTCTCCCAGCTGGCGCGGAACTTGGCCCGCATCGGCTCGCCGCGCAGAAGCTGCTGGTAGCCGCCCATATGCAATGGCGGCGCGCCCAAAATGCGTTTATTACCGGAGGTAGTATCGGGCGCGTCCGGATAATCTTCCGGGTAGACATCGATCAGCTTGACGACAAAATCGGAATCGGTTCCGGTCGAGGCGATCTTAAGTTTGGGAGAGATGGGTCCGGCAATCGTGATGTCTTCGGGAAGCGCATCGGTCATGTATGTCAAAACATCGGGACGCCGGGCGGCCCAGCGCTGATCATCCACCATGTATCGTTGCGGCACGGTGTCGGTGGTGTAAGGCACAAAGGGCACGGGATGCGCGGGGTCGCTTGTGTACTCGTCATAATTCTCCTTACCGGCTTCAGCGGCAGCCGATGGCTTATCGAAGGAGAGCTTGCCGCCCGGCTGGAAGTACAGCATTCTTGCCGTGGCAGCTTTAGGCGGCCATTGGTCGTACTTGCGCCAGACGTTTGTGCCCGTTTCAAACATATAGGCTTCGGGCATGGGCTGGCCCTTGCCCTTCAAATAGTATTCGAAAGAACGGAAACTGAATTTCTTTGCGGAAGAACTCGGCGGTTTTGCTGTTGAACTCGATATCCCCGAGATGATCGCCCTCGCTGCGCGCCCAACCGCCGTGCACCCAAGGACCTTCGACGATGGTGTTGACCGTGCCGGGATTCTCTTTTTCGATGGCGCGATAAGTGCGCCACGGCCCGGAGAGATCTTCGGCATCGTACCAGCCGCCCACCGTCATTACGGCGCATTTCACGTCGTGCATGTGCGGCGCGAGGTTGCGCGCTTTCCAATAATCGTCGTAGGTATCGTGATAGAGCTGATCGGCAAAGAGCGGGTTGGATCCGCGGAGCTTGATTTTGTCGAGATTCGAAGTGGGACCGGCGTTGAGATAAAAGGCGTAACCGTCGGGCGTGCCCATGTCGTATTCGTCGTGAGTCTTGGGCGGCCGCTCGGGTTTCGGCATGGGCTTGAAGAACGTGTAAAAACCGAAATTCGCAGCGAGCATGAAAGCGCCCCCGTGATACGCGTCATCGCCCATGAAGAGATTGGTCATCGGCGCTTGGGGGCTGGCGGCTTTGATGGCGGGATGCGAATCGATGATGCTCGCCGAAGTGTAAAAACCGGGATATGAGATGCCCCAGATGCCGACTTTGCCATTGTTGTTCGGCACGTGTTTCAGCAGGTAGTCAACCGTGTCGTACATGTCGGAGGAATCGTCAACGTCGTGCGGACCGGTTTTATGATCGATGTGCGGATGCATCTCGATGAATGTGCCTTCCGATTCGTAGCGACCGCGCACATCCTGGTAGACAAAGATGTACCCCGCTTTTTCGAATTCATCGCTCGGACCGAGAAACGTTTTGTAAACGTCCTCGCCATACGGAGCAACCGAGTAGGGCGTGCGATCCATGAGGATCGGCCACGAATGCGATTGATCCTTGGGGACGTAAACGCTCGTAAAGAGATGGACTCCGTCGCGCATGGGAATGCGGAATTCGTATTTCGTATAGTGCGCTTTGACGTAGTTCTCCGGGGGCGGCGCGGCGGGTTTCTCCTGAGCGGAGGCGGCTAGAGACCACGTGAGAGCGAGGCAGACAACAGAGGTTCGGAGCATGGCTGGTTCTACTCCAGACAAGGTATCAAGCCGCCGGCAAGAGATCTCCGATAAGGTTGGTAGGTGGAATGCGATCACGATACTTCCCGCTCTTATTTCTGTTCTTCCTGCCGCTCACGGAGCGGCCGGCTAACAGCGGCCAGAACTTGACGGGCGATCTCGATGCGCTGATTGCAAAAGCAGCGGAAGCCAAAGATCCGGTGCTATGGGCCCAATACCTGATGCGGGCGGATGCCGTGGCCGAAAAGCTGGTATTGCCGAAGCGAGGCGGCTGCTGCGGACAGCGATGCGTACGCGCCGGCTCGTTTGAGCTGCATTATCGATACAACGATATCGAAGGACAAGAGGATTATCAGCACGACCTTCTGCAAGTCATTGCGCAGATTTGGGCGGGAACGCCGCAAGGGGCTGAAGCGCTGGGGCGGCTGCTACCCACTGGCTGCCAGACGATTGCAAGTGTTTGGACTCCTTACTTCAAGACGGTGCTAGGGATCCTGGAGTTCCGGCCTTGGAGGGCCACCACGGATCCGCGCCTGATCCGGATAAAAGCAGAGGCCTATGAAACCTGGTGGTCCTTATCGAAGACAACGCCGGATGACCCGATACTCCACGATCATGGCTTCGAGCCAGGCGACTTCCAAGAGGGCGCAAACCTCGCCCGGGAGCGTGCCATTGCCGGCTATCAAGCGCTTGTAAAGTCGGGCCACGCCAACTCTGAAATAGCAAACCGGTTGAGGAAGCTGAAAGCTGGAGAGGATACGGACCAGCGAACGTGGCTCTGCGCGGAAGATTAAGATCGCCCGTACCCTACAATTTGATTTGCGCTCTGCTTCATGGCCTCAGCCACCGACAATTTAGCCGCCGCGCTCGAGCGCGTTTTCGGGTTTCCAACCTTTCGGCCGGGTCAGGAAGACGCCTGCCAGGCGGTGAGCGCCGGGCGCGATGTGCTCGTGGTTATGCCGACGGGCTCGGGGAAATCGCTCTGCTATCAACTGCCCGCCGTCGTGCTCGGTGGAACGGCGCTCGTCATCTCACCGCTTATCGCGCTAATGGAAGATCAGGTGGCTTCGCTCAACTCTCTAGGGTTGCGCGCCGACCGCATCCACTCGGGACGCGCACGCGATTTGTCGCGCTCGGCCGCGCTGGCTTATCGGGATGGCAAACTTCAGTTCCTGTTCATCGCGCCGGAGCGCTTCGCGGTTCCTGGCTTTGCCGAATTCCTGGCGCGGCGGAAACCGTGTTTAATCGCGATCGATGAAGCACATTGCATCTCGCAATGGGGTCACGATTTTCGCCCCGACTATCGCATGCTCCAACGCTATTTGCCACTGCTCCGGCCGGCGCCCATCATTGCACTGACCGCTACCGCGACGCCGGTTGTGCAGCGCGATATTGCAACACAGCTTGAATTGCGCGATCCGTTGCGTTCCATCCAGGGTTTCCGCCGCAAAAACATCGCAATCGAGGTTATCCAAATCCCTCCGTCAGCGCGACCCGATGCGGTGGCCAGAACGCTGGGAGAAGCTGCGCGGCGGCCGTCAATCGTTTACGTTCCCACGCGCAGCGAAAGCGACGAACTCGCAGTCATGCTTTCGACACACTTTCGGTGTGCGCCATATCACGCCGGCTTAACGGCTGCGCGCCGCGCCGAGATTCAGGAACAATTCCTGGCGGGGCGTGTGGAGGTTATCGTCGCTACGATTGCATTCGGCATGGGCATCGATAAACCCAATGTGCGCACCGTGATCCACACTGCCCTGCCCGGCAGCGTTGAATCCTACTACCAGGAAATTGGCCGCGCGGGACGCGACGGCGCTCCCAGCCGCGCCATCCTGATGCACTCCTACGCCGACCGGCATCGCCACGACTTCTTCTTCAATCGCGATTATCCCGAGCCGGATGTGCTCGACCGTATTTTTCATTTGCTGAACGCGAACGCGGTCCCTAAGGAGACGCTTGCGAAGCGCTCGGGCCTCGATCCGGATTTGTTTGATACCGCGCTCGACAAGCTCTGGGTGCATCGCGGCGCGCATATCGATCCCGAAGAGAACGTCACGCTTGGCGAGGATAGCTGGCGCGAATCGTATGTGAGCCAAAGCGAGCGGCGCTCGGCGCAACTCGAACTGATGCTGCGGTATGCAGCGGCGGACGGATGCCGAATGGCTGCGCTCGTTCGGTATTTTGGGGACCGCACGGATAGGCAATCGTGGTGCGGCCTGTGCGATTTCTGCGCGCCTGAGCAGTGTATCGTGCAGCAGTTTCGGGACGCCACGATCAAAGAAGAACGGCTGGCACGCGAAATCCTGCACGCGCTCTCCGGCGGTTTCGCGAAATCCACGGGCAAGCTGCATGGCGAGCTCTGCTCGGGCGAACTGGATCGCGATGAGTTCGAAGAATTGCTGGCTGCGGCCGCACGCGCGGGACTGATCTCTCTCGAAGCCGCTGTTTTTGAGAAGGATGGAAAGCAGATTCCGTACCGTACGGCGCGGCTGACGCGCGAAGGGGAATCGGTGGAGGACGGCGAACCGCTTCTTCTGCGATTGCGCGAATTCGAGCCGCGAGGGCGCGCCGGCAAACGCCAGCCCAGGGTCCTTAAGGCAGTGCGTAAGAGCTCGACGAGCGAAGTCGATCTCTCGAATCATCCGTTGCTCGAAGCGCTCCGGGCGTGGCGCCTGGGGGAAGCCCGCGCCAGGAAGTTACCGGCGTTTCGCATTGCCACCGATCATCTGCTGCACGGGATTGTGGAAGATCTGCCGCGCACGGACGAAGATCTGCTGGCTGTTCCTGGCGTAGGGCCCGCATTCAGCAAAAACTATGGTGCGGCCGTACTCAAGATTGTCAGGAAGTTCGAGTAGTTATATACTAAGTACGCATTTCAGGCTGCACCCCGTCCGCGGAAAGGGATGATCCCACCTGATCTGTTCTTGAGCACCGGGAATCGACTTCACTTCTGCCCGTCATAGCGGACATCGGGCCATAGAAGGAGAAGTAATGTCTCGAGAGTTACCTGAAAAACCAAATCTTGAATTTCTAAAAAAGCAAGCCAAAGAACTGCGAGCCACTGTGCCGCAGGGCAAACTGGCGGACGCGCAACATACGCTGGCGAACGAGTATGGTTTTGCCACGTTGGGCCAAGCTGAAGGCGCATGTCGCCAGGCTAAACCGTACGCCCGCGGAAGCCTTGAAAGACGCAGTGTGCGACAGCGATGCGGCTCGGGTGCGCGACTTGTTAGCTCGTCATCCGGAGCTGCGCGCGAGGATCGACGAGCCGCTGCCGGACTATGGGTTTGGCCAGCACGCGTTGTTCGCAGCCGTACAGCGAAGCGACCGGGCGACCATCGACGTTCTGCTCCAGGCGGGCGCGGATATACACAAGCGCACCGAGTGGTGGGCCGGAGGATTTGGCGTTTTGGATGACTGCGCTCCTGAACTGGTCGAATTCTTAATTGAGCGCGGTGCGGTGCTCGATGTGCATTCTGCGGCACGGCTCGGCAGGTTGGCGCAATTACAAGAACTGGTGGCGGCGGACCCGACCCTGGTACACGCTCGCGGCGGGGACGGCCAGACGCCGCTGCACTTTGCCTCATCGGTGGAAGTTGCGGAGTTCCTGCTCGAACGTGGGGCGCGAATCGATGAGCGCGATATCGATCACGAATCGACTCCGGCACAATATATGCTGCGCGTGGAGCATTGGCGGCACTATGCGCGCGACCGCCAGGACGTGGCTCGCTATTTAGTCTCGCGCGGCTGCCAAACGGACATTCTGATGGCCGCTGCCTTAGGGGACAAGGAGCTGGTGCGGTGGCACTTGGACCGGGATCCGGGGTGCATCCGCATGAACGTTTCGGAAGAGTGGTTTCCTAAACACGATCCGCGCGCAGGCGGCACAATCTATATCTGGAAGTTGGGCGCGAATCGTACGGCCCATTCGGTAGCGCGCGATTTCGGGCACGAGGACGTTTATCAATTCCTGTTGGAACACACTCCGGCGGAGCTCAAACTCGCGTTGGCCTGCGAACTCGGCGACGAGCCGGCGTTCAAAGAATTATTGCGAAGCCGGCCGAATTTAGTCCAAACATTATCCGAGCAGGACAAGGCGAAACTGCCGAGTGCGGCGAAGAACAACAACACCAGAGCAGTGAGCCTGATGCTGGCAGCGGGCTGGCCGGTAGATACCCGCGGGGAAATGGGTGCGACCGCGCTGCATTGGGCCGCCTTTAATGGCAATGCGGAAATGACCCGCGAGATCCTCCGCTATCACCCAGCGCTCGAGTTGAAGTCGCGAGACTACGAGTCGACGCCGCTTGCCTGGGCCATATTCGGATCGGGGAGCAGTTGGCATCGGGATGCAGGAGACTTCGTCGGCACGGTGCAGGCACTTCGCGAGGCTGGAGCTCTGCTGCCGCCAAACTTCGAAGCAGTTAGAGCCGAGCGACGCAGTAGCCGAGGCGCTGGAGGCCCTATGAACAAACGCCCCGTGTCTGTCTCCGTGATCGCGTATCTATACCTGGCGGTAGGCGCGATTGGCGCCGTGTCCCGCATCGTCGGCCTCAGCACATCTCGTCCGTTTGCCTACGATTTGGTTTGGGCTTTGCTCGTTGACGTCGTCGCGGTCGTGTGTGGAGCCTATCTGC
Source organism: Terriglobia bacterium (assembly GCA_963767485.1). Taxonomy (GTDB): domain Bacteria; phylum Acidobacteriota; class Terriglobia; order Bryobacterales; family Bryobacteraceae; genus Bog-105. The sequence continues at coordinate 80,900 of CAVYDZ010000005.1, read as the reverse complement.
TTCGAGGCCGTAAGTGGGCGCGCTGGCTGGCGCTCCTTTGGATGGGGTTCCATGTGATCCTTAGCGCCTTCCATGCTCTGGCGCGAAGTGGCGATCCATGGTGTGCTGTTTGCGGTGATTGCTTATGTGCTTCTGCGGCCCGAATCACGGGCGTACTTTCGCCGCGGAGGATCTCGGCAGCTTTTCGTGTAAGCGCATACAGATTTTCGTTGACTCCGCCCCTGGTTTGATGTATTTTGCTAGCTAGTCTGGAGCTTTTTATGCCCTGTAAGCACTTTGCATCCGTCCTGGTGTTTTTGCTCGCTCCGCCACTCTTCGGTCAATTCAGCGGCAGCATTCAAGGCACTGTTAACGATCCCAGCGGCGCCTCCGTCCCGAAATCGACCGTGACGCTGCTGAACACCGCTACCCAAATCCAGCAGCAGAGCACGACAGATGAGCGCGGCGAATACCGCTTCACCAGCCTGGCGCCGGGTACGTATAAGCTCTCCGCCGCCGCGCCAGGGTTTGCTCCCTCAGACGTGTCGGCCAATCTCGAAACGAATCAGAACTTGAATGTGGCGATCGCGTTGAATGTCGCAGGCTCTAACCAGGCGGTCCAGGTCACAGGGGAAGTGCCTATTGTGAACACGGCCGAAACGCGCACGCAACTTACGCTCGGCACGCAATCGCTCTCCACTCTGCCGCTCGCCGGACGAAATATGATTTCGCTTGTGACGCTCGCCCCGGGCGTAACGGGGGTCGGTACAGCCGCAGGCGGCAGTCCGGGGTCGGGCGTTGACAATTTCTCAACCGAGACGCAAGTCGATGCCAGCGCCAATGGCCAGGGCAGCGTGGGCAATCTCTACGTGGTAGACGGCCTCGACATCACGAGCGCGATCCGTCCCGGAGTACTCAACCTGACGCCCAATCCCGATTCGATTCAGGAGACCAGCATTCAGACGAATACTTTTACGGTGGATTACGGGCGCGCCAGTTCACTGCAGATGGTGATGACGACGAAATCCGGCACCGATCACTTCCATGGCAACGTGAGCGATTACTATTCCACCCAGCAGCTCTGGGCGGGTACCGAGTTCGTGCACAACTATTCGCCGTTCCATAGCAACAACATGTCGGCCAACGTGGGCGGCCCCATCTGGCCCGGCAAGCAGTTCTTTTTCTTTTTCGCGATTGAGCCGCTGTGGTCGCTGAACTCAACGGGTAACAGTCAAACTACGTTTGAAGATCCCGCGTTCACCGCATGGGCCAGCCAGCATTTTCCCGGGACGTTCGGCACCAAGCTTTTGACCACATATACGCCAGGAGCGGGCAGCTCTACGGGGGTCGCTCAAACGGCCAGCCAGCTCTTTCCTACGACGTGCGGCACGTCCGCCGCCGCCTTTCTGCCCTGCAATCTGCCCGTCATCGATAACGGCGTTTTCAACAGCACCAGCTACCGCAACGGATTGCAGTATAACTTTCGCATCGACAAATACTTCCAGAAAGATCGCGTGTATGGAACCTTTTACCGCACAAGTCTCGATTACGGAAACTCCGCCATCCGCCCGCAATTCACCTCCACCAACAACACCATTCAGCACGCTGTGCAGGTGAACGAAACCCACACCTTTTCGCCCACTACGCTCAATGAAGCAGTGTTCGGCTTCAATAACATCGAAGGCATCACGCCCAACGCCGGGCTTTTCTCGGTTCCGGTGGTGAACGTGACCGGCTTAGGCCAAGGCTTCGGCACGGGTTTTGCCGGCGGCGATTTCATACAGCACAACTATCATTGGCGCGATGTGCTGAGTAACATTCGCGGCACGCACTCCATCAAGGCCGGTTATGAAGGCTGGTTCGGCGAAGATATCGAGAAATTCCAAGGCCCCTATTCGCAACCTACATTCACTTACAACAATATGCTCGACCTGGTGGAAGACCATCCGTACACAGAGAGCGGCGTCGCATACAATCCGGTCACCGGCAAACCCATACTTTACGATTGGAACGCGGCCGAAAGCACGTGGGGTGTATTTGTGGAAGATACCTGGCAGGCCTCAAAGAAAGTCACGATCAACTACGGCCTGCGCTGGGATGATTTCGGCAATCCTTACTCTCGCAGCGAGAACACGGCTTTTTCTAACTTCTATTTCGGAGTTGGGAACACTTATACGCAGCGTCTGGCCGATGGCTCTCTCATACGGCATAATAATGCTCTTGAAAGCTCGATTAAGAATGTCTGGAGTCCACGCGTAGGCATCGCCTGGGATCCGACTGGCAAAGGCGATTGGGTCATGCGTGGCGGCGTGGGCGTGTATCACAACTGGCCGACGCTCGCGAATGTGCAGGAAGAGTACCGCGGCAATCCACCGGGCGCAATCTTTCCCACCTTCTACGCGAATTCCAGCACGCCGCCGTTGTTGACACTCGGAACGAATAACACCAAGCCCCCTTACGGTTTCACTTATCCATTTCTGCCGCCAGGACAAATTAATTCGCAAGGCGGTATTGTCGGGCTGAACAACGCGGTCGGAGCGATCGATCCGTTTCTCTCCGCGCCGATCGTCTATAACTGGGCCGGAACACTCGAACGCCGCCTCTCGAGTAACTATGCCGTGAGCGTCGGCTACTCCGGCTCACGGGGCAATCGCCTGCTCTCCGCGGGCGGACAGACTACTGCGGTGAGTTACGGCGCCGATATCAACCGCTTCAATGACGACCTGGTGATCAACAACACGCTCGTCCCCACCCGGATTAATCACAGCTTTGGCCCTATCTATTACACATCGAATGATCGCGAATCGCGCTACAACGCCTTCATTGCAACCTTCAACGGACGTTTCAGCAGCCGCGGCACGCTTTCCATGTCCTATACCCGATCGGTTTCGAAAGACGATACGCAGGTATATCCTATTGGCACCAATCCGCAACTCTGGTACGGCCCTTCGAATTGGGATGTACCCAATCGCTTTTCCCTGAACGGCAATTACCAAATTCCCGGGCTCGAAGGCGGCCGCGGATTTTTCGGCCGCGTAACCGGAGGCTGGTCGCTGAGCGGCACCACCATCGTGCAAAGCGGATATCCGTTCAATATCTTCACCAGCGCCGCCTTCAACCCGCTGCGTAACGCGAGCGGCGCCATCATCGGACTCGCGCCCGGCAGCGGCGACTACAATGCGGACGGCGATAACTACGATTTTCCGAACGTTATCAGCTATGCGCAATCTACCAATCGCCAAGCCTATCTGAACGGACTTTTCTCTGCGTCCAATTTCCCTGCCCCGGCGCTTGGCACGCTCGGCAACGAGAAGTTCAACCAGTTCCGCAATCCTATGTTCTTCCAAACCGACGTAAGCCTGCTCAAAGACACGTCCATCACGGAACAGGTGAAGTTGCAGCTCCGCTTCGATTTCTTCAACATTTTCAATCGCGCGAATCTGTATAACGTACAGTCGGATTTGTCGAATAGCAATTTCGGGAAAGCCACTCAGCAGTACAATCCAAGGTGGATCCAGATTGGCGCCGCAATTCGTTTCTGAGCCAAGGAGCCTTGTGAAAACCAGGTATTTTCTTTTGTCCGGCATTGTGTCTCTGCTCTGCACTTTGCCGGCGGCATGGGGTCAGGCGGCACGGGTCAAACGACAACCGCTAAAGCCGCCAATCTCGAACGCGACTACCCGATCAAACCCGTCCCGTTCACCGCCGTTCACGTGCACGATGAGTTCTGGAGCCCGCGCCTGGAAACCAATCGCAAAGTTTCGATTCCGACTGCATTCGAGCAATGCGAACGCACCGGGCGCATCGAAAATTTCGTGCGAGCCGCCGAAGTTTTGCGCGGCGAAAACCTGCAGGACAAACATCCGCCCGGCTATCCGTTCGATGATACCGATGCGTATAAAGTAATCGAAGGCGCTTCGTATACGCTCGCCGTTCATCCCGATCCAAAACTCGAAGCCTACGTCGATGGCCTGATCGCAAAGATCGCCGCCGCGCAGGAGCCGGACGGCTATCTCTACACGGCCCGCACTATCAATCCGCAGCACCCGCATCCGTGGTCCGGCCCGGCGCGCTGGGTAGATGAAGAGGTGCTCAGCCATGAGCTCTATGATCTGGGCCACTTATATGAAGCGGCGGTGGCTTACTATCAGGCCACCGGTAAACGTTCGCTGCTCGATGTGGCAATCAAGAGCGCTAATTTGCTGGTGCGCACATTCGGTCCCGGCAAGCGGCGCATTTATTCCGGCCATCAAATTGTCGAAATGGGGCTCGTCAAGCTCTATCGCGTGACGGGCGACGAGCAATATCTTGCGCTCGCCAAATTCTTTCTCGATTGCCGGGGCGGCGGCAAGAGTTACAACCAGGCCGATGTTCCGGTTATCGACCAGACCGAACCGGAAGGCCACGCCGTACGCGCCACTTACATGTATTCCGGCATGGCCGATGTCGCTGCTTTGACTGGCGATAAAGCTTATCTGCACGCGATTGACGAGATTTGGAACAACCTCGTCGAGAAGAAGATTTATGTAACCGGCGGGATCGGAGCCATTGGCGCGATCGAAGGCTTTGGCGCGGATTACCAGTTGCCCAATATGTCCGCCTATAACGAAACGTGCGCGGCAGTCGGGGAGGATTTCTGGAATCAGCGACTGTTTCTTCTGCATGGGGACGCGCGCTACATCGATGTTTTCGAGCGCACGCTCTATAACGGATTGCTTTCCGGCGTATCGCTCGACGGAGAAACGTATTTCTATCCGAATCCTTTGGAGTCGATCGGACAACACCGGCGCAGCCCCTGGTTCGGCGTCGCGTGCTGTCCGGGGAACATCACTCGTTTCCTACCCTCGGTGCCTGGCTACGTTTACGCCGAGCACGGCGATGCTCTCTATGTGAATCTCTTCATGAGCAACACTGCGGAAATCAAACTGGATAACGGACGGACGGTGAACATCTCGCAGAAAACCCGTTACCCCTGGGATGGGCGCATAAACATTACGCTCGAACCGCAAGGCAGTGGACCATTCACTATGAAGGTGCGCATACCCGGCTGGGCGCGCGGCGAAGCGATTCCTGGCGGACTCTATCGTTTCGAGAATGCTTCGCTCGATGCGCCCGTGGAGCTTCGCGTGAACGGACGCGTGCAGAAAATCGTGCTCGAAAAAGGCTACGCCACCCTCACGCGCAACTGGCGCAAAGGCGACTCGATTGAACTCTCGCTCCCGATGCCGGTGCGCCGTGTTCTGGCTCTGCAGCGGGTCAAAGCAGATGACGGGCGGGTAGCTCTCGAACGCGGCCCGATTGTCTACTGCCTCGAATGGCCCGACAGTCCGGACAAGCACGTGCGCAACGTTCTTCTTCCGGCCGGAGAATCGCTACACGCGGTTTGGAAACCCGATCTGTTGCACGGCGTCGAAGTCGTCCAGACAAGAGCGGTTGCGTATCGCTATAAGAAAGACAAACAACTCGAGCATTCCGAAGAGACGATCTCCGCGATTCCTTACTACGCGTGGGCCAACCGCGGTCAAGGGCAGATGGAAGTCTGGATCGCCGATCAAACTTCGGCAGTTCATCCGATACCGTATCCAACTCTGGCGAGCACCAGTAAGATCACGGCCTCCGGTGACAAAACGACGCCCAACGGGATTAAAGATCCGGGCATGGTGGCCGATCTCGAAACGCCTACCTCCTCGAGTGATCCTGCATCTGCTTACGACTGGTCGCCGCATAAGGGCACCGAAGAGTGGATCGAGTATGATTTCGCAAACCCGGCCGAGGTCTCGCAGGCAGCCGTGTACTGGTTTGCCGAACCTAAGGGCGAGGTGAAAGCTCCTGCGTCCTGGCGCCTGCTCTATCGCGATGGCGAGGAATGGAAACCGGTCGAGGCCGAAGGACCGTACGGAGTCGCACTCGACCAATTCAATCCAATAAAATTCAAGCGCGTGAAAACTCCCGCGCTTCGGCTCGAAGTACAATTGCAACCCGGGAGGTCGGCGGGAATCGAGGAGTGGACTGTTCAGTAGCGCATCCTGCAAGCGATGGCTAACCGTCGCGGCACTCGCGGTTGCCTCGGCCCGCGCTCAAACCGCGCCCGATACTACCACCGGCGTGATCTCGGCCATTCGCGCCGGGAATCTCCCAGAAGCGCAGCGCTTACTGGCAGCGCCCCTGGCGCAACACTCGCGGGACCCGCGTTTATGGGCACTAAACGGGCTGGTGCTTGCGCGTCTTGGGAACCAGCAGCAGGCGCTCGCTTCTTATAAACAAGCGCTCGCCATCACGCCAGACTATTTGCCGGCGCTCGAAGGCGCAGCCGAGATTACCTATAAGGCGCACAGTCCGGAAGCAGAAACCTTGGTGCGCGGAATTCTTCGGGCCCGGCCTGACGATCAAACCGCGCACGGCATGCTTGCGGCGCTTTCTTTCGAGCACGGAAAATGTGAAACGGCCGTCGAGGAGTTCGCTCACGCGCGCGACGCGATCGCCTCTAACGCTCCGGCGCTTAAGCAGTATGGCTATTGTTTGCTGAAGCTCCGGCGAGCCGCCGAGGCCGTCCCTGTCTTCGAACAGATTGAGCGGCTCGATCCAGCGGACCCGAAAGCCACTGTATCAATCTCGCTCTCGTTCAATCTATCGCCGGCCAGCCTAAAGCCGTAGTCGAGACGCTACAGCCGCAAATTCAAAAGAACCCCTCGGATGCAGATGCGCTAGCCTTGCTGGCGGACGCCTACGAAGCGCTTTCGGATACTCCGCGCGCCGTCGCCGCCCTCCGCCAAGCGATCGTATTGCGCCCGGACAAACCGGATTTTTACGTCGATTTCGCGACCATCTGCCTGGTCCACGATTCTTTCCAGGTCGGCGTCGACATGCTCGACGCGGGTCTGCAACGGGTACCGAAAGCCGCATCGCTTTATCTGGCGCGCGGCATACTCTTTATCCAACAAGGGAAGTACCCTGAGGCGCAAGCCGATTTCACGAAAGCCGAACAGCTCGATCCAAAGGCGCAACTCAGCGCTTCTGCACAAGGCTTACTGCAATTACAACGCAACGATCTGCCCGAAGCCGAAAGCACCGTGCGCGCTCGGCTGAAGACGCACCCGAAAGACGCTTACTTGCATTACTTATTGGCCGAAACGCTGCTACGGCGCGGGGCGGCGCCCGGCAGCCCGGAATTCAGCGAGGCGCTGCGGTCTGCTCAGCAAGCCGTCACTCTGCAGCCCGTCTTTCCTCTGGCGCGCGATCTGCTCGGCCGGCTCTATCTGCAGGAGGGCAGAACGAAAGAGGCGATTGAGCAAAGCCGTCTGGCCTTCTCACAAGACCCATCCGATCAGATGGCTTGCTACCACCTGCTCATGGCGCTGCGCAAAGACAATCGGACGGCGGAAATTCCCGCTCTCTCGAAAAAACTGGCGGATCTGCGGGCGCGGGCACGGGCCCAAGAAGCGCAAGAGCATCGATACATGCTGGTGGAAGCAAAGCCTCCTGCAACGTAGGGGCCACAATGAGTTCATGGAGCAACTTGCAGTCGCCACCGCCCAGTTCGAACACAAGAGCGGCGACAAACAGTACAACCTGGGAGTAATCCGGCACTTAACGGCAGAAGCAGCCGCGGCCGGAGCTCAGGCGATAGCGTTCCATGAGTGTTCCGTGACAGGCTATACGTTTGCCCGCCGCCTTTCGCGAGAGCAGATGCTGGCCTTGGCCGAGCCGATCCCCGGCGGAGAAAGCATCCAAGCTCTCATCGAAATTGCCCAGGAAAGCAAGCTTGCGGTGCTTGCTGGATTATTCGAGAAAGATGAACAGGACCGTCTATACAAGGCGTACGTTTGCGTGGATGCCGGCGGACTCGTTGCCAAGTACCGGAAGCTGCATCCGTTCATCAATCCTCATCTGCTCCCCGGGGACCGCTATGTAGTCTTCGATCTAAACGGCTGGAAATGCGGCATTCTCATTTGTTACGACAACAATGTGATTGAGAACGTCCGGGCAACAGCGCTGCTCGGAGCGCAAATCGTTTTCATGCCGCACGTGACGATGTGCACGCCATCCCCGCGGCCGGGCGCCGGGTTTGTGGACCCCAAACTTTGGGAAAACCGGGACAAAGATCCCGCCTCGCTGCGCAGCGAATTTCTCGGTCCAAAAGGACGCGCCTGGTTGATGAGATGGCTGCCTGCCAGAGCCTACGATAACGGCATGTATGTAGTATTCAGCAATCCGATCGGCATGGACGACGACCAGTTAAAGAACGGGTGCTCGATGATCCTGGATCCGTTCGGCGAAGTGATCGCGGAGTGCAGCCAACTCGGCAACGATTTCGCAATTGGGGTATGCCGCCCGGAAACACTCCGGCAAGCCGGCGGTTTCCGGTATCGGGAAGCCAGGCGTCCGGAACTGTACCGTGAAATTCTTGGCCAGGAGCATGAGTCCAAGCAGCGGGTGAGCTGGCTGGAATCGAATTCCGGCGATTCGTCCGCGTAGGATAGCCGTCATCGCTTACTCGTTGCGAAGCGCCGTAATCGGGTCGATGCGGGTGGCGCGCCAAGCGGGAATCAGCGTAGCGATGAGCGCTGTGATCGCAAGCACCACCGCCGTCACAATGAAGGTAGGCGGATCGAGTGGGCTCACCTCGAATAGCTGAGTGGCCGCCACACGGGCCAACAGAGCGGCAGCTATGAATCCAGCGAGCAGGCCAACTACCAACAATCGCACGGCTTGACCGCCCACTAGCGCCAAAATTCTGGTTCGCTCAGCGCCAAGCGCCGCCCGAATGCCGATCTCACGGGTGCGGCGTGTCACGTTATAGCTGATCACTCCATATAAGCCAAGGCCTGCCAGGAACAGCGCGGTCCCGGCGAACACCAGCAGAATTCGAATAGCGAATTGCTGGGGCCCGAGTGCCAGCGCGATGCGCTCGTCCATAGTCTTGAAGTCGAACACGGCTTGCGAGGGGTCCACCGCATGGACTGCGCTGCGAATCGCCTGTCTGAGATGGGCAGCCGATGTGCCGCCGTTGACCACCCAAAACACTTCGGGCTCCGGTTGCTGGTACAAGGAGAAGTAGTAAGCGCCGCGACCCGCATCGCTCGCCAGACTGGATTGCTTGACGTGACCGACTACGCCCACAATCGTGGCCCAAGGGTCGCTGGAGTTGTGGCGCAATCGCTGCCCGACTGGATTCTGATTGGGCCAATAGCGACGAGCGAGATCCACGTCGATAATCGCCACGGGCCGCCCATTGGCCCGGTCGCCGTCGTTGAAATAGCGGCCAGCGAGGAGCGGAATGCCCAAGCTTTTGAAATATTGCGGCGTGGCGGATCGCAAAGATCCATGAAAGCCGGGATCCCCGGGCGCGACGACGCGCCCTTCGATGCCGAAGGACGCTGTCCGGTCGCCGCCGCTGAAGGGAACGATGTTTACTGCACCCGCCGAGGCGATTCCAGGCGTCTGCGAAAGCTGATCGAGCACGGCATGGAAAAACGCAACCTGTTTGGGTTTTTCGCTGTATCCGATTGGCGGCAGGGCTACGGACGCGGTCATCACATTGCTGGCGTGGAAGCCGGTATCCACTTTTCGTAATTGGGTCAGCGTTTTCAACAAAAGGCCGCCTCCCACGAGCAGCACCGAAGCAATCGCGATCTGACCAATGACCAGCGCGGAACGAAGTGCCTGGCGGTGATGACCTTCCGTATCGGCGCGGCCGCCGCTCTTGAGCTGCTCATAATGTCGCCCAAGCTGCGAGATGTGCCAGGCGGGCATGAGCCCGGCGAGCAGGGCCGAAACGATTCCCGCGAGCGCGGTAAACAGGAGCACGTGGCCGTCAATCCGAATCACCAGGTCTGATGCAATCTGACGGTGTGCGAGCGACAACAGCGCATCCAGCATTCCGTAAGCTGCTGCGAAGCCTAACGCGGTTCCGAGCACGGCAAGAATCAGCGTCTCGGCGAGAGCCTGAGAGAGCAGATGCGCCCGGCTTGCGCCGAGCGCGGCACGGATGGTTAGTTCCCGCGCGCGGCCGGTAGCTCTGACCAGCATCAGCCCCGCGATATTCGAGCAGGCAATCAACAAGCACGAAGGCGACCGCGCCGAGCAGGATGAACATCGGCGTCTTCAAATCCCCGGCGGTATATTCGGTCAAAGGCTCGATCACCATGCTCCATTGCGACCCTCGGGCAAATGGGATCTGATCGAGTACACCTTTCGTCAAACGCTGCATCACGCTAGCGGCTCGCGCATAACTGACCCCCGGGGCGAGCCGCGCGACGGCGAAATAGTTCTCGTTGAAACGATTGCCTGGACCGTAAGCCTGCATCGGCAAGCCGATTGGCATCCACACGTCGGCTTCTGCCGGCCAGCGGAAATCCCGAGGCATTACGCCAATCACCCGGTACGGCGTCTTATTCAGCTCGATGTTTCGTTGCAGAATGCCACGATCACCTGCAAACAACCGCTGCCAGGCGCTAAACGAGAGCACGGCGACATGGTTCGACCCGGGCTGATCCTCTTCGGGATGGAAGCCGCGCCCCAGCAAAGGAGTGACACCTAGAACTTTGAACCACTGCCAGCTAACCAGCGCGCCTTCAACACGCTCCGGCGAATCGCCGCTGGTGTAGTTGAAACCCTCCAGATCTTCGAGCGCGGCGCCCGAGAAAACCTGGTGCTGCCCGCGGACGTCGGCGTAATCTGTTGCCGACATGCTGACCTTGTTCAGACCCAGTTTCTGGTAGTTCACGCGCGGCGCCACTAACTCTGCCGGGCGACTCAGTCCCGCAGGATGGAGCAACAGGCCGTTGATCACGCTAAACATCGCCGCGTTTGCGCCTACGCCCAAGGCCAAGGAGGAAACAACTGCCAAGGTGAAACCGGGACTCTTCCTCAGGGTGCGAAGCGCGTACGCAAAGTTGGAAATGCCAAGCATGCCAACTAGAGAAGCATTTTGGAAACCCTTTCGGGCGCGCCCTCTTTCTTAACGTTTTCAGGGAAGCGAGGTCCATGCCAGCTCAAAGGGTGTCCGATTCTGGGACGGCCTGCTTCGAAGTCGTACGTCTGATGCGCGTCGGGTGACATGTTCAGGAACTCGAACTGAAATCGTTCCCGCGCTAGATCCGGCACAGGAGAAAGTAAAACGGCCCGGAAGCAAAACTTCCGGGCCGTTGAATTTTTAACTGAACGAAACTTATTCCGCTTCGCCCTGCTCATTCCGTAACTGCTTCAGCCGTTCTTCCCGACGCGCTGCACGATCCGCCGCTCGCTTTATGAGCTCCGAACCGACCAGCTCGAGCTTCGCCGTTTCCGCGCCGTCACCCTTGCGCCAGCCCAGCTTCACAATGCGCGTGTAGCCGCCATTGCGCTGATTGAACCGTGGCCCGAGTTTTTCGAACAGTTTCTCGACAGCCTCGGGCTTCGTCAGAAATGCCGCCGCCTGACGCCGCGCGTGCAGGTTATCCGCTTTCGCCAGCGTAATCATCTTTTCGACGAGCGGCTTGGCGGCCTTCGCCTTCGGCACCGTAGTCGTGATGCGCTCTTCCTCGATCACGTTCGTGACCAAGCCGCGCAGCAGCGCGCGCCGCCCGCTAATGTCGCGCTTGAGTTTGACTCCCGCTTTCCTGTGTCGCATGGCTAATTATTCTTCCAGTCCTGCGTAGTTGTCGTTGCCGTAATCGGAAGCCGAGGCCGAAGGCGCCCCACCGACCAGACGTCCCTGGTTGTCGAACTTCATGCCGAACGACAGGCCCAGACCTGACAGAATCTCTTTGATTTCGTTCAGCGACTTGCGGCCGAAGTTCTTCGTACGCAGCATCTCCGATTCCGATTTCTGCACCAGGTCGCCGATGGTTTGAATGTTGGCGTTCTTCAAGCAGTTGTACGAACGAACGCTCAATTCCAACTCTTCGACCGAGCGGTTCAGCACTTCATTCATCTGGCTGATAGCGCGCTCCGCCGGCTCCTCCGCGATCTCCGGAGTCTCCTCAAAGTTGATGAAGATCGTCATGTGATCTTTCAGCAGCTTCGATGCCTGGCCAATCGCGTCTTGCGGCGAAATAGCCCCGTTCGTCCAAACTTCAATCGTCAGCTTGTCATAGTCGGTGTTCTGACCAAGACGCGCCGCTTCCACGGCGTAATTTACTTTGCGAACAGGCGAGTGAACCGAATCGATTGGGATGTAGCCGATCGGCAGGTCTTCGTCGTAATTCCGGTCGGCCGAAACATACCCGCGACCGCTCTTGATGCGCATCTCGATATCGAGCTTGCCGCCTTCGCCCACCGTCGCGATGTGCAGATTACGGTCGAGCACTTCGACATCCGCATCGGTTTCGATCTGACTGCTCATCACTTCGCCGGGAGCTTCGACGCGCAAACGGGCGATCTTCATGCCCTCGCCCATCATCTTGAACGGAACCTGCTTGAGGTTTAGGATGATGTCGGTCGCGTCTTCGACCACTCCGGGAATTGGGCTGAACTCGTGCGAAACACCCTCGATGCGCACGCCGGTAATAGCCGCGCCTTCGATGGAGCTCAGCAGTACACGACGCAAGCCGGTGCCGATAGTGGATCCAAATCCACGCTCGAATGGCTGTGCGGTGAATTGCCCGAAACGCTCGGTCAGCGATTCTGTGTTCGCCACCAACCGCTTCGGCTTCTGGAATCCTTTAAACATAATCTTGTCCTTCCTGCTCTTACTTCGAGTACAACTCGACGATGAGCTGCTCGTTTAACTGAATTTGCACCAACTCTTCGCGTTTGGGCTGCTGCAGCACCCGCCCCCGAAGGGCTTCCCGATCGACTTCAAGCCACGAAGGGCTTGGCGTATGCGCCGTAGCATCGCGCGCTGCGAGCAGGCTGGCATTATTGCGGCTGCTTTCGCGGACCTCCACCACATCGCCGGGCTTCACGGTAAAGGATGGAATATTCACCTTGCGGCCATTCACTGTGAGGTGCCCGTGACGCACCAACTGGCGCCCCTGCGCGCGGCTGGTGGCCAGACCCATGCGGTACACGACGTTGTCGAGCCGCCGCTCGAGCATGGAGAGCATGATCTCGCCGGTGATACCTTTTTGATTCACCGCCTTTTCAAAAAGGTTCCGGAACTGGCCTTCGAGAATGCGGTAGTAGCGGCGAGCTTTCTGCTTTTCGCGCAACTGCAAGCCGTAGCCGACGATCTTCGCTTTCTTGTCCTTGCCATGCTGGCCGGGAGCAAAATTACGTTTTTCGATCGCGCACTTTTCGGTGTGGCAGCGCTCGCCTTTCAAGAATAATTTCATGCCCTCGCGGCGGCAGAGCCGGCAAACGGGGCCACTATAACGTGCCAATCAATACCCTCCCAATCAGGTGCGGTTTACGGCTGGCTAGCCTTCGTCCCGCTTCACTGCTTACTTCCAAAATCAGACGCGGCGCTTCTTCGGCGGACGGCAACCGTTATGCGGAATCGGCGTGACGTCCTTGATCGAGCGCACTTCAATACCGGCGGTGGACAAGGCACGTACCGCGGATTCCCGGCCCGAACCCGGACCCGCAACCCGCACCTCGACAGTCCGCACACCGGACTCCTTGGCTTTATTCGCCGCCGTGAGAGAAGCCTGCTGCGCGGCGAACGGAGTGCCTTTACGCGATCCGCGGAAGCCGAGCGAACCCGAACTGGACCAGGCCAGGACGTTGCCCAGCGGATCGGTGAACGTAACGATCGTGTTGTTGAACGAAGCCTGCACGTGCACCGTTCCAAATGGAACGTTCTTTTTCTCTTTCTTCTTGAACGACTTTTTCTTATTGCCCGATTTCGCTGGTGCCTTAGCCATTAAGTCTTGCCCGTCGCCTTCTTCTTATTCGCTACCGTGCCTTTACGCGGTCCTTTGCGGGTGCGCGCGTTGGTGTGAGTGCGCTGGCCGCGCGCCGGAAGTCCGCGCCGGTGACGCAGCCCGCGATAAGAACCCATCTCCATCAGGCGCTTGATGTTCATGGAGACTTCCTTACGCAGGTCGCCTTCAATCGCGCCTTCGCCTTCGATCAGGTTGCGAAGGTGATTTACTTCCTCTTCCGACAGATCGGAGACCTTCTTCTCCGGATCGACGTTCGCCCGATGGAGAAGCGAAAGCGAGCGGGTGCGCCCGATTCCGTAAATATAAGTCAGCCCGATCGCTGCTCTTTTTCTTGCGGGTAAATCCACGCCTGCAATACGCGCCATATGCTTAAATCCCCGTTATCCTTGCCGTTGCTTGTGCTTTGGATTTGTGCAGATTACGCGCACCACGCCGTGGCGGTGGATCACCTTGCACTTGTCGCACAGTTTCTTTACTGACGCCCGAACCTTCATACCGACTGACCTTTCGTCAACAACTCTAATATTCGTCCTCGCGTCCGGTCTTCGGCCGAAACAGCTACCCGTACCCGGTCGCCGACCCGCAAACGCATAAAATTGGCACGATCCGCGCCGGAGGCATGAGCAATCAGTTGATGCTCTCCTTCCAGTCTGACACGTACCAGCGTACTTGGCAGCAGTTCCATTACGATTCCCTCCGTGACCCGCTCGTTCCGCCCTTGCGCGATGGTCACGGACGCGATAAAACCCAAGGACCGTTCTCGGTCACTGCCACCATATGCTCAAAATGAGCCGAATACGACCCATCCTTTGCTACCGCCGTCCACTTATCGGACAAAACCTTCGTGTCCGGCCGCCCGGCATTCACCATCGGCTCGATCGCGAGCACCATACCGGGTTTCAGCCGCGGATTTTCGCCGCGCCGGTCCACATAATTCGGGATTTGCGGCTCCTCGTGCAGCGAAGTACCAATCCCATGCCCGACAAACTCGCGGACAATCGAAAACCCGTGCGCTGTAACATGCTTCTCGACCGTACCGCACACGTCAAACAGACGATTCCCGGCACGTACCCGGTCAATCGCCAGTTCCAAACTCTCTTCGGTGATCTTCAATAACCGCTTCACCGAATCATTCACTTCTCCGACCGCCACCGTAATGGCCGAATCGCCGTAATACCCGTCCAACTGCACGCCCGTATCGAGCGAAATTATGTCCCCGGCCTTCAACCGGCGCTTCGCCGACGGCATCCCGTGTACCACTTCCTCGTTTACCGAAGCACAGAGCACGTATGGAAATTTTGTCCCCGCAGACGGCGTGTAATAGCCCTTGAACGCCGGCTTCGCGCCCGCCTCCGCAATCATCTTCTCCGTCGCCACTTCCAGGTCATGGGTCGTGACGCCTTCGATCACCATGGACCGCAGTTGCTGCAAGATCCGGTAGACCAGCAAGCCGCTCCGGCGCAGCTTTTCGAGTTCCACTGCACTTCGACGCACAATCACAAACTAACTGCTTTTCGCATTTTCTGCGATCACAGCCATTGCCCCGCCTTCAGAAAGCGCCTGACAAATCTGCTGCAAAATCTGCTCCGGGGCAGCATCGGCTGCTTCAATTTCGATCAACGGCACACCCGCCTGACGGAAAAAGTTCAGAATCGGCACAGTCTGCCGGTCATACTCCCGCAGGCGCTCCCGAATCACCGCTTCCCGGTCGTCCTCGCGCGTCACAAGCGTCGCCCCATCCAGATCGCACACACCAGCTACTTTCGGAGGATTGGTGGTCAAGCTATAAAGGGTTCCACAGACGGGGCACTGCCGGCGGCCACTCAGGCGAGCTACGATGTGCTCGTAGTCAACCACCAAGTGTACCACGACGGGTCGAAATTCGCTTGCACTCAACAGCTCCAGCAGAACATGGCCTTGATTCAACGTGCGCGGGTAGCCATCGAGGATCACTCCGTGCCGCGCATCCGGCTCGGTCAGCCGCCGCTCGACGAGTTGATTCACGACATCGTCCGGCACGAGCTTGCCAGCTTTAATCAGTCCTTGCGCTTGCAAACCGATCTCGTCATGCTGCCCGATATGCGACCGCAGCATGTCTCCGGTTGAAATGTGCGGAGCGCCCAGACAGTTCTTGAGCAGCTTCGCTTGCGTTCCCTTGCCGGATCCCGGCGAGCCAAACAAAATGACCGCAGCCGGAGATTGCGCTGTTGTATCTGGATGCAATAGAGGGCCTTAGCTTGGTCGAACTAACTTGTGGAACTACGCCGTCCCCGAATACGCCCCGAACGCGGCGTGAAGCCGTCATAGTGCCGCATGATGAGCTGCGCCTCGATCTGGTTTACGGTATCCATCGCCACGCCCACCACGATCAGCAGCGAGGTGCCGCCGAAATAGAAATTCACGCCCAGGCCGTCGAGCAGCCATCGCGGGAAGTGCGCGTCGATGAAGTTGCCGGCAAAAGGCAAGTGCTGCAGGTGAATGCCTTGAATCATAATCATCGGAATGATCGAGAGAAGCCCCAGGTATAACCCGCCGACCACAGTAATCTTCGAAAGAATCTTGTCCATGTATTCGGCCGTGTTTTTGCCCGGCCGGATGCCCGGAATAAACCCGCCGTATTTCCGCATGTTGTCGGCTGCTTCGGCCGGATTGAAAATGATCGAAACGTAGAAGAAGCAGAAGAAGATGATCAGCAGAATGAAAACAATATAGTAGGTCGGTTCCGAACCGCTCATCGTGCTGAACATACCGGACAACCATGGGCTGTTCTTTACGACCGGAAACTGAAGCGCCGTCATAGGAAGCGCCAATAGCGACTGCGCGAAGATGATCGGAATAACACCGCCGGCATTTACCTTCAGAGGTAAATGGGTCGACTGGCCGCCCATCATGCGGCGCCCGATCACGCGCTTGGCATACTGTACCGGAATCCGCCGCTCGCCGCGCTCGACGAGCACGATGAACGCCACCACCGCAACCATCAGGGCAATGATCACCACCATCTGCAGCACCGGCCATTGATGCGTCACAAACGTGTTCGTGTAGATGCTCTGCACCGCGCTCGGCAACCCTACGATAATCCCGACAAAAATGATCAGCGACATGCCGTTACCGATGCCGCGATCCGTAATCTGCTCACCGAGCCACATGATGAACGCCGAACCCGCTGTAAAGGTCAGCGTCGTCATGAACAGGAACAGAAATCCGGGATTCAAAACAAAGTTGCCCGATGAATTCTGCAGCGCGAAAGCGATACCTACCGACTGAATCACGGCGAGCGCGACGGTCAGGTACCGGGTCCACTGCGTGATCTTGCGCCGCCCGAGTTCGCCTTCCTTCTGCAATTTGTCGAGCGTCGGAATCACAACCGTCAACAACTGCAGGATGATCGACGACGTAATATACGGGGTGATTCCCAGTGCAAAGATCGTCATACGGCGCAGCATGCCGCCGCTGAAGAGATCGAAGTAGCCGAGGAATCCGCCCGCCGCATTCTGTGTAAAGAAAGCCTGGAAGCGGTCCGTATCGATGCCCGGCGTTGGAATCCAAGCGCCAATGCGATAGACAGCCAGCAGTGCTAGCGTGAAAAGAACACGATTCCGGAGATCTTTAATCCGGAACATGTTGCTAAAGGCTTCGAAGAACTTCTGCATGTGGGAAAGTCCGCTCGCTCCGTGCGATTTACTGCTGTTCGGCTTGCGGCGGTTCGACTTGCCGGGCCAGCACGGAGCCCGAGCCGCCCGCCTTCTGGATCTTCTCGAGAGCGGCTTTGGAATAAATGTGCGCTTCGACCGTAATCTTGCGCGTTAACTCGCCCGAACCGAGAATCTTCAGCCCGGCATGCAGCTTCTTGATGACCCCGCTCTTCACGAGCGACTCCGGAGTAAAGTGATCGCCTTCCAGCTTCTCGAGCGCACCCACGTTCACAATGGCGTATTCTTTGTGGAAAATGTTCTTAAAGCCGCGCTTCGGTAAACGGCGGTGCAGCGGCATCTGGCCGCCTTCGAAGCCGCGCATTTTGCTGTATCCCGAAATCGACTTCGCGCCTTTCGCACCGCGGCCCGAGTACTTGCCGCGGCCGGTTCCCATACCTTGCCCGAGGCGGCGCTTTTTTTGCTTCTGACCTTTAGGAGGGCGTAGATTACTTAGATTCATTTGCTTGTGCTCTTTTTCGCCTTAGATTCCTCGCCGACAATTTCGAGCAGATGAGGCACCTTCTTCACCATGCCGCGAAAGCCCGGCGTGTCCGGCCGCTCGACCGTCCGGTTGATCTTATGCAGACCCAGCGACTTCACAATATCTTTATGTTTTTGCGGCGTGCAGATCGGGCTGCGCACCAGCTTAATTGTAATTGTTCCTTCAGTAGCCATGGTTACCAGGGTTTCCGTCAGCCTTCCTGTCCTTACAGCCGCTCGATCGGTAGCCCGCGCATGTCGGCGATCGCGGCCTTGTCGCGAAGCTGTTCGAGCGCGTTGATCGTCGCCTTCACCACGTTATGCGCATTATGCGAGCCAATCGATTTCGTCAAGACGTTCGGAATCCCAACCGCTTGAATTACCGCGCGCACCGGTCCGCCCGCGATCACGCCCGTTCCGGCGGGAGCCGGCTTCAACAACACGAGCCCGCTTCCAAAGCGCCCGAGCACAGGATGGCGAATGGTCGTTTCAAGAACATG
Organism: Terriglobia bacterium; assembly: GCA_963767485.1. GTDB lineage: Bacteria > Acidobacteriota > Terriglobia > Bryobacterales > Bryobacteraceae > Bog-105. Next base: position 62,438 of record CAVYDZ010000005.1, on the reverse strand, counting down.
CACTTTCCGCAAATTCTTCTTCGCCGCTTCGATCCCCTTCTTGATGGCGGAAGGAACTTCCTTCGCCTTCCCGGTACCGTAGCCGACCACCTTCGCGCCCGGATCGCCCACTACTACAAGCGCCGAGAAGCTCATATTCTTACCGCCCTTGACCACTTTGGTCACACGGTTGATGCTGACCACCTGTTCCTTCAGGTTCAGGTTATGCGTATCTAAACGCTTGGTGCTTCCAATCACTGGCATCGATTTTTAAAACTCCAAGCCCGCTTCGCGAGCTGCATCTGCAAGCGCTTTAACCCGTCCGTGATACAAATAGCCGCCGCGATCGAACACCACTTTCTTGATGCCCTTCTCTTTGGCGCGCTCCGCCACGACTTTGCCAATTAACTTGGCGCCTTCGATGTTGCCGCCCTTGCCGCGAACATCTTTTTCCGTCGACCCGGCAGCCGCGAGCGTGTGGCCCGCCCCATCGTCAATCAGTTGCGCATAAATGTGCTTGACGCTGCGAAATACAGCCAGCCGCGGACGTTCCTGCGTCCCCGCCACCCGGCTTCGAATTCGCTTATGAATGCGGGTGCGAATCTCTCTTCTTGAATCTCGTCCCACTTGCTTACTTCCCTCCCGCCCCGGTCTTGCCGGCCTTCTTGCGCAGCGCTTCCCCGGTATAACGGACACCCTTGTTCTTATAAGGATCCGGCGGCCGCAGCATGCGAATCTGCGACGCCACATGCCCCACCATCTGCCGGTCGAACCCGCTCAGGATCAAGTGCGTCTGCTTGTCCACCTTGAGATCCACGCCGTTCGGCAGCAGAAACTCAATGGGATGCGAATACCCGAGGGTGAAAGTTGCGATCTGCCCCTTCACGTCCGCACGGTAACCGGTCCCTACAATATCAAGCTCGCGCGTGAAGCCGGTCGAGACGCCTTGCACCGCGTTCGCCGTCAACGCGCGCGTCAGTCCATGCATGGCCGCGTACTTATCGGCATCGCGCAAAATTTCGAGATGACCGTCTTTCTGCTCGACGCGCACACCTTGAGGGATAGGCACCGTCAGCTTGCCCTTGGGACCTTCGACCTCAACTTCGTGCCCGATATTGATTTTGACCCCTTTCGGCAGGGGAATCGGTTTTTTTCCTACGCGTGACATCGATTTCCTCCTCCTACCAGATCTGGCAGAGAACCTCTCCGCCGACCCCTTCTTTACGGGCAGCCAGGCCAGTCATCACGCCCTTCGGGGTCGTCAGAACATTAATCCCGAGACCACCCAGAATGCGCGGAATTTCTTTGCTGCCGACATACACGCGGCAACCCGGACGCGACACACGCTCGATCCGCGAAATCACTGGCAAATTCGACGGCGTGTATTTCAAATACAGACGGATATATTTCTTCGAGCCTTCTTCGGTGAGCTTGTAATTGAGAATGTAGCCTTCTTCTTTAAAGATCCGGGCCAGTTCATTCTTCAGCCGCGACGCGGGAACGTCCACCTTGGCATGGCGGGCGATCAGCGCATTGCGCACGCGCGTCAACATATCGGCAATGGGGTCTGCTGTCATCTAATTTCCTTCTCTTGAACCTTCGCCTCGCTGAGAATGCGCGGGCTCATCATTCTTGAACCTTCGCCTCGCTGAGAATGCGCGGGCTCATCAGCACCTTTCATTCCTGTTCAAAATTTTCCCTACCAACTGGCTTTCGTCACGCCCGGAATTTCACCCGCCAGCGCGAACTTCCGGAAGCAGATCCGGCACAGCGAGAACTTGCGCAGAAAACCGCGCGGCCGCCCGCAATGCTTGCAGCGGTTCCGCAGCCGTGTCGGAAACTTCGCTGGTGTCCCGTCCTTCCGCGCCCGAGCAAGCTGGGCGCTCTTCCGTACTTCTTTCGCGATCTTTGCAGTAGTTGCCATCCAAATCCTCTCGTGCTTACTGGCGGAACGGCATGCCCATATGGCGTAACAGCGCCAGTCCCTCGGCGTCCGTCTTCGCCGTGGTGGTGATCGAAATATTCATGCCCTTGGTCTTTTCCACCTTGTTGTAATCGATCTCGGGGAAAATCAACTGCTCCTTCAACCCGAGCGTGTAATTGCCTCGGCCGTCGAACGATTTCGAGGACACACCCCGAAAATCGCGCACGCGCGGCAGTGCCACATTCATTAACCGGTCCAAAAACTCGTACATCCGGTCGCCGCGCAGCGTCACCATGCAGCCGATCGCCATTCCTTCGCGCAGCTTGAACGCCGCAATCGACTTCTTGGCCTTCGTCACCACCGGCTTCTGTCCCGCAATCGCGCTCAACTCATTCACCGCGCCGTCCATCAGTTTGCTGTTACCCGACGCTTCGCCCAATCCGATATTGATCGCGACCTTTTCGATTTTCGGCACCGCCATCGGATTCTTATACGAAAAATCCTTCTTTAGCGCCTCGACGACGTTCTTGTTATAGTGCTCGCGCAACCGCGCTTTACCGGTTTGCGAACGCGGAGCCGCCGCTTTCTCTAGCGGAGCTTCCGCCCCGCCCTTCGCCGCGCGCGGCTTCTTCTCCGCCCCAGGCTTCGCGGCCGGTTTTGCGGCCGTTTTCTTACTTGTGTCCTTCGCCATGATCCAGTTCGTTCCGCTTACTTCTTATCGAGCGTTTCTCCGCCCTTGCGCGCAATTCGCACGCGCCGCACCTTGCCGCCCGCTTCGTCCATCTTGTAGCCAACCCGCGTCGGGACGCCGCCCGCCGTCAAGAGCATCACGTTCGAGACGTCAATCAGCATCGGCTTCTCCGCCACCCCGCCCTTGATCTGCTGCGCCGGGTTCGGCCTCGTATGGCGCTTCACAATCATCACGCCGTCCACCATCACCTTGCGCTTAAAGCGATCCACTTCAAGCACCTTGCCAGTCTTGCCTTTGTCGCGCCCGGCAATCACCTTGACCATGTCGTCTTTCTTGATCTTCATCCGCATCGGATGCAGTTCGCCGCGCTCCTGGCGGCGTTGATACGCAATCTTCGGCATAGTTTAGAGCACCTCCGGAGCAAGCGACACAATCTTCATAAAGCGCTTATCGCGCAGCTCACGCGCCACCGGCCCGAAAACGCGCGTACCCACCGGCTCGCCCACTTCGTTAATCAGCACCGCGGCGTTCGAATCGAAGCGAATATACGTCCCGTCCTTGCGGCGCGTTTCTTTCCGCATGCGAACCACCACGCAGCGCACCACTTTGCCCTTCTTGATATTGGAATCGGGCGCGGCTTCCTTGACGCTCGCCGTAATCACATCGCCCAAGCCCGCGCGAAGCCCGAGGTCGCCGCCGCGCGGCAAGATGCATTGCAGCTTGCGTGCGCCGCTGTTATCGGCCACCTCCAACATGGTTCGCATTCCAATCATGACGTTTCTCCTCGAATCCTCTTAAGGCTCCCAGGCGCCAGCCCGGCAAGCCAAACTCTCTTACTTCTTCTTGACCCCGTGCTTTTTGTGGGTCTGCTTCACGCGCGTATCGGCGCTTTCCGCAAGCGCCGGATGTTCCACCGTCACCACTACCGCCTTGCGCAGAATGTCGCCGAGCGTCCAGCGCTTCATACGGCTCAGCGGGCGCGATTCAATAATCCGCACCACATCGCCCACGTGCGCCGACTGCTCCTCGTCATGCGCATAAAACTTCTTGCGCTTGCTGACAATTCGCTTGTAGACCGGATGAGGAACTCGACGCGTCACCTCAACCACGATGGTCTTGGTCATCTTCGTCGAGATGACTTCGCCGATCTTCTCGTTCTTGTGGCCTATTGCTTCTCTTGTCTCGACTGCTGCTTCCGCCATCGCTTCTCTCAAATCCTCTTACTTTTTCTTCTTCGCCGCGACCGTCGCCTTGCTCTTCTTCACAGGAGCTTTCTTTAGCACCGCTCTTTTGACCGGAAGGGGTTCCGGAATCGCCACGCCTTCCGCCCGCTTCTCGTTCAAAATGGTCAGCAAACGCGCACGGTCCTTCTTCAAACCGTGGTACTTCTTCAGGCCTTCGGTCTGCCCCATGCCCATCTGGAAACGCAGCCGGAACAACTGCTCTTCCGTCTCTCCGGCCTGGCGCTGCATGTCGGCCACATCCATATTGCGAATCTTGTTTGCCTTCATTGCTTCTTAGCTCGCCTTCGTTTCCGCCGGCTGGGCGCGCGACACAAACTTGGTCGGCACGGAAATCTTGGCCGCCGCCAGACGCATCGCCTCTTCCGCTACCGCGACCGGCACGCCTTCCATTTCAAACAGCATCTTGCCCGGCCTGACCACCGCGACCCAGGCTTCCGGCGCGCCTTTGCCTTTGCCCATACGGGTCTCTGGCGGCTTCTTAGTGATGGGCTTATCCGGAAACACGCGAATCCATACCTTGCCGCCGCGCTTGATAAAACGCGTCATCGCGATACGGGCCGCTTCGATCTGCCGGTTCGTCACCCAGCCGCAGCTCATCGCTTTCAGGCCGAACTCACCGAATGAAAGCGAGGAGCCGCGCCACGCCTTGCCTGTCATGCGGCCGCGCTGCTGCTTCCTGAACTTTACCTTCTTCGGCATTAACATAGCGGTTTACTCTCTCTCCTGAACTTCTTCTCGCAGCCGAACTATTCGCTCGGCTTTTCCGATCCTTCTTGCCCTTGTCCGGTGGGCGCCGCTTCCCCAGCCCCTTCAGCCGGAGCGCCCTGCTTCCAGGACGGCGCCGGAGGAGCCGATAATGGCGGAATCACCGAAGACGCAGCCGGCTTCGGCAGATCGCCCGGGGTCTGTTGAATCACCGGACCGCCGCCCTCGACAACCTGCGTCGGAGGACGCCGTTCCCGGTCGTCGCGCCGGCGGCGACGCGGCTCGCCTTCGTTACGCAGCGAATTCCGGCGATTGCCCGCTTCAAGCACTTCGCCCTTATAAACCCACACCTTCACGCCAATCACGCCATACGTCGTGTACGCCTGGCTGAACCCGTAATCGATGTCAGCCCGCAACGTATGCAGCGGCAACTGCCCTTGCAAATACCATTCGCTGCGCGCGATCTCCGCGCCGTTCAAACGGCCCGACACGCGCACCTTGATTCCCTTGCAGCCAAACCGCAGCGCCGAATCCACCGCCTTGCGCATCGCGCGGCGAAATGCCACGCGCTTTTCGAGCTGCAAGGCAATCGATTCCGAAACCAACTGCGCATCGAGTTCGGGCCGGTGTACTTCCTGAATGTCGATGAAAACTTCGCGCTTCGTCTTCTTCGCGAGATCGCCTTTCAGCTTCTCAATCTCCGCGCCTTTTCGTCCGATAATAATGCCCGGACGCGAGGTGCGAATCGTGATGCGCAGCTTGTTGCCCGGACGGTCTACTTCGATCGAGCTCACGCCGGCCGCTTTCAACCGGTTGGTCAGCGATTCCCGCAGTTCCAGATCTTCATGCAGCAATCGCGAGTAATCCTGCTTCGCGAACCAGCGTGAGCGCCAGGTTTTGGTAACGCCCAGCCGAAATCCGTAAGGATGTACTTTCTGACCCATTTTTTTATTCTTCCTCCGCTTCCGCGGCGCGCTCGCCCAGTTTCACTACGATGTGCGCCGTGCGGCGCTGATACCGGTACGCGCGTCCCATCGGAGCCGGCCGGATCCGTTTTTGCCGCGGCCCCTCGTTTACATACGCTTCGCTCACAAACAGCCGGTCCACGTCCACGTCGGTCGACTTGTTCTCCGCGTTCGCAATCGCCGAGCGCAGCACCTTCTCAATCGCCGGCGCAATGCGCTTGTTCACCGCGCTCAAAATATGAATCGCATCGCCCGCCTGCTGCCCGCGAATCAAATCGATCACCAGGCGCACCTTCTGCGGCGATACGCGTATGTAACGCGCTTCCGCTTTCGAGATGTTGTCTTTCTGATCCATGGCTATCGCGCCGCCTTCTCGGTCGATTTCGCTGCGTGGCCCTTAAAAGTGCGTGTCGGAGAGAACTCGCCCAGCTTGTGGCCCACCATGTTCTCGGTGACATACACCGGAATGAACTTCTTGCCGTTGTGCACTGCGAGCGTATGCCCGATGAAATCCGGCACAATCGTCGAGCGTCGCGACCAGGTCTTCACCACCGCTTTCTGATTGTTCGTGTTCAGCTTCTCCACCTTTTTCGTCAGGTGGTCATCCGTGAACGGTCCCTTTTTTAGCGATCGACTCATTAGCTCCTCTTTCCCTTCCGATCGCTACTGAGCGCACAGGGCGATTTGCTGCCCGTTGTGCGCGGTCTAAGTGTGGATCGACTCATGTCTTATGAACCTTTATCCTTATTACCGCTTCTTAGCCTTGCGCGTAACGATCCAGCGATCCGTGCGCTTGTTATTTCTCGTCTTGAAACCGCGTGTCGGCTGACCCCACGGAGTCACCGGATGCCGCCCTCCCGACGTCTTACCTTCGCCACCGCCGTGCGGGTGATCGACCGGGTTCATCGTCACGCCGCGATTATGCGGCATTCTACCCAGCCAGCGCGACCGGCCTGCTTTGCCAAGCGACACATTCTCATGCTCGACATTGCCGACCTGTCCGACCGTCGCCATGCACTCGACGGGCACCCGCCGTACTTCGCCCGACGGCAGCTTCAGCAGCGCAATGCCGCCTTCTTTCGAAACCAGCTGCGCCTGCGCACCCGCTGAGCGCGCCATCTGGCCGCCCTTGCCCGGCCGCAGTTCGATGTTGTGCACCACGGTACCGGCCGGAATGTTCTTCAACGGCAGCGCGTTCCCAACCAGAATGTCTACTTCCGGACCCGACGAAACCGAGCGCCCCACTTCGAGGCCCACCGGACAAATAATGTACCGTTTCTCGCCATCCGCATAATGCAGCAGCGCAATGCGCGCCGAGCGATTCGGATCGTATTCGATGGCCGCCACTTTCGCCACCACGCCCGATTTGTCGCGCTTGAAATCGATCAGGCGATACGCCTGCTTCGCGCCGCCTCCGATAAACCGGCTCGAAATCCGGCCCGTCGCCGTCCGGCCTCCGGTGCGCTTCTTCCCTTCGACCAGCGATTTCTCGGGCCGGTCCTTCGTCACATCTTCCGTCGTCAGATACGTCTGGAAGCGGCGCGTTGGCGTGGTCGGCTTGAAACTCTTGATTGGCATGTCGTTCAGCTTCCTTCGTTAAATCTCGGCGTACTCAGGGACTTTCTGCCCCTCCGCTAACCGCACGTATGCTTTTTTCCAGTCCGACGCATACCCGCTAAACCGGCCGCGCCGGCGCAGCTTGCCTACGAAATTGCTCGTCTTCACATCCGCCACGCGCACCCGAAACACCGTCTCGACCGCCTGCTTGATCTCGATCTTGTTGGCGTCCGGATGCACCTCGAAGCACAACGTGCGCTCGGCTTCCCGCTTGCCATGCGCCTTCTCGGTGATCAACGGCCGGCGAATCACATCGTACACGTTCATTTCGCTAATGCCTCCGATAACTTCTTCGCGGCGCTCTCAGTCAGCAACACTTGCTCGTGCCGCAGCAGGTCGTAGACGTTCACGTCCTTCGTCGGCACCAGCTTCACGCCTTTTAAGTTGCGCGACGCCCGATCCAGATTGACGTTCTCGCCCGTTTCAACCAGCAGTACGCTCTTCTTCACTTGCAAGTTGCCGAGGACGCCCAGCATGTTCTTGGTCTTGTGGTCCGGCCAGTTCAAACGCCCGCACTACGCGCAGTTCGCCATCCCGCAGCTTCGCGGAAAGCGCTGAGCGCAGCGCGCCCAATACCATCTTGCGCGGCAGCTTGTATTCATAGCTGCGCGGTTGCGGCCCGTGCACCGTGCCGCCGTGCCGCCACAAAGGCGAGCGGATCGAACCCATGCGGGCCCGCCCCGTACCCTTCTGCTTCCACAGCTTCTTGCCCGATCCCGACACCTCATGGCGGGTCTTGGTCGCCGCAGTTCCCGAACGCCGCGCAGCCGTATATTGCCGGACTGCTTCATATAACAGCGCTTCGTTCACTTCGGCGCCAAACACCGCGTCCGCCAGCTCGATCGAGCCGACAGCCGTGTTGTTCAGATCCACTATCTCTACACTCGGCATCTTCGTTCCCTTATCTTTTCGCCCGGCGAACCATCACGTAGCCGCCATTAGGACCCGGAATCGCGCCCTTGACGGCAATCACGTTGTCGTCCGTGTCCACGCTGACGATCTCCAGATTCCGCACCGTCACCTGTTCGTTGCCCATCTGGCCGCCCATTTTCATGCCCGGAAACACACGCGACGGGAACGACGATCCGCCGATCGAACCCGGCGCCCGGTGAAACATCGAACCGTGCGTCGCATCGCCCCCGCGAAAGTGATGCCGCTTTACGACACCCTGAAATCCGCGGCCCTTGCTCGTGCCGATCACATCCACCACATCGCGCGGCTTGAATTCTTCGGCCAACACCCGGTCACCCTGCTTCAAATCGCCCGTGCCCCGATTTAAACGAAACTCGCGCAAATACTTCACGCCGTCCGCACCCGATTTCGCCAGGTGCTTCGCCATTGGTTTGTTCGCCTTCTTCGCGTATTCGACCAGCCCGAGCTGCACAGCGTCATAGCCGTCAATTGCGGGCGTCTTGCGCTGCGTTACCACGCACGGCCCGGCCTTGACCAGCGTTACCGGCACCACCTGCCCCTCCGCATTGAAGACCTGCGTCATGCCAATTTTTTTGCCGAGAATTCCTGGACTCATGAGTTTTCTGTACCTGGCTCTACCCTAGTTATTTCTTGCCGAACGCCTTGATCTCCACGTCCACGCCCGCCGGAAGGTCCAGCTTCATCAACGCGTCGACCGTCTCCTGCGTCGGCTCGAGAATATCGAGCAGGCGCTTATGCGTACGGATTTCAAACTGCTCGCGCGACTTCTTATCCACATGCGGCGACCGCAGAACCGTGTAGCGGTTTTTTAAGGTCGGCAGCGGAATCGGTCCAGCCACGGTCGCGCCGGTACGCTTGGCGGTATCCACAATGTCACCCGTGGATTGGTCAAGGACCCGGTGATCGTAAGCCTTCAGTCGGATGCGGATGCGTTCTTTCATTTATTTCTTCTTATATCCGTGTTTCATCGGTGTTCATCTGCGGCCATTATTTGGCGCCTAGCTCAAAATCTCCGTAACCGTACCCGCGCCCACCGTGCGTCCACCTTCGCGAATCGCAAAGCGCAAGCCTTTGTCCATCGCGATTGGCGTGATCAGCTCGACTTCCACCGACACGTTATCGCCCGGCATCACCATCTCCATGCCTTCCGGCAGATGCGCCACGCCCGTCACGTCCGTCGTCCGGAAGTAGAACTGCGGCCGGTAGCCATTGAAAAACGGTGTGTGCCGTCCGCCTTCTTCCTTCGAAAGCACGTACACTTCGCCCTTGAACTTCTTGAAACCCTTGATCGTGCCCGGCTTCGCAATCACCTGCCCGCGCTCTACATCGTTCTTTTCAATCCCGCGCAGCAGCAAGCCCACGTTATCGCCCGCCCGGCCTTCGTCGAGCAGCTTCTTGAACATTTCGACGCCCGTCACGACCGTCTTGCGCGTGTCCTGGAACCCGACGATCTCCATTTCCTCGCCGACTTTGCAGATGCCCCGCTCAATTCGCCCGGTCACCACCGTGCCGCGCCCCTGAATCGAGAAAATGTCTTCAATCGGCATAATGAACGGCTTGTCGATCGCGCGCTCCGGCAGCGGAATGTATTCATCCACCTTCGCCATCAGCTCATCGACCGTCGCTTCCCACTTTGCTTCGCCGTTCAACGCACCAAGCGCGCTCACCTTCACGACCGGCAGATCGTCGCCCGGAAACTGATAGCTCGACAACAGCTCGCGTACTTCGAGTTCCACCAGCTCGAGCAGCTCCGGATCGTCCACCATGTCGACCTTGTTCAAAGCCACCACGATATACGGCACACCTACCTGGCGCGCCAGCAGAATGTGTTCCCGCGTCTGCGGCATCGGACCGTCGGTCGCCGCCACCACCAGAATTGCGCCGTCCATCTGCGCCGCGCCGGTGATCATGTTCTTGATGTAATCGGCGTGCCCCGGACAATCCACGTGCGCGTAGTGACGGTTCGCCGTCTCGTATTCCACGTGCGCCACCGCAATCGTGATCCCGCGCGCTTTTTCTTCCGGCGCGTTGTCGATCGAATCGAAGCTCCGGAACTTGTTCTTCGGATTGTGCTTCGCCAGTGTCTTCGTGATCGCCGCCGTCAGCGTCGTTTTCCCGTGATCGATGTGCCCGATCGTCCCGATATTTACATGCGGCTTGCTGCGGTCAAATTTCTCTTTCGCCATGGTGGTATCCCTTTCTACTTGGTTGCGACTCCGCCTTTATTGCGGTTGATGATTTCTTCTGCTAAATTGCGCGGCACTTCTTCGTATTGCCCGAAGTGCATCGTGAAACTCCCGCGGCCCTGCGTCCGCGAGCGGAGCTCGGTCGCGTAGCCGAACATCTCCGATAGCGGCACCATCGATTTGATAATGTGTGTGCCGCCCGCGATTTCGGTCCCTTCCAGGCGTCCCCGGCGCGAAATCAGGTCGCCATTCACCGAACCCATGTATTCTTCCGGCACCGTCACTTCCACCCGCATCACGGGCTCGAGCAGTACCGGCTTTGCTTTCGAAGCCGCTTCCTTGAAGCAGATCGACGAGCAGATCTTGAACGCCATTTCGGACGAGTCCACGTCGTGGTAGGCGCCATCGAACACCGTCACCTTGATGTTGTTCAGCGGATAACCGGCCAAAATTCCGCCTTCGAGCGCTTCGACCACGCCCTTCTCAACTGCCGGAATGAATTCCTTCGGAATGTTGCCGCCCGTCACATCGTTCTCGAACTCGAAGTCTTTCTCCGGATTCGGCTCAACGCGCAGCTTCACGCGCGCATACTGGCCGCTGCCGCCTGTCTGTTTCTTGTGCGTGTAATCGTATTCCGCGCGCTGCCGGATGGTCTCGCGATACGCGACCTGCGGTTTGCCCACATTCGCGCCCACGTTGAACTCGCGCTGCATACGGTCCACGATGATTTCCAAATGCAGCTCGCCCATGCCGGCGAGAATCGTCTGGCCCGTCTCCGGATCCGTCGAAACGTGTAGCGTCGGATCCTCGGTGGCCAGCTTGTGAATGGCGACGCCGAGTTTCTCCTGGTCCGCCTTCGTCTTCGGCTCGATCGCGAGCTGAATCACCGGAGCCGGGAAGATGATCGATTCGAGCAGGATCGGCTTGTCTTCGTCGCAGATCGTATCGCCCGTCACCACCTGCCTCAATCCAACCGCCGCGCAGATATCCCCGGCGAGCACGTCCTGGATCTCTTCACGCTTGTTGGCGTGCATCTTAACCAGACGCCCCACCCGTTCTCGCTTGCCCTTGCTTACGTTGTAAATCGACTCGCCCGCGTTCAGCTTGCCCGAATACACGCGAATAAAGCACAGCTGTCCGACGAACGGGTCCGTCATGATCTTGAACACCAGCGCCGAAAACGGTTCGCTATCGCTCGCTTTCCGCTCCATGTGCTCGTCCGGGTTGTCGACCGAAACGCCTTGGATCGGCGGCACATCGAGCGGCGACGGCAGATAATCCACCACTGCATCGAGCAGATTCTGCACGCCCTTGTTCTTAAAGGATGAGCCGCAAATCACCGGGAAGATCTTGCGCGCAAGCGTTGCCTTGCGAATGCCTTCCTGCAATTCTTTTTCGGTAATCGCCTGTCCCTCGATGTACTTTTCCATCAGCACATCGTTGCCTTCGTATTCCGAGACCGCTTCGATCAGTTCATCGCGATACTTCTTGGCCGTTTCAACCAGCTCCGCCGGAATCTCGACATCGTCGTACTTGGCGCCCAGCGTTTCGTCGCGCCAGATGCGCGCCTTCATCTTGACCAGATCGACCACGCCCTTAAACTGGTCTTCCGCGCCGACCGGAATCTGAATCGGCACCGGACGCGCGTTCAGCCGGTCGACGATCGTCTTCACTGAAAAAAAGAAATCCGCGCCTACCCGATCCATCTTATTGATGAAACAGATGCGCGGCACACCGTACTTATCCGCCTGCCGCCAAACTGTTTCCGTTTGCGGCTGCACGCCCGCGACCGCATCGAATACCGCGCACGCGCCATCGAGCACACGCAAGCTGCGCTCGACTTCCGCCGTGAAATCCACGTGACCCGGCGTATCGATGATGTTAATTGTGATGTCGTTCCACTGGCAGGTGGTCGCGGCCGACGTAATCGTGATGCCGCGCTCCTGCTCCTGCGCCATCCAGTCCATCGTGGCCGTGCCTTCATGCACTTCACCGATTTTGTGCGTGCGGCCGGTGTAGTAGAGGATGCGTTCCGTCGTGGTGGTCTTGCCGGCATCGATGTGGGCCATGATGCCGATATTGCGCATTTTCTCTAGCGGTACAGTGCGGGGCATAACTTTAAATCAACCTTCTTAAACGAACTACCAGCGATAGTGTGCAAACGCTTTGTTGGCCTCCGCCATGCGATGCACATCGTCTTTCTTCTTCACCGCGCCGCCACGCATATTGGAGGCGTCGTTCAACTCGTTCGCCAGCTTATCGGCCATGCTCTTATCCGGCCGCGTGCGGGCGTTCGTAATAATCCAGCGCAGCGCCAGACTCACCCGCCGGTTCTGCGATACTTCGACCGGCACCTGGTAATTCGCTCCGCCCACCCGGCGCGTCTTCACTTCGAGCACCGGCTTGACATTCTCGACAGCTTTCTTGAAAGCCTTTAACGGATCATCGCCCGAGCGTTCCCGCAGCGTGTCCATGGCCTGATAGAAAATCTTCTGCGCCGTCGTCTTCTTGCCGTCCCACATCATGGAATTGACAAACTTCTCGACGAGTGTCGAGTTAAACAGCGGATCGGGAATCACTTCGCGAGGTTCGGGGCGTCGTCTTCGTGGCATTATCTTCTGGTCTCCCTACTTCTTGCCTTTTGCCGGAGCGGCTGCCGCGCCGCCTTTCGGGCGCTTCGCTCCATACTTCGAGCGGCTCTGCTTGCGGTTCGCCACGCCCGCCGTATCGAGCGTCCCGCGAACGACGTGATAGCGCACTCCCGGCAAGTCCTTCACACGGCCGCCGCGGATCAGCACAATCGAGTGTTCCTGCAGATTATGGCCAACACCGGGGATGTACGTCGTGACTTCAATGCCATTGGTCAGCCGCACGCGAGCCACTTTCCGCAAAGCCGAATTCGGCTTCTTCGGAGTCGTGGTATACACGCGCGTACATACGCCGCGGCGTTGCGGACAGGCTTGCAGCGCGGGGCTGGCCGTTTTATAGCGGGTCGGCTTGCGACCCTTGCGCACCAATTGGTTAAAGGTTGGCATGCTTCTTTCGTCAAACGCGCGCGACGGCCCGAGGCCATCTCTGCGTTGCTTCTCCTCAAACTTTTGTTAACTAAAACCGTTGCACCCGCCTGTAACAGCGAGCGATAAAAACACAATTCTTTGGGTGTTAATCCCCAGCAGGCACGAATTCCAAAAACAAAGGACTCGGCTGCTTTACTTGCCAGGAGACCGATATAGCGTGTTCACCGATCTCAAACGCGAGGGTAACTACTTCGGAGTATGGTCCTTGCCAGATGCCAGCGTTACTGGTCCAGTAGCGGGACCCGACTTCCGGCCGGATGCCTATTCAAGAGTATCGCATCCTCAAAACACAAGGAGCGCTCCTCTCCAGGCACGGTAGCTCGGAGGCCGAAGAATCAACTCGCCAAACTTTATAAGTGTACGTGGTACTACCCGGCAGTGTCAAATAGAAGTGTGCTTCGGTAGTGTCTTGTGCTTCGGTAGTGTCTCCGTTTGAGCTACCGCTCACGCGCCGGCAAAAATGCCCTCAATCGTCCCCAATCGAACGAATAACCCGCGCCGGATTTCCTCCGAAAAGAGTATTCGGGGGAACGTCCCTGGTGACCACCGAACCCGCACCCACAACCGGGTTTTCGCCTACCCTCACCCCGCCGACAATCGTTGCGCCGGCTGCGATCCAGACGTTTCTCTCAATCACGATGGGCTTTCCGATTGTGGCGGCGCGGCGCCTCGAAGGTTCAAGGGGATGGCCCGTCGTGATGATGCTCACGTTCGGCCCGGTCATCACATCCTCCGCAATGTCCAGACCGCCAAGATCATAGAAAGTGCAGTTCTGGTTTATGAACACATTAACCCCCACGCGGATTTCGTTCCCGCCGGCAGTATAGAACGGCGGGACCAGTAAAAAGCTCTCGTCTACTTTCTTGCCGGTGAGTTCGCTGAACAAGGCCCGGATTTCGTCTGCATCGTCGAACGTCAAACGGTCAAGTCTGGCGGTGATCGCCATCGCTCGTTTGATGTTGGCCAACATCGCCGCTGATTCCGGCGTCCCTCTGTAAATATTCTTGGCGCGATCGTCATTCGGCACTTGTTATTTTCCTCGGGCAAAAGTTGGGCATGCGTTTCGGCCACGAAGGCCGCGCCGAGTTTACTGAGTGTAGCCACGACCCGGAATAGCCGGAATCCGGCAAGCGAGGCAGTTAAAAATGACCCACCACCCCGGACAGTAGTCGGTCAGTTCGATTTTTCTTCCGCCACTCAGTTTGCAGTGTTCATATCGGGCGTTCGATGCCGGTGGTCGCCTTTGTTCTTGTTTGCCCGGTCGCGATGGAGCGCCCAATCCAGGCGAAAATGAGTAAGACCAGGCCGGTGGTCCATGCCCCTATACTTAATGTTCCCGAAAACCAGACTGCAATCACAACGCCCATAGCGATCAGAATCCCCGCGAGGTATAGGAACATTCGCATCCCATAGAGAGAAGCAAACGGCAGATAGTGTGCGCCAAGGAGGATCATCAGAGCCGGGAAAAACCAGTTCAAGCGGTAGAGGCTTACGGGCACAAGAAGCAGCATGGAAAACGGCAGCACAAAGGCGACTTGCATCCCTAGCCAATGGAGCGGATTCGCTCTGCCCACCTGCGCGCGGCGACCCGACAAACGTAGCACCATTTGTGTGAGCGGAAAGATGAAGAATCCTCCGATGACGACAGTCAGAATAGATGCTTTTGAAGTTACCCACGTGCCCAACGCCGCGGACGCCAACCAAATCATGGACGAGACAAGCTGTCCCCAGAAGCCCCCCACGTAGACAGACCGCACTTCGTGTTGAGCGTCCTGGATGTCCATTCAATCTCCGATACGCTTGACGTGTCGCCGCCGTCCACGTTAACAAACCGCGCATTGCTAAGCGGTGCCCTTCAACAGAGAATTCAACCCGACCCACTGCCTCTGGTCCCGGTGGTGACTCAAAACTGAGCCATTACCTCTTGCCCCGCTAACCAGCTTTTCGGGCGACGATCATGTGCTGCGTGAGAATCAGAGGCCAAAGCAGTTTTTCGCGAACAATCACACCTCGTTGTTCAACGGTCGCCACAACTTCCTCTCTTCTGAGTGGACGCTCGTCCGGAAACTTCCACAAACCGGCAAATTCAAGCGCCGATCGGGCAGCCTGGTAGAGAACCGTAGGCGTTGGAAATGTGATGATTGCAATTCCGCCGGGACGCACAACGTCAAAATGGGCGAATATGGCTCGCCGGGTGCCTTCGGGATCGAAATGCTCTATTAGCCCCGCGCTAAAAGCCACATCTGCAAGCTCTTCAAGTTTCAACCCAAGCACGCTTTCCCGGTGCAAGCGAACAGCAGCTTTATTGGGAGGGCGCTTGGCAAGCAGATTGAGTCCGTATTCATTCGTATCCACCACGTCATAAGATGCTGGCGCCACCCGCTTGACAATAGCGTCGAGAAAACAACTGTTTGCACCCCCAAGTTCGATGATCGAAAGCCGTTCCCCACTTCCAGGGCTGCCGTATGTCTCAATTGCGTTTATCAGAGCACTGGTTGTATATCGTCGGGTCAGTTTTGCCGTAGCCGGAACATGGGTGTAATAAGTGTCCCAATCCGTGGCTTCCGGAAGCGGGTTGTGATTGGACATGGCTTAAAACTCCACTATGGCCGGGCTCGAGTTGGTGAACCTGCCTCAACCGCGGTTTGAGCGTTTTCAGCAGACTTCCGTTTCTTGCCGCCGGTGAAGATGAAGTCTCGTTGCACGAGGAAATTCACCAGGAATAGAATTGCCTCCGCCAGCAGCTTTGCCCGGATGACGCCCATGCCAAAATATGCAACGAGAAATTTGATCATCCCGAAAGAAGCCAAGCCAGACACTAGGACTAGCGCGAAGTATTCACTGAACTCCCGCAGCTGATCGCCACGCGATTTAAACACAATTTTCTTGACCGCAAAGAAATTGAACAGCATTGCCACACAGCGTGCGACTATTTGACTGGTCGCGATGCCGTGGGTGCTGGTGAACAGCAGGCCAAAGATAAGATTGTCCAGCACGGCGGTAGCCAGCGACAGCATGGAGAATCGCAAAAGGACGAAATAAATCCGCATGGAGTCGAGCAGCGGATTGAAATGGGAAGAGGCATTTCCCTCCAGATAAATCGTCTGTATCGGCACCTCAGCGATGCGGATGTGGTTCGATCTGCAAACGAGCAGCATTTCGAGCTCAAACTCGTAGCCCTGGAGCGGCACCCGCAATAACAGCGGCAAAAGGCCATAGGGTACAGCTCGCAGACCCGTCTGGGTATCCGATAGCTTTTGCCCGACAACGACTCGCAGAATCGTTCGAGTCAGCTCGTTTCCGGCACGGCTTCGTAACGGAACACCTTCGCGAAACCGTCTCACGCCGAGCACCAGGACGCCGGGCGCGTCGGCCGTGAAACGAGCAACACGGAGTACATCGTCCGGATGATGCTGTCCGTCGGCGTCGACAGTAACCGATACTGTTCCCGGCGGGAAATCGCAAAGTACCGCATTCATGGCCGTCTTGAGCGCAGCCCCTTTCCCGAGGTTGATTGCGTGTCTGAGTACTCGAACTGCACGCAACGCGGCGACCTGGTCGAAGAGAGAGCGATAGGCAGGGCCGCTTCCGTCATCGACCACCACGATTGCGGTCCCTGCGCAATCGATCAGCCGCCGCACCAATGCCGGGAAATCCGATCTGGGCTTGTAGGCCGGGATGAGGATCACGAACGGCGCTTGGCTAATCGGCTCGGGTTCCAGTGTGCGTTGGCTTTCTTCGTCCATATCAGCGCGCTAATTTGCAAACGACGACACCGTTAAAAGTGGCGAGTTCCTTCGTATCTTTTGCCAGGAACTGCCTAACCGGAGTGCTCAGTTCAGCCAGGTTGGAGGTGGTGTAAACAAAAAGCTTCAGCCGGTGGCGAGCGGCAAGCTGAAGCATAGCGTTCCGATCGCTGGCGCGGGCCACTTCTTCCAGGAATTCTCGGTCATACCAAAGGTTCTGATAGGCGCGCCCAATTAGCCCGGCAACATCCGGTGGCGCCGTAAGAAAGGCTGCCGGCTCACCAGGAAAACAGAGATTCAGGTAATCGATGGCCAGGCGTTGGGGCCGTTGCAGCAGCTCAAACCTCGCTGCGCTATTTGGGTCGAATGGATTCAGCGCTAACGTATTTGCGGTCGTAGGCGGAGAGAGGAAAACGTTCACGGCGATACCGGCAAGGATAATGACAAGCGGTATTGCGTAGAGCCTTCTTAAATTGGTTCGTAGAAATTCCAGCGCAGAGGCCGCCCCAATGAGTAAGAAGGGTAGCGCAGGATAGACATACCGCAGATAAGCCAGCTGGAGGCAAATCAAGACAAATGCGCCCGATCCTATTAGGAAACTCGAAACGGATAGACGATTCCCCGTCCCGAGCAGCAGCGCGCAGGCAGATAAGGGGATCAGTAAATAATAGAGAACGCCGAATCCACCGTCATAGTACTCCAGATATTTCTGCGAATGAAAGGTCATATCGCCCAGCGTACGCAGCGAGAGTGGTGTTTTCCAGCGAAAATCTACAAAGTTCTGCGGGGGCCAATAGGGTGAATGAAACACCTGATTGTAGAACGGGAAAATCGGGTTTCCTGTCTTGAGATACGCGGTAAAGTACGGCGCAGCAGCGAGCACCAGGAAGACCGCCACTGAAAATGTCATGATACGAAAATAATTGGGTTGTTGCCTTACGGGCCCGAGGGAAGCCACAACCAAAGCTGCAAGCAGGGGCAGGAAAAAAGCAGAGGCTCCCAGCTTGATCTCAAACGCCATTCCGCAAAGCACAAAAAACCAAAGGATGTAACCCTGATTGCGCTCGGAGCGGAGGCGAACCAAGGCGGCAAAGGCTCCCAGCACGAATGCCGAAAGAAGGTTCTCGACGAACAGAGTGTTCGTTTCTATCTGAGTGAGAGGTGCAGAGAGGAAGACCGCAACCAGCAGCAGCGCGGTCTCGTTGCTGCTGCTCCGTTTCGCCAAAGCGAAGATCAGAACCGCGCAGAGAAGAAGCGCGAAAAGATTCAACAGGTGAGTGGCGGGTTCCCCTGAAAGCACATACCCGATGGTGTAGACCCAGTCGGCCCCCATTGGCATGACAGCCCAGGCATGAGTCGTCACATCGAAATTCCAGAACCCGTGATCGCGGACAAAAGCCGGTGCCGTGAGATGCATTTCGAGCGAATCCCACCCGATGTCGGGGTGCGCGCTCATCGCGATCTGGCAGATTGCGAGGAAGCCCGTTACGCTGAGTGCAAGACAAACAGGCCAGCTGACGGCATTTCTTCTGAATAAACCTTTGATACAGGCGAAATCCCGCAAGCTCCGCTTCCGCTCCAGCCAGAGCGGGACAGCTAAGAGCAGGAGATAAACAGGCGCAGTGTTGATTGGGAAATGAACCGCGCACGAAATCAGGAACATGTAGACGGCGATGCCGAGTAGTATGGCGATGATCCGATCTTCAACTGTGTCCCGAAGGCAATGTCCGCCGTAAAAGGCAAGAGCATTCCCGAGCGTGTAGCTGGCAACTCCAAACCAGAGAACCGTTACGAACGGGCCGATCCCGAATGCACTGCACAAGTAAAAAAGGGAAACGCACGAAATGAGAGGGAGCGTGTACGATCTGGCCCACAGAAGCATGCAAGCCGAGAAGGAGAACCACAGGGCGGCGAACCACCTCACGTCCTGAAATCCGGGCGACCTCCACGAATAGGCAAGAAAGAGGTGATCGCGAAACATGGCGCGGACCGCGGCAATCACAATCGCGGCGAACAAGAGAAGGAGGAGAAAGGATTTTCCGCGCTTCCCTGCCTCGACAGGCTCTTTCGACATCAATTGCCGGGTACTGTTAGCACTCGATGGAACGACACTCCGCCTTTACCTTGACGAGGGTAGCATGGGGTTTTCGTAAGGCGGCGGAGCTCGCGCGCAATCTGATGAGGCGCGCCTGTGGACGCGGGAGAGAAATCCAGCCAACATTTTGGCAGTTATCAAGAAATTCTCAGCCATTTGCATAAAAAACTTACATTAAAAACTGAGAATTTAGGTTATTCTAAAATCCAAAGGGATTTCCCCACCTTACCTATGCGAAAAACACTCCTGATTGCCTGCCTCGCGGCGCCATTATTCCTTGTTCCGGCGACTACTCTCTGCGCGCAAGTTCCCATGCCCCAACCGCAAAGCGGCCCGGTACCCAATCCGCCCCGCCGCCCCTGCCCCCGCCGGCCAACCAAAGCGTACCGCCGACTGGGGCCAACATCGTCCTCACCGCACTTCACCGATCTTTGGCCTGTAGTCTTTGCTTGAGGCAGCATCGACCGTAATTCGCTGGAGTTGGGTGGTTGCCGAAGCCACCCTGCTCGGCTTCCTGTTTAGGCGTAAGCTGTTGTTCGCTATCCGTGGTTTGCCGCCTTCCTGACTCTGAGTGGCTGCAGATGGTGGCTCTGATTGAATTGCGGGATGGAACCTCCCTCTATAGCACCTATTGGGCCGTCTCGGAGATCGTGCTCTTGCTCGCTATGGCTGGAGCGGCTATCGAAATCACGCAAGAAAATATTAAGCTATTACCCTGAAATCCAGGAGTTCGCTTCCAGCTCTTTTGAAATGCTCTTCCTCTTCGGCTGTGTCGCCGCGACAGTCCTGGGTGTGCCCTTTATCAAGTCTTCCAGCTGGCAACCTATGCAGGCGTACCTCGTCATGAAAGTATTGTTTTGGGAAAGCGTTATCATTTTTGTCTTCCTTTTCGCCCAGGCAGTGTGGTTTAAGATGTTCCCGATCCGCATGAAGACGAACGTGACGCTTCACCGCTGGCTTTTCGCCTTCTATGCGGGCGCAGTCCCTGGCGCCTGGATCTTGCTCATGGACTGGCTTGACCGTCGCCAAGCCGCCAAAGCCCGGGTCAATCTCATCATGATGGCGATCGAGGTCTGTCTTCTCGCTGCTTGGTGCTTCTGGTTCACGCAAGAAGGGGAAACGTCCCCCGAACAAGCCATACAGGCCAAGTCTTTCGGACAGAGCCAAGACCACAAAGAAGCGAACCTATCACAACTTTCGAGATAAGTACTGGTACCGATGTTTTTGGCCATCGGTCCCAATTAAGCCCGGAGCGAATCTAATGAGGAGTGCGCAGCAACCACCTCGCCTTGGCACTCGCCCTGTGTCTTCCTCCGGTCACTCTCGCCGCGACTCCAAAACCGGGCGGCCGGTACATTGCGACCGCTTACTCCACTACGGGAATTACCGCGTCCGGTGAATATGTGCACCGGCATGTGGTGGCCGCCGATCCTGATCTCCTGCCGATCGGCAGCCGGATCAAGATTAAACGCGCCGGGAAATACTCAGGGGAATACGTGGTCGCCGACACAGGCGAGAAAATCGTCGGCCGCAGGCTAGATCTATACATCCCGAATACCGCCGAATGTAAGAAGTTCGGACGCCGCCCCGTTCGCGTCAGGGTCATCCAACTTGGGGCCGGTACCCACGCCTCCGCCAAGCAGGCCGATAAAGCGGTGAAACAGGACGTCGCAAAAGATGTGGCGAAAGGGGCGGTCGGAAATGCCGCCACCGAATCGGACTGGGTGAAACAGGGCGGAAAGGCTAAGGCAGCCGTCCTGGCCGGCACCCCGCCCGCTCCGAATCCGCCCAAATGACGTACTCAGCCGACGCCGTGCTCGCGGAACCAGTCGAGCATCTTCCCCCATCCGTCCTGAGCTGAAGCGGCATGGTAATTCGGCCGGTAATCGGCATGAAATGCATGTCCGGCTTCGGGATACACCACTATTTGCGCAGTCTGCTCCCGGTGCGCCGCTCGTAGCGCTTCGCGCATACGCTCCACTGTGTCGGGCGGAATGCTTTCATCCTTCCCGCCATACAACCCCAAAATTGCTCCGTGTAATTGCGCCGCCACATCGACCGGCTGTCTGGGCTGCATCTCCGGCCGCGAATATGGACCCGCGATCAATTTCCCATACCAGGCCGCACCCGCCTTCAACTTCGGCTGATGGGCGCTATATAGCCAGACGATTCTGCCGCCCCAGCAAAAGCCACACACCCCTAACCGTTCGATATCGCCCGCGCCAGATGCGTCAGCGAACGCAACCGCGGCATCCAGATCCCTCATCACCTGCTCATCCGGGACCTTCTTAACAATCGTCTGGATCAGCTTTTGCATGTCGCTGATTCCATGAGGATTGCCCTGTCTTGCATACAGTTCGGGCGCGATTGCATAATACCCCTCCCGCGCCAACCGCCGGCAAACATCCCTGATGTACTCATGTACCCCGAAGATCTCCTGGATCACCAGCACCACCGGAAATCGCCCGCTCTTTACCGGATGCGCCGCATACCCGGGCACCTCGAAACCGCCCGAGGAGATTCGCACATCCGCTGTTTTGAGATCCATAAGTATCAAAAAAAGGCTGGCCGGTTTTACCCAGTCAGCCTGTTGAGTTTGAGTTGGAGGAGAAAACTATTAACGTTGAAGGCAGACACAACCGTATGACTGCATTGGGGAGGTTTATATCCCGCATACAACTTAAGGCCTATATGATTTTTCCCAGTATGAAGTAGATTTCATTTTCGTGTCAAGTGGGAAAACCACCCAGCCTTCCCCCGGCGAGAACTACCGCACCGAAATCGCCACTACCTTGTGTGCGACGAGAGCCTTTGTTAGTACCTTTCGTGTGTTTGGCCGCTGGCATCCTGGCAGCCCAGTTCGTTTTTTCAAATAAGAACGTTCTGACAATCGCGCTGCTGCTAACTGGATCCGCCATTTTGGCCTGCTGTCTCGCCTTCTGCCGCCAACTCCCCCGAGTTCGTTTGGCAATTTTAGCTGTGAGCCTGGCGCTGGTCGGGCTCGGCACTCAATTGCTTCACCGCCGGGGTCCGGCACCGCGCCTCAACGCCGACGACGGCGACGTCGTTCTCCTGTCCGGCTGCGTGGTCAACCCGCCCGTCTTCTCTCCCCAGCGCGAACAGTTCACGCTGAAACTGGGGCGTACCTCCGCCGCCCGCCTAACCGTTAACCTCAAGACAGATGCCGGAGTGGCGCTCGACTACGGACAACGAGTGGAGGTCGCGGCCAAAATCCGCGTGCCTCGTAATTTCCAAAATCCGGATGCTTTCGACTACGTCAGCTACCTCGCCGCCCAACACATTTTCTGGACCGGCTCCGTTTCGAGCCCCACCGATATCCATGTATTGAATGGCCGCTGCGGCTCCCGGGCGGTTGGCTGGCTTTATAGCGTTCGCACCTGGGCGCTTGAACGAATTCGAAAGCTGTATCCGGACGATCCGCATACCGTAGCTCTCCTGCAGGCCACCCTGCTCGGCGTAACCGCCGGGGTGGATCGCCGTTGGACCTCCGATTTCCGCGTCACAGGCACCTATCACGCGCTCGTCATCTCGGGACTGCACGTTTCAATCCTGGCCTTTACCCTGCTCCTTCTTTTCAAGCTGTTCAGGATGCGCCGGCTTCCGGCCCTGACGGTAGCCACTGTTATTTGCTGGCTCTACGTCTTCATTTCCGGCTTTAATTCGCCCGCGGTTCGCGCCGCCGGCGGCTTCACCCTCTTCCTCGGCGCCAGTTATTTGTTCCGGCGCACACGCGTCCTCAACCTGCTCGCGGTCGTCGGAATCATTTATTTGTTGTTGGCCCCCGACCAGCTCTTTGATCCCAGTTTCCAACTCTCCTTTCTCTCGGTTGCCGCCATCGCCACTTTTGCCGTCCCGCTCATGGAACGCACCACGGAGCCGCTGCGTGAAGCCGTTAAGCGCTTCGACCAGATCCGCTATGACCCACAAGTTCCGCCATCCGCCGCCTCGTGGCGCGTCGAGCTTCGCCTGGTCGCCCGCACGATTCGCCTCTGGACCGGCTTGTCCGAAAACTTAACTGCCCTGCTGGTCGAGCGCGCCACCCGGCTCTTCGTCTTTGTCGCAGATGCGGTTATCGTATCGGCTTGCGTGCAATTCGCCCTGGCGCTGCCGATGATTGCCTATTTCCATCGGCTTTCCGTAACCGGGTTGTCCGCGAATATCGTGGTTGTACCGCTCCTGTCCCTTATCGTTCCACTCGGTTTCGCCTGCATTCTAACGGGCTTTGCGCCCCTGGCATCCGTCACCCGGCAACTGCTGCTACTCGCCGAGTGGATCGCCTCTCGCCATGCCAGTTTCGAACCGAATTGGCGTCCGGCAGCCATACCGCTCGCGCTTGCCATCGCTTTCGCTGTGTCCCTGATCGCGCTCGCTTATCTCATCCGCCGCCACCCGCGCTGGAGTTGGCCGGCGCTCGCGGTCTCGCTGACCCTGTTCGGCTTCGTCTACGTTCAACCGTGGAAGGCTCTTCTCTTCCCCGGCCAGTTAGAAGTCTCCGCGATTGACGTGAGTCAGGGCGACAGCCTGCTGGTTGCGTTCCCGGACGGCGAAACCATGCTGGTCGATGCCGGCGGATTCCCCGGTGCGGAACGCATGAAGCGCAAGCCGCAAATGGACTTGGGCGAAGACGTGGTGGCCCCGTATCTCTGGAGCCGCCGCATCCGCCATCTCGATTACGCCGTGCTCACCCACGGACACTCCGATCACATGGGCGGCCTGCCTGCCATTCTCGACGACTTCCAGCCCAAACAGCTCTGGATCGGCGCCGAACCCGATACTCCCGAGTGGCGCAACGTAGAAAAGCACGCCGCCGCCGACAACGTGCAGATTCGCCATTTAACCCGTAACGCCACCCCCATCCAAATCGGCGAAACACAAATCCGCATTCTCGCCCCTTCGCCCGATTACGTTCCCGGCGACACCGCCACCAACAACGATTCGCTGGTCGTTGAGATCCGCTTTGGCAAGCGCAGCGTGCTCCTGACGGGAGACGCCGAGCGCGCCGAAGAGGAAGACATGCTGGCAAGCGGCGACCTGCGCCCGGTCACACTCCTCAAAGTTGGGCATCACGGGAGCAAAACCTCCTCGTCCGAAGACTTTGTTTCCGCGCTAACTCCTCAATTCGCACTCATCTCGGACGGCTATAAAAACCAGTTCCACCATCCCAGCCCCGGCGTACTGGAGCGGCTCGCGGCGCATCACGTCAGCGTGTTCCGCACCGATCAACGCGGGCTCATCAGCTTCCGCACCGATGGCGACCGCGTCGAAATCCGTCCCTACCATTAACGTGCTGCCCGGCGCTCCCGGGGTAAACTCGTCAACATAAGATTGATGCGGGCAACCATCCTACTCGCAGGCGCGCTCGCCACGATGGGACTCTTGACACTCCCGGCATGGCTGCTCAAAGCGTCCGAAAACAAGCCGGTAACTTATGTGGACATCACGGCGCAAAGCGGCATCCACTTCAAAGACGGCAACTCGGCCACTCCGGAAAAGTATCTTATTGAAACCATGACCGGCGGCGTCGCGCTGATCGACTACGACAACGACGGATTCCTCGATATTTTCGTCGTGAATGGCGCACGCATCCACCCGGGCCAAAAGGACAGCGAGGCTCCCGACAAAACTGCGCCCGAATACTGGAACCGCCTCTATCACAACAACCACGACGGGACATTCACCGACGTCACGGAGAAGGCCGGGGTTCGCGGAACCGGCTATGGCATGGGCGTAGCAGTCGGCGACTACGACAATGACGGGTTTGAGGACTTGCTCGTCACCAATTTCGGAAGCGTGATTCTTTATCACAACAACGGAAACGGCACGTTTACCGATGTGACCCAAAAGGCCGGGCTGCGCACCACGGGCTGGATGTCGAGCGCTGGTTTTTTCGACTATGACAACGATGGCAAGCTCGACCTATTTATCTGCCGTTATCTTGATTGGAACTTTTCAAAGAACATATACTGCGGTTCTCGCGAAGCGGGCGGAAGGGCCTACTGCCATCCGGATAATTTCAAGCCGGTGTCCAATTACCTCTTTCACAACAACGGCGATGGAACGTTTACCGACGTAAGCGCGAAGAGCCACATTGCGGCGTCGCCCGGGAAAGGTCTTGGCGTTGCCTTCGCCGATTTCAACAACGACGGCCGGCTGGACATCAGCGTGGCGAACGATTCTTTCCCCCAGTTCTTGTTTCTCAACAACGGAGACGGCACGTTTACAGAAAACGGCGTGGCGGCCGGCGTGGCTTTCACCGACGATGGCAAAACCTTCGCCGGCATGGGAACCGATGCGGCCGATGTAGACGACGACGGTAAGCCCGACATCGTCACGACCGCACTCTCCAACGAGACGTACGGGTATTTCCACAACATCGGCAACGGGATGTTCAGCTACGATACCGGAGTTTCGCGGCTTGGCGAAATCACGCGCCTGTATGGCGGCTGGGGCATGCGTATCTTTGATTACGACAACGATGGATCGAAGGATCTGTTCTTCGCCAACAGCCATGTAATGGATAACGTGGCGCAAATGCAGCCGCATGTCGAGTATATGGAGCGCCTTTTACTGCTGAAACAATCCGGCCATAAATTCGTAAATGTTTCCGGCCAATCGGGTAGCGTGTTCGAAGAAAAGTGGGCCAGCCGCGGCGCGGCGTTCGGCGACATCGACAATGACGGCGATATCGATGCTGTCGTCGTCACCTGTGGCGGTTCGCTTTATGTTCTCCGAAACGAGGGCGGCAATGCGAATGCCTGGATTGGACTCGATCTGCGCGGCACACACAGCAATCGCGACGGCATCGGTGCGAAGGTCAAATTGACTTCCGCATCGGGAAAAGTTCAATACGGGATGGCAACTACCACCGCCAGCTATCAATCAGCGCAAGATCGCCGCGTGTATTTCGGCGTCGGACAGGAAAAATCGATTCGCAAAATCGAGATCTCCTGGCCGAGCGGAACCAAACAGGTGATTGAAAACCCTCCGCTGCGCAAAATACTCCAGGTCAGCGAGAAATCAGAAATTCAGCCGTAGCGTAAACTGAACCACTCTCTGCGCATCGATCGTGCCATTCACAAGACCGAAATTGGTGTCGTATGGATTCGCATCCGGAGCGCTGAAGATATGCCGGTTGAAGGCATTGAGCAGCTCAGCTTTCAACTGAATCTGCGCCGATTCAAAAATGTGGAAGTTCCTGAGGATACTAAAATCCTCGTTGTAATAGTTGGGAGTCCGGGCGTCGCCGTTGTTTCGCGGATAATTCCCGAAATAATACGCACCGCCCCTGGCCTGCTGAACCGTCACGTTGCTGCCTTGTGCAATAGCTTCCGTATTCGGATCCGCAAAAGCACATCCTCCCTGGCCAGCATAAGCGCAGGCCGGATTAAAGAATCGCTGAGTGAATGGGTCGAAGCTGTTGTTTCTGGCGTTCGCCACTTCGGGCGGAGCAGAAGCACGATTGAAGCGAATGCAGTTTTGGAAATCCGGGATCCCGTTTGCACAGCCGAACGAAATCGGAACCCCGGTCTGATACCGCAGCACGCCGCCGACTTCCCATCCTCCGAGAACCGCCCCGGCAATGCCGTGGTTCAGCATTCGTTTCCCGTGACCGAACGGCAGGGCGTACAAAAAGGCGGTAGTAAACGTGTACGGCACGTCCTGACTGCTCAGCGCCTTTTCGCCGTTCAGGTTACCGGGATTCTGAATTTGGCTGATGCCGCCATTGATTCCTGGCAGGATGCTGTCCGCATCGGTGATGGTCTTCGACCAGGTGAATGCCGATTGTAGGCTCAGTCCCGAACTGAAGCGGCGTTCGAGCGAAGCCTGCAGCGATTCATAGGTGGACTGCCCGATATTTTGCAGCACGTCCATGTAGATATAGCTGTATTGCGGAAACGGCCGAAGCGCCTGAGCGACGTTTACACCGCTGCCCCAATCCTGGTAGAAGCTGGGATACGGCGCTGTGATGCCCAGCGTGTTGTTGGAGACAGGTTGATTCAGCGCCTGCCCGAGCGAGAAATCCTGCAGGCTGATGTTGTTCCAATTCATTAGCGCCGAGCGAAGATTTTGCGCGCGCTGACCCACGTACCCTAACGTCGCAACCATATCTTTCGAGACTTGGTCCTGGATCTGGAAACTCCAGCTCTGAATGATGCCAGGCTGCCCGAAACGCGGTTGGATCCAGTTCGGATTGCCCGTGTTTACAACAGACGGATTGGTCTGCGGCGCCGGAGGAAAAGCCGGGAAGCCATTATCCCAGTTAAAAGCAGGGGTAAAGCCATTGGAACTGGTAAAGTTGGGCGTGGCCGAGTATCCTTGCACCTGGCTCCCGCCAAAGTCGGTGTATTGTAAGGGCGAATAGATCACGCCATAGCCGCCGCGAAATACCAGACGCCCGCCATTCGGGTTGTAAGCAAAGCCGATTCTCGGGCCAACATCGTGATATTTGGTATCGGCCCATTTCGCATTACATCCGCCGCAGGTGTTTCCGAATACCAGCGCACCGGGAATATTGCCGGCCGCCGGGTTGGGAGCAGTAGGGCTGAAGTTCGATGTATCGTTGTGGGACTCACTTCGTGGAACATCGACGTCCCAGCGCAAGCCCAGGTTCAGCGTCAGGTGGGGAGTGACTTTCCAGTCGTCTTGTGCGAACGCTGCGTAATACTGGAAAGTCCATCTCGGAACGTGGCCTTGAATCAGAGCATTCGCGTTATCAACCGTGCCGAGCAGAAAACTGGCGATTCCGTTACCGCTTTGCCCGTTGACTGCCTGCGTAGCGGCGGTTTCAGCGCGTGCGAAATTGTAAACGCCCGTGTCCGTGTCGTTCGCGTAGGTTGCGTAGAGCTGATTGCGGAAATCGAATCCGAACGTAAAACTGTGATTGCCTTTGATCCAGGTGACGTTGTTGTTGAATCGCTCTCCGTTATCTACGTTTGCGTCGTTATTGGCCCTTCCGATCCCCGGGAGACCCTCACCGATGTTGACGATTGGAAATTCCGTGCCGGATAGGCCGGTGATCCCCAGCTTGTCATTCCAATTAAACTTGCCGGCGATCGCCTGAAGCGCCCCCAGCGTGTAGTTTTGACTGTTGGTTCGGTTATAGCCGAGGTTGAGATGGTTCACTACAGTTGGCGAGAAGATATAATCCCAGCCGGCGCGCCCATAATGCGTCACAAAGTTTTGGCTCCAGCCATTCGAATCGAGGGGCGGCGGAAGCGTGTATGTTCCGCTTCCGGCGTAACGCGCATTGTCTCGGGTATCGTACATCGCGAATATGTGGCTCTTGTCCGAAATCTGCTGGTCGATACGAATCGTGTAGGTCGTGTTGTATAGAGAGGTGTTGCTGGAGAGCGCGTAATTTATCACGCCGGGCAGGTCAGAGATATTTGTCGGAGGCAGCAACTTTAGGAAATTCTGCGAGACAGCTGAAATTCGATTGGTTGGAATCTTGTTGCCGGGAAAGGGCGTGCGGCAAGGAAGTCCGCCGGGGCCGGTAGCCGTCGTATTCGGATCGAAAATTTGGCCTTGATAGATCGGCTGACCCGTGCAGGGATTCGTGCCGTAATTAACCGAGGTATTTAGGGTGCTGGAAAAATCGCCGGCACGCTCGGCCGTGGTGGGGAGAATGCTCGTGTTGGTTCCTCCCAGGTTCTGCCGGTACTGCTCCCAATTGAAGAAGAAGAACGTCTTATTTTTCCCGTTATAAATCTTCGGAATCCAAACCGGGCCGCCCAGATTCACACCATAATCGTTCTTCTTGTCAATCGGCCTTGCATATTGACCCTGGCAGCCGGGCTGCGGAGTACAACTCGCCGCGTATCCGTTGTTGAACCAGGAGTTCGCATTCAGATCTTCATTTTGCAGAATGTCGTAAGCGGTGCCGTGGAAGGCATTGGTACCGGATTTGGTGCCAAACACTTCAATGCCGCCTGTGGTCCGGCCATACATCGCGGGAAGAGTCGATGTGATCACCCGAAACTCGGAAATCGCCTCCACCGACGGGGCTGCTTCATCGAACGAGGAGCCATTCTCGGTTCTGAGAATGCTGGAGCCGTCCAGCAGGACCTCATTCCCGAAGTTTTGACCGCCTCCAATTTTCGAGATGAACACGCCATTGTTGCTGTTTGCCGTCCCCGGCCCGGAGGTGCCAGGAGCCAGGAAAGCAAATGCTTCCGGCGAGCGAAGAGCGCCCACTCCTCCGAGCGCTAGTGGCAGTTCCACTTGCTGCTTAGCGGTGATGACCGTTCCTATATCGGAACTCTGCGTCTGGATAGTAGTTGCATCCGCCTGAACCGTGACCGTCTGCTCGGCTTTCCCGACCTGCATGGTCATGTTGATGGATGTCGTAGTGCTGATCGAAACGTTGACTCCGGTCTGTATGGCCGAGCTGAAACCGGTTTGTGTAGAGGTCACGTCGTAGAGGCCTATGGGAATGGAGGGAAAACGGAATCCTCCGCCAGGACCCGTGACTGTGGTCAGCGTGTTGCCGGTCGATTCGTTTCGTGCAGTAATTTGGGCGCCCTCTACGGCGCCTCCAGTCTGATCTACTACTGTGCCGGTGAGAATGCCTTCGTTTGTCTGGGCCTGCAAGCAAGGAAGTAGCAAAAGCGCCAGGAGAGAAGTCAAAACAGAGCATTTAAAAGAAAGGGACACGGCCACACTATATCCCAGTCCCGGCCTAAAGTATTAGAGATTTGTCATTCGTAAAATTTCCAGTCAGGCCGATCTTATATTATTTTTGAAATTGCTGATGATTCGCGCTGTGGGTTTCGCATTTGTTGTGTTGCTTGCTGGCCAAGCCGCGCCCGCAACGGTGGCCGACAATGCTATGCGCGAAATTCAGGCGGGCCAATACAAGCAGGCTTGCAGCGCCCTGCGTGCTGAACTGCAGCACAGTCCCAGAAACGCGGAACTTTGGAACCTGCTCGGGATCGCCGAAACGGAGCTAAACGAGGATGCGGAAGCAGAAAAGGCGTTTGCCGCCGGCCTTGCGCTCGCCCCAAATTCCACTTCAATGAACGAAAATGCAGGCCTGCTCTTCTTTCGCGAGCAGAAATACGGGCAAGCGAAAGTGCGGCTTGAGCGCGCTCGCGAACTCGGCAGCCAAAAGCCCGGCGTGCTGTTTAGCCTGGCCGCCAGCAAACTCCGCAGCGGCGAACCGGCGGAGGCGCTCCGGGAACTCAAGTCTCTCGAGCCCGCGCTGGCCGGCGTCGCCCAATATTGGGAAGAGCGCGGCCGAGCCGAACTGCCCCGCGATCCGGTCGCTTCCGAAACGAGCTTCGAGCGCGCCCTTGCCTTATCGCCCCAGAGCCTGATCGCGTTGAACGGCGCCGCCGCTTCTGCAGAGCGGCAAGGCCTGGACGAGAAGGCGCTCGCTTATCTGATCCGGGCCCGCAAAGCCGCGCCCGATGACGTTCCAACGATCGAGCACTTTGCTTCCGTTTGCATCCGGCGCGATCTGGGTCCCGATGCGATTGAGGGTTTGGACATTGCGCGCCGCCTTGAGCCGTCCAACATGGGCGTGGTTTATCTGCTCGCGCGGGCCAATATCTCGGTGCAGAACTGGCAGGAGGCTTACAACCTGTTTCAGCACTTTGCTAAGC
Source organism: Terriglobia bacterium (assembly GCA_963767485.1). Classification (GTDB taxonomy): domain Bacteria; phylum Acidobacteriota; class Terriglobia; order Bryobacterales; family Bryobacteraceae; genus Bog-105. The sequence goes on along the minus strand of CAVYDZ010000005.1, from coordinate 31,652 downwards.
ACAATCCGACCTTCGCACCTTCGTATTACGCCATGGGATGGCTCGATATCCGGCTGGATCGCGTCGACGATGCACGCCAACAACTCGAGCACGCCCTGCGCCTCGACCCTGCGCTTTCCGGCGCGCGATACGAATTGGCACAACTCGATTTCGATGACGGCCAGATCGAACAGGCAGAGAAATTGCTGCATACCGTGCTTCGCGAGGCTCCGCATGATGCCAAGGCGAACATGACGATGGGAGATATTCTGCTGCGCAAGGGCGACGTCGCGGAAGCTCAGAAATACCTGGAAAGCGCAACTCGCGATGATCCGAAGCTGGCCGCCGCACACTACAAACTTTCGCAGCTCTATTTACGCGAGCATCAGATGCAGAAGAGCGCCACAGAAAAGGCACTGGCGGCCGATTTGAATGCGGAAGAAAAGCGAAACAGCAAAACGCAGCTTCGTTTAGTGTTGCCGGAAACAGGGCCGGGGCAGCAATAACTTGGCCGCCTAAATGCCAACCGTCGGGGATTGAGGCCGCGACAGCGTTCGCGGGCGCATAGAATGAGTACGAAGGAGAAACATGGAACGCGAAAACAACGGAGTTTTCCTCGCCTGGCTATTGGGCGGCCTGGTAATCGGCGGGGCGGTGGTATTGCTGATTGCCCCGAAAACGGGCGCCCGCACCCGGCACCTGTTAAAAAGCAAAACCGAGAAAGGGAAACGGTCCCTGCTGGAATCGAGCCAGGATATCGTCGCGCGCGGGCGGGAACTTTATGAACGGGGCCGCGAAATCGCGGAGGAAACGGCCGAATTGTTCGAGCGCGGCCGCATGATCGCCGAAAAAACTGTTGAGGAACGCCTCTAAATCAGTTGGTCCGCATCTAAAGAAATGAACCGATGTCAGTAGTCACAACTTCCCAACTCGCACCTTTCGCTAACGAGACCTACACTGATTTCACTCGGCCCGAAGCCGCCCAAGCCGCGCGGTCGGCCTTAGCGAAAGTGCGCACGGAGCTTGGCAAACGCTACGATCTGCTCGTCGCCGGCCAAAGACGCCAAACCAAGGAGCAGCTGCAATCGATCAATCCATCCAACCCGGCCGAAATCATCGGATTGCATAGTAAGGCGACCGAGCAGGACGCAAGCGACGCAATCGAAGCGGCTCACTCCTACTTCCCAGTCTGGGCCGCAACGCCAGCCGAGCAGCGCGCAGAGCATTTAGTGCGGCTAGCCGAAGTGATTCGCGAGCGAAAGTTTGAGTTTGACGCATGGCTTGTGCTCGAAGCAGGCAAGACATGGGCGGAAGCGGAAGGCGATGTTTCAGAAGCTATCGACTTTTGTGAGTTTTATGCCCGTGAAGCTCTGAAGCTGGCAAATCCCGATCCGCTGGTGCAGCTTTCCGGCGAGCGCGACGAACTGGTCTATCTTCCGCTCGGCGTCGGGGTCGTTATCCCGCCATGGAATTTCCCGCTAGCGATTCTGCTGGGCATGACCACTGCAGCGTTGGTCGCGGGCAACACTGTTGTTATCAAGCCTTCGAGCGACACCCCCACGATTGCCGCCAAATTTGCTGAAGCCATGCTGCAGGCAGGGATTCCGGCCCAAGCTTTTTCGTTGCTGCCGGGCAGCGGCGCGGCCATTGGCGACATCCTTGTCTCTCATCCGAAGACCCGCTTCGTGTCATTCACCGGATCGCGTGATGTCGGCCTTCACATCAACGAACTTGCTGCCAAAACGCCCAAAGGCCAACTCTGGATCAAGCGAGTTGTCGCGGAAATGGGCGGCAAAGACGCGATCATAGTCGACCGCGAGTGCGATCTGGATCAAGCCGTTGCTGGCGTGCTCTCTTCCGCTTTCGGCTATCAGGGCCAGAAGTGCTCCGCTTGTTCGCGCGCGATTGTAGACGAAACGATTTATGATCAATTCGTCGAACAACTGAAAGCGAAGGCGGAAGCGCTCACCGTAGGACCCGCCGAACAGCTTGAAAATTACATGGGCCCCGTCATCAACGCCCGGGCAAAAGAAACCATTCTCAAGTACATCGAAAGCGGCAAAAAAGAGGGCCGTCTGGTTACCGGCGGCGATACGCCGCAAGGCGACGGCTATTTCATCCGGCCCACCATTATTGCCGACGTGCAACCGAACGCGCGCATTTTCCAGGAAGAGATCTTTGGTCCGGTACTCGCGATCACCAAAGCGAAAACGTTTGATGAAGCTCTCCAATTCGCCAACGATTCCGAATACGGGCTCACGGGCGCCGTCTATACGTCGAATCCCAAGAAAATTGAAACGGCCAAGCGGCAATTCTTTGTGGGCAACCTTTATATCAACCGCAAATGCACCGGAGCGATGGTCGGCGCTCACCCGTTCGGCGGCTTCAATATGTCCGGCACCGATTCAAAGGCCGGCGGCCCCGATTACCTTCTGCAATTTACCCAGGCCAAATCGATCGCGGAGAAAGTACGCTGAAGCAGGCGATATACTGGAATTACCCCGATGCGAAGGGGACCAACTAGTCACAACTCCAGGGTCGAACACGATCGACACGACGAACGGGAACCGCAAGGTTCCCGTTTCGTTTTTACCGGATGCCCATGAAAATTGCCGAACGAATCAGCCGTCTGGTCGTCGAGTCTGCTTTCGATGTACTGGCGCGCGCCCGCGCGCTTGAGGCGGAGGGCCGCAACGTCATTCACCTCGAAATCGGCGAACCGGATTTCAACACGCCTGAACCCGTTATAGAAGCCGCGAAGGAAGCCCTCGACCAGGGCTGGACCCATTACGGGCCACCCCAAGGTTTACCATCCCTGCGCGAGGCAATTGCCGCCCAGGTCTCGCAGACCCGCGGCATTTCGATCGACCCCCAGAACGTCTGCGTTGTGCCGGGCGCAAAGCCAATTCTTTTTTTCGCCATGCTCGCGCTGATCGATCCCGGTGACGCGGTACTCTATCCGGATCCCGGCTTTCCCATGTACCGGTCGCTGATTCAATTCCTGGATGCGAAACCGGTTCCCATCCCCTTACTCGAAAACAAGGCGTTCTCCTTCGATCTCGATTTCGTGCGCGACCATCTAACCGACCGCACACGCCTGCTGATTCTGAATTCTCCTGAAAACCCGACCGGCGGAATTATTCCCGAAGACGATCTGCGCGAACTTGCCGAACTCGTCCGCGAGCGCGACATCATCATCTTGTCCGACGAGATCTATCGACAGATCACCTACGACGCCGAAGCGTTTTCGATCGCAACTCTTCCCGGGATGCTCGAGAAGACGATCATCATGGATGGCTTCTCAAAGAGCTATGCGATGACGGGGTGGCGGCTCGGCTATGGCGTGTTTCCCGCCCGATTGGTCGACCCGATCAATAAACTGATGTCTAATTCGAATACCTGCGCGGCCTCGTTCGTACAACGTGCCGCTCTTGCCGCGCTGAACGGGTCGCAAAGCGACGTGGAGAACATGATCGCCGAATTTCGCCGGCGGCGCGACATGTTCTGCCCGGCGCTAAACGAAATTCCAGGATTTCGCTGCCGGCTTCCGGCCGGTGCTTTCTACGCCTTTGCAAACGTCGAAGGGACTGGCCTGACTTCAAAGCAATTGGAAACGCTGCTGCTGCAACAAGCAGGTGTAGCGTGTTTGGATGGCGGCGCGTTCGGCCAGTATGGCGATGGCTACCTGCGCTTAAGCTACGCCAACTCTTTCGAAAATCTGGTCGAAGCGATTCGCCGTATCAAAGAAGTTTCCGCGGCTTGGACAAGCTGAGAAATAGTAAGCTCAGTGTTGTACCCGATTGGAGGAGTCGAACATCCATGAGCCAGGAAGTATCTGCAGACGCCCAACATGTGCAATGGGGCAACGTGACAGTTGAAATGTTGAATCCGTTGCTTGCACGGCAAATCGTGGTAGGGGATAAAGTAATGGTCGCGCGCATCCTCCTGAAGAAAGGATGCGTGGTGCCGATGCATCAGCACCATAATGAGCAAATTTCGCTCGTCGAAACTGGCGCGTTGCAGTTCACGGTGAACGGGAAAGAAGTTGTGGTGCGCGCTGGGGAAGTGCTTTGTATCCCGCCCGATGCTCCGCACACGGCGACAGCGCTCGAAGATACGGTAGACCTCGACATCTTTACACCGCCCCGGGAAGACTGGCTCAGCAAAACGGACCAATACCTTAGAGGTTGATTGCCAGAATGTCCGAGGCTCTCAAAGCCGTTTCCCAACCAGAAACTGAAAAGATAAAAGAACGAAAATCGGCTGGGCGTCAAGCGCGCCTTCGCATCAGCCGCAATGGTCTCGGATCGCTCGACGCCAAGAAGCGCAGCTTCGATCCCATCGACTTGCTGCTGGCCGCGGGCACCGATCGCCTGCCCAAACTGCTGCCCGTGAAATATCAGCGAATGGCCCAGTCGCCCTTTGCTTTCTTTCGCGGCGCCGTGTCTATTATGGCGGCCGATCTCGCGCGAGAGCCGCATACCGACATAACGGTCCAATTGTGCGGCGATGCCCACGTGCAGAATCTCGGATCTTTCGAAACACCCGATGGGCGCATCGTTTTTGATCTTAATGACTTTGATGAAACGATCGCCGGTCCCTGGGAATGGGACGTGAAGCGCATGGCGGCCAGTATCGCCCTGGCTGGGTTAGAATCGGGCCACAAGAAAAGCGGATCCGAGGAGGCGGTTGAGGCGTTCACCGCGAGCTACGTGAATTCGATTCACAGCTTGGCGGGGCAGCCGATTCTCGATGCAGCTCGTCATCAAATTCGCCGTCTGAATCGGGCGCAAGCCATTTCGGCCGCTCTCGATCAGGCCCAACGCGCCCGGCCCGTCGACCTGCTTCGGAAGTACACTGAGCAAACTGCAAACGGAGAGTTTCACTTCCGAAATGTGAAACCGCTTCTCTATCGCCTCCGCGGATCGCGCCGGCAGGAAGTCTTGTCGAGTTTGTCGCAGTATCGCGATTCGTTGCTGCCCGAACGGCTGCACTTATTTCATTTCTTCCATCCGGTGGATGTTGCATTTAAGATTGTCGGAACCGGCAGCGTGGGTCTGCGCGATTACGTGATCTTGATGGAGGGAAACGGGAAACAAGACCCGCTGTTCCTGCAGATTAAACAGGAGCTGCCGTCCACCTATGCCCCGTATTTAAATTCAGCCCAATATACGCATCAGGGCAAACGCGTGGCGGATGGTCAGCGGCGGCTCCAGCCACTTTCTGATTTGCTTCTCGGCTGGACGCGCATCGGGGAGCACGATTATCTGGTTCGCCAGTTGAACGATCACAAAGGCAGCATCGATATTGAGAATCTTCGAGGGAACGGATTATTGGCTCTCGCGGAGATCGCGGGCGAGCTGCTTGCCAGGGGACATGCGCGTTCAGGGGACGTACTCGCCATTCAGGGCTATCTGGGCAATTCAATCAAAGCCGCTGAGGGATTGATCCGCTACGGCATGGATTACGCCAAGCTCACCTACGCCGATTTTGAACTGTTTAACAAAGCCGTTCAAAAGGGCCGAATCAAAGTGGCCAGCGCACAGTAACTTGCCTCAAACAAAAAGCGGCCCGGGCTGTTTCTGCCCGGACCGTTCCGCTTCGCGGTTCAGAACGTTACTGTTTGACCGCGGCCGGCGCAACTTTCGCTTTGCTCGAGCTCTTTTTGACATGTGTCTTATGAGCCTTCTTGGTGGCGGTTTTGCTGGCCGGGGCCGTTGTATTCTGCGCTTTCTTGGCAGTGCTCGGAGCAGCCATCAGGAATGGCACCGCGGCGACCGTCAGCAGCGTGGATGTAAATAGCTTTTTCATTTTTTTTCTCCTCTGATCAAGTGGCGGTATCTTTTCCCTTCCGCTCACAGTTCTACTTTGCCCGGATTCGACTCCGCGCGCCATCGGACAAAACGACGAATCTTCATCCCGTATTTGCGGGATAGTTATGGGCCTTCTTTAATGATTAGAATTGTGCTGTGCAACCGTCGAACCTGGTTACTCGCCGACATCTGCAGCGCATGCTTCTGCTGGGCCTCTGCTTATCCGCCGTGTTGCTTCTCTCTGCGGTGTTCGTCGCGTTCCGAACGGTCCATCAACTCAACGGCGTCACGGGCAGCTTTGCGGAACGCCAGGCTTTCGCGAAAGACGCCATCGACGAAATTGAAAAAGAGCAAAGCGTGTTAAATGCGCGCTGGCGCACCCTTGCCCGCAAAGACGTGGTACGCCGTGAAGAAATCCTCGCTCAACTCGAACAAAATCGTGAACAAATGAGCAGCACTTTGGAATCGGCGTATGAACAGGCGGAAATGCTACGCGAGAGCGTCTATCAAGCAGGACACGGTTTACTGCGCTGGACGGTCTGGCTATTCGCCCTATGTGTGGCCCTGTCCCTTGCCAGCGCAACCTGGGCCGTGCGCGCTTCAGCCAGCTTGTTTCGCGCGCTCGAATCGCAATCCGACGAATTGACCCGTTTGCAATACGCATTTCTGGAATCGCAAGAAGACGTCGCCCGCCGCTTTTCCCACGAATTGCACGATGAACTCGGCCAGGTGTTAACCGCTATCAAAGCAAATTTATCGGCACTCGGAAGAGAGCCTGGGGCTTCACGTGTGGAGGATTGTATGGCGCTGGTCGACAGCGCGATTCACGATGTCCGTGAAATGTCGCAACTGCTCCGCCCCACGATTCTCGACGACTTCGGACTCGACGCTGCGTTGCGCGCCCTTACCGAACGGTTTGCGCAGCGTACCGGCCTGCACGTCGACTACGAAAGCGGCGTCGGCGCGCTCAGATTGCGGGATGAAACAGAAACGCATCTGTATCGAATCGCGCAAGAAGCGCTGACAAACGTGTCTCGGCACGCCGCCGCTTCCGCAGTGCACGTTGCCTTGCGCTCACGCGGCCAGGAGATCGAATTACGCATACACGACAATGGTCAGGGGAAGCAACTGGTGGGAGAAAAGCAACATCGAGGCCTGGGATTAGCGGGCATGCGCACGCGGGCACGGGCCTGCGGCGGTGACCTCACGGTCGATCACAGTGCGGGGCGCGGCTTTCAGGTTTCGGTCGTCTGTCCAATAGATGTGGCGGCAGCTTGACTCCATCCACCATCAAAATTTTGCTGGCCGACGACCACACCATCGTGCGCCAGGGCCTAAAACTAATTCTTTCCTCGCAGAAGGATCTCGAAGTCATCGGCGAAGCTTCGAATGGCCGCGAAGTGATCGAGTTAGCCAAGCGACTCCAACCGGACATCGTACTCATGGACGTTGCCATGCCTGAAGTAAACGGCATCGAAGCGACGCGCAGCCTGATGGAGATGAATTCACGGCTCCGGATTCTCGTCCTCAGCATGCACAAAGAAGCCGTTTATGTGCGCGAAATCCTGAAAGCCGGTGCGCGCGGTTACTTGTTGAAAGACGTAATCGATACCGAATTGCTCAATGCCATTCGTTCGGTGGCGCGTGGCGATGGCTACGTCAGTCCGGCGGTTTCGAGTGCTCTGCTCAACGACTACCGTCAGAACGTCACAAACCCAGCGGACCTGCTCACGAATCGTGAGCGTGAAGTCCTGCAATTGATCGCAGAAGGCAAGACCAACAAGGAAGTGGCCGCCAAACTGAACCTGAGCGTCTACACGGTGGATTCGCACCGCGGCAAAATCATGGAGAAGCTGAACCTGCACTCGACTGGCGAACTGGTACGCTTCGCGCTGAAACACGGAATCGGCGATTGAACTGTTTCAGGCGGTAGCAAAGCGCCGCTTGCGCAACTCATCAAAGCCGACCGCCGCAATGATCACAACGCCGATCGTGACCTGCTGCCAGTAGGGGTTGATTCCGAGCAAATCGCTGCCATTCGATAGCAGTCCCATTATGAAAGCACCGATCAGGGTACCGATGACGCTTCCGGCGCCCCCCTGCAAGCTGCCGCCGCCGATGACCACCGCCGCGATCGCCTCCAACTCGTAGCCTTGTCCCGCAGTCGGCTGTCCTGTCATTAAGCGTGACGCCTCCACCATTCCCGCTAAGCCCGACAGCAGCCCGGCAATTGCATACACCGCCGTCAAGACATTCTTAATCGGCACTCCCGCATAAAAGGCTGCGCTCGCATTGCTGCCAATCGCAAACGAATATCGCCCCAGCTTCGTGTTCTCGAGCACGAAATGCATCACGACCGCACATACCCCGAGCAGCCAGAGCGAAGCCGGAATGCCCAGCAGATTGCCATCGCCCAAAAACGAAAAACTCGCTGGGATGTCGTGCACAGGAAGGCCTTTCGAAATCACCAAAGCCAGTCCGCGAAATGCGCCCAGCGTACCAAGGGTTACGATGAACGGATCGATTTTCAACCGCGTAACCATCAATCCGTTCAGCAGTCCCAAGACTAAGCCGGCAGCCGTCCCAACAAGTACAGCGAGCGGGATCGGGACACCAGCCTTAATTGCCATCGTGCCAAACAGCCCAGCTAACGCCAGAATTGAGCCAACGGAAAGATCGATCCCGCCGCTCACAATCACCAGCGTCATGCCGAGCGCCATGATATTGATAACGGCGGTCTGCCGCGCCACACTGGCGAGATTGATCGCCGTCAGAAAATGCGGTGTCGCAATCGTCAGCGCGATTGCCAGCAGCACAAGAGTTAAAAAGGGTAATAGCTTTTGAACGCGCTTCACTGAGCCAGTCCCGCCGCGGATGTAGCGCCGCTGGGCGCGGCCAACCGCATGATCTCCTCTTGCGATGGGTTGCGCGGCAGTTCGCCGCTCAGCCGCCCCTCGCGCATCACCAGAATCCGATCGGCCACCTGCACCAGTTCCGGGAGCTCGGAGCTCACCATCAAAACGGCCGCACCGCCGCGAGCCAACTGATCCATCTGCTCGAAGACATCCTGTTTCGCTCCAATATCGATGCCCCGCGTCGGCTCATCGAATAGAAATACACGCGCACCTCGCGCCATCCATTTCGCGATCACAACCTTCTGCTGATTTCCGCCACTCATCCGGCCTGCCAGTTGCTGTGGCGTGTCGCATTTGATACGCAGCCGGTTGCGATAGTCTTCGGCCAACAACACTTCCCGGTGTTTCCGCAGAAATCCCAGCCGCGTGTAGCGGCCCAGGTCCGGCAATGTGATGTTGAATGTGATCGGCAGACGCAACGCCAGCCCGTTCTTTTGCCGGTCCTCGGGGATCAACGCCACACCGGCGCGAGCGGCGTCTTGCGGAGAACGAAAGCGCGCGCTTTTGCCACCGACTTCAATTGTGCCGCTCTCCGGCCGGTCCACTCCAAACACCATGCGGCAGAGCTCCGTGCGTCCCGCGCCCATCAATCCCGCCAGGCCAACAATTTCGCCAGCCCTGATTTCGAAGGAGACATCACGCACCCAACCGCGTGAAACATTCTGCAATTTGAGTAATGTTTCGCCAGGCTCAATCGGAGTGCGGCTATACACCGACGCCACTTTGCGTCCGACCATGTGCTGAATCAATTGTTCGCGAGTCAGGTCGACAAGTTCACCGGTGAATACGGTCTCGCCATCGCGCAGCACCGTGACGCGATCGCCTAATGATCGCAGCTCTTCCAACCGGTGAGTGATGTAAATCACCCCGACCTGCTGCTCTCGCAAACGCCGCACAATCCGAAACACTTCGTTCGTTTCCTTATCGGATAACGAAGACGTTGGCTCGTCGAAAATCAATAAGCTCGACCCCTGCGCAATCGCGCGGCAGATTTCCACCAGCTGCCGCCCCGCGGGACTCAAGGTCTGCACCAGCGCTTCGGGATCCAACTCGAAGCCATTCCCCGCGATCAAAGAAGCCGCGCGTTCCACCATTACGCGCCGCCGCACCAGTCCTGTGCTGGTGAGTGGCTCCCGGCCGAGATAGATATTTTCAGCAACGCTCAAATGAGGAGCAAGCAACGATTCCTGGTGAACCATCGCGATGCCGTGCGCCGAAGCCTCTGCCGGGTTACGAAACGAAACCGGCTGACCGCGCCACAGCATCTCGCCGCCGTCACGCTGGTGCATGCCCGCCACCATGCGCATGAGCGTCGACTTCCCCGCCCCGTTCTCGCCCATCAACAGATGCACTTCGCCGGCGCGGATTTCCAGGTTCGCGTTTCTTAGCGCACGAATCCCGCCGAAGTTCTTCTGTATTCCGCGTAATGACAGCAGCAACTCAGAAGTTTATCCCAGTGGCTGCGTTTTCGAGCATCTGTCTGAATCCGGCATCCCCGCACCCCTGCAATGCCCAGCCTGCAAGCAGCAGCGCGGGCGCAACCGGAGCCTGAACTTGCGCGAGTTCTCCCAGGCTGGTACGCACCACAGACTGCTCGGGCTGCGATACCCGGCTGATCACGGCGCACGGCATCTCCGGAGCTTCCCCATCCGCCAGCCAGGCGGCCGCATAAATGCCCAGATCGCTGCCGGGCATATATACAACGCGTGTCGGCGCCAGGCTCGGGTTTAAGTCATCCGCATGATGGCCTGTCATGATCAGAACGCTCGAGGCCGCACGGCGGTCTGTCAACGAACGTCCTAATATTGCCGCCGCCGCAAACGCCGCTGTGATGCCCGGCACAATTTCATACGGCACACGAGCCTCCGTCAATGCGGCAATCTCTTCACCGGCGCGTCCGAAGATCGTTGGGTCGCCGCTTTTCAAACGAACAACGCTCAACCCTTGTTGCGCGCTCGCGATGATTTTGGCGTTAATCTGATCCTGGGTAATGTGCTTTGTTCCGGAGCGCTTGCCCACGCTGACCACGGCAGCCCCGGCATGCGCCAGTTCCAAAATCTGCCGCGAGACTAAGTCGTCGTGGTAGATCACATCCGCGCTTTTGAGAAGCCGCAGCGCGCGCAGGGTGAGCAGTTCCGGGTCGCCCGGCCCCGCGCCCACTAAATACACTTTTCCTTTTTGCGCCTGAGTCATTCGCTTCTGTTACCAGGATCGCTTGACCCATCCAGCATTACGAAAATCCGCTGGTTCTCGTCGAGCCGCGCCGGATACGTTTTGATCCCGCATGTTCCCAGGATGGCATTGCCGGTCCGCAAATCGAATTTCCAGGCATGCAGCGGACAGACTAAAATGTCGCCGCCGATCAGCCCGTCCGCCAATGGTCCTGCTTTGTGGGGACAACTCGCCTGAGTCGCGAATACCTTGCCGCTGCGAGTGTGAAAGATTGCAAGCTGCTCGCCGCCGATGTCGAAATTGCGCCCTTCTCCTGGCGGGATGGCGCTTAACGGCGCCACAAGAGTCTCGTGCATCGTCTTCGTCATTGCATCACCGGAAGTAAATTGGCAAATTCGTTCGGCACCTGCGAGCGAAGCGCGTCTTTCCAGGGGTCGCGGTACGCCAGCGTGCTCCGGTGCAGATTAGCTTCGAGTTGCGCGCCGAGTTGCTCGCTATCCTCCACCACAATCGCGCGAATTTTCTCAATTCCCAGCCGCTCGACGAAGCTATGCGTCCGCTCCAGGTATTTCGCGTTCTCGCGGTAATACTGCACAAAGCGCGCAACATACTTCAGCACGTCGTCGGCGCTATTCACAATGCAGAGTACATCGCCCTTGCGCACGTGCGAGCCGGCCGCGCCACCCACATAGATCTCCCATTTGCCGCCTTCGACAGCTACGGCCCCCACATCTTTCACCATAGCCTCAGAACAATTGCGTGGACATCCTGCCGTCGCCATCTTCAACTTGCCTGGCGAATCGATCCCCTTGAGATAGTTCTCAATGCGAATCGCAAGCGCGGTGCTGTCCCCCACGCCGAACCTGCAAAATTCCGTGCCCACGCAGCTCTTACAGGTGCGATAACTTTTTCCGTAGGCGTACCCGGAAGGCATGTCGAGGTCGCGCCAGACGTTCGGCAGATCTTCTTTCTTGATGCCAAGCAGATCGATACGCTGGCCGCCGGTCAGCTTCACCATTGGAACGTTGTATTTCTCTGCCACGTCTGCGATGCGGCGTAACTGCTCCACGTTGGTCACACCCCCGGGCATCTGGGGAACCACCGAAAACGTAGCATCCTTCTGAATATTTGCATGGACGCGCTCATTAATGAAGCGCGCATCGCGTTCTGCTTCGTATTCTTCTGCCCAAATTGTATTGAGCAACGAAGCGAGGCCCGGTTTGCTTGCGGGATCCTCTTTTCCGCCCGCCAATGCTTTGAACACCGCCGAAACCGATTTCAAATTCTGCTCGAAACAGGCGCGGATCAAATCGGGCTTGGACAAGGGCACGCCCGGGACGTAATAGTGCACCGACGGATCTTCTTCCACTTCGCCGCCGCACGCCCACCCGACTACCTCCGACACCATCGCCTTGCACGAACCGCACCCCAACCCCGCGCGCGTCGCCTCCATCACCGCTTTCGGATTCCTCCGTCCACTCTTCACGCAGGCCACCAGCGCTGATTTACTTACGCCGTTGCAGTTGCAGACCTGCGTATCGCCTGGCATTTCCTCCACGCTCATCTGTTTCGAAGGAGCGCCAATATCGAAGAGCAGCGCCAGACGGTCTTCCGGCAGCGGCGTATTGCGATCGAAGGCCTGCGTCAGATACGCGGCCTTGCTGATGTCGCCCAGCAGAATCGCGCCAATCAATTTCCCATCGCGAATGATGAGCTTCTTATAGGTGCCCTTGCGCGGCTCCGTAAACTGCACGATTTCGTCGCGCTCATCTTCCGGTTCAGTCACACCCATGGACGCCACATCAACGCCCATCACTTTCAACTTGGTCGCTACTTTCGAACCGTGATAAGCGGCCGAAGGATTCACCCCCGTGATTTGATCGGCCAGCACTTTGGCCTGCTCCCAAAGCGGCGCAACCAATCCGTACACGCTGCCTCGATGTTGCGCGCACTCTCCGACAACATAAATGTCGGAATCGTCGATCGAACGCATCTGATTATCCACCACGATTGCGCGCTCGACCGTTAAACCGCTGCAGGTGGCGATCTCGACGTTCGGACTGATGCCGGCCGCGATCACCACCATGTCGCAATCAATCGTCGAGCCGTCTTCGAACGCAATGCCCGAAACGCGATCGGCGCCTAACACCTCCGTCGTGTTCTTATTCAGCAGAACGCCCACGCCCATCCGCTCCATGGTGGTCTTCAAAATCGCTGCCGCTACTGGATCTAGCTGCTGTCCCATCAGGTGCGGACCGCGTTGCACCACATCCACCTGCAAGCCGAAATTCTGCAAACCGCGCGCCGCTTCGAGTCCTAGCAGTCCGCCGCCGATCACGACCGCGCGTCCCCGGCCCGCCGCGTACGCCGCAATCTCGCGGCAGTCATCCAGGCTGCGGAACACGAACAAGCCCGGCTTGTACGAACCGTCATCGAGCGCCAACCCTTCAATTGGAGGAATGTAGGAACGGCTGCCCGTAGCAACGATCACTTTGTCATATGGTTCACCGGTGCCGTCATCGGCGAGCACCACGCGTGCCTTTCGCAGAATCCGTTCGGCGCGTACCCCCATGTGCAGTGTGATGTCGTTCTCGCGATACCAGGACAGCGGATTCAGAAAGATTTCGCTCTCGCCCTGGCTGCCGTTCAGCACATTCGAGAGCAAGATGCGATTGTAATTCCCGTACGGCTCATCCCCAAACATCGTAATTTCAAAGCGGTCCGCGCCGCCGCGAGCCAGAATTTCCTCGACCGCGCGTGCCCCGGCCATTCCATTCCCAATAACCACCAGATTTTGCTTTTTCATAACCGTCCCTTTGAAATACGTGCCGCGCAGACCTTGAACTCCGGCATCCGCGATGTCCGGTCGAGCGCCGGATTGGTTAATAAATTCGCGCGCTCCTCCCCTGCGAAATGAAAGGGCACAAACACCGTATCGAGCCGTATGCTCGCGGTCAAACGAGCTTTCATCGAGGCTGTTCCCCGGCGCGTCGTCAGCCAAACCAAGTCTCCTTGCTCAATTCCGTAACTCCGCGCCATGGCCGGATGAATTTCGACAAACGCTTCCGGCATCGCTGCCCGCAAACTCTTGACTCGCCTGGTCTGCGTGCCCGACTGATACTGCGCCATAACCCGCCCTGTCGTCAGATACAGCGGAAACTCCGCATCGGGCTCTTCGGCCGGCGCCTTGCACTCGACCGCATGAAATCTGGCCCGACCATCCTCTGTGCCAAAGCGATCGAGAAACAGCCGCTCGCGTCCCGGGATGCTGCTCGCTCGGGCACGGCCAGAACACGCCGTCTTCCCGGCGGATGCGCTCGTATGTGACCCCCGCATAATCGGCCACGCCGCCCGCCGATGCGCGCCGCAATTCGTCGAAAGCTGCTTCCGCGTCGGACGGAAAATCTGCTGTGCAATCGAAACGCTCGGCCAGACGCTTCTAGAATCTCCGCGTCGGACCGAACCCGGGCCGGCGCCGCTAACGCTCGCTGCCGCAGCACGATACGGCCTTCCAGATTGGTCATCGTGCCTTCTTCTTCTGCCCATTGCGTGCACGGCAAAACCACATCCGCCAGCTGCCGCTGTTTCCGACAAAAAGAAATCGGAGACCACCAGCAATTCCAAGCTGCGTCAATTTGCGCTTCGATATTCGCCGGCGCGCGGCGCCGAAACCACCAGGTTCGACCCGAAGACCAACAACGCCGCGCACTCCGCCCTCGCTGCCCATCGCGTCGAGCATTTCGTACGCGGACTTGCCCGGCACCCGGCAGATCCGCTTCTGCCACACCCCAAACGCCGCGCTATGTGTTTGCGATGTTCCGGATTATCGATTTTTCGGTACCCGGGAAGCTGGTCCGCTTTCTGTCCGTGCTCGCGGCCGCCCTGCCCATTGCCCTGCCCGGTCAAGCATCCGTAACCGCAATACGGCCGCCCAGCTTTTCCCAGCGCAAGCGCCAGATTGATGAAGCCCAGCACGTTGTCCACGCCATGGCTCTGCTGCTCGGGTCCGCGCGCCGTCAGGATCATGCGCCGTCGTCGCTTCGCCCAGCATCCGCGCAGCCTGCCGCAATTGCTTCTCCGGAATGCCCGTAATGCGCTCCACGCGATCCGGCCAATAGCCGCTTACGCTGCGCCTCACCTGTTCGAATCCCACCGTGCGCGCCGCGATGAACGCCTCGTCGATGTAGCGTTCGCGAATCGCCAGATGCAGCAAACCATTCGCAAGCGCCGCATCCGTCCCCGGCGTAATCTGCAGGTGCATAGTAGCCGCCAGCGCGGTCGGCGTAGCGCGCGGATCCACCACAATCAGCGAACCGCCGTTCTTCGCCTGCGTCTGGAAATACTGCATCACCGGCGGCATGGTTTCCGCGACGTTGCTGCCAACCAGCAAAATCGTTTGCGCGTGCGGAATATCCGCCAGCGGAAACGGCAGCCCGCGATCAACACCAAACGCTTTGATCGCGGCCGCTGCCGCCGACGACATGCAGAACCGCCCGTTGTAATCGATCTGCGAAGTACGAAGCGCCACGCGCGCAAACTTGCCGAGCAGGTAAGCCTTTTCGTTCGTCAGCCCGCCGCCGCCGAATACGCCTACTGCATCTCTTCCGAATTCCGCTTGCATCCGGAGCGTTTCGGCAGCGACGCGATCGAGTGCCTCGTCCCAACTCGCCTCGCGCAACTGGGAACTCTTCGAATCGCGCACCAGCGGCGTGAGCAGGCGGTCCGGATGATGAAGCAACTCCGCCGCCGTCCAACCCTTCTGGCACAAGCCGCCCTTGTTCGTTGGAAAATCGCGCGCCTCCACCCGCGCTCGCCCGTCTTCCACAACCACGTTCATGCCGCACTGCAGAGCGCAATACGGGCAGTGAGTCGCTGACGACATTCACCGGATGGCTGGTTCCCGAATCGCTAAGAATTGGTAGCGCAGACGCGAACATCATCTTCCTCTAATCCCGAACTCTTCAAACCTGCGCGTTGCGCCGCTTCGACCGGCCAGGTCTTTCGCCAAACCTGTTTCAGATAAAACAGAGCAACCGTACCGCAAAAAAGAATCAGTGCGAGCAGCGAAAATCCAATACCGAACGAACCGCTCGTCTGCTTCACAAACCCAAGCATCGATGGCAGAAGGAAGCCGCCCAATCCACCCGCCGCACCCACGATTCCGGTCATGATGCCGACGCGCTCCGGAAATCGCTGCGGCACAAGTTGAAACACCGATCCGTTGCCCATGCCGAGCAAGCCCATTCCGATTGCCAGCAGCAGCAGCGCCACCATCGCTGGCGGCAACGTCGCTATCCCGAGCATCGCGACACACGCGCCGCCCAGCAGCATCGTGAGCATGCAATGCCCGCCGATTCTGTCCGATAGAATGCCGCCTATCGGCCGCAGGAAGCTGCCGAAGAACACCACAACTGTCGTAAAATCTCCCGCCTGCACCTTGCTCAAGTGATATTGATCGTGAAAAAAAATCGAGAGATAGCTGGTAAGCCCCACGAAACCGCCAAATGTGAGGCTGTACAGAAAGCAAAACCAACCCGTATCGGGGATCGTAAAGAGCGAAGCATATTCCGCCCACCGGTCGCTTCGGCCGCGCCACCGGCGCATCTTTCGCCAACAGAAAAAACAGCACCCAGACAATCATCACGGGAATTGCGGCAACGGCAAATACAGAGCGCCAGCCAAACATTTGCGCTAAGCGAGGAACGAACAGAGTTGCGAACAAAGTGCCGGAATTGCCCGCCCCGGCGATGCCCATCGCCAAGCCCTGATACTCGGGCGGATACCACGCGCTCGCGAGCGGCAACGCTGCGGCAAAACTCGCGCCCGCAATACCGAGCAGCAATCCCAGGGCCAGGAACTCGTAAAAGCTATTGGCGAGCCGCCAACCGCATAGCAGCGGGAACAGCGTGAGCGCCATGCCAGTGAGCCCCGTCTTTCGCCCCCCGATCCGTTCCGTCAGCCAGCCCAGCACCGGCCGGAACAGCGAACCGCCCAGCAGCGGAACAGCTGTTAACAAACCTTTCTGCGCGGCTGAGAGATGATACGCATCCCCGATGAATATGCCGAGCGGGCCAAGAATGACCCACACCATGAAGCTCACATCGAAATACAGGAATGCGGAAAGCAGGGTCGGCGGATCGCCGGCGGTTCGAAAGTCGCGTATAGACACTTTTCGCTCGCACAACTCCAATCCTTGAGATTGCTCGCAGACGGTGCGAAAAGTCCTACGGTAAGAACCGAGACTCGAGCCTTGCTACGCCGCAAAGCCCGAAGTCCAAGGTTACCGGATTACCGTTTCAAAATCAATGGGAATGTCGGTAGGGATTCCCCTAGAACCGGTAATTCGCCTCGATATAGCCGAAGTTTGAATCGCTGCCCTTCGGATAAATTTCCCGGATGACCAACTTGCCCGCCGCATATGCGTAATACAGGCCAAATGCCAGGTGCCGGTTCATCGTGTAGTCTAAACTTGCGTCATACAGCGTCGCCAGACCGGTTTGCCCGTTCGATGTCCGGCCCGTGTATCCGAATGTCCAGGGCTGAAACACGCCAGAGCCTGAGTACCACAGATCGTGGTTATTCGCGAGCGCAAGCGAGTGAATATCGGTTCGGACGATCACTTTCTTGGCGGGCCGGAACAGCAACTCGCCGAAAGCGTCGCGCGTGTTCATCATGTTGAAAAACGGAAATCGAGCGTAAGCACGAGCTGAGGTCACCAGCTGAAAAAATGTTCCGTGCGTTCGGTCATTCGGATTCTTATCGCCGGATCCGTAATCGTAGCCGCCGCGCAGCCAGGGCTTTATGCCCGGCAATACTCTGGGCTGCCAGCCGGCTTCGCCGGCGAACGCATAGGCGCGCTGCCGAAGTGCTCCCCATGAACCGCCCTGCAACACTCCCCATCCCAGAAAATCGAAGGTGCCGCCGCCGGTTTTGAGTGCGTGTATGTAGTCGCCGCCTGCGGTGGCGATATCGAGTCCGCCATGATCGGCGGCACGCGCCGCTTGCGGACGGTTGTCCGTCTTTAAAACATTCCCGCGATCATCGTTGTACCCGATCCCAAAGAGCCGCCATTCCCCGCTGCTCTCGCCTCCTCCCACCTGATGGGTCATGGCCGCCGTAATATACCGCCACGTTGACGTCGTTCCAGCCGTCAACCTGAAATAACCCGCGCGTAGGCCGACCGCCGAATACAGTAACGTTCGTCCGCGAACTGTCCAGAGAATACGTCCCTCCATCGAAAGTTCTGGCTATATCGGCGAAGGCAGAAGGTCCGATCAGCCGCTGCGCGATCCGGTCTTTTTTTAGGGCTGCTAAGGTCGTGTCCTTCGGAGTCACTTCGCCGCCATCCAGGAATTCGCTTCTGCCAAGCAAAACGGACTGCTTTATTCCTTCCGTCCCAAACTTGAAACGCGCGTACGCCTGTTTTGGAAAGATAGAAGCCGTGTTGCGGGCCTTCGAGCTGGCGTAATACGTGCCGCCTAACCCCAACTGCCCTTGTGCGCCGGGCGCGATTGCGTTATTCGGGAGCCCGATCAGAAACGGCACGGCCAGTTCGATTTTCCAGTCGAACCGCTCGGTACTTTCCGCGAAAGAGAGCCGGAATAGGGAATCCGAAAAGGTGTACTGATTTTTTGCTTTCGCTTCAAACCAGTCCCAGAATTCGCCGCGCGAGCGCAGCCATCCACTGACAGTCACATCGCCAATCTTGACCGCATCGCTATCGGTCGTGTTCTGCTGCTGCGCCAGCAACGGCCTGCCGCTGGCAAAGAAAAAAAGAGTAAGCCCCAAAAAAGCGCAAATGCGCACCATTCGTTTATCCTCGTTCGGCTAGTAAGTGCAACAATTGAAGCAGGTACAGGCCGACGGGGGCCACATCCTAACGGTGGAGATTTTGCTAGATTCGCACTAGAGAGCGAATCCCCGAATTGTAACGCAGCCCCGCCCTGTCGCGTATTGAGTACGTAAGCTGTCGCAACTCCCGATGTACCGCGCTATCATCCCGCTGTTTTTCTTATTGACGGTATCTGCCTGGGCGGACGACGTCGTTTTCAAGAGCGACGTAGCGCTCACTCGGGTGGATGCCCAAGTGGTGGATAATTCAGGGCGTCCCGTCACCGGGCTGCAGAAACCTGACTTTGTAATCAAGGTAAACGGGCACGTTACCCCTATCCAGAATTTCGCCAGCGAAAACATGCCGATTGACATCCTGTTGCTGCTGGACGTAAGTGGCAGCATGGAACCGCATGTAGAGCAGATCGCATCAGCAGCCCGCCAGGCAATGCACGTGCTGGCCGCTCAGGACCGGGTGGGCATTATGGTGTTCGACACCTCCACTCGCGTTCGCCTGCGCTTCACGAACGACCGCGAAGACATTTACGATGGTTTGAACCACGTGATCCGGAGCGAATCCTTCAACGGCGGCACACGGATCACCAGCGCTCTGGTCAGTGCGGCTCGTTACGTACAGCGCGAGGCGCGACCCGACGCCCGGCACGCCATTGTCATTCTTACCGACGACGAGACGCAGGACAGCGAAGATGAGCCGCGCGTCGAAAGCGCCCTGGCCCAGGCAAATGCCGTATTGAGCTTCTTGCAGGCTCCCTATGAAGTGCCCGGCATGCCCGGCGGCGGTGGACGGCGTCATGGAACCTGGGGTAGCGGCGGCGGCTGGCCGGGCGGCGTTGGATTTCCAGGGGGAGGAGGAATCGGTCTACCCGGCGGCGGCATCGGGTTGCCGGGCGGCCGAATGGGCGGCGATCCGTCCCATACGGCCGGAACGCGCACCATCGCCGAAGATTCCGGCGGCGATACGATGGACGTCGATGACGCTGCCGCGCTGCGAGAAACCCTCCAGCGCCTGCGCCAGCGGTACGCGCTGTATTTTGCGATGCCCGAAGGAACGCAGGCCGGCGACGCACAATCCGTCCGCGTCGAGCTCTCACAAGAAGCACAACTTCGCAACTTGGACTCGGAAATTCACTACCGGCGCGTATTTATGTCAGCCAGCGCCAAAGAACACGCCGGCCCCACGGTCGTGACCCGTGCCGCTCAACCGCTGCCTCCCGCATCTGATACGACGCCGTCGCTCGGCGACGACTCTTCATCCAGTAACCATAGCCACGGAGCGGTAAATGAGGATTCGGGACCTAAGATTAATACCATCGACGATCCGAACGACAGCGCGCAGCCCTCGACGCCTCCCGCCTCAGCATCGCCGGCTCCTGCCACTCCGGCTCCCGCCACTAAGGGTTGGCCGAAAGCGCCACAGTAACATCCTCGTTTTTTCCTTCAGCGCGGATATGGATGGCCGCGCAGCGTGGTGAATGCCCGGTAAATCTGCTCGGCCAGCATGGCACGCGCCAATTCGTGCGGAAAGGTCATGTTCGAAAGCGAGAGCAGGAGATCCGCGCGCGGCTTCCATTCTGAAGGCAGACCGTCGTGGCCGCCGATCAGAAACAGCAAATCGCGTCCGGTCTGCTCTCCGTCTTCGAATAGCTTCACAAATTCGGCGGAAGACGCGGCGCGTCCGGCTGGATCCAGAAAGATTTTCCGCGCCGTGGGATGCCGCGCGAATAAGTCGAACTTCTCGGGAACGATCTCGCGCATCTCGCACGTCGCATAGCGCGTGCTGCGTTTCATAAATTCCGCGGCAATCGCATTGGCATGCTCATCGCGCGGTTTGCCAATAAAATAGAGGAACACTTTCATGCTGCCGAAACCAGATGTTATCGCGAAGGAAACCGCTGTTATCTTGCGGAGCCTGCGGAAGGAACGTGCATTTTCCCTGCTCTCAATCGGGCTGCTCGCACTCGGGATCGGGCTCGTGTCCGCGGTTTTTACCCTCATCTGGCAGGTGATTTACGCGCAGCTTCCAGTCGCGCAGCCTAGCGAGATTTATGCGTTCTCTTCAAACGTCACGCATAACGGCCGCGAGGACAGTGATGCCGACACGCAAAGCTTTAGCCTTCCCACATACCGCTACCTGGCGCGCAACTTCACAGCTTCCGCAGGGGTCATCGCGCGCACGGGCGAACTCGCCAACCTCGACACACCGGAAGGCCCCCGGCATCTGAAGGTCGATTTCGTCTCGGGCAATTTCTTTTCCGTGCTCGGTGTCAAAGCCGCCATCGGTACGACACTTAATGCGCATAGCGACCGTTTCGCTGCCATGCTCTCGTATCCGTTCTGGCAGGAATATTTCGGCGGTCAGCCTAACGTCTGGAACAGCATCATCCGCGTGAACGGCGTGCCATTTCGCATCGCCGGAGTCACGCCACCCGGCTTCGGCGGGCTCGTCGCCGGACAAGTGCCTAAAGTGTACGTCCCGCTCACTGCGTATGCCGACCGTGAATCCCGGCTGGCATGAAGAAAATAACTGGGGTGTTCGCTGGCTCAAAGCTTTCGTCCGCCTTCCTGCGTCGATCACCCGCACATCCGCTGAAGCGCAACTGCAACCGGTCTACCGTGCAGCTGTTCGACAAGAGATCGCCACTCAGAAGACATCACCCGGATATCTCCGCGAACTTTCACACGAATTCCTGTCGCTCGTACCCGCTTCGCAGGGCGTCCACACGAATGTCGATTCCTGGACTCAACCATTAAAAATTCTGCAATGGATGACGCTCGCGATTCTGATTTTGGCCGCGATCAACGTAGCCGGACTCGCTATCGTCCGCGCCGTAAAACAAAAACAGGAGACCCTGATCCGCTTCGCGGTCGGCGCGACCCGGCCCGCAGTCATGCGCCTCCACTTCATGCAAATGCTGATTCTCTCGTCTGTGCGGCGGAGTGCTCGGCATCTTTATCGCTCATTGGACGGTTCGCCTGTTAGTTCACCTCGCGCGTCTGGATTACCACGGATTCATTTATCAATCGTCCGGCTGGGTCGTAGCAGGACACTGGACCGTCGTTCTCCTGACAGCTTTGCTCGTAGGCGCGCTCCCAGCGTGGCAGGCAACCCGGGTAGATCTCGCGGCGGGATTAAACGAGGGTGCCGTCACTCATTCCGCCACCCGCTCCCAGGCATTCATCCGGCGTTCTCTCGCCGGTGCGCAGATCGCACTCTCGCTGGTGCTGGCCATTGCGGCCGGCCTGTTCGCGAAATCGCTTTATAAAACGTTGTCCGTCCCGGTCGGTTTCAATGCGTCGCATCTCAGCGTGTTTGCCATCGATCCCAAACTGTCCGGCAACACGCTATCCGCCGACAAGCTTCTCTTCACCAACCTCACGGACCGTCTGCAGAGCACGCCCGGAGTAACTTCCGTTACCTATGGCAGCGGGGGTCCATTCCCGCAGGAGATGGATGTCGCGCTGATCAATCCCGGCACCAATAACTCCTCAAGCGCCACCCGCAACAGCATCGGACCGCATTATTTCTCGACCTTCGGCATTCGGGTGCTCGCCGGCCGCGAGTTCGATGCGCGCGACACCGCCTCTTCGCCCAAGACCGTCCTGCTTAGCGAATCGCTCGCACACAAGATTTTCAAGAACGAAAACCCGCTCGGCCGAACCGTCACCCTTTTCAACGGGCTCGAACCGAACTGGGTCGCGACAGTCGTAGGCGTGGTCGCCGATTATCATCAGTCCTGGCGGCGCTCGGGCGGCCTCATTCTCTACACGCCGGCCCAGCAGATCACCAGTCCGCGCATCATGACCTATTACGTGCGCACCGCGGGTCCGCCGCTCGCGGAACAGCAGATCCGAAGCCTGGTGCATATACAAGCGCCTTCGCTTGCCGCCTTCGATATCGCAACCATGCAATCGCGCATGGAAGCCTTCGCCTCAAGCGAACGGGCTCTTGCGATTCTTGTCGGAGCATTCGCCGTACTCGCGCTGATCATTGCGCTGGTCGGGGTCTACGGCGTCGTGTCTTACGGCGCTTCGCTGCGCACCGCGGAATTCGGCGTGCGCATCGCGGTCGGCGCAACACCTTCTGACATTTTGTGGATCGTCTTGCGTGAAGCAGTACTGATACTCACTAGCGGTCTGTTACTCGCTACGCCGCTCGCATATTTCTGCCTCACCCTGATTCGACATGAGTTGAACGGCGTCTCGCTAAGCAATCCGTTCATCTATCTCACCGCCGCCGCGCTGCTTGCCGCCTGCTGCCTGTTGGCCGCGCTCTGGCCCGCCCGCCGTGCCACCCGTCTGAGCGTCAGCGCCGCCCTTCGTAAGTACTAGGTTGCAAACGACATAGCGAAACGATATTGTTTTAGATACCTGTCTAACGTCACGGGAGGTTCAAGAATATGGCGGCAACTGTTTGGAAAGGCTACATCACGTTCGGCCTGATTACCATTCCGGTACGGCTCTTTGCGGCCGCTCGCACCGAGCGCGTCAGCTTCAACCAGATTCACGGCGTCTGCGGCAGCCGTATCAAGCAGCAGACATTCTGCCCGCGCTGCGAGCGTGTTGTGGAACGCAATGAACTTGTCAAGGGGTATGAAGTCGAGAAGGACCGCTACGTAATCGTCAACGACGAAGACATAAAAAACATTGCCCCGCCTTCGAGCGACAATATGGAGATTCTCGAGTTTGTCAAAGCCGAAGGCATCGACCCCATCTATTTCGACGCCTCGTATTTCATGGTGCCGGAAGAGGCAGGTAAGAAAGCCTATCACCTGCTGCTCGAAACCATGCGTAAGTCGGGCTATAGCGCGATTGCAAAGATCGCTATGCACCAACGCGAATTCACGGTCGTAGTGCGGCCGCATGCCGATGGCCTCCTGCTGCATACGATGTTCTATGCCGAAGAAGTGCGCGAGGTGCCCGAGTTCCGGCGCGACACATCCGTTACCGTGAAGCCGCAGGAGATCGAACTGGCTGAGCGCCTGGTCGAGGGTCTTGCCACGGACTTCGACGCGAGCAAATATAACGACGAGTACCAGGGACGCCTGAAGACCATGATCGAAGCGAAGCGAGAGGGACTGGCGATTGCCGAACCCTCGCAGAAGAAGCGCGCACCCGTAATCGATCTGATGCAAGCGCTGCAGAAGAGTCTGGGCGAACTGCCAAGGAAACCGGCAACCTCGGCCGAGACCACCGAGAAGCCGGCTGCATCTGGTCGGCGCAAACGGGCGGCTGGCGGCAGCTAACCGGCAGCATGCGCCGCCTGGTTCTACTTGCTTTCTTTGTCCTTCCCTCGGCGGCGCAGGAGCGCATCGTCATAGACGCGCACGCAACCGCAACACCCTTCCCGCATTTCTGGGAAACCATGTTCGGCTCGGGCCGCGCCATCCTCGCGCTGCGCGACAGCTATCGTTCCGATCTGCGCGCGGTGAAGTCCGATCACGGAGTTCCCATACGTGCGTTTTCACGGCATTCTCGACGACGAAGTAGGCGTCTACACCGAAGATGAGCACGGCAACGCCGTCTACAACTTCGCCTACGTCGACCAGATCTACGACGGCCTCTTAAAAAACGGCGTTCGTCCGGTAGTCGAACTTAGCTTCATGCCAAAGAAGCTGGCCTTCAACCCGGACGCGCTGCATCCGTTCTGGTACAAGCCCAATGTTTCTCCTCCAAAGAGTTGGGAGAAATGGGATGCGCTCATTACTGCGCTCGGCCAGCATCTCGTCGCCCGGTACGGCGCGGGCGAGGTCGCGCACTGGTACTTCGAAGTCTGGAACGAGCCCAACATTGATTTTTGGAACGGCATTCCACGCCAGAAGAGTTATTTCGAGCTATACGAACACACGGCGCGCGCGCTCAAGCGTGCCTCGCCGCAACTCCGTGTTGGCGGACCAGCCACGGCGGCCGCCGCCTGGGTCGATGCCTTCCTCAAATACACCTCAGCCAATCACGTTCCGGTCGATTTCGTCTCAACTCACGGTTATGCCGATGACACGGTTGAAAACCTATTCAACACGAATGAAGTGATTTCTATGGACGACCGTGTCTGCCGCGCCGTGGCCAAAGTACACGGGCAGATTGCCGCTTCCTCCACCTCCAAGCTTGCCTCTCCTTTGGACCGAGTGGAATGTGCGTGGCGATCATGAATCGCGCGACACATCATACGTGGGTCCGGCAGTCGCCAATACCATACGCGAATGCGACGGCATGGTGGACGCGCTCTCGTTCTGGACGTTTTCCGATGTGTTTGAAGAGGGTGGTCCGATTCCCGAACCGTTCGAGGGGCATTTCGGATTGCGCGCCGAGGGCGGCATCAATAAACCAAGCTTCTACGACTTTCCACTTCTGCATCGCCTGGGAGACACCCGCATTTCGAACCCAAACACGCACGCGATTGTCACCCGGCGCAGCGATGGCGGGCTGGCGATTGCGGTCTGGAACATCGTCGATCCAGGCGAAACCGGCAGCACGCAACGCGTGCAGTTGCTATTTAAGAACGTGCCGGCCGGTACTCCGGTCTCGATCAGCCGCGTCGATAACGAGCACGGCAACACGCTCGCTGCGTACAAACAGATGGGCAGCCCGCGGTATCCAACCGAACAACAGATCGAGCAGCTCAACGAGGCTACCAAACTCCCGCCTCCAGAACATCGCCAACTGACGGGCGGCAAGCTGGATCTCGATCTGGATCCGAACGCGCTTGTTCTGATCGAAACTTCACAACATGACTAATCGCCTCCTGTCGCTCGATGCGTTTCGCGGCGCAACCATGCTGCTGATGGTACTGGTGAATAACGGCGGGGGAGACCAGTCGTATAGGCAACTCGAGCACTCCGCTTGGAACGGGTGGACGCTCACCGATACCGTATTCCCGTCTTTTCTGTGGATTGTCGGCGTGGCGATCACGTTGTCGCTCGGCAAGCGGCTCGAAGCCGGGACTCGGCCCGCGCAGCTCTTGTCGAAGATTTTCCGCCGGTCCGTGATTCTCTACGTATTCGGATTACTCGTGTACGCGTTTCCCGATTTGAGCCTCTCGCACCAAAGGCTGCTCGGGGTCCTGCAGCGCATCGCCATCTGCTATCTGGCTGCGTCGCTCATCTATCTCTATTGCGGAGTGCGGGCGCAACTCATCTGGCTCGCCGCGCTCTTCGTTTCATACTGGCTGCTGATGACGCTGGTGCCCGTGCCCGGCTATGGACCGGGGAGGCTCGACGTGGACGGCAACTTCGCGCACTACGTGGACCGCCTGGTGCTAGGCGCACACAATTACGCGAGCACGAAAACCTGGGATCCGGAAGGCATCATCAGCACTCTGCCAGCGATCGGCTCGACGCTGCTCGGCATCTTCGCGGGCCACATTCTGCGCCTCGACCTGCCGCTCATTGCGCGCTGCCGCCGTTTGCTCCTGACAGGTGTCGGCCTCGTCGCGCTGGCCTACGTTTGCAACATATGGCTGCCGATTAACAAGAAACTGTGGACTGTTTCGTTCGCGCTGCTTATGGCCGGCATTGACTTCATCATCCTCCCGGCATTCCTGTGGCTGATCGACGAAAAAGGGGTCAAGAAACCGATCGAACCGTTTCTGATCACCGGCATGAACGCAATCACGATTTATATGGCATCGGAGTTTCTTTCGGAATTTCTGGACGCGACGAATCTACACGACCATATCTACAACAGAGTATTTGCGCCGCTTGCTTCGCCGGTGAATGCATCGCTGCTCTGGGCGCTCGCGTTTACGGCGCTGATGTACCTGCTTGCTTACCTGCTGTATCGCCGAAGATGGTTCTTTCGTATCTAGTGCGACTTCACCAGCCAGTCGTATTGTTCGTTGGTCAGGGGTACTACCGAAAGGCGGCCTTGTTTCACGAGCGGCGAATCGGCAAACAGCTGATGCTCTTTGATCGAGGCTAAGGTGCGCGGCTCGGCGACTGCTTTGCCCGCTCGAATGCGCACCTCCGGCGTTTTCGGATTTTCCGTGTGGACGCTCTCTACGGTGGCCGTTCCCACGGCGCGGCGCTCGTCCCCCGTGTGATAGATCACGAGTTTATCGCCGTGCTTCATCTCGCGGAGATGTTTCAAGGCCGTAGGATTGGTGACCCCATCCCACACCGTTTCTTTATCACGCTCTAAATTGCTGAACGAATAAGCGTCTGGTTCTGTTTTGAGCAGGTAATTCATCGCTTAGCGATGAGCGCCGCCGCGCTGCGGCTGGCCCAGCGCTGTGAGCGCCTGCCGAGGATCCCACACTGGCTCCGTTAAAGCCGCCCGCACGGCCGCCACCGCCCGAATATCCGCCGCCGCTATAGTTGGCGTGACCGCCCGATCCGGCGGAAGCACCCCGGCTAGCTCCGGAGAACATGGATGTCGCATGCCCGGCGGAAACCACGCCGCCGCCCGCTGTCCGATACCCGCTGTCGGCAAAGCTGCGGGCCGCCGAGATGCGCGCCGCCTGATTCGCGGCAAGCGAATTCGAGAATTGTCCAACAGCCGGGGGATGTCCCGGATTCACCGGCACAGCAATGGTTTTGCCGCCGGGCGCCGGAAGATTTACCTTCGTCGGCGGATTCTTGGAACCGACCACACGACCTCCGCCGCCGCCGGCCACTGGATAACCGTAACCGCCGTAGCCATAACCGGGCGCATACACGACGGGCGCGTAGGCGACTAAGCCCGGGCCGTAGAACCCGTAGCCAAACGGGCTGAAATAGGCTGAGTTGCCCGGCAGCCAGGCCCAGCTATTTAAGCCGCCGTTCCATGCCCAGCCGGGATTGCTAAAGCCGCTGAAGCCATAACCGCCCCAGGCACCGCCATAGCTTGATACATCGACATCTTTCGCCGTCTGATAGCTGGACGCGGCGTCGTATTCGGCGCGCACGTTGCTCCAGGCGTATAAATCGTCGGGCCGCTTCGTATCGAATTTATTCGACTTCAACTGCTCGTTAAGAACGAGTTCGTGGCCCTTGCCAATGTCGGACTTGCGATCGCCAAAGTTCACCTGCACTTTGCCTTCAAGGACAGCCACCGACCGGGGGTCGTTCGCGGTGAAGCGGTATAAGCCGTTCCGCTCGATGCTGGCAGTGCCGCCGCCGTTGATCACGGTGACGCGGCTATCTTTCACAATGTCGTCGGCTTCGATCATGGCCTCGCCCGATTTCAGCTCGATTTGAGTATCCGTGAGCGAGGGGGAGACCATGCGGACCGCCGTGTTATCGCCCAACCTTAAAAAGACACCGGGGGCGAGCAGGACCTCCGCTTTGCCGATATCGGTGGATAAGGTGTCGTTGGCGTTTAAGAACGTGGTTTTCAGGTTTTTTGCGGAAATTTCGCGCCCGTTCAGAGCAGCATTTCCTTCGATGTAATTCACGACGCCGGGCTTTGCCGAAATGGTGTAGCCCTGAGGCATCGCACACATGGCGGTCACAAAGAACCCGGTCAGGATCTTCGTAGTGGTGGGCCATGCAAGTTTCATAGAGACAACTCCTTTTGCTGAACACCGGCCCGGATGCCGGAATATCCCGTTCAGCGCTCGTGGCTATATTGTACGCCCGATTTCGTCAAGCGGTGCGTCAGGAATACTGCAAATATGTAAAAGATCTTGCGGTACAATCGCTCGGGACGGAAGCCTTTTGACACTACGAGCCATTGACTACGCCAGCCTAATCATTTACTTCGCTTTCGTTCTGGGAATCGGGTGGCTCGCCAAGCGCCGCATCTCGACAAGCGAAGATTTTCTGACCTCCGGCCGTTCGGTGCCAGTCTGGATTACCAGCCTGGCGTTCATTGCCGCCAATCTCGGGGCGCAAGAAATGATCGGCATGTGCGCCTCAGGCGCCAAGTACGGCATGATGACGGCGCACTTCTACTGGCTGGGCGCGGTGCCGGCGATGGTGTTTGTCGGCGTGTTCATGATGCCTTTCTACTACGGCAGCCGGGCTCGGAGCGTTCCCGAATACCTGAAGCTGCGGTTCGATGAGAAGACCCGCGGGCTGAATGCGATCACGTTTGCCGTTATGACGATCTTCTCGTCCGGGATCAGCATGTACGCGCTCGGCCTGCTGTTTGAACTGGTGCTCGGGTGGAGCTTCACCAATTCGGTGCTGCTTTCGGCGGCAATCGTACTTATATATACGCTGCTTGGCGGGTTGACGAGCGCGATTTACAACGAGGTCGTGCAGTTCTTCCTGATCGTGCTGGGATTTGCGCCGCTCTCCTATTTCGCGGTCCGCAAGGCGGGCGGCTGGGGCGGCATGAAGGCGCACCTGGCGCCGGTGATGACGCACACCTGGCGGTATGCGGCGCATGCGCACGAAAACCCGATGGGCGTTGAAATTTTCGGCTTGGTGGCCGGCTTAGGATTTGTACTTTCCTTTGGATACTGGTGCACGAACTTCCTGGTCATCCAGCGCGCGATGGCGGCGGAAACCATGCATGGCGCGCGCCAGACCCCGCTGGTAGCGGCATTTCCGAAGATTTTCATGCCATTTATCGTGATTGTGCCGGGGGTTGCGGCGGTCGCCCTGATGAGCAGTTCGAGCGGCTACACCCTGCCGTTGAAAGCGAGCGGCGGATACGACTACGATCAGGTACTCACGACGCTGATGGCGCAGTTTTATCCGTCCGGGATGCTCGGGATCGGCCTGACCGCGCTGATGGCATCGTTCATGTCCGGGATGGCGGGCAACGTAACGGCGTTCAATACGGTGTTTACGTACGACCTGTACCAGGGCTACATCCGCAAGAGCGCGCCCGACAGCCACTATCTATGGGTGGGCCGGGTAACGACGGTGGCGGGCGTAGTGCTCTCGATCGGGACGGCGTTTCTGGCGACAAAGTTCAACAACATGATGGACTTTCTGCAGTTGATCTTTGCGTTCGTCAATGCGCCGCTGTTTGCAACGTTCCTGCTCGGGATGTTCTGGAAGCGGACCACGGGCCACGCCGCGTTCTGGGGACTGCTCGGCGGAACCCTGGCCGCAGCGGCCACGCACGGTCTAACCCTCGCGGAGGGCAAAGGCGGCTGGCTCGGCGCAGTCCTTTATACGTTTCCGACCACCATGGCCCAGAATTACTGGATCGCCATTCTGTCCTTCGTGTTTTGCCTGGTGGTCACCGTGCTCATCAGTCTTTTTACCCAGCCGAAAGCCGCCTCCGAACTGCATAACCTGGTCTATGGCGTGACGGACCTGCCGCACGAAGAGAATGTACCCTGGTATAAACGCCCCGGGCCGCTGGCGCTGGTAGTGATCGCCGTTCTGGTCGTCATGAATCTCATTTTCTGGTAAACACAGCATGAACGACTTACGCCGTCCGACTGGATATCTTTTTTCTCTATTAGGCTTGATCCTCCTGATCTACGGTCTGGCAAGCCCGGGGGTGCGCGCTCCGCTCGATGCCCAGACTAACGTGAATGTCTGGTGCGGGGCAATCATTCTTATCTTTGGAGGAATACTGCTTTGGCTCTCGTTCCGAGCGAAATCGTAAAGCTCTTTCGGGAGCACTACCGGACGGAAGCGACGCCAGAACTGTACCGCGCTCCGGGGCGGGTGAACCTGATCGGCGAGCACACCGACTACAACCTGGGGTTTGTATTTCCGATTGCGCTCGAGATGGCGTGTTATGTGGCGATTGCTCCGGCGGCGCACGGGCGGCTCGACATGTATTCCCGCGACGTTCAGCAGGGGTTTTCGATTCCGGCAAACGGGATCGAGGAAGCGAAGCCGCTTGGCACCTGGAGCGATTACGTCCTGGGCGTGGCGCGCGAGCTGGCGCGAGCCGGGATCGGAGTCGAGGGCGCG
Source organism: Terriglobia bacterium (assembly GCA_963767485.1). Taxonomy (GTDB): domain Bacteria; phylum Acidobacteriota; class Terriglobia; order Bryobacterales; family Bryobacteraceae; genus Bog-105. The sequence continues at coordinate 1,124 of CAVYDZ010000005.1, read as the reverse complement.
AATCTGTATATTGCGAGCGACGTTCCGGGAGGATCGGGGCTAAGCTCGTCGGCGGCGCTCGAAATCGGGTCGGCATTTGCGCTGCTCGGGTCGCGGCGGATGGAGCCGCTTGAGATTGCGCTGCTGGGGCAGCGGGCGGAATCGAAGTTTGTCGGGATGCCGTGCGGAATCATGGACCAGTACGCATCGGTGTTCGGGCGGCAGCATGCGGCAATTCAGATCGACTGCCGGAGTTTGCAGCACGAGTACGTTCCGTTGCCGGAAGGGGCGCGGATTATTGCGGTGAATTCGCACGTGAAGCATGAGTTGGGGACGTCCGCATATAGGGAGCGGGTGGCGGAATGCGCGGCCGCAGTCGAGGCGATTCGAGAGACGCATCCGGGTGTTGAAAGCTTGCGCGATGTTTCGCTACCGCTGTTTGACCAGGTGCAGGCGGGTATCGAGGGTGTCCCACGGCGACGGGCGCGGCACATCGTATCTGAGAATCAGCGGGTGCTGGATTTCGCGGCGGCGGCGCGGGCGCAGGATTTGAGCGCGATGGGGAAGTTGTTTATGGCGTCGCATCGCAGTATGCAGCATGACTATGAAATCACCTGCGAAGAGATTGATTTTCTGGTAGATGAAGCGGTGAAGCTGCCGGGCGTGTATGGGGCACGGATGACCGGGGGCGGGTTTGGCGGGTGTACGGTAAACCTGGTGGCGCCCGAGGCGGTGATGGATTTCCGGACGGCTTTGGGGCGAGTGTACACGGAGAAGTTCGGGATTGAGGCGGCGTTTTATGACTGTGAGCCGGCCCGGGGAGCGGGGAGGTTGAGTTGAGGCGGCTCACTCAAGCTATGCTGGAGCCGAGGCTCGTATGAACCCTTATCCGCAGTCGGACTCCGCTTGGAATAAGCTCACCGCAACTACGCCGCTCACGGCGCAGGGTGCGGCCGTAATTAAGCAAACCTATTTGTTGTTCGGGTTGAGCGTGTTTAGCGCACTGGCGGGCGGGTATATTGGCGCCACCTCCGACACACTGGCGCGCTTCTTCTCCGGCTGGCTGGGATGGATTGCGGCAATTTTGCTGCTCAACCTGGTTCCGCGGATTGCGATTGCGGCGCGGCATAACCCCGTGCTGGGGG
>CAVYDZ010000004.1:0-438276 GCA_963767485.1 Terriglobia bacterium | reverse complement strand
GTGAGTGCGCTGGTGGGGGACGGGTTTGTATCGGGGATCGCGATTTCTCCGATTTTGTGGATTGCGCGGCGGAATGCTCCGGTTCTGATTGTGGCGGCATTGGCGATAACGGCTTTTGTGTTTATTGGCGTGACCCTTTATGTAATGGTGTCGGGGCACACTTTTTCGGCTCCGCGCGGGCTAATGACGGGGCTGTTCTTTTCGATTATTGGCGCAGTTATCCTGAACGCCTTCCTGAATATCGGCGTGATCGGGATTTTAATTGCCGTTGCGATCGGCGCGCTGGGGGTGTTTATTCTGGTTTATTCAACCAGTAGCGTGCTGCGCTCGCCGTTCGCGGATAGTCCGATTCCCGGGGCGCTGATGCTGTTTGCCGGCGTATTCAACGTATTCGTGGCCACGTTGAATATATTGCTGCGGGTGATGGGCGGCGGCGGATCAAGAGACTGAACTTGCTCCGATTTTGAAGTTGAAAAAACGAACTGCCCCTCCCTTACGGTCGGGGTTCTGTTCTTCTGGAGCTGACGAAGTTCGGCGGATTCCTTTTCGAACCGGCGCGTAAGGCGCGATTCCTGCAATTGCAGGTTGCGCAGCTGCCGTTCGTATTTCAGGTGCGTATCGAGCTCGATCAGGGCGATGCGGAGAGATAGTTCTTTGTCCGAGTGGGCTTTGGCGAACTCGTGGCGGCCGCGAGCGTAGATGGCGGATTCGAGGGTCGGGATGCGCTGCAAGCGCCATTGCGTGTCGGCCATCGATTGGACGAGCTGCTTTCGCGAAGGCCTAAGGAGTTTGTATTCGGTTTCGTAATCAGCGATGAGTTTGCGATAAACATCGGCGTCATCGGCAGGCAGCAGGACGGTGCGCCGGTGAGTCCGGTTTTGACGGCGTTCATGGAAGCAATGCGCTTGCCTTCCGGGGTGCGGGGACCGCCTTTGGGTCTTCGATCGGGGACATTGAGAGTTCCTGATGGAAAATACCATGCAATAGAATAAATTACAGTCTTATTGAAAAAAATAAAAATATTTGTAATCAAATCTTATCGAAGAACGATGGTCATCGGGCGAGGCTTGCCTGGTTCTGCTGCATGGTGAGCGTGAGCGTGCCTCCGTCGGAAGAGGTACAGTTCGTATTTGGTGTGGTCGATCAAGTTTCGCCTTTGATTTTATCGGTAATCTTTCCAGCGTATGTGCGTCGATGCGCTTACCGGATGACGTAGAAACCGGGGCGCGACATTCGGTCCCTTCTCGGTATAATTTTTTCCTGTCGAAGTTCATGCTGAGGGTGTCTTTATAGGCAGGCGAGTAGAAAGGTGAGGCCATGAGCGCGATACGCGTCGATTTCCCGACTCGTCGGGGGAACTTGATTTTGAGGTCAGTGCTCTCTCAGGTTCCTGACCAGCCGGAGCCACCACCGACTCGTCTGTCGGTGACGGAAAACTCGGTGGTAGCCCCGTCGGGGCTTGGTGCTGGTTCCTCTTATGGGCTCAGTGTTCCTGTCATCGGAAAGAGTGTGGACCATCGAGCTCATCACTCTGCCGTCCTTTTTTATGACCATTTTCAAGCTAAAAGTCGGTCCCTCTTCGGCGAGCGACATGGTATCTCCGGTAGTGGATCGGTCTGATCGGTAACATTAGCCGTTATGGTATCGGAATTGTTTCCGGAGGTGATCTTCCGAATTTGCTATTCCGCTGGGAATCCTCGATTTTCATCTGCTCACTCGTGAATTTGCTCTTTTCCTGTGTTCAGCTTCCTTTATTTGCGGCAGAAAAGGGTTCGGGCCGGCAGCGAAGCAGCGTAATCGCGACAAAAGTAAGTGAGTGCGAAAGCAGACTTAGTTCCGGCGTGAGCATCTAACACCTCGAGCCGAATTATAGGTTAAGAATATAGTCCCAACAAGTCTATGGGTACTTGCAGCCGTTCAATTATCCGCCGATGGAATACATGGGGCGCGGGGGCGGAACAAAGGTGGGTTGGCCGATCTGATGGCCGGCCCATTTGTCGCGGATGTTAGCGCGGATCGCGGATTCGAGAGCGGTTTCGGGGGCGTTCGCCGCGAGGAGCGGGCGGATATCGGTTTCTTCGCGAGCAAACAGGCAGTAGCGGAGCTTGCCGTCGGCGGTGAGGCGCAGCGGTTGCAATTGAGGCAGAAAGGTTTGCTGACGGAGGCGATGAAGCCGACGCGGTCGCCGTTTGCGAAGCGGTACTCGGTGGCGGGGGCGCGGGGATCGGCGTCGGGAACGGGCTCAGAGCGGGCCGAACTCGGCCGGATGCGCGAGCATTTCATCGGCGGTCAGGACCTGGCCGCGGGACCAGATTTCCTGAGAATCGAGCGGCATGAACTCGATGAAGCGGACTTCGATCTGGCGCTCGCGGGCGAAGCGGACGAGCGGGATGAGGTCGGGCTCCGAGATGCCTTTGATGGCGACGGCATTCAGCTTGATCTCTTGAAACCGGCTGCGCGGCGCGGCTTCGATGCCGGCGAGCACGCGCGGAAGATCGTCGCGGCGGGTGATCGGTGGAAGCGCGCGCGGTCGAGCGTGTCGAGGTGGATGTTCAGGCGGCGGAGTCCGGCGGCGTAAAGCGATTGCGGCGTGCTTCTCGAGCAGGACGGCGTTGGTGGTCAGGGCCAGGTCTTCAATGCCGGTAATGCGCTGAGCCGTTCGATCAGTTCGGGCAGGTCGGGGCCGCAGGAGCGGTTCGCCGCCAGTCAGGCGCAATTTGCGAAAGCCGAGAGGGGCGGCGACGCGGACAAAACGCGCGATCTGGTCAAAGGTGAGGAGCGCCGAGACGGGCGCGAATCCGCGGCCTCTTCGGGCATGCAGTAGAAGCAGCGGATATTACAGCGGTCGGTGACGCTGATGCGGAGATCGGAGTGGATGCGGCCGAAGGTGTCGACAGACGCGGCTGGCAGCAGTCGTTACTCTCACGGCCAGCATGCGCTCGATGGGCAGGCGGGCGCGTTCCATTAACTCGGGGGCAAGTTCGATGCGCGGTGAAGATCTGCCAGGCAATCGCGCAGTTTTTCAAGCGTGTTCATTTTCATGTAGGGGCACTCGCTGCAATTGCAGTTCTCGTTGGCGACGAAGTAGAACTTCTTGCCGGGGCTGAGTTTCTCAAGCGAATAGCGGACGCCGCTCTCGGTCATGACGATGAATTCGTCGGCGGATTGCGCGGTGCACCAGTCGATGATAGCGGAGGTGGAGCCGATGAAGTCGGACATGCGGAGGACGTCGCTCGGGCACTCGGGATGGGAGGCGACGAGAGCGTTCGGGATGCTCGGCGCGGGCGGCGGCGAGGCGGCGGGCCGGGAAAGGTCGCGTGGACGATGCAAGCGCCCTGCCAGATTTGCATGTTCGCGCGGCCGGTTTGCTGCTTGACGTAGTTGCCGAGGTTGATATCGGGCAGGAACAGGATGGGCTTTTCGGCGGGAATGGAGTTCACGATTGCGACGGCGTTGCGGGAAGTGCAGAGAATGTCGCTCTCGGCTTTGACCTCGACGGAAGTGTTGATATAGCTGACGACGACGTGATCGGGATTCCGGCGGCGGAAGGCGCGGACGCCTTCGGCGGGGCAGCTATCGACCAGGCTGCAGCCGGCGTGGATGTCGGGCAGAACGACGGTGCGCTCGGGATTGAGGACTTTGGCGGTTTCGGCCATGAACTTCACGCCGCAGAAGACGATGATATCGCCGGCGAATTTCTGGGCGACGCGGGCGAGCTCGAGGCTGTCGCCGATGTGGTCGGCGAGCTTCCTGAATTTCGGCGTCCTGGTAGTGGTGGGCCAGGATGGTGGCTTTTCGCTGAGTTTTCAGGTCGAGGATCTCTTCGGTCAGGGTGGGGGTGGTGAGCATGGAAAAAGGCCCGCTAGTTAGATGGTAGCGGGCCTTGGATTGGTTCGGTGAATGAAAAACCTGGTCGGTTACGCTTCGGCTCGGAATCAGCTTAGAAGGTGAATTTGACCTGGGTTTGGATGACGCGGCCGGAGACAGCGGATCCCTCGAAAGAGCCGTAGGCGCTGGTAGGGGCGGAGACGGTCGAAGTAATCGTGCCGAAGTTGCCGAGCGCGATGTTATTTACCGGCAAGTCGAAATTCGGGTGATTCAGGATGTTGAAAAAGTAGGCACCGACAAGCAACTTATAACGCTCGTGGACGGAGAACACTTTGTGCACGTTCATGTCGGTATCGAAATAGCCGGGCCCCCGGAACGAGTTGCGGGCCAAGTTGCCGTAATCGAACTGGCTGGTGGCATCGGCAAAGGCGCTGGTCGGGAAACAGGAGACATTCGGAGTCGTGCAGCTGGTGCTCGAGAGTCCGCCGACGTAATCGGCCAGGAACTGCTGGGTGGCAATACCCGAAGCGTTCTTGACGCCTGCCTTGCCGCGAACGCCACTGTTAACAACGCTGAAAGGGTAGCCAGAATGGAAAAAGAACGTCCCTGCAACGGTCCAGCCGCCCAGGGCCCCTCTGGCTACGGGATTCTGGAAATGCGAACCGGGGAGGTTATAGACGTAGTTGGCGTTGAGGGAGTGCCGGATGTCGTAATCGGCGCTTCCATAATTGACGCCGGGGGCTCGCAGACCGAGCGGGCTGACCTGATACCGCAGGCCGACAGCGGTAAGAGCGTTGAAAGGCTCCAGGCAGCCATTAGAACAGGTATCGAGGGCGTGGCTCCAGGTATAAGAGAAGCTGCCCGTGAAACTGGAACTCATGCGCCATCGCAGAGCCGAAACGAGTCCGTTGTAATTGGAGAAGCCGTTGCTATTGAGCTCGCGGATTTCGCCGAAGCGCGGATCGGGCGCGCTGGTGGGGAGCCCCTGGAAGCCGGTGGCCGAATATTGATTAGCGAACAGCGTCTGATTGGTTTCCTGGTAGCCTTTGTTGCCGACGTAGTTCAAGGAGAAGACGTAATTGCGCCCTAAGCTCTGCTGGATTTCAAAGTTCCATTCGTAATACTTCGGGTTATAGATTTTGTTGGCAACGGTATTGAAATTTGGTTTGGTAAAGCCGGGAACGGTTGCCTGGAGCTGGGCGACGGTAGCTCCGCCCGCGAACCCATTCTGAAAGGCGGCGTTTGAGTTGGCGACCGAGCTGAATACGCTGTTCGGACTATTGAGCGCAACCGTGCCATCAAGAGTGGTAAAAGAAGCAACTGCTGGCGCATTGGTAATCAGGCGGTCGGCGATCAACCCCTGGTACAGATCGGAGAAGATACCGAAGCCGCCGCGGATCACGGTTGAGGCAGTCGGGCTATATGCGAAACCGACGCGCGGGGCGACGACGACCGGCTCAACATTCGGGAACGCTTGTTGCAGACCAGTGCGGACGACAGCGTTATAAGGTATGCTCGCGTCGTGGACGAGTTGGCCAAAGGGCTGGGCCGCTAACTCGTTGAAGCATCCGGCAGCGCAGGTGATATTACTGTTGCGATCAAAGCGCACGGCCCCGGTAAGGGTCAGGTTGGGACGCACTTTCCATTCATCCTGCAGGTAGAGGCCCAGGCTGTACATCTTCACGCTTTCGGCGCCGATGTTGGTAAAGGTTTGGGCGTAATTGGAGCCGGTATCGGTGGCAGACGAAAACAGGCCATTGGCGAAATCCGTCATGGAATTGAAGGTAACCAGGCCGCTGGTGTTCGAGCCGTAAGCGTAGGTGCTGATGAAATTCTTGCGGACGTTGGCTCCGAATTTGATCGTGTGGTTGCCGTGTGTTATGGAGTAATCGTCAACCAATTGCCACTGGCGCACCTTGCGGCCTTGCGGATAAGCGTTATCGGAGCCGCCTAGATTGTTATAGAGACCGTCGGCGAAAGTCCAGGTAGTGGGGAAGGTTTTGAGGGCGGCGCTGAGATCGGGGGGTCCGAAGATAGCGGTGTAGTAAGAAGCGGAAAGCAGCAATTGATTTACCATGGTGGAACTCACGATGCGAGTCCAGCCGAACTGCCCGCCGTAGGAAGGCTGCACGCTATTGGCGTTGAAGGCGGAATTGATCGGGTCGGTGCCGGTCGCCTGCACGCCGTGGTCGGTGTTGTAGCGGAAGTAGACACGATCGCGCGTGCTGAGGTTATAGTCGACGCGCGCGGCCATCAGCCATTCGGTATTGAGATTATTGACGGTGCTGCGGAAAGTAGCGGCGCAGGGGCGTGTGACACCAAAACCGGCGGTGCCAGCGAAGTCGCCGCATCCGAGCACGGGATCGATATCCGGGGTGACGGGGGTTTCGCGGCCGGCTCCTGAGGAATGGCTGTAGAGGCCGAGCGCGGTCTGGTAAAACGGCAGCGCGGCCGAGTTATTCGCGGCGAGATTTCCTAATACGTAATTGGAGAAGTCAGTAGTGGGAACGTATACGGGGCCGCCGCCGGCCAGCACGTACCGGAGCCCCTCATTATCGACAAAGAAGAAGAGTTTGTTTTTGACAATCGGGCCGCCGATCGAATCCGCCCACTCGTTGGAAATGGAAAAGGGCCGGGCGGTGGCGGTGGCGTTATTGAACCAATCGTTCGCGTTCATTACGCGACCGTTGTAATACCAGGCGGCGTTCCCGTGCCACTCGTTGGTTCCCGATTTGGTGACGTAATTGACGTTAGCGCCAGCCTGGCGGCCGTATTGACCGGTGTAGCCATTAATCACGACAGCGGCTTCGGAGATTTCGTTCGAACCCAGGGTGAGGTTGCTCGCGCCGGAGTTATTCAGGTTCAGATACGGATCCATGTTGTCGTTGCCGTTGATAGTGAACAGGTTCGAAACGGCCGGCAGACCGAACGCAGAGAAGGCGCCGTAGCCGCCTCCGGTGCTGATGGTGACGCCCGGCGCGGTGAAGGCGTAGGCGGTCATGTCGTTGCCGGGAGCGGGCAAATTTTCGAGCTGCTGGCTATTGAAGGTGGTGGCGAGGTTCGCGTTATCGCTCTGGACCAGGGGAGTAGACTCGACGACTTCAACGATCTGGGTGGAGGCTTGCGGTTTGAGCGTGAGATCGATTGAAGCAATCTGCCCTATGGCGACACTGATTTTGGCAGTGTCCGAGAGCAGACCGGGACTGGTGGCGGAAATCTGGTAACTACCCGTCTGCAGCGTACTAAAACGGTATTCCCCGGAGTTGTTCGCGGCCTGCGTGCGAGTGGCGCCAGTATCCAGGCTCTTCAGAGTCACGGTAGCGCCGGGCACGATGGCGCCGGTTTGATCTTTAACGGTTCCGGCGACGTCGCCGGAGGTAATCGTCTGAGCGTAAATGGCGGAGACGGCAAGGAGGAGGGGAGCGATTTTACGAAAGAGTGACGACATGTTTTCAGTAATTCCTCTCGAGAGCAGGTTCATACCAGCACAGCGGCGTGGGTGCTCGGCGGTTGGACGCCAATACTGCAATCGTGTTACCAGATTGTAATTACTTTGTTTTCAGGAAGGGTGGCTGGATTTGTTCCGATTTCGGGAGAGCTGGGACGGGAGGATTCCGAAAATGGGACGGGATCTAGGAGAGGGTGTTTCGGACGGGGGACACTCCTGCGAGCCGGACTTGGCAGATCTGAGTCGGAGAGCTGTTTCGGATAGGGGACACTCCTGCGAGTCCGGACCGGGCAGGGATATCCGAAGAAGCCCGGAGTGTCCCCGCGGGCGGGTCGGACTTGGCAGATCTGAGTCGGAGAGCTGTTTCGGAGGGGGGACACTCCTGCGAGCCGGACCTGCGCAGGGGTATCCGAAGAAGCCCGGAGTGTCCCGACGGGGTCGGACTGGGCAAAAATAGGGGGCCCGGCTGGCCCCCTTTACCCACCTTGCGATTAGAACTGGAAGCGGCCGGTGACGACGAGGACGCGGCCGGAGACGGCGGAGCCCTGGAAGGAGCCGTAGGCGCTGGTCGGGGGGATGGCGGTGGCGGTGATTAGTCCAGGGCTGGCCGATACGTCCGCGTTGGGATTTTGGAAGTGCGGATGATTCATTAAGTTGTAGGCGCTGGCCCCGAACTGGAAGCGGAGGCGCTCGGTGATGTTGAAGTTCTTGAAAAGCGAGCTATCGATATCGAAGTAGCCGGGCCCGCGGAAGGCATTGCGGCCAAGGTTGCCGAAGGCGGATTCGGTTTCAGCCGTGACGAAGTTGGCCCCGGTAAAGCAGGGCGTATTGACCGCGCTGACGCCGCAATTGGTATTCACCGGACCGGCTGAGCTAGCCAGCATATTTGTTCCGCCGGCGATATTCGGCGAAATAGCTCCTGCGAGCAAGCTGTCATAGACGCTGAACGGCGTGCCGCTGCGGACAAAGAACTTGCCAGAAACGGTCCAGTTGCCGAGAACATTGCGGATCCAGCGGTTGCCGGGTTTCCAGGGCGTGTCCCAGATAAAGTCGGCGAGCATATTGTGGCGGATATCGTAGTCGGAACTGCCGTAGTTATTTCTTACGTTGGGGCTGCTCAATTCAGTGAATCCGCATCCGGAGCAGAAGGAAAAGGGCAGCACGCCTCCGTTGGAGATGGTGTCGAGGGCGTGGCTCCAGGTGTAAGAAATTTCTCCCTGGAAGCCGTAGGAAAACGATCGGCGGAACTGGGCAGTGAGGCCGTCGTAATTCGAATAGCCTTGATTGGTCAGTTCGGTTATCTGATTGAAGCGCGGATCGGGAGCGGAGGTGGGCAAGCCGGTGAAGGGCCCATAGGAAGATTGAGCAAACCCGTTTACAAATCCATTCTGGACGAGGAGATTGTAGCCGTGATTGCCGCTATAGGTGGCGATAAAAGCGTTCTTCGTGCCGATAGGCTGCTGGATCTCAAAGCTCCATTCGGCGTAGCGCGGGGTGGCGAAGTGGTGGGGAATTGAGAAATAGTTAAACGGGCTGAAGGTCCCGCCCAAGGTGGTATTCAGCTGATTGAAGGTGTTGCCGGCGGCGAAGCCAGTTTTGAAAGCATTGTATTGATTTTGGGCGATGGCGGCCGCGCTGGTTGGATCGGCGGCAGCAGTGTTTACGGGAGCATCATAAATTGTCGCGGTGTACGGGAAGGGTGGATTATTGAAGACGCTGGAGACGAGGGTTCCAGGGGCCAAGTCAGAAAACAAGCCAACGCCGCCACGAATCACAGTGCTGTTGCCGCTGCGAGGGCTCCAAACTACGCCGAGGCGCGGGTCGGCGACGACGGAATCCGTGCTGTAGTAGGCGTGGGTAAGGCCGGTATTGATTGAAGAGTTATACGGGATGTCGATTCCCTTCTGGAAATTGCCGAGCGAAAACTGGTCGGTTAAGTTCGAGAAGCATTTGTCGAGGCAGGAGGGATTTCCGGTGCGATCGAAGCGGACGCCATAGGTAATTTTGAGATTCGATTTGACCGCCCACTCGTCTTGCGCGTACAGACCTAAGTTGTAAAAGCGAATGTGCGCGTCGAGCAGCGGGCTGAATTTCTGGGAGTAGCTGCTGCCAGTGGCGGAATCCGTGATGCCGGTGGCGAAGTCGGTAAGCGAGTTGAACGTATAAAGACCCACTTGGCCTGATTCGTAACTGTAATCAGTGACGCGGTTCTTGCGAAGGTTTCCGCCGAACTTCAACGTGTGATTGCCTTTGACGAAAGAAATGTCGTCTACGAGCTGCCCTTGACCTGAATGGCGGCCCTGCGGATAAAGAAAGCCGTTCTCGGCAAACCCGCCCAACACGTAGAATGCGCCGGTGCCGCTGTTCCCAAAGGCAGCACCACTGGGACCGCCGTCACTGACCTGAATGCCGACCGGGAGAATACTCTGGGCAGCGGCCGTATTCGCAGGCGAAAATATCGCACTGTACCACAGGAAGGAAAGGATGAAGTTATTGACGACGGTTGGCGAAATCACGTAGGTGTGATTGATCTGACCTTCGTACTGGGGCTGGACGCTTTGCGCATTGAGAGCGGGGTCGACCAGATCGGTGAAGGTGGGCTGGAAACCATGATCGCCCTTAAAGCGGAAGAAGATGCTTTGCTTGTCGTTGATCTTCCAATCGACTCGGTGCGTTTCGAGCCATTCTTTGTTGGTGTTCAGGCCATTGGTGCGGTAGGCTGCGGCACAACTGACATCAGTGCCAAAAATTCCGCTGCCGTCGGGAGATGGGGTATTGGTGGCCGCAAAACTTCCGCAGCCTAGACGGTTGCTGGAATCCTGTAAGCCAGTTGCCGTTCCGTTTTGAACTGGCCTGGCGTTGGCTGCCCCGGGAGCGCTATTCCAAATGCTGAACATTTTGGTATAGAGCGGGGCTTGGGCGGGCGAAATCTGGCTCATCGTATAGGCCTGGAATTGCGGCGTGGGAATAGAGACGATGCCGCTGCTCGGAAGGGAGTAGTAGAGGCCTTCGCTGTCGGAATAGAAGAACAGCTTGTTTTTGAGAATCGGGCCGCCGATATCGGCTCCCCACTGGCGGGAGACGGCGTAGGGCCGGGGTGTGCCTTGCGCGTTGTTGAAGAAATCGTTGGCGTTCATCAGGTGGTTATTGAAATTAAAGAGCAGGTCGGCATGCCACTGATTTGTACCGCTTTTCGTGACGTAGTTCACCTGCGCTCCGGCCTGACGGCCATATTGGACGCTGTAGGCGTTGTTGACGACGGACGCTTCCGAGATTTCGTCCTGCCCAAGGAGCAGATTACTGGCGCCGGAATTGTTGAGGTTCAGATAGGGGTCGTTGTAGTCGTTGCCGTTGATGGTGAAGAGATTCGAAGTGCCAGGCAGGCCGTGGGAGCTGAAATTCCCGTAGCCCATACCCAGGCTGACGGCTACTCCCGGGACGGTAAAGGCAACAGTAGTGATATCGCCGCCGGGCGCCGGAAGCTGGAGCATCTGCTTGGTGGAAAAGCTGGTGCTCAGATCAGCGTTGTCGGAGTTGATCAGGGCGGCGGTGGTATTGACCTCGACAATCTGCTGCATGGCCTGAACTTTGGCGACCAGATCTATTTTGAAGGCTTGTCCGACCTGGACCACCAGTTTCTGGATTTCGGATTGGAGGCCCGTAGCGGTGGCGGAGATCGTATAGTTGCCCGGCTTCAAGAGTGCGAAGTGATAACCGCCGGACTGGTTGGTGGTACCTGTTTGCTGGGCGCCGTTGTCCAGATTTTTCAGTGTGATGGAGGCGTTCGGGATGACGGCTCCGGTGGAATCTGTAACGGTACCGCTGATGTCGCCCGTGGTGATGGATTGGGCGGCAAGGAGGGAGACGGAGAGCACAAACAACGCTGCGCATCGAACGGCCTGAGACATAACGGCTAGCACCTCGAAATTTGATTTAGCGGATTCACATGTCAGCACGTCGGCGTGGTGGCATTATCTGGCCGCTTGTGAGTGCAATTTCGTCACCAAGTGGTAAGAGATTTGGAATCAATAGTGGCTATCGAAGGGCGTCCCGTTTTCGGGAGATTTGGGATAGGGGAATTCTGAAAATGGGACGGGTGGGGATGGCAGGCCACGGTGGGAAGGAGGAGGAATTAGAAATGGATGCGGAGCGAGAGTTGGATGACTCGCGGCTGATAGAAGTATGAGTCCGAGTCGACGTTTTGGGAATCGCTGCCGGGGCCTAAGATTTGGCCGAAGTTGGGGTTGTTGATGTCGGTGACGGGGTCGGCTTTGCCGGCGCGGTTGAAGAGGTTGAACATTTCGGCGCGGAACTGGACGTCGCGTTTTTCGCCGAAGCGGAAGTTTTTCTGCAGACTGACGCTTTCATTAGCGAGCCAGGGGCCGCGCACGTTGGGGAGAGTGCTGGGGGCGGAACCGGCGCGCAGGGCGATACCGTTGCAGGGTTGGCCGGGGGCGACCAGGCTGCAGGTGGTGGGGACGCGGACGAAGGCGTTGGGATTGAGGTATTGGGAGCCGCTGGGACCGTTCGGATTCGCGATGTTGAAGCCGCCCGGAGCGCCCAGGCGGACTTGCTGGCCGACAACGTAATCGGGACGGGTGGTGGTGAAGATGCCATTGACGGCGGAGCTATCGGAGATGGCGAGAACGTCGCCCGATTGATAGATGGTGTTGCCGCTTAACAGCCAGCCGCCGAAGAGCGTGTTTTTCCAGCCGGTGACGTGGATCAGGCTGGAGGGGCCGATGGGCAGGTTGTAAATCATGGTGAACTTCGCCACGTGCGGGTAGTGGAGGCCGTTGGCGAGCGCGTATTCGAGCTGGCGGTTCTGGAGATCCTGCGTACCGCCGTTGGTGTCGGTCAGGTTTTTGGACCAGGTGTAAGCAGCGAGGATGCTGAAACCGTTCGACACGCGGCGGGTGACCTGGACCTGGAGCGATTCGTAGTGGGACCAGCCGGTGTGGTTATCGTATTCGACGATGCTGCCGCCGGGATATTGCGGGAAGGGCACGAGGGCTTGCTGGACAAGCTGGCTGGTGTCAAAGCCGGCGTAGGGGACAGGGATTTCGGGGTGGGACGAAAGCGGATCGAGCAGAGCGTCGCCGTACTTGGCGATATCGCTATAAGGCAAGTAGTTCATCTTGCCGAGATCGCCGCCGTTGCTGCCGCCGGTGTTGAGCCGGGTTGTGTAGTTTCCGACCCAGTTGATATCGGCGATGGTCGTCGGACTGAGCTGGTATTGGAAGCCGAGCGTGTAGTTCTGGGTATAGGAGACGCGGGCGCCATTGGGGCCGATGTAGCCGGGAGGCGATTGGTTGTTGTACTGCGAGGGGTCGTAATCGGGCAGCGTGCCGGTGAAGGACGGGTAGGGGTGGCTCAGGATGTAGGTCGGCAGATCGGGGTATTGGGTGGGGTTGGTGGCGTGGTTGATCTGGATCTGACCGTTATAGCCGAGGATGGAGGGATCGCCTTGAAATTGCAGGTTCGGGCCGGCTTCAGGGGCTTGGGTGTTGATGCCGTAGCCGCCGCGCAGTACGAATTTCTGATTGGGAGACCAGGCGAACCCGAGGCGTGGGGAGAAGAGCTTCCAGTCGGTGTTTTCCCAGCTTTGGATGCCGTCCTGGCTGGCGAAATCGAGGGCGCCGAGGAGGCCGTCGGCACCGGGATTTGGCTTCCCGGGATTGAAGCGGGTCATGCGATTGGCGACTTCGTAGATGCCGCCCATGACTTCCCAGCGAAGGCCGAGATTGAGGGTGAGATGCGGGTTGACTTTCCAGTCGTCTTGAAGAAAAGTGCCGGCCATATGGCGGCGGAATCCGGCGTTCGTGAGCGCGATGCTGCGGCCCGTGGTGTTGCCCTGTCCTAAGAGAAAACTCGCGTAGGAGTTGCCGGCGTAACTCTGGGAAGCGAAACCGTCGTCGGTCTGGATATTGCTGAAGGCGAAGCTGCCGACGCCAGACACGTTGACGTCGTTCTCGTTATAGAAGCGGAATTCGGTGCCCATCTGCAGGGTGTGGGCTCCGTGGACGAGGGTGAACTGTTCCTGGAAGATGTTGCTTTGCGTGATATTGCCGGCGCCGTTCGAGCCGTTGCCGATGGGATCGACGCCGCCGCCTAAACTGCCCGCGCCCGAGAAGGAGATGGTGGGAAAAGCGGAAGTTGCGGTGTTTTGAATGCCGAGCGTTTTGGCCCAGTCCTGGGAGGAAAAGGGCGTGGTGTATTCGTTGGTGAAGCGGTTATAGCCGTAGCCGACGTGATTCAGCATGTGGGCGGAGATGGTCCAGTCTTCGCTGATGCGCGCGATGGCTCCGGGATTGTGCTGGTTGTCCCAGGTATCGAGGGGATTCGAGCCGGGAGCGGACCAGGTGGGACTGCCGCTGTTGCTGCGGTCGCGGCCGACCTGGGTGTAATAGGCCGACATGCGGTGGTTCGAGTTGAAGACCTCATCGATCTTCATGGTGAAGAGGTTCTGATCGAACACGGGCTGGTTGTTGGCGTACTTTGCGACGTTGTTGACGACGGCGCCGTTAATATATTTGGCCCCGGTGTAGGGGAGCTTCAGGTAATTCAGCGCGACGGGATCGAACTGAGTGGTGGGGATGATATTGCCGGCAAACGGATCGCGCACGAGACCGGTTTTGATGGCGGTGAGGCCGGTGGCAGGATCGATTTGTCCCAGGGTCACGGTGCGCGCCGTGTTCGGGTTATAGATTTGGCCGAAGATGACGGGGCGGCCGAGGTCGTCGATTACGGGAGTGCCGTCGGGGGTCATGGCGGGCTGGCCGGAGCGAGAGTCCTGGGTGTAAGCAGGATTGAGCCATTTCGAGAAATCACCTTTCATCATGTCGGCCGTGGGGAGGGTGGTGAAGCCGGAATAGATGAAGTTGCGTTTGTGGGTCTGCTCGTCGGAGACGAAGAAGAACGTTTTGTTGCGGCCGTCGTAGACCTTGGGGATGAAGACCGGACCGCCGATGGCGCCGCCGTAAGTTTGGAGGCGCTGCTTGGGGCGCGCGGTGCCATAGGCGTTGTTATCGAAGCTGTTGGCGTCGAGGGCTTCGTTCTGAAGATAGGTGTAGACCGTGCCCTGGAGTTTGTTGGTGCCGGACTTGATGCTGAAGTTGGTGACGGCGGTGCCACCGCCGCCGTATTGCGCGCCCATGGCTCCGGTTTGGAGATTGAATTCGCCGACGGCGTCCATGCTGGGACCGAGCTCGGCGGTATCGAAGGTACCGAGGGAGATGCCGTCGATGACGACTTCGTTGGCGAAGTTCTGGCCGCCGTTAATCGAGCCGATAAAGGTTTCGCCAGTGGTGCCGGGCAGGCTTTTGAAGACGAAATCCTGGAGCTGGCGCTCGCCATCGCCGGTAACGGGGACCGGCCAGTCTTCGAGCTCTTTGGGGGTGACGTAGTGGTTGAGCTGGGAGGTGCTGGCGTCGATGAGCGGGGCTTCGGCGTTGACGGTGACGGATTGCGAGCTTTTGCCGACCTGGAGGGGGATGTTAACGTTGACGAGTTCCGCGACGTGGACTTCGAAGGGTGGAATCTGGGCGCTATCGAAGCCAGATTTGAGGGTGCTGATGGTGTAAGTGCCGGGTTGGATGCCGCTGATGCGGTAGACGCCTGTGCTGGTGGTGGTGGCTTTCGATTCGACGTTGGTCGCGATGTTCTTGGCGGTGATTTCGACACCCGGGATGGCGGCACCGGAGGGGTCGGTTACGGTTCCGGTAAGGGATCCGCGAGAACCTTGCTGGGCGAAGACCAGGGAGAACAGCAGGACGGCTGCGAATAGGAGGGTGAGTGCTCTTCCAGCTTGCATCTTACTGGTTAAGAGTAAGGCGAGTACTCCTTTTGTTTGAAGAGGGGTAGATTTATTTTTGAACGGCAGGTCTCGGTGTTCTCTGGTAATCGCTCCCTCTGGTCGCGGCTCAGAATCGGCGTTTGCGTTTAGTGGAGTTTGGGGATGCGGAGGCCTTGGCCGGCCTGGTAGCGGGCCGTAGATGGCTCCGGCGGTGAGCGGGATGCTCCAGACAGTTAGCGAGGGCTACTCGCTAGTAGCGCAGGGCAGGGTGTAGTAGATAGCGTCTGGATGAGGAAGAAGAGGCATCAGGTGCCGCGGATGGCGCGGCTGAACTGGCCCTGGCCGAATCCGACGGTAGACCGCCACCTGCGATAGAGGCTCAGGATCAGAGCGACGATGGAGCGCCGGCTCCTTTCTTGTAGGGCTCTCTCATCCCCTACAACATGCCGGTCTATCCCGGCGCACTCCGGATGGCCCCGTCATTGGTCCAGGATTCGTGGCCCTAGCCGACTCGCGATCAGATTTCTGCCGATTTCCGACAGCTAAGATGGCCGCCCGATTCGAATCATCAGCTCCTTGAATCGAGCATCACCGCGGAGACCGTCAAAGCGGGGGTCTACTCCCAGGAAGGCAGCCCGCGGCGAGCGCTCCTCGACCGCTCGCGCAAGCAACGTGAATGCCTGATCTGTTTCGTCGATCCCCAGTGATGCGAGTGCCAGGTCATAAGAGGACACATATCTCTGTTTGGACAAGCTCCTGAGGTCCTCGAATAGCTTCTTCGCTTGCCTTTGCCTACCGGCAACTCCGTAGGCGTGCGCTAAGGATGCCATATAAACCGGGCTGCCGCCGGATAGACTCACTGCTTTTTCGAGTTCCGCGATGGCCTCCTGGTACATGTGCTTCTGCTCGAGCGCGTGTCCGAGCACCAGATGCACCGGAACGAAGCCCGGATCCATTTCCACGGCATTTCTGTACTGCTCGATCGCCTTGTCGTACTGGCGCGCGAAGAAGTAACGCGAGCCCACCCACGTATTGATGATGTTCGACAGCGGATCGAGCTCCCGGGCGCGTTCCGATTCTGCGATAGCTTCTGCATGGCGGCCTACCAGCGACAGGAATTCGGCGTACCAGTGGTGCCCATTTGCGTAGTTTGGATTTAATTCGATAGCGCGCCGGAATTCACGCTCAGCGTTGGCCCAGTCGCGATCGTAGTAGAGCCTTACGAAGGCCAGTGACGTATGTGTCTCTGCGAGAGAGTCATCCAGGGCCAGCGCCTTCATCACCGCGACTTTCGCATACGGAAAAGTCTCTGACGGGGCCATGTATGCGTACCATCCCAGCGGCAACCAGCAATCCGCAAGGCCGTCATAGGCCAGCGCGTAATTCGGGTCCTTTTCAATCGCCTGCTGGAAGTAGCCGATGGCTCTCTTCAGGTCCAGTTCGGTCCTCCTGTTCCAGAAAAACCTTCCCTTGGAATAGGCCAAGTAGGCATCCGGATCGGGAGTGTCTCGACGCGCCAACCGCGCGCGATCATGAGGGCTTCAAAGTCGCCCGGATTTCGTCAGCTATTTTCTGGGCCACTTCAGCCTGCAGCACAAAAATGTCCTTCAGATCGCGATCATAACTGCCGCCCCATATTTGTGTGTCGCTAGCGGTTTGGATAAGTTCGACGCTGATGCGCACACGCCTTCCGGAGCGCAAGACCGAGCCCTCGACAACTGCGTCGGCATTCAACTGACGCGCAATCTCCGGCAGCGGCTTACTGGTTCCCCGGTAGTGCGTGGATGAGGTCCGGGAGATGACTCGCAGAGCTCTGATGAGCTCGAGGTGCTGTCGAAGGGAGTCGGCCATCCCCTCCACGAAATACTCCTCGTCGGGATCTCCGGAAAGATTGGCTAAAGGGAGAACGGCTAAAGACCGGATTGGACCGGAACCCGTGTGAGTCGGCCGCCTTTCGTGCAACTCGATGATGAAGCCGGCAATTACTATGGGCAGCAGAACGCTGGCCATTATGCGTGGAAACGCAAGGAATCGCAACCACTTTGCCGCCTTTTTCACCGAGGCAGCGGACTGGAGCTCTTCAGCCTGCTTCTGGCCAGCAGGTTCCGTTAAATCATCGATGCGCTCACTCAGCGGAGCGATGAAGCGGTATCCATTACGAGCGAGCGTCTCAATAAAGCGCGGCGAATCGGCCGAGTCGCCTAAAGCCTGCCGAAGTCTCTTAACGGCGGCGTTGACGCTATGCTCGAAATCCACGTAGGTGCCCGCCGGCCAGAGCCGCGCTTGAAGGTCTTCTCGGGTGACTACCTCGCCGGGGCGTTCCAGGAACATGGCAAGCACGCTGATCGGCTGCCCGGCGAGCTTAATCCGAAGACCGTGCTTCCGCAGTTCGCGCGCCCGGACATGGAACTCGAATGCTCCAAACCGGAAAATCCGGTCGGAGGCGCCCGATTCACGCCTGGCTGCCACGCTCGACATTTATTCGAGGTACGATTCTACACCCTAGCGACCTTTCACCACTCACCGGAACTCCAGATCAGTCTACGAGATGCGATGTCACCTACGTTTCGCCTGCGTTGCCTTGCGCTATTTACCCAAATCCGCGAAGCTGTTCTCACGCACAAGATGTCCAAGTATCTTTTCCAGATTCGCGGTTTGTTTCTATGCGCCCTAATTGCCGTCGCTGTGCCCGGCACCGCCAATTGCGAGAGTCATCAGCACGACGTCGGGCATATACGCTTTCCCGTGTCCTGTACTCCCGATGCGCAGAAGGCCTTCGAACAAGGTGTCGCCCTTCTCCACTCGTTCTCGTACGACGAAGCGGAAAAGACATTTTCCAGCATAATCCGTCTCGATCCGGCTTGCGCGATGGCTTACTGGGGCATCGCTATGAGCCTCTATCACCCCATGTGGTTTCCTCCCACGCCGTCCGATCTGCAGAAAGGGATCGCTGCGATCGAAAAAGCCAACTCGGTTCGAGCCAAAACGCAGCGTGAACGCGACTACATCGCCGCCGTCGGAGAGTTTTATAAGGATTCAGACAAGACACCCCATCGGCAGCGCGCGCTCTCCTGGCGTACCGCTATGCAGCGGCTTTCGGCGCGCTATCCGGAAGACCACGAAGCAGCTATTTTCTACGCGCTTGCCTTGATTGCAACTGCGCCTCCGGGTGACAAAACTTATACAAATCAAAAACAAGCGGCAGCGATCTTGAACCGCATCCTGCCGGAGCAGCCGGACCATCCTGGCATCGCCCATTACCTGATCCACAGCTATGATTCGCCACAGCTTGCGATTCTTGCGCTGCCCGCTGCACGGACCTACGCAAAGATAGCTACGGGATCGCCGCATGCGCTCCACATGCCCTCGCATATCTTCACGCGACTGGGTCTGTGGGACGAGTCGATTCAATCGAATCTCGCCTCCGCTGCCGCTGCGAAGAGCCAAATGGCAAAAACTCTTCCGGCCGCTACCTCGCAGGATCAACTCCATGCGATGGACTATCTCGCCTACGCCTACCTCCAAACCTGCCAAGACGAGAAAGCGAAGCGCATTGTTGACGAAGCGGCATCCGCGTCGACGGTCGATCAGGAGGTCTTCCAGGCTGCTTATGCCTTTGCTGCCATTCCTGCGCGCTATGCGCTCGAGCGGAGGCGCTGGTCGGCAGCCGCTGCCCTTCAGGTACGGCCGGCATGGTTCCCCTGGATGCACTTTCCTTACGCAGAGGCCATCACGCATTTTGCGCGTGCGCTCGGCTCGGCACGCGCCGGAGACATGGCCCAGGCCCGTGCCGGAATCGAACAGCTTACGGCGATTGAGCAGACGATTCGACAGCGCCAAGAGGATTACGCCTGGTCTGCGCAAATTGAAGTTCAGCGGCTTACCGCATTGGCGTGGCTCAAGCACGCAGAAGGAAATGAGGAATTAGCCCTGCGCTCCATGCGAGCCGCGGCTGATCTCGAAGACACAATGGAAAAACATCCCGTAAGTCCGGGACCAATGTTGCCGGCGCGTGAGCTTCTGGGCGAATTGTTGATGGAGCTGGACCAGCCGGCGCGCGCGCTTCCCGAGTTTGAAGAAGTGCTGCGCAGTTCGCCGAACCGATTCAACGCGATTTATGGTTGCGGGCGTGCAGCCGAGCTTTGTCTCGATCGAAAGAAGGCAAAGCGAACGCTATTCGCAGTTGCTTCAGTTATGCGGACACGCTGACGCGCAAAGGCTTGAACTTCAGAATGCCGAGGCTTTCCTCCAAGCACGCCGAAACTGAACGGCGCGCCTAAGCAAGCAAGACCATCACAACTACAACCCATTTCAGCAAAACAACCATAAGAAAGGACTATTACACATGTCAACAATCGAAAAGTGCGTCAACACGATCGGATTATCCGTTCTCCTGCTCATTAGCTGTGGAATCGGGCTAGCCGATGAAGTAACGGACTGGAATCACATCATGCTCGAAGCGACGCTCACGCCGCCAGCAACGCCAGCACCCCTTTCAACACGGAGCACTGCCATTGTGCAGGCTGCAGTTTTCGATGCCGTGAATGGCATTGACCCGCGGTACACCTCTATCCATGTCTCGCCCAAAGGTCCTCGCAACGCCTCGAAGCGTGCCGCCGCAGTACAAGCGGCCTACGCTATTTTGATTCGCCTGTATCCGGCTCAATCGGAGATGCTGGATCAAGAGCGGTCGGCGTCGCTGATGGGCATCTCTCGCGGTTGGGGCGCCGAGCGCTCCGAATCGATTCAAAAAGGGATCGAGTGGGGCCAAACGGTTGCCGATGCGATCTGGGCATGGCGCAGCAACGATGGGTTCGCCGAAACCGTGCCGCCATTTACCGGCGGAACCGCTCCCGGAGAATGGCGTCCGACGCCGCCAGCGTTCCTGCCAGGTCTCGCCCCGCAACTCGCGCACGTCACTCCATGGGTCATTCAATCGCCTTCGCAGTTTCGGCCTTCCGCGCCTCCCGCCTTAGATAGCGCCGAATACACAGCAGATTTCAACGAAATCAAAGTTATGGGAAGCAACTCCAACAGTAACCGTACAATTGATGAAACCGATGCTGCGCTTTTCTGGAATGCGGGCAATCCGCCCGACTTCTGGGATCCCGTTGCCACTACCCTTGCAGAAAAACATCATTTCAGCCTGTTGCAAACTGCACACCTGCTCGCTCGGGTGAATTTAGCTATGTCTGACGCCATGATTGGCTGCTGGGATGCAAAATACACGTATGTATCGTGGCGGCCGATCACAGCGATTCGGTTGGCAGACACAGATGGGAATCCCGATACCTTGGCTGATCCAACATGGACTCCCCTTCTGGTTACTCCGCCATTCCCGGGCTACCCTTCGGCTCACTCTTGCGCCAGCGGCGCAGCCGCTCGGGTGCTTTCCCATTACTTCGGCGATACGACTACGATCACCGTGACCAACGACGCACTTCCGGGACAGATCCGGAGCTTCGGCAGCTTCAGCGAGGCGCTCGAAGAGATAGTAAATGCCCGCGTGTTCGGCGGAATCCATTTTCGGACAGATTGTAAGGCCGGGCAGACACTCGGCAATTCTGTCGGCGAATATGTCATCAAACACTCACTCCGGCGAATTGATGGGTGTGACTGGCGTGATGAGCGGCGATGCGATTGGGGCCACTGAAGTCCGTGATTGGCAAAGCACCTTCGCGGTACACGTAATTGAGTGCTTTGGGAACTAACTCAAACTCCTTTTTGACTGCTGCGCTTTCGAGTAGCACCCCAAAGCAATTTCTCATACGCCGGTTCGCAATTGATTGGAAGTCCGACACGTTGCGGACCGGTCACCCATGTGCCCGGTCCACTTTGTTACCCATCAGTCCGGCTGTTCAGGCGGAGGAGCCGGTCCGCTTGGGGATGCGGAGGCCTTGGCCGGTCTGGTAGCGGGCCGAGATAGCTCCGGCGGTGAGCGGGACTTGCCAGCAATCGGCGAGCGCTACCGCTAAGAGCCAGGGAAGGGTGTAGTAGATGGCGTCGGTAAGGGCGTCGACGATGGGCTTTTGCCAGAGGGTGGGCTGCCAATCGAGTTGATAGAGCAGAAGATGAATGACGAAGAAGAGGATCAGGCCGCGGATGGCGCGGCTGAATTGGCCCTGGCCGAATTCGACGGTCGAGCGATAGAGGAGGAAGGCGACGAGGGCTCCGGCTCCGACCAGAAGCGGACCGATGCCGCGGATGCTGCGGAAAAGAGGGCTGGCTGCGGCGTGTTGCGGATCGAGACCGTGGGCGAGGCGGGCAGCGGTTAAGGCCAGGATGGCTGCGGCGATGAGCCAGTCGGACTTGGTCATTTGGGGCGCAAGGCCGGCGGCGCGGAAGGTCCACCACATGCCGAGCATGCCGGCCAGGAGCAGGGCGAGGGAGACCGAGACGCCGATCAGCCAGGCGTCTTCGGCGGGGGCGGTCGAGAGCGCGGGGAACAGTTCGAGGATGGTGTCGAGGCTCTGATAGAGGAAGAACGAAATGACGCCGGCGGTCATCCAGTGCCAGGCTTTGCGCATGCCGGAGCCGGCAGGATATTCGTTGGCCATGCGGCGCGCGTAGAGGATGCCGACGAGATAGCCGATCGCGGCCTCGGCACGGAACAGGACGGAGTTGGTGCGCAGCCAGGGGTTGTGGGGCTCGAAGTGGAGTTGGGCGGCTACGGCGACGGCGGCCAGGGCAGCCACAAGGTAGAGAATCAGGCGCATGCTTGTTTGAGTACGACATCGACCATCTGGGCAACGCGCCTTCCATAGATGGAGTGGACGCGCGCGCTGACCGATTCGGGCGTTGCGCCCTTCAGCAGGCAGGCGGCGGCGCGGGTACCACAGATGGGTTCCAGGACGCGTTCGAGGACGAGGAGGGTGGCGCGGGCGCGGTCGTGATCGGCCAGCAGGCGGTCGAGGAGTTTTTCGGCAAGCTGTTCGAGGCGGGCGGGGTCTTCGCCGGCGTGGGAGCGCACGCGCCGGGCCTCGGCTTCAAGCTCTCGCTCCAGATCGAAGTTCATTGCGCTACGACCAGCTCCGCCAATTTTCGCTTGGAGTTGTGGATGCGCCACTTCACAGTTCCTAATGGTATGGCAAGCGCGGCGGCGATTTCTTCATAGCGCAGTTCATCGAGGTAGCGCAATTTGAGGAGTTCCTGTTCTTCGGGATCGAGATAAGAGAGCCAGTGATCGAAGCCGGATTGATCAGCGGCACGGTCCGCAACGCCAGCGGCTGCGTGGATACTTTCGGTGCGCAGTTCGCGGATGGCTTTGCGCAGCTCGTGATAGAGGACGTTGCGCGCAATGGTGAAGAGCCACGCGAGGAAGCGGGTTTCGTCGCGTAAGGAAGAGACTTCCTTGTAGGCGCGATACATGGTTTCCAGCGTGAGATCTTCGGCGACGGAATGCGAGCAGCGGCGATGAATGAAATAGTGCAAGAGGCGCGGGGCGACGGCTAGAAACAGATCGCGGAAGGAGGATTCGTCCCGGCGCTGAAGGAACGCCTGGATGGCTTCGGTTTCGCTTAGTTTAGCGGTGCTTCCCAGAGTCATCAGCGGCACGCCAGGTACTTTCAGTCGCAAGATTGCGTTCAGAAACCGCTTCCTTTGGTCGCGGCTCCGCAAGCTGTTGAGGGGAGCCGAAGCTCCCCGCTTGTTTAGAAGGTCAACTTGAGAGCGAGTTGCAATGAGCGAGGATTGCTCGAGAAGACCTGGCTCCACTGCCCGAAGGCGGCGTTGCCGGGTTCAATGGCGGTTCGCACCAGGTCACCCTGGATGGAGCCCGCCGCGTAGCCCGCTCCGCTTCCAATCGCGCCGGAGCCGCCGAATGCGCCCGCATCGTTCAGATATCCGCCGGTGTACTGCGGATGATTGAAGATGTTGGTAGCGCGCGCGGAGAACTCGAGCCGGAAACGTTCGGTTAAGGTGAAGCGTTTCAACAGCGTCAGATCGATGTCGTCGATCGGATTCAAGGCCATAAGACTACGGCCGCCGTTGGGGAGTGTTCCCTTAGGAGCCGCGACGAACATCGCATTCGGATTGCCAGCGAGGTAGGCCACGGTATCACCCGCGCTATTGGTCAGCGCCGTAGCAGTGCTGCCTACATTGCGGTCGCCGGACGGGTTGACGAAGACGCGATCCGGAGCGCTGTCGCCATTGAGATTCGAATCAATAGCGCTTTGCGGAGTCACCAATTGGCCGGACTGATAGGTGTAGATGGGCGAGATCTCCCAGTTCCCGATGATATTTTTCATCCACCAGTTACGGTTTTTGAAATAGGGAACGTCGTAGAGAACCTGCATTATGACGCGATTCCGATAATCGAGCAGCGAGGAAGCACGCTCATCGCGAAGATTTTGAGAATCCTGCGGACGACGCGGCGCGAGGACGGTCGAGTCGAGGGCATCGGTCGAGTCGTCGATGTTATGGCTCCAGGTATAGGATCCCTGGAACTGGAGGCCATTCGAAAAACGGCGGCTCAACTGATTCGACCAGCCATGATAGGTCGAGTTGCCCTGCGGCGTGAAAGCGGTGATCGGGCTTATGAATCCCGCATTGGCATAGGCGGGAAGGATCCGGCCTCCGGCATCATAGGCGGATTGCAGACCGGCCAGCGTGTTCGGCAGACCGTTCAATGTCGCTTGCGATGGCGTCGAGAAGTAGAGCGGCAAAGCGTTCGAGGAATTGACGACGGGCTGCACGTTCATCTGAACCTGAATGGGAAGGAACAAACCGCGCGTGCCGACGTAGCGGGTTTCGAAGACGTACTTGCCGGCGAACTCATGCTGAATCCCGAAGTTCCAACTGATCGCTTCGGGGCGCTTCTGATTCGGGATGAAGCCCGAGGTCGCATTGCGGGCGTCCATGCCTTGCGGCGGCGCTACTGACGCATTTGACGGGATGGCTCCTCCAGCCAGGAAGCCGGTCTGGTTCAGGCCGGTTAAGTCGACGGCGCTGGAACTCAGTTGCGGAGGCAAGCTGAGCGTTCCCAGGTTGTCGTAGAGGACATCGTAGGTCAGGCCGAATCCGGCTCGGATCGAGGTCTTGCCGCTGGTCCCGGGCGAATACGCCACGCCGACGCGCGGCATGAAGTTAGTTGTCTGGGCGGTGGGCGATTTGAATTCGATCAAACCAGGAACATTGGCGCTGGCGTTTAGATCCTGCGTGTTCTCAGTAAGCGGAATCGTCAGGTATTCATAGCGGAGACCCAGGTTGACGGTGAGGTTCGGAGTCACCTTCCAGTTGTCGTTGCCATAGAAACTCAACAGTTGCTGGTTTTGATAGTAGGTGACATTGCCGAGGCCGCGCTGGGCGATGCCATCGGGATTGTTATCGAAGAGATAGTCCGAAAGGTAAGTCCATTCGTAGTCGCCGCGCGAGCGCTGGGTGAAGCTCGAGGGCGAAATGGCGCTCCAGCCATCGAAACCGAATTTGAAGCTGTGCTGGCCCTTGGTCCAGGTAACGTTGTCGGTCAACTGATACAGGTTTTGAATGGTGTACTGCGGAGCGTTCGGATCAGGCCCGTACGCCGCGTTCAGTTCATAAACGTTGATATTCGGGAACGCATCCAACCCTGGATACGACTGGTTTCCGAAGACGGGAAAGTCCTTGATTCAGACGGTTGTATCCCAAGCGGAACTCGTTGACCAGAGTGGGTGTAAAGGTGTGATATTCGGACAGCGTAGCGAGATACGCGTTGGTGGGCTGCGTACCGAAAAACACGGCCGGGAAGCCTGTGGCGTCGATAGATCCGGTCCTGTTAAGAATGAACCGGCCGCGCAGAGAATCTTTATCCGAGATGTTGTAATCTACAGATCCGACGCCAATTTCGTTGTTGGTGAAGCTGGGCAGGGCGGATGAGATTTGGCCCACCGGGATGCTGAGCGGCGTTCCGATTGGATTTTTCGGCGCAAAGACGCCGGTGCCCAGGCTCTCGTTGCTGCCAGGTCCGGGCGCCACAAGTACGTTCGACGGATTCACGGAACCGCCCACGCCGAGATATTTCTGGAACTGCGAAAGGCTCGTCTGGTTGATGCCGGGCAGCGCGCTTAAGGTCGCGTAACCAGCGGCAGTCGGAGCGCTGTAGAAGGTGGAGTTCACGCCGCCATTGGGGCTGTACTCGTAATCGCCAAAAAAGAACAGCTTATTGCGGATGATCGGGCCGCCGAAATTCCCGCCGAAACGATTGCTGTCGAAACGCGGATGAAGCGGATTGCCTTCGACGAAGTTCAAGTTATCGGCAGCGTTGAGATTACGGTTCTGGAAATATTCGTAAGCCGTTCCGTGGAATTCATTGGTACCGCTCTTTACCACTTGATTGAACTGTCCGCCGGAGGAATGGCCGAAGTCCGGAGAAAACTGATTTTGGAGAACGCTGAATTCGGCGACGGCATCGTTCGGAACGGTGACAATTGCGCCGGTGACCGCGAGGCTGTTGTTGTCGATGCCTTCAATCGTGAAGCTGTTATTGGTAGGACGCTGGCCGCCGACCGAGGGGCCCATACCGTATCCCGAGCCACCAGCAGTGGTGACACCCGGGTTTAACAACGAGAGGTTCAGAACGCCCGAGCCGGTGCTGGCCGACGGCAGATCGGCGAGTTGCTTGGCCTGATAAGTTGTTTGAATTTGTGCCGTTGTGGTGTCGATGGCGGCGGTGGATTCTGAGACTTCGACCGTTGTGGCCGCCTGGCCTACAGCCAGCGTAACGTTCGACGTGATCGTCTGGTTCAGTTGAACGGAGACGCCCTTCACTTCCGATCTGGTGAATCCGCCGGCAGTGACTGCGAGATTATACGTACCGATGGGCAGATTCTCGAAACGGTACGAGCCCGCCGAGGTAGTTTGGGTGGTTTTCGAGATGCCGGTTGCGACGTCCATGGCAGCTACAGTAGCGCCGGGGACGGTCGCACCGGATTGATCGTAAACGGTACCCGTAAGATTTCCGCTTGTTAATTGGGAGAAAGCCGGAACGCTAAACAAGAGCATTACCGAGAGCAAAACCCCTAATTGATACTTCCAAAATTTCATTCTTTGTGTCTTTTCCTTTTGCTCAATGCGTGAGGATTTCAATGAAGCAAAGTAAGGCAATTGTCGGGCCATTTCAGATTGTCCCGTAAGCCTCTGAAAAGAAGAAGGGGCGTAAAGATTTTGATTAGGTGCGTTGTTCCGATTCCAAAAGAAAGCAAAGTCACACAATTCCAAAAGTCGGAAGTAGAAATTGGTGGAAGTCTAGAGAGATACGGGGTTTACGGATTATTTGTGAAGAGATGGCGATTCTGGCGCGAGTAAAGTACGGCGCAGCAGATCGAGCGCGGCTTGAGTTGCTAAAGCACGCACCCGGAGGCGGTCGCCACCGTATCGCGTGCGAATTACTTTTGTACCCTCAGGCCCGGACAGGGCGAGATATACCGTGCCGACGGGGTCGAAATCGGTACCGCCTTCCGGCCCCGCCCATCCGGTCGTGGCTAGTCCGTAAGTTGCCCCCGTACGCTGGCGGACCCCTTCCGCCATGGCGGCCGCCGCTTTGTCGCTCACAGCGGAATACTTCTTCAGAAGCTCGCCAGAAACGCCGAGGACATTGCGCTTCTCGGCATCGCTATAGGTCACGTACCCGCCGAGGAAGAATAGCGAACTGCCGTCGCGATCCGTCAAGCGAGTTGCAAGCATGCCGCCAGTACAGCTCTCGGCGGTTGCGACCGTGGAGTGCTTCTTTCGCAGCAAACATCCGACTACCATGTCGAGCGTCTGATCCGGATCTTGCGAATACGCCTTGTCGCCAAGCAGCTCTGCGATCGGGTTACCGACCTCCCGCAGCAGGTGGTCAGCCTCATCGCGGGTATTAGCGCGTGCGCGCAGGTGGACGAACAGATCACCCGGCGCGGAAAGCACGGTAGTCACCGGGTTTGTGTATTTCGTATATACCGGAGCAATCAATGTGTCCAGATCCGACTCGCCGATTCCCGTGATGCGAAAGCTGCGCACGCGAATCACTTGGGGCGGCAGCACGGGCCGCAGTCTGGGAACAAGTTCGTTCTCAACCATCGGTTTCAATTCGCGAGGCGGTCCCGGAAGCAAAGCCATGGCTCCCCGCGCCGTGGAAATGAACTGGCCCGGCGCCGAACCGTGCGGATTGGGAATGGCTTCGGCGTCTTCGAGCAGATAAGCCTGGCGCAGATTATTCTTCGCCATGGGACGATTGATCTCGCGGAAACGCTTGATCAAAACCGATTCCTGTTCGAGCGAAAGCACGAGTTTCCGGCCGAGAGCGGCGGCGGCAGCATCACGCGTCACGTCGTCTTCGGTGGGTCCCAAACCGCCGATAAGAATTAAGATATCGGTGCGTAAGAGCGCCTCTCGAATGGCTTCCGTCAGACGCACCCGCTCGTCGCCCAGCACCTGCTTGCGAACCACTTCCACGCCTAACAGATTCAGGTGTTCGGTAACAATCAACGAATTCGTATCGATACGCTGCGGGGTGAGCAATTCACTGCCGATTGCGATGATCTCCGCGTTTTTTGCCATGCGTTAATGCAGCGGCCAACCAGCGATGCCGACCTTTGTGCGAAACAGAGCATTGTGCGTCGCGAGGATCATTGCTTTATCCGGAGTGAATGCCAGTCCGACGATCCCCGGTCCCGAAAGAAAGTGTTCGGCATGGCGATTCTGATCGATCCGGATGATGCCGCGCCGTCCCGCGAGCGACGCCGAGACGTACAGGTTTCCCTGTTTATCGAAGGCGGTTCCTTGCGGCCGGCCCAACCCCCGAAAGAAAATTTCGACTTCACCTGCCTTTGAGACACGGTGAACGGAATCAAAACTCGAAGTGGTCGGGCCCGTCACATAGAGGTATCCTTCGGGGCCGAAGGCGAGGTGATAGGCCGCGATGGAAGGTTCGAGCGTTGCGTAGACGTAGATCTGCCGCGAACGGCTGATTTTAAAAATTGTGCCGCTGCGGTCGCCCACGTACAGATTGCCCTCGGGATCGAACGCGAGGCCGGTGGCTACGCCCATGCCTTCCACATAAACCGACATGTTGCCCGTCGGCGTGATTTGATAAACAATTCCGTCGTAGCGGCTCGATACGTAAAGCAGACCTTCGGCGTCGAAGACTAACCCGGTCGGGTTCATCAGATCCGTTACGAATGGCTTCGAGTTTGCGTTGGTATCGACTTTGTAGAGCGATACCGGCGACTTCTGGCCGCGCGAACCGCTGAACGTGCTATACACATTGCCTTCGGCGTCGACCGCGGGATTAGCCACCGGATGCAGGCTATCGGCGATCTGCACGCCCAGATGCGTGCTCACTTTCTCGCTCGCAAGGTTCCCGTCGATGACCGACAGTTCCCCCGCCCCGCCACCTTCCGGTACGCGCGCAATGATGTAGCGGTCTCCGGCGAGTACCAGGTGCGCACTGTGTTCGCCGATTTGCACAACGGGGCGCCGTCCATCGGAGGCGAAGTGCTCGCCTCGAATGTGCAGCTCGCCGCCTGGAATCGCCGCCAGGGGTTCTACGCGCAGAATGCGCGGCCCTGCTTTCGCTAAATCTACTGCCTGTTGTTTATTCGGCATAACTAATAGAGCCCTGCGAGTCCGCCTATATACAAGATAAGCGCCCCATACAATCCGGCTGCCAAATCATCGGTTACGATCCCCACTCCCTCCGGCAATTTTTCAAAGTTTCGCACCGGCCACGGCTTCCATATATCGAATAGCCGGAACAATAGAAAGGCCGCCAAGAGCGTTTTCCAATTCAGAACGAGAGCCCCGGTGAGCGTCAGCCACTGGCCAAGCACTTCGTCTATTACTACCAGCCCTGGATCTTCTTTTCCGACGAAGCGCGCGGTTTGCGTGGCGGCCCAGATTGCCGGGGCAAGCAGCACGATTACAAGCAGCAAGAGCCACCCGCGCCCGGCTCCAAGGTAAGCATGCAAGGCCCACGCAATGAGCACCGCCGCCAGGGAGCCGGCTGTTCCCGGACCCCAGGGAAAGTAACCGCATCCAAACCATGTTGCCAGAGTGACGGCCAGGCGCGTCAAAAATCCGGTCCCTCAGGTTCTTCCTCGATTTCATCCTCTTCAGCTTGTTTGTTCGGCCGGGATCCGGGAATGACGTATTTGTCTTCAGCCCAATTTGCTAGATCCACCAGGCGGCAACGGTCGCTGCAAAAAGGCGTGTACGGATTGTCTGAAGCGACTTCCTTTTTGCAGATGGGACAGTGAATCACGCGGGCAGCCATAGTGCCGCCTTTACCGGACCGGAATGGCGTTCATTTTGGCAGCCGATTGCGGTTGGATTTGCAGGATCGGAAACGGACTGGCTGAGATGGGATAGGCGATGGCTTGTTCGGGAGCATCGATTAGCGACCCGATGAGGTCGTAATCGTGCGCTTCCGTGATGCGCATCAAACGAACTTCGCCCGGGCGGGGCGCGTTTTCGCTCTCGCCAAAATCGTTGATGTAGCAAACGCCATCGATTTCGGGCGCTTGCGTTGCAAGGCGCGCTTCCCAGAGCAGGTCTGTTTCTTTGGAAGGCCCTTCTACCAGCACCGGGAATTCGCGGCCGATCAGCTTTTTGTTCCGCCGCGCGGAAATGCGCCGCTGCAGCGCCATCAGTTTCCGCTTGCGATTGTAAATCGTTGTCGCGTTCACCTTATTCGCCAGATGATAACTGCCGCTCGTCTCCTCATCGCTGTACGAGAACACTCCAAGACGATCGAACTGTGCGGCCTCGACAAACTGGCACAGCTCGGCAAATTCCGCATCCGTTTCGCCGGGGAAGCCGACGATCATGCTCGTGCGGATTGCCACATCCGGAATGGTCGCGCGGATGCGTTCCAGCAATTTCAGGAAAATATCGCCGTGAGCGCCGCGCTTCATGCGTTTGAGTGTGGCCGCGCTCGCGTGCTGCAGCGGCATGTCGATATATTTCACGAGGGCTTCATGCGCCGCAATCGTGTCGAGCAGCTTTTGTGTGACTTTGTTCGGGTACACGTACAGAACGCGAATCCACTTCGGCAACTCGGTTGGGATGGCGGCCAATCGCCCCAGCAAATCGGCCAGGCCGTCTTTTAAACCGAGGTCTTCGCCAAAACAGGTCGTATCCTGCCCGATCAGATTGATTTCGCGGACGCCATTGGCGAACATGCGCCTGGCTTCGTTGATTACGCTCTCCGGACGGCGGCTGCGAAATTTGCCGCGGAACTGGGGGATCACGCAAAATGAGCATGGATGATCGCAGCCTTCGGCGATCTTGATATAGGCGGAATGGCGCGGGGTGGTAAACACACGCGCAGTTAGATCGTGATAAAGGTATGGCTCGGCCGTTTGCTCTTTCGGGGTAAGCCCTTCGCAGAGCGCGGTGATTTTGGCCAGCTCGTTGGTGCCGAGCACCGCATCGACTTCCGGCAAATTCTTTTGAATATCGTTCCGGTAGCGTTCGACCAGGCAGCCTGCGACCACCAGCCGCTGCGCCTTGCCGGTCTTCTTGTACTCGGCCATTTCGAGAATCGTATCGACCGATTCCTGTTTGGCGGGATCGATAAAGCTGCAGGTATTGACCACGATGACATCGGCTTCCGCGGGCTGGGCCGTCAATTCGTGCCCATCGGCCGTAAGCTGACCCATCATGACCTCGCTATCCACCAGGTTCTTAGGACAGCCGAGACTTACAAATCCAATCTTCAAGGGAATATTCGTTCCGTGGGGATCCGGCGCTAAACCGCCGGGGAATTACCAGGATACCAGGAAAGGGCAGTTATTCGCGCCGCAAGGTGATTCTGGCGCGAAGCGGAATCGCGGCGCGGTGTGAGATTATCGCTGATTGCTGCACCCTGAAGAACCTGATGCCATTCTTACGCGGAAACATTCGCTGGATCTTGATTTTCTGGATTTTCGTGATAAGCGCTGTCGCCTATCTCGATCGGGTGAATATTTCCATCGCCGGGCCCGCCATTCGAAATGAATTCGGATTCACCGACATTCAACTCGGATGGGTGTTCAGCGCCTTTGTCCTGGGCTACGCCTTCGCGCAAGCTCCCGCCGGGCGCCTGGCGGACAAAGTCGGCCCCCGCCTCATATTGTTATTTGGTGTGATCTGGTGGGCAGTTTTTACTTCGCTCATCACTATCCTCCCTCCTGTGGTAAGCGCGCTGGCTTTTCTGATTGGCTTGCGCTTTCTGCTCGGCGTTGGAGAAGCAGTGGTGTATCCCGCCTCGAACTGCATCGTAGCTTCGTGGATTCCATCAACCGAGCGCGGCATAGCGAACGGGTTTATCTTTTGCGGGGTGGGTTTTGGCGCGGGGATCACGCCGCCGCTCATCACCTATATCAACGCGCACCATGGCTGGCGCGCATCCTTCTGGTGCAGTTCTTTGCTTGGATTGATCGCCGGGATTGTATGGTATTGGATCGCGCGGAATCACCCAGCCCAGCATCCGTCCGTCACAACCCAAGAGCGGCGACTCATTGAAGCTGGCATTCCGGCTCATTCCATTGAGGATGGAGCGCGCAAGTTATCGTGGTCTTCCATCTTTACGGACCGCGACATCCTGATTGTGACCTTCAGCTATTTCGCGTACGGCTATGTCGCCTATATTTTCTTTAGCTGGTTCTTCATCTACCTGAGCGAAGTCCGCGGCCTCAATCTAAAGCAAAGTGCAATTTACACTATGCTGCCGTTTCTCGCTATGGCCGTTGGCTCACCGCTCGGCGGATGGATCAGCGACCGGTTGACGAAAGCGTATGGGAAACGTACGGGCCGCTGCGGGGTTGCTGCGCTTTGGCATTGGCTTGTCCGCTATCTTTATCGCGCTCGGAACACAGGCAGCCAGCGCGCAACTCGCCAGCATCATTCTCGCCGGGGGTGCGGGTGCGTTATATCTTTCGCAGAGTTCATTCTGGTCGGTGAGCGCGGATATCGGGGGGCAATCGGCCGGCTCGGTCTCGGGCGTGATGAACATGGGCGGCCAATTCGGCGGCGCACTCACCGCCTCTCTGACCCCCGCCATTGCGCATCACGTGGGTTGGAACGCATCGTTCCTGGTCGCCGCAGCCGTGTGCGCGTGCGGCGCTCTGGTCTGGCTCTGGGTAAATCCCGAAGGGAAACGAGCCGCTACGCCCGAGTTAGAAAATAGTAAACCGTCGGCGTGACCAGAAGCGACAGAATCATAGAAGCCACAATTCCACCAATTACCGCGATCGCCAGCGGCTGCAGCATTTGCGATCCCGCGCCGATCGCGAGCGCCAGTGGAATCATACCCGTGACGGTGGCAAGGGCTGTCATCAGAATCGGGCGTAAGCGGCGTTCCCCCGCTTCCATCATGGCGTCTCGCGGGCTTGACCCTTCCGAACGGAATTTCTCATCGGCGTCCAGCAACAGAATGCCGTTCTTCGAAACGATGCCAACCACCATGATGAGGCCCATGAACGACGAAATGTTGAAGGTAACTCCTGTGAGGAACAAGGCGAAGAAGACGCCCGAAACCGAAAGCAATGCCGAAGAGATAATCGCCAGCGGCGCAGCGAACCCGCCGAACTCGATCAGCAGCACGATAAAAAGGAGCACGATCGCAACCGCCAGCACAAACACCAAGTCGTGAAACGATTGCTGCTGCTGGCTGTACAACCCGCCGTAAATAACTTTGATGGCCGATGGAATGTGCAGAGCGGCGACTTTCTTTTTCACCAGGTCGATGCCGGTCCCAAGGCTCATGCCCTCCAACCGCCCGGTAACCGCTACGTCGCGCTGCAGATTCTCGCGGCGCATTTCGAGCTGACCCGCATTGTTCTCGATTCGAGCCAGCGTGCCCAGAGTTGCTACCTTCCCGGTTGAACTCACCAGCAGCGTATTCTTGATCGCGTCGAGTGAAGATCGCGTAGAAGGGGGAAACGTGACGCGTAATGTGTAGGGCCGGTTGTTCACCACGATGGGCGTGGTAGCGGGCTCGCCCTGAAAAATAGCGCTGGCATCCAGTTCAATTTCCTGCGGAGTAAAACCGGCGCGCGCCGCCACACTCTGGTCCACCGAAAACGTAATCGCCGGGCCGCTAATGGTGTCCTCAATCCCGTTCTTCACGTCTTTCACGCTCGGAATCGTTTTGATCGCATCTCCAACCTTCGGCGCCCATGTTTTGAGGAGATCGAGATTTTCGGAAAAGAGCTTGATTTCGATCGGATCGGGCGAACTGGTTAAATCCCCGATCATGTCTTCGAGTGTCTGGTGAAAATCGGTGTCTAACTGGGGGTAGCGGCTGTTTACTTTTTCGACGTACCTCGGCCGTAATCTCATCCACTCCCCGCTTTCGATTTGATTTCAGCAGCACGGAAAAATCCCCCGTGTTGGCTTCCGTAACAGTAGCGAGCCCAAGTTGTAATCCGGTCCTGCGGGAGGTGCTCTCTACTTCGGGAATCGAACGCAGGATCTGCTCGACTCCTTTCAAGACGCGATCGGTGTCGGCGAGCGACGCACCGGCGGGCATCAGATAGTCCAGGATAAACGCGCCTTCGTCCATTGCGGGCAGTAAATCGGTGCCAAGCGCTCGATAACAGAAAAACGACCCCGCCAGAACCAGCACGGCCCCAAGCGCCAGCCAGATGGGCCGTCGCACGATCAGATGCAATGCTTTCACATAAACACCCGTCACGCGCGCAAAGGCTCCGCTCCGAGTTTCCGCAGCTTCATCCGGCTCGGTCCGGTGGCGGGAATGCAGCAGCAGTTGGCTTAGCGTAGGCGTCCACGTCAGAGCCAGACCAAGCGAAGTGAGCAACGCTACGCCTACCGTAATCGCCAGTGCGCGAAAGAAGGTCCCGGTAACTCCCGTGATCGTGACCAGCGGTAGAAACACTACAATCGGCGTTACGGTCGAACCAAGCAACGGAACGCGGATTTCGCGAATGGCGCTCTTGATCGCTTCCGTCCGCGTCTGCCCTTTGTCCAAGTGCAAAACGATGTTTTCGACGACTACAATCGCATCGTCAATCACCAAACCCACGGCGGCCGCTAACCCGCCGAGCGTCATCAAATTGAAGCTCTGGCCGATGGCGCGCAGCACGATAAAGGTAATCGCAATCGTAACCGGAATCACCAGTCCGGCTACCAGCGAAGTTCCCCAATCGCGCAGGAATAATACGAGAATGATCGAAGCAAGAATAACGCCGATAAGGATCGCGTCACGCACGCTCTTGATAGAAGCATCCACAATTTGCGATTGGTCATAAAACGGCTGAATCGCGATTCCCGGCGGAAGAGTCTTGCGAATGGCCTCCAGGCGCTGATGCACTTCATCGGCAACGGCAACAGTATTGCTGTCCGGCTGCCGGTTGACATTCAACAGCACAGCCGGCTTATCGTTGGCCGTTACGATCGTGTAAACCGGTTTCACCGAACGCCCCACGGTGGCGATATCGCGGATTTTCACCAGGCTGCCGGATTGCGACGTCTTCGCAACAATTTCCCCGATCTCCTGCGGAGTGGTCACTTGCCCGCTGACCAATCCTAAGACCAGTTGATGGTTGTGCTCTACCAGTCCCGGCGAATCGATCAGATTGGTTTTGGCAATCGCATCGAGAATACCGGGGACCGTGACTTGCGATTCCACCAGCTTTTCCGGATCAGGCTCAATTTGGAATTCCGGTTCCTGCCCCCCTTGCACGACTACACTCGAAACGCCAGGCAGCCGGTTCAACTGCGGCTTGATCGTATAGGTAGCCATCTGCCACAGCGTGGTCTGCGGAATGGAAGCTGAGGTCATGCTGTAACCCATGATCGGGAACGCCGCAAAGGTCAAACGATTAGCCGTAATCACGGCAGTATTGGGCAGCGTCGTCTGGACGCGCGCAATCGCCGCATTCACATACTGGAGCGTCTGAAACATGTCCACGTTCCAGCTAAAAAACAGATCGATTT
Organism: Terriglobia bacterium; assembly: GCA_963767485.1. Taxonomy (GTDB): domain Bacteria; phylum Acidobacteriota; class Terriglobia; order Bryobacterales; family Bryobacteraceae; genus Bog-105. The sequence continues at coordinate 403,312 of CAVYDZ010000004.1, read as the reverse complement.
CCGCCGAGCCCCGGCTGGTAATTGAAAGTACCCGTTCCAGACCCGGCACCGAATTCACCACTTCTTCGAGCGGCCGGGTGATCGTGACCTCCATCTGATCAATCGGCATGACACCGTTGTCCACACCGACAACGATGCGCGGGAAATTGGTCGAAGGGAACACCGAAATCGGGATTGTGGTCGCGAGATAACCGCCAAATACTGCGAGCGCGACGATTATAAAAACGATCGCCTTGAGATACCGCGCTGTCCAGTGGATATTGCCCGCCTCTTCGGCAACCGGCGCAACGGTTGAGGATCTCTGGCTCATTGCTCGCTCGTGGTATCGGCCGGTATGATGCGAACCTTCGATTTGTCGTCCAACCCCAGCCCGCCCTGCGTAATAACCTGATCGCCCGCCTTCACACCGCCCAGGATCTGCACTTCTTCACCGGAGGTCACGCCCACTTTTACGGGCTGATCGTGAGCAATGTTATCGGGCGTCACAATCATTACCTTTTCGCCGCCTTCGTCGGAGGCAAGCAAAGCGGTGGTAGGAACACTGATCGCGTCCTGAATCTCGCCGGCATCAATCGAGACCTGAACTGTCGAGCCAAGCTTCATGTGTTCGCCTGGATTCGCCGCTTCCACCCACACCTGCACTGTCGTGGTATTCGGATCGACCGCCGGACTCACCACCGAAACTTTCCCGGAGAGCGTTACGCCGCCGCTTGAGATCGTGGCCGGCTTTCCCACACTGATCAACGCCGCTTCGGCCACCGGCACCGATGCTCGAGCCGTCACGCGCGACACATCTACTACCGAAACAATCGGCGAACCTGCATTTGCCATTTCGCCCAAGTTCACAGGCCGGTCCGCAACAACGCCGCTGATCGGGCTCCGTACTTCGGCGTATGACAACTGGGCGGCCGCACTCTCGTAATGTGCCTGCGCGGCGGCAGATTGCGCTTGCGCCCCCTTCAACTGTTCGGTTCGGCCGACACTTTCGAGAGACTGCAAATGCTGTTGAGCGGTCTTATATTGGCTCTGCGCCTGCACCTCCGCAACTCTTTGCGTCGTCGACCAGCTTATGCGCAATGGCGCCCTGCCGATAGAGCGATTGACGGTTCTCGAACACAGTGGTTGCCGCGTCCATTGCCTCGCGAGCACTCGCTACATCGGTTTTCGCTCGCGTCAAATCGTCCGGCATGGTGGCCCTCGCCGTAGTTTGATACGTGGCTTGCGCCTGTTCATAGAGCTGCTTACTTTCTTGTGCCGCGGCCGCCAGATCGCGATCTTCTAAAACTGCCAGCAATTGCCCTTGCTTCACGTGATCGCCGCGCTGCACCAGGAACCGCGCCACGGGCGCCGTGATTTTCGGAGTGATGTTGGCTTGCTTCAGCGGATAAAGAACAGCCTCCGCAGAAATAAACGAGTGCAGCGTGCCCCGTCTGGCGGCGGCTACCTGGACAGGCGTAGCAGGCGCAGCTTCGTCGGCGCTGGTATCGCCGTTCTTTTTACCGGTGCACGCAAGCGACGCGAGCAGCCATACCGCCAATGCCGGATAGACAAGAGCTTTCATGCCGTCAGTAGTTTCCTGTCAAAGTTTGCAGAGTTTCAAATGCGGTCCGGTAGCGGACTAAACCATCGTTGTAAGCCGCGCGCGCCTGAAGCGCTGTCGTTTGCGCATCCACTACTTCTAAGGCCGTCGCCTCGCCCGCCTTGTAACGCAGCAATGTGAGCCGGAGGCTTTCCGCGGAAAGATCGGACGAGGAGCGCAGCGAAGGAATTTGCAAAAAGGCAGTTTGCGCTTCGGCATAGGTCGACGAAATGTCCGCCTGGACCTGCCGCTGGGTTACGGAGAGATCGAGCTGGGCCTGCTTCTCACGCAGACCGGCCTGCTTCACTCTGCTGCGAATCGCGCCCCAATTCCAGATCGGCACGGTGAGCGTTGCTTCTGCGGAATAGCCGAGATTCTGGCGATAAGGAACCAGGTAATTCGGCAGCCCCTCGTGACCGCTGGATTCGGTCGGATAGTTTGTCCGCGCCGCGAACTGATTCGCGTCGATGCCATAGTAAAAATTAAGCGTCAGCGCGGGAAGATATCCGTAGCGCGCCACGCTCAATCCCGACCGGCTTTGGTTCACGGTGGAACGTGCGGCGGCTAAATCCGGACTGGTGGCCTTAGCTTGCGCGGTCGCATCGGCCGCTGGCGGAAGTACCGGGATGCTCTCCAGGTCGTCGATCAAATCGTAATCCAGGCGGAGCGACGGAAAGATTAAAACCGCAAGCGTAATCTTCGCCCGTTGCACTCCGAGCTGCGCATCCTGTACGTCCCGCTGCCTCTGCTGAAGCGATATCTGCGCCTTAATTACATCGGCATGGGCTGCTTCCCCGCCCTTTTCCTGCGCTTGCGTGATATCGAAAAACTGTTGGGCTTCTCCCAGGCTTTTGTTGGCGTTCTCAAGCCGTCGCGTAGCCGAGATGACGGTGTAATAATCGGCGACTAGCGTGGAGCGCAAGCCGCGAGTCGCTATATCCGTCTTTGCTTTTGCAACCGCTTCGGCCGCCGCAGCCTGCCGGATTTCGCCGCGCCGGATCAAAGACAAGACTTCTTCATGCACCACCGCCTGCTCGTTGTAAATGTGTACTCCGTCGTTCGCCACAAACACGCCGGAAGGTGTGCGGTTTCCTTCGGTGTAGATGAATTGATTCAGCGCATCGACCGACGGCAAGGTGGCCGCTTTTGCCTGGCTGGTATCCTCGTGCGCCAGTTTGGCGGCGATATCTGCGGTTTGCACCTGGTTCGAATACTGGGCGGCGCGCGTTAAGACGTCGCGCAAACTTAAGGTCAAGGCTTGGCCGCGCACCGGTTGCACGTTCAGGATTGCCGCCAAAATCAGAAGACTGGCTCTCACGTTTCCTTTTTATTTCATCAGGGGTTCCTGAAGAACCGCTGAAAATCTCACTCGCTTATAAACTGCTAAGAGAGAGATGCCGAAACAAACCAACAAATACAGCGCCCAGATTACACAACCCAAGTCGCAAGGGGCGTCTCAGGCGATGCTCTACGCAACCGGCCTGAAAGAAACGGACATGAACAAGCCGCAGGTAGGCGTAGCGAGCGTCTGGTTCGAGGGCAATCCCTGCAACATGCATCTGCTTCATCTAGGCGAGAAGGTGAAAGAAGGCGTGGTGGGCGCGGGTTTAGTGGGATTCCGGTTTAACACCGTGGGAGTAAGCGACGGGATCTCGATGGGCACCGACGGGATGAGTTTCTCTCTGCAGTCCCGCGACCTGATTGCTGATTCAATCGAGACGGTCGTCTCGGCGCAGTGGTATGACGCGTTGATCACGATACCTGGCTGCGACAAGAACATGCCCGGCTGCCTGATCGCCATGGGGCGCTTGAATCGCCCCGCGATTATGGTCTACGGCGGTACGATTCGTGCCGGCCACAATCCGTCCGGCGGCAAAGACGAGAAACTCGATGTAGTTTCGGCGTTCCAGAGCTACGGCCAGTTTCTGGCGCACAGCGTAAACGAAGAGCAGCGGCAATCCATTGTGCGGCACTCCTGCCCGGGAGCAGGCGCCTGCGGCGGCATGTACACGGCGAATACGATGGCCTCCGCCATTGAGACGCTCGGCATGTCGCTCCCCTACAGTGCCTCTACGCCAGCTGAGGATCCACTGAAGCTGGATGAATGCGTACGGGCGGGTGCAGCGATTAAGAATCTGCTTGAGCAGGACATCAAGCCGCGCGACATTATGACCAAGCCGGCTTTCCTCAATGCCGTCACGATCGTTTCGGCGCTAGGCGGCTCGACCAATGCGGTTCTGCATCTGATTGCGATGGCCCGTGCCGTCGATGTCGATCTCACGCTCGATGAGTTCCAGGAAGTGAGCAACCGCGTTCCGCTGCTGGCCGATTTCAAACCGAGCGGACAGTACGTGATGGAAGATCTCCACAAAGTTGGCGGCGTCCCGGGCGTTTGCAAGATGCTGCTCGAGGCCGGAATGCTCGACGGTTCGTGTCTGACGGTGACCGGGCGCACCCTGAAAGAGAATCTGGACGGCCTTCCCGGTTTGACGCCAGGACAGCCGATTGTGCATTCTCTCTCGGACCCGATTAAAAGTTCCGGGCACATTCAAATTTTGAAAGGCAATCTCGCTCCCGAAGGCGCCGTTGCGAAGATCACGGGGAAAGAAGGGCTGCGCTTCTCGGGTCCGGCGAAGGTCTTCGATTCGGAGGAAGCCATGATTCACGCGCTCGAACGGTCGGAGATCGCGAAAGGCGACGTGATTGTGATTCGTTACGAAGGTCCCAAAGGCGGTCCGGGCATGCCGGAAATGCTGACGCCCACCTCCGCAATTATGGGCGCCGGTTTGGGTAAGGACGTGGCGCTCATGACCGACGGGCGCTTCTCGGGCGGCTCGCACGGTTTTATCGTGGGCCACGTCACACCCGAAGCACAGGAGGGCGGCCCGATCGCGCTCCTGCAAAACGGAGATGTAGTGACGATCGACGCGACAAAGAATGAGATCTCGATGGCCGTTTCACCAAACGAACTCGAAGCGCGGCGGCGCGCCTGGAACATGCCGCCTTATAAAGCGAACCGCGGCACTTTGGCGAAGTACATCAAGCTAGTCAAAAACGCGAGCCTCGGCTGCGTTACGGACGAATAGCGCGGACCTGAGGTGGGGCGGGGTTCGCGCGTCATCGTTTACCGCTAAGACGCGATCAGCCGTTTGTCAAAGTCATGCCTGTGCACCCGTTTGATCGCGATCTTATTCGCCTGCGGGTGAAGCGGATTCACCAGCACGTTGAACGTCTCGGGCACGATCGCGCACGGCACCAGCAGAATCGGCGTCCTTTTTGCGTGCAGCCACTCGTCACCCAGGAACTGCGTTTCGGCCATATCGCTGAACCAATTAGCCGAAAGGCGGCGCTCGTCAATGCGCTCCTGCCTGAGTCTATCGGGCACGCTAATTTCCAGGAACCGGTAGCTCACCGGAAGGTCCGCCGGTTCAATCTCCGCGTGAACCAGCATCTCGAGCAGCGCCGTTGCTGGATTCGGCCCGCAGTACACAATACGATGCCCCCGGCTATGCCAGCGTGCGGCGGCCCGCAGGCCACCCCGTCCGTCGAGCGTCTGGTGGTTGCTGATTCGCCAGACCGTCAAGCCGCCATGCCGTCATCGATTTGGTAGAGCGCCTCTTCTACCAGCCGCGCTCCCGCTTCGGTCTCCAACAAATCGATCGGCCTGCGCGCCTGAAATCGCCGCTTCGCTGTTCGCATCCAGTGCCATGATCTGTCGGCTTCACCGAAAACCTGCTCGGCGAGCGCCGTGATCCGCGCCAGCCGCACCGCGCGATCCGATTCCGCCTGGCTCAAGGGTTCCTGATTTGCCGTGCGGTGGGCCAACGTTCGCCGTGGAATTACCAGCCGATAGATCTCTTCATCCAAAAAACCAGAATCCACCAGCGAGTGAATTACGCTGATTGGGAGTCGGTTCTCAACCAGCGCAGCCAGATCCCGATCGGAGCGGATCGCCACGCTCCCCAGCTTTTCCTGTATGGTCAGGTAAAACGCGGGATGATGAACAGCTGGCTCAGAGGAAACGGTTATGGACATGTGCAATCTGCCACTACTATAGCGGCAATTTGCCAGCAGCGCATCTTTCCCTCCAATTTAGCGCGCTACCATGAGTGGCCATGAGGGTCATTCTTGCTTTGGCGCTGGCTGCCGCAGGCTTGGCCCTTGCACCGTTTCACGCCGATTTCGTCGATATCGCGAAATCGTCGGGACTCACCGCGCCTAATGTTTTCGGCGGGATCAATCGTAAAGACTTCATTCTCGAAACCACCGGTAACGGGGTGGCGCTGCTCGATTACGATGGCGACGGGCGCGAAGATATTTTCATCGCGAACGGCACGCGGCTCGACGGAAGTGCATCGGCGCCCCCGCAGCTCTATCACAATCTGGGCAACGGAAGGTTCGAAGAAGTCGGGCAAAGCGCGGGATTTCGCCAGTCGGGCTGGGCGCAGGGCGTGTGCGTCGGGGACTACGACAATGACGGGCATCCCGATCTGCTCGTCACCTATTACGGTCACAACATTCTGTATCGCAATTTGGGCAACGGCAAGTTTGAGGATGCTACGGCCAAGGCGAAGTTGCCGACGGCGGGGATTCGGTATGGCTCGGGATGCAGCTTTACGGACTACGATCGCGACGGCTACCTCGATTTATTTGTGGCGAATTATGTGGATCTCGATTTGAAGACCACGCCGCGCCCGGGGCACGGCAATTACTGCCAGTGGAAAGGCATTCCCGTGATGTGTGGGCCGCGCGGTTTGCCGCTCGCGCACAATATTATGTATCACAACAATCGCGACGGAACGTTCACCGACGTTTCGGAGGCGGCGGGAATTCTCAAGCCGGGTGGACGTTACAGCTTGGGCGTGGTGTCGGCGGATTTTGACAACGACGGCTGGCCGGACATTTATGTGGCGTGCGATATGACGCCGAGTTTGCTGTTTCACAATAAACATGACGGCACTTTTGAAGAGCGCGGCGCGGAAGCAGGGGTGGCGTTTAATTTCGATGGTGCGCTGCAAGCCGGCATGGGAATCGCAGTGGCGGATTACGACGGGGACGGGCGTTTGGATATCGCGAAGACGAATTTTTCGGGCGATCTGACGTCGCTGTTTCATAACGACGATGGGAAGTTCTTTACGGACGTGTCGCGCGAGGCGGGTTTGGGGGCGCGGCAGTATCTTGGCTGGGGCGTGGCGTTCGTCGATGTGGATGACGACGGCTGGCGCGACCTGGTGATTGCGAACGGCCACGTGTACCCGGAAGTGGAAGGCAAGCAGTTGGGCGACACATATTTGCAGCCGACGATTCTCTATCGGAATTTAGGCAACGGGAAGTTCGAGGACGTGACCGGGGAGGCTGGGCCGGCATTCAAAACGCCGCGGCCGGCGCGCGGGCTTGCGGTTGGCGATCTGGACGGCGACGGGCAGCCGGAAATCGTGATCGTGAACATGAATTCGACGCCCAGCCTGCTCAAGAACCGGGGGCCGCACGGGCACTACCTGAACGTTTTGCTGACCGGCACGCAATCGAACCGGAGCGCAATCGGGGCGCGCGTGACGGTTCGGGCGGGAGGCCGGAGCCAGATCGACGAAGTGATGAGCGGCGGCAGCTATTATTCCCAAAATTCGTTCACCCTGCATTTCGGCCTGGGCGCGCAGGCGGAGGCGGACGGGATCGACATTCGCTGGCCGAGCGGGATCGAACAGCACGTCGGGAAGACGCGGGCGGACCAGATTCTCAAAATTACGGAACAGGCAGGGCATGGGTCTTAACCGGCGGGAGTTTCTGGCCGCCACTGGGGCTGCGGCGCTCCTGCTGAAGGCTCGACCGGCGTTCGCGGAGACGGTGCGGCACAAGCCGCCGTATCTCACGCTCGAAAAGTTCATCCCGCCGGGCGTGGACGAGTTCGCCTGCGAAAAAGAGGCGGCCGAGGTCGTTGCGAAGCTACGGGCGATTTTGCCAAACGAACTCGGCGAGCGGGTGCCTTGGGTTCGTTTTTTCAAAAACATCAAGCGGGCCGATTTCTTTCCCTTGCCGGGCGGGTTAGTTCGTTTCGAAATTTCCGGGCAAGATCAAGCCGGCAAGCTGGTGTACCGGACAGGTCGCTGGCGGCTGCGGTGGGATGCCGAGCGGCTCACCGGACTCGAAACGGTCGAGGAATCGGTGGCGACGGCGGACGCTCCGTGGTTCCGGGACGTGACGGCGGACGCGTTTGCGGGGGTGAGTTCGTTTCGTAATCAGTTGGCGAAAGGCGTTCCATACTGGCGGGCCCGGCTCGACCCGGGGACCGGGATGGACTTGTACGGGAGCAACGGCATTTCGGCCGGCGATATCGACGGCGACGGACAGGACGAAATTTACGTTTGCCAGCCGGGCGGGCTGCCGAACCGGCTTTATAAATTCACGCCCGAAGGTAAATTGACTGACATTACGGAGGAGTGGGGCGTCGGGATTCTGGACGACACTTCGGCGGCACTGTTTTTAGATCTAAGGAACAGCGGGCGGCAGGATCTGGTGGTGGTCCTGAATTCGGGTCCGGTGCTTTTCCTGAATCAGGGAAATAAGTTCCAGCCCCACGACGATGCGTTCCACTTTCGGACGGCTCCGGCGGGGAATTTCACGGGCGCGGCGGCGGCGGATTTCGACCGGGATGGCAAGCTCGATCTGTATCTCTGCTGTTACGTGTATTTTCAGAGCGAGGCGCAGTACACGTATGCCGTGCCGTATCAGGACGCGCAGAACGGGCCGCCGAACTTTCTGTTTCGCAACCGGCTGAATGCGGATGGCAGCGGCTATTTCGAAGACGTGACGGAAGAGACCGGGATGAACCAGAATAATAACCGGTTCAGTTTCGCGCCGGCATGGTGCGATTTCAACGATGACGGCTGGCCGGACTTGTTTGTGGCGAACGATTTTGGCCGCAAGAATCTATATGTGAATACCGGCGGCCATTTTGCGGATAAAGCGGCCGAGGCGAAGGTGGAAGATATCGGGCCGGGGATGAGCGCCTCGTGGTTCGACTCGGACGGCGACGGGAAAGCGGATCTGTATGTCGCGAACATGTGGACGGCCGCCGGGCAGCGAGTGATTGCCGACGAACATTTTGCACCGTCACATGCGCCGGGCATTGCCGAGGCATACCGGCGGCACACAATGGGCAATTCGCTTTACAAGAATCAGGGCGATGGAACGTTTGCAGAGATTTCGCATGCAACGCACTCGGCGTTCGGGCGATGGGCCTGGGCGGCGGGTGGACATGATTTCGATAACGACGGGCAGGCGGAGATTTTTGTCACGTGCGGCATGTTGACAAACGAGAGCCCGAAGGATTTGAACAGCTTCTTCTGGCGGCAGGTGGTGGCGAAGTCGCCAGTGGTACGGCAGCCGTCGGCCGAGTATGAGAACGGCTGGAACGCGATCAATCAATTTATTCGGGAAGAGTATAGCTGGAGCGGGCGCGAACCGAATGTGCTGCATGTGAAGCGGGGCGACCGGTATTTCGATTTTTCTGGCGTGAGCGGATTGGATTTCGCGGAGGACAGCCGGGCGTTTGCGGTGACCGATTTTGATGGGGACGGCAAGCCGGACTTGATTTTGAAGAGCCGTTTAGGTCCGCAGGTGCGGGTGTTACAGAACCAATGCACCGAGGGCGGGCATGCAATTGCGTTGGAGCTGCGAGGGACGGCTTCGAACCGCGACGCGATTGGGGCGCGGGTGCGAGTGGATGGGCAAACGAAGTGGCTGGAGGCGGGATCGGGTTTTCTTTCGCAGCATAGTAAGCGGCTGATTTTCGGATTGGGCGAAGCGACGGCGGCGAAGCGGGTCGAGGTGAAATGGCCGAGCGGGGCGGAGCAGACGTTTCACGATCTAAGGGCGGGGCAGACGGTCCACATTACCGAAGGTTCAGAAGAGACCGAGCAGCGACCGTTTGCGAAGCCGCGACTGCAGCAGGAGAGACCGGTTGAAGCGGATAACGCGATGCGGCTCGAAGATACGTGGTTTGTCGAGCCGATCCCTTTACCTGAAAAACAGCGCGGGCCGGGATTGTTCGTGCTGCGAGAGCAGTCGCTTTCGTCCGAACGGCGGGAGCAATACGAGATATTCCGGCGGTATTTGTTTGATTGGCGCACGTCGATTCAATTCCCATTGGCTCTGTTACTTGACAAGAACGGGCATGCGGTGAAGATTTATGGGAGCGTGCCTTCGGACGGGCAGGTGCGGGCGGATCTGCATGAGCAGCCGGCGGCGCTGCCCTTTGGCGGGTTTTATATCGGCCAACCGCATCGCGATTTTTTCAAGTTCGGTGCGGCGTATTTGTGGGCGGGATATCCGGAGCAGGCGCTTCCCTATCTAGAAGCGGTGCTGCGGCGAACGCCCGAGAATGCACGCGTGCTGGTGCTGGTGGGGCAGATTCATTTGCAGGGAAATCGCGCGGCCCAGGCGGAGCAGGCGTTTCGTAGGGCGCTGGCGAGTAATGCAAGTTATGCGGAGGCGTGGTCGGGGTTGGGCGATGTTTGCGACAGCGAGAACGACTCGGCGGCGGCACTTGCGAATTATGAAAAGGCACTGCGGCTGAAACCGGATTTGGAATATACGCTGCTCAATGCGGGAAGATCGGCGGATAAGCTCGGCCAGGAAGCACAAGCCGAAGGATTTTACCGGCGGGCATTGGCGTTGGATGCGCAGTCGGCCGAAGCGGCGAATGGTTTGGGACTAGCGCTTGCAAAACAGAATCAGCCGAAGCAGGCAAGCGCGTATTTCAAGCAGGCGATTACGCTCAAGCGGGATTATGCGGATGCGATTAATAACCTGGGCGTGCTGTATATCAAGCAAGCGAAGGTGAATGATGCGATTGCGGCCTTTGAGTATGGGATTCGGGCGGCTCCGAACGAAGATATACTTTACCTGAACCTGGGGCGCACGTACGCGCAGATGGGGAATTTGGAGAAGGCAAAGCAGGTGATGCGGGAGTTGTTGGAGAAGAAACCGAAGAGTGTGGTGGCGCAGCATGCTTTGGCGGAATTGGAGGGGCGGTGATGATCCGCTTTGTTTCGTTCACGATTCTGTTATTGCTGACTACCGGGGACCAGGCGGTGGTGGATCAGATTAGCGCTTCGGGGCGGTGCGCAGATTTGGGCGAGAGAGTGGATGTGCGGATTGCGCCGGGGCCTCCTCCATTATTGAGCTTCCGGTATTATCAGGGCGCGGCGCATCACCGGTTCGGCAATTCGGAGTTGTTGTTGGATGATGCCGGGCATTAGCTGCCTCCTCTTATTGCTGCTGGTGGGCGGGGATTCGCAACGCAAAGAGGGCTTGCAGGCGTTTAAGGAGGGCCGGTATTCGGTAGCCGCGGAGAAATTGCAGGCGGCTTTGGCCTCCGATCCGAAAGACCAAACGGCGCGCGCCTTTTTGGCGATGACCCAGGCGGCGATCGGCAAATGCCTGGCGGCGCTGCCGGTCTTGACAAGCGTGCAAGGGGATTTATTCCGGCTGGCGGGTCTGGCGGCGGTGAAATGCTACAGCACGGTGGGGGAAAATACGCGGGCCTTCGAGCTGCTCGATCGATTGCAGAAACGCTTTCCGAACGATGCCGACGTTTTATATCTCGAAGCCAAGCTGCACATGAAGGCGTTCAACGACACAACGTACCAGATGTTTCAGCACACGCCGTCATCCTATCGAGTGCATGAGCTTTCGGCGGAGATTTTCGAAGTGCAGCATCAGTACGAAGATGCCGCGGCGGAATACCGGAAAGCGATCGAAGAGAATCCGGCGGCTCCGGATTTGCACTATCGGTTGGGGCGCGCGATGCTGCTCGAGAAGCACGATGCGGAGTCGCTCGGGCGGGCGGCGGACGAGTTTCGCGCGGAGTTGCGGATCAGTCCGGAAGATAGCGCAAGCGAATTCCAATTAGGGCAGATTGCGCAGGTCGAAGGAAAGCAGGACGAGGCTCGAATGCATTTCGGGCGGGCATTGCAGTTGAATCCGGATTATGTGCAGGCGCTGATTGCGATAGGGAAAGTGGAGAGCGCGCAGAAGAACTTCGGCCAAGCGATCCCGCATCTGCAACGAGCGGTGGAATTGCAGCCCTCTAATGAAACGGCGCATTATGCGCTGTTGACGGCGTATCGCGATTCGGGCGATCTGGAGAAAGCCAAGCTGGAAAAGGAGAAGCTCGACCGTTTGCAGAAGCCGCCAGCGGGCGAGTTCTCGGATTTTCTGAAGAAGCTGGGCGAGAAGCAGCCACAGCAGTGAAGCGGATCGCACTCTGTTGCTGGCTGGCGCTCGTCCTGGCGCGCGGGGCTGATTTCCAAAATATTGCGAAGCTGGCGGGCGTGACCGATGTGTTTCCGAACGGCGGCACGGTAACCAAAGACTACATTATTGAGACAACGGGCAGCGGCATTGCGTTTATCGACTACGACAATGACGGATTGCTTGACTTGTTTGTGCTGTCCGGCAAAGGGGGCACGAACCGGATGTATCACAACGATGGGCACGACCGGTTTCACGACGTCACGGACGCGCTGGGATTGAAGAGCGAGGGTTGGAGCGAAGGCGTGTGCGCGGGCGATTACGACAATGACGGGTACACGGATTTATTCGTGACCTCGTGGGGCGCGAATCATCTTTACAAGAATATCGGCGGGAAACGTTTTGCCGACGTGACCGCAGCGGCGCACCTGACGCAATCGCGCGTGCGCTACAACACGGGCTGCTCGTTTGTGGATGTGGACGGCGACGGATACCTTGATTTGTTTGTGGCGAACTATTTGAAGTTCGATCCAGCGACGACGCCGAAGAAAGGCGCGAATCCGTATTGCTTCTATCTGGGAATTGCGGTGAATTGCGGGCCGCGGGGACTGCCATTCGACCGCAACATCCTTTACCGGAATCGGGGGGATGGGACGTTTGAAGATGTTTCCGAGCAGTCGGGGATTGCCGCGCCCGAGGGGCATTATTCGCTGGGCGTGTTGACCGGCGATTTCAATGAAGACGGGCTCCCGGATATTTATGTGGCGTGCGATCAGACGCCTTCCCTGCTCTATATCAACAAAGGACATGGAAAATTCGAAGAAGAGGGCGAGCTGCGGGGAGTGGCGTTCGATCAGAACGGAAAGGCGATGTCGGGGATGGGACTGGCGGCGGCAGACATTCTGGGGGACGGGCACTTCGATATCTTTCGCACTAATTTTTCGGATGAGTTCGAGACGCTGTATCGCAATCGCGGCAAAGGAATCTTCGATGACGTGACGCTCGATGCGGGCATGGGGCTGAATACGCGGTATGTGGGTTGGGGAACGGGATTCTTCGACTTCAATAACGACGGATGGCCCGACCTGATGCTAGTAAACGGGCATGCCTTTCCGGAAGTGGATACGCTCAACACCGATATTCATTACCGGGACCGCGCAATTCTTTACGAGAATCTGAAGAACGCGAAGTTTGCCGATGTTTCGAAGCAGGCGGGTCCGGCATTTGCAGAAGTGCATTCGTCGCGCGGGGCGGCGTTTGGCGATATCGACAATGACGGCAATGTGGAAGTCGCGGTGAATAATCAGAACGAGGCACCCAGCATTTTTAAGAACGCGAAAAGCGCGCCGGGGCATTGGTTGATCTTGAAATTGATCGGGACGCGGGCAAATGCGAGCGCGATCGGGGCGCGGGTTCGTGTGACGGCGAATGGACATACGCAGATGGACGAGGTGCGGAGCGGCGGGAGCTATTTATCGCAGAACGATTTGCGGCTACACTTCGGGCTGGGGCCCGCAGCCAAAGCCGATCGGATCGAAGTTAGCTGGCCGTTCGGGGGGACACAGGTTCTGGAGAATCAGAAGGGGGATCGGGTCTTGACGATTCGGCAGAAGGATTAGCTCTGGATGGATGCCGAGGAGGAATACCGATTTTACGGCGGGCTCCTACCCAGCCTCCGAGAAAGGCTCCGCAGAAGCCGGCTAACTGCGAGGCGACCGGGCCGATGTTAGCGCGATCGACCCCGATTGAGACGGCGCAGAAACCCACCAAGCTTAGACCGGCTACTTTCAGAATTTTCGAATTCTTGACAGCCATTGCTTAAATTGTAAGCGGAAGAAGAAGGGGAACAATGTCAAAGATGATAGCGATGGTCGCGCCAAAGCCGGGAGGCAAGCTCGAGCGGGTAGAGCGAGAGATCCCGCGACCTGGTCCGAAACAGCTCTTGTTGCGTGTTCAAGGTTGTGGTGTATGCCACAGCGATTCGCTGACGGTGGAAGGTTTGATGCCGGGTATTCAATATCCCCGGGTGCCCGGGCACGAAGTCATCGGGGTGGTCGAAGCAATCGGAGCCAACGTAGAAGGTTGGGAGGTTGGGGCGCGCGCCGGCGTGGGCTGGTTCGGCGGCTCGTGCGGCTACTGCGTCCGATGCCGTACCGGCAATTCCTTTGCCTGTTTGCATGTTCAGACTGTAACGGGCGTGACGAGCGATGGCGGGTATGCAACGCACATGCTCGCCGATGTTTCCGCGGCCGCGCATGTGCCCGAAGAGATGGACGGGATCGAATCGGCTCCCCTGCTGTGCGCGGGTGTCACTACGTTCAACGCGTTGCGAAACACCGATGCGGGACCCGGGGACCTGGTTGCGGTGCTTGGCGTGGGCGGTCTGGGACATCTGGCCGTTCAATATGCCGCGCGTCAAGGCTTCTTCACAGTTGCGGTGAATCGGGGGCGGGATAAGGAAGAACTCATCCGCTCTCTCGGCGCACATGAATACATTGACAGCAGCGCCGGCGATCCGGCCGTGGAGTTGCAAAAACTTGGCGGCGCGAAAGTCATCCTCGCCACGGTAACCAATGCTGAAGCTATGCAGGCGATTGTAGGCGGCCTTGGGCCGAACGGCACGATGGTGGTGATCGGGGCAGTGGGCGCTTTCCCGATCAACACATTAGAAATGCTCGGGAAGCGGTCTGCCGTGAAGGGCTGGTACTCGGGCGTCGCGATTGATTCGGAGGAGACACTGAAATTCAGCCAATTGCAGAAGATCACTCCGATGAACGAAGTGTTCCCCTTCGAGCAGGCCCAAGCTGCCTACGATCGCATGATGAGCGGAAAGGCTCGGTTTCGAGTCGTTCTCAAAATGGGGTGAGCGAGAGTAAGGCCACGATGTGCGGTAACCCTCGCATTCCTGCGGTCCTGAAAGTTCTACTCTACTGGGGTTAGGCCGGGGACGCCACTGATTCCACTAACCGCGACAGGTCCAGTATGTTTACGTTGCGGCGAGTGGTGGCCGATGCGAGCTGGATCATATGTGTGGAATCTCCGCAGGCGACTGAGGGGGCTGGGCGCGGCGCGGCCAGCTCCAACGATTCGACCGAGGCGACCGCAAATCCGTAATACTGGGTTGCGCGGCGGACGATCAGCACTGAATGATGGGCGTTGAGCGCGCCGGCGGGTTTGGCGAAAAGGGCCCCAAGGTCCAGCACGTTGATCATGTTGCCGCGCCAGGGGAAGGCGCCGCGAAAAACGGCTCCGGGCTCGCCCAGGGGAAGCATTTCGGGTAACGGAACGATCGCTTCGATGTCGCGCAACGCAGTGGCTACGGCGCCGCGGCCGGATTCATACACGACGAAAGAGAGCTGGTCCGCGCCGGCGCTTTCTCCGCTGTTCCGGGAGATCTTCACGGCTAACGTGCGGACATTTTCGTGCGCAAGCAGAGCGGCGGCGTTGAGCAGCAGGATTTGTTCGCCGCCTGCCTGCAGAATGCCGCCGTAGAATTCCGCACCAGGCATGCCGGAGCCCTCCAAAGAAGACAGAGCCGTTTCGGGGACTTCGATGGCGCCTCGTACGTCGTCGATGGCAAGAGCGATCTCGAGCCCGTTGTGCTCAATCAGTAATGCGCGCCGGTTGTTCCGCACAGATTGCAACTCCCGCAGACCCAAGAGGCTTAGCAGGTTGAGTACGGGGATATTCGTATCTTCGAATTTCCAATAGCTGAGCACGAATCCCAGGGCGAGAGAGGTAATGGCAAGTTCGCCGGCGTGGATGGCGCGGCGAACACGCGAAACGTCGATGCCAAAGAGACGCCCTCCCACCTCGAAGAGAGCAAGCTTGAGCAGACGCGCGGTGTGTGTTTGCTGTTCCGCGGTTTGAGCGGAGGGGCTGCGGTGGCGGACACCCTCGATACGAAGCAGAGCATCGGGATCGAGTACGTTGATAGCGGCTCCGCTCTCCTCGTCGTGAAACACGCGCGGGAACAGGCCGCCGCTTTCGCCGCCTGCCTGGAAGTCGCACAACCGGGCCGGGTCGAGACGCGCGACTTTGACGATCTCGTCAACGGCCAAGGCCAGTTCGCCGGTCTGGGAGCGGACAACAACCGCGAGCGCTACCGCGACATGCTTGTCGTCCGGCGGCAACAGGAGGTTCGTCAGCGAGACGAGCGGGATGAGATGGCCGCCGCGCCGGATGGCCCCGAGCGTAAAGCGGCCGGCGGCGGGAAGCGGAACGACTTCAGGGCGAAAGACAACTTCGCGTAAACATCCGACATCGAGCGCGAGCTGGAAGTTTCCGATGCGCAGGACGCCGAAGCACTGGGGATCGCCGCTCATACGCGAAGCGCAGCGTCGGTAAAGGCGGCGAGTTGGGCAATGCCCGGCGTTAAGAGAGATTCGCCCTGGGGCTCGTTCCTCGGTGAGTGTGTCGTGTTGGCGCGGGCCAGTTCGGAGAGAGAGCCGGCAAGGCGATCGGTGGCGCCGGATTGTTCTCGAGTCAACGAATCGATCGAAGTGAGAATGGCGGCGGCATTTCCGCTGGAGCCCGTGATCGATTGGAAGGAGCTTCTTATCTCGCGAGCAAGTTCGAGGGTTGCTTCGACCTGGCGGGACGATTCGTGGATCAGACGTTCAATTTCGCGAGTCGCTTGAGATGAACGTTCGGCGAGCTTACGCACTTCGTCGGCGACAACGGCGAAACCGAGGCCATGCTGACCAGCGCGGGCGGCTTCAATGGCCGCATTGAAAGCAAGAAGATTTGTTTGCCCGGCGATTTCGCCGATGGTGCGCGCAATTTCGCCAACGCCTTCCGAGCTCTTGCGAATTTCTTCGATGGCGCCCGAGGCTTTGCGGACCGCTTCCGATCCGGTCCCGGCCTGCGCTTCGGCGGCGGTGACGAGAGTGCGGGAACGCTGCGCCTCGGAGCTAACCGTGGAGGTCTTCTTCGCAACATCGGCGACATCTATTCCCATTTTGGCGGCTTTGCGGGTGACCTCGTCTTCACGCTGCACCTGTTCGGTGATATCCATGGCGAACTTGACGATCTTGTAAGGCACTCCCGTGGCATCGAGCACGGGGTTATACGTAGCCTGAATCCAGACCCGGTGGCCATGCTTGCCGAGGCGCAAGAAGCGGCCGCTGAAGAATTCGCCGCGGCCTAAGCGCGGCCAGAAGCTGCGATATTCGGCGGAGAGCACATACTCTGGCTCGCAGAACATTTTGTGATGTTTGCCGGTGACTTCACGAGCGGTATAGCCGAGCAGTTCCAAGAATGAGTTATTGGCCGAGAGTACGTTGCCTTCGAGATCGAATTCGACCACGGCCTGCGAGCGGGAAATGGCGGCCACTTTGCCTTCATACTCGGCGTTCTGGGATTTCTGGGCGGTGATATCGGTTGCGAACTTTACGATTTTGGAAGGGCGGCCGTC
This sequence comes from Terriglobia bacterium, assembly GCA_963767485.1. Classification (GTDB taxonomy): domain Bacteria; phylum Acidobacteriota; class Terriglobia; order Bryobacterales; family Bryobacteraceae; genus Bog-105. The sequence continues at coordinate 386,063 of CAVYDZ010000004.1, read as the reverse complement.
CGCATCGAGCACGGGGTTGTAAGACGCCTGGAGCCAGATGGTGGACTTGTTTTTGGTGATGCGCGTAAATTCCCCCGAATGGAATTCTCCGCGCCGTAGCTTGTCCCAAAAGTGGCGGTATTCGTCGCTTGCGGTGTACCGGGGATCGCAGAACATTCTGTGATGCTGACCCTTGACTTCATCGAGCGAGTATCCGACAGCCGCAAGGAACGACTCATTCGCGTCGAGCACGATCCCGTTCAGGTCGAACTCGATTACCGCCTGCACGCGGCTAATCGCGTTGATCTTGGCGAGATATTCCGAAGTGCGCAGCTTGGTTTCGGTGACATCGGTCGCGAACTTGACGACTTTGATAGGCCGTCCGTCGGAATCCAACACGGGGTTGTATGAGGCTTGAATCCAGACCTCTTTGCTGTTTTTCGCGAGGCGCTTGAACTCGCCACTTTTGTATTGGCCTTGCCGCAGTTCCTGCCAGAATTGCCGGTACGCTTCGGAACGGGCGTAGGATTCTTCGCAGAAGATCTGGTGATGACGACCGCGAATCTCGTCGAGCGTATAGTTCATGACGTCGAGAAAATTCTGGTTGGCCGTCAATATAAAGCCTTCAAGATCGAATTCGATGACGGCCTGGACGCGATCGATGGCGGTCAGCTTAGCGGTCGATTCGGAAGTTGCGAGTTTGGCGGATGTGATGTCGGTGGCGAACTTAACGATTTTGACGGGCTGGCCGGCGGCATCGAAGACAGGATTGTAGGAGGCCTGGAGCCAGATTTCGCGGCCGTCTTTGCAGCGGCGCTTGTATTCCCCGGAGTTAAATTGCCCGTCCCCGAGTTTTTCCCAGAATTGGGCGTATTGCTCGGTCTCGGCGTACGCGGAATCGCAAAAGATGCGGTGATGGCGGCCGCGAATCTCGTCGAGAGCGTAGCCGGTTACATCCAGAAAATTCTGATTGGCGTTGAGAATGATTCCGGAGAGGTCGAATTCAATGATGGCCTGAACGCGATTGAGAGCGGTCCAGAGGGACGAAGATTCGCCGAGATCGGAGGGGGTTTGCATAATGAGAATCCGCTACGGTAGTAAGGTCCGGGGAGCAGGTTCTCAGCGGAATCATGGGCGGAAAATTCCGAAAGGGAGCCTGTTCGCGTCAGAATGGCAGCCTTCGGCGGCGGAAACAACTGAAAGCGAGAAGGGCTAATCCAAAGCTTGCAAGGGCAACGGAACCAGGCTCGGGAACAGCGGCGGGGCTTGATGCGGGACACGTTGTGCCGCTCGGACAGGCCAGAAAGCCGTGGAAGACTCCATTGGAATCGGAGTAGAACCCGGACAGATCGCCAGAGTTGTTGATGCCAGTAATTTGAGTGACTTCGACTCCGTTGTTGAACGCCTCGGAGGGGTCGTCGAGGAAGTCGTATGAGCCGGTGTTCGTGTTGTAAAAGAAGCCGTGCTGGCTACTAGTCGAGTCGCCGTAATAGCCTACCGCGAGTCCATGGTCATTGATTCCCAGGATCTGTGAGAACACGAAGGTGGCGCCGGGCTCGCCGGCACCGTTCGGGATCCGCGGGTCGGGAATTGGGGCGCCGGTAAGCGAACCGTTGCGCGCATCGGCGGTGTTGGCCGTAAACCCGTGATCTTGCCCATCGGTGCCCACATAAAAACCGGCGATGAGCCCGTTGTCATTCACCCCCTGCGCGTTGACGATGTTCGGACCGGAGGGAGAGTTGATTGCGACGAGTCCGTTGCCCCCGCTGTTCGCGACGAAGAACCCCGGCGTGGCACTCCCCGAAGTGAACTGGCCAACGATGTTGCCCTTGTCGTTAATGCCAAAGGCGCTCGCCGCATTAGCGGGAATTGCGAGGGTTTGCGCCGAACCGCCCTTTGGCAGAACGAAGGCGTTCCCGTTCCCGTCCGTGCCGACGACGGTTCCGGCGCTGTTGATTCCGAGTGCCTGGGCGGCGGGACTGCCCTTAAGGTTCAGAGTGGTCAAGCGTATGGGGGGCGTTGGTCGAGAAGTTTGCGAAGTTTCCGTTATTCTCGATGTCGAATCCAACAGTAGCTCCGCTGTTCGAGATGCCGTTTACATTTGTGCCTGCGCCCGCATTGGTTCCAGCGTTGGGGCCATCGAAGTTGAGGAATGTGTATCCGTCGGCAGTCGCAGTCCCGAGCAGGGTGAGAGTGTCGGCCGGGCTGGAGCATGGCAGGAACGCGGCTGCGAGCAAGGTAAGGACCCCGGTGACGGCGCGCGTCGGGAAAATCGGCATTTTCGACATTATGAAGGCCTTGGTTAATTCGGAATTAGACGGACTACGCCGTCACACATGGTTAAGCGACAAAGCGTCACCACTCCCCTCACTCAGCCCGGAATTTCTTGGAACAATGCCCGGGGCGATTATTTTACGGTGTCTAAAACCGCTTCGAGTTGGGGGAGGGAGAAGGGTTTGGTGAGGCAGAGGCCGGGCGGGTTCATGAGGGTGGGGTCGCGGAGGAAGATTTCGGCAAAAGCGGTGATGAAAATGATGGGGGCTCCGGTGAGGCGCTGGACCCGGCGGGCGGCCTCGGTACCATCCATAGCGCCTTGAAGGCGGACATCCATGAAGACGACTTCCGGGCGAAGCTGCTCAGCGGCGGAGATGGCTTCCTCGCCGGAAGACGCAGTACCGATGACCTGATGGCCGATTTTCTTAAGCTTGCCTTCCAGATCGGCGGCGACGATCTGTTCGTCTTCGACAATTAAGATACGCAAGCTCATTTTATTAAAAGGCGAGGGGAACTCAATAAATACCCTAGCACCGGGACCCGGGGGAAAGCACGAATTTGCGGTGAAAGTGTCTGATCAGCAGGTTCAGGCAAGCGGAACCCCACTTTCTGTCAGGAGGTTGGCGTGTTGGGGATCAAGATGCTGGCTCAAAACGAAGACCATGCCGGCGACACCCGGGATGGCAACGAATAATGGGAACCGCCGCTGAAAAGCTGACATGGTTAGGCGCGGCAGAAGTCCATAAAGTAGGCTACCTCATATGCGATTGGGGTTCGCCTCGGAGAAGCACCGGGAAAAGAGTCGCGATGGGACGTATTTGCCACTTGTTAATGGTCGATGACGATATGGGCCAAGTGACGCTGATGAAAGCAATGCTCGAGACCTTGGGGCTGCAGCACAAATGCGATCACGTAGTGGATGGAACTCTGGCGCTCGAATACCTGGGACGGCAGCGGCCGGATCTGGTGTTGCTCGACTTCAATCTTCCAGGGAAAAGCGGCTGCGAAGTGCTGATGGAAATCAAGTCGAACCCGCAACTGCGCTCGATTCCGGTGATTGTGCTTTCGACGTCTCGGAGCAAGGAGGACGTGCAGGCGTGCTATGGCCACCATGCGAATGCGTATGTGCGGAAGGCGGCAAATCTGGATGAAGCGCTACGGATCGTGAAGGCCATTGACCATTTCTGGATGCAGACAGTGGAGCTGCCAAACACGGAAATTGGTAACGGATAAGCACAGAACTACTAAGAAGCGATTACCAGGAGCTTACAGTCACGGATTCGATTTTCAGGCTCGTGGGGCAGGGCGACGAGAACACGAGGGCGTTCTGGTGGCCGGATTCCAGGGCGGCTTCCACGCTAATGGAGCCTGGCTCAGGGCCGGTGGGGGGAAAGGCTACTTTGGTCGAGTCCTGACCATTTATGCGGAGTTCATTGATGAGGGTCGTCTTGCCGGGGTTGCGATAAGCGATTCGGAGGAATGCGGCGTTGCCGGAAGCGGCGATGTTTTCGAATGTGCGGTAGAGCCTTGATTGCGCGTCAGTGCCTTTGATCTGCAATAGCACGGCGTCGTTGGCGGGGACGGTTTCGGAATAATCATTGTGCGCGCGGTGGTTGGTTTTCGTCCAGAGGTCTACTACGGAAGCGCCGGTAGGGGCGAGGCCGAGTTGGTCCCACTTGACGGAAATGGAGGCGGGGGAGTTGGTGCGATTGAGGAGAACGACAGCACGCTCGCCCGGTCGCGAGAGCAGTTTGGCCCATACCTGGAGGCCGGGAGAGGTTTCCGCTACTTTGACGCCTTGCAGGCCGAGCGGATCCTGGTTGACGGCGAGGACGGCGGGATTATTTAATATCGCGCGGTCGGCGGGGGTGAGTTTGGTGAGATCGGCGCCTACGATCAGAGGAGCACCGGAGATCGCCCAAAGAGTCATGTGGAGGCGATTGCCGGATTCCGTCATGCCCGGCATGGCGAGGACCATCATGTCGAGATCGTTGTAATAGCCGGTATGCTGCGCTTCGGGATGAATGCCGGCATCGAAGTTGGTTAAGACATTCTTAAGGCTGACGCGGCGGTCGGCGTGAATGTTGCCGGCGACGATCGGGGCGACGATGTCGCCGCTGGTGCGCCACATGTCGGCTGTTATGTTGCCAACGCCGGGAGCCCACGTCCAGGGGCTTTGGCGGCCCCAATTGCAAATCGAGAAATAGAGCGGATGGCCGGTAACGGCTTCGGCGCGGGCGATGGCGCGGGCGATCTCGGCGTATTGGAAGGCGGGATCTAAATTCGGTTTATCGCCGCCGCACCAATCGACTTTCACGTAGTCGAAGCCCCATTTGGCGAATTGAAGGAAATCCTGATCGTAATGGCCGAAGCTGCCGGTGTGATCGTACTTGGGCCCCAAGTCGGGAAACATGCTGCAGCCGTAACGGCCAGCGTCGGTATAGATGGCAGCTTTCAGGCCCTGGGCGTGGATAAAGCGGGCGATGTTGGCCATATCGCCAGCCTGCTCGCCGGGCGCGAGTGCGGGCCACGCTTTGGGATCAACCAGAATGTTGCCTTGAGCGTCGCGCTGGCCGAGCCACCAGCCCTCGTCAATGAGGATGGAGCGGTAGCCGGCGGCGCGCATGCCGGACGAGACCATCGCCTGAGCCTGTTGCATGATGATTTTGGCGTCGATGGTATTGGAAAAGCTGTTCCAGGAACCCCATCCGAGGGGCGGGAGCGGCACGGAAATCTGACGGTTGGGAGTCGCGGCGGGGGCCGGAACGCAGAGAATGAACGCTAGCAGGAGAAAGACGGCGCGGCGGATCATTGGAGCGTTCGCATTCTATCAGCGGGCTTCCAGGCGCCAGGCTCCCCAACTGGTTTCGAGACGGGCGGTCCATGTCTTCGGCTTCTCCGAGTAGAGGCGAGCCGAAAGCGGACGAGCTTTTTCGCGAAGCTTGGATTGCTGTTTGCCGATCAGCTTTTGGAGAACCGGGGAACTGCTCTTGAGGACACCCGAGAGAACGGCCAGGTTATGATCTTCTCCCAGATACTGTTCAAGATCTTTGGCGGATTCGCTGTAGCTTTCAAAGACGCCGGGCCAGAGTTCGCTGAATAAGGCGAGCTGATAGCGGAGGTCTTTCGCGCGCTTGCGGAATTGATGGAACTTTTCGGTACGCGGATCGCGGTAGGCTTGCGAAAAGGCTTTGCGGCCGCGTCTGAAACTCGTTTGAAAGGATTGGACGACCGAGGGAAAATCGAGTGCGGCTAGCGAGAGCCGGTCTAGATTTTCGGAGGACGCTTGCAAGGTGCGGACGGCGTTGCGCAGGAGCCTACGAATGTGGGATGGGGCGGTTAGTTTCTGCTTGCGGGTGATCAGACTGCCGTGGGCACGTTTAAATTCCTGTTTAGCGTCCGGCTTGTCGCGTGTTTGCTCTTCTTCAAGGCTGGCGAGTGCTTCGATGAGAGCCTGGGCATCGCGCAATTCGGAGAGCTGGCGGCCCACCTGCTGCAGCTGGCGGTTTTCTTTGTCGAAATGAGCATCGATGGCGGGGCGGATGAGGCGCAGGGCGGAGCGCGCCCGCTTCACGCATTTACGGGCTTCATGCACGGAAGGGTCGAGCGGCTCCTGGGGGTTAGAGAGTTCAGCGATGGCGGAGTTGAGCTGTTCTTTAAGGATGCGCCGAAAGCCGTCGGGCAGAGTTTCACCGGATTTCAGATAAAAGGCGCTATCCGGTTTTTGCAGATCTTGCCCCCACGTGATGAAAGGGTGCTCGACCAGATTGTAGTTGCGGTACCGATCATCGGCGGAGATTTCAGGGCCAACCCAGGATGGAGTTTTACGGAGCTTGGAATCGGTTTCTATTTCAGCGATGATTAATCCGCGATTCTGGCCCTCATATTCGTCGATCTCCCAGGTGAGAGCGCCGTGCTCGAGCGTGTAGCGCGTTTTTTCGAGGACCGGCTTGAGGCACAGATGTTCCAGTTGTTCCCCATCGTGCAGCGGAATCGGATATTCGAATTCGGGGCGAGTAAGGCCTTTTGCTTTGCCCTTAATGGTCAGCCGGGCTTCCTCATGGTTGAGGCGAATCCGCACATTGCGCTGCGCATCGGTGCTGAGATAGCCCTGGCGCAGATGAACGCCCGGGCCCGCTTGTTTGCGCCATTCGTCCGAGCGCACCAGAAAGCGCTGTTCCGTTTCTTTTGCCATGCTGAACTGGCTATGGGACGTTGTTCCTGCCAATTTTTGTTCAGGATTCCCGGCCGGGCCGCGTAACTTTACGATGCCGATCGGATGTAATGCAGCGGAGGAGGTGGCCGGGTACGTTTCGTGCGACGGTAATTTGTGGAGTCACCCTGGTGAGGGTGCGCTTGCTACTCTAACGGGCGTGCCTGCAAAAGATTCTGTGGGCTGTTCTGTGTTTGGGGCAGCCGCTTTTTGCTTACTCGGTTCAAACGCATGAGCAACTGATCGATCTAAGCTGGAAAGCGACGATCGAACCGTTTATCCTGCGGCGGTTCCCGCATGCCACCGCGGCAGATTTGGAGCGGGCGCATGCCTTTGCGTACGGCGGATGCGCGATTCAGGATCTGGGATATTACCCCGGCGGCCATCAGTTCTTCAGTAACCTTACGCATTATGTGCGGTCCGGCGATTTCGTGTCGTATCTATTCCGGCACGCGCAGAATCCGGATGAACTGGCATTCGCGATCGGCGCGCTTTCGCATTACGTGGGAGATAACGTAGGCCATCGCCTGGCGGTGAATCCGTCGGTGGCGGTGGAATTTCCCAATCTGGGCAAGCGGTACGGGTCTGCGGTGACTTACGACGAGAATCCGCATGCGCACGTGAGAACGGAATTCGCTTTTGATATTAACGAAATCAGCAAGCACCGCATGGCTCCCTCGGCTTACTTGCGGCATGTCGGGTTGAAGGTGCCATCGCGGCTGCTGGCAGAAGCGTTTTTCGATACGTACGGGCTGGACTTTACGGAGGTGATCGGCAAACGGAGGCCGGTGGTTCGCGGATATCGTTTTGCGGTGCGGAGTTTTCTGCCGCGCATTGCTTACGCGGAAGCTGTTTTGCATCGCAAGAGCTTTCCGCCGGATGTGGATACCCCGGCTTTCGAGGCTTTCAAAAAGAATTTGGCCAGCGCAGAATTTGAGAAAAACTGGAACCAGTACAGGAAGAAGGCGGGCGTTGTCACGCACCTGATTGCCTGGGCGATTTTCATTCTGCCGAAAATCGGGCCGCTTTCGATGCTGGCGATTCGGGGGCCGCAGGAGACGACGCACGAGCGTTATATAGAAAGCGTGAATGAGTCGACAAACTTGATGCGGCGGTTTTTGAGCGACGGCGGAGGGCCGCCTTCACCGCCGAACCGCGATTTGGATACGGGGGACATGGTGCACCCGGGATCGTATCGCCTGACGGATCAAACGTACGCTCAACTTTTAGAGGTGTTGACCGCGCGACCGGACCGGCAGGTGCCCGACCGACTGAAGCAAGATGTGCTGAAATATTACGCCAACCCGCAGGCGCCGATTAGTACCAAGCAGGACCATGCTAAGTGGGCGCAGGTTCAGAAAGAACTCGTTACGTTGACGGGAATGAAGGTCGTGGCTGAGGGATTTGCGCCGGAAGACTCAACGGAATGAGCGTTCTATTCGAATAAATCTTCGAGGCGGGCCGCATCCAGGAGACGGAGCACCATCCCGTCCAGTTCGGATGGCGTCAGACTTTTGAGGCGAGCGTTGACGGAATCGGGAATGGGACCGAAGCGCTTTTCAATTTGCAGCCGGAGGACTTCCAGGCGGCCCTCTTGCCGGCCTTCTTGGCGGCCTTCCTGCCGGCCTTGTTCCATGCCTTGCAGAATTGCCGGTCCAATCACGTCATGGCTGAGAATATCGTTCAAAATCGGCATTTTGGGCTACGGTTTCGCTGGGAACAGATCTTCAAGGGAAGCTGCATCCAGGAGGCGGAGCACGATCTCGTCCAGTTCGGACGGGGTCAAACTCTTGAGGCGTGCATTGACGGAATCGGGAATCGGGCCGAAGCGCTTTTTAATGAGGCGACGGAGGACTTCCTGGCCACCCTCTTGCAGGCCCTCTTGTCGGCCTTCCTGGCGGCCCTCTTGACGGCCTTGTTGTCGGCCTTGTTCTATGCCTTGCAGAATTGCCGGTCCAATCACGTCATGGCTGAGAATATCGTTCAAAATCGGCATTTTTTGTGCTTCCTCTTTGATGGTCTGCCCGAGGCGCCTCAATCCCGAGATTATCAGGAATTTGGCCAGGATGGCACGGCGTTCCGGCTCTTCTAAGTTTGCAACACGTTGCAGAATCTGGCGGACAGCCGCGAGCTGATCCTTCAGGCGGGCGAGGATGGCCAGAATGTTGTCTTCGATATGAGGGCTGGTTAACAAGTCAGCGCCATCGAGGTCCCGAAAGTCGAATTGTGTGTACCTAAAAACCAAATCAGGATCGGGACCCGGCCCCTGAAGCGTGGTCTTCATGCGGAGCGCAGGTTCACCTACATACAGCACGATCTGCTTTGGGAATTTTTTAAATTGCCGGTAGATCCGCAGCGAGTATTCCGCCATGCGGAGAGCCATCTCGGGGTCGTTCGCGCTTTGCAGCTCGATGTGGATCAGGCTGTTGTCGTCGGCCGTTCCGAGCAAGTCGGCGCGGCTCGTTTGGACCTTCGGCATTTCCGGGCTGAGCCAATGGGTTACAGTACGGCCGCCCGTGACCTGCCGGAGCACTGAGCTGGCCGAAATCTGCAGTAACAGCTTAAGCGCCGCATCGTATTCGTGCATGAAGCGCTACTGGATACGTACCGTGATGGATATCCGCCGGACCGCATCCTCCATCGATTGCGCCGTCGGAGAGTAAGCGAAGTTCAGGACGGCTGCACCGTTCGACGGCGCTCGAAAGGTCCACAGCTCGTTGTCCTGGGAGCCGGGCTGAAGCTTGTGGCCGAGCGCGCGGAGACGGCTGCCTTTGGCGAACGGCGCCAATTTCCAGCGATCGCTATCCGCGTGAGGCGCGGGCAACACGATTGTAAACACGATCGACGGCTTTACGACCACAATTTTGCGGCTCAAGAGCCGGCTGAGACTGTAGTGAGGGGTGAATCCGGCGAAATGCACTCCTTCGAACTTGCCGTCCGGTGCGAACCTAAACGTGAAGAATGCCTCGCCGAGAATCGCGCAAGCATGGCAGCCGTCCTGAACGCGGTAATCGGCAATAAATTCCTGGCCTCCACTGGTGAGAAGCACAGCGAGTACGGTATCCGGGGTGGAGCGATCGCCGGGCCAAAGCGAGGCTTTCGGATGCTCAGCCAACACCTTTTTGTAGGACGCATCTTCTTTCATGGCCGGCACGGGGAGGGCGACCTGGTTGTCGATGTCGATTGCAGGGGGCTGGCCGTTTACCAGGAAATTGCCGTAGTTCTCGTTGGCGCGAAACGGATAGAGGACTTCGGCGACGCTGACGCGCGACACGGCGCGAAACGCTTCGATATAGCCATCGTTATGAATCAGACGAGTGAAGACAAGTGCGTCGGCCGAGGCGCCGGCCAACTTCATGCGCCGGGCAAGGCATTCACCAAATCCAGGGCCGGCATCGCTACAAGCAGCAAGAACAGTATTGCGGAAATTCGGAGGCGGGCGCCAGACGGCGGACTGCCCGAAATCGGAAAGCAGCAGCGCGAAGGAAAGAAAGAGGGAGCCAGGCAGCATAACGGCACTACCCGGCGGTTTCAGGGCCGCAGGTGGAGGCTGTTGTGAATGGCATAGAGGGCCAGTTCGAGGCGATCGGAGACACCAAGCTTATCGAACACGTTGTGCAGATGGTTTTTTACGGTCTGCTCGGTGATAAACATCTTTTCGGCGATTTCTTTATTTTTATATCCTTGGGCGATCAGGACTATGATTTCGCGCTCGCGCTGGCTAAGCTGGGCGCGCTCGCGCGGCGTCTTACCGTTAACTGGCCCGCCGGGTGCGGGCGGCTCGGCGGGATTGGCGAACTTGCGCATCACAGCGGCGGTGGTGTTGGAATCGAGCCAGATCTCGCCGGCATAGACCTTCAGAATGCTTTTTTCGATGAGTGAGACGGGAACGTCTTTGTGGAGGATACCTGCGCAGCCGAGCTTCATCGCTTCTACAAATTCTTCGCGATGTTCGGGTGCGGCAAACAGAATGACCCTCGATTTCGGCGAGCGCGCCTGGATACTGCGGAGAACCGTCAGACCGTCGACCCGCGGGAGACGCAATTCCATCAGCACGACGTCGGGTTCGAGAAGAACGGTTTTTTCGATGGCGTCCATGCCGTCGGTTGCCTCGCCCACCACCTCAATAGCAGGATGGTTTTCGAACACTTTGCGAATTCCTACCAGCACGATAGGGTGTCCGTCGGCAATCAGGACGCGAATTGATGCCGTGGGCATCCCAGTTTGTTCAGCCAACACTTTATATTCGACCTTTTGACCAGTACGTGGGTACCGGTACAATCGGGCTAAAAAGCCCGACTACGGATTATAGTGCGAGTTCAGGGAAATTCTCTAGGTGAAAATCGAGAGGCAGCCGCAGAAGTACAGCTTCGGACGGAGAAATCCCTGCTAAAAGAGTAGCAATTCTAGGGCCGCTCTTGGCCAAAACCGGTTTGGGGTCTCTCTACAATGGTCCTTATGGCCAAGTTGTCGATTAAAGACCTGGATCTGGCAAACAAGACTGCGTTTATCCGGGTCGATTTTAATGTTCCATTGAGTGCGGACGGTAAAGAGATCACGAGTGACAAGCGCATACGGGCATCTCTGCCGACGATCCAGTACGCGCTGGAGCATTCGGCTGGAGTGGTGTTGGCCAGCCATTTGGGACGGCCTAAGGGAAAGCCGCGCTCCGAAATGAGTTTGCGCCCCGTGGCGGACCGGCTGTCGGAATTGATCGGAAAAACGGTGACCATGGCGCCCGATTGCGTAGGTCCGAAGGTGGCTAAACTGAGGCCCGCGCCCGGCGAGATATTGCTTCTCGAGAATTTACGCTTCCATCCGGAGGAAGAGGCGAACGACAGCGAATTTTCGAAGCAACTGGCCGCTCTCGCCGACGTGTATATCAATGACGCATTCGGCTCGGCGCATAGGGCGCACGCTTCGACGGTCGGGATTGTCTCCTATTTACCGCTGGCAGCGGCCGGACTATTGATGGACCGGGAATTGGAGTGGCTGACCCGGGCAACGAAGAATCCGGAACGGCCGTGTGTAGCGCTGCTCGGAGGCGCGAAGGTTTCGGACAAGATCGAAGTGATTCGGAACCTGATCAAAGTGGTAGATAAGCTGCTGATTGGTGGCGCTATGGCGTACACCTTTCTACGAGCCGAGGGGAAGCCAACGGGCAAATCTTTAGTTGAAGAGGACAAGATCGGGCTCGCGAAGGATCTGATGCGCGAGTATGCGCACAAGCTGGTTTTTCCGGTGGATCACGTAGTGGTGAAAGCGATCAAGCCGGGGGCGGAATATCGAGTGGTTCACGAGATCGGAGCAGACGATATCGCGGTGGATATCGGGCCGGAAACGATTCAGCAATATGCGGAATCAATCGGGTCGGCGAAGACGGTGATTTGGAACGGACCGATGGGCATCTTTGAGATGCCGCCTTTCGACCGGGGGACGGTGGCACTGGCAAAAGCGGTGGCAGAGTCCGGCGCGGTATCGGTAGTTGGCGGCGGCGATTCGGAAAAGGCGATCAAAAGCGCCGGCGTGTCAGACCGGATCACGCACGTTTCGACGGGAGGCGGCGCTTCGCTCGAGTTTTTGTCGGGGATTGAGTTGCCGGGCGTGGCGGCGTTAAACGAAAAGACCTGAGAATCTTCACTATGAGCCGATGAAACCGTTCCGAGGCTCAGGGATGCCGGGGTTGTGATCGCGAAGGGCGGGCGGAACGGCGTTGAGCGAGAAGGCTCAACCCGGCGAGCGCGAGGGCGGCCAGAACGGCTGTTTTCTTCAGCCTCGGCGACAAGCGGGTGGGTGGCGCAACAGCGTGTTCCGGGCGGATTCCCAATCCGACTACACGACCGGTAAGGCGTTGCAGACCCGGGATCCGCACGACTGTTTTGAGGAGGAGCGGAGGTTTGACAGGTCCGGGATTTGCAAAAATGCGGCTGAATACTTTGTGAGCATTGAGTTGCAGGTGTTGGATCACACGCGTGGCCAGCGCGCGGCGACGCTCGACCGCTGCGAGGAGATCGTCCGTTACGGATTGGGTACGAAGAGCGTGCGCGAGAAGATTGGCGGTGGCCACTGCGTCTTGAATGGCTAAATTGATTCCGACTCCGCCCGCCGGGGACATGGCGTGCGCGGCATCGCCGATGCAAAGCAGGCCGGGACGATGCCACCGGCGCAGCCGGTTGATTTGCACCGTAAGCAGTTGCACCTGGTTCCAGTCTTCTATTTCGTGAACGCGATCGTTCAGGTACGGAGCCAGCGCGCACAGAGTTTGGCGGAACTTCTCGATTCCGGCTTGCCGGATGCCGGAAAAGGAGCCTTTGGGGATGATCAGTCCGGCTTGGAAGTACTCGCTGCGATTGATCAGGACAAGCACCTTGCCGAAATTGATGTTGCCGAAGAGTTGTTCGGGGTCGGTGCCCTGGCGGCTGATGCGGAACCACAGGACATCGATAGGAACGCCGAACTCGTGGACGGGCAACTCAGCCGCTTGCCGGGTCGTCGAATGCCGTCCATCGCAGCCAATTACCAGATCAGCGGTAATCCGGACGGGACCGTGGGGAGCGTTGGCCTCTACTCCGGTAACGGAGCCACCTTCTTGAATGAGGTTGACTGCTTCGTGCTCCATAAGGAGATCGAAGCCGGGGAATCGGCGCGCTTTGCTTGAGAGGAAGTTGAGGAAGTCCCATTGCGGCATGAGGGCAACAAATTTGCAGCGGGTAGGCAGGTGCCGGAAGGTTGCCGCGTGCAGAAAATAGTCCCCGACGAGTGCACTGACCTGCTCGATTTGCTGGTGAGGAATCGCCAAAAAGTCGTCCAGAATGTCGAGTTCATCCAGGATTTGCAAGGTGGAGGCGTGCACGGTATCGCCGCGGAAATCGCGAAAGAAGTCACGGTGCTTTTCGAGTACAGTGACCTGAACGCCGGCGCGGGCGAGCAGAAAGCCGAGCATAACGCCAGCAGGACCACCGCCGACGATGCAGCAGGCGGTGTGGAGCGTAGACGAAGGCATGCGTGACCCGATTGTATCCGGCACCCGCGTATAGCGGATCTAAGAGCACCGCATAGCCCGATGGTCTGCCCAACAGTCGCAGACCTGATCTAATCAACTGTGACGATGACGATATCTTCTATTGGATTCGCAGCGCTACTCTTATTCGGGATGCAGGTAAGGGCGAGAGGCGCGGAGCAGACGGTGATTCATCTCTGGCCGAACGGCGCGCCGGGCGAAAAGACGGCGACCGGGCCGGAAAAAGACATGACCAAGAGCACAGATGGATTGGTAGCGGGGAAACCGCTGATCCGTTTAGGCAATGTTTCCGATCCTACAATTACGCTGTATCGTCCGGCCCACGAGGTGAGCGAAGGCACGTCGGTGATTGTGTTTCCCGGCGGCGGCTATACGATTCTCGCGATGGATTTGGAGGGGACGGAAGTATGCCATTGGCTGAATTCCGTCGGGATCACGGCGATTTTATTGAAATACCGGGTACCGGCGCCGGCACAGGGCAGTCGCTATGCCGAACCTCTACAGGATGCCGAACGGGCGATCAGCCTGGTGCGGTCACATGCCAGTGAATGGCAGATTCGGCCGGACCGCGTGGGCGTGCTCGGCTTCTCCGCGGGAGGCCATCTAGCAGCGGTGTTGAGCAACACCTCCGACCCTAATAACGTCCGGCCGAACTTCACGATTCTCATCTATCCGGCGTATCTTTCGGTCAACGACGAAGGCAAAGAACTGGCGCCGGAAGTTGCGGTCAGCAGCCGGACCCCGACCACCTTTATCGTGCAGGCGGAAAACGATCATAAATTCGTGGAGGGGACGATGCTGTATTACCGTGCGCTCGAACGGGCCGGCGTTCCCGCTGAGATGCATCTGTATGCCGAGGGCGGCCACGGCTACGGGTTGCGGAAAACTGAAAAGCCGGTGACTTACTGGCCGCAATTGGCCGAAGCTTGGCTGCGAACCAATCATTTCCTAAAGTAAACGCGCGTCAGGCCGCTTTCACCGCGTGCACCTGCTTCAGAAATTCGACCATGATGCGCTTGCAGGCTTCGGGCTGATCGGTGGTGAGGATATGGCCGGCGTCTTCGATCAGCCGGAATTGAGCGCCGGGAATTCGCACGGCTACAATTTTTCCGTTTTGCGGGGGAATCAGGCGATCGCGGTCACCGTGGATCACGATGGTTGGGACGCGAATCTGGGGCAGACGGCGGTAGGACGTCCAGAGCAGGATGCCGGTGAACTGGCCGAAAAAGCCTTTATAAGTTAGAGGGGAGCGACACTGGACCTCGATATCTTCCTGGATGCGTTCGAGCGGGGTCGTGGCGGAATAGAGCATCGGAGCCAGGGAAAGCTCGCGTTGGTGGCGATACTCAGCGCTCCAGCGAATGCCTTTTGGCCGAACGAACTGGGGCCAGCGCGCGAGCAAACCGCCGTGGCTGGTGCAGGCAAGGAGCAGACTCAAGACACGCTTGGGGTAGCAGAGTGCGAGTTCCTGGGCGATCATGCCGCCCATGGACGCGCCAATTACGTGCGCGGCCGTAATTCCGGCCGCATCGAGCACCGCAGCGGCGTCGCGCGCCATTTGGCGGATCAGGTACGGGCCTTTCGGAACATCACTCAGGCCGACGCCCCGGTTATCGAAAACCAGGACGCGGCAGCGCGTGGAAAGAACCGGGACAACCCGGTACCACATCTCCCGGGTAAAGCTGAGGCCCATGATGAGCAGGACCGGCGGACCCGAGCCGTGTTCTTCCCAATAGAGCTTTGTGCCGTCGCAAACCGTGTATGGCATGCAACTAGACCGCAAGATGTTGTGGCACGGGCGGAATATATATCAAGAAGCAGGGGTGAAGTTGCTTTACAGATCGCGGGAAGGGCGTTACGATGGAGGCACCCCCGAGAATTGAAGGTAAGGGAGGTCTGTTTAGTTGCTCAAGCTGAAACGCGTCGAAATCCATGGTTTTAAATCCTTTTACGACCGCACGGAGATGAAATTCAACGGC
Organism: Terriglobia bacterium; assembly: GCA_963767485.1. Taxonomy (GTDB): domain Bacteria; phylum Acidobacteriota; class Terriglobia; order Bryobacterales; family Bryobacteraceae; genus Bog-105. Next base: position 370,597 of record CAVYDZ010000004.1, on the reverse strand, counting down.
AGCGGGATCGCTGCCGTGGTCGGTCCGAATGGTTGCGGCAAATCGAACCTCAGCGATGCCCTGAGTTGGGTACTCGGAGAACAGTCCGCCAAGAGCCTGCGCGGTGCCCGGATGGAGGATGTGATCTTCGCCGGGACGCGAGACAGGAAGGCCCTCGGGATGGCTTCGGTGACGATGACGCTGGTACCGGATGAACAGGCGCTGACCGCTGCCCGTGCCCTTCCCCCTGCTCCCGAAACTGGCGAAACAGAAAACAACACTATAGACGCCGTTGAACCTTCCGGCGATTCCCTAAAGTCTCCGGGGGAGACGGTCGCGCGCGCGACCCAGCGCGGGGGTGAGATCACTATTACGCGAAGGCTCTACCGGTCGGGCGACAGCGAGTATCTGATCAACGGGAAGCAGGCCCGGTTGCGCGACATCCAGGATCTGTTTCTAGGAACCGGATTGGGACCGGAGAGCTACGCGATTATCGAGCAGGGCCGCATCGGACAGATCCTCAGCAATAAGCCGCAGGACCGGCGCAACGTGATCGAGGAAGCGGCTGGAATTACCAAGTTCAAGACGCGGAAACGGCTGGCGGAAGCGAAGCTTGAGAGCGCGAAGCAGAACCTCTCGCGCGTGTTCGACATCTTGGAAGAAGTCACGCGGCAGGCGAATTCGCTGAAGCGGCAGGCGGCCAAGACCAAGCGCTATGGAGAGTTAAAAGAAGAGGCGACGGGTTATCTACGCCAGTTGCTTGCAGCGAAGTTTCGGATTCTCGAGCGGCATATGACCCAGGTTGCCATCGACCTCAACCTGGCAACGGCGGAATTGCAGAAAGCGCAAAGTGAGATTCAGGCGCGGGAGGCCGAGCAGGAAAAGGTGCTGGCCTCTTCCTATGAGACGGAAGGGCGGTTGACGGAAGCGCGGAGGCAACTGGCGGACCTGAAGCTCGAAGCCGAGCGGGCGCGCGGACGGCTGGAGTACCAGACCAAACAGGTGGAGCGGATTGCACAGGCGACCAGTTCGGGCAAAGGCGAGATGCAGGCGCTGGAGAATCAGCAATCCGAGCGAGCGGCGGAACTGGAAGGCCAGACGGCGGAACTCGCAGAGCTCGAAGGCAACCTGGCCGTTGCAGCAGAAGAGTTAAGCGCGAAAGCAGCGGAACGTCAGGCGGCGCAAGGGAATTTGACTGAGGCCGAGCGCGGCTTAGAGGCAAAGCGGCAAAACGTTCTGCGGCTGCTTGGCGAATCGGCGAGCCTAAAAAATCGCATCACGCAGATTGAGGCCCACCTGGCGTCCTCAGACCGGGACGTAAACCGGGCACGCAATGAAGAGGAGCAATCGCAAGCCGACTTGACGCGCATTCAAGAGCTTAAGACCAAGCTTTCCGAACAACTGGCGGCGCGGCAGACCGAATTGATTTCGGTCGAAGAGCAGATAAAGACCATCGAAAGCGAGTTGCAGCAGAAGAAGGCCCAACTTAGCGAAAGCCGCGCGACGCTTGACCGTTTGAAGAGCGAAGCATCGCGCGTGAAGGCACGCAAGGATTCGCTCGGGGAAATCATTCAGCACCGTAGCTACACGACCGAGACGGTGAAGCGGCTGTTCACGGCGGTGGAGCGCGGCAAAACGGAAAGCTTCCAGCCGGTGGGCGTACTGGCGGATTTTCTCGAAGTAGATCCGCAATACGAAAAAGCGGCGGAAGAGTTTCTCCACGACGAACTGGAATACGTGGTGGTGAATAACTGGAGCGAAGGCGAGCGCGGCATTGAGCTGATGCGCGGCGACCTGGACGGCCGCGGAACATTTTTGGTGGAGCGGGTGGAAAGGCCCGGCGGAGTCAGCCGAAGTGCCGCAGCCGCAGGCTCCGGAGGGCGCGCTCACAAAGCTATCGGCCGCACTGCACTGGACGAATGGGCTGTCGCAAATCCCAATCGCGCAGCTTCCTCGCATTGCGAATTGTTACGTGGCAAGCGATCGGGCGCTCGCGCGGGAACTGGCGACGCAATTTCCTCATTGCTGGTTTTTAACTGCGGACGGGGTGAATTATCACGGGCAAGCGATTAGCGGCGGCAAGAAGTCGGGAGCCGGGCCGCTGGCGTTGAAGCGCGAACTGCGCGACCTGATTAAGGCAGAGCAGGGGAAGTTGGCCGAACTCGCGAAGGCACAGAACGGTTTGACGGAACTCGAACAGGCGATTGCGATGCTGAGCGAAGAGCTCGATCATTTGCGCGGGCAGCGGCAGACGCAGGAGAAGGATGTCCTGGCGCTCGATCACGAGAGCCGCAAGCTGGCGGAAGAATGGGGGCGGGTACAGGCCCGCATGTCGCACGCGAGACTGGAGCTCGACCGCATCGCACGGGACCGGGTGAAGCTCGAAGAGAGCGTAGCGGCGGACCGGCAGAACCTGGAAGCGCGGGAAACGACACGCACGGCCGAAGAGGAAGCCTTGGCTGCAGCGCGCGAAGGCTTAGCGGGATTACAGGAGGAACTGGGGCGCCTGACGGAAGAGCATGCCAGCCGGCGCGCCGAACTGGCCGGCATTGAAGAGCGGAAACGATCGCTCGGCGCGGCCCGCAGCCGGCTGGAAAACCAGGTGCGCGATCTGGCCAACCGCTGGGCGCATCTGGCAAGCGAGATGGAACGCATGCAGGGCGAAGAGGCGCATCTTTTGGCGAGCAACTCCGAGCTGCAGGCGAAATCGGATGAGTTGAAAATCGCGATGGGCGAATCGGAAAACAGCGTGGCACAGCTCGCGGCGAAGGAAGCCGAACTGCGGAGCGCGCTGGGCGTTTTCGATGAAGAGCTGCGGAAGATGCGGGCGGCCGCGCAAGTCCAGCAGGAGCAGCGTTCGGAACGGCAAGTGGAACTGGCGCGCGCCGAAGCGGAACTGAAGCATCTGGAAGAGACCTGCACGCAAGAGCTAAGCACAACTCTAAAAGAACTGGCCGATGCCACGGAAGAGCTGGCGCCCGACCGGCCGCTTGAAGAATTGGAAAGCAAGCACGCCGACGTGCGGCGCAAGATTGAAAATCTGGGCCCGGTGAATCCGACTGCGCTTGAAGAATTCGAAGAAGCCTCGCAGCGCCAGGAATTTCTTTCAGCGCAGCGGCAGGATTTGCTCGACTCGATTCGCGATACCGAAAAAGCGATTCACGAGATCGACAACGAATCGCGCAAGCGCTTTGGCGAAGCCTTCCACGCAATCAACGAAAATTTCCGCGAGATGTTTAAGACTCTGTTCGGCGGCGGCATCGGCGAGATGCGCCTGACGGATGAAGAGAATCTGGCGGAATCGGGAATCGATATTGTGGCGTCGCCTCCGGGCAAGCGCCTGCAGAGCGTGCTGCTGCTTTCAGGCGGTGAGAAATCGCTGACCGCGATGGCGCTGCTGATGGCGATCTTCCAGTACACGCCGAGTCCATTCTGTATTTTGGACGAAGTGGACGCACCCCTCGATGAACCGAATATAGAGCGTTTGACGCGCCTGCTGCAGGACATGTCGGAAGGAACGCAGTTCATCGTAATCACTCACGCGAAACGCACTATGGAAGCGGCGCAATCGCTCTATGGTGTGACTATGCAGGAGCCGGGCGTTTCGAAGCTGGTATCGGTGAAGTTCAAGACACCTGGGGACGGCGAACTCACGCGGAACCGGCGCGAACCGGAGCAGGTGCGGCTGGCCGCAGTCTAAATTAAAAAGGCAGCGCGTCCCAAGTATGACGTGCTGCCTATCGACGCTATGAGCGGGTACTCCTCGTAGACGAATTAGCAAGCCTCCGTAGTTTGCTAACGGGCCTTACGAGCACCTTTTCAATTGCAAGTTGAGTTCCTTTTCTTGCGATCGCGGAAGTTGTTGAAAAACCGGCGGTCCCGGGCGGAAACGTAGCACAAAAAGATAATCGGCTTCGTTCGACGGATTAAAGTAGATAGCAAGTTGTTCGATCGAGCGAAGCGGGAGTAGAAAAGGTGCTATTAAACATCGGGACTAGAGTCGAAAGCAATGTAGCAGTCTTGACGCTGCAGGGCGCTCTCACGCTCGGGCCGTCATTGGTTTCGCTGCGGCAGGCGGCGCGGCAGTCATTAGCGACCCCGCAGTTGAAGGGCATTATCCTCGACGTGAGCGGCATCGTTTCGGTGGACAGCTCGGGATTAGGGGAACTGACGATTGTCTATAGTTCCGCGAGCCGCCATAACTGCGCGATGTGCCTGGTGGGAGTGAGCGCGAATCTGCAAAAGATGCTTGAGATGACGCATCTCGACGGAGTTTTGAATTCGGCGCCGCAGATCGAGGCGGCTATACGGCAGGTACAGCTTCGATAAGAAGCGGAGGAGAGATGGCGATGAGTGTTCAGGAAAGTGAAGAGACGAGGACGGTCGCAGGATTCAATCCAAGACTGGGACAGCCAACTGGGTCGAGCTTTCGCGAGGCGAGCGCAGAAGATGTGGCGCGCGCAGGAGAAGCAGCGGCGGGGGCGATGGATGCTCTGCGGCGGCTGAGCGCTGAAGAGCTGGCCGCATTCCTCGATACGATTCGTGAAGAGATCCTGGCGCTCGGAGAAACGCTGGTGCTGAAGGCGGATGAAGAGACTGCACTCGGCAGAGAGCGCCTCAGCGGAGAGCGGGACCGGACGACGAACCAGATCAAACTCTTTGCGGACATTGTGAGAGAAGGGTCGTGGGTGGATGCGCGCATCGACACGGCACAGCCGGATCGCAAGCCGGTTCCAAAGCCCGATTTGCGGCGCATGCTGGAGCCTATCGGGCCAGTGGCGGTTTTCGGCGCAAGCAATTTTCCGCTGGCTTTTTCGGTGGCAGGCGGGGACACGGCTTCAGCTTTAGCGGCGCGGAATCCGGTGATCGTGAAAGCTCATCCGGCGCATCCCGGCACATCGGAACTGGTAGCCGGAGCGATTGCGAGCGCCGTGAAGAAACACGCGCTACCCGCCCGGAACATTCACGATGCTGCACGGAGGCGATCCGGCAGTGAGCGTCGCGCTCGTAACCCTTCCGGCAGTGAAGGCCGTGGCATTCACCGGTTCACAGCGAGCCGGGCGCGCATTGTTCGACGCTGGCGCGAAGCGCCCGGAACCAATTCCCGTATTTGCCGAAATGGGCAGCGTAAATCCCGTTTTTCTGCTGCCGGGGGCACTGGCAAACCATGCGAAGGCGACGGCGGAAGGGCTCTATCGGTCGGTGACGCTGGGCGTTGGGCAGTTCTGCACTTCGCCCGGTCTGGTATTCGGGGCTGAAGGTGAAGGACTGCCGGAGCTTGTTTCGCATTTGAGAGTTCAGTTTGAGCAGGGAACACCCGGCACGATGTTGAACCCCCCGATTGCAAAAGCGTTTGTGGAGGACTTCACACGGGCGGCGAACCTGGAAGGATTGGAAGCGCAAGTCTCACTGCGGGAATGCGAAACCCAGAAAACGGAAGGGCGCCCGGGCGTGCTGTTTACAGAGGCGAGGAATTGGCTCGCCCACGAGGAGCTGCGGCAAGAGATCTTCGGCCCGGCAACAATCGTGGTGCGCTGTCAAACCGAAGCAGAAGCCCTGGAGTGCGCCCAGGCGCTTGAAGGAACATTGACCGCGACCATCCACGGTTTGCCCGAAGAGCTGGACGCCCATCGGGAACTGATAGACGTTCTGCGGAAAAAGGCGGGAAGGCTCTTGTTCAACGGTTATCCGACGGGAGTGGAGGTGGGCTACGCGATGCAGCACGGCGGCCCCTATCCGGCCTCGACCGACTCACGTTTCACGTCGGTGGGCGCGGCTGCGATCTATCGCTTTGCGCGGCCCGTTTGTTACCAGAACTTTCCGCAGAGTCAACTGCCCGGAGAATTACAAAACGCGAACCCGCGCAAACTATGGCGGATGGTGAACGGTACGTTAACCCAAGAAGAAGTTCCGAACTCGTAAAGGAGGGAAACGGGAGAAGAATACTTGCGTCCCATATTTTGGCCGAACTTGTTGGCCGGGGGTGCAAGGGATGGAGGATAAAAACTATGTACCTTCATCATCGCCGGAACCGTTGTGGCAGTTTAGCCCGGAACAACTGAAGCTGCTATTGCTTCAGGATGGGATTGCGAAGTACTCCGTTGACCTGAAGAAGATCACGAGCAGCGCGCATATGCTGAATGTTGTGTTCGATGTGAGCACGAAAACTTGGGCGAACCACCAGATTGTGGGGGAGTTGATCACCAATTTGCGGGAGCTATTCGATCCGCAAGCAACGCTGTGCGAGGGCGGCGAGGACCATAAGTTGGATGCGGAACGATATCTCGGCCACCGCTGCCGCGTGAATTAGCAGCCGCCCGGCTACAATGATCGAAGTGCATCGAATCTGCTCGATCGCGTTGCTGATTGCCATGAGCGTTTTGCTCGTTGTGCCGGAATTGGCGAGCAATCCATCGAGCCGCTTACCGCAATGCTGCCGTAAGCATGCAAAGCATCATTGCGCGATCGCGCATGAGGACGGGCCGGCCATGATGCAGCGCTGCCCATGTGTTCCGCTGCTTTCCTATAGCGCAGGCACCAACACGGCAGTTCCGCTGAATGCTGCCCGGACAATTGCGGGCCCGCTGCGCACGTGTTTCGCGGCAGAGGCGCAAACCGAATCGCTGCTGTACATTTCCGCAAACCGATCGCGCCAAAAACGCGGGCCTCCGTCAATCATCGCGTCCTAACTCCCAAAACTTAATTCTTTTTAGGAAGAGAGCGATGACTTTTTGTAAGCAGAATTGCGCCGCGGCACTACTTGTGTGCGGGGCGGCGCTGGGTATAAACGCGCAGGAGAGGGCGATATTGCGCGGCCTGGTACACGACGCGCAACACCGGCCGGTGACCCAGGCAAGCATTGTGATTCGTGGCGAGAGCCGGCCTCTGGAGAAGACGGTTCAATCGAATCAGGATGGCGAGTTCAGCGCGAGTGGCTTGCCGGTGGGCGTCTACCAGCTGACAATTTCCGCCAGCGGCTTCGCACCGATCACGCGCACGGTAAACCTGGCTTCAGAGAAGAATCCGCTGCTGCATTTCCAACTGGAAATAGCCGGCGTCAAGCAGGTGCTGAATGTGCCCGGCGAATTGAGTCGATTACATACGCAGAACGAAACAGTGCAAACGCGCGTGACCCCGCAAGAAATTCAGCAGACCGCGGGCGCCGACCTGACCAATAGTTTGAGTATGATCACAAATTTTACGCCGGGCGCCTACATGGTGCACGACATGCTTCATATGCGCGGCGGCCACCAGGTGAATTGGTTCTTCGATGACATTCCGGTGGTGAACACGAACATTGCCGCGAACGTGGCGCCGCTCATCAATCCGAAGAACGTGGAGGATCTGGAAATCGAGCGGGGCGGCTATTCGAGCCAGTATGGTGACCGTACGTATGGGTTTTTTAATGTGGTGACACCTTCCGGCTTCGATCGTGATAACGAGGCGCAGTTCATTTTGTCGGGCGGCAATTTCTATTCAACCGACGATCAGTTAAATGTCGGTGGCCACACTGAGAAATTTGCGTATTACGCGAGCGTGGACGGGAACCGGTCGGACCTGGGCTTGTCTACGCCAGTGCCACAGATCATTCACGATCGATCAAGCGGAATGGGAGGCTTTCTATCGCTGCTTTATAATCCGACCGCTAAAGATCAGTTTCGCTGGATCGCTTCGCTGCGCGCCGATCATTATCAGATTCCGAACGATCCGGATGCGCAGGACGCAGGCACTCGGGATTTAGATTTCGAGAGAGACTACCTGTTGGGTTTTCATTGGGCGCATACGTTTTCGGAAGGCGTGCTGTTCACGCTGACGCCATATTTCCATTTCAACAGCGCGGAATTTGCTGGCGGCCCGAACGATATGCCGTTTGTGCTGCAGGACCGGAATCGTTCGACGTACGTAGGCGGACGCTCGGTATTGCAGGTGCGGAAAAGAAAACATAACGCGCGGATCGGGGTGGAAGCCTGGGGCCAGCATGACAACACGTTTTTCGGTTTGAGCGAGAATCCAGGAAATCGGATTCTGAACCAATACGAACGGCATTGGGCGAATTCGGATGCGGCCTTTCTAGAAGATCAGTACAAGTTGACTTCGTGGCTGACGCTCGATTTAGGGTTGCGTTTGACGCATTACGGCGGACTGCGAAACGAGAATGCAGTGGACCCGCGCCTGGGCGGAGCGATTCGTATTCCCAAACTAAATTGGATTTTGCACGGCTATTACGCGTATTACTATCAACCGCCGCCGCTCGATAGTCTTGCCGGTCCGGCGCTGGATTTTGCGCTTAATCAGGGGTTTGGATTTATCGCGCTACCCGGCGAGCGTGATATTCAGCACGACATCGGATTGACCATTCCGATCTGGGGCTGGACTTTGGACGCGGATAATTTTCATACTAGTGCGCGCAATTTTCTGGATCATGATGTCATCGGGAACTCCGGAATTTTTGTTCCGTTGACGGACTTAGGAGCAGTGATTCACGGGACCGAGGTGAGTTTGGCCTCTCCGCGCTTCCGCCACGTGGCGCAGTTACGGCTGGCGTATTCGAACCAGATTGCGCAGGGGGTGGGACCGGTGACCGGAGGGTTGCTCGAAGACTCTCCGATCGGGAATTTTTTGCTCGATCACGATCAGCGCAATACAGCGACCGGTGTTTTGTCGTTGAATTTGCCGGGGCACTTCTGGGCCACGCCGGCCTATCAGTTCGGCTCGGGTTTTTTGAACGGCGATGGCCCGGCCCATCTGCCTCCGCACTCCACATTCGACTTCTCGGTGGGGAAACGGTTTGGTGAGAATTGGTCCGTTTCGGCGAACGCGGTGAACCTCGGCAACAGCCGGTATCTGATGGATACGAGCAATACGTTTGGCGGCACGCATTACATTAATCCGCGGCAGATCTACGGAGAACTGCGTTACCGTTTTCATTTTTAACTACCCAGAGGTCGTGTACCTTAGTGGACGGAAGTTGAAATTTACCTCATGGTCAGATACCTGCCGGTATTGTGTCTGGCAGCGCTTCTTTCGCCGCACGCCGCCGCTGCCTCTGTTCAGAAGACGCGGCGGAGTAAGACTCCGGCGGTGGCCGGTTCACCGCTGTTGCGGTCTCTTTCGCTGCACGACCGCATTGCGCAGCTGATCATCGCGCGCGGCTACGGCGATTACCCGGAATCAGACAACAAAGAATACCAGCGGTTTTATCACTGGATCCACGATTCCCATCTCGGCGGGTTTATCGTGGCGGGACGCATTCGCAACGGCGAAGTGATCGGCGCACAGCCGTTTGAGATGGCTGCGTTCCTCAATCATATGCAGCGCTCGGCGAAAGTTCCCTTGCTGGTCGGCTCAGATTTTGAGCGCGGGGCTTCTATGCGCGTGGCGCAAACAGCGCGATTCCCTTATTTGATGGCGTTTGGCGCGGCGCACGATCTGAGTGCGATCAAAGAGTTGGGAGCGGCCACGGCCCGCGAAGCCCGTGCGCTCGGTGTCAATTGGGCCTTCGCGCCCGATGCGGACGTCAACAACAATCCCGATAATCCGATCATCAACACGCGGTCTTTCGGCGAGGACCCGCAGCAAGTCGCAGCCGACGTGGGGGCGTTCATTGACGGGGCTCATTCTGATCCCGGCAGTTATGTTCTCGTCACGGCCAAACACTTTCCGGGACATGGCGACACATCGCAGGACAGCCACATGCAGCTTGCCCGGATTGACGAACCGAAAGAACGCATAGAGGCAGTAGAACTGGTTCCCTTCCGAGCCGCCATTGCGCATGACGTGGATGCGATCATGACGGGACATCTCGCCGTGCCTGCGTTCGAGCCTCAGCCCTTGCCGGCCACGCTCTCGCGCGATATTCTCACCAATTTGCTGCGCGATGAATTGCGCTTTAAAGGACTAGTCGTAACCGACGCGCTCGATATGGCTGGTGTCACATCGCTCTATCCGCAAGGCGAGCTGGCCGTCCGCGCCATTGAAGCGGGCGCAGATGTTCTGCTGATGCCCGAGGACCCCGATATCTGCATCCGGGCGCTCCTGGCGGCGGTCAAAAGCGGCCGTCTTTCACGGAGGCGCATCGATGCAAGTGTTATGAAAGTGCTGGCGGCCAAGCAGCGGGTGGGCCTGTTCCGGCAGCGCTATGTCAATCTGGATCACATCAGCGACGATTTAGAGGAGAAGAAGCTGGATGCGCTCGCACAAAGCGTGGCGGACAAATCCTTCACACTGGTGAAAGATGAGAAGCACCTCTTCCCGATGCCGGCGGGAGATGGCTCGTGTCTGGTAGTGATGAGCGAAGGCGATTTCTCGACGCGCGGCCAGGTGCTGGTTCGTGCGCTGCATGCGGCGCACGTTTCGCCTTCCATCTATGTCACACATGCCAGCATGCCCGATAGCTTGCTCAGCAGTTTTGCCGCTGATATTGCGCACTGCAGGCAGGTGTACGCCGCTACTTTCATTACCGTGGGCGCGAACCGAGGCAATGTATCGCTCGAAGGCGGGCTTGGCGGGTTTTTGAAAACCCTTGTGGCTGGTCCGGCGCCGGTTGCGTTGATCTCATTTGGAAGCCCATATTTGCTGCGCGATTTTCCCGAAGTATCGGCCTATGCCGCTACCTTCAGCGTGGTGAGCACCGCCGAGATAGCGGCGGCGCGCGCCTTATTGGGCAGCATTCCCATCACCGGGAAATTACCGGTCTCCATTCCGCCGGTTGCGAAGATTGGCGACGGTCTATATGTACCGGCCGAAGCCAGGACGGCATCTAACGGATCGGAATGACACAGATAACCTGGCTCGGACACTCGGCATTTGAACTGAAATTCGACTCGGGGGAAGTGCTACTGCTCGACCCGTGGCTCGAAGGGAATCCGAAATATCCGAAAGGCCACGAGATCGCGAAAGTGGACGCCATTGCGCTGTCGCATGCGCATTTCGATCACTCGAATGATGTGCTGCCGCTCGCGAAGAAACACCAGCCGAAGATAGTGGCGATCTTCGAAACCGCTTCGTGGCTGGAAAAGAAGGGCGCGAAGAATACGATCGGCATCAACAAGGGCGGAACAATCGATCTGGGCTTTGTGAAGCTGACCATGACGCACGCGCTGCACAGCAACTCGATTAAAGATGGCGATCAGGCCATCTATGGCGGCGAAGCCGCGGGATACGTGCTGACGTTTAAAGACGGACGAAGCGCGTATTTCGCGGGCGACACGGCATTGTTTTCCGACATGCAGCTTATTGCGGAATTGCACAAACCGGAGCTGGCCTTTCTGCCGATTGGCGACCATTTCACCATGGGTCCGCACGCCGCGGCCCACGCCGCGCGTTACGTAAAGGCGAAGAAAGTGATTCCGATGCACTACGGAACCTTCCCCGCGCTGACCGGCACGCCGGAAGAACTGGCTGGCGAGCTGCAGAAAGATGGAATCGAGGTTTGGACGCTGAAGCCGGGCGAACCGGTCCAGTGGTAGATCGGCTCTTTGCTGTACTGCGACAGTCGGCCAGTGCGCCCATTGACATTGCAGACGTTCAGCGATACAGTTGCATGAACGAAGCTATCCTTGCACAGGAGGAAGACGTCGTACAGGCGAGTATTGTGGGTATTCTTGCCTAAGTTCCGGTAGTCTTTTCGGCGTAAGTTTATGCTGAGGCCGTCCGTCTTCGAGGTCTCTCGTTAGCGGCGTCGACGGCCTTCACCTTCCTCTTTGTGATCACGGGCAGGTTCTCCTCAACAACGGGGACGGCTTTCACAAAGGGCATCCTGGAGAACTTAAGAAATGCCTCAAAAAATTAATTCCGTCAGCGAACTACTTATTGCCGTGCTTCCCTCGGCGATCAACCTGAACGACTGCGATGACTCTTGCGGGGACAGTATCAATGACTGCCCGGGAGGATGCTCCGACAACACCGGATGCACCAACAATTCCAAAGGTATGGATTCGGCCCAGTGCTATAACTGGGCGATTGATCCAGCAGCTTTGGTCGAGTTGCAAGGCGTCTTAGTAAGTGCGCTAGCTCGCACAGAAGAATTAAGGATCATACGATCCGAGCGCACGAATCAGGAAAAAATAGACGAACTGGAGAAGCGGTTTTCGGCAGCCGTAGCGGCTGTCAGGGGCGCTAAATCGTCGCGTTAGAAAACACTGCTTCCCGTCGGGCCGGAATGTCCCAAGCGAACGATTTGACGGAGCGGACATTCCGGTGCAATCCAGCGTATCGGTGCGAACAAATTGACAGATCATCTGATCCCGGCCATACTCGCCTGCTCGAACAGATTTCCAACCCGCAGATAACGGCGGTTTTCCGCCCTGCCCCTGGGGATCTGGGGACACAGGTGGCAGGCAGCGAGGTCGCCCTCCTGTTCCAAAGTTTGGCTACTCCATCAAAATTGCCCCGGCATTGGATGGCCGAGCTCTCGGGAGACAACATTCGTCGCATTCTTTCGGTGTTGATCCTTGACCAGATTATTGAGGTCGAGACGGATCAAGGTTTTTTGTCTGGTATTGAGGCTCACCACATACTGTTTAAGAAGAGATCCAGTTCCCGCCCTGACGACGCGATCGGGAGGTTATCGGTTGCCGCATTGAAGTACGGCCAGGCACTGATGATGCAGGACTATCTTGAATTATCTGCCCGGCTTTACTGCTTCAACAGAACTCCAGCATCCGCCTACTGGCGGTCTCAACTCTCTTCGCGGAGTAAGGTTGCGGAGTTTCTCGGTATTGGCTCGGGGGGCTGCAATCACGAGATCCTCGAACGCTATTGGATTCGAGTTTCCGGACAGGTTGAGCGACCGGAATGGCTTTCCTGGCAGCGCAATAATCTACATGGGCATTCTCAAGCGGGAAGGCGATACAAGCTGTACATCAGTCCCGAGCCTAAATGCCTGCGTGACGCTCTGCAGGTAACACTTCCAATCATCAGCGGGCTTGGAGCTCATACTTTCAAAGTGGGATCTGATATGTACGGAGTGCTGCGTCCCGACAAGCTGGTTGCCTACTTTTCGAATCGCGCAAGGATGCTCGAGGCCGCCAAACAGATCCGATCGAAATTGAGCGGTGTTCCGGCGCAAGGTGTGCCATTCTCCGGCAGCCTGGATGCAAATGGCGCGGTCTCCTGGGGAGTCGATCCTCCAAAGCATGTGCTGCATTTCCCCTGGAATGGACGGAGTTGGCGGTACTGGGTAACAGATCGCCTGGCAACAGCGTTAATTACCGGCGGCCGGCGCGTGGTCCCTTTTGTCAGTGCTTGGGAATTTGCGCTCGACCGGGTTCGTCTGGACGGCGTCGATACCGAGCTTTGGGAACCCGATCCAAATCTTTGGGGCGAAGAGGATGAGAGCGCATAGGCGGTGAATCAATTTCTCGAAGAGACATTTGTGCTGCCGCCGGACGTTTTGGTCCTCACCGATGCGGACATTCATCCCGGGCAATTGGATCGCCTGGCGTGGACCGAGGGCGATTGCGTGATCACACGGAAAGCATCGCGCGGCACATCGCACAAAGTTGATGCGGATACTGCCGCGTTACTCGAGCATTTTCGTGCCCCGCGCACCATTCTGCAGGCAGTCTTCAGACATAGCCTGCTGCAGAACTTAGATGCGCGCGATGTGTTGCAGTCTGCATTCCCTGCATTAGGGCGGCTCGTTCAGGTACAGCTACTCGTGCCGGCAGCTTCCGTCGAGGCCAGTCCGTTAAACCCGGCATACCCGGCTGGCTCGTCTGTCGCCGGTCTCACCGTGTTGCGGTGCGTGCAATGTCTGGATGACGCGGAAGTGTACGAAGTGCAGGATGCCGGCGGCATTCGGTTCGCGCTCAAGATAGCTGGGCAGCGAACGCGGGCAGCTAATGCGTCGATGCTTGAACGGGAAGAAATTATTCTCAGGCATTTGAACGGCGTGCATAATCCCCGGCTGGCAACCTGCGGGGTCGTCGATGGAAAACAGTACCTCGTAACCGAATGGTGTGCAGGCGCAAATGCAGCGGTCGCAGCAGAAGCGCATCGAAAGCGCGGCGGGTGGGAATCACAGGATCTGACTGCCGTCTGCTGTAACATCGTGCTCGCTTATGCGGATCTCCATCTGCAAGGTGTCACGCATGCGGACGTGCACCCCCGGAACGTGATCCTGACGGAAGCACATTCGGTGAAGGTGATCGATTTCGGGCGCGCCAATCTGGATCACGAATCTTTGCAGCTTGCATCTGCCAGCCGGGCGGGTGTCGGCTTTTATTTTGAACCGGAATACGTGAGGGCGAAGCGTTTGGGCCACGCTGAACCGGCAGCTACACAACTAGGTGAGCAATACCAGGTGGGCGCGCTGCTCTATTTCCTGCTGACGGGCGCGCATTACCTCGATTTCCATCTCGACCGGAGCCTGGCATATGAACAAATTGAGGTAGAAGTTCCCCGGCCATTTACGCAATGCGGGCGAACGGCTTGGCCGGAGGTGGAAACAGTCCTCCAGCGTGCCTTGAGCAAAGATCCGCAAACCCGTTTCCCTTCGGTGGGTGAATTCGCGAACGAACTTGTTGCGGCGACGCGGTCGAATGCGCGACAAAGGGCGCCATCTTCCAACACTCGCCTTCAATCCAGCCCCACCGAATTTAGCGGGAGTCTTATTGAGAAGTTTGGTGAACCCGGGAGCCATCTGTTGAGCCGTTCCCCGCAGCCTCCTTCCTGTTCCGTTAATTACGGCGCGGCCGGGATTGCCTATATGTTCTACCGGCTTGCCTGTGTGCGAGGCTCCGCTGAGCTTCTGTCCCGGGCGGACCTGTGGTCTTCGTGGGCCGTGCGAAACAGTACGGGTCAGGGCGCATTCGCGAGTCAGGAGTTTCATCTGACGCGCGACGTCATCGGACCGGTGTCGCTCTACCATACGCGAGCGGGAGTTCACTGCGTTGGTGGGCTGGTTAGCCTTGCGACAGGCAACTTGGGTGCGGCCTCTCGTGAAGTCGATCGTTTCATAGCCGGCTCCGAAGAGAGTTGTGACAATCTCGACTTAACACTGGGTCGATCAAGCACGCTGATCGGATGTACCTTGCTGTACGATTCTGCTGTCCAGGAAGACCAGTTTGTTCGGCCCAAGTTATTGCGCTTCGGGAACTCGACCCTGGAACAGATATGTTCGAAGATCGAGAGCTATTCGACGATACGGCACTGTACGGAAATTCGGCGTCTGGGTATGGCCCACGGGTGGGCTGGGTTCTTCTATGCGGTCATGCAATGGTGTCGCGGGTCGGGTACTGCTGTCCCGGAATGGTTGGGGCCCCGTCTGGAGGAACTGGCCGAATTCGCCGAAGCGAACGGGGATGGCCTTACATGGGCTCTGCGAACGACCGATTACGGACGTGGGCAAAGTTGGCCCGGTTGGTGCCGCGGTAGTGCGGGTTTCGTATTCCTATGGATGACGGCGTATCGTATTTTTCGGTCCGATCGATTCCTGGGATTGGCGGAGAAGGCAGCCTGGCATGTTTGGGCGGCCTCGGACCGCAGCAGCGGCAACTTGTGTTGCGGGCTCACCGGGCAAGCTTATGCGCTCTTGCACGTATATCGAAACACTAAGCAGCAGGTGTGGATCGCACGAGCGCGGGAATTAGGGCAACGTGCGATCGCGAAGGCGCGCTCCGATGCAATGATTCCGGGCAGCCTTTACAAGGGGGACGTCGGAGTGGCACTCCTGGCGACAGACTTGGAGCAGCCCGAGAGGGCGGTCATGCCGATGTTTGAATTGTGAGAACTGATAACTCGGTTAATGCTGCTGCTCGACTTGTGGCTCAAAGAGAATCCGATTACTGGCGGATTGGGCGATGACTTAACGACGGCTCGGTAAAGCCGCAGTTCACACGCTGATCGCCCCGTTTAGGCCGCCGGCGAGATTTCAACTTCTTTGGCCACGCTGGTTGGTTTTGGAACCGCATCGCCGAACTCTCGCAGCGTTCGTAGATGTCCCTCAATCGCCTCGCGGATGTTTATCTCAGTTTGTTCAAGCGTTTTGCCGGTCGTCATACAGCCGGGAAGATCAGGAACGTACGCAGCCCAGTTGCTTTCGGCCTGCTCGAACAAAACCGCGTATTTAACTCTCATTGCTTGTTCTCCAATCCTGCCGCTTTGAAGATCGATTTCAAAGTGCCTGCAGGTACATCATCGCCCGGATGACCCGGATCCGAGCGGCTTGAGGCAGCTTATGACGATGACTCCAGTCGTCCGAACATTTTCCAACCATCTGCTTCCACGTCTGCTGCGCGCAGCATGAATCCCGTCTACTGCGCTGCACGATCACCTGGCTAAAACCCGTTTTGCGCAGCGAATCGCGCGTACTCGATAATTCGCCCGCATCGCGAATCGGCCCGACAATCACCCGGTACAAAGCATTGTCGCCCGGCTTCGGCACGGCGTGTGCGCGAAACCCTTTGCGCCGCAGCACAGCCGCTACCGCCATCGCGTGATCGCGCGGCACGGCGGCCACTTGCAGAAATTCCTGGCCGCCCTGTGGTGTGAAATTGTCGGCTTTCACGCTTTTCTCTTCTGCCAGAACTGGCTCGTGTGATTTGCGAGCTCCCAGCAGATTGCTTGAAGCTGCGGGTTCCGCGGTCCGCGCCGGAATCGTCGCGGGTGGCGGCGCTGTCGACCCCTCGTCGGCACCCGGTACGGAATGTGTTTCGCCTACCTGTGGCTGCGTCGCGTCCGTCGCGGCGGGTGCGCTGGCGGCCACCTCCGGCGCGACGGCTTTCTTGCTCGCCGAGCCTCGCCCCAGCATGTAGCCTCCGGTGAACGCCAATCCCAGCAGGACAACGCCCACGAAGAAGATAGCCACCAGCTGTTTGTTTCCCAGCAGAATCTCGGTTTCTTGCTCACTGCTCTGCAACATTTCTACTTTGAATTGTACTGAAGAATTTCGCCCCGATGACGCCGGCCCTCCGCGTTACCCTACATGTAAGCCATGTGTTTTTCGAAGAGGTTTTTGTTCGCTGCCCGAATCTGCGCGTTATCCGCGATTTGCTTGCTGCCTTGCTCGGCGGCTTTGCCCGGCATGCCCCCCGTGCTCGACCCGCACAATATTTACTCGGCCGATGCGCCCGGCATGTTGAGCCAGACTGTCAAGAACTTTCCGTATCGCGTCTACGTGCCGAATTCAAAGAGCGATACAGTCGACATCATCGATCCAACAACGTACAAGATTATCGGGCACTTCGCACTGCCAAAACACAAAAAAGGGCTGCTCGAGCCGCAGCACGTAGTCCCTTCCTGGGATCTGAAGAAATTGTGGGTCGCGCAGGATCTGGGCGATCAATTGACGATGATCGATCCCGCGACCGGCAAAGAAGGCGAGACCGTTCATGTCGACGATCCCTACAACATGTATTACACGCCGGATGGGAAATACGCGGTCGTAATGGCCGAACGCGAGAAGCGCATAGATTTCCGCGATGCGCAAACCATGCAGGTCGTCAACCGCGTGCCGGTGAATTGCGATGGCGTCAACCACGCCGACTTTACGCCGGACGGCCGCTACATGATTGCCACTTGCGAATTTTCGAGCGATCTGCTGAAGATCGATGTGGCTGCGCAGAAAGTGGTCGCGCGCTTGAAGCTCGAGCCCAAAGGCATGCCGCAGGATTGCCGTCTGTCTCCCGACGGCAAGGTTTTTTACGTAGCCAACATGGATTCGAATGGCGTGCATGTCATCGACGCGGCCACGTTCAAACAAATTGAATTCATCAAGACAGGCAAGGGCACGCATGGCGAATACTTCAGCCGCGATGCCAAAATCATGTACATTTCAAACCGCGGCGAAGGATCGATTTCGCTGCTCGATTGCGCGACCCGGAAGCTGGTTGGCAAGTGGTGGATTCCTGGCGGCGGCAGCCCCGATATGGGCGGCGTATCGCCCGATGGCAAGCAACTCTGGCTTTCCGGCCGGTACAACAGCGAAGTCTACGCCTTCGATACCTCAAACGGGAAATTGCTGGCGCGCATCAAAGTTGGCAAAGGACCGCACGGCTTGTGTATTTATCCGCAACCCGGCCGCTATTCGCTGGGCCACACCGGCAACATGCGCTGAATGCCCGGCCATCCACCTGAACCCTGGCTGCGGGGGCCGAGGGAAGGCGTGCATCCGCTGGTGATGCCCGTCTTCTTCAGTTTTACTCAAGTACGCGAAGATCTGGCGAAACACACGGCCGGTATTCCGCCGGAAGCTGTGTGGAAAACGCTGGGCCGCGCTTCGCTGGGATTCCATCTGAAGCACATGGCAGGCAGCGTCGACCGCCTGACCACATATTTGATGGGCGGCCAGCTCAGCGCGGAACAACTCGCGTTTTTACCAAACGAACTCCATCCGCCCGGTACGGTCAAGGAACTGTTGGCGGAAATCGACCGGGTGCTCACTCGGTCTGAAGAGCAATTACGCCGCCTGGATCCGGCTTCGCTCTATGATCGCCGTTCGGTTGGGCGCCGGGAGCTTCCGACCACGGTTCTCGGCTTATTAGTTCATCTTTGCGAGCACACGCAGCGGCACCTTGGCCAGGCGATCACGCTCGCGGCGATGCTGCGGTAGCGGACGGTCATGTCGGAATTCACGCGCCTCCTGGGCCGCAACGGAAATTATCGCTGGACCTGGATGGGTCAAATCGTCAGCGAGATGGGCGACCACTTCAACAACGTCGCGGTCCTCAGCCTTGCGATGGACGAAACGCATAGCGGCACGGCGGTTGCGGCGATTCTGCTGGCCCGCGCCATACCGGCGATCATCGTGGGGCCGTTCGCGGGAGTTCTACTCGACCGCTTCGATCGCCGCAAAATCATGATCACGAGCGACCTGGTGCGCGGCTTTGTAGCACTGGGCTTCATTCTCGCGATCCGCTATCAAATTCCCTGGCTGCTCTATTTGCTCAGCGCCCTCCTGATGATCGCGTCCCCGTTCTTCACGGCCGGCCGCTCAGCCATTCTGCCTTCGATTGCGACCGACGAAGAACTGCACACCGCGAACTCGCTTACGCAGACCACCGGATGGATGACGCTTGCCATCGGCGCCTTTCTGGGCGGTACCACGGCGGCAAAGTTCGGCTATGAAGTCGCTTTTATTTTCAATTCGCTTTCCTTTTTCTTCTCCGCGTTCTGCATCTCACGATTGCAATCGGAAAAAGGGCATTTCCGCGCCGCAGACCGCAACCTGAACGAGACCAAAATTGCGCGGCCCTGGCACGAATACCGCGAAGGCCTGGGCTACATGCTGAAATCCCCGCTAATCCTCGGGATCGGACTGATCGCAGTAGGTTGGGCGAGCGGCGGCGGTGCGGCCCAGGTGCTGTTTACGTTGTTCAGCGAAATGGTTTTCAAGCGCGGCCCCGAAGGACTCGGCCAACTTTGGGGAACGGCAGGCATAGGCTTATTGATCGGCGGCGTAATTGGCAACTATCTTGGGAAACGCCTTAGCTTCAGCGCTTATAAGAAGACGGTGTTCTTCTGCTACCTGCTCCACGGTGGATCGTATGTTGTCTTCAGCCAGATGCGCAGTTGGCATTTTGCGCTCCTCTTTATGGCGATGTCTCGGGCGAGCGTTGCGGTAAGTTCTGTGCTGAACTGGTCGAAACTTCTGAAGCATGTGGAAGATCGTTTTCGCGGACGTGTTTTCTCAACCATCGAGACGATGAACTGGTCGACCATGATGGTTTCCATGCTGGCCGCGGGTGTGGCGTCGCAATATTTCAGCATTCGTTTGATCGGCGCGTGCTCGGGCTTGCTGAGTTCGTCGACAGCGATCTTCTGGGGCTGGGCAAACTGGAGCGGCCGCCTGCCGGAGCCCACGATCACAGAAGATGAAAAATCTGTCGAGGTGCACACAACTATAAGGGGCTGAGCTATTTAGACGAGTTTTACTGGGCCCGGAACAAGCCGGGGGCGCGCAGTCGTTTGACGGAGCGGGCTAGTGTCGAGCCAGCAATCGAGCGTCGTCATTTTCGCCCCAATGAACACCGAACGCATCACCAAATTTCAGCCTGACCGTACCCTCTACCTGCGCGGCTTTACCGGTTTCGGCGCCGCCGGATCGCTTTGTGAAGCGAGCCCCGTCGGCTTCAAAGTTTACGGTGTCTTCCGTGATCAAGCGGACTTCTGTGTGCTCGTGGTCTACGATGCGGACAACATTTTCGAACACTATTCGGTCAAATATCTGCCCGATTTCAACTTGTCGGGAATGGTGCTGAACTTCAATCTCAGCTATCAAAATTTACAACCGGTCGATTCCGCGAAATACAGTTGGATCGATTGGGCATCGCTCGATGTGATCAAGACTTCGGGCGAACCGGTAAAAGTTGTGCTCTGGGATTATGCGACGCTCATCTCGTCGAACTATACGGTTGCATCCGGCACGTTCGCCCTATCTGCCCCGAACGGCTGCACAAACTACGACCGCTTAACGCTGTTCGTCAATAACACCAGTTTTGATTTCTTGGCGAACGGCGGCGAGACGGCCGCATATGTGGCGCAGACTTTCGCGAACAGTATCAATACGTATAACTGGTCGACGTATGCCAACAGCAGCATCGCGGTGTTGGCATCCGCAGATACGAACGGCAATTTAACGTTGAAGAACGCGCGCACTGGCTTGGTATCGGTGAGCGGCACGTCCGTCACTTGGACGCAGGGCATCAAATTTCCGGGTATCGCGATTGGGTCCATCGCTTATCTGGCGGGCGCTCCTTATACCGTGGCATCGATACAAAGCCCCACGACGCTGACAGTAACCACGGCGCCTCCGGGCGGTTCGAGTATTCCTTATCTTGCCGAATACGGCGGAGCCGATGGCAACGATGTCGTGGTGTATATGGTGGTGCGGCCGGGGAATGAGACTCTGGCGGTCAATAATCCTGTGCTGCAACTTTCGGGCGGCAATTCAGACAACGTGGTCTGGAATATCAATCTCGATTTCACGGCACTGGGAGTGGATCAGATTCGGCAGGCTTGGTTGACGTTTGCGCCGCGGCTTGCCTCGGGCGCTGCTTATTCGGATAGCGAATGGACTGCAACCTTCAGCAGTTGGACCATCACGGACCCAAACAACGTTTCCGCGCTCTCTTGCGCCGGGCCGCAAAGCACGCGGGTCGGCAATGGCGATCCGTCGTGCACCTACACCGGAAGCGGCTGGCAACTCATATCGGCTAATAATTACTGGCGCGGATTCGGACGCCAGACGGCGAACATCGGCGACAGCGTGACGGTAACTTACACGAGCCCGGTCGTCCACGATTTATATTTAGGAACGTCGCTGTTCAGTGATCGCGCTCAACTCGCCGTAACCCTCGATGGCGATACCGCTACGTCGCTCGATTGCTTCTTAAGCGTCAGCTCCGAAATCGTCACGCGGCGTTTGCTGCGTTCTTCGGTTCCCGCCGGCACCCATACGCTGACGATTACTCTGAGCGGAGCGTACAAGGCGGCAGTGGGCGCTCCGACCTGGGACGTGAGTTCCACCGGAACACAATTTCTCTTCGACTACATCGAAGCCGCTGTGGCGTCGGATATTCCAGACCCGCTCGTCACGTATCCAAACGTAAGCGCCGCCCTGGACTTCGACACAGACGCTACGTATAAGGTCAGTCCGCAGCGATTGCTCTGGCACATGCAGAAGCTGGGCTTCGCCGGGCAGTTGAACGAATACGTTGGCGTGTATTGGTGGAACCAGCGGAAGCGGATCAATGGAAGCTGTACTTCAGTGGTCGTTACGTTTAGCGGCACGTTTTCCCCGGGCGATTCCGCAACCCTAACCATCGGCACCTTTCCGATATTGAAGTCCGTGACGCAATGGGACACGCTCGACACCATTGCCGCTCATTTCGTTTACTACATCAACGCGTCCAGTGTCTCCACATGGGCACAGAAAACCGGCACAGGGCAGCTGACGATTTCCACCCGCACACCGCTCTACGCAGACAATTTCAGTGCCGCCGTGGTTTCGAGCGCCGGCAGCGTGAGTCCCGCGACTGCCAATCTGGCTCTCGGTTCCGATGGAGTCTGGCAGATCGATCCTGCCGCCGCTACCCCGATCAACTTCCCGGTCGCGCAATGGCACGCCGATCTGTTCCAAGCCGTGCAGGCGGCTGGGCTGCTGATCACCACTTCGTTTTCGATGGAGTTGGTCAATCCGCCAGACGACGGTACAGATGCCAACATCTGGACCGCGCGTTTTGGCGACTTGCAAAATTCGCTCGTGCAGACTGCAACCGATTTCGACGGCATTAAATCCTCGCAATGCGCTCCCGTTCCCAATCTCACGAATTTTCAAAAATCGGTGTACACGCAAATGGCGGGTTTGCAAAGCGCGGCCGGCCTTACGCCCTGGCTGCAGTTCGGCGAGTTCCTGTGGTGGTACTTCAGTTCTTCGCAAAACGTGCCGGTTGGCTACGCCTCGTACACAACGCCGATATCGATCGGCACGGCCAACCCCCACGGATTTAGCACAGGAGACCGCGTCGTGATCTCGGGAGTGCAAGGAATGATCTCAGCAAACGGCACCTGGACCATCACGGTCACGGATTCCTCACACTTCACACTCAATGGATCGATCCCGAACCGAGCATGGACCGTGGGCACCGGAACCGCTTCGGGTGGATCCATGGGCTATTACGATCCCGTAACTACAGCCGCCGCGCAAACCGCACTGGGGCGCGCTCTTTACCCGTTCACCTGCCAGGATGACGACCCAACGGTCAACGGAGGCGCCGATGCAAACTTCCTGGCCGCTCAACTCAAAGCGCACGTGGACGCGATCCGGCAAGCTGTCCTTGCCGAATATCCCAACGCGAGATTCGAACTTCTGTACCCGAATGATGTAAATTGTCCGACCTGCTACGTCAATCCGCAGAACCAATATCCGCAGGGCGGCAGGTTGAATGCGGCAGTAAATCTTCCGGCGGCGTGGCGCACGCAAGCAGGCAGCGGCCTCGATCGTCTGAAAGTGGAAGCTTTAAGCTGGGGCTCTACCTATCGAAACATGGACCTCGCTATGCAAGCGATCGTGTTTCCACTCTCGACCGGAATGTCCTGGCCCTTAGCAGCTACCGCATATCTGATTCCGTGGTTCAACGGCGCCTGTCCATGGACGAGCGAATTTCTGGCGGCCTCGCGCGCCGGTTTGGGATTGATCAATTTCTGGGCATACGACCATATCGCGCTGATGTCCTGGCCGATCCCTCTGCCGAGTCCGGTCCGGCGCTCGTTCTTCGGGAATTAGAGTTCGCTGATCGTTATCACCTTGAACGTGCCGCCCTGGATATCGCCGTTCACCACCACTTTCAAATTATCTTTATCCGGCGTGTCCTTCAAGAGCTGCTTGATTTTGCTGTTGCCCGGATCTTCGAGCCGGTAATATTTCAAGTCTTCCGTGATCAAGCCGTATGCGCCCCGATTGTAATTTTGCATGAGGGAGCAGCGGCGATTGTTTTTCAGAACCTTCTCCCGGCCTTGCTGCACCATCGGTTTGACGCACGCCCAATCGACGATCACACCCTGTAATTGCGCGGCGTCCATTATCCCGGCCAACCCCAAAATCAAACTGCCTAATCGAAGCGTCTTCAACAAGTGGCTCGTCCTCCGTTCGCGCCTTCATCTTACCCGAGGTGAGAGAATGTTGGGGAACCTTACCAATGGGCCTTCGACCGCCTGCATAACCGCTTAATCGCTACTCGAGAGGGCGCGGTAAGAGACGAAATAAATGGCAGACGATCAACAAGCGCAGGGTAATCAGGAAAAGAAGGAGCAAGGCCAGAATAAGGATCAGACGAGCGGTGGAAGCAAGCCGAAACGAGTGGATCCGCGGCGCAAGCGAACCGTGCGTCTGGTGGCGCTTGCGATCCTGGTCGTGGCGCTGGTCGCAGCCATTCCTGTTTGGGCCTATTACTCGGTACGCGAATCGACCGACGACGCACAAGTAGATGGCCACATCGTGCCGATCAGTCCCCGCATCAACGGCACCGTTCTGTCGGTCTTGGTGAATGATAATCAACCGGTGCGCGCCGGGCAGGAACTGGTGCGTTTCGATCCGGCCGATTATCAGGTAACGGAAGCGCAGGCCGAAGCCAATCTGGCAAACGCGCAAGCCAACACCAGCGAATCGCAAGTCAATATTCCAGTGACCAACATCAACACCACCTCGCAGGTCAGCACGAGTCTGACGCAAGTGGATGAAGCGCGCGCCGCGCTGGCCGCCTCGCAACAGGCCGTAAACGCAGCCCGCGCCCGTATCAATTCCGCGATTGCCGCGCAGGAGCAAGCGAAAGCCAATTCCGTGCGCGCGCAAAAAGACCTGGAGCGCTACAAGGAGCTCGTAACAAAAGACGAGATTTCGAAGCAGGATTATGATGCTGCGGTGGCGGCGGCGGCGGCCAACCAGGCGCAAGTAACGTCTGCGGGCGCGGCCATCAATGAATCACGCCATGCACTAGATCAGGCAGTCGCTCAAGTGGGGCAGGCGCGCGCGCGGTTAGCAATGGCTGTCGTGCAGCGGCGGCAAAGCCAGCAAATTCGGCCAAAACAGGTACAAGTAAGCCAGGCGCGTTACAAATCCGCGCAGGCCCAGGTCAAACAGAGCCAAGCCGCGCTCGATCAGGCAAAGCTCAATCTGGAGTACACGATTTTGCGTGCGCCGGTGGACGGCATCGTGAGCCGGAAAAATGCGGAACCGGGCATGCAGGTCTCAATAGGGCAGCAGTTGATGGCACTGGTACCGCTCGATGATGTTTGGGTAACGGCCAATTTCAAAGAAACGCAATTGCAGAAGATGCGAGTCGGCCAAAAAGCTGAAATTGAAGTGGATACCTACGGCAGCAGCCACAAATTTTTGGGACATATAGACAGCATTGCGGCGGCCTCGGGGGCAAAGTTCAGCTTACTTCCGCCAGAAAACGCGACTGGCAATTTTGTGAAAGTGGTGCAGCGCGTGCCGGTAAAACTGGTGCTGGAACCGGGCCAGAACCGGGAGCACATTTTGCGGCCCGGCATGTCGGTTGTGCCGACGGTGTTTCTGAATAGCGGAACAAATAACGCTTACTGACCCAAACTGCCTGCTCCGCTGAATCCAGCCTGGGCGGGGGCGTGTTCCGTGTGGCGACCGGTACTCCAAGCTCCAGGAAGAATTTTCTTCGAGAAGCCGCGAATGGGAGGGCTGCGTTTGGAATCGTCCGGCGCGAATTGGAATTATCATTTCTGTTTCTTCTGCGTTTTTCTCAAGCCTTCCAACGCACGGCGGTTTCGGCCGCGAAGTCCTTATAGCTGCGCGGGGCGCGGCCGAGCAGCCTGGTCATGGTTGCAACCTCTGTCTCACTCGATGCAAAGCCGCGGTCGAAGTAGCCTTGAAACATCGCGCGAAGATCGAAGGCGGTCCACTCCGGCACCCTCGTGCGCATCTGCTCTTCCCACTCATCAAAGTTGTGTCCGGCGTACCGGATTTCCTTCCTCAGAAGCGTGCTCCAGGTAGCTGCATTGCCCGGTCCGCTGATCAACTCGGGACCAACCAGATCGTAGGTCTGCCCGGCGTGCCCATCTTCGGTGAGGGAAATGGCGGCTGCCTCGGCAATGTCGCGGGTGTCCACCGCGCAAATTCCGGTGGTGCCAATCGGCATCGGATAGATGCCGGCACCCATGAGCGCGTCTTTCAACATAGCGTCGTTTTGCATGTAGTAGCTCGGCCGCAGAATCGTGTACGGAACACCAAATTCGCGCAACGCGTTCTCTACCGCCAGTTTCGATGCGAAGTGGGGCACGTCCTTGAACTGATCCACCTTAAATACGGACAGGTATGTGACATGCTTTACTCCAACACGCCTTGCCACTCCGTAAGCGATCAGTGCCTGAGTTAATTCATCCGCGGCAACCGCATTCAGCAGAAACAACTTGCCAACGCCTTGCATGCTCTGTTCCAGAGAGACCGGGTAAAGAAGGTCGCCGATAACGACCTCCACGCCGGCTGGCAGTTTGCCTTCTTCCGGTTGCTTGTGCGCGAGTACCCGGACCTCTGCTCCGCGTTTGAGCAGTTCGTCAACCACCACACTTCCAACGTTCCCCGTACCACCGATTACCAGAATCTTCATCGCGTCAATTTTCTCCAAGAGCCTTCACGTTTATGAGCGCATCCGGAACCGTTTCGATTCACCTGGAAGTGCAATGTGGGATGCGCCAACGCAATACTGTGGCGAATGCGTATGAGATCTCTGCGATGATATCGATCTCAATGATGTGCGGAATCTTCGTGGCCGGGCTATACAGGCCGGTATAATTCCAGGTAAGCATTCAGGCCGGAGTTGTCCAGAAAAACGGCTTGTCCCGTGTTTGAAAATCCGGGAATGTCGCGGGTCAAACCGGCCAGCTCGAGCGCACTTCGGTATGTTTGCCCCGGCCCTCCGCACTCGCAGCACTGCCGGACCTGTGTATTCAGAGAAACGTTTGCGAAAAGCAGACGGCCGCCGGGATTTAGTTTCGAAGAAGCTATCCGGATGACCTGGCGGGCGGCAATCGCGGGGAGTCCGGTCAACAATTCGCTTGAGTAGATGAGATCCCAACCGGAGCCGGCCGGCGACGGATTCGCGGGAATGCCGGATTCCAAACTTTCCAGGCGCAAAATGTGGGGCCACACCCCTGCAAAATGCAGATCGCGCAACTCGGCGGCAAAGAATTCCTGGCGAGAGTGAAGCGCCTCACAGTAGCAGTGCTGCCGAACAGGCCGGGCCAGCGGATGCAAACGCCCGCGATAATCGCCGATCTGGTAAATCCTTTTCGTCAAGTTCAAAGTGTTTCCTGCTTCCTGCAAAACTATCGGCGGCTCTGAGCGGGAACATTAGTCGAAATGCCTGGGCCGATCCGGGGCGTCATACGAACAATGCTGCTTGCGTCGGTCGTTATTCCCGCTAAGAACGAGGCCGGCGTAATCGCCCGGGCTCTCGAATCGCTCGCCCGGCAAGTGGATCGGGAAGGCCATTTACTCGATCCAGACTGCTTCGAAATCTTGTTGCTGGTCAACAATTCCACCGACAATACAGCGGAGGTGGCGCGGCAATTTCGCCGAGAGCATCCCAGTATGAGGCTTGAGATTACCGAGCGATCGTATGCCCCAGCTCAGGCAAATATCGGGCACGTGCGCCGTGAACTGATGGAAGAGGCGAGCGGGCGTCTGGGTCGAGGCGTGATTCTCTCGACCGACGCCGACACAGAAGTGGCCGCAGACTGGATTGCACAAAATCTACACGAGATCGCGCAGGGGGTGGATGCGGTGGGCGGACTGATCCGGCTGGATTTAGCGGGACGGAGCCGGCTACCGGTCCGGATTCAAAAGATGCAACGGCTCGACAACCGGTACCGAACGCTCGTCGCATGGCTGGAAGATCAGTATGATCCGCTGGCGTATGATCCGTGGCCGCGGCACTACCACCATTTCGGCAGCAGTTTGGCGGTGACGGTAGAGGCCTACC
Source organism: Terriglobia bacterium (assembly GCA_963767485.1). Taxonomy (GTDB): domain Bacteria; phylum Acidobacteriota; class Terriglobia; order Bryobacterales; family Bryobacteraceae; genus Bog-105. The sequence goes on along the minus strand of CAVYDZ010000004.1, from coordinate 343,163 downwards.
GAGCGGTCGGGGGATTGCCGCCCGAACACAAATTGGAGGATGTGGAATTTTACAATGCGCTGATTCGTAACGACCGGAAATTCCGCCATAGTGTCGCCGTGAAAATCCGGACCTCGGCGCGGCTTGAAGGCCGGACAGCAATCGGCTTGGCGGAGCAGTTGCAGCGCTGGGGTTCGGACGAACATGCAGGCGAAGGGACGCCGGTCGATTCGGTACGTTTCATGGAACTGTTATTTCGAAGCAGGCGATCGTTCCGCGAGTTGTGGAACGAGAGGGGCGATTTTGCCAAACGAACTCCGGTCGAAGAAGCGTTAGGGTACGCACACTTCGGGGAGGCCTGGGACGCGCTTGGGATGGATGCAAAACTACGAGAATTGCTGGGACCGGCAGAAAGCAGAGCGCCGATCGGACAGGTCACGGCGGAGCTCGAGGCGCTTTTTGCCGGATGGGCGGCGGCTCAGGCAAATTCCTTTTCAATAACAGATCCCGGCGATAGCGCTCCTGGCGCCGCGAATGATGGCTGGTCTATTCCGGTTTTGAAAGAAGTATTCAGGGACGTGATCGCCAGTGAGCGGAGCACCGGGCAGGGCGCGGCGCCAGTGCACGAGTAGCAACTGTCCTCCCGGCGCGTACCTTACATGCGGGAAACCGCGGCCGGTTGCTCCTCGGTGGAAGTTGCGCGCCCGCCTTCCAGGCTGACTGGCAGGCTGAAGAAAAACGTGGACCCCGCGCCCGAGTTGGACTTGGCCCACATTCTTCCGCCGTGGCGTTCCACGATTTTACGCGCGATGGATAAACCCATACCGGTGCCTTCCTCCCGATTGTTCAAGCGCTGAAACAGCCCGAAAATCCGTTCGGAGAACTGCGGATCGAAACCGCGGCCATTGTCCTCGACCGAAAAAACCCAACTGCCCGCTTCCTGACGTGCCTCGATGCGGATGAACGGCACTTCACTCCGGCGATACTTGATAGCGTTTGAGATCAGGTTCTGAAAGACCTGCGCAAACTGTACGCTGTCAACCACCAGTGAGGGTAAGGGCCCGAGTTCGAGGGTGGCTCCGCTTTCGCGGATGGCAGCCTGCAAGCTCATCTCCGCCTGCGCGACGAGCGAACCGAACGGCACCGGAGCGGTGGGCTGGCCGGACTTACGCAGCCTCGCGAGCGCCAACAGTCCGTTGATGAGATCCGTCATGCGGCGGGATGCGCCGGTGATATAGCCGATGAATTCGTCGGCATCGGCGTCCAGCTTGCCCCTATACCGGACCGCTAAAAGCTGCGAGAAGCTAGTAATAGTGCGCAGGGGTTCCTGCAGATCGTGGCTTGCGACATAAGCGAACTGCTGCAACTCTTCATTGGCGTTTGTTAGATCGCGCGTGCGCTCTTCGATACGTGCTTCGAGGTGGGTATTCGCTATTTTTAGATTTTCATTCGCGACATCGCGCTCATACAGATAGCGCAGCAGCACGTTGTAGAGCCAGACGATGACGCCGATCATAACGAGCGATCCGGCTGAGAAAAAGAAAAAGCTCCACCGCGAAAACGTGTGGCGCGAATCGAGGATGCGGATCTCATCGCGATTCAGGCCGGCCAGAAGAGACTCAATGTTTACACGGATGGTGTCCATGGTGTCTTCCGACTGAATCAGGCGATGCGCAAACTCGGTTCCGGAGCCAAGCCCATGCCGTTTCAATGCCACGCCTTGCGAAGCTTCCGCCAGGCGAATTTCGACTAACCGGATCACGCGATCGACCCGGCTGCGATATTCAGGCTGTTCCTGCGCGCTCGCCCGGCTCTGCCGAATCAGCGGCCCCATCGTAAGTTGCGCTTGCACGAAAGGCGAGAGAAAGCGTTCCTGACCGGTAAGATAGTAGCCGCGCTCGCCCGCTTCCAGATCGCGGGCATGCGCGCGAAGCTCAACCAGGGAACGGGACAGGTGCTGGACCTGCAGCAGATGAGTTTCCTGGTGGTCGGCTGCTTGATTAACGAAGAAAAAGACCAGGCTGAATGCCAGCGGTACGGAAAACAAGGCTGCCAGGCGGCGGCGTGTTTTCGTGTGTACTGGCATGCTCATTCCCGCGCGGTCTCCGACGCGGAAATGCAGCCAGGCATCCACATTTTCGGGTGCAAGTTCCGGTTGATATGCAAAGAGTCTTGGAGGCCTCTTCTCCATCTTATTCGCTTTGGGCGCGCGAAGTTGGATTCGATGCCTTGCACTTCTACATGCTTTGCGATAGATATGTAGAAGGTACATGCTAAATTCCAAAGCCGATATTCCGCAGGGCACACTCGATCTCCTCATTTTGCAGGTGACCGCGCTCGGCCCGATTCACGGCTACGCGATCGCCCAGAGATTGCAGCAGGTTTCACGCGACGTGCTTCAGGTGCAGCAGGGATCGCTCTATCCGGCATTGCACCGCCTCGAGAATAAAGGATTTTTGAAAGCGGAATGGAAGGAATCGGAGACCGGCCGGGAGGCGAAATTTTACAATTTGACGGCGAAGGGCCGGACGCAGTTAGAAAGTGAAACGGCGAACTGGACACGTCTGGCCGAAGCTATTCGTCTGGTTTTGAAGCTGCGGGAGGGCGCCGCGTAAACAATTTCCGCAAAAAGTTTCATCGCAGGGACATTCTGGAAGGTTGTCTCCGCCTGCAAGCGACGCGGACGAACGCCGGTCGAGAGAACGTGCGCCGATCGTAATCCCGCTTGCGAACCTGTATCTGTATGCGCAAGCTTCCGCACCTTTGCCTCATTTTCTATTTTTGTATCGCTTCTTTGGGTCAGAATCTTTCTTTCGGCTCGCGAGATGCCAGGCCGGAGCCGGAGTGGATCAATAAGCTCACCATATACGAAGTTTGGTTAAACGCGTTCAGCCCGGAAGGCACTTTACGAGGCGCAATTCCGGGCCTCAAACGGATCTCCGGTTTGGGCGCCTCCGTCATCTATCTGGGCCCGATAGCCAAGCGTTCCGGTAAGCCCTATGCCTCGCCCTATAACATCGCCGACTATAGCGCGATCGACCCTCAATACGGCACGGAACAGGATCTGCACGACTTTGTTGCAGCGGCCCACACGCTCGGTCTGAAAGTGATGCTCGACATCGTGTACTATCACACGGCGCCGGACGGCGTCATGATGCAACACCCGGACTGGCTTGTGCACACCCTCAATGGAAAGATTGCGCGCGGCTTCTGGCCTCAACCGCTTCCCGATTTCAGCAAACCGCAGGTGCGCAAATATCTGATCGATAGCCTCGTTCACTGGGTCCGCGATTTCAAGGTGGATGGATTCCGCTGCGACGTGGGCGCGGGCGTTCCCCTTTCGTTCTGGGAACAAGCCCGCCGCTCTCTCGACCGGGTCAATCCCAGTGTCATTCTTCTCTCCGAATCCGACCGGCCCGACGACCAACTCGAAGCCTTCGACATCAATTACAATTTCCAGGGCTATCTCACGCTGCGCTCAGTGATCCGCGACGGTCAACCCGCAATTCGTATTCGTCAAGAGTGGCAGGATGCCAGAAAAACCTTTCCGCACGGCGCACGCCTCCTGCGCTTCAGCGATAACCACGACTGGCGCCGGGCCGTTGCCCAGTTCGGGGATAACGGCGCGCTGGCCGCTTCCGTTCTCGACTTTACTTTGGACGGCATCCCGTTCCTGTATAACGGCCAGGAGATTGCCGACTGCACACCGACCCATTGGCTTTCCAACGCGCCCATTCCATGGCCGGACCATAACGACCGGAACGACAGGAAAGTGGCGGGGGAAACGCTCGAGAAATATCAACGCTTGTTTGCCATTCGAAACAAATATGCAGCGCTTACTTCCGGCGATCTAACCTGGATCGACAACAGTGAGCCGGATAGCGTGTTGAGCTATCTTCGCAAAAAGGGGGATGAAGAGATCCTGGTGATCTTGAATCTCTCCAATCGCGACACGCATGTCATGATCGATCTTCCAGTGATGGACTATTCCTCAATCGACAATCTGCTGACGGGAGGGAAAACGTATTTCCAACTCTATTCAGGCCGTGTCTCCACCGACCTGACCGCTTATCAGGCGATTGTGGGCAAGCGCATTCCCCTTGCCCCGCTCCAATGACGTGCTTAGTTTCTTATTCGCAGTGGACCTAATTGCTGACCAGCGTCTTTTCCCCCGGCCACGCAGCCGTGTCGCGCTCCGCCGTCCTCTTCCGCCGGTGCGTGAAGCGATCGAGATAAACGTAAATCACGGGAGTAATATATAGCGTCAGCAACTGTGACAGGATCAATCCGCCGACCACCGCAATACCTAGTGGACGCCTGGCTTCGCCGCCTGCGCCGGTACCGAACGCAATCGGTAACGTACCGAGCAGCGCCGCCATGGTGGTCATCATGATCGGACGAAAGCGCTGCAGACAGCCCTCGAAAATCGCGTCTTCGGGAGACTTCCCTTCCTTCCGCTCCGCCTCCAAGGCGAAGTCGATCATCATGATCGCGTTCTTCTTCACAATTCCAATCAGCAAGATGATGCCAACGAACGAATACAGGTTCAAGTCCTCGCCGAAAATCAGGAGCGTCAACAGCGCGCCAATACCCGCCGCCGGGAGCCCCGACAGAATCGTGATCGGATGAATGAAGCTCTCATACAAAATTCCGAGTACAAGATAAATCACCAGCACCGCGATCAGCAGCAGCACGCCTAAGTCGCGCAGAGAGTTTTGAAACGCCGCTGCCGTTCCCTGATAGCTGAAGCTCACCGTGTCCGGCATTCCCATTTGTTTCGCGGCTTTGTCGATCAGCGCTGTCGCCTGACTCAACGCGACGCCTTGCTTTACATTGAATTGAAAGTTGACTGCCGGCAATTGGCCGATGTGGTTTACGCTGAGCGGCGCTACCGTTTGTTTCAGCGTCGTCATAGCCGATAGCGGAACCATCTTGCCCGTGGTCGATCGAATGTATAGATCCTGCAGCGCAGCCGGATTGCGCTGATCTTTCGGCAGCACCTCGAGCAGCACGTCATACTGGTCGGAAGCCGCCGTAATCGTAGCCACGCGCCGGTTCCCGTACGCATCGTACAGCGTGTTTGCGATTGTGTCCGGGTTCACCCCAAGCGACATTGCGAGGTTCCGGTTGATATCCACGTCCAGCCGCGGCGTACTCAAGCGCAGATCGCTGTAAATGTCCTTGAGCTCCGGAATCGAGCGCAGTTTCGCCTCGAGTATCGGCGACCATTTATAGAGTTCGTCGATATCCGCATCCTGGAGCGCCAGCGAATACTGGCTACGCCCTTCGTTCTGACCGAGCGTGATCAATGGCGGCGATTGCAGGAATACCATCAGGCCCGGGATCTTCGTCATGAACTGCGCTTCGAGTTGGCCGATGATCGCGTTCGCATTCGGACGATGCTTATCGTCTTTAAACGAGGCAAACATGAATCCCGCATTCTGTCCCGCTCCGGGTCCTGCACCCACGCCCGATCCGTAGAACTCAATCCATGGATTTTTCGCCAGAATGTTATTTACCTGCTCCTGCAAGCCGAGCATCTTGTCGAACGATGTATCCTGCGATGCTTCGGTGCCGCCGAAAACAAAGCCCTGGTCTACGCTCGGCATGAAGCCCTTCGGCATAACGATAAACAGGTAAACGGTCGCGACCGTCAGCAACACGCTCAGCATGAGCGTCGCGAACCGGTGATGCAGAACCGATTTGCAGCGTGCGCCGGTAAAGATTATTCATGCCGATAAAAAACTTCTCCGATTGCCGGTAGAACGCGCCGTTCGGATGACTTTCATGCCGCAGAAACCGGCTGCACAGCATCGGCGTCAGCGTCAGCGAAATGAAACCGGAAATCAGCACGGCCACCGCAATCGTGATCGAAAATTCGCGCAGCAGCCGTCCGATGATTCCGCCCATAAAGAGCACCGGAATGAATACCGCCACGAGCGAAATCGTCATCGAAACGATTGTGAAGCCGATTTCACGCGCGCCTTCAAGGGCCGCCTGCATCCGCGGCTTGCCCATTTCCATGTGCCGCACGATGTTTTCGAGCATGACAATTGCGTCGTCAACCACAAAGCCGACAGATAGCGTCATCGCCATCATGGAAAGCATGTCGATGGTGAATCCCAGCAGCTTCATCGCGGCAAATGTGCCAAGCAGCGATAACGGAACCGCCAGGCTCGGGATCAAGGTCGCCGAGACGTTCCGCAGGAATACAAAGATCACCGCGATGACCAGGCAGATCGTCAGCAATCAAAGTGAACTTCACGTCGGCGATCGACTCGCGTATGTCCTGCGAAGCATCAAAGGCATGGCTGATGTCGATGCCGCCCGGCATGGAGTCTTTCATCGAGGGCAGCAGCGCTTTCACCGCGTCGGCCACCGCCACTGTGTTCGCGCCAGGCTGTTTCTGCACGGCCAATACAATGCTGGGCGCGCCATTGATCCAGAATCGCGTCTTATCGTTCGCGACGCTGTCCAGCACGTTGGCGAGGTCCCGCAAGCGTAACGGAGCTCCATTCTTGTACGTGACAATCAACTGCGAAAACTGCGCCGCCGAGGTCAACTGGCTATTCGCCTGCACCGTATAGCTCTTCGAGAATCCATAGAGCGAACCGGCCGGTAGATTGATGCTGCCGGTTGCCAAGGCATTCCGCACCGTTTCCAAATCCACCTGGTAAGCCGCCAGCTTCGCCGGATCCGCCTGCACACGCACCGCATACTTCTGGGCACCGAACACTTCCACCTGCGACACACCGCTCACCATCGACATGCGCCGCGCCATGGTCTGCTCGGCATACTGGTCGAGCTTGGAAAGCTCCATCGTGTTCGACCTGAGCGAAAGGTACAAGATAGGCTGTTCCGCCGGATTCACTTTTGAATACGAGGGCGGCGCAGGCATGTCGGTCGGTAGCGCACCTTGGGCCCGGGCGATCGCGGCCTGCACGTCCTGAGCGGCGGCGTCGATACTGCGGCTCAAATCGAATTGCAGCGTGATGCTCGTCGATCCCAAAGTGCTCGACGAAGACATACTGTTTATCCCGGCGATATTTGAAAACTGATTTTCGAGCGGTGTGGCCACGGAAGAAGCCATCACGTCCGGGTTCGCGCCGGGCAGCGCGGCTGAAACCTGAATCGTCGGATATTCGACCGCCGGCAAATTGCTCACCGGCAGCGAAAAGTAGCTAAGCAGTCCGAAGCCGAGAATGCCCGCCATCACGAGCGTTGTCGTGATTGCGCGCCGGATGAATAAGTCTGTGAAGTGCATGGGTTAAGAAATCCCGTTCTCGCCGTGTTCGGCTTTTCCACTGGCCCCTAGTTGCGCGCCCGATCCCCCCAGGAGCTTCACCTTGGCCCCCGGCATCAGCCGTAATTGTCCTTCCGTGATCACCATCTCGCCGGCATTTACGCCGCTCCCGATCACCGCTTCCTCGGTCTGCCCGTTCGGCTTATACAAGCGCGATACGGTCACCGGGCTCATTTTCACCGTCTTATCGGCCGGATTCATCACCCATACATACTTGCCTTGCGGGCCGTTCTCGACGGTGCTGCTTGGCACTACAATCTGCCCGTGCTGCACTTCGAGTTGCGCCTGCACGTTGACGAACTGCCCCGGCCAGAGCGTGCGCTTCTGATTTGCGAACTCCGCCTTCAGTTTCACCGTACCAGTCGTGTTGTCGACCGTATTATCGATGAATTTCAAATGGCCTACCTCGGTTCGGCCGTTGTCCAATTTGGCTTCCACTTCGAGCGGCTTTTGCGCATTGAATCTCTGCACTTCACCGAGCAACTGCTCCGGTAATCCAAAGCTGATGTAGATCGGCGATAACTGCACGATGTTGACGAGGGTGGCATCGTTGTCCTTGATCAGGTTTCCCGCCTTCATGGCAATTGCGCCGGCGCGGCCGGAAATCGGCGCTGTGATATTCGTGTATTCCAGCTGCAATTGCGTCTGGCTCAAGCGCGCCTGATCGGACTTGATCGACGCCACCGCGCTCTCGACCGCGGCCTTATCGGCATCGAGCGACGCGACAGCAGCCCCATTTGTCGCCACCACTTGTTCGGTCTGTTCCTTCGAAAAGATACCGTCTTTCGACAACTGCAATCCGCGCTCGGCGGCGGCTTGCGTCTGCTTCAAATTCGCCTCATCCTTCGCTACATTCGCCCGCGCCTGCTGCTCGAGCGCATGATCCTTCGCTAGATCGGCTTTAGTCTGTGCGATTTGCCGCTGCAATGATTCCGGATCGATCTGGAACAGTAGTTGACCCTGAGTTACATTCTGTCCCTCCTGAAACGCTACCCGCAGAATCTGCCCGGCCACGCGCGACTTCACATCCACGCTCGCAATGGCCTCCACATTTCCGACAGCGCTCAGCGTCAGCGGCACATCTTTCGTTTCCGCCGCCACCGCACGCACGGGAATTTCCATGGCCATCATCATTGCCATCGGGTTGCCTGCCGCCTGCTTTTTTCCGCACGCCGACACTCCAACCACGGCGACCGCCAGGCACACTATTGATATCTGATATTTAAAACGATTGAGTTTTTCGGACACGAAACCTGCTTTTATCTTCCGGAGGGGATGCCTTCTATGTTCACACAATCCTGCCGGGCTGCGCGAGCCGCTATCGGGGTAGTACGGCGATAGCTTCAGGAAAGTTCCCGGTTTTCGGTTATTTTTCGCGTTCCATGCCATCCTGAAAATTTCATGCAACTGATCTCCGTCCCCGGGCGCGTCAACCTGATTGGCGAACACATCGATTACCACCAGCTACCAGTCCTTCCAATGGCCATCGACCGCCGGGTTTCCATTTCGTTCGAACCGGCAATCGAGGCTGTCCTTAGGGCCTCATCGGCCGGCTTTCCCGACCGCCAATTTCCGCTCGCCGACAGCCAGCCCTTCCCACCGGGCGATTGGGGAAATTACCTCAAAGCGGCCGTCCAGCTCGTATCGCGCCGCTGGAGACTTACCCGCGGCCTGAACGCCGTTGTCTCGACCACCCTCTCGCCGGCTGCCGGCCTCTCTTCGTCTTCTGCTCTGATGACAGCCGTGGCGCTGGCGCTTCTGCGGGTCAACGGTTTTTCTCCTTCGACCGGCGAATTGATGGAAGTGCTGCCCGAAGGTGAGCAATACGTTGGCACGCGCGGCGGCGGCATGGATCACGCCGCTGTCCTCGCTTCCCGCGCCGGCGCCGCTTTGCTGGTCCATTTTTCGCCTTTGCAGCTTGAACCGGTTCTCATTCCGCCGGAGTGGGCGTTCGTCATTGCTCACAGCTTGACCGTTGCCGAAAAATCCGGAGCCGTCAAGGCCGAATATAACGCGCGCCGCAGTGCCGGCATCGCCGCTCTCCAGAAAATTGGGCTTCCCTCTTTTCAGGCGGCGCTCGCCAGCCATGATGGAACCGCCGCTCTCTCCCCCGCGGAGCGCAATGCCTTTCTCCACGTCACATCTGAAGCCCGCCGCGTTGAAACAGCTGTCGCCGCTCTTCGCGCAAACGATATAGAGGCTTTCGGCCGTACTCTTTCGGCGTCTCACGCAAGCCTGCGCGATCAACTTAAAGTAAGCAATCCCTCACTCGACGAACTCGTGGATACGGCTGTTCACTCCGGGGCCCTCGGAGCCCGTCTGACGGGCGCCGGCTTCGGAGGCTGCGCCATTCTTCTGTGTAAAATGACGGAACGAACCCGGCTTTGTGAGCGCCTGATCGCGACCTTCTATGCAAAACGCCCCGAGTTCCAACCGGAGCAGCACCTTATTTATGCGGAACCATCGGCTGGAGCGCTTTCGGTCTGACTCCCTCGTTCTGGGATCGGTGGCAAGATTAGGGAAGGAAGAGAGACGAAGTGTCCGAGCGATCTGAAACCCTTGCTGATGGTTCGTTCAGCGGGCGGCGCCCGACCAGTCACGAACGGCGCACGGGACTTCCCTGGGATGCGTCCTACCAATATGGTCCTGCGCCTTGGGATATTGGCTGTCCGCAGCCGGCAATCGTACGTTTAGCAACCGAAGGCGGATTCGCCGGAGCGGTGCTGGATGCGGGCTGCGGGACCGGCGAGAACTCTCTCCATGTCGCCTCGCTGGGATTCCCGGTTCTGGGGGTCGACGTGGCTGAAACAGCACTGGCGATCGCCCGAGAGAAGGCCGGCGACCGTGGACTTCCAGTTGAGTTCGTTTCGGCCGACGCGTTGCAGCTGGGGCGCCTGGGGCGCAGATTTCGCACGGTGCTGGACTGCGGACTGTTCCACACCTTCGACGGCGACGAGCGGTCCGACTATGTGGCGAGTTTGGCGTCGGTGATCGAGCACGAGGGAACCCTGTATATCTTGTGCTTCAGCGACCAGGGCCCGGATACGGGGCCGCACCCTATCAGCCAGGCGGAGCTGAGAGCGGCTTTTACGCCCGGCAATGGATGGAGTGTCGCCGCCATTAGGCCCGAGCGGATTCATACGAGCTTCCACGAAAACGGCGCACCGGCCTGGTTCGCGAGCGATCAAACGGATCCAGGCCGCGTGAGTGTTTTCTTATCTGCGGGCGCTGACTCGCGGAATAACGAACAGGAGTCCAAGGACGCAAAGAGCCCACGGGCCAGGCTCAGGGGTACTGCTGAAGGGAAGGGGAGAGCCGTCGGGCTCCAGAAATACGAAGGAAAGGACTCCGTCACCGCCACCTCCGCTGCCACAGCCGCCCTCGGGGCCGGGACATGACGGGACGGCGAAGCCAGCAGCACTCCGTCGAAATCGATACAGAAAATGGTACCCCAAGTTTCAATTGGATTGTGCCATCGTATGTCCTGCACAGCAGCCGCTTTCCGGCGGGAATGCGACGGGGAACAAATTTGTTCCCTCGGTAATTAAAACACCCGGGAGGAATGTATTGGTCGCAAGACCGGCCAGACTCAGTTCAAGTGAACCTTGCCTGATTGGACCTTCCGTGTAGCCGGAGATCGTATCGCTTGCGTTCGCGCCGGCTCCAAGAGGAATCAGCGGCGGACACCCCATGGGTTCAAATGGTGAGCAGGTGTAATAAGCTTCGGCATCGGCATGTACAGAAGCGGTGACCGCACCCGGAATGGAAGTAGGCGGAGCAAGAGTGCTGGGACCGGCGTGAGCGTCTACCTGGTAAAACGGACCGCTGATCCCTCCCGGCTGACCCGGGGGACAAGGACTCAGATTAATCGTTCCCGCCGAGCAAGAAGTGGCGAACGAAGTCTGGTCTTCGGTGATAACCGCTACCGATGCCGCGCTTAGTAATTGTGAACCAAAGAGGACGATCAGCAAAAACAATTTCATTACTTGCCCTCCGACAGGACCGCTCGAATGTACCACAGACCTGCCCTGATAGTCCCTCTTCAGCCGAATACGGCGCGTTCTGCCTTGCCAGGCTAGCCTATCTGTATGCCGAACCCTCGGCGGGAGCACTTTCTGACTAAGGCCGTCATCCTTGCCGCCGGACGCGGTACACGGATGGGCAGCATGACCGAAGAACTTCCTAAGCCCATGCTGCCTATTCATGGCCGTCCCATGCTTGCGCATATTCTCGATCGACTTACAGAGGCGGGCGTCTCCCGGTTCCTGATCGTGATCGGGTACCACGGCGAGACGATCCGGCGTCATTTTGAAAATTCGAACCCATCCGCTGGGTTCGTTTCGCAAAATATCGAGTTCGTTTGGCAAGAACCGGTGAATGGTACCGGATCGGGCGCGCTTCTTGCCCGCCCCTTCGCCGAGAGCGAGCCATTTCTCCTTACCTATGGCGACATTCTCTGCGATGCTGCCGAATACCGCCGTGCGGTGCAGATTCTGGAGTCGGGTCCGGAGATCGCGGCAGCGGTTGCCGTTAAAGCCGTCGACGACCCCTGGCAAGGCGCAGCGGTTTACGAGGAGAACGGCCGCATCTCCCGCATCATCGAGAAGCCGCCTAAAGGAACCTCCACTACGCGCTGGAACAGCGCCGGTTTTTATGCATTCCGCCCGGTGGTCTTCGAGTACCTGGCCCGCCTGGAGCCCTCGCCGCGCGGCGAATACGAACTGACCTCCGCCATCGACCAGATGTTAGCCGACGGACTCGATCTACGCATCTCGCCGATCGAAGGCCCTTGGCGGGATGTCGGCCGGCCGGAGGATTTGGCGGCAATGAATGGCTGAGGAGGACGCGGCTTACGGACGACGGTTGTTCCACCTTCCGCTCCATCACAACGACCCATTCGACCGAACGATGAGCTAAGGCCGGCAGGTATCAGCAATTACTGTTTTGTTTCGCCGAAGCCAGTTACGAGCCCCTCGGTGTTGTGGGCGAAGCGGATTCCGTAAATGCCATCGGTCGATTTCAGTTTGCCGGCGGTAACGAGGGCGCTCTTATCGTAGGTTGCGACGACGGTTCCGTTTATGGAGCATGCGACTTTGTCGCCGTTGACGGAGAGAGCGATGTCCTGAGTTACGGGCTGGCCCGGTCCGGCGGCTTTGTGAACGGCGGCATTCTCTTCGCCGCGCCGGCCATTCATTTGAAACGGTTCCGGCCCGAATCCGCGTACGATAAAGTTGCCGTTGCCATAGGCTGCGCAATAAAGGTAGCTCTGCTGCGGCGTTCCCATATCGTTGCCCGCGATGAACAGCCCGTAAGGATGGGGATGGGTGTTCAAGTTCATGTACTTGGGTTCTGTGAAGGTTGCTTTTACGGTGTAGTTGCCCGAGGCCTTATTTTCCGGGTTCCAGTAGATGATAGCGGGACCGGTGGTAACGTGCAGGGCGGCCCCTTCTTTAGACAGTTTGGCGTCTTTTACGGATTCGCCTTTGCTCTGTTCGCTGGGATCGACGGAGCCGGTCCAACCTGGAACCGAGATGCCGCCGCCCGCTATGGAGCGGGAGCTTTCCATTTGGCCCTGAGCAAACAGGCTGGGCGCGAGGAGAACGAGAGCGAGAGCGACGGGAGAGACGCCTGGGAGAAATCGCATGAGTGGTCCTTTCAGAAAAAATTCCGGCACGCACAATTATATGGATTATGACACGAGACACCAGGACCCGCTAGGCCGCTGCTGCCGCTTTCCCCTCGAAGTGCTCTTCAATCTCTTCGAGCGTCTTGCCTTTGGTCTCCGGCAGGAAAAACGTCGCGGTGATGAGATAGATCACGGTGAACCCGGCAAACACGAAGAAGATCGTCGAGTAGCCGTAGTTGCTGACGATTGGCAGGAAGATCGCCGCGAGCGTGGTGGAGACCATCTGGTTGATGACAAGCGCAATGCTCATGCCGTTCGAACGGATGCGCGTCGGCATCAGCTCCGAGAGCGCAATCCAGACGACCACGCCCGGCCCGATCGCATAGAAACTCATAAAGACATAGAGCGCGATTGCAACCAGCCAGCCGTTCGTCGCGGACGGTATGGGGCTGACCAACGCCTTCTGGATCTTGAGGGGTGCGGTCTGCGCCGCGGCGACGTCGGCAAAGGGATTTTTCGAAAACGCTTCGAGCTTGTTCGCCGGTACCGCGCTCGCGCGGGTGATCTTAATCGGGGCCGCCTCCGGATCATCCGAGCGTGCGACGGTCGTCTCCGCCGTGAAATCGCCGTATGAATACACGACGACAAGCGACGCATGCACCGGATCGATTCCCTTCCCCGGCGCGAGCTTGGCCGCAGTTGCCGGATCGAAGCGCAACGAAAGCGTCTGGTCCGGGTTTACTAAAGCCTGTACTGCGGCGTGCTCGTCTACATTCCGCTTCTCCGTTCGCAAGAACAGCGCGCCGGTCGCGATCATGGACAGGATGATCCCCGCCGTTCCCACAATCAGCAGAAACCTGCGCCCCTTGCGGTCTACCAGGGTCATGCCGACCATCGTTAAGAGAAAATTGATGACGGTGAAAAGCACGTAGCCCCAATGGGCCTGCACGTCGGATAATCCGCTCTGCAGAAGAATATTGGTGTTATAGCCGATGATCGAGTTGATTCCGCAAGCCGTGTTGCAGAACAGGATCACGCAGGCGAGCACGAACGGGATCACATATTTACGGCGCAGCAGAGAATCCTTCACCGCACCCGTGTTGCTGATTCGCTTCGCGGCGGCGGTTTCTTCCATCTCGTGCAGTTCGATATCGGCTTGTGACGGGGTACGCGATTTCAGCAGCGCCGCCCTCGCCGCATCCTATCCGGCCTTTGCGAAACAGCCAGCGCGGCGACTCCGCCACAAACAAACTGCCGATCACAAACAGCAAACCAGGCGGGAGCGAGACCCAGAAGATGCGCCGCCAGGCCTGATCTTTGAACGCGAACAGCGTAGCAGGATCCGCTGTGCGCATTACGTCCGCGACGCGATAGCTATAGTAGATCCCAATCACCGCAGCCGACACAATGCCGAGCGTGAGCAGCCACTGAAATACGCCTGTCCCTTTGCCGCGACCCGAAGCGACGAGGCATTCGGCCAAATAGAGCGGCACCACAACACCGATCAATCCGCCGCTCACGCCTTGCAGGAGGCGGCCCAAAAAGAGCGGCCCGTAGCCATGCGATAGCGCAATCACCGGGATACTCAACACGAAAGCGATGCCACTCAAAACCATCAGCGGCTTGCGCCCCATCCAATCCGCCAGCAGTCCTGCGAATAAGGTGGATATTACGCTCCCCAGCAACACTGCAGCCACAATGATCGAAAGCTGCCCCGCATTCAAGCCCGAGGTAGCTTCAAGGTAGGGCAGCGCGCCGCCGATAATGCCTACGTCCACGCCATAGAGCAATCCCCCGAGCCCGGCTACGAGCAACAAAAAGCGATTATAGTTTTCGGTCATTAAAATTCGTATCGCAACGCAAATTGCATGATACGCGGATTGGTAAGCAATCCAGTGTAATTGCCAAAGCTGCTCGCGCTGCCAAGCGTCAAGGAAGAAGACAGCAAGCTCGATTGGACATCGAAGCGCACTGAATTGGTCACATTAAAAACTTCCCAGCGCAATTGGACGCTTTGCTTTTCGCTCCATGGCATGAGCCAGCGTTTAGCTAAGCCCATATCGAGGCCGAAATACCCTTGCCCGCGAATCTGATTGCGGCCGCCGGCTTGCCCCGGATAGGCGTAATCGAACGAGCTGATGGCCGCCGGACCGTTTTTGAAAATGCTGATGTTGCCGGCGTCCGGTCCGCTATTCACCGCATATGCGCCGGTCTGCACGGGAGCGACGAGATTGGCGTTTCCTTCCTGCTGGAAGTTTGTCGGGTAGTTGCTGTAACCGTTATCTACGTTGACCGGGAAACCGCTCGTGACGCGCACCAGACCCGACAACTGCCAGCCTCCGATCAACGCATTCAGCAAGCCGCCCGCGTTGTTGCCAATAGCTCGTCCCTTGCCGAACGGCAGTTCGATGACCCAGTTTGAATTCAACTGGTGCGTGGTATCGAACGAGGATACGGCGCGCTGCTGCTTGGGATCCCACGAGTTGATAATTACGTTGTTAAGGCTGCTGGTGGAACTTGCCGCGCCGACGCGCTCAGCATCGGAGGCGAGATCGATCGATTTCGAAAACGTGTAATTAAGATCGAACTGCACGCCGTGCGAGAGCCGCCGTTTTAGGATCAACTGGCCCGCGTTGTAGCTCGCATTGGTGTTGGTTCGCCAGGCAAAGAGCGAAGAATACTGGGGGCTGTAGAACGTGTATTGTCCGGTGGATGGGAAGTACACCTGGTTCGAATTATTTGCATCCGAGATTCCATAAGTATCCAGATTGTAGAGCGCCAGAGATTCGTTCAGGCTGTTGCCGCAGAATAAATCGAAGGCCGCGACGACGGGGCTGGTGGTCGAAGTAGGGCCGTTGCTGCCCGTACAGGAACCGATTGAATAGGCCCCATTCTTCGCGAGCGGCTGAATCATGTCGGTCCAGTATTTCTGAACGTTGGCGGGAAGCTGCGCTGGATTGAACGCGGCGGTCGGGGCGGAGTTGCCGGCGGCAAGCTGTGGCCGGTAAACTTTTGCGAGGGCAGTGGCGGCCGTGAAGTAATCAATACCGGCTTTCTTGTCATAGGTATCGAGCGGCATCGCGAGATCTTCCTGCGCGAGCAAACGGTGCGAGAGCCGGCCAACATACGCCATGGTCAGCGTAAAGCCGCCTTTCAACTCACGATCGACAGCGAAATCGAGGGCGTACGAATAGGGCGTTTTGAGTTTATCGTCGATACCCCAGGTGATGGCCGAACCGCCGGTTGCGAGGCTGCTGGGAAACGGCTGCGGGAAGTTGGCCTGCGGCGCGGGGATGAAGATCGGGGCGCCGGTGTAATCGGTCGTCGGAATCGTGTTCATGTTGGTCACGCGCGGCGCCGTCTCTGAAGTTTGAATAGCCGATGGGTTTGTCAACTCCGTGAAGAGCCCGAAGGAACCATTCTGGTCGAACGTCTGCACGAGGCTCTCGCCCAGGCGGTCGTAGACGATGCCGGCGCCCGCGCGAATGCTGCTCTTGCCGGGTCCGCCAAACACCTTACTCAAGAAGCCGTCCTGAAACCCGGGCGAGTAAGCGATGGCTAGACGCGGCGCAAAGTTGTGATAGTCCCAATCATAGTAACCGCCTTTCCCGCCGTTCGCCGGGCCGGCCCAGTTGTAAGCCACAAGCGGCTGCGCGCTCGACGGCACGCCGTTCCACATGCCTTGCGCACGGTTGTTGAAATAGGTATTCAAGCTCTCGGTCGGGGTAACTTCCAGGCCATTCGTTTCCCATGGCGGAGAGAACAGCGAGTAGCGCAACCCGTAAGTAATCGTGAGATTAGGCTTCACCTTCCAGGAATCCTGCGCGTACATTTCATACGAGTCCTGGCCGAAGCGGCGCGAAACCGGAGTGCCCTGCGCCAGCGGTTCGCCGTTGCGCTGGTAGTTATAGTTGGCGTTCACAAGCGACACCATGCCGAGCATGGTAGTGAGCGGGTAATCGTAGGACGTATTGAAATCCTGTGCGACGGCCGGATACCCGTTCGCGGCCGGATCGAGCGCTACGTTCTTGCCGGCCAGTCCGGAGGTGGACAGCCATTCCGGATTGGTGATCCCGTTGCTGAACGAGTTATTCGAATTTGTCTCCGGATTGCGCAGGATTGAAATTTGAAAGCCGAACTGCAAGGTATGCGTACCGTGCACCGACGACAGGTCATCGTTGAAGTTATGGATGGGGCGCTGGAAGGCGGATGAATACGTAATGCCCTGATCGATCGCCGCCAGATTGACCCAGGGCTGTGTGCTGTCGCCCTGGATGCCGGCGCTTTCCCGAATGAATCCGTATCGAAAGTTATTGAGCAGCGTCGGAGTCAACACCGCCGTGTAGTTCGCGATTATGCCTTTGTTGTAATTGACGGTTGTCGTTTCCGGGCGTGTACCAGGCAGAAACGGCGCCCCCTGATCACTTTCATTCGCCAGCGCTCCGCTGACGAAAACCCGGTGCCGCCCGTCATTCGTCAGGTTGTAGTCGAGCTTTGCAATGTACCAATCCTTAACCGTATACGTCGGCGCATGGAACCGGTAACCGGCCGTGTTGAACAGATCGCCAGTCGTGAAGTCGTTGGGCAGCGGATAAGAACTCATGTACTTCAAGACCGCCGGATTCGGGCCGTGCGGCCCCAGGCTGTCGCTGTCCATGGCTGTAATCTGCTGGGGGTTCAAGGCCATGTTACCGACCTCGACCGGATATTGTTTGCCGCTGAGCCCGGTGATCGTTCCGCCGGGGCAGGCGGTTGGATCCTGGCAAACATATTGAATGATGCCGTCGCGCAAGGTAGCGCTCGGTACCGTGCGCAAAGTGCTAACCGCCTCCGCATCCCGGTAGCCTTCGTAATTCAGAAAGAAGAATAAGCGGTTTTTCAAAATGGGGCCGCCCACGCTAACGCCAAAGATATTGCGGTTCAACTTCGAGGGCTCGTTCGGCTGGCCGGATTCGATTTGCGCTTTTTTTACGAAATAGTCGTTCGCGCTCACGTATGAGTTGCGGTTGTATTCGTAAACGGACCCGTGGAAGGCGTTCGTGCCGCTCTTGGTGATGAGGGCGACTTGCGCTCCCGAAGCACTGCCCTGATCCGCGCCGTAATTGCTGGTGGTGACGCGGAATTCTTCGACTGAATCGAGCGTAACGGGCAAAACAGAAGTGAAAGCGTGGCCGCCCTGATCGTTCACCGAAATGCCATCGAGCGTCACATTGCTTTGATCGCTGCGCGCGCCGTTAACTGAGCCGCTGCGCGTGTCGGTATTGGCGTCGATATCCGGATTGTTGCCCGTGTACACCACGCCCGCCTGCAAGCTCAACAGATCCGGCACATTCCGGCTCTCGAGCGGAAGCTGTTTAATTTGGTGCTCGCTGAAGGCGTTGCCGAGCGACGCGTCGGTGGTATTGATGGCTTCCGATTGTGAGGAAACCTCGACCTGTTCGGAAACAGAGCCCACCTGCAGGGAAACGTTAGAGGTAGCGGGAAGGTTCACCAGCAACTGCACATTCTGCTGCAAATACTTCTGAAATCCTTGCTTTTCGACGTGCAGCGAATAGGTTCCGGGCGCCAGCGAGAGGAACCGGTATTCGCCGGAATGATTCGTTTTGGCGTCGCGCTGGAGCCCCTGCGCAGAATTCGTCAAGGTCACCGACGCATCCGGCACCGCGGCGCCCGAAGGGTCCGTCACGACGCCCTGCAATGAAGTTGTTCCTATTTGAGCAAGGCTCAATCCGCAGAACAGAAACAGCAAGCCCGCAATTCGAAACCGAAGCATATACCCCCAAATCGCAAATTGATGATTTGGTCCAGTATATGCGGCTTTGCGGGAAAGTTACAGTACCGGCGATGAATTTTCGCCGAGCATCGCGTGGCGGATCAGCTTTACCGGCACGCCGCCCTGTTTCACGAACTCAGTGTGAAAGGTTTCGAGCGAATAACTGGCGCCCATCTTCTGCTGGTAATCCTTACGCAGCTTCAGGATTTCGAGCTTTCCGAGCGTGTAGTAAAGGTATGTGGGGTCAGCAGTGCCGCGCTTGGTTTCGCGTTCGGCGTAGTCGCGCGACATGTGTCCTTCCTTTATGAAGAAATCGATGCCCTGCTCATAGCTCATTTTCCCGGTGTGCATTTGGATGCCGACGATGTACCGGCAATTCCGCAGCAGCGCGTCGAGCAATTGCCCGACCTTCAATTCGGGGTCGTTCTTGCCGTAGCCTTGGTCGATCATCATCTGCTCGCAGTAATGCGCCCAACCCTCAATATTCGAGTTTGAGCCGACCAGTTTGCGCACCTTCGACTGCACCCGCTGGAACCAGAGAAGCTGCACGTAGTGGCCGGGATAAGCTTCGTGAATGGCGGTGCTTTCAATCGTGCCGCGATTGAATGCCGTCATGAACTCTTCTACGCGCTCTTTGGGCCAGTTCTTTTCGGGCAGCGTGACGTTGAAATAGGCCTCGGTTGCTACTTTCTCGTACGGTCCCGGCGTATCCATGGAAGCGGTGGTGGTCGCCCGCATGAAGGGCGGAGTCTCTTCGAGGATGGGACGCACAGTGGATGGAATTTCGATGATGTGGTTCTGCTGGATGAACGCAATCAGTCCCGAGAGGGTGTTGCGGAAGGTCTGCAGAAGTTGATCGGGCTGGGGATGATCCTTTTCGAACTGCGCCGCGATCTGCTGCGGCGTTTTGGTCGGATCGATCTGCTTGCAGAGAGCCTCAAGTTTTTGCTGGTTCTGGCGCAAGTTGGCATAGCCGATCTGGAGCAGGCGGTCGAGCGGCAGGTCGACCATCTCTTCGTATTTCACTTTCTTGTAGAAGTTATCGGCACCCAGGCGGAAGTCGCCATTGGATTGCGGGAGCAGATCGGTTCGCACCCACTGCTCGTATTGTTTGAGATCTTGAATCGTAGCTTGATTCGTTCGGTGGAATTGCTGCAAAAGAGCCGGATCTTTCACGCTGGTAAAAGCGGCCGGGACGTCGTTTTCGAAAAAGCTTTGGATACCGGGCAGTTGCTCGAGGGCTATTTCGGTATAGATTTTCGGCGGATTTCTTAAATTGGCACGTGCCGCCTGCAACACGGCCGGAATCTGTTTTTCGCGCGCGATGACGTCCCGCAACCGCTCCTCAGGCGGGGCGAATTTCCGGCTGATAAGCGAAAAAATCGAACCGGTCGGGCCGCTCGAATAGATGTCGGGGTTCTTCTCCCATTGCCGTATGCTCTGATTGGCGAGCAAATCGGCGTGGAGATGCGAGATCATCCAGTCGCGATCGTCGCTCTGCGGCATCTGCTCGAAGAGCGGGAGATATTTGTTGTCGAGCGCGATTTGCTTCTCAATGCCCGCGCGTGAGTAATCTTCCAATTGGGCGTCGTAGGGCTTGTGGATACCTGAACTGGTGGCGAATGACGGGTTCAGATGGAAGTCTTCGTTGAAGTACTGGTCGACCAGGTGGTCGAACGCGGATTGCGCGCTCATGATGCTGGCGCTCGCTAACAGGAGCGCAACGAATTTCATTTTGTTCATTATAAAGAGTGTTCTTGCACGATAACTGCTATTGACGATTCGGGTAAGCATTTTGAGAGGAGCACGTCTCTTCTGCGCCCGGTAGAATGCGGCCACCATTCCGTAGCCATAGCGAACTACACGGAAGCTGTATCATGACGCAGTGCGCAGACAAGAATCTGTTCTCGGGCCGGACAGTATCGAAATCCATTCGAGAGCAGGTTCGGCAATGGAGGGGAGCCGGCTACTCGAGGCCGAGAAGCAAGGCCTCTGCACCTTGGAAATGGACGCATGATGAAGACACCGGGATTATTTGACTTAACCGGCCGGGTGGCTATTGTGACGGGCGGTAATGGTGGAATTGGTCGTGGCATTGCGCTCGGATTGGCCGAGGCCGGGGCTGCTGTCGCAGTGTTTGGACGAAACAACGAAAAGAACCAGCGGGTACTTTCCGAACTGAAAGCAATCGGTGTGCCTTCGATGGCTGCGATCGTTGATATGACCGATCGCGCAGGATTGGAGCCCGCGCTTAACAGGGTTGAGAGCGAACTCGGTAGCGTAGGAATACTCGTAAATAATGCCGGGAACGCCTCGTTAAGCGGAGGTGTGATGAACGAAAAACCTGAAGATTGGGATTGCGTAATCGAGACGCAACTGAATGCGGTCTTTCTCTTTTCGAAGCTCGCAGCGAGATCCATGCTTATGCACAAACGGGGAAAGATTATCAACATTGCCAGCATGTACTCGTTCTTTGGGTCCGGGATCGTCCCCTCGTACAGCGCAGCGAAGGGCGCCATCGTCCAGCTCACGAAGTCAATGGCGATTGAGTTCGCCCCGAACAACATTCAAGTAAATGCGATCGCACCAGGATGGATTGAAACGGATATGACGGCGCCTGTGCGCACCATGCCTTTGAACGACGAGATTATTGCGCGGACTCCCGCCGGCCGCTGGGGTCAACCTGAGGAACTTGCCGGAACAGCCGTGTACCTGGCCTCGCGGGCTTCGGATTTCGTTACCGGTGCTACGATTCGGGTCGACGGCGGTTACGCGATTCGATAACTCACTTCGAGCCTTGCGGCAGTTCGAGCGTTGCGGGCGGATGGCCGGAATGCCAAGGCGATTGCGAAAGCCGAGGCGAGCGGCAAGAACGCCGGCTGATCGGTTCGAACTCTTTCCGACGATGGCTCACCTAGTAAATTAAAGATGTTTCCATAACTGTGCCTTTTCCTCCTGTTGACGAACAACTCACGTATATAAAGAAGGGGCTGGCCGAACTGATTCGCGAAGAAGAGCTGCGCGAGCGGCTTGTAGTATCGGCGAAAGAGAACCGCCCGCTCCGCGTAAAAGCTGGTTTCGACCCGACAGCGCCCGATTTACATCTGGGTCACACGGTGCTGCTGCGCAAGATGAAGCATTTTCAGGATATGGGCCATACCGTGATTTTCCTGATCGGCGACATGAGCGGCTTGATCGGCGATCCGAGCGGCCGGAACATTACGCGGCCTCCGATGACGCGCGCCGAGATCAATCGCAACGCGCAGACCTATCAGGAACAGGTCTTCAAGATTCTCGATCCGGCCAAAACTGAAGTGGTATTCAATAGCACGTGGCTTGAACCGCTGCGCCTGGAAGACATCATTCGCCTCGGTTCGAAGTATACGGTTGCGCGGCTGCTGGAGCGGGATGATTTCAGCAAGCGATATAAAGAAGGTCACCCGATTTCGGTTCATGAGTTTATTTATCCGCTCGCGACCGGCTACGATTCCGTCGTCTTGAAGAACGATGTGGAGATGGGCGGCATCGACCAGAAGTTCAATTTGCTGGTGCATCGCGAGCTGCAGCGCGATTATGGTGTCGCACCGCAGATTATCGCGATGGTTCCGCTTCTTGAAGGGCTCGATGGCGTCGAGAAGATGTCGAAATCGAAGGGGAACTATATCGGCATCACGGAAGCACCCAAGGTGATGTTTCGTAAGGTGATGCAGATCAGTGATGATCTGATGTACCGCTACTACGAATTGCTGACCGATCTGTCTAACCCTGAGATCGCTCGTTTGCGGGAAAAAGAGCCGATGCAAACCAAGATGGAACTCGGCCGCCGCATCGTAGCCGATTTTCATGGCCAAGCGGAGGCCGCCGCCGCAGCTTGATGCTTTTAACCGAGAAGTACGGCAGGGTCTGGAGCCGGCCGACATCGAGACGGTGCTATTGCCGCCGCAAGCCTCAACCGAAAAGGGCATTCGCGTGGACAAACTGCTGGCCGTTGTTGGATTAGCCGATAGCGTGAGCGACGCCACGCGCAAAATTAAGGCTGGGGCCGTTGAAATCAATGGGAATGTTCACAAAGATCTGCTGCTTGGCGGGGTGAGCGGGTTACTGACAATTCGCGTCGGCAAGAAGTGGAAACGCGTGAATGGTGATAGGACGTGAACGAACGACCTTCGAATAACTAGCGCGGTTCCAGAGACATTCAAGAATGAGTGGAAGCTGTCGATAAGTCGAGTATGCGTGGCATCTCATTGTCAGTCACTCATCCGCATCTGCCGGATGGATTCATTCAAGATTTCCGATTCATTTGGGCTTTTTATGTGAACGGGTTCCGGCCCGAGCGTCATTGTCAAGCTTGCTTTAGAAGGTCGCCTCCATGAGGAGTTTCACACCGGCAATGCACGGAGCGGCCGAGCATATGCACTGGATGCTATGGATCGATATCCGTACGTCTACGTTTGCGGTGTTGGAGTTGGCCCGGACGAAGAGCGCTGGAAACAAAATCTACACATGCCGCTGGCCCACGCCCCAGGGCACACGGTAAAACGCACTACGTTTAATGGCTACATAGTTACCGCAGAGGACGCCCAGGAAATCGCCATTCAGCCGCTCCCGGAGGCATGGAACGGACTCGATCGAAAGATGGTTCGCTGCAAGAATTTCCAATTTGGTGTCGCACAATTTGGATATTCCAATCAGCACTGATCCGCTCCTCCGAAAAACCGGTTGCGAAGGTGCGGCCCGAAGCTCCGGGGAGGCTAGCGGAGTTCTGACGGTCGGCGCAGGCAAGAAGTGGAAACGCGTGAACGGTGCGGCGATATGATGAGTCCGTATCCAGCGTTTTCAGTGGAAAGAGAGAAGAACCATGGCAACTGTTCTGACCGAGCCTCAATCGACGCAAACGCCGATTAAACAAACCAAAATCCTGATCGACAACAAATGGGTTGACAGCGTTTCGGGCAAGACCTTCGAAACCATCAATCCCGCCACCGGCGAAGTGATCGCGAAAGTAGCCGAAGCCGATGCGGCCGACGTCGACCTCGCCGTAAAGGCGGCCCGGCGCGCATTCCATTCGAAGGCCGCCTGGCGACGCATGTCCGGTTCCGAGCGCGGCAAGCTGCTCAACCGCCTGGCCGACCTGATCGAAAAGAATATTGATGAGCTCTCGACGCTCGAATCCCTGGATAATGGCAAGCCGAAACACGTGGCGCGCACAGCCGATCTGCCGCTGGTGATCGCATGCTACCGCTATTACGCGGGTTGGGCCGACAAGATCCAGGGCAAAACCATCCCGGTCAATGGCGATTATTTCTGTTACACGCGGCACGAGCCGGTCGGCGTCGTCGGGCAAATCATCCCATGGAATTTTCCGCTGCTGATGCAGGCGTGGAAACTCGCTCCCGCGCTCGCCTGCGGCAACACCGTTGTTCTGAAGGCTGCTGAACAGACACCGCTCAGCGCTCTGCGAGTAGGCGAACTGATCATTGAAGCAGGTTTCCCGGAAGGCGTGGTCAACATTCTTCCCGGATATGGCCCAACCGCCGGCGCCGCGATTGCGCGGCATATGGATGTGGACAAAGTGGCGTTCACCGGCTCGACCGAAGTCGGCCATCTGATTATGAAAGCGGCCGCCGACACGAATCTAAAGCGCGTGACCCTGGAACTGGGCGGCAAGAGCCCGAATATTGTGTTTGCCGATGCCGATATGAATGAGGCGGTGGAAGGTTCGCATTTTGCCTTGTTCTTCAATCAAGGGCAGTGCTGCTGCGCCGGATCGCGGGCGTTTGTGGAAGAGAAAGTCTACGACGAATTTGTGGAGCGCAGCGCGGAACGGGCGAAGCGCCGCCGGGTGGGCGATCCGCTGAATCGCGAAACGGAGCAGGGGCCGCAGGTCGATAACGAGCAGTTCCGTAAAGTTCTGAGTTACATTGAAGCCGGCAAGCAGGAAGGCGCGAAGTTGATGAGCGGCGGCGAGCGCGTCGGGGACCGCGGCTATTTTGTGGCCCCGACCGTCTTCTCCGACGTGAAGGACGAAATGAAGATCGCCCAGGAAGAGATCTTCGGCCCGGTGATGAGCATCATGAAGTTCAAGGACATGGACGAACTGGTGGATCGCGCGAATCGCACGATTTACGGTTTAGCCGCCGCAGTGTGGACTCGCGACATCGGCAAGGCTCTGCACGTGGCAAACAATGTTCGCGCGGGCACCGTATGGGTCAACTGCTACGACGTGTTCGATGCCGGCGCGCCATTTGGCGGATTCAAACAATCCGGTATCGGCCGTGAGCTCGGCGAGTACGGGTTACAGCAGTACTCGGAGATCAAGACCGTTACCGTAAAGCTGTAGAGATGACAGCGGGTACGCCTTACGCTGCGAACTTAAGGCGTACCTGGTCAAGCGTGCTGAGCGGAGCGGGTGCTTTGCTTTTCATCACTCGCAGATTGTCAGACACAATCTGCAGAATGCGGTTTTCCGAACGCTTGTAAATGGCGTACATCGCCGGAGTTTGGTGCACCGCATTAGCCTGGTCATCACGGATGATCAAGCGGGCTTCATGATGCGCCATAACAGGGCTGCCAAAGGCTTTCATGCTCTGGTCGCAGCGGCCTTTGAATACTTGAAAGTCATTCAGGGGGCACAGGGCTTTCGCGGAACGGGCGTTATTTTTCATTTTGTAAGGTCCTTGTTTTTGCAGGTAAAGCTCACTCAGGCAGCGAGGGGAAGAGACTCGTTGGCATTGCGGCGAACGGGCATCATGACGACGTTGCTGGCGGCCAATTTGGAATTCAGGGCTTCGGTCGCGATGCGCAGCAACTCTTCTGTGCGACCGCTCAGGTCGACTTCTTCGGAGAAGCGCCGCAGTTGCGTGCTGAAGGCGCGGCGCAGGAGCACTGTGGCGGCTTCCAGTCCCATCTTTGGAATATCAATAATCGCGAATTTCAGGATGCTGTCCATCAGCACCGTTTCCACGTTCAACATCTTGTAAAGCGCGCGGCGATTCTTTGAGACATACTTCACAACTTCTTTGCTGCGGTAGGCGAAGTAATGTTCGCGGGTGAACCAGTTGAAGCGCTTCGTATCGATGGTCTGCAACTCGCGGCCGAGGCGGAAGGCGGCGGAGGCAAAAGCGCGATTCAACGCTTCGGTTTGTTGAATGTCGTAGGTGAAGATGTTGGTCGGCTTGCCCGAGAAAGGGTGGGTGCATTGATACACCAGAATCGGGTAAGCGGTGTGAGGCCGGAGCAGCACTTCCGTGTTCTCGTTGAACCATTCGCGAACCCAGCCGCGCATGGCGGTCTGCATTGCTTTCGAAACCGTCGAGTAGGTGGGGAAATATTCGGCGGTGCGCTCTTTCGGGGCGCGGGTCCAGGCGGATAGATCGAAGCTCGCGGCCTCCGTTTCACCGGCAACTTCGGCCACGCGCTCCGGCGTGTTTTGAACAGCCTTAGCAGCGTCCGCTGCGGCATCGTTCTCTCTTTTCGGCATCATGATCAACTCGCCCATATTGGCCTCCAAAATAGAAACGGCCGGGAGTGGACCCGGCCGCTTTTCTGTAAAGTCACTCGCGAGAGAAGTTCTCGCGAGCGACTCGAACATAGCACCCTGGCCCCCCGAAAACGAACATCGCCGGGCATTTCTCTCACAAAAAATTCGTCCTAAATCACTCATTTCAAGTGAGAAAAAGTTTTTTGATATTTTTTTCGACTTCTGTGACTACCTTTCCGAGCAAGGGCAAAAACGGCCGATTCCGGCGTTTGAACCCGTTTGCTCCGCGTCTGAGCGCACCTTTAGATCTAGAACGGCGTAAATCCTGGTATAATTAGTTCGAATGAGCTTGCGGCGCATGCGCCTGTTGGTTCACCTGCCGGCCCGGTTGGCTCCTGGTGAAACGCTCTCCTCGAAACTGAGTCTGCTGCAACCCACCCTTACGAACCTTCTATTGCGGCTCGCCCCAGCTCGTTTTTGACCGATCCCACTTGATGAAGTCCAGCATTCAGATCACACGCGGAATTGAACCTCTCTTTGGTACTCGCGATGAGAATATCCGTCTACTCGAATCCCAGTTGCATCTTCGTACCCGGCTGTTGGATAACGATTCGCTTGAAATCGAGGGCGAAGAACCGGAAGTGCGACGTGCCGAAAAGATTCTGGAAGACTACGTCGGCCTGGTAGACGAAGGGCACACTTTCAACAACGGCGATCTCAACAGTTTCATGCGCGTAGTCACGGCTGACCCGAACGTTTCGCTTCGGCGGCTGGTTGAAAGCGGCAAATCGCGCGCCTTCGGTAAAAAGATTTTGGCGCCCAAAACGGTGAACCAGCGCCGCTATGTTGATGCGATCGAGCATCATGATTTGACCTTTGGCGTGGGCCCGGCGGGTACGGGCAAGACTTACCTGGCAGTGGCGATGGCGGTGTCGGCGTACCTGAACAAACGCGTTACTCGCATTGTGTTAACCCGCCCCGCCGTGGAAGCGGGCGAGCACCTGGGCTTTTTGCCCGGCACGCTGCAACAGAAGATCGATCCCTATCTGCGGCCGCTGTATGACGCGCTTTTTGACATGATCGATGCGGAGAAAGTCGAAAAGCTATTGGAGCGTAACGTAATCGAAATTGCGCCGCTCGCCTTTATGCGCGGCCGCACGCTCAGCGATTGCTTCATCATTCTCGATGAAGCACAGAATACGACTTCCGAGCAGATGAAGATGATCCTGACCCGCCAGGGCTTCAATTCGAAAATGGTAGTCACCGGGGACCAGACGCAAATCGATTTGCCGAACGGCAAGAGAAGCGGCCTGCTGAACGCGATAGACGTGCTGAAGGACGTGGATGGAATCGCGTTTGTGCGGTTCGATGACACCGATGTGGTGCGTCATCCACTGGTGCAGCGCATCGTGAAGGCCTACGACCGCTACGACACCTTGATCGGAGCCAACCGCCAGCTTGCGCTGCGGCTCGGCAAGGATGCCGCGAAGGAACAGCGGAAGGATCCGCCGCTGAACACAGCTGTGGAAATTCCGGAGTTTCCTTCGCTCGCTTGAGCGCTATGTCTGCCGATGGCGATACGCGGCCGCGTTCCGCAAGGAGCAACGCGACGCTCTTGTTCCGCGCGATTCCGCACGATTTCGAAGTTTCTACCGCGCACAAACGGGAGCTGCGCGAGTTTGCACGCACGCTTTGCGAGAACGTGAAGAGCGGCGCAGCATTCAACTGCTTGATCACCAACGATCGCGAATTGCAACGCCTGAACAAATTATTCCTGGGCCACGATTATGCGACCGACGTTCTCTCGTTTCCCTCGGGCGCAATGGCGGGGAATATCGGTGAGATCGCAATTTCGCTCGAACGGGCAGCCGAGCAGGCGCTTGCCTTCGGGCACGGCATGTTCGATGAAGTGCGCATTTTGATGTTGCACGGCTTCCTTCACCTGAGCGGGCTCGATCACGAAACCGATCGCGGCGAAATGGCGAGCGCGGAACGCAGATGGCGTATGGCGCTCGGACTACCCGCCACACTGATTGCGCGCAGCCGCTCAACTCGGAGCATTAGCCGGTGATGACCTTGCTCTGCTTATCGATTGCGATTGCGTTATCGGTTCTGCTGTGTTTCGTTTCCTACGTGCAGTTGCTCTATCTCGAATCGCTGCGCCTCATACGGCGCGAGGTGCGCTCTCTCGAACGTTTTCGCGAGTCGATCTCGGAGAAAATAGGCCTTGATATTGAGCATGGCTCGCTAGCTTTTTCAGTCATCAAGCACGCTTCGCTATTTCTGATCGGAGTGTTCTATCTGTGTTCGCTGGTGCGCCCCGGCGTGCCGCACTGGCAGAGCGTTCTCGAAGCCATTGCTATTTCATTTCTGAGCATGTTGGTTTCGAGTTACCTGATACCGCAATGGCTGTACCGCCGGGGCGATGCGCGCTGGCTCGAAAGAGCCGTCCCGTTTGCAAAACTCGATAGCGGCGCTGGCACTACCCGTCGCTGCGCCAATCCGCGGCTTCCAATCGCTGCTCAACATGGATGAGCATAGCGGAGATGCGGCAGATCAGCAGGATTCAACCGAGCATATTGAGGCATTCATCAATGCTGGCGAGGAAGAGGGCATTCTTGAGGAAGAAGATCGCAAGCTGATTCATTCGGTGGTCGCGTTTGGCGATAAAGACGTGCGCGAGGTGATGACGGCGCGGCCGAACATAGTCGCGATCTCGGTCGACAAGACACTCGAAGATTTGCGCCAGTTGGTGATTCACGAGCGCTACTCGCGCATTCCAGTCTATGAAAGCATCATCGACAATGTGATCGGCTTTATCCATGTGCGCGACATCTTTGAGCTGGACGAGAGCGAGCGGCAGGCGAAGCCGTTGAGGGACGTGATCCGGCCGATCAGCCTGGTTCCCGAAACCAAGCCCGTCAGCGATCTTCTGCGTGAGATGCAGCGCAACGGCTCGCACATGGTGATTGTGGTGGATGAATACGGGCACACCGCGGGACTCGCGACCATGGAAGACCTGGTCGAAGAAATCCTTGGGGAAATTCGAGACGAACATGAACCGGATCGCGACGTGAAGCAGGAATCAGACCATGTGTTTGTTGCGCCGGGGAGTTTGGATTTGGACCGGCTGCATGATTTACTCGATTTCCGGCCGCAAGAAGACACGGAATCGACTACGGTTGGCGGCCTGATTGCGGAATGGCTGGGGCATGTGCCGCAAGTGGGCGAATCCGCGGAGAAGGGCGGCATTCGCATTGAAGTGCTCGCAGGGAATGAACGGCGAGTGGAGGAAGTTCGCGTATCGCGGGTTGGAGCATCGACTCCCATCGGAGCCACCGCGTGAAGCGGACGCCAAAACATCGCGCGGGCTTTGTCGCTATCGCGGGTAAGCCGAACGCTGGAAAGTCCACACTCCTTAACGCATTAACCGGTGAAGCATTAGCGATCACCGCACCGCAGCCGCAAACCACTCGCACTACGCTGCAAGGCGTCTTGACTACGCCCGAAGCGCAAATCGTCTTTGTCGACACCCCGGGCATTCACAAATCCGACACGCTCTTTAACAAACGCATGATGGAGACCGTGCGCGGCGCATTGCAGGAACGGGATCTGGTGTTATTCGTGGCCGACGCAACCAAACCGGTCACCGAAGAAGACGAGCAAGCTATCGGCGCCTTGGCGCATGCGGAAAAGACGCTGCTGGTGCTGAACAAGATCGATCGCGTGGCGGATAAACGCCTGTTGCTGCCGACTATAGAAACCTACGGGAAATTATTTCCGTTCTTTGCGACCGTTCCGGTTTCGGCGCGCACCGGTGATGGAATCGACGATGTGAAGCGGCTAATTGTCGACAATCTGCCGGCATCTCCGGCGTTTTATCCGGCGGATTATTTGACCGATCAGCCGATGCGCTTTATGGCCGGTGAAATCATCCGCGAACGCATCCTCCGTACAGCGCGGCAAGAGGTGCCGCACGCCGTGGCGGTGCTGGTCGACAACTGGGAAGAAAAGGGCAAGCTCACGCGCATCGCCGCTACAATTTATGTCGAACGCGCTGGACAGAAGGCGATTCTGATCGGTGAAAAAGGGCAGGTGTTAAAGAAAATCGGGACCGAGGCGCGACACGCAATCGAGCGGCGCCTGGGACATAAAGTTTTTCTTTCGCTCTTTGTGAAGGTGAAGCCTAAGTGGCGCGAGGATCCGGAGTTTCTCGATTCGATCGACTGGCGCGCCATGGTGGGTTCCGAAACCGCCGAACAATAACTCGCCCTTCGTTCAGGGTGCTAGCCTGAGAGCAAGATCCTTCATGAAACGCTTCACCGCTACAGTTATACTTCTTGGAAGCCTGAGCGCAATGCCCGTATGGGCGAGCCAGAAGACTCCGCCTTCCGACGATCGAATCACCGATCAGGTTCGCATTCGTCTGACGTCGGACCCGGATGTAAAGGGCGGGGCCGACGACGTCACGGTTAAGGACGGAGCAGTAACGATCAAAGGCCGCGTGGATAGCGAAAAGGGCAAGAATAAAGCAACCAAGCTCGCCAAGAAAGTGAAGGGCGTGAAGTCGGTCGATAACGAACTGGAAGTCGGGCCGCCGCGCTAACTTCTATTTCTTTCGGTCGAGTAACTCTTCAATCCGGCTGCTGACCACGTCTTCTTTCATTGCGTTGGCATCGCCTTCGGCCGGGGTCTGATAATGGATTCTCCCTTGGCGATCGATCAGCACAAGCTGCGGCACCATGGGGCGTCCGGTGAAACCCATGTAGGCCATCATCTGATCGATGCTCGTCCAGCCGACCGGAAATTCAATCTGGAAATCTTTGGCAAAGTTCTCGACAAGCAGATCGGCGTTCGGGTTCACGGCTACGTCGATCGCCTGCAAACCCCGCGCCCCATATCTCTGTTGCAGCTTCGACATGACTTTAGAAGCAGCTTGGCAGTGCGGGCAAGTGGTCGATACGAATTCGAGGGCGACCA
Organism: Terriglobia bacterium; assembly: GCA_963767485.1. GTDB lineage: Bacteria > Acidobacteriota > Terriglobia > Bryobacterales > Bryobacteraceae > Bog-105. The sequence goes on along the minus strand of CAVYDZ010000004.1, from coordinate 312,022 downwards.
CTTTACCGCGATAACTGCTCAACAGCTTCTCGCCCTGGCCGGGGACGGAGAAGGCTAGTTCCGGCGACTTGCGCACCAGCGGCTGCTGGGCCGCAGCGGGAATTGCTGCGAGCAGGCACACTACGGCTAATGTTTTCATTGGCAATTGCTCCTTAAGGTTTGTGTAAGTGCTGGGTTGGAGTCTGCACGATCGAGACGCACTGTTCGCAATAACCGCCGGCCACTGGCAGCACGGTGATCAGGATCGTAAATCCGGCCAACACTGCATGCGGCACATAACGCAGCGCTTTGTGGGGACGCCGATACGAGCGAATCAGGTGCAGGCGCGATGGCAGGTCCGAAGGAGTGATCCGGCTCACGCCCGCAATACTTCCCATCAGTTCGAAGCGGCAGGCTTTCGCGATCCCAATTACGTAAGCTTCAGCGGCAATGCCGGCCTGAATCACCGCTTGATCGCAGGCGCGCTCCCGCTCTGCGCTAATCCGCTTTTCCGCGTACCATAGCAGCGGATGAAACCAGAACAGACAAACGAGGCCGTGGACAAATGCCGCCGCAAGATTATCGCAGCGGCTTGCATGAGCGAGTTCATGCAAAAGCACGGATTCGAACTCTTCGGGTTCTAACTCTCGGGAAAGGCCGCGCGGCACAATGAGCCGCTGACGGAACAGGCCATGCAAACCAGGCCCAAAACCGCTTGCCGAAGCATAAATCCGCGGTGGGCGCGAAATGGCGAGCCGCCGGGACGCGCGAATCAGAGCATAGCGTTCCAGAGCGTTCGGGCGCACAATCTGAAGTTCCTGATGCCGGAGCTGCAGCAGCCATCTGCCAATCAGCAGAACCGATACGCCGATCCAGACTGAAAACAGGATGCTGTGTGTTGCGACGATCTCTGTTCGCCCCAAATGGCTTGGCAGAAAACTAAATACGGCGGCGAGCAGAACCGAAAACTTCACGGCGGCGAAAGATAGCCACGCCGGAGCCGGGAAGACGAACGCAAGTTTTTCACCTGCGGACTTTAAAAGAAAGGCGGGCAACGCGAATTTCGAAACGCCTATCAGCCACAACGCATAACGCGACGAGGAGTGCCGCGGCCGCAGACAATACGCGAGCGCCCCCATCATTAAACAAAAGAGCGTCGATTCGACGAGGTGCCGGAGAATCACCGTGCTTTCTCCTTTTTCGCGAGCGCTTGTTCGAGAGCTTTCACATCGGCGAGCGTGAGTTTTCCGGTCTCAACCAGGTGCGACATGACCGGTTCCGCCGAGCCGTTGAACAAATTGAGCAAATCGCCGATGAGGCGGCGATGCACTGCCTTGCGGGTGAGTACGGCTTCAAAAATATGCGCATTGCCGATCTTCTTCACGCGCCGCACCGAGCCCTTTTCTTCCAGTCGATAAATCATAGTTTGGACTGTGGTGTACGCAGGCCGGTCTTTCTCGGGCAGGCTCTCCTGGACTTCGCGGACCGAACAGGGCCCAAGGGTCCAAAGTTTTTCGAGCAATTGTAATTCGAAGCGGCTGACGCGTGTTTCCGGCATGACCTACTGCTGTCATTCACTCTACTACTCTATTAGTAGCCTGTCAATGATTTTTTCCTGGCTTTTTCGTAGCCGCTATCCTGGGCGTGATGTGTCAGCCACTCAGCGGAAAAGTGTCTTTGGTCACAGGTTCGTCGCGGGGCATCGGAGCCGAAACTGCGCGTAAGCTCGCATTGCGTGGATCAGACGTGGTACTCAACTACCGCAGCAAGGGCGCGCGCGCTGAAGCTGTAGCTCGGGAGATCGAAGGGGCTGGCCGAAAACCGCTCGTGTTGCAGGCAGACTTGACCGTTGAAGCTGACGTGCGGCGCATGATGACCACGATTCAAAATGAATTCTCGCGGCTGGACATCCTGGTGCTCAATGCGAGCGGTGGTTTAGAAAAAGACAAGCCGGAAGACTACGCGATGGCGCTGAATTATTCCGCGCAAATAAACACAGCAAAGCTCGCAACGCCGCTGATCCCGCCGGGTGGAAAGATTATATTTGTTACGAGCCACTGGGCCCACTTCTACGGCAGGAAATCCGTGCTGCCCGAATATGAAGTCGTGGCCAAAAGTAAACATGCCGGCGAGCAAGCCCTGCGGGATTACTCGGCCGAGTTGACGGAACGCGGCATCTCACTCGTAATCGTGAGCGGCGACGCAATCGAAGGAACCATTACGCTGCGCTTGCTCGAGCGGAAGAACCATGCATTCGCCGAAGCTTTCAAAGTGCAACTGCCCACAATCGGCGAATTCGCCGAAGCCATCGCTCAGGCAGCTATCAACGCGAGCCTGCCAAGCGGCCACACTGTTTTCATCGGGTCGATCGAACATTAAACCGGAGCCTGCACCGTCGATCGAGCGCAGGCTCTGCGAATTTCAGAACCGGTTCCAGAGGAACTGATTGTAAACTTCGTGGTGATACTGCACTTCGGGCGTTTTCACAAAGGTGCCGAGCAGCCGCGCGCAGCGATCGGCGGAAGCCTGCTTCAAGTCTGCGTAGCGCCCCTTCACATCGGCACCGAGCAGGGTCGACGTCCACTCCGAGTCCCGGAAATTCTGCAGGGCATCGTAGATGTTGTCCGGCAGGTAGCGGGCAGCTCCGCGCAGATTATGCACATCCGCAATCTGTCCTTCCAAGCCCGTGCGGAAGATCGAATAGAGCACCAGGTACGGATTCGCATCCGGCGCCACCGAGCGCACTTCTACACGCGCGCTGCGCTCGTTGCCCAGGGGAATTCGCACCATGGAACCACGATCGGTCGCCGAAGCTTTGATTTGATTTGGCGCTTCAAAGTGCGGATCGAGCCGGCGGTAAGCGTTCACACTGGCGTTCAGCAGCAGACAAATATCGTTGCCGTGTGTCAGAATCCGGTCGACGAAGTCCCAGGCGAACTTATGCATCTTCTCTTCCCCAGTCGGATCCCAGAACAGGTTCTTCCCGTCCTTGCTAATGGAAACGTTGGTGTGCATGCCGTTGCCGTTCACGCCTACCACCGGTTTCGGCAGGAAGCTTGCGGTCAAGCCCATCTTGGTCGCAACCTGGCGGCAGACGAGCTTGTAAAGCTGAATCTGGTCGGCCGCAGTCACTACGTCGGCATAGCTGTAGTTAATTTCGAATTGTGACGGCGCGACTTCCGGGTGATCCTTTTCGTTTTCGAATCCCATGGCGCGCTGCACATCGGCCGAGGTATCGATAAAGAGGCGGAGGGGGTCGCCCGGCAGCGAATGATAGTATCCGCCGGTATTGACGTATTCGAAGCGCAGGGTCTCATAGAAGCGGCGTTCGGCGTCGGCGCCTTGAAACAGGAAGCCCTCAATCTCGTTGGCCGCATTCAAGGCGTAGCCGTTCTTCTCGTACGCGGTGTTGGCATAGTTCTGCAACACGCCCCGGACGTCGGCCGCATAGGGGGTTCCATCCTTATCGATGACTTGCCCGAAGACCAGCACCTTCCCGGCGCCGAAAATGTCGCACGGAGCCCAATAGAATGCGCTCCAATCGATGCCGAGCCGAAGATCGCTTTCCCGCTGGGCCGTAAAGCCACGGATCGACGAGCCATCGAAAGTAAGATTGTCCCAGCTCTTGAGCAAGAATTTCTTGTCATAGTCGAGCATGTGAAGGCGGCCTTCGAGATCGGTAAACAACACCGTCACCGCCTTGATACCCTTTTCGTCCGTCAGATACTTCTGGCGTTCTTCTTGAACCTGGCCAATCGGCGTCCGTTTCCTGCGCTGTTCCTTGGCCTTGAGATTGAGCTTCTCGAGTTCCGCATACGAATGGGACAGCCGGTCATTTATTTCGTTGAGCATTTCTCTCCTATTGTTAGCTAGCAAACTTCTCCGTATCCGGCGCATCAAGCACGAGCGGGCAGAGTGTCATTGGCGGAGAAAGGCTCCGCGGGAAGCCTTGCGTGCCAATTGCCCGGCATCGATCGTTGAGCCGTACCGAAAATTGCTCGACACAGGACGGGGTGTCTGCCTTGCGGACGGATTGGCAGCGCGAGGCAGCTTTCGGGCAGCCAGCGGGCCAATTTCAATTTTAATGCGTTTGTGTTCGAGTTGGCTAGATCCTGGGTCGAATCTCCCGAGAAACATGCCGGAGTGGTCAAGTTCCGGCCTACAGATAGCCGCAATCGCAAGAGCGGAGAGCTCGCGGAAGCCGATCTCGCTTTTGGCCCGGCGCATGCTCTAAAATAAAGCACACCCCCCTTCTTCGCGTTGGCGCCAGGGACGAGTTGTTTATGCTCACTTGCCCAGTATGTGCAACCCCCAACCAAGAGGGATCTGTCTCGTGTGAGCACTGCAACTTCGCCCTTTCGAGCAGCGTGGACGAAACTGTTGTCGCGGGGAACGGGGCAGAGAGCCGAGCAGGCGAGCAAGCTACCGTGATTGCCACCGCTGCATTTACGGCTATTTCGACGGGCGCCGCGGCTCCAGCCCGCGCGTTTGCCGAATTGTCGATCGGGCACGTCCTCAATAACCGCTATGAAATTCTGGCGCGGCTCGGCCAGGGCGGCATGGGAACGGTGTATAAGGTGCTCGACCGGGAACTCGACCGGATCATTGCGCTTAAGACCATCCGGCCCGATCTAGCTTCGAATGCCTCCTCGCTGCGCCGCCTGAAGCAGGAAACGCTGCTCGCGAGGCAGATCGCGCACCGCAATGTGATTCGCGTCTTCGATCTCGGGGTGGCCGACGGGCTTCGCTTCATCACGATGGAGTTTGTCGGGGGTCAGGATCTGCGTTCGCTGCTCGATGCCCGATCCAAGCTCACGGTTGAAGAAACGATCGATGTGCTGGGACAACTCTGCCGGGGCTTGCACGCCGCGCACAGCGAAGACGTGGTGCATCGCGATCTGAAGCCCCACAACGTTCTGCTTTCCGCAAATGGCCGGATCCGGATTGTGGATTTCGGTCTCGCCCGTTCGTTCGAAGACACACGCATAACGCACGCCGGGGGCATTCTTGGAACGCCCACGTATATGTCGCCGGAGCAAGCGCTCGGGCAGGAGGGCGACGCGCGTTCGGATCTGTTCTCGCTGGGCATTATTGCTTTCGAACTGCTCACCGGGCAATTGCCGTTTCCGAACCAGCCTCTTTCGGAGGCGCTGTTGAGCCGCACGCGGGGGTTTGCGCGACCGATTGAGAGCGTTGATCCTACCCTGCCGCCCTGGCTCACTAAGATCGTGATGCGCTGCCTGGAACGCAACCCCGTGGATCGCTTCGCTACGGCAGCGCAGGTTCTGGCTGAGTTGGAGGCGCGCGGCTCGAACGCCACTTCGTTCGCCGCAGCGGGGCCGACAACAGAGCTTGCGCCGGGTTCCATGCTTGGGTCGCGGTATCGCATTGAAGCCGAAGCGGGCGAGGGCGGGATCGGCAAAGTCTATCGAGCGACCGATCTCGATCTCCATCGAACGGTGGCGCTCAAGGTCGTCCGCCCGGAACTGGCGCAGAGTCCGCACACGCTCGAGCAGCTCATGCAGGAGATTTCGGTTGCGAGCCAGATCTCGCATAAGAATGTTCTGCGCATCCACGATCTGGGCGAAGCGAGCGGACTGCGTTTCGTTTCGATGGCCTGGGCCGAGGGCGAGGACCTTGCGCAATTGCTACGCCGCACCGGCCCGCTGCCTGAGGCGCGGATCCGGGAGCTTGCGATCGAAATCTGCGAAGGTCTGCAAGCCGCTCACGAACAGGGCATCAGCCATCGCGACCTAAAGCCAAGCAATATCCTGCTTACGTTTGCCGGGCATGCCTGCATCGCTGATTTCGGCCTTGCCCGGAGCAGTGTCAATCCGGTCCCGCTCTCGGGCGAATCTACCGACAGTTCGTCCGGAACGCCGCGCTATATGTCGCCCGAGCAGGTAGATGGCACTTGCGTGGATCACCGCACGGACATTTATTCGCTCGGACTGATTCTTCATGAAATGGCGACGGGGCGCATCCCGTTCAGCGATGCGTCGATTGTGCAGACTGTGACAGAGCGGCTAACCGAGACACCGGCCAACCCGCGAATACTGAATCCGGCTATTTCTGACAATCTCGCGCATATCATTTTGCGGTGTCTCGAGCGCGATCCGAACCAGCGCTACGCGCGGGTGCAGGATTTGCTGATCGAGCTGCACTATCCGGGCGATGCGCCGGTGGTGGCCCCGGCGAAACGGTTCGCCCGCCGATTTTGGATGTTTAGCGCAGTCGCTGCCGTACTTTTGGCGGCCGCAGGCGCAACCATTCTCTGGCAACGCCGCAAGCCCGCCATCGAACCCCCTACTAAGGGCAAGTACGTTGCGGTGCTGCCGTTCCACTTCGTCGGTTCGGATCCAAAATTGAAATATCGGGCTGAGGGCGTGGCTGAGGCGGTTTCGGCGCGCCTGGCTTCCTTGAATAGCATTCATCCGGTTTCGACGGCGGCTCTCGATTCTGCCAGTCTGGCTGAGCCGGAGAACGCGATTGCCCGGCAGGTCGGCGCGAATCTGCTCGTCGAAGGCACGGTGCAGGGCGAGGGCGACCGCATCAAGGTCGACGCGGAAATCTACAACGTTGAACAACACCGGGCGCTTTGGACCCACTCGTACAATGGCGTGAACGCCGACCTTTTCAATTTGGAAGATGAAATTGCAGACGATACCGAAGACGCCCTAAAGGTGAAACCGACTCTGGAGGAACGCGAGCGCCAGGTTTCGGCGCCCACGCAGAATCTGGCTGCCTACGATTTATATCTGAAGGGGCGCGACATCCTGCGGAACCATCGCGATGAAGCGAACGCCAGGGCGGCACTGGCGCTTTTTGAAAAAGCCTGCCAGACTGATAGCCAATTCGCGTTGGCCTGGACCGGAGTCGCCGATACCAGTAATCTGCTGTACAGCATCACCAAAAACAGCGCAGATTCGACGAAAGCGGTTGCTGCAGCCGAGCAGGCCCGGCGCTTGAACGGATCACTGCCGGAAGTTCACTTTGCGTTGGGCAGCGTGTATTCGGCCACGGGACGCAACGCCGAAGCAGTGGAGGAGATCAAACAGGCGCTACAACTCTCGCCGAATGCAGACAGCGGATACATTCGCCTTGGGCGGGCGTATATGGCTACCGGAGACGAGAAAGAAGCCTTGGCTGCGTTGAAAAAGGCGGTCGAGTTGAACCCGTATTACTGGTACAACCATAAGCAACTTGGCTTTGCTTATTCGAACTTCGGGCAACTGAATGAAGCGAAGCAGCAGTTTCAGGAAGAGGTCGCCCAAAACCCTTCAGACGCCTCCGGATACAACAACATTGGCACGATTTACTGGCGGCAGGCGCAGTGGAAGAAAGCTATACCGGAGTTCGAAAAAGCGATCCAGCTACGGCCCTCGTTCGACGAATACTCAAATTTAGCTTCCGCTTATACGCAATTAGGCCGCTACAAAGAATCCGTTGCCGTTTATCAAAAAGCGCTAGCGCTCAATCCAAACCAACCAGAAGTCGTGCGCAATCTTGCCGAAGCTTACGCCCGGATCGGCGAACGCGATCTGGCCAATAAGACTTTCAAACAAGCAATCGGCTTATTTTATGATGAGTTGGCCGTAAACCACCAAGATGCTGACGCTTTCGGAGGGTTAGCCCTGTGCTATGTCGGGATCAATGACACTGCGAAAGCGCGCGCCCTAATCTCGAAGGCGCGCGCAATCGACAGTGCCGATAGCTCTCTTATGTATGACGAAGCATATATCGAGGCAGCTGATGGCCAAATCGACAGAGCTGTCGCCGCACTCAGAAACGCCTTCGCTCATGGAGCGTCGTTTGAGTATTTCTTGAGTGACCCGGACCTCAAGACGGTACGGGATTCTCCAGCCTTCAAATCACTTAAGCAGCAGTACGGCCGGCACTGAGCCGGCGATATCCTGCAAACGCGACCGCCCCTAAAATGAGAAGGAAAATAGCGGAGGGTTCCGGGGTCGTGTTCGCGGTCGCAGTGAAGTCTGTGCCTGCTCCCCAGCTTCCGGGCCCGCCCGGATCGGTGCCGGTATCATTCAGGTCTAGTGAAAACGTCTCGCCATTAGTAATCCCGCCGGTAGCCACAGGTCCCATCAGGATGCTGTAGAGGAAAGCGTTCTGATTCGGCGTGGTGGTCACGGTGCAGGTTACGAACGGCCCCGGGCCGCAGACGATTGGAGTATTAATCGGCAAGGTTGCCGTAAAGAGCAAACTCCTCCAGGAAGACCCGCTTTGATTTTCGAAACTAAAATCGCCTCCGCCGAGAGAATCGGCCCCGAAGGTGAAGTTATTATCAATGACGATGATCGGGTTTGGCGGGTCGCCATTCACAATGATGTGAGGGCGCCCGGCCCAGAGGGTAAAGGGCGCAACGGCCATTATTGCCGAAAGAAGAGAAAGTTGAAAACGCATGAAGTACCTCCGAGAAATTTTCTTGGATACTCCATTCTCGTCTATAAGTGTATTCACGCACAGGTTAAGTAGTACTAAAACTAACAAGATAAATCCCAGACCGGTGAGAAGCTGAGATCAGCATGTGCAGAAGCATCAAGAAACTTCGGAAACCAGACGAGCTGGCCACTTCGGACGAATTGAATAGCGCGGCTTTACAATTTGTCCGCAAGATTACTGGATTTCATAAACCGTCGCGGGCAAACCGCGAAGCGTTTGAGCGGGCAGTGCTGGAGATTAGCGCTTGCAGCGAACGATTACTGACTGCTCTCGACAGCGGGGTAAGTGAGGCGGAGTCCATCCACGCAGGCCCAAGCCGTTAACACGTGCGGTTTGGCAGCGGTGGCGCTCATAATATCCTTCACTTCGATACCGCGGATCAGCAACGCGTCTGCGACAAGGGACCGATGACAACGCCAGGGAACCGCTTCGGCACAAACCATCGCCACCGTTGCATCCGCCGCGAGCCGGACCAATTCGTTCAGCGCGCTCTCGAACCGTGACGTTTGCATGTAATCGGCATAACCGCGGAACGAGGCATTCTTCCAGGCGGCATTGACAGAATCCTTTCGCGGCTTGCGCAAGCCTCCTAAGTCCCGCAGGTGCAGATACTCGAGACCCGCAGCTGCGAGCCACCGCTGGAAATCTTCGGCGTTGTACTGCGGATTCGTTCGCGATCGGGGAACGGTGCGAATATCGGCCACGGTTTGAATCGAGAAGGCGCGCAGGATTTCGAGAAACGCTTCGGGAGATCGGGTCGAATGGCCAACCGTGTAAACCACCGGCACAAGAAACTACCCGACCGCAGCTTTCGATTCTTCCGCCTGCCGATCCTCAGCTTCCCTTCCGCGCATTTCTCGCAGCCGGATATACCCCATGTAAAAGATGATGATCAGATTGATGACGATGACGGCGATCCGATCCCAGGTGACCCGCTCGATTAGCTTCAGAGACTCCCACGGAAGATAGAGAGCACCAGAGAGCAGCGCAAACCACTCAGCCCAGACGCGCCGGTTCCATAGGCCCCACGCCTCGATAAAGCGCACCGTGGTGTAGCTGCCGGCGGCGGCGAGAATTGCCCACCAGCGCGCATCGGTTAGCGCGGTCGCGGCATTCAGAACGGCATGGCCCATGTGCCGGTCGAAATCGATGTGCAGATGATACAGCAGATTTTCCGCAATGTCCTGGACATGGGAGTGTACGGCCATGAGAGCGATCCCGAGTACTAACACGGCGCAGCCCTTTAAGGCCTCGAAGGAAGCGACGGCACGGAGTCCGGCTTTGCTGGTTCTGTCGTCAAGCCCCTGGGGAGGACGATGCGGGTGCGGAGCATGATGGCCAGCGGAGGCGGACATACTCCGATGCTCCCATATGTTTCGGCGGAAGATACCGAATATCATATGGTCCTAGGACGATTCCTACAATCGGTTATATATTCCGGAGAGTTCCGAGGTACACTAAGTTCAACATGGGCGGTGGCGCTCTCGCGCGTCCCGCCCCCTCCGACACAGCAAGGGTCCGTCCAAACCGGGCCTTTGCTGCGAATCCGTAGCCAAAGAATAACGCAAATTCAGCAATTACGCATCATCAGAAATAGCTTAGTTCGCTTTATTTCCGATTATCCATATCTTTATAAGTACTATTACCCTAAAGTGACGGGATTTTTCGAAGCCTTGTTAGTGAGCAAGTCCGGCGAAGACTAAGTCGCGTAAACGATCGAGCCCCTTTGACACATCGGCGCCCAAATCGACGCGAAGAGCGCGTCGGTTGCGTTCAGCCAATACCTGGAAATCCCCGCGCGCCTGGGCCGCTTTAACTACGCCGAAAGTGTATTTTTGTTCCGGAACTTGTAAATCGGCGGCTTCATGGCAGGTGATCTGGAGGAAAACGCCCGAGTTTGGACCGCCTTTGTAGGCCTGCCCGGTACTGTGTAGGAAGCGGGGGCCGAAGCCCAGCACGGTCGCAACTTCTTTCGCTTCGAGCACCTGCTTCCGGATCCGTTCCAGCTTTTCTTCGTGCTCCGGGAACATAGGAATATACGCCAAAAGCCCGAAATAATCCCCGGCTTTTATGCGGTCAAGATGCTGCCGGATGACGGCGCCAAGAGTAGCGTGCCCTTTGAGGAGCGCTTCCGCATTCGCCTTATCGGTGAAGAGTTTGATTCCTTCCTGATCGAGAATAGGCTCTTCGGCGGGGAGCGAACCTGTCTTTTCGTACTCGCTCGTTAAATCGCGAGTAACCACCTTGCTCGCCTCCACATCGGGCTGGTTGAAGGCATCAATCCCGATGAGCGAACCCGCAACCGCCGTCGCAATCTCCCATTGAAAAAAGGTCTGGCCAATTTCGTAAAGATCGTTCAGCACAATCCGAATCACCGGCTGCCCGGATTTTTCGAGCGCTGCGACGTGCGTCTCGTCGGCGCCGCCGCTGTCGGAAGCAAACCGGATATAGGCGAATATGCGATCTTTGCCGTACTTGTCAGGCGCGGCAAACGGTTCGCGATCGACAGGAATCAAGCCACGCCCCTGTTTTCCGGTGGATTCGGCGAGCAGCTGCTCGAGCCAGGCGCCCAGATCGTGAATCGATTCCGAGCAAATCAGCGTAACTTTATCGCGGCCGAACTTCACGGCGGCGGTTCCCAAAATCAGCCCGAGTGCGACACCCGGATTCTTATCCGCTTCCGGAGCTTGGCACTGCTCGACCATCTTGTTCGCGAGTTTCAGCAGCTTTTCGGTGTCGAGTCCAGCCGCCGCATGCGGCACCAGGCCGAAGTCCGATAGCGCCGAATAGCGGCCGCCGATGCTCGGCACCCCGTGATAGACATGCCGGAACTTGAGTTTCGCCGCAACTCCCTCCAGCTTGGAGCCGGGATCGGTAACGGCAATAAAATGATTGCCCGCCTGCTCGCCAACGACCTTTTTAGTTTCGGCATAGAAATACTGCATGTAGATATTGGGCTCGAGCGTCGTGCCCGATTTGCTCGATACGCAAAATAGGGTGCGTGCCGGATCGATCTGCTCGCGCAGACTGCGGATCTGCTCGGGGTCGGTCGAATCGAGCACAAGCAGCTTAGGAAACCCGTCCTGCTTGCCGAACGTCAGGCTGAACACCTCGGGACACAAGCTGGAACCGCCCATGCCAAGCAGCAACAAATGGGTAAAGCCGTCTTCGCGGACCTCCTCGCTGAGCGCCTTGAATTTTGAGAGATCGTTCAATTGCTGGCCTACGATATCGAGCCAGCCGAGCCACTTGCTCTCGTCGGTATTGGTCCAAAGCGCGGCATCTTTCTTCCACAACTTTTCGGTGTTGGAGGCGCTATCCCACTTCTTTTTTGCCTCGGCGACGGCAGTTTGCAATTCGCCAGGAAGCGAGTAGCTGAATGTCTCGGTGCCCGAAACGGATTGCGGCTTGGCGGAACTCATTTCTAGTTGGTTTCCTTTCAACCGGACCGGCCGGTCATTCATCAGCTTAGCTCCCGAAGGGAAGCGGACTCTCGCCGGAGGAGCCGAAACAAAGAGGTTGCCTGGAACTCCGGCGCGACAACGCGGTATCCGTTCCTCGCATGCTAGCCTCTGAATGATTTCCGGTGAAAGAAAGTAAATGAGAAGAGTAACAGCAGGAGTCGTCTGTTTCACGGCTGTGTTGGCGGCCTGGACGCCCCTACCAAGCGCGGCAGATCCGTCAGTTGATGCGCGCTTTACGGCAATTTACACGCGAGAGTGGACGTGGCGCCAGGCGCAGCGGGGCGAAGGAGACGAGGATTCTGAGAGCGGCCGTAAGGAAGTGAGCGCTCGCCTGCCGAAAGTCGATCGCGCTACCGAGCAGGCGCGCCTGGCGTACTGGACCACTGTCATGCACCAGCTGGAGAGCATTCCCCGCAACTCGCTCTCACTTTCCGAACGTATTAACTATGAGGTGTACCGGGAACAGATCGAGGTCCTGATCAACGAGCAGAAATTTCGCGATTACGAGCAGCCTCTCACCTCCGATACCGCTTTCTGGTCCAACGTGGCCGCGACAGCGCGCAAGCCGTTTCGCACGTTACGCGACTACCAGAATTTCATTTCGCAAATGAACGACCTCCCGCGATATTTCCGTGAGGAGATCGCGAACATGCGAGCCGGTCTCGAGCGGGGATTCACGCCGCCCAAAGTAACCCTCGCCGGGCGCGATTCCTCGATCCGCGCCGTCGCCGAGGCGAAGAGTCCGGAAGAGACGATTTTCTACACTCCGTACAAAAAGATACTTGCTTCGATTCCAGGCGAGGAGCAGGCGCAGTTGCGGGCGAGCGCGGCCAAAACGATACAGGACGCGGTGATTCCCGCTTACGCCGAATTGCTACGGTTCATGGACACACAGTATGTGCCAGGAGCGCGCACAGAACTTGCGGCGCAATCGCTCCCCGACGGTAAGGCCTATTACCAGGCAAAGATTCTAGAATTTACAACCACGACGCTTACCCCCCGCGAAATTCATGAGATCGGTCTGAACGAGATGGCGAAGATCCGAACGGAAATGGAGCAAACCATGAAACAGGCGGGGTTCAAAGGAGACTTGCCCGCTTTCCTGCGATTCCTGCGCACCGATCCGCAGTTTTATGCGAAGACGCCGCAAGAGTTGCTGATGCGAGCGGCCTGGATCTCCAAAGAGTTCGACGGCAAGGCGTCCCAATATTTTGGATACTTGCCCCGGATGCGCTTTGGCATCGTGCCGGTGCCCCAGGATATAGCGCCCTTTTATACGTCAGGGCGGGGCGGTCCGGGCACCTACCTGGTGAACACCTACGATCTCCCGGCACGACCGCTTTACAGCCTACCGGCTTTGACGTTGCATGAATCGGCGCCGGGGCATGCATTCCAAATGCCGATAGCGCTTGAACACAAAGAATTACCGCCTTTTCGCCGCGTGTATATCTCAGCGTATGGCGAGGGCTGGGCGCTTTACTGCGAACGGCTCGGAACGGAGATGGGCATTTATCAGACGCCCTATGAAGTGTTCGGGATGCTCAGCTATCAGGCATGGCGCGCGGCTCGGCTGGTGGTGGATACCGGCATTCATGCGCAAGGCTGGACGCGCGAGCGGGCGCAAGCATACCTGCACGACAACACGGCCCTTTCCGATCACGAGATCGAGACCGAAGTGGATCGCTACATTTCCTGGCCCGGCCAGGCATTGTCCTATTACGTGGGCGAGATGGCGATCTGGAAAGCACGCAATAAGGCCAAACAAGCGCTAGAGGAGAAATTCAATCTACGCGCCTTTCACGATACCGTTTTAGCGCTGGGATCGGTGCCGCTTCCGGTGCTCGAGGCGCGGATCGATCGCTTCATCGCAGAAGGGGGCAAAGGGCCGTACCCGGATATGGAGTAAATGGTGCGGGCTCTACATCTGCTCCATGGTCGATCTTGCGGCCAGATCGCCCAGGATCGGCAGGCGTACCTGCTCCATATTCGCAGCCTTGATGAGCAAGTAAATCCAGCAGATGAACAAAATCAGCTTTAGAGCCCCGAAAAATGCGCCCTCTGGTCCCCATCCCCGGCTGTTGATGACCAGTACCGGCAAAGCGGACGAAACGATCAGCCATGCGACGAAAAGGTAAAGAGACTGAAAGGCGTTGAATCGCACCTTCACGTTGGCGCGAAAATGCTGCGATGCCAGGAAGATAATCGCCGGTATCACTCCGAGCACCGGGATGTAGCACAGCACAGACGCGGTTCGATCGCTCATCCCGGTCAGAAAATCTGTCGTGGGGATTTTATCGGCAAACGGCTGCCGCTGGCCGCAATGTGGGCAGTAGGAAGCACGGGCATCGATGCTCGCTCCGCAGTTCGTACAAAAGGGCAATGCTTGCTTTCTCCTCGTCTAATTCGAGAGTACGCTAAACGGGACCGATAAGTTCCTCACACTTCGCCCCGGTTCCAGCCGCGCGTTCTGTTACGATTTTTTCCATGCGTGCTTTCGTTCTAATCTTGTGCGCGGCGCTGTTTTCGGCCGTGCTTCCCGCTGCTGAGAAACCGCTGGAAATCTACTTTATCGATGTCGAAGGCGGCCAGTCAACGCTGTTCGTTCCGCCGCATGGCCAGTCGCTATTGATCGACACCGGGTGGGGCTATAACGCCTATCGCGATGCGAATCGAATTGTAGCCGCCGCCAAACTTGCCCATATCAAGAAGATTGACTACGTCCTCATCACCCATTTCCATTCGGATCATGTGGGCGGGGTTCCGCAACTCGTATCGAAAATGCCAGTCGGAACCTTCATTGACCACGGCGAAAACCGTGAAAAGTCGAAGACCACCGCCACGCTCTATGCGGAATACAAAGCAGCCATCGGCAGCTCTCAGCACATCCTGGCGAAACCGGGCGAGCATTTGCCGATCAAGGGGCTGGATGTGGAAGTGGTTTCGGCTGATGGCCAGGTGCTTGCTTCGCCCTTACCGGGAGCGGGTGAGCAAAACCCATACTGCGAGGGTGTGAAGAAAAAAGAGACGGACCCGACGGAAAACGCCCGCTCGGTCGGGACGGTTCTGTCGTTTGGCAAGTTCCGCGTGGTGGACCTCGGCGATCTTACCTGGAACAAAGAACTTGAGTTGATGTGCCCGGTAAACAAGCTGGGGAAGGCCGATCTCTTTGTGGTGTCGCACCACGGACTCGATTTGAGCAACAGTCCGGCGCTCGTGCACGCGCTCGCGCCCAAGGTGGCGATCATGGATAACGGGGCACGAAAAGGAGGCATGGCCGACGCCTGGGATGTGATTCATTCTTCGCCGGGACTGCAAGGGTTCTGGCAGTTGCATTTCGCGGACGCAGCCGGCAGCGAACACAACACGCAGGATCCCTACATTGCGAACACGGCGGAAGCCGATACCGGACACTATCTGAGGGTCAGCGCCAAAAAAGACGGCAGCTTCACTGTTTACAATCCGCGCAATAAGCTAACAAAAGAGTATCAGGGCGGTCAATAGTTGCCGCCCTCAAGAACGGCTTCGATCGCGCCAATCAACCGAAGAAGTCGCGCACCTTCTCGAACACGCTTTTCTCGTGGGGCGTGTTCTCGACCGGCAGCAAGTCCTTCAGTTGTTCAAAGGTCCGGCGCTGCTCCCGTGTCAACTTTTTCGGAATCTGCACATCGAGATGCACATACAGGTCGCCGCGCGACCGGCCGTTTAACTGCGGTACACCCAAATTGCGCAGCCGGAACTGTGCGCCCGGTTGTGTTCCTTCGGGAATTTTGATTTCCTGAACGCCGTCAAACGTCTCAATCTCGATCTGTGCCCCCAATACCGCCTGCGCGACATTGATCGGCAGCGTGCAATGCAGGTCCGTATCGCGCCGCTCGAACACCGGATGTTCGGCGACCTTGATGACTACGTACAGATCGCCCGATTGGCCGCCCGCAGGCCCCGGATTGCCTTCGCCGCTCAGACGTAGACGCGTGCCGTTATCGACGCCTGCGGGGATATTTACCTTGAGCTTCTTTTCAACCCGGTGAAAACCTTCGCCGCGGCATTGGGTACAAACCTGGCGGATCACTTTGCCACGCCCCGAACAACTGGGACAGGTCTTGCGGATGGCCAGAAAACTCTGCTGGTAAACGACTTCGCCGCGGCCGCCGCACACCGAGCAGGTGACCATGCCGCCGTTCGGTTCGCCGCCCGTCCCCTGGCAACGGCCGCAAGCTTCCATCCTCGGAATCTGCAAGTCTGCCGAAATGCCGCGCATCGAATCTTCGAAACTAACCTCGAGATCGTAGCGAATATCTTCGCCCCGCTGGACCCTGCGCCCGCCACCCCGGCGGCTTCCGAAAATGTCGCCCAAGCCGAAAAGATCGCCCAGGATATCGCCGAAATCGGCAAACTGCGATTCGTCGAAATTCGGAGCGCCCCCGCCGTTGACACCCTGGTGCCCGTAGCGATCATAGGCCGCGCGTTTCTGCGGATCACTCAACACCGCGTAGGCTTCCGCCGCCTCCTTAAACCGCTCTTCCGCCTCGTGATTATTCGGATTGCGGTCCGGGTGATATTGCAGCGCCAGCTTGCGATACGACGATTTCAGTATTCCATCGTCGCAGTCGCGCGACACGCTCAAAACTTCGTAATAGTCTCTTTTAGCAACACTCATGGGCATGATGCACTTCGCCGAACAGCTTACGGATTGACCGCGACTTTCACCATCGCCGGCCGCAGCAAGCGCCCTTTAAAGTAGTAACCGCGCTGGTATTCCTCTAGGATAGTCTGGTCCGGGTGGTCTTTTGTATCAACCATTTCAACGGCGTGATGCACGTGCGGATTGAAAACCGTTACTTCCGACGAGATCGGCTCCAGACCCAGCTTGCGCAATGCCTCATTCAGCCGCTGGTAGATTATTTCCATGCCGCGAGCGTATTCCTTGTCCGCGCACTCCACTTTGAGCGCCCGTTCAAAGTCGTCGAGCACCGGCAGCAGTGCTTTCACTGTGTCCATCGAGGCGTATTCGACCAGCTCGCCACGCTCCCGCTCGACTCGTTTGCGGAAATTGTCGAACTCCGCCTGACGGCGCTGCAAAAGTTCCTGTAACTCGTTCTTTTCTTTGGTTAAGCGATCGCGTTCCGCAGGCGCTTCGCCGGCGGATGCAGCGCCATCGGAGCCCGAACGTCGACCCCTCTGTTCGGCTTGCTCCTCGGCGTCGTCGGTAGCGACCGCATTGCTGTTCAATTCGGATTCCATATATAGACTAGATAGGTTTGTGGGAGATCGAGAGCGACACCTCTCGAAATTCCAGCGTAGCAAAAATCGGCAATTTTCGCCGACGCCGCCGCCGTACCGTTTGTTCCCAATCAGGCATGTTCAATTCCGGTCACGCGACTGATTGCCGCTACAAACTCCCGCCAGCTCTTGCGCTGTTCGGCGAGAACTTGACGCCCTGCCGGAGTCAGGCTGTAATAGCGGCGGCGGCGCTGCTCGGCCTTTTCCACCCAGCGTCCTTTGATCCAGTCCTGTTCTTCCAGCCGGTGGAGCAGCGGATACAGCGACGTCACGTGAAACCGGAGCGCCCCGCCCGACCGCAACTCGATCAGTTTCGAGATATCGTAGCCGTGGCGCGGCTGATCCTCAAGCAGCGATAGCACGAGGAGCTCCGCGCTGCCCTTTTTCCATTCGTCATCGGCCGATGTTTGTCGCATATGTGAGAGCTCATTATATGCAACTCTCACACAACATACGTGCTCGTCGTCGCCTGTGTTCCGTGAAAGAATGCGCAGTACTATGCAGGAATGGCGCTCTTCCGTCTAGGCCTTGGCCTGGCCTTCGTGATGCTCCCAGCAATCTCCCCAGCCGCACCGGCGAAACTCGTCTGGCATGACGAATTCTCCGGGGCCAAGGGGACCCAGCCCGATCCGTCGAAATGGACTTACGACCTCGGCAATCAAAACGGCTGGGGAAACAAAGAGCTCGAAACCTATACAAACCGCCCCGCCAACGCGTTTCGTGACGGTGACGGCCACCTCATTATCCGCGCCCTTAAGGATTCCGAGGGTAAGTTCACCTCCGCCCGTCTGAAGACACAAGGCCGCTTTTCGTTTACCTACGGCAGGGCGGAAGTGCGCATGAAGTTGCCGCGCGGACAAGGCATGTGGCCGGCGTTCTGGATGCTCGGCGACAACATCGATGAAGTTAACTGGCCCGCGTGCGGCGAAATTGACATCATGGAGAGCTTAGGCCGCGAACCCACTATTGTGCATGGAACGGTGCATGGCCCGGGCTACTCAGGCAGCGGCGGCATCAGCGCCCAATACAGTTTGCCCGGAGCGCCCCCGCTCGCTGATGATTTCCATGTCTACGCCGTTGACTGGACGCCCGGCCGCATCGAATTCTCAATCGACCATCATGTATATGCAACGGTAACGCCCGCATCACTTCCGAAGGGAACGAGGTGGGTTTACAATCATCCGTTTTTCCTGTTGCTGAATCTTGCGGTGGGAGGCGCCTGGCCCGGCAACCCAGATGGCTCCACCACATTCCCGCAAGAACTAACGGTGGATTACGTTCGCGTCTACCGATTACCTTAACGCCGCTTACAAAATTCCGGATATTCTTTCTTCAGCGCCGCCAACTTCGGCAAATCGTTGTAAACAATATACGGATAAGTCATATTGTTATCGAGAAAATGCTGATGGTATGCTTCGGCGGCATAAAACCCCTGGAGTGGCACTACCTGCGTCACAATCGGTCGGCGAAACAAATGCGCGGCGTTCAGTTGTTGAATGTACGCCTCGGCCACTTTCTTCTGCTCGTCATTGACGTAGAAAATCGCCGAGCGGTACTGTGTTCCGGTATCGGGCCCTTGCCGGTTCAATTCCGTCGGATCATGGGCCACCGAAAAATAAACCATCAGGAGCTGCCCGTAGGTGATCTCCTTGGGGTCAAAGGTGATCTGAACCGATTCGGCGTGTCCCGTCGTGCCTGTGCTCACTTCTTCGTAGTGAGCCGTTTTCTTCTGGCCCCCAGCGAACCCCGAGACCACCTTTTTCACGCCCTTGATGCGCTCGAATAGCCCCTCCATGCCCCAGAAACATCCGCCGGCGAGTACCGCCGTTTGCAGGCCTTGCGAGGTAGCCGCCGGAATATCGGCCGCCGGAGCCGGAAAGTTCTTCGGACCCGCGATCAAACTGCACGCGCCAATCAAAGCCAGCGCAAACGGAACCAACTGCCGTATCGACATAGAACTCACCTAATCAATGGATTACCTATCTTCTACTTTAGATTCCGTGCGCTCTGGATTTTTGCCGGCACTCACCAGATTGGCCAGTATCCGGTAGGCGCCCGATACGCCTGCTGGCAACTGGCGATAGAGCGCCAGCGCATCGTACACATACACTCCCCGGCCGACGCGAGCCACCAACAGGCCGCCGAGCTGCGGCTTCTGCCCCGGATCGTGCATCTCGAGCAGCGCGTCGTAGTGCTTGTCCCAACTTTGCATGAATCCGTGTCCACGCTCCTCTTGCCATCCTCCGAAATCACCGACCGTAATTTTGTTCGGCCAGTTCAGAATTGGATTGGTCGGATCGAGTAGTTTGACCTGCGAATTCTCGTCCACCACTTTCGCCGGGTTCGAACCAAGGGAAAACGGATACGGCCCGTTCCCGTCATCCAGATTCTGCAGGTTATATTGCACAAGCAAGACCCCGCCGTTCTTCACGTAATCCATCAGGCGATGATGGGCACCTTCGAGTTCAGGCCGTACGCTGTAGGCGCGCACGCCGAGAATAATCGCGTCGAACGATTGCAAATCGCCGGCTTCGAGATCGCTGTCGGCTAACGTCACCACGTTGACTCCCAAATCGGCCAGCGCTCCCGGCAGATCGTCTCCCGTGCCGGGGAAAAAACCGACGCGCAGATTCGGCGCGGTCTTCACGTCTACGCCGGTGGCGGTGTAAGTAGCCGGATGATATTCGGGATAGGGACGCAGGCCGGTGTACCCAACCATTCGATAACCTTCCGAATACTTCTTACCCTGATAATCTGCTACCGCCCGAATCTCGTAGCGCTCCGGGCGGACCGAACCGGGTGCGACCGCAAAGCTGAAATTTTGGGCATCGCCATCGCGCATCAACGCGAACGGCTGTTCGTCCGGCGTCGCGTGCCAGCCTTTAGGCAGGTCCAGCCGCAGTACGCCTTTCGCTACGCCTTTCACATTGCTGGCCACGCGGCAGGTAAACGAGAATCGTTTAGCGGAGAGCGGCACCGCGCCGCTCGCCGGCACCACGGAAACTGAGATCGCAGGAGCTACCAGCAACGGATCCTGCTTCATCCCGATCCCCTCCAGATGCGTATTGGTTTGAATCACCTGGTGCATATCCCATTCGACGCCGTCGAACAGCAGGTGCGCGGTCGCCCAAAGCGGATACGGCGCCCAGGATAAGTTCCGGAACCGCTCGTCGGTCAGGTTGTAATATGGCTGCTCCTGGTTAGGCCGCTCAAAATACGCCCGCGTAAATGCAGCGTCCTCAGGGGCCGCAACCGCAAATTTCTCCTTCAGCTCCTCATTCGTCTCAAGCACTTTACTTGTCAGAGGCGCATCCGCCGCGAACTTCCACGCCTTCCCATCCGCGGACTCGAGCGATATCCGGTCAACCGAAACCTTGTCCGATCCGCCGTTCAGGAAATGCGTGTCGACGCTAAACTTCTGCCCGGGGATGGCAGTAGTAAAGGTTGTTTGCTGTCCGGCGAAATGCGCAAACGGTCCACTAGGCTCCTTTGCCGGCGCGACTGTCGCCTGAAACGTAAGATTCAACGCCAACGGGAGCGCCGTCTCAAACTGATGCGCTTTTTGCTCCAGCTCAAATTCGATATCGCTTTTGCCGGGCTCAGCCAGACCACTCGCTTTCACTTCTTCGATCAGCGCCCGGGTCCGCTTCAATCCCTGCGCGAGATCAGGAGCAATGCCTCCCGGATTGTCCACGCGGAAATGCGCCGCAGCCGATTCCACGCAGAGAGAAAGCTTCAAGAGGCCCTGGGTGAGGAATTTCGCATCGCCGCCCGTGCTGAGCGAGGCAATGCCGTTCAATGAAATATCAATGCCATCGTAAAAAGATTTCTCAGGGCCGCTCGCCGGTACGCGCGACGCATACCGGTGATACGGAGCTGTATAAAGGGCTGGGGGCGGCAGCGTGGCTCCTCCGTTTTGCGATTTCTGAAATCCCCAGCCTTCGCGTGCGATCTGCGAAGAAGTTAGTCCCGAAGCCGGATCCGTAGCGCCTTCCGGAATTTTTACATCTGTAGATGGCGTTTGGTCGATCCACGTTTTTTCCGCGTAATTGCGGAAGCGAATGGGAACATATTTATCCGTGGCGTAATCGTAGATGGTCTTTTCTTTGGTCGGCGCGAAGAAGGGCACCCGCTCATACACTTTCACCGGCTTCCAGGGACGCAAGCCGGCGCGAATTTGTTCCGGAAACTGGTTTGGATCGCCCGCGGCATTGAACACTTCCTGCGCGATCTGCCCGGCCACTTGATGGTTCCCATGGCCATCCGTGGGCGCCCCTACAAATACTGACGTGACGACCAGCGGGCGCGTCATGCGCACTACCCGAACCGCATCGGAAAGCACACGCTCGTATCCCCATTTTTCGAGCGCCTCTTCCCGTGTTTTCGAGAAGCCGTAGTCGATCACGGTCCCCCAGAATTGCCGGGGGCCATAGAAGCGGTCTGCCTGCATTAGCTCTTGCGTCCGCAGCAGCCCGAGCGCGTCGTAGAGATCCCCAGACATGGCATTTTGGCCGCCTTCGCCGCGGGTAAGAGTGAGCAGCGCGGTGCGCGCTCCGACGTGCCGCGCCTCGTAAACCAACAGTCCGCCGTCTTCGTCATCCGGATGCGCTACAACCATCAGCAGGCTAGCCCGCGTGCGCAATTCCAGCAGACAGCGCGCCAGTCCCGCGGCGCCGCGATTCAAACCGACCGGCATCGAAAACGTATTCAGTTGCGCGGCTTGTTGCGGCGTTACCTTGTCTGATCCAGCGAACATCGCGCTCGCGGCCAAGCCGATCAGCGCGACTGCCCATACTCTCATTTCTAAATGTTAAGCCGCGCCCTTTTCCGTAGCGGTCTGGTGTCCATCTCTGTTAGTATGCGTGCGATGACCTGGCTCCGACAACTGCTTCTGGTACCCTGTGCGCTTCTCGCGTTGAGCGTCCTCCCTCTGCACGCGCAAACCATTTCCTGCTTCTCGAACAACGGCCAGCGCACCTACTGCCGTGCCAACACGAGCCGCGGCGTCCAATTAATACGGCAGCGCAGCCGGGCGGCTTGCCGTCTTAACTCCACTTGGGGCTTTGACCGGCGTGGCATTTGGGTGGATCGCGGTTGCGGCGGCGATTTCGCTCTCGCGCCTCTCCCGGTTCGACCCCGGCCCCAGATCATCACGTGCAGCTCCGTTGCCGGGCGCCGTACCTATTGCCGGGCGGATGTGAGCCGGGGAGTTCGTTTGGTAAAAGAGCGTGGCGGAGCGCCTTGCCGCCAAGGCCAGAGTTGGGGCTTCGATAACCGCGGAATATGGGTAGACCGCGGCTGCCGCGCCGATTTTGCGGTAGGTGGCCGTTAAGTGTTGAAGCTCTATCGAACAGGCCAGGGCTCGGTAGTTCAAACCGAAGACCGGCAGCTCTACCGGGTTGGAATCGAATGGGATGCATTGCTCTCCAATGAAGATCTCTTCGATTTCCTAACAGCGCAGATCTCGGGCGCTGCGGTGGCTTCCAAAGACTCGCTAGCGGATGTCCGTGCGCCCATTGGCACCCAAGAGGTTTGGGCAGCGGGCGTAACCTATTACCGCAGTCGCAACGCCCGCATGGAAGAATCGAAATCGGCGGGCGGAGGCGATTTTTACGATCGGGTGTATAGCGCGGAGCGCCCCGAGCTTTTCTTCAAAGCAACCCCGCACCGCGTTGTCGGATCGGGAGCGCCGGTCGCGATTCGCAGCGATGCGAAATGGTCCGTGCCGGAACCGGAGCTCACACTTGTTCTGTCGCCCGGCGGCGCGATCCTCGGCTACACGATCGGCAATGACATGAGCTCGCGCGATATAGAAGGGGAAAACCCGCTCTATCTGCCGCAGGCCAAGGTCTACAATCGCAGCTGCGCTCTCGGCCCCTGCATCCTGATCACAAAGGACCCGCTTCCGAAATCAACCGCGATTGAGTTGCTCATCAGACGTCAGGGCAACACGGCCTTCGAGGGTTCAACCACAATTGAATCGATCAAACGCGAACTGCCGGCGCTTGCCGCCTATCTTTTCCGCGATAACAGTTTTCCAGCCGGAGCTTTTCTAATGACCGGTACCGGCATTGTGCCGCCCGATTCGTTCACCCTACAAACAGGCGACGAAATCAGCATCACAATTCCGCCTATCGGAACACTGCTCAATCCGGTCGGGTGAGGCGGTCGTCGCGCCGGACAATCTCTTTAATGCGCACCGCATAATTTCCGCGCTGCGAAACAATTTCTCCACGCGCGACAACTGTCCCGTGCACCAGCAGATCCACTGAATCGCCCACATTGCGATCGAGTTCGATCAGCGACCCGGAGGTAAGTTTCAAAACATCCTGGATCGGCATCTTGGCGCGGCCTAACCGCACTGCGAGAGGCAATTCCAGATCCATCAGGCGGTGAAGCATCGGGCCACGATCCGCGATATTCGCCTCTTCTAGGTGTGATTCCATGCCAACTCACAGTCTTAGTGCCTGTGACCCGCCATTCTGCTCACCTGATATAACATCGAATGCAATGCAAATTAAACCCAACCGGCGCACATTCCTCATGGCAAGCGGGCTGACCGCGGCGGCTGCCACCCGTGCCTGGGGAGCTAACGATACTCTCCAGCTTGGGGCTATCGGGATCGGGGGGCGTATGCACGCCCTGCTCCATGCGGCCCAGAAGTCTGCTCCTTTTCAACTTGTGACGGCGTCCGACGTCTACTCTCCCCACCTCGACTACCTGAAGACACTCCCGAGCTGTGCTAACTCGACGACTCACGTGGATTACCGCCAGGTGCTCGATCAGAAACTGGATGGAGTGATTATTGCCGTGCCCGATCACTGGCACGTCAAAGTGGCGACCGACGCGCTCGCCGCGGACAAAGATGTTTACCTTGAAAAGCCGGTCACCCATGCCATCGACCAGGGAGAAACGCTTATCCACGCGGTTCGTTCTTCGAAGCGAATTTTGCAATGCGGCATGCAACAGCGCAGTTGGCGGCATTTTCAAAGCGCTGCCGAACTCATCCAAGGCAATAACATCGGGCGCATCACGCAGGTCCGCACATATTGGTATCAGAATTATCAATCGGATTGGCCAGTTGAACCGATCAATCAGCAACTGCTCGATTGGAAGCAGTGGCTCGGTTCCGCGCCCGCCCAGCCATTTTCGGACGAGAAATACCGGCGATGGCGCTGGTTCTGGGATTTTGGCGGCGGCGCTATGACCGATCTCTTCGCCCACTGGATCGACGTCGTCCACTGGGCCATGAACACCATGCAGCCGAACACGGCCCAGATGATGGGCGATAGTTACATCTTTAAGCAGTGGCAGTGCCCCGATACGCTGCTCGCAGGCTTCCGCTATAGCGGCTTCGAGGTTGGCTACGAAGGAACTATGGTTTCTTCGATTGACGATGGAGGTCTTGAGTTCCGCGGTACGGAAGGAACCCTCAAACTCACCCGTAGCGGCTTCGAAATTTATCGCGAGGGCGTGGGCAAAGGCAATCCCGTTCTCGCCGAGCGAAGTTTCCAGGACGGAACTATCGACCACATGGGCAATTTCTTCGACTGCATCAAAACGCGCAAGGAACCGAATGCCCCGGTAGAAGCCGGAGTCGCCTGCGCCCGCGCCGGGCAGATTGGCAATCTCGCCTTTAAGCGCCAGACCCAAATCCATTGGCCCCTCAAAGAGTCGGCCACCGCGTAGCGTCAGGTAAACGGTCGTTTGTTGACCGTCTGCGGTTTAAGCTATCCTGTGTTCCACATGCGCCGCGCGCTTTTCCCCTTACTCTTTCTGTCTTCGGCCCTCGCATATAGCCAATCCTCGAACGGCTATTACCGGTTTCCCACCATTCATGGCGATACAGTCGTCTTCACCTCTGAAGGCGATCTCTGGGAAGTAAGCGTGAACGGAGGTGTCGCTTCCCGTCTCACGAGCAGTCTCGGAGAAGAGGCGCATGCGGCCTTCTCACCCGACGGCCAAACCCTCGCTTTCACCGCCGATTATGAAGGTCCGAGCGAGGTTTACACGATGCCCCTTTCAGGAGGCGTCCCGACCCGCCGCACTTTTGACGGCGGAGCCCTGGTTCAAGGCTGGACCCCCGATGGCAAAATCCTCTTCTCCAGTTATCGGTATTCCACTCTGCCCGACGCTCAACTGTTCACCATTGACGCGCAAAACCGCATCCAGCAAATTGCTCTCAGCCAAGCCTCCCAAGGCAGCTACGACGCGCAAAGCAAGACGCTGATCTTCACCCGTTTTCCATTCCAAGGCAGCTACGCCAAGCGCTACAAAGGGGGCACCGCTCAGAGCGTCTGGAAGTACTCCGAGGGCCACGAAGCCGTTCCGCTCACGGCCGATTATCCCGGAACCAGCAAGGACGCGCTCTGGTATCAAAACCGTATTTACTTTCTCAGCGATCGCGACGGCACCATGAATCTGTGGTCGATGGATGAAGACGGGAAGAAATTACGCCAGCTAACGCACAGCGCCGGTTGGGATCTGAAAGACCCATCCTTATCCGCCGGAAAAATCGTGTATCAACTCGGCGCGGATCTGCGCGTCTTCGACATAAAGAAAGGAAGCGATCGAGTCATTCCCATTGATCTTCCTTCCGACTTCGATCACCTTCGCGAGCACTGGATCAAAACTCCGCTGCAATACGTCAGCGCCGCGCACCTTTCCGGCGATGGCGAAAAAATCGTGCTCACCTCACGCGGCCGCGTCTTTGTTACGCCGGCCAAAGAAGGCCGCTTCGTTGATATCAGCGAACATCGCCCCGGACGCTTCCGCGAAGCGCGCCTCGCCGCAGATGGCAAGTCTGTCTTCGTCTACTCCACCGAATCCGGCGAAGTGGAGCTCTGGAAATATCCGGCGAACGGCGTCGGCCCCGGCCAGCAGCTCACCACCGGCGGTAAAGTGCTGCGCTGGGACGGCGTTCCTTCGCCCGATAACAAATGGATCGTACAGCAAGATAAGAACAACCGTCTCTTTCTGCTCAATCTCGCCACCAAAGACGATAAGCAAATCGCCCAATCCGATCCCGACAATAATTCAGACCCGGCTTTCTCGAGCATTCGCTGGTCGCCCGACAGCCGCTGGATTCTCTTCTGCCGGAGTGCGCCCAACGGCTTCGCTCAGCTCTTTCTGTACGCTCTCGATTCGGGCAAAACCATTCCGCTCACCACGGACCGCTACAACAGCTTCTCCGCCGATTGGAGCCCCGATGGGAAATGGATCTATTTGCTTTCGGACCGCGCGCTCAATACCGTCGTCAAGAGCCCGTGGGGCAATCGCCAGCCCGATCCCTTCTTCGACCGCACCAATAAAGTGTATTTGGTTGCTCTTCATAAGGGAGAGATCTCGCCGTTTGAACCTGCCGACGAGCTGCACCCGCCGCCGACCCCTAGTAAAGACAAAAGCAAAACAGACGCAACTCTGAAAGTGGAAATAGATACCGACGGACTCCAGAGCCGTTTACAGGAAGTGCCCGTCGGTCCCGGCAACTACTCCGATTTGCAGGTTGCCGAGAAACGGCTCTGCTGGGTTGACAACAATCCGGAAGACCCGGCTCACAACGCGCTCCAATGCGTCGATATCGCGAACAAAGGCGATGCTCCCGAAACCGTGGTCGACGGCGTCAAGAGCTTTGAGTTGTCCGGCGATCGCAAGAAGCTCCTAGCCCGCGTCAACAACGATCTGTTCGTATTCGATTCCTCCATCAAAGCCGACGCCCTGAAATCGCCAAAAGGCATGAAGGACGCTCGCGTAGATCTAGGCGCCTGGACCTTCTCCGTAATACCCGCCGACGAATACCGCGAAGCCTTCCTCGATGCCTGGCGCTTGCATCGCGATTATTTTTACGATCCCAACATGCACGGCGTGAACTGGCCCGCCATGCGCGATAAGTACGGCGAGCTGATCGGACGAGTACGGGATCGCGAAGAGTTGAGCGACCTAATCTCCGATATGGTCAGCGAGCTTTCCGCGCTGCATACCTTCGTCTTTGGTGGCGATATCCGGAAAGGGTCCGATCAGGTGCTGCTGTCAACACTTGGCGCACGCCTTGCGCCCGCCGCCAACGGCAAAGGCTGGGTGGTAGAGCACGTCTATCGCACCGACCCAGACCGCCCCGACAAATTGAGCCCGCTGGCCCGTCCTGATGTGCAGGTCTCCGACGGCGACACAATTCTCTCTATCAATGGCCAGGACCTCGGCCTCGCTCTCGATCCTGGCAGTCTGCTACGCGGACAAGCCGGACGTCCGGTGTTATTGCACGTCCTGCCCAAAGGCCAAACGCAAGCTCGCGATGTACTCGCCAAACCGATCACCGCAAAAGTGGAACAGGATTTGCGCTACTCCGAATGGGAATTCACCCGCCGCGAAGCCGTCGAAAAAGCCTCTCACGGCTCTATCGGCTACATCCACCTGCGGGCCATGGGTCCCGCAGATATCAATCAATGGGTGGAAGAATACTCGCCGGTCTTCGACCGTTCTGCGCTGATCGTCGATGTGCGTCACAACCGCGGCGGCAACATCGATAGCTGGGTGCTCGGTAAATTAATGCGCAAAGCCTGGATGTACTGGCAGCCCCGCGCCGGCCAGGCCTCCTGGAACATGCAGGACGCCTTCCGCGGCCCGGTTGTCGTGCTCTGCGATCAATGGACCGCGTCCGACGGCGAAGCGTTTAGCGAAGGCTTCCGCCGCCTCGGCCTCGGCAAAGTGATCGGCACGAGAACCTGGGGCGGCGAAGTGTGGCTGAGCGCCAGCAACCGTCTTGCCGATAATGGCATCGCTTCCGCCGCCGAGCTCGGCGTCTACGGCCCGGAAGGGAAGTGGCTGATCGAAGGCCACGGTGTCGATCCCGATATCGTGGTCGATAATCTCCCGCACGCGAGTTTCGAAGGGCAGGATGCGCAGCTCGAAAAAGCGATTGCCTATCTCAGTGCCCTGGTAAAAGAACATCCAACCCCGGTGCCGCCTCATCCGCCATATCCCAATAAGTCATTTCACGAGCACCTCAGCGCTCAGTGAAACAGACCAGGGCAGATGGCCTTGCGGGCCGTCTGCCCCCAGCGTGGTTATTCCTCGTCTTCGTCTAAATCCTCGTCCTCGTCCTCGTCCTCTTCATCTTCGTCATCTAAATCCTCGGCGTCCTCGTCGACGTCATCTTCGTCCTCTAAGTCTTCGTCGTCGAGGTCATCCTCGTCGTCCAAATCCTCCTTGTCCTCTTCGGTTTTATCGAATTCATCGGCCGGAGCTAACCACATGCTCAAGGCGTTTTGCACCGGATATAGTTCGTCTGGATTGTATAGGCTGCTATTCGCAATCATGGTCTTCTCCTCGTAGCGTACTTGACGGCTCATGCGATCAGATGCAATCGCACGATTTTTGTGTTCGTGAATCTTATTCGGAACCGTCTCACACGTATGTCTGTCGTAACCGTCTATGGCGCCGACTGGTGCGAAATGACCCAAAGGGCTCGCGAACATCTGGAAAACCTGGGGGTTCCGTATAAATACATAGATATCGATCACGACCGTAAAGCCGCCCTGTTCGTGGCGAAGCAAAACGGCGGAAAAGAAAAGAAGCCGATGCTAGAGATCGACGGCCGGATCCTGTGCACGCCTTCTAACGCTGAAATTGATGAGGCTCTGCACTGATAGCCAGCGGCCCCTCGCGCCCGCGTGCCGTTACGCGCTCGATCCCTGTAATCTCGCCGTTCTCAACCAGAGCCGCGAAAGTCGAAATTGTTTACCGTTGGACAAACATGACGGGGAACTAAGTACAAGATGCTTTCAATGGGGGGAAGACCCGTGCCGCCATTCACCGTGCACGGCAGATGTTCTTCACTTGGCTTCATCGCCTCGTATTCCGGATGCCCTACAATCCGGCAATTCGGCACGCCGCTATCGACCGAGACGCTTTTATGCCCGGCGTCGCAGGTGAAAATCCCAGGCTTAGGATGGCTCACTACCCGGCTCACCACCAGCGCTGCGGGAGCCAACCCATACTCTCCCGGCAATTGCTTCAAACTACTCGTGTCGTTATAGACGACAGTACCCGCCGAGACTTGGTGCCGGAAATTCGCCTCCCACAACGCCGGATAGGAAATTGCGCACGGCAGCGCCGGAGTTCCCGAAGTAATTACCTCCCCGATTCCAATGCCGCGCTCCTCCAAGGCATCAATCATTTGTAAAAGCTGCCCGTAGCGCTCGTGCGCGCGCTGTTTCCGTTCCTCCAAATCCGCTTCTGTCGAATTCCCGTCATAGAAATGCAACCCGCGAAATACCAGTCCGACCCGGTCGATCTCGCCCGCGATCCGCGCTGCCTCGTCCACGCAAGTTCGACCCACGCCGGTACGATCCATACCGGGATTAATGTCGAGAAACACCGATACCGGCGCACCTCTCCAACTCTCGATTTGCGCGCTCGCATCCACCAGGACCGAAACCCGCACCTTGGGGAAATTACGTGCAATCTCCGCGACGCGGTTCGCATTCGCCCCGGTATGCGGATATGCCACGAGTACATCCGTCATGCCCGACTCGCATGCTGTCAAAAGTTCCAGCGTAGTCGCGCACTTCGCCGTAGTGACACCTGCCTCCACCAGAATCTTGATCACTGCGCCGAGCTTCGCGGTCTTCAAATGGGGTCGCCACCGCGTCGCATCCCCACCCATCGCTTTCACGATCTGCGAAATATTATGGCGAACGAGCGCCGGATAAATTACCAGCGCCGGCGTTAGCAACCTCTCCGCTGCAAACTCATAGGAGTCCATCCTCAAATCTTATCCGCCTTGGTCGGGTGATGCGCGGCCCAGTTCGGTTCGCGATACAGTAGTGGTTTCCAGGCAGAATTACCTTGGTGGACAGCTTCAGAAATTTGCGAAGCCCGGCCGAGATCGCACGCGCCATTTCCGCGACGCGCCGCGATTTCTTGCGTGTCGCCACCGGGGCGGGGCTCGGGGCATCGGTTTTCAGTTGCACTTCTCCTGCCGCATCGCTCGCTCTATCTTCCGCCCGCAAAGTGGTGGTCGTCACCTTCGGCGGCGGCTCGCGCGACGACGAAACCTTCTCGCAAGACGGCATAGAAAACATTCCGCATCTACTCCACGAATTGCTGCCGCGCGGCTGTTTCTTTACTCGCGTCATCAACCGCGGCATTCTGGGCCACTATGTCGCGACTGCAAGCCTGGCTACGGGCGTCTACGAAACTTTCAACAATTTCGCCGCCGTCCCACCTGACCACCCGACCGTCTTTGAATATTTTCGCCACGACCTGAAACGTCCCATGAAAGACGCCTGGGTAATTGCACCCAGCAACGGTTTCAATCGAATCGGCGAAAGCGGCCATCGCGGATATGGCGAAGGCACTGGCGCGGGCGTCATTCTTCCCAAACGGCTGTTATCCGCCGCCCTCGGCAATGACAAAGCCGCTTATGAGCATCTCTTGCGCGACAACTACGAGTCGCCGCTCGCTTCGGCGGCAGAGGGGGGCACCGGCGTCGATCTCCATGAGCTCGCCGGCATGCTCCGCTTATCTGTGGACGATTTCAAAGGGCATGCCCGCAATCTGGCGAGCCCGGATGAGTTATCCGTCTACATTGCGCGCCGCCTGATGCGCCAGCTCGCGCCCAGTCTGTTGTGGATCACGCTGCACGATATCGATGTGGCCCACTCCGGCGCCTTCTCGCTCTATGTCGACGCCATTAAACGCTCCGACAATCTCTGCGCAGATCTCTGGAACACGATCCAGAGCGAGCCCGAATACGCCAACAAAACCGCGCTGTTCATTCTTCCGGATTTCGGCCGCGATTCCGATTTGAGTGTGGGTGGCAACGGCTTCCAGCATCATCGTACCGGCGACATCGTCTCGCGCACTACCTGGATGCTCGCGCTCGGCCCGGGCATCCGCGAAAATACCGTGATTGATCGGCCGGTCAGCTCCATCGATCTCGTCCCTACGCTCGGTGCACGCCTCGGGTTCTCCGCTCGCTTCTCCCAGGGCAGCGTAATCCAAGAGGTCGCCTGAGGAAAAGGAAGCAGCCATGATCCCCGCTGACCTCACTCCCGCCCAATTTGAAAAATATCGGCCGCTGGCCCGCCAGACAGCCCTATCTAGTCTCGCGCTGTTCCACAAACTGCCTGCTGCCCTCGTCCCATTTCTCTTAAAAGAAACTATCGCGCTCGATTGGAAATTCCCCGCCGAGCGCGGTGAGCTTCTGCGCCAGCTTGTCTATTTGAACTCGCTGTCGCCCGACCAACTCACTCGCGAGATGGCCGCTTTCGAGCGGCTCCACCTCTCGCCCCAGCTCGAAGCGCTCGACTGGGTGAATTCTCCGGAGCTCTTCATTGAACAGTTCTCCGCTTCGCTCTGGTCGAGCGGCCAGATGGACGCGTTTCGTTCTGCTTCCCAGCAATACGTCAGCGATTTTCACAAGGCTCAGCCGGAACCCGAACCGCCGCTACCTCGCGCCGCGATTGTCTTTTTTGGTAGTGGCTCGGCAAATTTGAATTACAAGCTGTTTCGCAAATTGCGCCGGGAAGGTACGTATTTCAGCGCCATAACCGGTGCTACTCATACTGCGGCGGCACTCGATCTCTTGAAAGCACGCGCCGCTGCCCATCCGGCACCTTACGCTCATTGGTTCATCGACGGCAGCCACACAGTCGCGCCGAACCCATCTGTCACAAGCATCTCCTACGATCGCCTGGCGCTATTACGCTCCAAGCTCACCGGCAAAATCCGCGACGCGTTTCAAGCCCGTATTTCGCCTGAAACCCTGCGCACCGAGCTCGCCGAAATGACTCCGGAGAGTCTTGGGATGAGCGCCGATCCGCAGGAACAGATCCTGAACCGTTTTAAAGTCAGCCTCTTCACCGAAGGCTCCGGCACGCAGATTTATAGCACGACCTTTGTGCAATGGACCGCGCGGGAAGCTCTGCGGCGTGCGCAGCCTGTTACCCTGGTCGCCCGCTTCACGCCGCGCCAGCGCGAAACGTCCATGCAGGAAATGCTGTCGAATGCGTCGCCCGCCGAACTGGATCCCGCCGGTTCGCTGGTCGATGGCGACATGGGGGCCTGGTACATCTGGATCAATCTCCAGCGATTGACGGGCGCGAAAAGATCCTCATTCCTCGCGTGTTTCGAAGGCCGAAACGAAGCCGTTGCCGTAGGACCCGGTTTCGCGCGCGCGGCGGAAGATCATACGTCCATCACTTTCCAGGACCTTCTTACCCGGATCGTCCGCGCATGAGATCAGGCTTGACGCGGCGAACTGCGTTGCGTGGCGGGCTGGGCCTACCCGTCGCCTTATCGCTTGCCCAGGCCCAACCGTCAGGCTACTCTCCGGGCCGCATCGTCAATGAATACAGCCTCTTCCTCCCCGGCGAAAAAGAAGCATTGGCGGCCGATCTGCGGATCCATCACCTGCGCGATCACCAGCTCACGGTGTCGCTCGGCGGCGCCTCGCATGATGTTTCCCTCGGCGGCAAAGGATCCGGCTGGCAACTGCTCGCTATCGCCGACATGAATGGCACGGCCACCGCGATTTTCGAAAAACGCGTCACGCACCAGGGCATGCTCGTCTACGTCACCGAAGAGCAGGGCGTCATCGCGCGCATTCCGCTCGGCATCGGCGATCTCTCGAAAATTCACCCCCGGCAACTCAGCGGGGCAAACTCGGCTAAACTCGAACGCCACGCCTCCTACACGCCCGGCCCAGATCTAGCCGGCGAATACATTCTGCGTTCGAACGAAGATCCATCGTATGAGAACGTCGCCGCTATGGGTATGGAGTACATCGGCTGGACGCTCGCTGCTAATGAAGAAGCCGGCCCGCTGCGCTCGTTGTTTCTTGATGCCGCCGGCAATTCGCGCCAGCTCGCACGCGATCCGAAACAAGCCGATTGGGCGCCCGATCTCGTCGGCTCGCTTTTTCATCCGGCGAACTTGCTGCCCGGCGAAAATCCTCAAATATTCGCCTACGCGCCCGGTTACAGTAAGCGCACCTTGCTCGGCGGCTATCTGCCCGCCGCGCATACCGGCGTTTGGAATCCCGAATATCATGCGGGCTACGAAGTGATGATGATTCTGCCGCCAGGAGAAAACGCCGAGCCCATGGCGCGCGTCCGCTCCGTTTCGCCGGGCAGCGATGGGAAAGCTCGCTTTAGTGACCGTTACTGGCAGTCGAACGCGCAATCCTTTTTTTCGGCGCTCGCTGGTATTTGGAACCGTTGGTATAACCTCATCGAAGAAAAGATGCCGGTCGATATTCCCGATTCCTGGCTGCTCAACGCCGCCCGCGCCGGCATCGTGCTAGCCCGCTGCAGCTATCGCGGGCTCGAACCCACCTATCAGGTCGGCGAAGGAGCTTATACCAAAATTCCTGAACGCAGCCATGCGCTGTTTCCGGTCGCTTCCTACGAATTCACGTGGGCGCACCAGCTCTGGAATCTTACCGCCGAATCCGAGCCCTATTTCCAGTTTTATCTCGACAAATACATCTTGCCCGACGGCAACTTCCTGTACAACACGCAGGATCAGGTAGAAGGGCCCCTAAATACCGGCATTTTCCTCTCGAATACTGCCCGCGCCTACGCGTATACCGGCGATCTTCAGGCGCTCATCGCGAAACTTCCTGCACTGCGGCGCATGCTTCGCTTTGTTTTAAACCGTTACGAATACAGCAAACGGAAATGGACCCCGAACGACCGCGAATACGGGCTGATCTGGGGCTCGCCCGAAGCAGATTTAGGCGATCCGCAGAACGATTTCCCGCAATCCCACCCGCTCTATTACCAAAACTCTGTCTGGACGTGGCGAGGCCTGGTCGACTACGCGAGATGTCTAGGCCAAGCTGCTGATAAGCATCACTTGCCTGAGTTGCAAACCGAATCGCAAGCCATGGCAGCCATCGCCTCCGAGATGCGCACCAATATCGAGCGCTCCCTGCGCGCCACCATCGCCGCCGAAAACTCTGCGATGCGCTCCTCCGGCATCACGCCCTTCACTCCGGACGATATTCATCGCCAGCCTATCGAGTTGAGCAGCTATGAAAACCACCGCTTCATGATGGACTGGTTTACCGCCGATTGGGGCGACGACCGCTTGGACTTAGGCCACCTGAAGCACCGCGAATTGGCCGGCCTGCAGATTCTTGGCCTCGGCACCGATGGCGAAAGCTACCGTGTTTCCAACTTCATGGAACACGGCACCCTTTCCGCACGCATCCGCCAAACCGATTACCGCCCGTTCCTTCTTTCGCTGTACGCGCTGGTTTGCTATACCGCTGATTGCGGCAACCGATACTCGCCCGAAGACGCGTATCTCCCGGGCAGTTATCCCGGCGAAGGCAGCCCCTACGGCTGGTCCGCCGTGATCAACAGCGTTCTGCAGCCGTCTTTAGGCCTGCGCTGGCTGCTTTGCTATGAGGAAAACAATCGCAGTGTCTGCCATTTGCAAAAGGCTGCGCCCAAACATTGGTTTGCCGCCGGTGAGCGCATCTCGGTGAAGCACTGCCCCACACGTTTCGGCGAAGTTACCTGGTCTACCCAAAGCGAGGATGGCGCAAGCTGGACCGTAGCACTTGAATTTTCCGCGGAATTCAAAGCCGATCTCGCCCTACACATCCACCGCCCGGATGGGAAGCCACTCTCCTCTACTTCTCTAGGGTCCGTAGAGGCAGATCGCGTCTTGCTATCACAAACTGCTCTCGCCGGTCAGCGCCAACTCCGCATTACGATTCGTTAAACCGAGGCCCGCAAAGCCGCTTCGACAGTCGTGAACTTGAAAGCAAACCCGGCTTCTTCCGCCGCTCGCGGCACTACGCGCGCGCTCACGTAGAGGAAGTCCGACATTTCCCCGAGCACTACTCGCATGACAAACTTCGGGATCGGCAGAAACGCCGGACGATGCAGCGCATGCGCGAGGGCCTTTGTGAAATCCGCATTCGTCACCGGCTCCAAACTGCTCCCATTCAAGGGTCCATTGATCGCGGTGTTTTCCGCCGCAAATAAATACAGATCGATCAGATCCTTGATATGAATCCACGACACCCACTGCCTCCCGTCGCCAAACCTCCCCCCCATGCCCAGCCGGAACGGCGGCAGCATCTCTTTCAGTGCCCCGCCGCCCCGTCCCAGGACCATCGCGGTCCGTATCGGAACCACCCGCACGCCTAACTCGCGGGCCCGCAGCGCTTCCCGCTCCCAATCTTTACAAACCTCCGCCAAAAAGTCGGTTCCCGGCTTCTCGTTCTCCGTAAGAATTTCGTTACCGCGGTCGCCGTAGTAGCCCATGGCCGACGACGAGATCAGCGCCAGAGGCTTATGCTGCAAGGTGCGCATGGCCGCCACCAGATTGCGCGTACCTTCTACCCGGCTATCGTAAATTCGCTTCTTTACTTCCGCCGTCCACCGCTGCGCAATCGGTTCGCCCGCCAGGTGAATTACTACGTCAATCCGCGAGAGAGCATTCAACTCCGGCTTCTCCCCCTCCTTCCACGGATGAAACGACGCTTGCGACGGTAGATTGGTGCTTCGCCTTCGTGCAAGGTAATACACCGCATGCCCGCGCGCAAGAATTTCTTTCACTAATTTGCTGCCGATAAATCCCGTCGCGCCAGTTACTAGATAAGTCATGTTGCAAAAGCGGTTTTACACTACCACAGTCGAATGTGTCCCATTACTCCTTCGGCGCAATTCCCAACGCTCTCATCTTGCGGTACAAATGGCTGCGCTCGAGGCCCAGGAGTTCCGACGCGCGCGTGACGTTGCCATTCGTCTCCTCCAGTTTTCGCAAAATATATTCACGCTCGGCC
The DNA here is from genome assembly GCA_963767485.1 of Terriglobia bacterium. Lineage (GTDB taxonomy): Bacteria > Acidobacteriota > Terriglobia > Bryobacterales > Bryobacteraceae > Bog-105. The sequence goes on along the minus strand of CAVYDZ010000004.1, from coordinate 276,037 downwards.
GCTTCCCGTACTTCGTGTAAGCTGCCGAATTCATCCTGCCTGGCTCGCTGGGAACGCCGGGTCCCGTCAATCGGAAGATGCCGCGCTTCGATCCGCCGCTGGCCATGCAAAATAACAATGCGCTCCATCAGGTTTCGCAACTCGCGCACATTACCGGGCCAGTGATACTTCGATAAGGCCTCGATCGCATCTTCGCTGAGCTCTTTGGGCTTGCGGCCATATGCTGTACTGAATTCTCGAAGAAAGTGTTGCGCCAAAATCGGCACGTCCTCCGCCCGGTCTCGCAGGGGCGGCACGGTAAACGGAATCACGTTCAAGCGATAGAATAGGTCCTCGCGAAAGTTCCCGCGTTCTATCTCCTGTTCCAGATTCTTGTTGGTAGCCGCAACCACGCGCGCGTCCGCCTGCACCGATTGCGCCGCTCCGACCGGTTCGAATCTATGCTCGTCCAAAGCACGCAACAGCTTGGATTGCGTCTTCAGGCTCATGTCTCCTACTTCATCCAAAAAGAACGTCCCGCCATCCGCTTTCTGCAGCTTTCCGATTTTGTAATCGATTGCACCATCGAGGTGCTTGCGACGGTGGCCGAAGAGCTCGCTCTCAATCAGATCCTCCGGAATCGCCGCGCAATTCACCTCCACAAACGGACCTTCTGCCCGCGGACTCATTCTATGCAGCGCCCGAGCCACCAGTTCCTTGCCCGTACCGCTCTCGCCGTAAATCAGCACGCGGCCGTTCGTGCCAGCCATGAGCCGCAACTGCTGCCGCAGCGCTTTTACGGCCACGCTTTCCCCGATTATTTCCGGGCTGGCGGTGTCTTCCCGTAGCCGGCTTAGCTCCCGATGCATCCGCCGCTGCCGCACTGCATTCTTCAGCGCCACGGTTACTTTTTCAATTGTTAACGGTTTCTCGACGAAATCGAATGCCCCGAGTTTGGTCGCCCGGACCGCCGTCTCGATGTTGCCGTGGCCTGAGATCATAATCACTGCGGGCCGGGTGTCCACCGGAATTTCCTGAATCCGGGCCAGCGTATCCAAACCGTCCATCCCTGGCAGCCATATATCCAGCAGCACGGCGTCGAACGTGTCCCGGTCGAGAGCTTTTAAGCATTCCTCGCCGCTGTCCACCACTGAGGCATCGTAGTCCTCGTCGGTCAACACGCCCCGCAGCGACTGCCGAATGGCAGCTTCGTCATCAACAATAAGGATCTTCGTCTCGCGGGCCGCCATGATTTCGCTTGCTATATCCTAGGCTAGCTGGGGAGTTTCCTGGGATTTTGCGATCCCGTCCAGTTCCTTATTGCGCGGTGTATTGAACTCTATTGTGAAGCACGTTCCGTTCGGGCGGTTGTCTTCGAGGCGCACGCGAGCACGATGTTCCGTCAGAATATGGCTTACAATGGCGAGCCCCAGCCCGGTGCCCCGTCCTTTTGTCGAAAAATAAGGCAGGAACAGTTTCTCCCGATCGGCAGCAGATACACCGGAGCCGGTATCGCTGACCGAAAGTTCTACGGTATCGACCGCTGTTTGCGCCGTAGCGACACGCAATCGCTTCACGGGTACGTCTTCCATCGCTTCGGCGGCATTGTCCACCAGATTCACAATCACTCGTTTAATCTGCTCGCGATCGATCATTATCGGAGAAAGCGAAGGTTGTAAATCCAAAATGAGTTCGATATGGTCCAGGCGCCCTGCGAACACCGCGATCGCATTTTCGGTTACTTCGTTCAAATCGCTCAGCACGGGTTGTGCCGCCGGGAAGCGGGAGAACTGTGAAAACTCGTCCACTAGCGACTTCACGGTCTGCACTTCGCTCTGAATGGTCTGCGCGCACTCTTCCAAAATCACCTGCGTTTCGGTGGGAAGCGCCAATTTTTTCAATTGCCGCGCGATGCGATCCGCACAAAGCGATATGGGTGTCAAAGGATTTTTGATCTCATGTGCAATCCGCCGCGCTACTTCTTGCCACGCAATCGCCTTCTGCGCTCGTAGCAGATCGCTCGTGTCTTCGAGCACCATGACGAAACCCCGCTGCCCTTCGAGCGAAGCTACGGTCACCGCCAAATGCAACACCGACGATTCGCTCTCGCGCTCCAATTGGCAAGCCGCCGCCCCCGTGCGCCGCGCGCGATTCAACACGTAGCGGATTTCGGCGAGTTCATCCGGAGGGAACAGGTCGCCCAGCTTGCGGGCCGATTCTACCCTCCCTTCCGAAAAAATTCCGCGCAACGCCCGATTACTCCGCTCGATGCGCTCGTCGAGCGAAACCGAAATTACCCCGGTCGGTATGCTTTCGAGGATTGCTTCGGTAAATTGCCGTCGCGCTTCCAGTTCACCAGCATTCGCCTCGAGCTCGCTCGTCATCGCATTGAACGCCCGGACCAGTGTCGCCATTTCATCAATTGCGTTAACGTTCACCCGATACGAAAGATCGCCCTGCCTCACCTGCTGTGCCGCCCCTAGCAGCGCTGAGATGGGCACACTAATCTGCCGCGACAAAATCTGCGCCGACCACGCGGCGAAAAAGAGCACAAACAATGTCAGCAAACAGATCAGCAGAAAATACGTGTCTTTATAGAATTTTTCATGGCTCCCGAGATGGGCCTGCTGCTCCATGAAGCGTTGAATCGCTGACTCTTTGTTGGCCGGGTCGACAGTCAGCGCCGCTGACACAGATAACTCGCCCAGGCTTTTGGCATTGTCGAGCACCGGAGCCTTTGCTACAAGTAGCGAACTCGCCGGTTTGGCAAATCTCTGGTAGAGCAGAATTGGCACTCCATCATTCGGCGTCAAGAGCAATTGCTGAATACCTGCTCCCTCAGCAAGGTCTCGAAAGAATGCCGCATTCACGCGGCCGCCCGATGCTGCGTCACGCGTTTGAGCCAGCAGCCCGATCCAATTCGCCTGCGCCGCCACTCTGCTCTGCGCTTCTTGCCGGTACGATTTATCCAGATCCTGCAAATTCATCTCGATCCCGCGCGCCGGCTGATGGAACCATTTATTCAATGTCCGGTTCAGAACGAAATAGTTGAAGAATGCTGAAAACAGCGTAGGAGCGAGCGTCAACGCCAGGGCGCCGAGGAGCAACCGCGAACGTATCCGTGAACCCTCCCGGTTCTGCTGCCGGTCCATGAACGCCTTCACGCCTGCCCGCAGGAGCATAAACGCGAGCGTCACCGCCAGAATGAAAATCAGCACCGAAACGCCCGAGAGCACGATGGTCTCGTGCACGTCGGATGGGCTGAATGAAAAGCTGAACGATCCGGCCCAGATCATCAGGCTCACCAGCAGCATCAGTGCTACTGCTGCCGCACTAAATACGAAACGCCGTCTCACGACACTGCCATCGTAGCGCGCGAAACGTATCCTCGGCCGATTTTCAAACGCGCTACTCTGCTTTCTGGTGCAATAGTAAGAAGGCCCGCGCCCTCTCCTCTTCTGATGCGGAACACACCGGAAACCACCCAAGATCTCTGGCAGCGGAACGACGAGCCCTCCTCACCCATAGTTCGCCTTCTGCGCCCTTTCCAGCAGTTCCTATCGAACGAGGCTTCGAGCGGCTTACTGCTCCTGCTCTGTTCGGTAATTGCACTGGTGTGGGCAAACTCTCCTTGGGAGCACTCGTATCACATCCTGTGGCACAGCAAAATGCAGGTCTCCCTCGGCGCCCACGCCATCAATCAAGACCTTCACTTCTGGGTAGACGATCTCCTGATGGTCCTTTTTTTCTTTGTGGTAGGCCTCGAGATCAAACGCGAGATGCTCGTGGGGGAATTGGCTTCTCCGCGCAAAGCCGCGCTCCCGATCATTGCAGCCACGGGAGGCGTTCTTGTGCCAGCTCTGATCTATGCGCTCCTCAATCACGGCACGCCTGAAAGCCACGGCTGGGGAATTCCCATGGCCACCGATATCGCCTTTGCGCTCGGCGTGCTGGTTCTCCTCGGGCGCAGCATACCGCCCAATCTCAAAGTGTTTCTGGCCGCTCTCGCCATCGTCGATGATATTGCGGCCGTCATCGTGATTGCAATCTTCTATACGCCGCATATTGCCTGGGGCAGCTTCGGCCTCGGTCTCGTCTGCGTTCTGATTCTGATTTTGGCGAATCGCCTCGGGGTACGTCATCCCTTGCCGTATGCGCTGCTCGGCATCGCCCTTTGGTCCACGGTTTGGCATTCGGGAATTCATCCGACCATTGCCGGCGTAGTTCTCGCTTTTACGATCCCTGTACGCACCACTCTCGATTCCCGTCAGTTTGTTGAACGCTGCCGCGCGGTGCTCGATCAGTTTGAGCATGGCGCAAAAAAATTCGCAAATCTCTTGAACGACAGCGAGCAGCAATCCGCGATTGAAACGCTCGAAGACTCGTGCGAACGCGTCCAAGCTCCGCTGCACCGCTTTGAAAAGGCGCTGCATCCGTGGGTTACGTTCGTCATCATGCCGGTATTCGCGCTCGCCAACGCCGGGATCACCATTTCCGGCAATCTAGGCGCTGCCTATGAGCACCGCGTCACACTCGGTGTTTTGCTAGGCCTGCTTCTCGGTAAACCGCTCGGCATCACACTGGCCTCGTGGACGGCCGTTCGTTTCGGTTGGGCTACACTGCCTCCCGGGGTCACATGGCGCCACATCCACGGCACCGCTTGGCTCGCCGGTATTGGCTTCACCATGTCTCTGTTCGTCGCAGGTCTCTCTTTCGCCGAAGCGGAATGGCTCACGCTCGCGAAACTCGGGGTTCTAAGCGGGTCGCTCTGTGCCGGCCTCCTTGGCTCAGCCTTCCTGCATGAGGCAGCGCGCCATCAGCGGAGCTCTATTGCGTCATCCGCGCGGCCCTTTCGCCCGTGACCAGCGCTTGCTGCATTTTCGTGATGGATTCAGCTAGATCGCCCGGCGAATACAGCTTATATGTAGTCCCGCTGCGCGCTTCAACGGCGTGTTGGATGGCATCCGGAAACTCGCGGCCTAGCATCGGGTAATACTCGAAATAAAAAAATGGCAGGTCGGCATTTTTCGAGGGCGCCAGGAATTCCGAAGGAATGCGCTGATTCATCCGGTTTGTCGGTCCGAGAAACACCACGGCATCGGACGGCTTGCGCACTTCGGCTTCCGTCCGGATTAAGCCGCATAGCAAGTCCTCCCATCCGGTGTGGCGCTCCAGCTTCTGATAAGAAATCGTTCCTAGCTCCAGCTTGCTCAACGCCATACTCAAGCGGAAAAAGCCTGTCCGGTCAAAATCTTCATCCCGGAAGATTTCCTGTTGCTGATCCAGATTAAACGCCACCAGCTTTACCGAAGCAACGGGTACTCTTCGCAACAAGGACGAGAGCGATCCGAGCAGAAACGCCCTGTCCCAGGCCCGTAAATGCATCGAGTAAGGATTCTTCGGAGCAGCATCCAGGAGCACGGTCAGATGAAGTCCCGTACCATCATCAGTCGTTCCCTCCCACGGCGGAAACACCACCGGCGAAATCCCGCCACCCGCAATCGACGGCGCCGCCTCACGCTCTTTCCCGTGTGCTTCCGCATGTATCTTCCAGCTCTTCCGGTACACCCGCTTTTGATCGTCGAAAACCGCAAAATCTACTTGATAGTTCCCTTCACCGGTGGCGAACACGCCACTGAATTCGAGATCGTTATGAAGGTGTTTGAGATTCGTTTTCGCCCTGGATGCCGGAGGGATCCCCGGAATCACGAACGACTGCCCAAGCATCACTGGCTTTCGATTTTCCGCCCTGATACGGAGGAGCGTAGCGACGGTAGTTTGCTTCCCGCCGAACTCTGCGACAGGGCAGCGTACCACATACCCCGCTTCGAAGCGAAATGCGAAATCAAAAAACGGCTTCAATTCGTCCACGTGGCATTTCAGATCGTTGTTCTGGCCTGAAGGCTCAAATATGCCGGAGAACTTTCGCGCTTGAGCAGGACTAAGCGGCAGTTGCGCAGCGGCGGGCAGCGCCGTCCAGGCGAGCAAGAGCATGCACAATCTTCCCAGCACAGCCTCCCCAACGTTCTCGACCAATTCTACCCGCTTATTTGCGACGGCATCAGTGCGAGAATCTTTTAAGCACTCACTCACAAAATGACTAATCGTACGAAAACGGTCAGCTATTTCTGCGCCTTTATTACGGCCGCTTGCCTCCTGGGGCAGACGCCTGTCCCTGCACCCGCTCCCGCGCCCGCTACGGAGCCGAGTCCCGTCCCCGCTCGTCCTGTGAAGTTCGATCCGGCTTCCGTCGAGCGCGGACAAAAAGATTTCGTAGCCACCTGCGGCTTCTGTCATGGCACTCACGCCAAAGGGGGCGAGAAAGGCCCGGACCTTCTCCGCTCCGTTCTCGTGCTTGATGACGAGGGCGGCAAGAGCATCGGCCAGGTGGTACGCAAAGGCCGCCCGGATAAAGGCATGCCCAAATTCAATTTGCCGCCCGAGCAAATCGTCGATATCGCAAACTTCCTGCATAGCTCGATCGCCGCGGCCGCCGATCGCGATAAGTATCAGGTCCTCAATATCGTCACCGGGGACCCTAAAGCCGGCAAAATATATTTCGATGGCGCGGGCCACTGCAATACCTGTCATTCCGCCACCGGGGATCTGAAAGGCATCGGTGCGAAATACGAACCCGTGACCTTGCAGGACCACATCGTCAATCCGCCCGATCATTGGAGCGACGCGGATCCCTCGAAGTCTCTCATCACGATTACCGTGACGCTGCCCTCCGGCGAATCCTTCAAGGGTGTTCCGGTCCGCTACGACGATTTCACAGTCGCCCTGCGCGATTTTTCAGGCGACTATCGTTCCTTCACGCGAATCGATGAGACCAACCCGCGCATCGAGCTCCACAATCGCCTCAAAGCGCATTCCGATCTGCTCATGCACTACACCGATGCCGACATCCACAACTTGACTGCCTACCTGGTGACCCTCAAATGAGAATTTCGCAGACTGTTTTTATCGCTATCCTGCCGGCGCTGCTTTCAGCGCAGATGCTCGATCCCAGCCTACTGAGCAAACCGGCTACGGAAGCTTGGCCCACCTACAACGGGGATTACTCGGGGCGGCGGTTCAGTCCCCTGACTCAAATTAATCAATCGAACGTCAAGCATTTGACGCTTGCTTGGATCGACCGCATTAAAGTCGGCCCGACTCCTGGGGCTGTGGTTGGCGGTGAAGGTCCCAACCCGGAAGGGACGCCGACCGATCCGGACGTCTCCACGATCAAAGCCACGCCGCTCATGGTGAACGGCATTCTCTATTTCTCCACGCCGGACAACGCTTGGGCCGTGGATGCACGCTCCGGCCATGAAATCTGGCATTACTTCTGGAAGACCCGCGGCGGCATTCACATCGGCAATCGCGGCATGGGCATGTACGGCAACTGGCTCTTTTTCGAAACCCCGGACAACTATCTCGTTTCGCTCGATGCCAAGACCGGCAAAGAACGCTGGCACAAAGAGATTGCGGACGTGAAGCAGGAATATTTCTCCACGCCCGCGCCTATCGTAGTTGGTGATCATGTACTGGTCGGGACCGGCGGCGATTCGCTCGATGTCCCCGGCTTCCTCGAAGCGCATGATCCGGAAACCGGAGCCGTCCAATGGAAGTGGTGGAGCGAGCCGCTCAAGAAGGGTGACCCGGGTTCGGAAACCTGGCCCGACGAATACGCAATGCGCCACGGCGGCGGCATGACCTGGATCCCGGGCACGTACGATCCCGAACTGCATCTCTACTATCTCGGCACCGGCAATCCCAACCCCGTCCTCACCGGCCGAAGCCGCAAAGGTGACAATCTCTACACCTGCTCCATCGTCGCGCTCAATGTTGACACTGGCAAAATGGCCTGGTATTACCAGCCCTCGCCGCACGACACGCACGATTGGGATTCCGTGCAAACTCCCATACTCATCGACGGCACATTTCATGGCCAACCCCGCAAGATGCTCGCGCAAGCCAACCGCAATGGCTACTTCTTTCTCCTCGACCGTACTAACGGCCACAATCTGCTTACGGCGCCCTTGATCCGCACAATGAACTGGTCAAAGGGCACGAACGCGCAGGGCCAGCCCATTCCCGATCCCGCCAAAGAAGCCACAATTTCGGGCGTTCTGGTCTCGCCTCCTTCGGGCGGCGCCACCAACTGGCCCTCGCCTTCTTTCGATCCGGAAACGGGGTACTTCTATGTAGGAACTTCGCAGTCATTCAGCATGTTTTATCTAACCGACACCGATCCGCATCCTGAGGGCTATGGCGCAGCCGAGCGCGACGCTGGCTCCTATGGCGGCAGTTTGGAGGCTATCGATTATCAAACAGGTAAAATCGCCTGGGAGCATCGCTATCCGAATGGCGGTGGGGCAGTGGGCATTCTCACCACCGCAGGTAAGTTGCTCTTTGCTGGAGACGGCTCAGGCCACCTGGTCGCTTTCGATCCGGCCACCGGCAAAATTCTCTGGCACGCCGGCCTCGCCGACGACGTCAGCAACGGGCCCGAAACGTACCTGCTCGACGGTCAGCAATATTTAGTCGTGGGGGCGGGCGATTCGCTCTATGCGTTCACCGTCGCTCCGTAACACGTCCGCGAATACGAATCCGTCGCGCTCCACGATCACGCCGCTTTCAACCGGAATAGAGTGCAAGAATGCCGGCGAGTCATACACGAACGTGTGAAACTCGCCGTTCTCTCCGCATGGATCCACGCCTGGGGGTAACGACGCGACAAATTCCCGATCGAATTCGCGTCCGGCAAAACCGCGGTCGAGCTTTGCCGGATCTACGCACGTCACCTTCGCTCGAATTCCGGCTTCGATCATTTCTGCGGCTAATCGGTCTGTCGGCAAATGCCACAGCGGAAACAACGGTCTCAGCCCGGTAGGGCGTAGCTGCTCCTCGCGGTAGGCGCGGATATCGGCCAGAAACAAATCGCCGAATGCTACGCCTGTCACCCGCTCCGCGACGGCTCGCTGCCAGATTGCTGCTATCCCTTCCTCGTATATCGCATTGGGACAAGGCCAAGGCAGTTCCACCGTCCATAAAGGCAGCCCCGCACTCGCGGCTTGCATCTCTACCAGCTCCCGCCGGACAGCGTGCATCGCCACTCGATCCGCCGTACAGTTGAACGTGGTGAAAAGCGCCACAATCTCGAAGTCGGGCGCTTGCCGCAGCAAATGCAATACCCAGGCGCTATCCTTACCGCTGCTCCAGGACAATGCCACCCGTTTCATAGCTGTAGAGGATCAGGCGAGGCCAAACTGCGCCCATTGCCTGCTATTGCGAGGATTGCACCAAATGCTCGTCGAAGAAATCCAGCATCGCCTGGTACAGCGGTTTTCGCAGTTCGCCCGTCACCCCATGGGTCTTCTCCGGATACAGCTGCATGACGAACTCTTTGTCCGCCTGCTCGAGCGCCTTTGCCATCTGCATGCTGTTTTGAAACAGCACATTGTCGTCTTCGATGTTGTGCAGTATCAGCAGCTTGCCCTTTAGCCGCGCCGCATTCTTTACGTTGGAACTCGCGTCGTACCCTTTCTCATTTTCCGCCGGAAGGCCCATGTAGCGTTCTGTATAGATCGTGTCGTAATTATGCCAGTCGGTTACGGGCGCGCCCGCTACGCCTACTTTGAAAATGTCCGGCGCGAAGAGCAACGAATGGATCGTCATGTATCCGCCATAGCTCCAACCTGTAATGCCGATCCGCTGCGGATCGACGAATCCCATTTGCAGCAAATGTTCCACGCCGAGGCGCTGATCCGCCACTTCCACCTTGCCGAGCTCATGATAGATCGGCGCTTCAAACGCGTGGCCGCGTCCCATGGATCCGCGGTTGTCTAATTGCCAGACCACGTACCCGCGGCTGGCAAATAGCTGCTCCAGGCTGAGGCCGTACCACCGGTTCCGTACCGATTGCACGCCCGGGCCGCCGTACACGTACACAATCGCCGGATACTTTTTCCCCGCTTGAAAATTCGCCGGCTTAATCAAGCGCGCATAGAGCGTCACGCCATCCTGCGTCTTCACCCTTTCGATCTGTTCCGGCTCCAGGTCATATTGATTGGAGGTCGACGTATCGCGCGGCTCGAGCACCGCGACCTTCTCTCCATTCGCCTTGGCGAGCTCCGTCTGCGGCGGCTGCTTCAGGCTGGAATACGCATCCACAAAGTAGGTGCCCTGCGGATTCGCGTGAATCTGATGGGTCCCTTCCTGCTTCGTAATACGCGTGATCTCGCCACCTTGCAAGGGAACGCTATAGAACTGGGTTTCAAGCGGACTCGCCTGGGAAGACGTGAAGTACACCCGCCCCCGCGCTTCATCCACGGCTGAGATATTCTCCACCTGCCAATCGCCGCTGGTAAGCTGGCCGAGCAATTCCCCCTTATTCGAATATCGATAAATATGACGGAAGCCGGAACGCTCGCTGGTCCACAAGAACTCGGCACGCGATTTCAAAAGAACTAAGTTGTCCGCGACATTCAGCCAGGTCTTTGACTCTTCATGCAATACGGTACGCACCGCACCGGATTGCGGATTGCAGAACAGCAGATCGAGCTTGTCCTGCGTCTGTGAAAAGCGCTCGAGTGCGATTTCGGACGAATCGGTGAGCCAGGCAACCCGCGCCAGGAGCGTGTTCGACGTCTCTCCAACCTGCATCCAGGTTGTCTCCGGAGTCGTCTGATCGCCAACCACCTCAATGCTGCCCAGCTTCACGAGAGCATTCGGCGTGCCCGCTTGTGGATATCGTTCCGGTTCGCTCAGCGCGCGTTCAGACGTCAAATCGACTTGCGGATAAACAAACTCGTGGCTGACATCGAACTGTAAATACGCGATGCGCTTCGAATCAGGCGACCACCAGGTGGCTGTCCCCAAGTCGAGCTCTTCCGGATATACCCAATCTAACTGGCCGTTCATTAAGGTCGGTGTCCCGTCGTGAGTGAGTTGGCGCACCTGCTTTGTGGCCAAATCCAAGACAAAGAGATTTGACTTCCAGCGGTACGAAACCAGTTTGCCGTCCGGCGAGACCTTCGGATCCTCTTCATCGATATCGGTCTTTGTAATCTGCTCAATATCGCCGTTCTGCCGCACGATGAACAGATCCCCGCTTATCGAAGCTAATAAGTCACGGCTGTTCGGAAACCACTGATACGTGTCGGCCGAAACGCGCCGGTTCTGCCAGCCGAATTCTTTTGGGCGTACTGGAGTACGCGCGTCGTGAGCCAGGTTTTCCGGACGAAACCACTCCCCCGCTCGCCGGTCCGCAATGGTGTACCGGTAAACGATCGCGCCCTGTTGATAAAAGAACGATTGGCCATCAGGCGCCCAGGTGGGCATTACCTGACGCCCGCGGTGCTGCGCGAGAAGCGCATCCAAAGTGACAGGCTGTTTGGCGAGCAGAAGGCCTGTATTCAATAACAAAGCGACAAAGATCGACAGTAACGTTCTCTTATCCGTTTTCATTCCGTTTACACTCGTGAGTAATTAGAGCACCGGTCCAATGCGCCAGGGCGAAAACTCGTGATGCCCGAGGCGTTCCGCGCTCGTCTTTTCACCCGAAGCGACGCGCAGCAGGGCCTCGAAAATCTCGCGGCCCACTTCTTCGACCGTAGCCCTGCCATCGGCGATTCGCCCGGCATTGACATCCATGTTGTTCTTCATGCGACGGTACATCGCCGAATTACTCGCAATCTTCAGCACAGGAATACTTGGGAAGCCGATCGCGCTCCCCCGCCCCGTTGTAAACGCGATCAAGTTCACGCCGCCGGCTGCGAGCCCGGTTATCGAAACGGGATCATAGCCCGGCGTGTCCATGAATACAAATCCACTGCTCTCGACCCGCTCCGCATAGCGCACCACATCTTCGAGCGTTGTCGAGCCCGCCTTGGCAATCGCCCCTAGCGACTTCTCCGTTATGTTGGTTAAGCCGCCTTCTTTATTGCCCGGCGACGGATTGTCGTTGAAGCTTCCGCCGAACTGCCGCAGGTACGCCTTGTAGCGACCGACACAGGCAAACAACTTTTCCGCGACTTCCCGATTGCGAGCCTTGGCGGCCAGAATATGCTCAGCGCCGAACATTTCGGTCGTTTCGCCGAGCACCACCGTCCCGCCCTGCTCAACTATCAGATCGCAGCAATAACCGAGAGCCGGATTCGCGGTTATGCCTGAGAACGAATCGGAACCGCCGCAGTTGAGGCCCAAGGAAAGCTTCGATGCGGCCACCCGGACACGCCGTTCCGCGGCCGCGCGCTCGATGAATTTCCCAATCTTCTCCCGTGCCTGTTCCACCGCGCCCAAAGTCCCGCCGCTCTCCTGCAGCGTGAGTCCGTGCAGCGTTTCACGCGCGGGCGCCGAAGCGGAGCCGCCAAGGTAATGGCTCACCTGATTCACTTCGCAGCCCAAACCCAGAATCAATGCCGCCGAAACATTCGGATGATGCAGCACGCCTTCAAGCGTGCGCTGCAATTGTTCCGTATCGGGACCGATGGTATGTCCGCAACCTTCGCCGTGGGGAAACGCCACGATCCCATCCACTCCCGGCGGCAATTCTTCTTTTGAAAAGCTATGGGCAATCAATTCGGAAGTATGCGCGGCGCAGTTGCTGGCTGCTACTACCGCTATGTAATTGCGCGTCCCTACCCGTCCATCCCCGCGCGCGAACCCGTAAAAACTGGCCTCGCTCTTCGCCTTCGGACTGGGCGTGTTGGAATGTGTCAGCTCGGGGATCGTCGAGGTGGATTCCTCAAACGTGAGATTGTGCGTGTGGACGTGTTCGCCCGGCTCGATTGTTGCGCTGGCGTTGCCGATTGGATGGCCATAGCGGAAGATGTGTTCGCCGCGAGCAATCCGCTGGCGAGCAATCTTGTGCCCCGCCGGAATCGCCGTTCGTACCTCGACCGGGGCGCCGTCCAGCAAAACGCTCTCGCCCGCGGCCAGGGGTACCCGTGCAATCGCGACGTTATCCGCCGAATTCAGCAAAATCGCCGCATTCTCTTCCGTGGCAGGGGGCTCAATCTCGTACAGCATCTCACCATCCATTACACTCCATAGTGGTAACGTTCCCGGCGAAACCAGGAGCGTGGAATCACCCTCTTACCTCCGAATGGCTCGTATTCCTATCGCAACCTACCGTTTGCAGCTGCACGCCGATTTCGGCTTTGATGATGCTGCCGGCATTGCGGATTATCTCCAACAGCTTGGCATTTCTCACGTCTATAGCTCTCCGTATCTACAGGCCGCGCCCGGCAGCAAGCATGGCTACGATGTAGTCGATCACCACAAAGTTAACGAGGAACTGGGCGGCGCCGAAGCCCACGAGCGCTTCTCCAAACGGCTAGGCGCTTGCGATCTCGGCCAGGTACTCGACATCGTTCCGAATCACATGGCCATCAGTGGCCGCCGCAATCACCTCTGGTGGGATGTCTGGGAAAACGGCCCCTCCAGCCGCTATGCTCCTTACTTTGATATCAACTGGCACTCGCCGGATGAACGGCTCCGTAACAAGCTGCTGGTACCGGTTCTCGGCGATCACTATGGGCGCGTGCTGAGCCGCGGCGAAATTAAGCTGAAGCGGCACGGCGGCGAGTTCGTGGTCGCCTACTTCGACCATGAGTTTCCTGTGGCCCCACGCTCGTTGCCGCCGATTCTGCACGCCGCCGCGGGAATTACCGGTTCCGAATATCTCGCCTTTCTGGCCGATTCTTTTTCGCGTTTGCCCAGCGCCGGCTTAACCGATCCCGAGAGCAAAGGCGAACGTCATCGTGATAAAAACGTACTCCACAAGATGCTCGATCGGCTGTTCAGCGAGACGCCCTTTATCGCCGAAGCGGTGGATTCCGTTTTGAAAGAGATCAACCGCGATTCCGACCGGCTCGACGCGATTCTTGAACAGCAGAATTTTCGGCTGGCTTTCTGGGCAACCGCTAAGCAAGAGCTCCCGTACCGCCGCTTCTTCGATGTGAATACGCTTGTAGCGTTGTGTTCCGAAAACTCACAGGTATTCGCCGATACCCATGCGCTCATTCTTCGCTGGCTGCGGGAAGGCGTGCTGGATGGCATTCGCATCGATCACCCGGACGGGTTGGGCGATCCACGCGGCTATTTTGTTCGCTTGCGGCAGGAAGCGCCGGATGTCTGGATCATTGCGGAAAAAATTCTCGAACCCGGCGAAACATTGCGTGCTGACTGGCCTATCGACGGCACCACCGGCTACGATTTCCTGAACCAGGCCGCCGGACTCTTCGTCGACGGCGAGAATGAGGGGCGATTCAACGAGGCTTACACGAATTTCACTCACGAGTCGACGGATTACGGCTTCGTCTGCCGCGACAAGAAACACCGGGTGCTACGCGATCTGTTAGGTAGCGATGTCAACCGCCTAACCACACTCTTGACTGAAATCTGTGAATCGCACCGCGATCAACGAGATTACACACGGCACGATACGATGCGCGCGATCCGCGAAGTGGTCGCCTGTTTTTCCGTGTATCGCACCTATATCGTCCCCGAGCGCGACGAGATTACCGACGCTGACCGGCATTACGTTGACCTGGCGGTAGATGCCGCAAAAAAGAACCGTCCGGAACTCGATGGCGGATTATTCGATTTCATCCGCGATTTGTTGTTGCTGCGAGTGAGAGGGCACCTGGAATCCGAGTTCGTCATACGGTTCCAGCAGTTCTGCGGACCTGCCATGGCCAAAGGCGTAGAGGACACGGTCTTCTATTGCTTTAACCGGCTCGTATCTTTGAACGAAGTTGGCGGAGACCCGGGGCGCTTTGGCGTTTCCGTCGCCGAGTTTCATGATTTCTGCGAAGCCGCTCAGAATTCGCGTCCGAGCACAATGCTCGCCTCGTCTACGCATGACACAAAGCGCAGCGAAGATCTGCGGGTACGCATAAGTCTGCTCTCCGAAATGCCCATTCTATGGAATGAGACGTTGCTGCGCTGGACCGCAGCCAACGAGAAACACAAAACGCATGGGCTCCCTGATCGCAATACCGAGTATTTCCTCTACCAAACGATGATCGGCGCGTGGCCGATTTCGACCGACCGGTTGTTGCCGTACATGGAAAAGGCCGCTCGTGAAGCCAAGCAGCGCACCAACTGGCTTTCGCCGAACGAGGAATTCGAAACGGCGATGAAGAGTTTCATCGAGGCGATTTATCGCGACCGTAAATTCCTCGAAGATTTTGAACGCTTCGTGAGCCGGCTCATTGAGCCGGGACGCATCAGCGCGCTCTCGCAAACTTTGCTGAAATTCACCGCGCCCGGCGTTCCCGATACCTATCAGGGCGAAGAGTTGTGGGACTTGAGCTTAGTCGATCCCGACAACCGCCGCCCCGTGGACTATCAATTGCGCCGCCGCTTGCTTACTGAATTGCCCTCGCTCAACGTGGATCAGATCTGGCGTCGCATCGACGAAGGCCTTCCCAAACTTTGGACCACATACCACGCGTTGTGCACCCGCCGCTCCCACCCCGGGGCATTTGGCGAAAAAGGAACATACCGGCGCGTCGCTGCAACCGGGGCAAAAGCCAAACACTTCGTCGGATTCGAGCGCGGCGGAGAAATCGCGGTGCTCGCCCCCAGGCTCACCTGGCAGCTTGCGGGCAATTGGGAAGACACCCATTGCGAACTTTCGAGCGGTACATGGCTGAACGTGCTGACAGGCGAGCCCTTTTCCGGTCCCCGAGTTCGTTTGGCAGATTTGATGCGGCGCTTCCCCGTCGCCTTGCTCGTCCGGTCATAATCCTTCATACGGTAGACATAAACTATGCACAAATTCAGCCTTTGGGCGCCCCGTGCTCAAACCGCCGCGGTAAAGCTCGGCGGCAGGCTCTACCCGCTCGAACTTGCCGAAGGCGGCTGGTGGAACGCGGATATCGAAGAAGCGCACCCCGGCTCGACCTATCAGTTTGTGCTCGATGCCAGTGACCCTCTGCCCGATCCGCGCTCTGCGTTCCAACCCGAAGGCGTCAACGGACCTTCGCAAATTGTGGATCACTCCGCATTTGCCTGGAACGATCTCCGCTGGCAAGCAAGACCGCTTTCAAGCGCCGTGATTTACGAATTGCATATCGGCACATTCACTCCCGCCGGAACATATTTGAGCGCGATTGAGCGGCTCGGTCATTTAGCGGATCTCGGCATTACACACCTTGAGCTTATGCCGGTGAACGAGTTTCCTGGCGTGGCGGGTTGGGGATATGATGGCGTGGATCTTTATGCCCCGCATCATGCCTATGGATCGCCTGATGACCTGAAAACCTTGATAGATGCCTGCCACCAAAAAGGCCTGGCTGTAATTCTTGATGTCGTCTACAATCACCTCGGCCCGGCGGGAAACTATCTCGAGCGATTCGGGCCTTATTTCAACGACGCCTATCACACGCCCTGGGGTGCCGCCGTCAACCTGGATCACGAAGGAAGCATCGAAACCCGCCGATTCTTTCTCGACAACGCCGCCATGTGGCTGCGCGATTATCATTTCGATGGCTTACGTCTGGACGCGATTCACGCCTATTTCGATCATTCAGCGATTCATTTCCTCGAGCAGCTTTCGCGAGCGGTCGACAGCCTGTCCGCGCACCTCGGCCGCTCTCTGTTTCTCATCGCGGAAAGCGACTTGAATGATCCGCGGCTGGTGAAATCGATCGATGCCGGCGGGTTCGGGGTAGATGCGCAGTGGAGCGATGATTTTCACCACGCGCTCCACACTGTTCTGACCGGGGAAACGAAGGGCTACTACGAGGATTTCGGCTCCCTGGCCCAACTCGCCGAAGTGCTCTCGAATCCGTTCTTATATGACGGCATCAAATCACGCCATCGCGGGCGCATTCACGGCAAGAGAGTGTGTGGCCTCTCCGGACATCGGTTTCTGGCGTATTCGCAAAATCATGACCAGATCGGCAACCGGGCCGCGGGGGAGCGCCTTTGCCATCTCACCAGCCCCGGCCGCTGCAAAATTGCAGCCGCGTTGGTGCTCACTTCTCCTTACCTGCCAATGTTGTTTGCCGGCGAGGAATTCGGGGCTTCCGCTCCGTTTCAATACTTCACGCATCACGAGGATGCCGAGTTGGCGGCGAAGGTTTCGGAGGGCAGGAAAAACGAGTTTCGAGCTTTCGGCTGGGCGCCGGAAGATGTGCCGGATCCGCAGGACCAGGGAACTATAGAACGTTCCAAGCTGCAATGGGACGAACTCTCCTCGCCATCCCATGACGAGCTGTTTGTTTGGTACAAAAACCTCATTGCACTCCGCCGCGAATTTGCTGACTTGACCGATGGCCGGCTGGACAGAGTCGAAGTGCGTTTTGACGAGCAAGCGTCATGGCTCGCGATGAAGCGCGGTTCTGTTCAGGTCGTTTGTAATTTGGCTCCGGTCGGACAGCGCATTGCGATTGACGGAGGCGGTACAGTCGTTCTGTCTTCGCAGAGCGGCTGCGAGTTGACCGAAGGAGACATCACGCTTCCGCCGGATTCTGTCGCGATTCTCGTCAAGCAAGCGTAAGCGGAAGCTTTCACCCGCCGGCGATCGCTCCCACAATCAAGAATGGCTCTTTGCCCGTTGCCACCTCTTCCGGGAGCGCCGCATCGGCGGACTCGTGCGAAACATCCTGCGCGCAGGCGAAAAAGCGCACGAATGCGCGCCGCTCGCCGGTATCGTAATCGCGGATCGTGCCCCGCAGCATCGGGTAACTCGCCTCCAACGCATCGATCACCGAACGCTGTGTCACCGCGCCCGCCACCGCCACCTCCACTTCGCCCTTCGCTTGCGCCAAATTGCGCAAATGCGCCGGCAGCACGACCCGAATCATGCAAGTGTCTGCACTTCCACCGAAAGTACAGCCGGCAAATCGCGCACAATCGGCGCCCAGGTGTCGCCGTCATTCTTGGAGGCGTACACTTGCCCGCCGGTAGTCCCGAAATACACTCCGCATTCATCGAGCGAATCGATGGCCATTGCATCGCGCAGCACGTTCACGTAGCAATCTTTTTGCGGCAGGCCCTCCGTGAGCGCTTCCCACTCGTTACCGCCGCTCCGGCTGCGAAAGACGCGCAGCTTGCCTTCCGGCGGATAATGCTCCGAATCGCTCTTAATCGGCGCCACATACACCGTCTCCGGCTCATGCGCATGCACATCGATAGCGAATCCGAAATCCGACGGCAGGTTGCCGCTGACCTCGTACCACGAATCGCCCCCGTTATCGCTGCGCATCACATCCCAATGCTTCTGCATGAACAGCACGTCGGGACGCGAGCGGTGCATCGCCACGTGATGCACGCAGTGCCCTACCTCGGCCTCCGGTTCCGGCATGAAATTTGATCGAAGGCCTTGATTGATCGGCCGCCAACTCTCACCTCCATCATCGGTGCGGAACGCCCCCGCCGCCGAGATCGCGATATAGATTCGCTGCGGATTCACGGGATCGAGCAAGATGGTATGCAGGCACATACCGCCCGCGCCCGGCTGCCATCGCGGCCCCGATCCGTGGCCACGCAATCCGGAGAGCTCTTGCCATGAAGCGCCCGCGTCCGTTGACTGAAATAAGGCTGCATCTTCCACACCGGCGTAGACCGTATCCGGATCCCTCAGCGAGGGTTCCAAATGCCAAACGCGCTTAAATTCCCAGGGGTGTGGTTTTCCGTCGTACCACTGATGCGTGCCCGGCACTCCGTCGTAAACGAATTTGTTGCCCACCGGTTCCCATGTCTTTCCGCCGTCGTTCGATCGCTGGATCAATTGCCCGAACCAACTGGTCGACTGCGATGCGTACAGCCGGTTCGGATCCACCGGCGAACCCTTCATGTGATAAATCTCCCAGCCGCCGAAGTGAGGCCCGCTGACCTCCCATTGCTCCCGCTTTCCGTCAGCGGTCAAAACAAATGCGCCTTTCCGCGTACCCACCAAAACCCGCACTTTGCTCATGTTTTCTAATCCTCTCCGGAAAGCTCACTCACAGTTGATCAGCCACGGTATTCCAAAACGATCTTCAAACATGGCAAACCGCGTTGCCCAAAACGTTTTCTGAATCGGCATCTCGACCCTGCCGCCCTCCGCCATTTCATGGAAGAGCCGCTCCGCCTCCCCCGGTTCATCTATCTGAAGACTCACATACATGCCTGTGGGTTTGTGGTATCTGTCCGGTGTAGCGTCTGAACCGAGCAGCGCCTGTCCTTTCACCTCCAGGCGAATATGCATGATCAGATTGCTCCCCGCAGGCACATGCTCGGCCATCGGTGAACCTTCGAAGCGGTGTATCGCTACAATCTTGCCCCTGAGACAGCGCTCATAAAACGTGAAAGCCTCTTCGCAGTTTCCGTTGAAGTTTAAATATGGATTAATTTGCATTGCGCTAGTTCCTATCTCTGAATCGAACTCGTCACTTTTAGATCGACATTCTTTGAAAAATTATTTCTCCCCGCGAGCTGCAGCCGGCCATAAACAACAAACGCAGCGAGCAAGGCTGGCACGAACGGCATAAAAGCCACCGCGAGCGGTCCGGTCTTCAAACAAACCACCGTCGCGCCCAGCATGAGGACCACCAGGCAGCCTGCCGCGAGCGGGGTTAAGCCTTCCCGGATCTTGAGCGCTCCCGGCAGAATCAGGCCAAGCGCCCCAAGGATTTCGCACAAGCCAATGAAATGAAGGAACCAGCCGGGAAACGGGATTTGCTCCGTCATTTCAGCGACCGGCATAACGAACTTCATGATGCCGGCAAACAGGAATAACCCTGCCAGCAGCACCTGCACGGCCCACAGTAAAACTTTCATGATGCGATCTCTCCTGCCTCCTTAGGCGATGGGCAAGCCGCCGATCTCCGTGAGCGGCCGGATCTCGACGGTGCCTTTGCGGGCCGCCGGAATTCGCGCCGCGATGCCAATCGCCTCATCCAAATCTTTCGCATCCACCAGGAAATACCCGCCGAGTTGTTCGCGCATCTCCGCGAACGGCCCATCCGTCACAAGGGGCTTCCCGCCCCGCACCCGCAGGCTGGTAGCGGTTGCCACGGGCTCGAGCGGAGAAGCCGCCAGATACTGTCCCGTGGCTCTTAATTCGTGCGCCAGCCCCGTCGATTCTCTGAAGCACTCCTGGCGCTCAGCCTCGCTCCAAGCCTGCTCATCCCCGTAAATCAGCAGCATGTATTTCATTTGCATCTCCACAAGCAGATCGAACCGCGTTTTCGCGAATCGACACTCCGAACCAGATTTCTACAATTTGAGTATGGCCGGATTTGCCAATACCGCTGTAGAAGCAGTGTATCGCTCCGATTGGGGACGCATCGTTGCCGCGCTGATCGGTCTAGTGGGCGACTTCGATTTAGCAGAAGAATCGGCCGCGGAAGCCTTCACGGCCGCGGTGGAACAATGGAGCGTCTCCGGTGCTCCTGAATTTCCGCGTGCCTGGATTATTCAGACCGCGCGGCACAAAGCCATTGACCGCCTGCGCCGCGAGCAGCGCTTCACAAAGAAAATGGAGGCGTTGACGGCAAGCGGACTGCTCCCGACGGTCCAGCAACCCGACGTCGATGCGCCTGAGATACCGGACGATCGCCTCCGCCTGATTTTTACCTGCTGCCATCCGGCGCTCGCACTAGAAGCCCAAATCGCACTAACATTGCGTACACTCTGCGGGCTCGACACCGAGGAAATCGCGCGCGCCTTTCTCGTGCCGGAAACCACCATGGCGCAGCGGCTAGTACGGGCCAAGCGCAAAATTCGCAGTGCGGCTATCCCCTACGCGGTGCCGCAGACGAGCGAACTGCCCGCGCGACTGGATGCCGTCCTTACCGTGATTTACCTGGTCTTCAATGAAGGGTATGCCGCCACCCGGGGCAGTTCGCTAGTGAGAACGGACCTGTGCGCTGAAGCCATTCGCCTGGGGCATTTGGTGCGCGTGCTACTCGGACCCGACCCTCCGCCGGAAGCCACCGGGCTGGAGGCATTAATGTTGCTGCAAGACTCCCGCCGCGCTGCCCGACATGACGAAGCTGGTGATTTGGTGCTCCTCGAACATCAGGACCGCAGCTTGTGGGATCAGGCCCAAATCGCAGCTGCGCTTCCGCTGCTGGAGGAAGCGCTTCACTCACACCCCGGCCCTTTCACCCTGCAGGCCGCCATTGCTTCCCTACATTGTCAGGCACAGCACGCCGCCGAGACCGATTGGCCGCAAATCGTGCGCCTCTATAATCTCCTCGAAAGCATTCAGCCTTCCCCGATTGTTTTGCTGAATCGGGCAGTAGCGGTTTCCATGCTAGACGGCCCCGAACGAGCGCTTTCAATCATCGACGCGTCGGAAGCGACCGCAGAACTGGACAATTATCACCTGCTGCATGCGGTGCGCGCCGACCTGCTGCGCCGCCTCGCCCAACCCGCGGAAGCTGCCAGGAGCTACCAGCGAGCACTAGAACTAGCCGGCAACGAAAGCGAACGCCGGTTCCTGGAACGCCGTTTGCGCGAGGTGCAAAACGCCGCGGCCCAGTAGACCAGAACTGCTATGTTCATTGGACATTTGGTCGCCGGTTACCCTGCTTAAAATGCGGCTGCCGAGCATATGCCATTGGTTCCTAAGGCGGCCTGCATGCGCTCCAAAGCGCTTTTGTGCATCTGCGAGACGCGGCTCTCGTTGACTTTCAGCGCCGTTCCGATCTCTTTCATCGTCATGTCTTGTTCGTAATACATCTTTACCACCTGCTGATAGCGCACCGGCAGAGTATCGATCGCCGTCCCCAGCTTTTCCCGCAATTGCGTGCGGGCAAACAAGCGATCCGGAGCCTGCGCCGGAGCGGCCGGAATTTCGGGCGCCAGTTGATCGTCGCCGTCGTATTGGTACACCTGGGTGGCGGCTGCGTTCAGGCTGCGGAAGTCGACCATCAGCGCCTGCCAGCGCCGGCTATCCAGGCCCATTTCCTTCGCCACTTCCGCTTCCGTCGGCGTCCGCCCCAGCTTGGTGGTCAGTTCGCTGGTAATCTTCTCCATCTCCTTATAGCGCTTCCGTAAATCGCGCGAAGCCCAGTCGGACTGCCGCATGCTATCCAGAATCGCGCCGCGAATCCGATGCTTGGCATAGGTCGGAAACATCACGTCCTTGTCCTCGCGGTATTTGGTAGCCGCATCAAACAGGCCCATCGTGCCCGCATGAATCAAATCGTCCAGTTCGATATGCACCGGAATCGAGCGCTGCATGTGCGCGGCAATCGCCGTCACCAGGTGCAGATGCTCGGTTATCAGCTCATTGCGCCGTGCGAGGTCGGCATTCGGGGTCTTGGCAAGGGCGGTCTTGGCGGCGGTTGCGGTCATGGGTCAGGGTCCTCGCCCTGGCTAAAGGCAACCGCCTGACCAGCCCGCTCGACAGCAGCTAACTTGCTCTACATCAATCGTTTACACAATTCGACACGCCTCCACCGCTCGTTTCAAACCTGCGCTTCGCTCATTCTGAAACAGCCACGCGTTTCACTTTGGAATCCCTGGCTCAATTCGACACTGAACCGCCTCCCTCCCAAAACGAGACGCTCAAATGCAAGAGATAGGATTGTTCCGAAAACTGGCGGATCTGTGTGGAGGGGACCTGTTGGAGCCGTCCGACGAGGTGCGGAGCCGCGAAATCTCTGTTCGCATTCAGCGGCTATCCCCAAGTCGCTTTGGTGATCAGTCGTTCAGCACGAGCTCAAGCCAGATACTTGATCAACATCACCGCATTGCCGTTTTCGTTATAGAGCAGTTCGTCCGCCACCTGCTTGGCCAGCATGATCCCGAACCCCCCCGGACGCATGCCTAGCCTGGCGCGCATTTCGGTGTGCTGCAGTGGATTTTCGGGAGGGTTGTTCAGCGCCGCATGCGCCGCTTCGCCGATCGAAAACCCTTTCCCGTCGTCCCGTACGTAAATCAAAATAATGCGGTCGGTCCGGATGAGCGAAACATCCACCTGGCGGTCGGGGTCCAACCCGCAGCCATGCTCGATGGCATTCCCGAGCAGTTCGTCCACAGCAAGCAGCAGAGCCTCGGCCAAGCCTTCCGGGAGCGCATCGAGCTGCGTGCGAAATGCTTCTGCTACGCGCTCCTTCGATTCCAAAGTTGGCGATACTGTAAGGGAGACCCATCCGCGGCGGTTCGATTTGATCTGGATGGGCGGCTTCACGTCAAAATCATCTTCTCAAAGGTATAACCAATCGATGCGATTCACTCTTATTTTGGCTTTGTCGTGGCTGACAATTCTGCCGGCGTGGGCATCAAAAAAAGTGATCTCGCCGACCACTAGCGCGAGTAACGAGCAGGTTGATATTGTAGCGACCCTGGTAATGAACCCGGACGAAGTGAAGCAGAAGCTGGGCGCCGATCCGGGAGACGGAATCGTTCTCTTACAGGTTCGCGTCACCCCGAAAACCGACAAGCCGGTCGACGTGAGTCCCGATGATTTCATACTGCTGGCCCATGACGATGGAGAGCGGTCGAAACCTTTCGAGCCGGAAGAGCTTGCCGGCCAAGGCGCAATGGTGGTCAGTACAGCCGCAGACAAGGTAAAGAAGACTGGCCAGACGTTTGGCTTGGGCGGAATGATGGGCGGAGTAGGCGGCTCTCCGGGCGAACCTGCCGTCACTTCGACCAAAACGAAGATGGACAGCAAGAGCAAGGGAAACGATACACTGCTCGCAGGCGCTGAAGGCAAAGGAACTACCGCAGAAAGATACAACGGACGAGGTCAGCGGCCTGCTCTATTTTCCACTCAACGGAAAACACAAGCTGAAGAACATGGCGGTTTTATATAGAGGTCCAGCGGGCAAGCTGAACCTCGAGTTTGTGCATTGATGAATGCAGGCCGAAACCTGCTCTACTTGGCTTCGGAGATCGTGTTGATCTTGAGCATGTCGCCGTCCATCGTGCCGTCGATCGATACATCCTGGCCGGCAAACGCAACAGCCTTCTCCTTGGAATCGGCGTCAAACTTCACCACTTTGGTTTTGTCGACGACGAGAACCGGATCCGCCCCGCCTTTGATGCACATATCTTTTATGCATTTGGTGTTGGCCGCGCTCACCGAGTGATGCTTGGCGCCACAGTGCGCATCGGAGATATAACCGGTCATCTGCTCGGCCGCGGCAGTCAGAGAAAATACGGAAGCGGCCAGGATACAGCTAAACATCAAATTCTTCATAAACGAGAACCCTCCCCGGGTAAGAACGACAACCAGTCTATCGCAAACCGGCCAGGGCTCAAACCTCGAGGATGACGGGCATGATCAACGGGCGCCGCTGGGTTTGTTTATTTAGGAACCGCTTGAGATCGGTGCGGATCTTCTCCTGCATCACGCCCCAATCGCCGCGCTCCTCGGCGGTAGAGCTTTCGAGTGTGCGCGCTACTACGCCGCGGGCCTCTTGCAACACGGACGAACCTTCGCTCGAGACAAAGCCCCGGCTGACGATCTCGGGCAGGCCCTCGCTCTTACCGGTGTGTTTATTTATGGCGATAATTGGCAAAACGAAGCCGTCTTCCGAGAGATGCCGCCGGTCGCGAATGATGATGTCTTCGACCACATCGTCGAGCGAGCCGGAGTCGATGCAGATGCGCCCGACCGTGATCTTACCTCCGCGCCGGGCACCCAAACGATCGATTTCGAGCGTATCGCCAGTTTCGAGGACAAAGGTATCTTCCAAGCCAGCCGAGCGAAGATGCTGGGCCAGAGCCGCGTGTTTCGAGAGCTGGCGATACTCGCCGTGAATCGGCACAAAGTAACGCGGCCGGACGAGATTTAAGATGAGTCTCAGCTCTTCCTGGCTGGCGTGTCCGGAGACGTGCACCGGAGGGTTCATCGTGCCATAGACGAGCTCGGCCCCGCGCCGCGCGATGTGGTTCATCATCCGGTAAATGGCCTTTTCATTGCCCGGAATGATGCGGGAGCTGAGCGCCACCGTGTCGCCCTTTTGCAGCGACAGATGGCGGTGATTGTCGACTGCCACACGCGAAAGCGCTGACATCGGCTCGCCTTGCGTTCCTGAAACCACTACCGCCACCTTTTCCGGCGCCATCTGCATGATGTCTTGCGGTCGAAGCAGTGTTGAATCCGGGATCGAGAGCAGGCCAAGGCTGTGTGCGATCTCCGTGACGTTCAACATACTGCGCCCGAGGAAGGCTACTTTGCGGCCGTATTCGTCGGCCAGGTCAAGAATCTGCTGGAGGCGGTGGATGGAACTACTGAAGCAGGAGACGATCAATCGGCGCTCGCTGCGAACAAACAGATCTTCGAGGCGAGGGCCTACTGCCCGCTCGCTTTCGGTATAGCCGGGCCGGTCGACATTGGTCGAATCGGACATGAGCAGCAGGACGCCGCGTCTGCCGTAGTCGGCCAGCGTATGCAAGTCGAATAGCTCGTTGTCGGTCGGAGTGGGGTCTACTTTAAAATCTCCGGTATGAATGACCACGCCGAGCGGTGTGGTGATGGCGAGGGCAACCGCGCTGACGATCGAATGGGTTACCCGAATGAACTCGATTTGAAACGGGCCGAGCGTAATGCGGTCGCCAGGCTTGACGATGTGAAGCGTCGTTTCGTCGAGCATTTCATGCTCTTCAAGGCGTCGTTCAACCAAGGCCAAGGTGAATTCAGTGCCGTAAACGGGAAGATTGACCTGCGAGAGAAGGAAAGGAATGCCGCCGATGTGGTCTTCGTGGCCGTGGGTGAGAACTAGCGCGCGCACCATCCCGGCGTGCTGCTCGAGATAGCTGAAATCGGGCGTGACGATATCGACGCCGAGCAATTCCGATTCGGGAAACATCATGCCCGCATCGATGACGATGATGTCGTCGCCGTAGCGCAAAGCCATGGAATTCATGCCGAATTCGCCTAGGCCGCCAATGGGAATTACCTGCAATTTCGGATCAGACATAACGCAGTAAGAAGCTAAAGAGTAGCATGCGGAGAGGCGTAACTCCGCGCGTTCGAACCGCAGATTGTTCGCGCCCTTCAGCTTACGAATTTAGATATAGACTGCCCTTAGAGATCGATAGATTGCGAGGGTTCAAAGATGAAACCAGCGATTTGCGTTTCACTAGTTTCGGGAACTGCCATCCTACGGCGCGCCGGAAGTTATGGCGCTGCGGGCGTGCTCGACCCAGGATTCGTAGATGTAATCTTCCATTGTGGACTGCCAGACCGCTTCCGGAACGGCTTTAAGCTGGTCGCGCGGGACCGCCGGGATGTTGTTGCCAAGAGCCACCGTCCCGGCGTCGTTATGCAGAGCGCCGTGACTCGAGAAACCGGCGAGGTGATTCGCGGCCGCCCACTCGCTGATTTTAGTTTCCGGCATGGCTTCGATTTGTTTTTTCGTCCAGTTGGGAAAGTGTAATTTCTCTTCGAGCCAGAGGGCGCCGTTTTTCGTGACGAAATATGGCCGGTGTCCGCCGCCGGGAACGAACTGCGTCTCAAATATGTTCTTGGAATTCCCGAGTTTCTGGATTGTCTCTCGGCGCAACTGATCGAACCAGGGCTGCTCGTGATTTGGAATGTCAACCACGGTGTCGTCCGTACCGTTCATGATGAGGGTCGGGCCGCGCAGAGCATTTAGAGCGTAAAGCGCAGCTCCGCGATTGTCGAGAAAATCGAGCGAGCGGTAGGGAATGCCCTGGCACATTTTGTTGCTGTTGTCCCAGTAGCCGTCGTTGCCATCAAGGTCGCCGCCACCCGCCAGCACGCAGGCGTGAATCCTAGCGTCGAGCGCGCAAGTGATCGAACTGATGAACGAACCCATGGAAAAACCGAGCACGGCGATACGCTTCTTGTCCACATCGTTGCGGGAAGAAAGATAATTCACGGCCTGCATCGCATCGGTGATCATCAGTCCGGAGAGGCGGCGGGCCATGTCGTCGGGCGACTGCGGTGTATCGTGCTGCGCGGTTTGCGAGAGGCGGTCGCGGTTGCGTTCGAATTCCCCGATCTGGTCGTACGTCACGACGACCGCGCCGGCGCGCGCATAGAGAATTCCGGCCCAATAGGAATACCAGGTAGATTTGTCCGTGCGATGGCCGTTGACGATGACGATACCTGGATGTTTGGTGATGGTAGGCCCGGACTCGTGATAAACGATGGCGGGAACGCGCAGGCTGTAGGCGGTCGCATAGGACACGCGGTCGGCGGACACGCCGGGTGCAACCGTAAAGCTGCCGTAAAACTTGGACTGTAGATTCGGAAGAGCGGGATCGATGTGCAGCACAGTCTCAATCTGCTTGCGCATGTCCTGCCAGGCGGTGCGTGGAGCGGCCAGGCAGCAACCGGCAAGCAGGCACAACACCTGAAGGGACCGATACCGCACGTTTCATGCTAGCGACATTGGCTGGCCAAGTGCGATAAAAAGAGTAGACGCCATGGCCAAAACCGTGATCGTTCCATTCCGAAATGCAAAGAAGGTGAATCCTTATTTGGAAGCGGCTGCGGCAGCGGGAATCGAGCCGGTTCCCGCCGACGTATCGCAGCCCATCGTACTGGACAGCGCCGCAGGGCTGTTACTGACGGGCGGAACGGATGTGAATCCCAAGCTATACGGCGCTGTTCCACACGACCAAACGAATCCACCCGATGAGGACCGGGACCGGATCGAAATGGAACTCATTGAGCAAGCGCTCGAACGGGATCTGCCCGTGCTCGCGATTTGCCGGGGATTGCAATTGCTCAATGTGTATCACGGGGGAGACCTGATTCAGCATCTGGGATCAGCGCGGCACAATTTCCAAAGCGACGATAAAGGACTGGCGGCTCACCCGGTGGCAATTGAGCCGGAAAGTCTACTGGGCCGGATTGCGGGTACGGCGGAGTGGCAGGTGAATTCGCGGCACCATCAGGCGGTGCACAATCCAGGCAGCCGGTTAACGGTTTCGGCGCGGGATCCAATGGATGGGACCGTTGAAGCGCTGGAGCGGCCGGATCGCCTGTTTGTGCTAGCCGTGCAATGGCACCCGGAGGATCAGTGGGTGCATTCGCGGGAGCACTTGAAAATATTCCTGCGGTTTGCCGCCGCTCTCTAAGCGCGCTCCTTACGACCGCCGTGCGGATCGCAGGTGGATCATGACCGCTTCAGGGGGACAGCCAAAGCGGACCGGAAGCGACGAGCAGCCGACGCCCGAAGTGGTATACCCGCGCATCCCGGAATGCTGCCAGAGACCATATGTGTATTCGCGCGGACAACGGGCGTTGTGGCGCACCGCGCCCACAAACGGGAGCCGGATCTGGCCGCCATGCGTGTGTCCGGACAGATAGAGGTCAATATTGGCTCGGGTCGCCTCCTCGTACAGTTCCGGAGCATGCGACAGCAGGACAGTGAAAGCTTCCCGAGGAACCGATTCAAGAGCCTGCGTCAAATCGTCGCAGCGGTAATCAAACGGATCGTCTAAACCGGCTACCCAGAACGAGGCGCCGGCGTCCTGAATCTCGATAGCGTCGTTGACAAGCATGTGTACGCCCATCTCCTCCAGGCGATACGCCATCTCGGCACTATCGTGATTGCCCAAAATCCCGTAGATGCCATGACGGGCCCGAATACTCGCGATTAACTGCCGCATCAGCGGATAAACGGCATCGGCCGGGCCACGATCTTCGAAGCGATAGTCCCCCGTTAGCACGCAGACATCGGGCCGCAACGTACCCACCAAGGCGCTCATCGCTTCGGCCAGACCCGGTACACCGTCGATGTGAAAGTCCGAAAGCTGCAGCAGCGTGAATCCGTCCAACTCGGTGGGCAGCGTATCAAAGGTCATCAACAGGTTCCGGATGACCGGAGAGAGAGCGTTTTTTAAGCCGCGTCCATATAGCCCCGCCACACTCAGGCCCGCCCTCAACAACGGGCGCGTGACATGATGTTCAAACTTTCGGTAGAGCGGGCCGTGGCGGTAGGTGTGGCCGACTTCCGCAAAATAGCGCTCGACGGCTAGGCGCGGCGCGAGAGCTTCGTCGAGCGAACGTTTGATTGTGGTTTTGCGTTCAGCGGAAACAGTCATGCAGTAAGCGTGTGAAGAACGGTAACGCGCGGCGGAAGTCACGGAGTGAGGTCCTACCCGGTGCAATTCGGGGCTAATACGGTAATTTTTGCCGGTGACAGGTCCGAATAACAGGTGCATTGGGAGAGATTGAATTCTTCACACTATATTTCAAGATCGCACAGGCCGGGCCGTAAAAGGGGCGAAAATGCTATGCACCCGGGAGATAAGGAAGATGAGCTCTGCACCTACTACAAGGCTTATTCGGTTCCAGACACTTCTTTGAACGCCTTCTCAAATAGTCGTTGAGAACTTCAGATTTTGCGTAACACTTTGTCATAGAACGAAAGCAGATCGTGAAATATTTACCATCTTTTCGCATAGGATCGTCGAGCCGGAACACTTGGCCGCCCAAAGACCGCAAGCAGGACGTCCGGAACTTCGACACGCGTTTTCTGGTCCTGAAATGGGCATCTATGCTGCAAAGACAGGACTTTTGGATTAGCAAAGATTATAGAAGATGATGCTGCGATAAAAAAAATCAAATTACCCTCTTGTCACAAGCGTTAAAATCCGCTAACAATGTAAGAAATACATATTTCTTTGTGCCAGTTATATTCCGGCACCTCGGAATAGTCTGTTGGTCGGAGCGCCGCAGGGCATGGGTGGTGAACTGTGGCGGTCTAAAGTACGGTCGACGAAATGACGAAGTGGGGATATCATGTACGCAAACGCAGAGAACGGCTGCCAATCCGGCCGGTTTCGATTTAGAATTCTTGCGCCCTCCCGGATCGAGACTCCGAAGACGCTGACGCACGATGTCTCAAGTTCGGACCAGCATTCGAAGCTGATGTTCGACTTACAAAAGCTTCGCGGCTCTGTCTACCGGGAATACGCCGGTATAGCCGCAACCTTGCTACCGGACGGAAGGCACTGGCACAAGCTGGACGCTGAAAGCTGGCATATCCTTCTCGAGGATGCGGAGCACGGCGTGGTAGGCTGTGCCCGCTACCGCCCGATCTTTGCCTTCGACGATCTGATCTGTAGCAAAGCGGCAGTAGCCCTTTCCCCCGAAACCGGGCCAATCTTCCGGACGACCTTCGAAAAGCAAGTGACGGGCGCGAGACGGCTCGGAATGCATTACGGAGAAGCAAGCGCCTGGGCCCTCAGCGAGAAAGCCCGCTGCTCGACGGCCGCCGTGAATATCGCTCTGATGGGTTTCGCCCTGGCTGAATGGTTGGGAGCGGGGATCTGCATCACCACTGCCAGCACGCGGCATCATGCCTCGCTGATCTTGCGCCGCCTCGGCGGTAAACCCTTCGCCGGGTTCGAACCATACTACGAACCGATGTTCGATTGCTTTATCGAGCTGCTTCAGTTCGACACGGCCAGTCTGCAACCGCGGTATCAGGTGAAATTAGAAGAAATGAAAGCGGAACTACGCCGCACTCAGATCTTGTGCCCGATCGAAAGTGGCGAGAGCATAAAGATGCCCGCCGGGATCTCTGCCCCAACCTATTTCCCAGCTGCCACCCAGCGCTATAGCGCATCTCTGCAGTAAAAGTACCCGTAAACTCGATCGCCCAGGGCGTTGGGATTAAGAATCACTCCTTTTACATGAAAGCCAAAAAAGCGGGGGCCCGAAGGCCCCCGCTTTTTAACTGATTCTTATTAGTGTTGTTGTTACTTAACCAGCTTCTTTTTGCCGAGCAAACCAAGCCCGAATAATCCAGCTCCGAGAAGTGCGATGGAAGCCGGTTCCGGAACAGTCGGCGTCGGCGATGTGGTAAAGGCCGCCTGATAACCAGTTACAATGTAACCCTGCGTCCCGAACAGAGTCAAAAGCGCCGGAATTGTGGTGTCAGGAAAAGCAGCGTTGAAGTGACCCGTGAGAGAAGTTGTCTGAGACGGCGACGAAGCGAAATACGCATCACCGGTCAGATTTAAAGTCGCGCTTACGCCCTGTGCTCCCTGTAAAAGAACGATTGGTGAACCGGACTGAGCAGTACAGCTGAATCCGTTCGCGACTGAGCCGCTGGTCGGACAGATCGGTAATGCATTGTTCACGGCCAATCCCGTGAGGTCCGCATCTACACCGATCGTATTCAGTGTCAGGAACTGAGGAAGAACAAAGGGTGTTCCGGGAGTCACCGGACCAGGTCCAAAGGTACCGCCGTTCGCCGGAGTCAAAATGTTCTTAATACCCTCCACGTCGCCCGCACCCAAGGCGCTGAAAGCACCGGTTGTGGGAAGTACCACGGCAGTCATTTGGTCTGCCGAAGTCGCTGTCGGAGCCGAATGGTAGCCGAACAGAAACGAGTACTCCTGAATGAAGATTGTGCCGGAAAGGTTAAACGTTCCAGCACCGACCGAAGCGGCCGATGCTGCGCCGCCAAAAAGAGCCAAAGTTGCCAGAGCTCCAACTACTCTACTGGCATTTTTAAAAATCATAGAAAACCTCCAACTATTTATCTAAACACTCAAACGCGCAAGTATAGGGACAATTGCGTCTGTGAGCATCATACCGGGATTCACCGAGGATGTGATATAGGTATTTGTACCAGTACGGTACCAATTTCGCCAGGTTTTCAAGCCCCTGCGTAACACAGCTAACCCACTTAACCAGAATGGGATAGCACTTTTACCTGTCTGCAACTCGTGCCGGAGAACCCGGCAACCAAAACGGCTCGCGCGCGGGTATAAAATCGATGCGAATTCCCTTGACAAACCCGCGCAGCCAGCGTGCACATTCGTCCATTCCTGCTTGTTCCGATTGAACATGCCCCAAAATCAACAAAGCTTTTGAGCGTCCCTGGCTGGCGGCATCCGCCGCATATTCGACCGTCTCCCATTCGGGAGTTTCGCCGATAACCAGCGCCTGCACCTCGGGCCGTTCGAGCATTTGGATCTGCCTGGTGGAACCGGCCGCGCCGGGAAGCATGGCGACCTGTTTAACCTGCAAGTCCCCATTCCCTACTACTCGAAGCACTTTACTGTGCAACTTGTGTTCAATCTCCAATGCGAGCGCATTCAGGCTAGTTGCCGGAATGGAGAACTCGGCAGGTCGATTCGCATTCTCGAATTTCTCCCAGCCGAGCGCCTTGGCCATACCGAGCCGGATTCCGTCAGGAGTCCGGGCGTGCCAGCCATCGTGAAATCTCCAGATGACCAGCTTGTGTTTCTGGATAAACGCGCGCTTCTCGGCAAGCACGGCGTCCTGCTGTTTCTCAAGATCGGCGATCTGATCGCGATGGTTGTAGAAGGTGGGCTCGTGAGTGATAACGAAATTGTCGCCGTGCTTAGCAGCGCGCTCGAGCACGTCGTAGGTCGCCATCATGGTGACAGCGATGCCCTTAACGGGGGTATCGGGATCGCCCGCTTTGAAAGTATCGACAGTCGTGGGCGGCAAAGAGACACCGGTCTGGTGCTGGATTTGTTCGACAATCTGGCGGGCAGTCTGCTGAGGTTGGGCCGGGGGCGCAGTCATCGCGAGCGCCGCCATTGCGAGAAGCGGTCGAAAAAGCACGCGTTACTCACCCACCACGTTCGGCGCGAGCGGCCGGATCAAGTGCAAAGCCGGACGCGTCAGGTACTCCTGCACGTACTCCTGGTGTGCGGCATCTTGCGGAAAAGCTTCATTCTTGGCATAAGGATAGGCGCTCATGGCATGAAACGGGAGAGGCAGAACGCTGGAACTGAAAGCGGTATTGGCATCGGCATCTTTGGCCCAACCGTCCACACGCAACATAAAGTCGCGCGACCACCCGTCCGCCAGCGGCGGCAGCGCTGACGCAGCAAATTCGAGCTTTAGTTCGTCCCCGGAACCCATGATTATCAGTTCGTCGTCGACTTTTGTAACGAGCGGACGCACGTCGCCATAGCGCGTGTAACGGCCGGGCGTGGGATTCCAATTTGAGACGGCACGCACCTGATCATATAAGAATCGCTCGGGCTGCTGGCGCGCCGGGTCGATCACCACTTTCGAAAAGCCGCGAAAATGGAGATCGGCGCTTACCGCATCGAGTCCGGTTAAGCGGACCTGCGGCGCCGCGGCATCGTCAATCAGAAACGCTTCGTCCCAATACACGCATAGATTCGTCACGATGCGAACTTCGCGCGAAGCGGAGAGAAATTTCCCGGTGAGATCGACCGCGATCGTTTTTGGTTTTCCCGACGGAATGCCCATGTCTTGAATCACGGTCTTCCAGTGTCCGGCTTTATCTTTCACTTGCAGATACGGGAAGACCAGCCCGCGCCCGTTTTGCGAGGCCCCCAGGAACGTACTGCCATCCGCCCAATCGACCCAGCCATTCAAAATCAACGCGGCGTGGTTCCCACGGGCAGCAGTTTTGCCGAAATCCAGGTCTAAAGTGTGCAGGTCCGCAACCCCCGCGCTGTTGTGCGAGAAGTCCTCGGGATATCTCTGGTCCTGCCGGAGCAGGCGAGCGGTGACGTCTTCACCATAAGAACCCACGGCCTTCACCGGATAACTTTTCGTTTTGGATCCGAACAGGCGAAATTCGGGATACGGCGGCGATTTGAATTTGTCGTTAGTGTAAATGTTCAGACCGCGCGGGTGATCGACCGCGATGAGACGCACCTGGTCGAGATAGGAGACTTCGTGCAGCTCCTCCGTGATATGGATTTGATATTTGCCGCTGACCGGCTGAAGGGCCGTACCGGGGATCTGGATGTATTCATCGTGATTTACCGGGAAGTAATGCCCGTCGCCCGAACTGGCCCCGAGCGGCGCCACCCCGAGCACGTCGGTAATGAACTGAAATGTCCTGCCGTTCCAGGCAAAGATCATCGGGCAGGAGCCGGACAGACGCTGCGCTTCTTCAATCTTTAATAAACCGTTCGGCTTTTGATGCGGCTCATTCTGGATGAGTCCGTTCGGCCAGGTGATCCGGACCGTGTCGAGATCGGCGCGCCCGTCGATCGCGAACGAGAGCGGCACGCCTTGATAGACGTGCTTGTCGTAATAAGGGCCAGACTTGGTTTCGACAATGGCTCCCGCGGCTTGCTTGAGATTCTTGACGCCCCGGATTTGGATCGAAGCCCAGCGGTCGGAGGGCGACGCGTTGGTATAGACGTGCAAATAGCCGCCACTGGTTATAACCGCATAATCTTCGCGCTGGTCTCCATTGAAATCGGCGTGCACGGGGGATTTTGGAAGCTGCGGATTTGCGGCCAGCCGGAACGTAGCCGGGAGGTCTTCATTGACGGCAGTGTTGAGCAACGCGCGCGGCGCGGGCGAGTAGCTGACCAGATCGAGAAGCCCGTCGTGGTTGAGATCGCGGGTTTCCAGGCGATTGGCATTTGCGGGAAGCAGCGGAAACTCGCGCGCTTCGAATTTACCGTTCAGTTGGTCCTGGTAGATCACGCCGGAACGATCCGCATACGTAACCGCGACGTCGCGGGCAGCGGTATCGCCGCGCAAAGCGAAAACCACCGCGTCGAGGGCTTGTCCCTTCACGAATGGAAAGGTCTCAGGCGGCCGGATTTCGAATTTTCCGGCGCCGTCATTGCGTATCACGGCAGAAGCGGGCCCGAAAAGTAGAAGATCAAGGTCGTAATCGTGATCGTAGTCGAGCCAGAGGGCTTTTGTCGCCCCGGAGAACGGGATCTCCTGCGCCTTGACGAACGCCCCGTGAGTATTACGGAAAAGCTGCGCGCCGGTTTTCGTCAGCACGCATAAGTCAGGTAGACCGTCGTTATCAAAATCCCCCACTGCCACGTCTACGATGCCCTTCAGGCCGTCAAGGCCCGTCGATTTCGCTTCGGTTGCACCATGCCGGTACAGTGCGATCCGATCGGGCGACCAGGCGAGCAAATCGGCTTCGCCGGAGCCATCGAGATCGAGCGGGATCAGGCGCGACGAGGCCTGCGGCCATCCTTGGCTCAATAAGTGATCGTCGTATTTTGTGCTCTGCGGTGCGGCGGACGGACGGGCTTCAGGCGGATCATAGAGTTCAGCGTAAAAGCACCACTCCATGTCTTCTGGAACCGCTGCTCCTTCCTGCCGCTTCTTAGCGGATTCGAATAAGGCGCGCTCCCGGGCGGCGGATTCCTTGTTGCCCAGCCGCTGATAGATGCCGAAAAGCTGGAAATGCGGGCCGGCGAGGCTGGGATTCAGCTTTGCGGCTTCCACAAACTCCGGGAGAGCGGCTTGCAGATTGCCCTGGGAGCGGAAAACGGCTCCCAAGTTGTAGTGGCCAGCCGGTTCGTCGGGCACAAGCTTGACCATTCTCCGGAACTGCTCGATGGCGTTCTCATAATCGCCGGCCCGTTTGTAAGCGATTCCGAGATTGAACCAGGTATACGGCAGACTCGGATCCGTTTTTTGCACTTTAAGAAGCTCGGCAACCCCCTGGTCGGTTTGGCCGCCGCGCAGTAATGCGAGCGCGTAATTGATTTGCTCGCGAACGGAATCGGGCTTCAGATCCAGCGCCTTCTTCAGTTCTTCGATGGCCTGCAGGTGGGTGTCCGGGTTTTCGTAGAAAGCTTTGCCGAGATTGCGGTACTCCCAGAGCCGATCGGTTGTCGATTGCGGCGAATCCGCGGAAAGGAGAAAAAACGAGCACAGCACGGCGGCAAGGCCGGCAACCCTGGTCGAGTTCATGTGTTAGATGAGCGTTGAGGCTTGGTTACCAGTGTAAGAGATGAAATCCGCGGGGCCGCCACCTCCTCCAAAGCTCTGCGCAGCGCAAACACCTGCGCTTCGCCGAAGCGTGTGCGCCACTCCGTTTCCACGCCCTGAATGCGTTCCTCGTACGCCTCATTGGCCGCCAAACCTTTGGGAGTTAGGAATACGATCTCACTGCCCTTGCTGCCGCTCACACGAATGAAGCCGTGACGGACCAGCGCCGACACTCCGGCAGCTTGGCCGAGCCCCTCAAGGCGGCGTCCTTCGGGAGAAATGCGTTGCATCACGGCCGTGCTGAGTGAGAGCGCAACCGGCGATTTCCGTTCGTAATCCATAGCGAATGCGACGAGTACTTGTGAGAGTAAGGCCGAGAGGGGAAGATGCGAAACCGTATCGCCACTCCCGCGCTGGACGGCTTTCCAGTCCTGTCCGCCGCCACCGGTGATGCTTGCGTCCGCCGCGCCATAACTGGCGGGGTAATGCGGATGCTCCAGGGGCAGGGCCGCAACAACGATCTCGAGAGACGCCCTGAGCGCGCGGCTTAGGTCCACGCCAGCCTGCACTCGCCAACGTTTTTCGGCCGCGGTTTGCAGCGCCTCCCATCTCGCCGAGACCTCGGCGCCCGACGCAGTCAGGCGTATTACCGCCCGACCAGTGCCGGATTTCTGCTGCTCGACCCAGCCTTTTCGGACCGCCTCGGCAATCCTCGATCGCACAGCCCGCTTCGATAACCGCAAGATCGCCGGCAACTCTCGGGAATTGACCCCCGCCGCATCGAGGGCTCGCAGCAGGTTTGCCCAGAGGTCCAGCGTCGGCCTGCGATCCCGTCCGGCCCCGGCGTGGATATACTCTTGCTCGAGTTTGCCGAGCGCAGTCCAAAGCAGGAACGGTAGAGTCGCAGGCGCAACCATGTGTGTCGACGATTATCACAGGCGTTGTCTCAGCAATCCGTCAGCGGAGTTCGCTGGGAATCGGCCTCTAAGACCGCCGAAAGCCTCACGATATGGAAGAAGGTCATGTGTGCGCGTTTCAGGGTTGGCAGCAGGCATCTTGGGAAAACTCTGAGTCTTGTTGCATCACTTGCAGTGGCCGCGATCTGTGCGCCCCAGCCTTCGCCGCAAGGGGCAGCGGTCACTTCAATCGCCCAAGTCCGGAATCTTCCGGCAAAGGTGACGGGGGACGCGCCGAAAATAATGCTACGCGGCGTGGTTACGTCCCTTTCCGGATGGAAGAACTCTTTCTTTCTGCAGGACGCGACTGCCGGTATTTCTATCGACCGCCAGGAGACAACGAACGTACGGGTCGGCAATGAAGTGGAAGTGACCGGAACCGTTCACCCAGGTCTCTTCGCCCCCGTTGTCGTGAGCGGTCAGGTCGCTATTCTAGGCAATAGAAAACCGCCCCGCGCCCGTTCATCAACCTACGCGGATCTTGCCGGCGGGCAACTCGACAGCCGTTGGGTGGAGTTACACGGCGTAGTGCATTCCGCGCGCTTCCGCGAAATCTGGGGTCGACAGATTCTGCTGCTGGAACTTCAAATGGCCGGCGGACAAGTAGCCGTTCACGTGCTGGATTTCCCGCGCCAGGACCCCGGCTACCTGGTCGACAGCGAGGTGCGCCTGAGGGGAGTCTGCGGCACAGTTTTCAACCATAGGCGGCAAATCATCGGCTTGCGGCTATTCGTACCCGCGCTGAGTCAAATTCAGGTCGACGCTCCGGCAGCGGATCCGTTCAGCCTTCCACTATCTTCACCGCAGACGCTTTTAGGATTCAATCCGGCTTTTGCTGTCGAGCATCGCGTCAGAATCACGGGCATCGTGATCCACCAGATCCCCGGAAGCGCGGTTTACCTGGAGGAGAACGGGGCAGGTGTACTGGTTCGGACTCAGCAGAAAGATATTTTCAAACCGGGAACGCGTGTGGAAGCCGCAGGATTCGTTTCACCGGACGGGTACTCGCCCGCGCTGCGCAACGCGGTGATCCGGAGCATGACATGGGGATCGGCCCCTCTCCCTGTCCACACCGCGGCCGCTAGTATCATCGCCATCAAAGACGGATTTGGCTTCGCCCCGGACGACGGATTGCTCGTCGAATTGGAGGCGGATGTCGTTGAACGCTTACCGCAGGCCGATGGCTACGCTTGGCTGCTGAAAGATCGCAAGACAGTGTTTCAGGCCGGACTGAGCGGGACGAGCTACGACCGTAAAATCGGGATTGAGCCCGGAAGCAGGGTACGTTTGACCGGCATCTGCGCGGTCGAGACGGACGAGAACCGCAATCCGAAAGCGTTTCATATCCTGTTGCGGGGGCCGGACGACATTGCAATTCTGCACACTCCGTACTGGACGGTTTCCCGGTCCTTCCTGCTGGCGATCTTGTCGCTGGTATTGGGGGCCGGCATGCTGGTATTGGCGCTGGTGCGGGCGCGTTCCCGCAAGCCGATGGAAGTGGAGGAGTTCGGCCGGAGCGCGTGGGCTTCCGGCTTTGAGGTGACGTCCAAAGCCCTTGCCGCGATCCTGGCAGCAGTCGGCGTCCTGGTGCTGATCGGCTGGACGTGCAACCTCCAGCTATTAAAGTCCGTGCGGCCTGACTATGTGGCGATGAAGCCCAATGCGGCGCTTGCTCTGTTGGCAGCGGCGGTCGCGCTCTGGCTGACTAGCGGACGCCGTAAAAGGAGTACGCTAACTGGCGTCCTTTCCGGCCTGGTTGTTGCGATCGGCGCGCTCACCCTGCTCGAGTACCTAACGGGCTGGGATCTGCACATTGATCAGCTCTTTTCAGCGGAGAGCGGCGCCCTGATCGCGACGTTGAGCCCGGGCCGTATGGCCTTTGTGACTGCCCTCGGATTCCTGTTGCTCGGCACTGCGATCTGGCTGATTCGCCACGTCCGGTTTGCGGCGGCAGCGCAGATTTCCGCGATTGCTGCCGGCGTTTTGGGCCTCCTCAGCCTGGTCGGCTATCTGTACGGTATTCAGAACTTCTATGGTGTCGCCGCTTACACGGCAATGGCGTTTCACACGGCAGTCTGTACGGTGTTGCTTAGCCTGGCGGTGCTGTTCTGCCGCGCTGACTGCGGCCTTATGGCAGCGGTGTCGTCGTCCGCGCCCGGCGGCGTTTTGGCGCGACGCCTGCTGCCGGCGGCCTTCCTGGTTCCGTCTACGTTGGGATACCTGCGCTGGGAAGGCCAACTCAGCGGCCTGTACGACACCGCGTTCGGATTGGCGCTATTTGCCTCTGCGAACATTGTGTCCTTCGGCTTTCTGATCTGGAACAGCGCCGCGTACCTCAACCGGCTCGATCTGGCACGATCCCGGGCGGCCCAACAGGCAAAAGCCGCGGAGGCCCAGGTTCGATCACTCAATGAAGATCTGGAAAGGCGTGTACTGGAACGTACCATCGAACTCCGGGGTACCAACGATGAACTCTCTTATACCCGTGCGCGCCTCCAGAGCGTTCTCGATTCAGCAACTGAAGTCGCCATCGTTGCGCTCGATCTCGACGGCATCATTCAGCTCTTCAGCAAAGGCGCAGAGCTCATGCTGCAGTATTCCGCAGCCGAAGTGGTCGGCAAATGCACGCCCAGCCTGTTCCACGGATTAGAGGATCAGAAGCGCCGCGCAGCGTTACTCTCAGAGAACGCTGGACGCACGGTGGATCTGGACGAGATTTATGCTGCGTCGCTGTTGCCAGTTGAACCCTACACCAGAGAGGGCATCTATGTCCGGCGCGATGGAACTGTTTTGAGTGTGAATCTCGCGGTGGCGCCGATGCTCGATACGCTCGGCCGCCGCGTGGGCACCTTGGGCGTCGCGAGCGATATCACCGCGCGCAAAGCCATCGAACACGAGCTTCAGTTGAACAATGAAAAGCTGGCCGAACAGACCCGGCGCGCGCAGGAAGCCAACTCGGCCAAAAGCGACTTTCTGGCCACAATGAGCCACGAGATACGCACGCCGATGAACGCAATCGTCGGCCTGGCCGATATCTTGTGGGAAACGAAGCTCGACCCGGAACAGATGGAGTGCGTGGAATTGTTCCGGCGCGCCGGTTCCAATCTACTTCTTCTGATTAACGACATTCTGGATTTATCAAAGATCGAAGCGGGCCACCTCGAACTGGAGCAGGTGGACTTCAATCTCGAGGAAGTTGTCGATCAGGCGATCGAGTTAACCGCCGTGAAGGCGCGCGGAAAGGGACTTCATTTATTCTGCCGCCTCTCTCCAGGAGTTCCCGGAATATTGGTGGGCGATCCTAGTCGATTACGGCAGATATTGATCAATCTCCTTGGAAATGCCGTTAAGTTTACCGATTCGGGAGAGATCGTGTTAACGGTTCAGAATTCCGAGGCGGGCGAATCAGGCGAGATCGAGTTTGCCGTTTCGGACACGGGGGTCGGGATTCCACCCGAGAAGCTGGAATCGATTTTCGAGGACTTCACCCAAGCCGACTCGTCGATTACCAGAAAATACGGCGGCACGGGGCTTGGACTTGGAATTAGTCGGCGGCTGGTTGAGCGCATGGGCGGACTCCTCACCGCGACGAGCAAGGTGGGACAGGGGAGTCGATTCCGCTTCAACGCCCGGTTTGGGATAGGAATGCAAAGCGAGCCGCAAACTTCCCTGGACATGCATGGACTGGACGGCCGCCGCGTGCTGGTGGTCGACGACAACGCTACCAACCGCTTCATTCTGCGCGAGACGCTACAGGCATGGGGATTGGAGAGTCACGAATTCTCCCGGCCTCAGGACGCGCTTGCCAGCTTAGCCGATGCCGGCGAACAGCCGTATTCGCTGGCCCTTGTCGACAGTTGCATGCCCGGTATGGACGGCTTCGAGACCGCGAAGAGGATCAGGTCCGTTGCACCCAACGTTCCGGTCGTGATGTTGACATCCGACGCGCAGCCGGGTGATAGCGTGCGCCGCGCCGTAGCCGGGCTGGCGGGCTTTGCGGTTAAGCCCGTCAGACGCGCCGATTTGCTGCGTTTGATTTGTGATGCGATGCAACTCCAGGAAAACAGAGAAATGCCGCCCGGAGCCTCTGTCAACCGCCCGGCCCAGCAAGTTGCGCCATTACGAATCCTGGTTGCCGACGATTCGCTGGATAACCGCCTGGTGATTCAGTTGTTCCTGAAAGGGAGTCCGCACCGGTTGGAATTCGCAGAAAACGGAAAAGCCGCCCTGGACCTCTTCGACAGCATGGAATTCGATTTGATTCTGATGGACATGCAAATGCCCGTGATGGATGGGTTGACAGCAACACGCGCAATTCGAGCCATCGAGCGCGAGCGGGGCATAGTTCCGACGCCAATTCTTGCCCTCACGGCCAATGCGCGCCCTGAGGATGTGGCAATGAGCCGTGTGGCGGGATGCGACGATCACCTGAGCAAGCCCATTGCGAAGGATAAGCTGCTTGAAGTGATCGCCGATTATGGGCAGCATGCGGCCCCACAGTCGATGAGTATCGGCATACCGCCTGGGATGGAGGAGATCGTGCCCGGCTACCTCGAAGCTCGCAGAAAAGAAGTGCCCGAGATGTTCGCGAGCCTTGCGGATTCCGATTTTGTGCGGCTCGCAGCGCTTGGGCACAACATGAAGGGGAGCGGAGCGATGTATGGCTTTCCGCAGCTCACAGCCATGGGTGCCGCCCTCGAGCAGGCCGCGAAAATAAACAACAAGGAAGAGCTTGGCAATCAGTTGACAAGTCTCGAGGCGTTTCTCGAAAAGCTACAGCCCCTCGCGGTGATTTAATTTCAGTGAACAAATGATTGCGGAACTGCTGCAAGACAAGAGGATCGGGTTCGTTTCGCGTTCTGAGATAGACGCAGCGGTGGTTGATGCGCTAAAGCTGGCACAGGCCTCGTTTACCGGCACGGAGGCGAGCGCACTGGCTCCGGGTTCGCCGGAATTGGCGCGCTATGACGCTTTGGTGCTGGACATAGGCGATGAAACTCCGAACGGGGCCGGCGAACAGGACTGGCTGCGGCCGGAAGGGCTGCGTAAGAACACTCGGCCTTTGCTGCTCGCCGGCGCCGCGACCGTCATTCGAGAGCACCTGGTTTTGCAGAGCTTTGCGGACGACCTGATCTTTCGGCCCTTTGTCGCGAATGAGCTGGTCTTTCGTTTATACCGGCTTACCGGGGGGAAAAGCGACCGCTGCGCAGAGGCTCAAAGATCCCGAAAACCATGCGTTTTGGTGGCCGACGATGACCCCGATATCATCATTTACTTACAGGGATTGCTCCGCAGCTTCGATGTGGAAGCGCATTTCGTAGGCGACGGTAAAGCCGCGCTTGAGGCCGCTCGAAAACTGCTTCCGGATCTCGTCCTGCTCGATGTAAGGATGCCTATGCTCAGTGGCATCGAGGTGGTGCGGCGATTGCGAGGGGATCCGGGAACTCGTGGTTTGGTTGCTGTGCTCCTGACCGCATCGTCGGATCTCGCCGATGTCAAGCAGAGCGCCGATCTTGGCGTCGCGGATTACATCCTGAAGCCGTTCGGCCACACGAACCTGATACGCCGGTTGAGAGCTCTTTTGAAGCTTGAACCGAAAACCACTCCGGGCGCGGCCAGGTAATTCTAGAGCGATTGCTAAATTTAGAACTTGCTTG
Organism: Terriglobia bacterium; assembly: GCA_963767485.1. Lineage (GTDB taxonomy): Bacteria > Acidobacteriota > Terriglobia > Bryobacterales > Bryobacteraceae > Bog-105. The sequence continues at coordinate 233,852 of CAVYDZ010000004.1, read as the reverse complement.
AACTCAGCGCGGTACAACTGGCGGCGCTCGTGCGCCAGCGGAAGATTTCGTCGTTTGAACTGATCACTACCCAGCTTGCGCAGATCGAACAAATCAACCCCCAGTTGAACGCGGCCGTCGAGGTCTTAGCCGGACCCGCATTGACCGCGGCTAAAGCGGCGGATGCAAAATTGGCGCGCGGGGAAGATTGCGGTGCGCTGCATGGCGTTCCCTTCTCGGTGAAAGATTCGATCGATGTCGTGGGCGTGAAGACCACTGCGGGCACGCTCGGGCGGAAGAATGCGCCGGTAGCCGAACACGATGCCACGCTGGTCGCGCGGCTGCGCTCGGCGGGGGCGATTCCGATTGCCAAGACGAACCTGCCGGATCTGCTGTTTTCGTTTGAGACCGACAACCTCATTTACGGGCGGACAAATAACCCGTACGATCTTAAACGGACGCCGGGCGGCAGCAGCGGCGGCGAATCGGCTTTGATTGCGGCCTGCGGTTCACCCCTCGGGTTGGGCAGCGACGCGCTCGGCAGTGTGCGTTTGCCCGCGGCCTTCTGCGGAATCGCCAGTTTGAAGCCAACCCAGGGAAGATTGCCGCGCACCGGCCACGTGCCTCCTGCCGGCGGGTGGATCGCCGCGCTCTGGCAGATTGGGCCGATGGCGCGTCATGTTGAGGATCTGGCGCTTGCCATGGAGTTGCTCGCCAGCCCCGACGGCAAGGATGTCGGTTGCCCGCCCGTGGCACTGCTCGAACCCGCTCTCATGCGTGGTTTGCGCGTCGCGTTTTTCACGAATAACGGATTTGCGAAGTGCAGTCCGGCGGTGGAACAAACGGTGCGGCTGAGCGCTCGGATATTAGGTGCGCTCGGAGCACACGTCGAGGAGCGCAGGCCGCCCGGCGTGGAGCAGGCTTACGAATTGGAATTGGCGTTGCTCGGCGCGGATGGAGCGAAAGGCATTGATGCCTATCTGGCAGAAGCGGGCAGCGCTCAAGTGCACCCGCTGCATGCCGCCTTCGTTTCTAATATGCGCCCGCACGAAGGAACCGCAAACGATCTGGCGCAGCGCTGGGCGCAGTGGGACCAATACAAGCGCAATCTGGCCCAATTTTTCGGCGCATACGACATCGTGCTCTGCCCGGTGTACACGCAGCCTGCGCTCGAACACGGCAAGTCCGCCGAAGAAGAAAACTTTCGCGGATTTAGTTACACGATGGCTTGGAGCGTCGCCGGACTGCCGGCCGCAACCGTACGTTGCGGCGAGCACGCGGGCCTTCCCGTGAATGTGCAGGTGGTCGCGAGGCCTTGGCAAGATATGACCGCCCTGGCAGTTTGCCAGGCGTTAGAAACGGAACTGGGCGGCTGGCGTCAGGCTCCCGGTATGAAGAGCACGTCGACTGGCGACGGAACCTCAAATGTCTGACCGGTAGGCGTCAACTTGCCGCTGCTGCTGTCGACTTTGAAGACTACCAGCTTATTGGATTTCTGATTCCCAACCAGCAGTAATCGGCCAGTGGGATCAAGATTGAATCCGCGCGGCCCGTCCCCCTCGGTCGATACGCTCTGGATCGGTTTTACTTTGCCTGTCGCGGAATCGATGGCGAAAACCTGAATCGTGTTCGCGCCCCGGTTCGAGGCGTAGACGAACTTCCCTGCCCGGTCAATCCGAACTTCAGCGCCCGTATTCTCTTTGCTGAAATTCTCAGGCAGCGTCGGCACGTTTTCCACTAGTTCCAAATTGCCATTCGAAGGGTCGCGCCGATATACCGAGAGCACCGGTTTGATCTCATTGATTAAATACGCATATTTCTCATCATGATCAAAGACGATGTGACGTGGTCCAAGGCCCGGTTCTCCTTGGACGAAAGGCGGATCGTTCGGCGTCAGTTTGCTCGTCGCGGGATCAAGCCGGTAGATGCGAATGTGATCCAATCCTAAATCCGGCACATACACGCGTCGGTTATCTGCAGAAATCACTGCTTCGTGCGCGTGCGGACCCTCCTGCCGTTCTTTGTTCGGGCCGTGGCCGGAGGCCGTCATGAGCGAAGCTCTCTCGCCCAGGCTGCCATCCGCTTCGATAGGAAAAGATGAAACGCCGCCTGTTGAATAATTGGCGACCACCAAAGTTTTGCCGGTCGCGTCCGCCGCAAGGTAGCAGGGCGCTTCGCCGGCAGAATCCACGTGATTCAAAGAACGCAGTTTGCCCGTCTTGCGATCGATGGCAAAGCTCGCAACGCCGCCGTTCACCTTGCCTTCAAGTTCACTGACAGCGAAAAGATATTTGTGATCGCGATCTGTGCCAATCCAGGAAGGATTGGTCACTTCTCCCACCAGGCCGAGCGAATGAAATTGCTGCTTATTGTCCAGGCGGAAGGCGTGGACACCTTTACCGTAGATCCCGATATAAACCAGGAAGTGATCTGTATCTGAAGTTTGCGATTGAGACATAAGAGGGCACAAGAGCGCCGCGCCAATCAGCGGCAACCAGAGGGCGGAACGAAATCGAAACAGGGCGTAACTCCTTCGGCTTACAATCTTGTCACACGCGTTCATTTCTTCCGGGCTTTGTTCTTCTCCTCCAGCTTCTTTTTGTATTCCTTATAAAGCTGCAGCCGGATCTTGACCTGTGGCGCGTCCAGCGACATCAGTTTGTTCTCGGGATCGATGTCGATCGAATACGGCCCGTCCTGATTGCCGAATTCATCGAAGAATGCCAGTTGGTTTCCGGTCAGTTTGTAGGTGCCGTGCCGCGAGACGTCTTGATGATCGATGGTAGTCGTTTGGGTAAAGGTGTCGCTCCCGGTGAAGGTAAGAAGGCCGCTGCAAACGCCGGGATGCGGGTTGCCGTCGAAACAAACGTGCTGGGTGGGAAACCCATTCTGGCTATCGTTCATGCTGAGATATTCCCAACCGCCCGAATCGCGCAGCAGTGAAAGCTTATCGCGGCTCAGGTCGTCTGCGGACAGAACGGTCAGGGACAGAACAGCGGCAACGGCAAGGCGAAAGAGCAGCATTGATTTCCTAGTGTGTCATTGAATAGATGATGTAATTGACGCCCAGTCTGATACCGAGGGCGGAATATTGCTCCGGATATTCCGGATCGTCCGCCCACTCCCAGGAATCGCCCAGATCGGAATTGAAACTGATGGCGACCATCACTCGGCCCTTGTCGTCGTAGACGCCGCGCCAGCGCGCTTCATACCCATCGTTGCGGAAGGGAACGCCCGTGCGAACGCCCCATTCTCCCGGCACCTGGTAGCGGTTATCGAGATCGTAGACGGTGTGGAATATGGCGTCAGTGTTGGGGATTTCGACCACCGGGCGATCCGGGAAAATTTTGCGGATGCTGCGCTCGAAAATCGTCCAGTCCTCGCTGCCCCAGAAATCGTCGCACATGAGGAAGCCACCGCGCTCGAGATATTCGCGCAGCGTAGCGGCCTCCTGGTCCGTGATGTCCCATTCCCCGACAAAAACGGCGTAGAGCCATGGGTAATTAAAGAGCTCGCCGGGATCGTCAATGCTTACCGGCTGTTCTACCGAACGAACCTGGAGGCGGGTTAGACGGCCCAAGGCTTCGACAAAGTGGCGATCCGCGCGCGGGTAATCGTTGGTCCAGCTCGAATGGCCTTTCGTCCAATCCCATCCGGCGTGGCGGAAGCGCGCATCGGGGATCGAGGGATACATCAGCCGCGCAAACACCATCTCCGCCTTCTGGTCAAAATCCGGCGGCAGTTCAATTTGCCCGGCGCGATATTCGTCGCCCGGATACTCGCGGAAGGGCTTGGGCAGATGGCGGTCGGCCGCGTAAAGACCGGAGAGCAGAATGAGCCCGTAGCCTAACCGGCGAAGATACATGGCGCGAACCGCGTGCACACAGCCTCTCGCCCGTGAGGATAGCACCGGTGAGCCAAGCCTTTAGGAATCGTAGTATTATGCGTCGAGATGCCGGCTCGCCATCCAGGCAATCCGGCTCCGCCAGGAAAGCGCAGAATCTTCAGCCGCAGCAAGCAGCCGAATCCCGCGCGAGTGAAGCCGGGAGCTCAGAATGCGGCGATTCTCGGTCTCTTTAACACCGGCAGCAAGCTGTTGAAATCATCCGTCCAAACGCGCACAGGCACAGGCATGGCAATCACTTGTTGGTGCAGCCGGATGCTCGCATTTTCGAGCACTCCCGGATTGTTGGTCATGAGAACCCAGTCGGACGGCAGCACGCCTGCGTCGTCGTTGCGATGGTTGTGAACCAACACCGCTTGATACCCCGCATCGGTGGCCAGCGCTTTTACGACCGGGGCCAAGTCGACGAAATCGTTCGATACGTGAAAGGCAATCGTCCCGCCCCTTTTCAAATGGCGCAAGTAGAGGCTTACGGCTTCTCTGGTCAACAGGTGCACCGGAATCGCATCGCCGGAAAAAGCATCCAGCACTAAGACGTCATAGGCTGGAGATCGATCCTGCTCCAGTAACAAGCGCCCGTCGCCTAAGCGAATCTCATGCCGCGCTGGACTCTCGCGCAAATAGAAGAAAAGCCCTTGGGCAATATCCGCGATCTGCGGATTGATCTCGAAAAAACGAAAGTCATCGCCCGGTTGTCCGTACGCCGCCAGCGTTCCGGCGCCTAATCCCACGATCCCGACGCGCTTCGGCGCGCTATAACACTCGCGCAACAAAATGCCTGCGCCGGATTCAGGGCCGTAATACGTTGTCGGCCGCCGCTGTCTCGAAGGCGCCAGGAATTCCGACCCATGCTCAATCGTTCCGTGGAACAATTGCCGCTGCTGGTCGGCGCCGATATGCGGTGTCTGGACCACGCGCAGCGAGCCGTAGAAACTGCGGCGCAGCGAGAGGGCATCTTCGTGATAATTTTTCACGTTCGCAACCGTTACAGCCAGCATGCAGGCCGTAACTCCGGCCCAAAGCAAGCGCAGAGCCCAGACGCGGCTGCCCCAACACAGGCCGAGCGCGATCAGCGCGGTTAATACCAGCGTCAATGGCAGTTCATAGACGCCGTCAAACAACACCGGCGCGAGTAGCCCGACAAAGATTGCTCCCGTGGCGCCGCCAGCTGCAATCACCAGGTAAAACGACGTGAGGTGTTCGGCCTCGGGCCTTAGCCGGTGCAACTCGCCGTGGCAGAATACACAGCAAACTAGCAACCCAGCCAGGAAAATCGGCAAGCTGATTTGGAGTGCTTGGACGGAGTTGATATTGTAAATCGCATACCCGAGTACGCCGAGCGCAAACGCCAGCAGGCGTGTCCAGAGCGCAGGACGGTAAATCTGGAACCCGCCAAACGTGAGCACAAAGCTTAGGAGGTAAATCGCGAGCGGAAGCACCCACAGCAGGGGCACGGCAGCGATATTTTCATCGATGTGATTGGTTATCGAGAGCAGCAGCATGGAGCCGCAGGCGGCGAGCAGAAACCATTGCGGCTTCCTTAGCACAGGCAGCTGTTCCGGCGGCTCCGGCCCGCGCGCCATCGATCGAGCAGGATCGTGGCGGCTCAACCACGCCGCGCCAGCACAGAGCGCCGCAAAGAGAACATAGGCCATCGACCAGCCAACCCGTTGCGCGTGCGTGCCGAAGGCCGGTTCGATTGCGAGCGGATAGGCAAACAGCGCCGCAAGCGACGCGAAATTCGAAACGGCGAACAGCCAGTAGGGGTTTCGCTGTTCGTTCCTCGAGAGCCACGCCTGCAGGAGTGGACTCGTGGCCGACAAAACAGCGAACGGTAGCCCGATCGAGACCGACAGCATGGCAAAGATCAGCCAAGCCGGATGCGCCGCCGAAGCGGTTCTCCATCGCTCGCCCGGACCGATCGGAAGTAAGGGCAGTGAGACCGCAAGCACCGCGAGATGGATGATCGCCTGCCGCGAGCGCGCCAAACGCATGAGCAGACGCGCATAGAGATACCCGGCGAGTAGCGCCGTCTGGTAAAACACCAGGCACGTGGACCAGACCGCGGCCGAACCGCCGAACCACGGCAATATGCGCCGGGCAATCAGCGGCTCGAGCAAAAATAGCAGAAACGCGCTCAGAAAAATTGTGGCGGAGTATAGCGGCATGCGTGATTTGCTACGTTTATCTCGGGTAGGAATTCATAAGATACATGAGCGCGCTGACAAGAGAGCACTGGGGAAAAACGAAAGCGGGCGAGGACGTCTATTTGTTCACGCTGTGCAATGCGAGCGGCGTCACGGCACAGATCACTACCTATGGCGGACGGTTGGTGAGTCTGAAAACGCCAGACCGCGCCGGACGCTTTGCGGATATCGTGCTCGGCTTCAATGATCTCGCCGGCTATCTTGGGCCGAATCCGTATTTCGGAGCTTTGGTCGGCCGCTATGCAAATCGCATCGCTCACGGGAGATTCTCGCTCGGCGGTAAAGAGTATTCGCTCGTCTGCAATAACGGCGACAATGCCCTTCACGGCGGGATAAAGGGATTCGATAAAGTCGTTTGGCGAGGCGAAGAAGGTTCTGGCCCGGATCCCTCTCTGGGACTGCATTATTTCAGCCAGGCGGGAGAAGAAGGATATCCAGGCGCGCTTGACGTGCATGCGACATACACGCTCACTCGCGGCGAACGAGTTGCGCATCGAATACCGCGCCACTACCGACAGTATTACGATTCTGAACCTGACGAATCATTCCTATTTCGATCTGTCGGGCGTCGGTTCGGGCAACATCCTAAATAGCGTGGTAACGATTCATGCAGACCGCTTCACCCCTGTGAATTCGGATTTGATTCCTACTGGCGAATTCCGCCCGGTCGCCGGCACACCGTTCGATTTTCGGCAGCCCGCGGTCGTCGGTTCGAGAATCAATGATGGCGGCGAGCAGTTGCAGTTCGGCGCCGGGTATGATCACAACTTTGTCCTAAATAGCAATGGACAGGAACTGAATACGGCGGCAAAAGCGTTTGATCCCCACTCGGGAAGAGTGCTCGAAGTGTTGACCACACAGCCGGGCGTGCAGTTCTATACTGGCAATCACCTGGATGGTTCGGTTTCAGGAAAGGGCTGCACGTATGGCTTCCGCACGGGGATGTGTTTCGAGACGCAGCATTTTCCGGACTCGCCGAATCACCCCGAATTTCCGAGCACCGAGTTGCGAGCGGGCAGCGAGTTCGAGGCAACCACCGTGTTTCGCTTGGGAACAGAGTGAAACCTCGGGCGAATGCTCGTGTTCTACAAGGTATGAGTGATTCCGAAAACAAGCCCGATCGACTGGAAAAAGATCAGCCGGACAGAGATCTGGCGGAGGCAGAGAAGCCGTTCCCTTCGCAAGCCGAAGGGGATCTGGAGACGGTCGAAGAAGACCTGAAAGAAAAAGGCAACAGGGGAACGCCGAATCCGCAATAACGGATTAGCGTTTCGCGTTCAGTATTTCCATTTGGCGAAGCGCTATTTCGATTACGGCCTCATCGCCGATCACGGAATTGATCATCAGGTGATAGAGTTCGCGAAGGGGCCAGTCTTTGCCGTAATACTTCCTGACGAAAGCAGCCCGGTCCCGATCAACTTGCCCGAGCGAAGCTTCAGCTTCGCTTTCCGATTTGCCAGCTTCGCGGAGGCGGCGCATTTTCTCTTCAGGCGAGGCGAAAATAAAGAGCCGCAGGGTGTCGGTGCGGTCGCGCAAAGTCCAGGGGGAAGCGCGGCCGACAATGACGCAAGGGCCGCGCCCGGCGAGTTCTTCGACCACCGAGCCGAACAGTTTGAATAAATTCTCGGAATCGAGCAACTCAGTGCCGGCTCCTGAGAAATTTTCCTCATAACTGCCCCGCATGAAGATCTTCATCAAGCGGTAGAAGGTCGAATCCGGGCGCTCCTCTCGTTGTTCGACGCTGCGCACGTCACATTTCAGCCGCTTGGCAATCTCCGCGGTCAGCTTTTCGTCCCAAAGCTGCCAGCCGAGCTTAGCGGACAGTTTCTTTGCAATGGCGGCCGCCCCGCTGCCGTATTCGCGTTCGATGGTAATCGTCTGGATCACGCTGTAGAAATAGTCTATGCCAAGGTAAGGAGGAATGCAGGCGATTGAAATTTCAGCGTATGGCGGCCCCGATGTGCTCCGCATCGTGGAGCGGCCGAAGCCGCACGCCGCCGCAGGCGAAATTGTCATTCGCGTACAGGCGGCGGGAGTGTCGCGCGCGGACGCAATGCAGCGCCAGGGAAAGTATCCTCCGCCGCCCGGCGCTTCCGACATTCCAGGACTGGACGCGGCCGGCACAGTGGAAGAAATTGGGCCGGGGGTCGAAGGCTTCGCGCCGGACGAAGCGGTTTGCGCGATTTTGGCTGGAGGGGGTTATGCGGAGTATTGCGCGGTTCCGGCCATACAGGCGCTGCCGGTTCCCGAAGGATGGAGCTTCGCCGAAGCCGCCACCCTGCCCGAAAACCTGTTCACGGTGTATGACAACCTGATCACGCGGGCCGCGCTCAAATCCGGCGAGACCGCGCTCATTCACGGAGGAACGAGCGGCATCGGCAGCATGGCGATTATGCTGACAACAGCCTGGGGCGGCCGAGCGATTGCCACGGCGGGCAGCGATCGGAAGTGCGAGGCGTGTCTCAGGCTGGGGGCAGTCCACGCGATCAACTACCGCACGTCCGATTTTGTTGCAGAGGTTCGAAGACTAACCGAGGGCCGAGGCGTCGATGTAGTCCTGGATCTGGTCGGTGCTCCCTATCTCGGGCGCAACCTGGACGCCCTGGCGTTCGAAGGACGCATCAGCATCGTCTCGGTGCAAGGCGGCTTTACCGGGGAGTTGAATCTTGCCACGCTGATGCACAAACGCGCGCGAATCATCGGATCGACCATGCGCATACGAACACCGCAGCAAAAAGGCGAAGTGGCCCGGCGTTTACGAAGGGAAGTCTGGCCGCTGCTTCCAGCAAAGCAGTTCATCCGACCGCTGATCGACCGCACGTATCCGCTGGCCGAGGCCGCGCGAGCGCACGAGCGCCTTGAAAGCGGCGAACACATCGGAAAAATCGTCCTCGAAAAACAGGGGAAAACAGCGTCGAAAACAGTGCGAAAACAGTGTCAGTGCGAAAACAGTGTCAGAGACCTCATTAACCAATTTTCGTCTGCGATAAACCACTGGGGAAAACGGTAAAACGGGGTAAAACAGTGTCAGAGACCTCATTAACCAATTTTCGTCTACGATAAACCACCCCACCCAGACACTAACTCGTGGATGCCAAGGCCTAACCGCGTATTGATTCCCGGTGTCGCTCACCACATCACACAAAGGGGCAACTATCGTCAGACGGTCTTCCATCGCAACGAAGATCGGCGGTTTTACATGACGCTCCTAGCAGAGTTCTTGCCGCATTACGGCATCTCGCTACAGGCATACTGTCTGATGCCGAACCATGTGCACCTGATCGCTACGCCGCACGATGCAAATGGCCTATCGCGCGCCTTGCAGCGCGTGCACAGTGAATACGCTCGCGCCCTTCACATGCGACTCCGCCGAACCGGGCACCTGTGGCAAGCGCGCTTCCATTCAGTTGCGATGGATGAAAAACATTTCTGGGCCGCAATGCTTTATGTCGAACGAAATCCCGTACGGGCAGGCTTGGTTGAACAGGCCGGAGATTGGGCGTGGTCAAGTGCCCGTGCGCATCTGGGGCTTACGCCAAACCCGATCTTAGACATGATTGAGTGGCGCACGCGTTGGAACTCAAGTAGCTGGAACTCTTGGCTCAGTAACTGTCCGGCGGACGCGGAGCTCGAGGCTCGCATTCGTGTCGCGACCCTGTCGGGCCTGCCGCTCGGAGCTGAGGAGTTTCGCCAGGATCTACAGGCGCGCTTCGGAATTCAAACTGGCCCGAGACGGCCCGGCCGACCTCGTAAACTACTGAAATCGAACGGAATGGGTGCTGAAGCGGCGTAGCAGCAGATACCCAAATACGCCTTCGAGGTCTCTGACACCGATTTTTTGACACCGATTCTTTCGATTTTTTCCCGATTTCCCAAAACACCGTACTCTACCGGACCACTTAGTGACTCCCTAAATTAATCCCCAGCTTCTTCAATTCTTCGGCGTAATAGCGTTTGTGCAGAATGTCGTACTCTTCCCCGCCCTCCGCGATTTCGCGCTTCTGCGTGCGAATCTTGGCCCGCGCCGCCCGGTCAACTTTATCTTCCAACTGCAGCACGTCCGTCATCTCTCTCACCAGCGCCAGCCGCAGCTCGTTCTGATCCTTGCGCACCCGGAAATCGCGCGACTTGCGCAGCGAACTCACAATTTTATGCGACAAGTCATTCACTTTGTCCCGCGAAAGCTTCATCGGGTCACCCGTATCCCGGCCCGACGCCCGAATCACCTTCCTTTGCGCCAGCAATTGATTCTTGATCTTGCGAAACATCTCCTGATATGAAACGTTCTCGCGCCGCATGTACTCGCTGTAATCGTCGAGCAGGTCGCGTACTTCGTCGTTGAGCCGGTCTTCCGTCGCTAAATCCTGTTCGATGATTTCCGCAATTACCCCCGCCGCAACCGCCGGATTCGAAGTCTCAAAATAGTTGGGACTCAGGCGGTCCACCAACTGCCGTGAGAGGTAACCGATAAATTCCCGCGCCAATAGCATCCGAGCGCTAGTTTAACAACTGGCACTCGCCGAGTATCCTAAGGTCTTGCGTATCGGCATTCACACTTCTACCGCCGGCTCGCTCGTCAACGCAGCCCGGAAAGCAGTCGAGCTGGGCGCGAACACCTTCCAGATTTTCTCGGCCAGCCCTCGCATGTGGCGCGCCCGCCTGCCCGACCCGGAACAAGTCCGTCAATTTCAAGCCGAACGCGCCAAGCACGATCTCACTCCGGTCGTCATCCACGACAGCTATCTGATCAATCTCGCGGCGCCTCCCTCGATCGTTCGCGAAAAGTCGATCGAAGGATTTCGCGGCGAACTCGAACGCGCCATCCTCATCGGCGCCGATTACCTGGTCACCCATCCCGGCAATTACAAAGGACTCACCACCGAACAAGGCATCCTGAATGTGGCCGAAGCGATGGCCTTAGCTTGGCGCGGTGTGGATCCCGCCCTGCTTGAAACGCCCCCCGGCTTAACCATCCTTCTCGAAAACACAGCCGGCGCCGGAGCCCAGCTCGGCGGCAAGTTGGAAGAGCTTGCGACCATCCGCGACCTGGTCACGCCCTATCTCGACATTCCGGTCGGCTTCTGCCTCGATACCTGTCACTGCTACGTTAACGGCTGGGATATTGCGCAACCCGCCGGTCTCGCCACCTTCCTCGCCCAGGCCCGGGACATTCTGGATTTGGCGAACGTCCCCGTCCTCCATGCCAACGATACAAAGATGAAACTCGCCTCCCACCTGGACCGCCACGCAAATATCGGCGCTGGTTATATTGGATTAGAAGGCTTTCGCCGCATCCTCAACCATCCGTCTCTGTGCGGAAAAGCCTTCATCCTCGAGACGCCCGTCGATGAACCGGGCGATGACCTGCGCAACGTGGTGGCATTGAAGGAGCTGGTATCCCCGAAACAACGTTCGACCCCTCAGAGTTCAACCCAAAAGCCTTCGAGCCGAAGTGGTACCAAAAGTGGACAAACGACCCGTCGCTCTATCTAGCCGACGAGCCCGATAAGCCCAAATACTACGTCCTCGAAATGCTGCCCTACCCGAGCGGGAAGCTCCACATGGGCCACGTGCGCAACTATTCGATCGGCGACGCGCTGGCCCGCTATATGTGGATGCGCGGCTATAACGTACTCCATCCCATGGGTTGGGATTCCTTCGGTTTGCCCGCCGAAAACGCCGCCATTAAGCGCGGCCAGCACCCGCGCGACTGGACCATCAGCAACACCCGCATCATGAAGGCCCAAATGCAGCGGCTCGGCTTTGCGCTGGATTGGACTCGCGAAATCACTACCTGCGAACCCGAATACTATCGCTGGAACCAGTGGTTTTTTCTCAAAATGTATGAGCGCGGTTTGGCCTATCGCAAAGAAGCTCTGCTCAACTGGTGCCCCGAATGCGCCACTGTGCTGGCCAATGAGCAGGTCGTGAACGGATGCTGCTGGCGTCACGAAACTACGCCGGTCGAGCAGCGCGCCATGCAGCAGTGGTTCCTCAAAACGACCGCCTACGCCGCCGAATTGCTGGACGCCATGCGCTCGCTCGAAGGCGGATGGCCTGAACGCGTCTTAGCCATGCAGCGCAACTGGATCGGCCGCTCCGAAGGCGCCGAAGTCGATTTCCCGGTACAGGATTCGGCCGAACGAATTCGCGTCTTCACCACCCGCATCGACACCATCTACGGCGCAACCTGCCTCATCCTCGCCCCCGAACACCCGCTCGTGAACACGCTCGTCACTTCCGAAGACGAACGGCTCAAGATCAAAGAGATGATCGACGCTACCGCCCGGCAGGATCCCGGCAATATCGAAAAGCTGGGTCTGTTCACCGGCCGCTATGCGGTTCACCCCTTCAACAACACCCCAATTCCGATCTGGATAGGGAATTTCGTCCTGCTGGGCTATGGGACGGGTGCCATCATGGCCGTACCTGCCCACGATGAGCGCGACTTCGAATTCTGCCGCCAATATGGCCTGCCAGTTCGTTCGGTAATTCGTCGCGCGGACGGCGAACTAGCGGACGACGCCCATATCACTCAACCATTTACCGACTACGGCATCGTCGAAAGATCAGGCGAGTGGTCCGGCTTACCGAGCGCCGAAGCCCGCGATAAGATGGCCGCCTTCGCCCGGGAACACGGCTTCGGCCAGACCTCCATTACCTACCGGTTGAAAGACTGGGGCATCTCCCGCCAGCGCTACTGGGGCACCCCGATTCCGATCATCTATTGCCCGGCCTGCGGCGCGGTCCCGGTTCCGGAAAAGGACCTGCCGGTCCGCCTCCCCTACGAAGTACAAATTACCGGCGAAGGACGTTCCCCGCTCGAGCGAGTGGCTTCGTTTGTGAATGTTTCGTGCCCGGCGTGCGGCGGCGAGGCCAGACGCGAAACCGACACTATGGATACGTTCGTCGATTCCTCCTGGTATTTCTATCGCTACTGCGATCCACGCAACGATTCCGCCCCGTTCGACTCCGCCACAGTCGGCCGCTGGTTCCCGATCGATCAATATATCGGCGGCATAACGCACGCCATCCTCCACCTGATCTACTCCCGTTTCTGGACCAAAGTCATGCGCGACCTCGGCTTAATCCAAAACGCCGAACCGGCCAAAAATCTCTTCACCCAGGGCATGGTCTTGAAGGACGGCAGCGCCATGTCTAAATCCAAGGGCAACATCGTGGACCCGGACGAAATGGTGGAAAAGTACGGAGCCGATACCTGCCGTCTTTACACTCTCTTCGCCGCCCCACCCGAAAAAGACATGGATTGGAACGAATCGAGCGTGGAGGGACAGTACCGCTTCCTCGGCCGTGTGTTCCGTTTTGTCACGCGCAATGCAGGCGCTCCGTCGACCGGCGAACTCAATGACGCGGACCGTCAGGCGCTGCGCAAATTGCACCAGACAATCCGCAAGGTAACGCACGACTTCGACAGCCGCTGGCACTTCAACACCTCCATCGCCTCGCTCATGGAACTGGTGAACGAACTCTACGCGCTCGAACCGAAACTCTCGGGCGCGTCCTTAGGCGATGTCTGCGAAAACCTGATTCTGATGTTGCACCCGTTCGCGCCCTTTGTTTCCCAGGAGCTCTGGGAAATGCTGGGCAAGACCGGCGCCGTCGTAAAGCAACCCTGGCCCAAGTTCGATGCGGAACTGGCGAAAGAGGACGGAATCGAAATCCCGGTCCAGGTCAACGGCAAACTGCGCGGCCATTTACAGGTAAAGTTGGGCGCGCCGAAACCCGAACTCGAGAAACTTGCCCTGGCACACGAGAAAGCGAAGCCATTCCTCGACGGCAAGCAGATCGTCAAGGTAGTGGTTGTGCCGGACCGCCTGGTAAACATCGTCGTGAAATGAGGTCCCTCTGGCGTGCCCGCGCGCGGAGCCGCGCACGATCTAACCGAGTGCAGACGGTCGTATTGACTGCCCTTCACGTCGATCGCGCCCGCGCGGAGCGCGACGTCCGATATCGTCGTTCTTCGAGTAAGACAGGACCGTTTCAATCCACGCGCCCACGCGGGGCGCGACGTCGATGATACAGCGATCTGGCGAGCGCTGCTGATGAGTTTCAATCCACGCGCCCACGCGGGGCGCGACGAGTCGAGCGATCAATCCCGACCGAGCTAGGCTATTGACATTAGTTTCAATCCACGCGCCCGCGCGGGGCGCGACTGTCGGATAAATACCTTGTCGACACATCGATCAGTGCTGTTTCAATCCACGCGCCCGCGCGGGGCGCGACTAGCGTGACCACTACGTTTCAAGGTGCGTGCGATGGTTTCAATCCACGCGCCCGCGCGGGGCGCGACCTGAACGGAGAAAAATACGCGTCGATTCGGATCGTTTCAATCCACGCGCCCGCGCGGGGCGCGACCATCATCCGAGCCTCCACCGTTTGACTGTTTGAAGTTTCAATCCACGCGCCCGCGCGGGGCGCGACATTGAGCCATCTGCTCGAACCCTGTCGATGGCCGATGGTTTCAATCCACGCGCCCGCGCGGGGCGCGACCGCTACTTCGGTTTGAGCCGTCGCCTCGCCGCCCTGATGTTTCAATCCACGCGCCCGCGCGGGGCGCGACCACGCTTCATCATTAGTGACAGCAACCGTCACGTTTCAATCCACGCGCCCGCGCGGGGCGCGACACGGTACTGCCGTGAGCTTGAATGGTACGCGGGTTTCAATCCACGCGCCCGCGCGGGGCGCGACGCTGCTCATCGGCACCGAGGCCGCGAGCTGCTCAGGTTTCAATCCACGCGCCCGCGCGGGGCGCGACCTTGCAAACGGACTTGCGTAGACGTTCATTGCCGTTTAGTTTCAATCCACGCGCCCGCGCGGGGCGCGACCTCAGGCTCGGAGGCTCGTTCCGGCATGTCAAAGGGGTTTCAATCCACGCGCCCGCGCGGGGCGCGACGCGTGCAGGGTACGGTCTACGCTCAGCGTCGTCGTCGCGTTTCAATCCACGCGCCCGCGCGGGGCGCGACGAGCACGCAATCGTCCGAACTCGCGACGGAGTCACGATGATGGTGTTTCAATCCACGCGCCCGCGCGGGGCGCGACACCGCTGCAGTCGCAATCGCGCACGCATCGCTTGCAGGTTTCAATCCACGCGCCCGCGCGGGGCGCGACTGCCTGCATCGTAAATCCCACTCCTACCTACACTTACAATCTCGTTTCCGCGAACGCCACACTTCCCCCTCAAAAGATCCGCCCCCTCAACTCCCACGCAAGCCTAATCCAAGCCGCCGCAAGCACTTGAACCCGCCGCGAACCCGCCGGCATTTCGCCCGTCACCTGGGGTTCGCACCCGGCGTTAGTCGCTCAAAATATTAGCGGCCCCTCTAAATCCAGCGCGGGCTTCGCGCCTACGTGCTCCACCTTTTCTCGCCAGTTCAACCCGAGGTAATAGAAACGCAAACTATCCACCTCCGGATTGATCAAAGCGCAAAGCCGCCGCCGGATCACCGTCCAGCGCGCCGTATCCACATCCAGCTCAAATACGGAAAACTGCACGCGCTGCCCGAAATCGCGGCACACTTTCGCCACTTGCCGCAGCCGCTTCGGTCCACCCCTATCGCTCGTGCTCACATCGTATGTGACCAGCACCAACATTGCGCCCCGCTCACTTCCAGAGAAACGGCGGGTACGCGTCCAGATCGCCGCGCAGATGCCGCGCCAGCAGTTGCGCCTGGACATGCGGAAACAAACCGATAGCCATCTTTTCTCCCAAAAAGGCATGCTGCAACTCTTCCCGCTTGCGTTCCTGATACGCCACCAGCACCGTCTTTCGCGAATCCTCCTTCAACAACACTGCGCCATTCTCCAGTTTGCGAAAATCGCCTTCGTCTAATTGCAACCGGTTGATCAATGAGAGAGCCAATCTCTCCCCCAACAACGGCCTGAATTCTTCCGCCAGATCGAGCGCCAGGCTCGGGCGTCCTGGTCGATCCCGATGCAAAAAGCCAACTGCCGGATCGAGCCCTACCGTTTCGAGTGCCGAACGGCAATCATGCGTTAGCAACGTGTAGAGGAACGATAGCAGGGCATTAAACGCGTCCTGCGGCGGCCTTCGGTTCCGTCCTCCAAATCGCAGCGCGGGCGAAGCCACCCGAATCAACTGATCGAACACCGAAAAGTAAACCTGAGCCGCTTCCCCCTCGTATCCACGCAGCACGTCGATGTCGCCCTCAACGAGCAATCGCTGCGCAATGCGTTTCAGCCGCTGCAGGGCCTGCATAAAAGCCGCCCCATCCGCCAGCTTCTCGCCATGATCGCGCCAGCCGCGGGCCAGCACCGCGCGTTGATTATGAACTTTTCCGATCAGTACATTCCGTACAATCGGCGCGCACTTCGCCGGGTTATCGGTACGGCGGTATTGCTCGCGCCGCAACAGGACATTCCCCGAAACGGGACCTTCTACCCGCGCCAAAAATTTCCCATTCGGCGACAGATAGCAAACCGTAATCCCGTTCTCCGCGCACAGCCCCAGCAATTGCGGCGATACCCCGATCCTGCCGATACACACCACACTTTCGAGCATGTGTACCGGCATTCGCGCGCGCTCTTCGTTCTCCACGTGCATCACGATGTTTTCGCCATCCTGATGCAGCCACGCTCCGTCCGTCGTGGCATATAACGTATTCAATTGCCGCCGCATTCACTCCTCAATTTGTTTCCGCAGCCATGCTTCCACCCCGTGTCCCGCGAGCCAGCCACCGCGGTTGACACAGCTCTATTAGCGAACAAGTGTCGCAGCGCTTCGAGATATATTCGGCCGCAGGCGTCACACCGGAAGCAATCATCTGCCGAACGGACGCGATCGTTTCTTTGGTCAGCGAGCGGAGCGCCGGATCAAAGATCACCTCCCTCCGCGATCGCGTTTTTCCATAGAACAAATAGCCTAGCGGCGCTGTTGTCCTAAGCATCGCCTCCAGACACAAAGCCTGCGCGCAGAGTTGCACCTCATCCGCCCGGTGCGATTTCACCCGCCCGCGCTTGTATTCCACCGGAACAACCCGCTCGCCGCCCGGCTCTTGATGAAATTCGACCACATCCGCCACCCCGATGAGCCCCAGTTCCGCATGCATCAAAGGCATACCGGTTACGACTCGCACCCCTTTGCGCTGCTCGGATTGAGGCTTATCGGCCCGTTCATGCAGCAATCGCCCTTCCGCCGTCTCGCGGCTCTCCGCCCACAGGCGCTCCACGTGAATCAGAGCGCACTGGCGCGGACAGTACACATAATGCTGCAGCGCGGAGATGGGAACCAGATTCTCATCGTCCATGGCGTATTACCCAAAGATCAAAACCGCTCGTGCCCGGTAACGCCGCTCGGCAGCGAACTTTTATCGAACGTGACGCGGTAGTCGCTAAACGCCCGCGCCGGCGTATCGCCATCCCCGTTCACACGCTCCACCTTCACCGTTTCGAATAGCTTGTGCGCCGGCGCGTTTCCGATATCCGAGTCGTGCTCGAACACAAACAGCTTGCGCGCCACCATTTCGCCGCGCGCCGCTGATCGATCGTGTTCAAACATATTCTCCAGTGCTTCCCAGAGAAGCTCCAGATCTTCTTCCGAAAACTCCGTACGCTCGGCCAGTTTCGCTGAGATAAAGCCATGTGCCCGGTACAGCCCGTAGGGCACGATATGCTTGCGCCCCATCGTCCGTTCCTTCTCCAGATCTCTCTCGTTTGTAACCGCCATGCGTGTAATCGAAATCTCCAGCGGCACGATGGGATCGATGGAGGTCGCAAACGCAAGCTGTACCGGTCCGCGCACCTGCCCCGCGTTCAACTCCGTCGTCATTACCGCGCCGAACGTGCGCACGTCGAAGAAGTTCTTGCACATCCACAGCGTCAGTTCGCGCGCTTTTCCTTCCTCTTTCGGCAGATTTTTATACCGGTCCTTGGCATCGGGCGGAATATCGAGCGCTTTCCAGGCCTTTTCATGTTGCCGGTTCAGCACTGCTTTCTCCTGCATGTAAATACCGTGGCCGTTTACTCCGCCGTTCTTCAACGCCACATAGTTCCGGATCTTTCGTTTCAAGCAGACGTCCGTCACCAGACCCCGATTCGTCTCGGGATCGAGCCGCGGCAGATTACCCGCATCGGGGTCGCCGTTTGGATTGCCATTACTCACATCGAACAAATAAACAAATTCGTAACGCTTATTGATCGCCATTATTCAATTCCCTCCTGTGATTCCATCTCACCTTCAATTTGCTCTTTCACTTTTTGGAAACGGGCCGCGGTTTCGTGGTAATAGCCGATCGCGAAACGCCCCTGTGCTTCCATCCCCAGACTGCGGGGAAACGCGCTTCCGAGCTTGCCAATGATCTCGCCCAGCTCGTTTTCAAAGACAATCGCCAGCCCCGGCTTATCTTTCCTGACCCGGCTCAAATGATTCTGCGTGTTGCGCACCAGCATCGGAAAGATGCTCGCCGGCGTAGCCGAAGCGGCGCCGTAATAACGATCCCGAATCGTGGCATTGATCTGCCTGCCCAGCGCGGCGCGCTGCACATTCTCCAGGGTCGAAAACAATCGCCCCAGCAGGTATCCGGGTTCTGTACTTTCTTTATTCAGGCTCACAGGTATTCCTCAT
Source organism: Terriglobia bacterium (assembly GCA_963767485.1). Classification (GTDB taxonomy): domain Bacteria; phylum Acidobacteriota; class Terriglobia; order Bryobacterales; family Bryobacteraceae; genus Bog-105. The sequence goes on along the minus strand of CAVYDZ010000004.1, from coordinate 215,161 downwards.
TGCTTCCTCTCATTCCTCTCCACTGACTGGAAACGCCACAGGGTTGAGGATGCGCACCAGTCAGAGGCAAACCTTGATCCGCGGCATGGCCACCGCGGTTAGCGGCTAAACGTTGTTCGCGCGCGAGAACTGCTTTACACAGCGCCACCCGGATTCCGGAAAGATCTCCGTCCGAGCGGAAGCGCATCAGCACCGCCCCCAGCAGGCTGCGCGGATATCGGCGGCCGGTTAGAATCGCGCGCGTGATCTCGCCAGCCAACTGCGGCGGCACATCTTCACTCTTGGCCTTGCCGTTGCGCGACGGCGCAGTTGCCAGCAGCAATCGCCACACCGAGGGCGGCGTATTCCACGCGAGCGGCTCCAGTTGCAGGTCGAAATAATGCTCTGCAATCCGTTTTGCAAAAACTTCCAGCGTTCCCCGCTGCCAGAAACGGATCGACAAACGCGACGCATTCGGCGCCAGACCCAGCACGAACATGCTCGTCCCGTCTTCGAGCGCCGGATCGAGCTCGTGCAGCGGGCGGCCCTGCCGGACCGCTTCCAGTACGTTATAGAGTTTCTGCGTTTCCTGCCGGTCGTCGGCCGGCGGATCGAAGAAATCCGCCATCAGGTTTTCCGCCGCGCTTGCCTGCGCATCGTCTCTTGCTTGCGCCCAGAACACTACGCTGGCATCGCCGATCTGCAGCCGCTGGCGGTTGTGTTCTCCGCGGCGCAGCATGTGATTGAGCACGGTCGTGTAGGCGAACGCCGCCTGCTCCGAGACGGGAGCGTTGTTCACCTTGCTCCTTCCCGAACGAACGCGCTGCTTCCATCTGAAATGCAACGATTGAGCCACCGGACGTCTGCCCGCCCATGACGTTCTTGATGGGCGGATGCAGGCGCGCAACCGGCAAATTTTCGCCCGTAACCAGGCACATTGCCTCAGTTGCCTCGGCACTTTTGTGCAGCTTGGCCCAAATGTGCTGAGCAGCCTCTGCTTGGTGTAAATATCCCAGATAGCCGTCCAAACGAAATACAAAATTCGTATCGAGCATGTCGGCTGTAAACAGAGGAGGCTTGAAATTGCTCCGTCTTCCATGCCGCAAGAAACGCCAGTAAAGCTTTCAGACCCGGATCATCGGTTCCATCGAGTACGCGCTCATGTAATTCACGAAAGGCAGCGTGTGTTACCGGACTGGACGCAACCTCGTCCTTGCCCTCACGTTTCAGCCCCAAAACATAGCTCGACTTGTCCCACAAATAGAAGGATTGAACCCCCGACGTCCGTTTGAATGGTGCAGGCACCGAAAGCAGCTTCGGCACGGGCTTCTTCCCCGAATGATCGCGTAGGTCATTCACGTCCACCACCACGCCCTCCGCATTCAGCACAATCGCGTAGCTGATCTTCTCCATGCTGTAGCCGTAAGGAGAAATGCCCTCCTCCTGACGCTCCACCAGCCGGTAGTAATAGTCGTTCAGCGCGCCTAGGATCATTGCTTCACCTCGGCGCTTTCGAGCGGCGGCACCGCAATCAACCCGTCCCTCATTCGCGCCCGGAAAAAATGCGGCGTCATATTGTTCGCAAAATCGATGTCGTGCAGCATCCAGCCGAGATCCCGCTCGCCGGCCAGCGACGAATCGAAAGCAGGCCGCTCCGCATCCGGCTCTTGCAACGCAAAGCTGGCGGGAAACTCCCGTACTCCGAAACACGGTGTATGAAAGCATTGCCCCTTCCGCGCCCGCCGATTGAAAATGTCGAGGTGCTTGCCCTCCGAATCTTCCGCGCCCGCTCTCGCCGTCAGCTCGAAATGCGCGCCGATCACATAGGCCACGTCGCGCAGCACCGTCGCCGCCCGCTGCTGCCGGTCTTCCTCCACCAGATCGAATAGCTCGTCCGTGCGGCCTGCCTTCATCGCTTTCGCGACGCTCGCCGCAGATAGCTTTCCACCAACCTCATTCCGCCGGATCGATTCAAACCGGATCGGCTTCAAAACCTGAATCGAATCCACCGCCCAACGAATCGCGGGCTTCCAGTGAATCGCTTCCAGAATGCCGCGCGCCGCCGAAGGTGTCATTGCGTCATACGAGACGCGCTCCACCTTCATCTCCGGCCTCGTGAAACAGGCGCGCTCTCCCCAAACCAGCAGATTTATTCCATACGCCACATCGTTTCTCCTTTCACCAAAAGACACATAGGTTTTCCGCCCGGACAAAGGCCGGGTCTTCCCAATGCAGACCAAACCGCTCGTCGTACAAATCGGGATTCACTAACTGCATGAATTGCTCTTCATACCGCTCCGGCAGCACTGGCTGAATCGCGCCTGATTTGCGCAATGCGTCATAGCCCTGCCGCGGAAGCTGCACGAGGTACGGCTGCAACCTGCGGGCGACTCCTCCCGGGCTTTCCACGTAGGCCAGTTCCTTCACGGCATGTTTCGCTTCTTTGTCGCGGGGCACGATCACCGGAAGCTGCACGTTTTCAATCACGCGAAACTTTGCAGCCAGCGTTTCGAATGGTAGGCCATCCAACCGGCTGCTTCTCAACAATCCCAACAGATCGTGAGCGTCTAGTTCGCTCTCGCCCCGCTGCCAGTAGAGCGCCCGGAAATAGTCGTGGACAGCCTCGAGCGACAGCAGATCCCCGCTATGCTGGCGGTGCACTTCGCGAAAAACCTGCGCAAACTGCTTGAGTTCGGGTGGCGGCGCATACTCGTCGTTCCCCACCGCAAAAATCACTACTTCACTCTCGTCCACAGGACGCAGCCCTTCTCTGTTACAGCGTCCCGCTGCCTGCGCAATTGAATCCAGGCCCGCTTCCGCCCGCAGCACCGTCGGAAAATCGACATCGACTCCCGCTTCAATCAGCGATGTCGAGATCAGCCGGCAAGGCTCCCCGTTCTTAAGCAGTTGCCGGACCTGCCGGAGCACCGCGCTGCGATGCTGCGCATACATCAGCGTGCTCAAATGCCACGCGCCTGCTTCCTTTGCAATCGCCTGATATAACGCCCGGGCATGGCGTCGATTATTCACAATGCAAAGTGCCTGCTTGTTAGCAAGCATGAGTTCGGCAACCTGTGCATCGCTCAGAGCGCCCGCATGGCGCACCTTGACGCGCTTGAATTCCTGATATAAGCGCTGGGGCGCGGGCGCCAGCTCCCGCACCTTTTCAAAACCATCCTTAAAGCCGTGCCCCGCGCTCAGCGCCGGCTGCGTAGCGGTACAAAGCACCACGCTCGTCCGGTAATTCAGCGCTAGTTCATCCAGCACCGCCACGCACGGCCGCAACAGCTTCAGCGGCAGCGTCTGTGCTTCGTCCAGAATCACCACGCTTCCCGCAATGTTGTGCAATTTTCGGCAGCGCGATGGCCGGTCCGCGAACAGGCTCTCAAAGAACTGTACTGCCGTCGTCACTACAATCGGCGCATCCCAGTTCTCCATCGCCAGCTGCAATTTTTCGCGCGCCTGTCTTCGCCTTGCTTGAGTCTTCCTGAAACGCGCTGTGATGTTCTAAAACCGCCTTCTCGCCCAGATCGCCGAGCGCTTCGCGAAACACCGCCGCGTTCTGTTCCACGATGCTCGTGAACGGAATCACGAAAATCACCCGCCGCAGCCCGTGCCGGATGGCGTGATCCAGCGCGAACCCGAGCGAAGCCAGCGTTTTTCCTCCGCCCGTCGGCACCGTGAGCGAAAACAATCCAGCGGGCTCGACAGCCTGCGCTCGCACATGCGCCAGAATTTCCCCGCGCAGCACGTTCACAGCACTATCGGCTCTGAAACTTGCCAGCTTTGTTTCCAATCGCTCGCGCAAGGCTGCCAGTTCAGGCCCCGTCCCGCCGCGACCGGAATGTTTTCCTGCCGCTCTCGCGTAAAACGCTTCCGTGTCTATGAAATCGGCGTCCACCAGGCACGAAAAGATCATGCGCCCCAGCATCGCCAGCTGAAAGCTCCCCCGTTGTTTGCAAACGCGAAAGCCTTCCGGAAGCTTCACCTCGGCGAGGGCTGGCAAGTACAGCTCGTGTTCCCAGTCGTCCCTTAACGCATACCTCGCCTCGCTCTTCAACCTCTCCTGCAAGGCGGTCCGGGCCTCCCCGTTACTGCCATTCGCCAGCCCCGCATGGTGCCCCGCGATCCCATACGCCAGCAGCCGGCCGAGCGGGGCATATCGTTCGACCGCCACCCGCGCGCCCCAGGTCGCATGATCCATGCGCCCGAATTCACCGCTCAAACGAAGCTGAAATTCATCCGTGTACTTGCCGAGATCGTGCAAAAGCCCGGCAACACGCGCAGCGATCTCACCCCCGAAACTGGCGGCATACCCCTCGGCCAGCGCCGCTACGTTTTCCAAATGCGATTGCAGACTCTGCCAATCGCTCTTATCGGACCTGTCAGTCGAGTGAGCGTAAAAAATGGAAGGCTTCAGTTGTCCCTACAAAGTTATACATCTTACAGGAATCCGATCACGCGCTTTGCAAATATTTCTTATTCCCAGAATCTAAACGGTTTAACCCTCTTTCCTAAAACCCGAAAGTTCGTTTTCGCCCCGATCGATGCTAGGCTCCGGCAGGAGAAACACGCCCATGCGACACCAAGTTGAACAATTACAGCAATTGCAGCAACGGAAACTACACCTGGAATCTGAACTCGCCCGCCTCGCCAAAGGCGGACCCCGTACCGAAGAAGGCCGCCGCATTGCCTCCATGAACGCCGTCAAAACCGGGCTTACCGGCCGAACCGTCCTGCTGCCCAGCGACGACGCCGACGCCTATCGCGCCCATCTCACCGCCTACGAGAACGAATACCGACCCGCCGGCCTGCGCGAAACCGAGCTCGTCCAATCCATGGCCGACACTCAATGGCGCCTGCAGCGCATCCCCGGTCTCGAATCCGCCATCTACGCCAAAGGCCGCCACGAATTCGCCGAAGCCCACGCCGAAGAAGAGATTTCCCTCCGCAAAGCCCTCATCGACCTCGACACCCACCTCAAATACGAAAAGCAGTTGCGCAACCTGCAGCTCCAGGAATCGCGCCTCACCCGTCGCTACGAAAAAGAATCGGCCGAACTCCGCCAACTCCAACAGAGCCGCGACCAAAGGGAGCGGACTCAGGAGACCCAAACCGCCCCCGAGTTCGTTTTTTCAAATCCCGAAATGTCTTCGCCTGCACCACTCACCGCCGTTCAGAATCAGCGCGAATCGGCGTTGATCGGCGGCTAAAGTCCGTTCTTATCCGTTTTCATCCGTGTCCATCTGTGGCCAAACCGGGTTTTGGTTCCCGTACCCACCAGTACTCAATCCTGCCCTCTCCGTCGAATCCTATATAGAGATCTCGCCAAAAGTGTCGATCTGTATTAGAGGAGTTGAAATTCCGCGGGCTGTTCTAAGCTAGGAATAAAGGCGGCATGTTGAGCACCAAAAGTGCGATCCGGGCGGAATCTTTGACGAAAACGTTTCGCTCAGGCGGAACGCAGGTTGCTGTTTTCCAGGATCTTTGGCTCGATGTTCCCGCCGGGGAGCAACTGGCCGTCGTGGGCGAGTCTGGCGCGGGTAAATCCACCCTTTTGCACCTCTTAGGCGGTTTGGATCGTCCTACTAATGGGAGTATTTTTTTTGAAGGACGGGACATCACAGCCTTAGGAGACCGCGCGTTATCCGATTTTCGCAATCGCGAAGTTGGGTTCGTTTGGCAAAATCCCTCGCTGCTGCCCGAGTTTACCGCCATCGAAAACGTTGCTATGCCGTTGCTGATTCGGGGCCTTTCGCCACATGCCGCTCAGGAGATCGCACGGACACGCCTGGAGGAAGTCGGCCTAAGCGCTCGCCGGGATCATCAGGCAGGCGAGCTGTCGGGCGGAGAACAGCAGCGAGTCGGTTTGGCGCGAGCGTTGGCTGCGAGTCCGAAGCTTCTCCTGGCGGACGAGCCGACCGGCAGCCTGGATTTCAAAACAGGGGAAGTGGTGATCGGCTTGCTAGCTGAATTGCACAAGGCACACCGATTAACCTCGATTTTTGTGACACACAATCTCTCGTTCGCGAGGCGTTGTGACCGGGTTTTAAAGTTAGAAAAGGGTTTCCTGCAGCCAGCCATGCCGCTGGATTGGCAGGCAACCGGAGCAGTACAGGACGCAACCCGTCTTGGTGGTACTTATGTTTGAACGATATACCGAAAAAGCGCGCCGCGTTATCTTTTTTGCGAGATATGAGGCGAGCCAATTCGGCAGCCCTTATATAGAAACCGAGCACTTGCTGCTTGGGTTGCTCCGTGAGGATAAGGCGCTCGCGAACCGTTTCTTGCGGTCGCACGCCGCAATTGAATCGATTCGCAAGCAGATTGAGGCGCATACAACCGCGCGCGAAAAGGTATCCACGTCAGTGGATTTGCCCCTAAGCCACGAATGCAAGCGCGTTTTGGCCTATGGCGCGGAAGAAGCAGAGAGGCTGAGCCATAAGCACATTGGCACCGAGCATCTGCTGCTCGGGTTGCTGCGCGAGGAGAAAAGCTTCGCAGCCGAAATCCTGCACGAAAGGGGGTTGCGGCTTTCGGCTGTGCGGGAAGAGATTGCCCGTTCGGCTTCGGAGAAAACCTCAGCCAGTCGGCCGAAGGAAAGTTCGCTGCTGGCGGAATTCAGCCGGGATTTGACCCAGGCCGCAGTCGATGGAATGCTCGATCCGCTGATTGGTCGGGATTCCGAATTGGATCGCGTGGTACAGATCCTATGCCGGCGCACCAAGAACAATCCGGTGCTGATCGGCGAGCCGGGTGTCGGCAAAACCGCGATTGTGGAAGGTCTCGCCCAGCGGATTGCTGATGGCGATGTACCGTCCTTTCTCTCCGACAAGCGAATTCTCGCGTTAGATCTTTCCCTGATCGTCGCTGGAACCAAATATCGCGGCCAGTTCGAGGAACGGCTCAAAACCATCATGAAAGAGTTGATGGACAACCAGAACGCCATCATCTTTATAGATGAGTTGCATACGCTGGTGGGAGCCGGGTCGGCCGAAGGGTCGCTCGATGCAGCGAATATCCTGAAACCGGCGCTGTCGCGCGGCGAAATTCAGTGCATTGGCGCCACTACCCCAGCCGAATACCGCAAATCGATTGAGAAGGACCGGTCACTCGAACGCCGATTCCAGGCCGTAAAAGTCCCGCCGCCCAGCGAGACTGACGCGATTCGCATTCTTTTCGGCATCAAGGAGCGCTACGAGAAATTCCACGCCGTAGCTTACACCGACGAGGCCATCGAATCGGCAGTCTACACATCCACACGCTTTATACCGGACCGGTTTTTACCCGATAAGGCCATTGACCTGATCGATGAGGCCGGCGCGCGGGTGAAACTGCGCCAGACGACGCTGCCGAGCGAAGTCGCAGACATTCAAAAGCGCATTAAGTTCATCGTTCACCGGATGGAAAACGCCATCGCGAACCATGAGTTCGAGAAAGCACGTTTCTACTCGGATGAAGAGCGGAAAGAACGCGAAAATCTGCGGGTTCTACGCGAAAAGTACAATCTGGACGATACTTCGACCGGCGTGGTTTCGAAGGACGACATCGAAGACGTTGTGGCGCGCTGGACCGGCGTACCGATGACTTCGATCAAAGAAGAAGAAATCAACAAGCTGCTGCGGATCGAAGAAGAGCTGCACAGGCGCGTTATCAGTCAGGAAAAAGCGATCTCGGCGCTTTCGCGAGCGATTCGCCGTTCCCGCGCGGGCCTTAAATCGCCCAAGCGTCCGGCGGGTTCGTTCCTGTTCCTGGGCCCGACCGGCGTCGGAAAGACGGAAGTCGCCCGGGCGCTGGCGGATTTCCTGTTTGGCAGCGAGAAATCGCTGATCCGCTTCGACATGTCGGAGTTCATGGAAAAACATTCGATCTCGAAGCTGATCGGTTCGCCTCCGGGATACGTAGGTTATGAGGAAGGTGGCCAGCTGACCGAACGGGTGAAACGGGCGCCGTACTCAATCATTCTGCTTGACGAAATCGAGAAGGCGCATCCGGATATCTACAATATCCTGTTGCAGGTATTTGAAGACGGCCAACTCACCGACGGTTTGGGCAACACGGTCGATTTCAAAAACACGATCATCATTATGACGTCGAATCTTGGCGCCCGCTTCCTCGATAAACGTGGGCAGATCGGGTTCTCGGCTGAATCAATGACCGGAATTCCGCAGAAGGTCGAAGACCAGGTGATGAGTGAAGTGAAGCGGGCCTTCAATCCTGAGTTTTTGAACCGGCTGGACGAGGTGATTCTGTTTACTTCGCTGGTCGACGAAGATCTGCTGAAGATCATGGATCTGCTGGTCGACCAGGTGAATACGAACCTTGTTGCGAAGCAGATCAAGATTCGCCTCGAGCCGGATGCGGCGAAGTACATTCTCGACAAAACGTGTACTGACCGGAGCTATGGCGCAAGACCGCTGCGCCGGGCTTTGCAGAAGTACATCGAGGATCCGCTCTCGGAAGCACTGATCCAAGGAACGTTACCGCGACCTGCCGATCTGGTGGTCTATCTGGGCGAAAACGGCATCTACTGCCGTCAGGTGGGCGATCTCGAAGGCGAACCGGTGCCGGCGGGCGGCATTGAAAGCAGCGCGCCCAGTTCGGGAACGCCTCTGTATATGTTCTGAGTTAAGCTGGGTAGCCTGTGATGCCGACTGCACTGAAAACACCGCCAATCACGGTGGACAGTAGGAAGCCTTCGAGGGCTACCCGGGTTTGCGAGACGAACGCGCTCATCCTCCCGGCGCCTTTGAACGGCGAGATCCGCGCCAGCGACGTCTTCCGGCTCGATTAGAAAACTGCATCAGTGGGCCGACAGGAAAGTGCGCCAGATTGTATCGACAGCTGCATGCGTTAGGGCGGAGGCGATTGCCGAGCCACTCTTACGAAACGCGGACCCATAGAACCAGCCGGCAATCGTTGCCGAGCAACACGTAGCGCCAGTTCGGGAAAGGCGCATGCAGGATATGGAAGAAGCCGAAGAGACAGGAAACTATCGCCTGGCTACCCGCCCAGTTTCCCAGACGCGCGGTGAGCAGCGATTGCAGAAAGCCGCGAAAAAACAATTCCTCCAAAAGGGCGACAAAGAGAAAAATTTGCAGGTAGTCCAGGCAGAACGGAAGCGCGCCGCGCCATTGCGGATGCCAGCGCGTGAAGTGCAGCGTCAGGCTCAAGGGCACGGCCATCGTGGCGAAATAAATAAGTTGAGGCTGGCTTGCGTGAGCGCAGGCCAGGATAGCTGGAAGCGGTAGCCGAGTCGCGGCACCGGACGTACAAATGTCCAGCACCAGGAAGCTACTGCGATCAGGAATAACCGGCTCATGAAATCCAGGTTCACGGGCACATTCCAGATCCCCTTCAATTGACCTGAGAGAACGGCTGAAATGAGCCAGATTGCGACGGCGATGTCCTGCCAGGAAAGGATCGCGAAATCGCTTACGGGAGAAAACCGATAGATCGCTAGGGGAACAACACCCAGCATTACCAGCTTGGCGAGCGCCAGGACGCGGAAATCCCCCGTCCCCGCCGCATACACAAAGTAAGGAGTGAGCCAGAGCAGCAGAATGACAAGACCCCGCGCGGTCCTTACACCGGTCCAAAACGCCGGTGCCAGCGCAAGCGCGATTTGCAACACAAACGCCGCATAAAGCGTAACCGCGACCTGACTGGACAGGCCGAATCGAGCCGTATAGCGCAGCGCAACCGGCAGAAACACGAGCGCGAGTGCGAGAACAGCGGGGACGAACTTGATAAGCGGCCTGGAGATGCTCTTCATCAGCTAGTGTCGCGCATTTTGGTCGCCTGGTATTGGCTGGATGCCATATCTCGGGTGGGACGTATGCGCCATTTGTGTACGATGAGGCTGAATGACAAGTCAGCTTGGCGCCATTCAGTTACGCCAGCCCGTCCGCAATTTAGGCGATACGGATCCTCGCCTCGAAGGAATTTACACGCCCGGCTATTCCGACGCGGAAATCAATCAGCACGTTCACGACACTTTCCTGAAGCATGCCGATGCCTATCTGAGATTTTGCCCAGTGGATCGGCCTTCGATCGATCACTGGAAACTTCTGATCCGCATCGCACTCGATGACTTTGTTCCGCAGACCGTTACCGATATCGGATCCGGCGGAGGCATCACCGTCTTCCCGACGTTGGAGCTTTTCCCTCACGCGCAGGTGATCGCGACCGACCTCGCTCTTCCGTTACTCTCTGAGCTGCGCAATCTCGCCCGCCGCGACCACCTCGAATCGCTCACTGTGTTGCAAATGAATGCCGAGCAGATGGTGATCGCCGACGAGCAAGTTGATCTCGTAATGGGCGGGAACGTGCTACATCATGCGCTATCGCTCGAAACGATGTTTGCCGAAATTCGACGGATTCTGCGGCCCGGTGGCCGCGCTGTATTTTGGGAAGCCTTCGAGCACGGCCCGCAGCTTCTGGCGGGAATCTTCGATACCTGGCTCGAAATGAGCCCCCATCAACTGGAGCCGCTATCCGATTCCCTGATAGCCTCGCTCAAGTGGTTCATCCGCGACTTACAAAGTCGTGCCGGACGCAACAAATCGCCCGAAATGCTCGCCGTGATGGACGATAAGTGGATCTTCACGCACGGGCACGTTCGCGATCTCGCCGCCGCCACAGGTTTTACACGCTGTGAAATGCGGAACATATATGGCCCGCAGAATGTCGTCCAGGTGCTCGGCGATCACGAACTGCGCCGCAAGGGCCACAGTTGGGACGCCTTGCCTGAATGGGCACAGCAGAAACTGTTACAAACCCAGGCACGCTTCTCCGATGATTACCTGAATGAGAATCCGTTCTGTTGCGGGATTTTGCTAAATAGATGATTGCGTGTTGACGCCAACTTACTCGCTCGAGTAAACTGAAACCTCAAGGTAGAAGAAACCATGAAGAGCTTACGTCCATCGGCCGCCCCTTGCGAACTGCCCCCGGCAGTTGCCGAACGCATGCTCGTCAAGACCTCGCTCCACTTCACGTGGATCGCGATCGCGGTCTAACTACTTCACTCACAATCCGTAACTTGGTGTAGTCCGCTATGAAGGGCAGCCGTACCCGTTACGTCATCAATAAGGAATCTCTATGTTCTGGAGGAATGTATTTGTAAACGCGCATGAGCGCGCACTCATTGCCAAAAATCAGCGCTATACCGGAATTTTGTTGCCCGGCGAGCACCGCATCTTCTCTTTTCCCGGCCTCCGGTTCGAAGTTGAAAAGCACGATGCGCGGAAACTGGTTTTCCGCAGTATCTGGACAAATCATTTAGTGAATGAGCGCCCAGACGTGATCGCGCAACACTTTACCAAAGTGGAAACCAACCGCGAGCAGCTGGCTATGGTGTATGTGAACGGAAGTCTGTTCAGGGTATTGACTCCGGAAAAACGGCTGCTATTCTGGCGCGGTGAAGCTGAAGTGAGTTACGAACTCATTCAGGTTGTCGCAGACCTCGACAGCGCAGCCGATCTATTCGAAAAGCTGATAATTCACTAACGCCAGCCGATGGGCGGCGCATCAACTTATCAATACGGGAGTGAGCGGCGCCGTATCGGCCTCTCTCTCCCCGATCTGCTGCCTCCAAAGGGCATAATACAAACCGGTTCTCGCCACCAGTTCCGCATGGGTACCTTGCTCAACGATGCGTCCCTTTTCCAAAACATAGATGCGTTCTGCATGCATGATCGTCGATAAGCGGTGCGCAATCAGGATTGTCAGCACATCCGACCGCTGTCCTACAGAGCGAATGGTGCGGGTAATCTCCTCTTCCGTGAGCGAGTCGAGTGAAGAGGTGGCCTCATCAAAGACAAGCAGATTTGGCCGCCGCAGCAGCGCGCGCGCAATCGACAACCGTTGCTTCTCGCCGCCCGAGACCTTCACGCCGCCTTCGCCGATAAGCGTGTCAAGCCCTTTGTCCGCCCGCGCCAGAAGAGAATCGGCGGCCGCGCGATGCAGCGCGTCCAAGCATTCTTCATCCGTGGCATCCGGTCGCACAAACAACAAGTTTTCGCGGATGCTGCCGGAAAAAAGCTGCGTGTCTTGCGTCACAAACCCGATCTGCATACGCAATTCTTCCGGATCGATCTGATCCGCGCGTATTCCGTTATAGCGAATCATGCCTTCATCCGGCCGGTAGAGCCCCACCAGCAGTTTGACAAGTGTTGTCTTGCCGGCTCCGGAAGGTCCTACGAAAGCCACTGTTTCGCCAGGAGCGAGTTGAAAGCTCACATCTTTGACCGCCGGACGGTTAGCAGTCCGGTGCTGAAAGGTTGCCTGCTCGAATTCGAGTGTTTCCAGTCTGCCGAGCGGCACCGGTTCAGCCGGCTTGGTTTCCGGAGGAATCGCCAGAATTTCCTGCAAGGTGTTCAGCGACGCCTCGGTCTCGCGATAGATGTTGATGATGTTGCCAAGCTCCTGCAACGGTCCGAAGATAAAAAACGAATAAATAAATAGCGAAAAGAACTCGCCCACCGTAATACGTTGCGTGAAGATCAGGTAAAGCATCAGGAACAGGATGCTGGTACGCAGAAGGTTCACCGCTGTCCCCTGCAGAAAGCTCAGGCTGCGAAGATACCGCACCTTCTTCAACTCGAGTTTCAGGATTTTGTCAGTTGTGGTGTTTAAGCGTCCGATCTCCTGGCGCGCTAAACCCAATGTCTTTACCAGCTCTATGTTACGCAGCGATTCTGTCGTCGAACCCGCCAAAGCGGCCGTCTCCGCGACGATGGTCTTTTGAATTACCTTGACTTTCCGGCTCAATACTGAGCTGATAACTCCCAAAACCGGAACCGTGAGCAGGAAAGCAGGAGCAATGACCCAGTCCACGCGCAGGGCGTAGGCCGTAACAAACACTACTCCCACCGTCGCGGTAAACAGAATGTTGACGAAGGCGGTGATGAATCGCTCCACGTCGCTGCGCACCTTTTGAAGCTTGCCCAGTGTTTCACCGCTTCGCTGGTCTTCAAAAACTACATAGGGCAGCGAGAGCGATCGCTCCACGCCATCCGCATAGAGGTCCGCACCGGTACGCTGCACCACGACATTGACGTAGTAATCCTGAAAATTCTTGGCCACTCGCGAAATGAACGCCACGCCCACCGCCGCCCCCAGCAGAATGCTCACACCCCGAATGAATTGGCTGGTCGTGTACTGGTGAAACTTGGTCGCGTAGGAATCGATAATGTGCCGGAAAATCAGCGGGTCCAGCAGAGAAAAGATCTGATTCACCGCCGCCAACAGGAGCGCGGCTAAAACCAAATGCAGGTTTTTTCGTAAGTATTGAAAAAGCAGAACCATCGGAACACGCGAATGCTTATTTTGTTAGATGTCCAGCCCCGGCGTGCGGGATTCGGTGCCCACTCAGTTTCTCCATGGTTTTGGTGAGACAATCGGGAGACCCGAGACGGCCGCCGCTGCGCAGGACCGAAGATGCATAAAGACAACACTCTGGGGTCCGCTTTACAGGCGGATCTACATCACAACAAGATTTGTTCTTCAGAAAACCCGGCCGCACTTCTCGAAATATTTCAGGATAGTGCAACAGATTACGCCTTCATTACCTTAAATGCCAACCGGCAAATCGAAGCCTGGAGCGTTGGGGCGGAGCGCATTTTCGGTTATCTGAAAAAGCAGGTGCTGGGCCGGGACGTGAGTCTCTTGTTTACAAAGGAGGATCAGGCGAAGGGCGTGGTCGATCGCGAGTTTGGACTTGCCAGTCGCGAAGGCCGTTCGGAAGATGAACGTTGGCTCGCCCGCAAAGACGGCACTCATTTCTGGGCAAGCGGCGTACTTACAAAGCTCTGCGGTTCCGAAGGCAAAGCTGTGGGGTTCTGTAAAATCGTTCGGGATTTGACCGAACGCAAGCTCATGCAAGATCGCCTCGCGGCCTCGATCGAAGAAAAGAATTTCCTGTTACGGGAAATTCACCACCGGGTCAAGAACAATCTGGAAGTTATCAATAGCCTGATTTCCATGCAGGCTGAACTTATCGGCCATTCCGATGTTCGCGAAGTCTTTTCGGAATTGCAGGACCGGATACGCACCATTGCCACGCTGCACGAAACCCTCTATGCGTCACCTGAAATCGGCACTGTACTGCTTGGCCCTTATATAGAGCAGCTACTCAGGACTTTGTTCGCTTTCCATGCGAACCACTCGCGCCAAATTGAGCTTCACTTCGAGGCCGCTGATATCGCAATCGATATTGAACAGGCGCTCCCGCTTGGCCTGATTCTCAACGAACTCATTACAAACTGCTTTAAGCATGGTTTTTCCGGAAATCGAAGTGGCTCGGTTACTGTAACTCTTCACTATCTGGGCTCCGCGCCCGGGATTCCTCTGGACGACGCAGATTGCGAATTGTCGGTCAGCGATAACGGGGCCGGCATGAACTCCGTCCAGAACCTCGCAGATTTTCCGTCCATGGGACTGCGTATTGTTCGGGCCCTCACAAAAGAACTGCGCGGAACAGTAAGTATCAGGCAACAGGAAGGTCCGGGCGCCACGTTCGTGGTTTGCTTTCCACTCCACCGCGAACAACTGATCTCAAAAGAACAAGGGACGATAGCTGCCTGGCAACTTCCTTCGGCATGACGGAGCGGGCGAAGACAAGGTATCAGGGCAAAGAGCTGGCCGCTCTACTTGCCGCAATGCTAATTCCCGCCGCGATACTTTACTTGAGTTTCGTTCTGGCCATAGCGGCGGGTCACGCAGAGCCCGGCCGTCGCGCGTACGCCCGACTCTCCACGCTTTCGACCGTTGCCCTGATTCTATTCGTGCCGGTACAGCTCGGGGCGGCGCGCTATTTGCAAAGATATCTGCCGGGACGTGTCTCAAAGGGCGCTAAATTGGTTCAGCTTTTATTGGCGCTTGTAACCGGCCTGCTCTTCTCCCTCTGCGCGGCCATGATCCTGGTAGCGATCGGCGTAAATGTGCTCGCACGTATGCGAGGCTAGAGACCAAACTTAATCAGACACCTTCGCATGGAGAAAACGCGTTCCAAATCGATGGGCCGGGCCGCCTTCGCGCCGCCCTCTATTGATGAGCAACGGTGCGCAACCGCTTGGGAAAATCGATGACGACACTCTTCCCAAGGGGCTGCGGCGTATCTGAAGAAGTGCTAATCCGAATAAAACAAATACTTCCGCCACTGGTCGTCGCTGCGCCCCAGCAGGCGCATCAAATGCCGGCTGGTATGCAGACTGAACGGCTTTGGCGGACGCAGCAGCTTCATCCCCGCCTCTTCCGGCGTCCGGCTCCCTTTACGGTTATTGCAGGGATGGCAGCACGCCACCAGGTTTTCCCAGGTGGTCTCTCCAGCGCGCGATCGGGGAATCACGTGATCGAGCGTCATTTCGCCCGAGGGCAGAGATTTATGGCAATACTGGCAGGTGTACCGATCCCGCATCAAAATATTTTTGCGCGAGAGGGCTCGCGTCTGGTGGGGGATCCGGCGGTATTCGAGCAGTCGGATCACTGAGGGAACATTTAAACAGCGCCGCGCTGAGTGGATTTGCGCGGGAGCGAGTTCTTCAGCCGAAGCCACGCCTTTCAGGATCAAGATGACAGCCCGTCGAGCCGCGCAGATATTGATCGGCTCGTAACTGGCATTCAGAACGAGAACAGGCCTGTGTAACCGGTCAGCACTTGCCATCGTCGAACGTCCCCCCTATTTGTTTTCAGCGCCGCTAACTTGCTTCGGTCCCCGTTAGCACCACTCTTGTCTTCTGCGATTTGGACGAAGAACTCGAAGTTTCAAAGCCGCTTCGCCGATCCACTCGCGCTAATGTCAACACGGCCACGTGCGCCGCACCTGCCTGCTTCAAGGCCGCGGATGCCGCCCGCAAGGTCGCCCCGGTAGTCAGCACATCGTCAATCAGCAGAATCCGCTTTCCGGCAATCACCGCTGGGCTCTTCACCCGGAACGAATCTTTCAAGTTTGCTCGCCGCCCCGCCTCATCCAGTCCGGCTTGCGCTTTGGTGTAACGGCTGCGTCGCAAATTCTTCGAAAGCTTCAACCCAAAGCGCCGTGCCACGGGTGCGGCCAGTAATTCCGCTTGATTGAATCCTCGCTCCCATTGCTTGCGCCAGTGCATCGGCATCGCCATCACATGGTCGAAGTTACCCTCGCGTGGAAGCGCTCGCAACAGCAATCGGCTCAAGGGTTCTGCTAAGCTTTCCACCCGGGCGTACTTCAACAGATGAATCAGCTTTTGCAGAGCGCCTTCAAAACTGCCAAACGAACACGCTGTGTCGAAACCGACCGCACCCTCGCGGCAGCTCACACATAACCCGTTTTCAAGCGGGTAAGCGTCCGCGAACGGAATCAGGCACGAACGGCAGAAGTATTCAGCAGAGTGTGGTTGTGCTAACGATAAGCAGGCCGAACAAACCGGGAATCGAGCGACTTCCCTTAGCGGCGTTTCGCAAATGCGGCACTCATCCGGGAATACGGCGTTGAAAAATAAGGTGTTTGCCTTTCTTAAAGAAGGCAGCCACTTGTCAGATCGTTTTGTTGCTTGTGCGATGACGGTGCGAGTCGTAAGACTAGGGAAGGCACACCCCCACTAAACCGAAAGTATATAACATCTTTAGGAAAGTGGCTGAATCGGTGCCAAAGTTGCTCGGGAACTGGCGCACAATCTCCACACCGGAACCTGGTAACTTTTCCTGAGAGCAAAGCGCCCTTTGAGGGACTAACGTCTGGCGAAATATTTCTATGTCGTCCTTGCGAATTCTGCTGATCTGTGAAGGCTCTGTGGTTCCATCGGAGATCCTTGGGCTGCTTGAGAGCGGTTCCCACTTACCAACTCCGGTTCCCGGACTGGATGCAGCCCGAAATCTTCTTTCCCAGGAGCAATTCGATGCAGTGCTTCTCTCGGCCGGTTATCCGGCCAATGTGGTGGAACGGTTCGCCAGTGATCTCCGTGAGCTAAATCACAAACAGAACGCGGAAACCCGCACTGTTCTCCTTTCCTGCGCTCCGACGCCGCCCGAATGTTCCGCGATTGAGATCCACCTCTCGGATCCGGAGGATTTTGCCGAATTAGCGCCGCTTGTCACCGAGCTCGCGTCGTCTCGCCTTCCTGCGAATGGTCCCGTGCCTGAGCCCTCCGCTGACCTGCCCATCTTTGAGCCCGAAAGCTTTGAAGATCAATGCGCCCACGACACCGGTCTTATGGCTGAAATTCTTGACCTGTTTGGTGCCGAATGTGATGAGGAGTTGCCGGTGATCTCCCGCTGCCTCGCCTCCGAAGAATTTGAGCGCGCGTCCCGAGTGGCCCATTCGCTCAAGGGGTCGCTCGGAAGTTTGCATGCGGCTCGCGCCCGCCGCCATGCACAAGATTTGGAGATGGCAGCCCGCGAGGCGAACGCCGCTGCCTGTTCGCTTTCTTTGGCTTCACTCGGCGCCGAAATAAAAACACTGCGCGCCCACTTGCTCGAGTTTCGTCAAACCTGCCTTTCGTAAATAGAACGGCCGGTCATAGGGCCGTTTCCCCGCGGTCTCCATTACGGATGCGAACTGCGTCTTCGATCGACGAGACAAAGATTTTGCCATCCCCAATTTTGCCGGATTTAGCCGCCGATTCCAGCACGCCCACGATTTGCTCCGCCCGCCCGTCCGCCACAAACATCTCCAGCTTTACCTTTGGGAGTAAGTCGACTTTATACTCGGCTCCCCGGTACGTCTCTGTGTGTCCCTTCTGGCGCCCGTGGCCGCGCACCTCCGACACCGTAATTCCTTCAACGCCAATGCCCAGGAGAGCTTCCTTTACTTCGTCCAGTTTGTGCGGTTGGATGATCGCTTCAATTTTTTTCATGATTTCGTCCGTTCTCGATTCTTAGGAAGCAGTGACGTGCACGCGAGCATCTTCGGGATAGCCCAACAACCCGAACTCAGGAACATCGAGGCCTTCCAGTTCAACTTCACTGGAGACACGCATCGACTTTATCGAATTAACAATTTTGAAGACCGCGAACGTCGCGCCGAAGGCCCACCCGGCACAGATGCAAGCGCCAATCACCTGAACTAGAAATTGCTTGGGATCTCCATAGAACAGGCCGGTAACGCCTTGAGATGCGTGTCCTAGATAGGTACTTGCTCCTACCCCATTCCACCCTGCGCCGTACGTCCCGTCGGCGAACAATCCAACGCAAATGCCGCCCAGAAGACCGCAGAACCCATGGACCGAAATCGCGCCGCATGGGTCGTCGATCTTGGTCACGTTGTCGTTGAACAGGACGCCGACGCACACAACGATTCCCGCCAGGATACCGATGATAAACGCCGAAGTGGGCCCGACAAACGCACAGGGCGCAGTGATCGCCACCAGGCCGGCTAGCATCCCGTTGCAAGCCATCGTGATATCCGGCTTGCCGAATTTCCAATACCAGAACAGCATGGCGGTTGCCGATCCCGCGACTGCCGCCAGATTGGTGTTGATGGCAACCACCGAAATGCGAAGATCGGTGGCGCCCAAAGTGGAACCCGGATTGAATCCCATCCAACCGAAGAGCAGGATAAACGTTCCGGTAACCACGAACACAATATTGTGAGCCGGAAAAGCTCGCGGTTTCCCATCCACTCCGAACTTGCCAAGGCGAGGCCCCAATACAACCGAGAGCGCCATGGCGGCAAATCCGCCAACGGCGTGCACCACCGTCGATCCCGCAAAGTCTACATAACCGTGGCCTAATCCCACAGTGGCGCCAAACTGCGAGAGCCAGCCGCCGCCCCACACCCAACACCCGAAAACCGGATATAGAATCGCGCCGATAAAGAGTTCGCAAAGCAGGAACGACCAGAAGTTGATCCGTTCACAGATTGCTCCCACGATGATGTATCCCGCCGTCTCCATAAACACCACCTCAAACAGCGCGAGAACATTGCTGCCCGCATCGTACGCCGGTCCGGCCATAAAGAAGCCTTTGCCTCCTAAGAAGCCCCATGATCCGCCGCCCAGAAGGAAATGATTCAACGTCGGCGTTCCGCCTATATTCCCGGGAGCCGCATTGACCGCGACGGCGCCAAACTGGAACGCATAACCGACCGCGTAATATGCGATGAAGGCAAAAACATACGCCGCGAAGTTAAGCATCATCAAGTGGGCTGCGTTCTTCTTCCGTACCAGTCCGCAGGTGAGAAGGGCGAAGCCGGCCTGCATGAAAAGAACCAGATACCCGGTGAGTAGCGTCCAGCTGAAATTGGTTGCCAGGCGAAGGTGGCCCACTGAATCGGCCAGCTTCACCGCGAGCGGTTCCTTAGCCGCCTGGGCCTGAAACGCGTCCGCGTCCTTCTTGCTTTGGGCATAAGTAGGCGTGCCCTTATCCGTCGGTTGAGCAATCGCAAACGCGTTTCCACCGCCATCCACGACGGCCGCCCTGTCGCCGGTCGAAACGCCTGCCGGATCCGGCTTGGGCTCCTGGGCAATGCCGGACGTCATCATGGATGCAGCCATGCACATGGCAAGCAGCAGCCGTTTCCACGGGCGGCTAAGCCGAGGGGCCGGAAGCTATGCGCTTTTTCGTCTTACCGTCTATAGCAGTGCTCATGATTTACACTCCTGATGAATTTAAATTTGGAAATCGGCTTGAGATGCCTTACTTCTTGGGGCCAAAGAACGCAATAAACGCGAGCGCAGCAGTGCTTTGATCTTTAGCGACCATCACACCTGCGCCCCGGTCGAAATACGGCTTATCGGCCATGTCGCGGCGGTATTCCAAACGGCTTACCAGCCAATCTGTGATCTTCATCTCTCCGGTCGCGGTAACTTCCGTAACGTTCTGCGCGACTCCTGTCGCAAAGCCGTTCAGGTCGCCAAAGATTTCAACGCGCGGCGCAACGGCGAATCTCTTCGTCAATTGATATCGCCCCGCTGCGGCAAATCCGGTCCACTTCTGGCGGGGAACCAGCGACACTTTATCTGTTCCGTAATCGAAGTTGAAATAGATATTCGTCTTAGCGTTTGGATTCAGCAGCAAGTTCGTGTCGAATATCTGGCGATAGCTGGTAAGAACGCCTTCCTGCTGCGGTCCGGTGTAGTAAGTGTTAGCCCACGTAACCTTCTTGAAAGTAAAGTTACCTACCACTCCGACCGTCTGGAACCCGTTATTGGTTCCCAGACTGTTCCAGCCATTCACCACTTGCACGCCCGTTGTGAACGTCTTGCTGACAGGAATCGTCGCTCTTACTCCAAAGTGATAGTAGGGAATTGCCAGCGCAAACAAGAGTGATCGCGAGTAATTCCAGTTATTGTTACTCTCGATAACCTCGGCGCCGGCGCTAGTTACAAATTTTCCGAAATCGATTTCGATGCCGTGCGCCTTCGGGGGACGGAACTCCACATACATTTGCTCCAGATAACGGAACCCTTTCGGCGCACTATCGGACGCTGAAATCAGGTCGACCGTTCTGCCCGCGCCTGCATCCACCCGGAAGCCGAGAATACCGGAGGCCTTTTCGAAGCTGACTTTTGCGAAATTCAGCGTTGCCGTATTTGCTTTGTCATCGAAATTATAAAGCTGGTTATAACCGTCGGCCGGATGGTTGAAATTCAGATCGCCGAAGACATCGCCGAGTAAGTAAATATCAATGCCGTCGCGCGTCCAGGGTGATGTGGCTGTCCCGGGAGAGGCGGCCGCAGCAGCCGGGGGCGGAGTACTCTGATCTGGCGCAGGAGGCGTCTGAGCGGCCGCAAAACGCGCCGCCGCTAGAACAAGCAATCCAGCCAAAGGCGAGCATCGGAACATCGAGCTTGTACCTCCTAAGGGAAATGCCAAGCTGGACGGGGCTTGAGGCTCGCTGCGCAGCGGCTACTAGGCGCTGCCGGGCTTTGTGCGATATTCGCATTCTTTCATCGGATTGCCAAATAGATTATTTGGATGAGGCGAATACAAACTGCGGATAACACCCACGGGCCTCGCCACGGCTACGATCCCGTCAAGCCACCTACGCTGATTGAGAGCTATCGTTCCGTATCCAGGGAAGTCAGCAGCATGCAGCGCGAACCCGGCGAGTTGTAGAAAGACCAGGGCCCGCTAAACCCCTGTTACACTGAGGGTTCCTTTTCCTCCCCGTGAGGGATCTTCAGGTTCACATCGTATGAGTTCAATGGAAATCGTCTGCGCCCACAGTCCGGATTCGGACGATGCCTTCATGTTCTATGGCTTGGCCACCAAGAAAATTCGTTCGGAAATTCTCACCTTCCGCCACGTCCTTGAAGACATCGAATCCCTAAACCGCAAAGCCATGGAGGGGCTTTACGAGCTCACCGCCATCTCGTACCACGCCTATCCCTATGTCGCGGATAAATATGTTCTTCTATCGAGCGGATCGAGCGTCGGCGACAACTATGGCCCCATGCTGGTCAGCACCCGGCGCATGGCGCCCGAAGAGCTGAAAGGCAAGCGGATCGCTATTCCCGGCACAATGACTACGGCGTTCCTGACGCTGAAGCTTTTCGAGCCCGATTTCGAGCAGGTGGTGATTCCCTTCGACAAGATTCTCGATGCCGTTAAGGATCGCGAAGTCGATGCCGGCCTCATCATTCATGAAGGTCAGTTGACCTACGGCCATGGCGGCTTACACAACATTCTGGATCTGGGCAAGTGGTTCCGCAGCAAGTACGATCTGCCGCTGCCGCTTGGCGGTAATGCCCTGCGCCGCAATCTCCCGGACAAGGTCAAACTGGAGGCTTCGCGTGTCATGCGCGAAAGTATTCAGTATTCGCTCGACCACCGCGAAGAGGCTCTGAACTACGCCATGCAGTTTGCGCGCGACCTCGATCCGGCACTCGCCGATCAGTTCGTCGGAATGTATGTCAATCACTACACCGTCGATGGCGGGGAACTAATTCCGCGCGCCGCTCAGAAATTACTCGACCTAGGCTTTGAAGCCGGCCTGATTCCGCATAAAACTACCGTGGAAGTAGTTCGGTAAATCTAATGTCTGTATTCCATTACCGCCTGGCGATCGGCGGCTGCGTACTTCTCTTTGCTGTTACCTCGCAATCGCTCCTTGCGCAAACCGACGAGCACTACACCACAAACGAACGCATTCTGCACATCCGCGACTTGGGCAAGCGCAACGCCTCTGTGCTGCCGACGCTCGCGGGTTATCTCTCCGACCCCAATTCCGATATCCGCATCGAAGCCGTCAAAGCAATCGTGCGCATCGATACCGCCGCCAGCGTCGATCCGCTGGTCACCGCTGCACGCGATAAAGAACCCGAAGTAGAAATTCGCGCAACAGATGGGATTGTAAACGCCTACGTGCCTGGGTACGTCGCCCGTGCCGGTCTTACGGGCTCGATTACGCGGGGCGTGCGCCAGATGAAATCGTTTTTCTCCACGCGCAACGATCAGGTGATCAAACCCGGTGTTACCGTTCGCCCCGATGTCCAGCAGGCGCTCGCCGATCTGGTCGCCAAAGGAACGAGTGTCGACGCGCGCGCCAATGCCGCCCGCGCCGCCGGCATTCTGCGGGATCAACCGGCGGTCCCGTCGTTATCGGACGCGCTTCGCAGCCGCGATGACGAGCTGATCTTCGAATCCCTCGTTGCTCTGCAAAAAATCAAAGATCCCTCCGCTGGTCCGGCCATATCTGTTTTAGCGAACGACCTGGACGAGCGCGTTCAGCTCACCGCGCTCGAAACTATCGGGGTCCTCGGCAGCACCTCGTCCGCGCCTGAAGTTCGTTCGGCGCTCCGCAGCGCGCGTAATGTGAAAGTCCGGCGCTCCGCTCTCGAAACGCTTGCCATGCTCGGCCAGCCGGACGATCGCCAGACGTTCCTCAAATATGCCGGCGATCGCGACGTGCAACTCCGGTCGAGCGCCTTAGAAGGTCTCGGCCGTGTTCGCGAGCCTGCCGATTTTCCCGTCCTTGAACAAGCCTTTAACCAAGGCGAAATCGATTGGCGTATCCATTTGGCCGCCGCGTTCGGGATGGTAAACGAAGGCAAGTTCGATACCGGCGAATTCGATCCGCTTCCCTTCTTATTCGAATGCCTCGGCACTCGCGGACGCGCTGATACCGCTGCCGCTTATCTCACCGAACTCGGTCACCGGGACGATGCCCGAGGCGCCATCATTAAAATGGTCCCAACGCTCGATAAGAGTCAAAAGATCGCGCTCTGTCCGATTCTCGCGAAAATCGGCACGCCGGATGCCCTCGAATCTCTGCGCGGCCTAACCAAAGACGCCGACGCGGACGTGGTCACCGCCGCTTCCCAAGCTCTCCAAACGTCACAAAGCCGCAGCCAGTCATGAACTGAACTGCGGCCCTGTACAAATCGGACGAAAAAAACCTTACTTGGCTTTCTTCTGCTTTTGCTGACCGACGCGGATCTTGAATTGCTGCTGCTTCGCTTCTTGATAAGCCTTATGATCGTGACGTTCGACCGCATCCTTCAGATACGCGTCAACGTCCGCCCCAGTCGGCAAAACTGCCATCAGCGAGAAACTCTCGTTACACGTCGGGCAAAACGGCCGAAACCGTTTGATATTCGGGATTGCCATACGAGCTTATAGTAGCATGAAACCGCCCCTTTTCTCGCTCCGGAAAACGTGCGGGCGGAATTACACAACTCTTACAATACAAACCCGTTTTCCCTGCTACGTTCGAAAGTGGCATGTATAAACAGCAGAGTATTGAGGGCGCGGTAACCCTCCCGGACGCGGAGCGTCTCAACTGGACGACCATCGTCGCCCTGGCTTTTCTTCACTTGGGAGCCATCGCGGCCCTCTTCATGGTTAATTGGAAAGCAGTAGCCGTCGCGCTCTTTCTCTATTGGCTTGCCGTCGGTCTCGGCATTAGCATGGGCTACCATCGCCTGCACACCCACCGCTCTTATAAAGTTCCTCGTTTCCTCGACTATTTCTTTGCTGTCTGCGGGACCCTTACGTTAGAAGGTGGCCCCATATTTTGGGTTGCGACCCATCGGATCCATCATCAGAAATCCGACCAGGAAGGCGATCCGCATTCCCCGCGCGATGGCGCCTGGTGGGCCCACATCGGTTGGCTCCTGTTTGGTGAAGCCAAGCACAACAACACGCGCTTGATGTCCAAGTACGCGCCTGATCTCGCCAAAGACCCGTTCTATGTCTGGCTGAATAATTACCACTGGGTTCCTCTGGTTGCGCTCGGTGTGCTGCTGTTTGCCGTCGGAGGCTGGCCGATGTTCCTGTGGGGCATCTGCCTGCGCATCGTCGTCGGCCTGCATGCCACTTGGCTCGTGAATTCCGCCACGCACATGTGGGGCAAGCGTCGCTTCGCCACTCGTGACGATTCCCGCAATAACTGGTGGGTCGCATTGCTCACCTTCGGCGAAGGATGGCATAATAATCACCACGCTCACCCGACCTCCGCCCGGCATGGCCTGGCCTGGTACGAGTTCGATATTTCCTGGATTCAGATCACAGTTCTGCGCTGGCTGGGCATGGCCAAATCGATCCGCGTCGCGAAGATCGAAACCGAAATTCCTGAACAGAAAGCCGCCTGAACAGAAGCTACTCTGGGACACTCCGGGCGTCTTCGGATAGCCTTTGGCCGGTCCGATTCGCAGGCGTGTCTCCGTCCGAACCGGCTCGCATCTTAAGCTAAGAAGGTGGTCGTTGCCGGTCGTCGCAAGTCAATAGCCTTCTTCATCTCGCTAGGCGCCGGCCTCATTCTCGTCAGTCTGTTGCTTTATATAGGCTGGGTTCTGCTCGACTGGCGCGAGGGCATCCTGCTCTTTTTCGGCGTGCTGCTGCTGCTCATGATCATCAGCGGCGTGGTGCTTAATACCATTTTTCTGGTGCGCGAAATCCGCCGCAACGAGCAACACGACGCCTTCATCAACGCCGTCACACACGAGCTAAAAACCCCGGTCGCTTCCATCCGCCTCTATCTCGAAACTCTGCTCACCCGCTCGGTCGACGACGCCAAGCGCATCGATTTTTATCACATCATGCTCGCCGATAGTGAGCGCCTGTTGACCACAATCGAGCAGGTTCTCCGCACCGGGCGCGTCAGCCCCAGCAACCGTATTCGCAACTCCGCTCCGGTAGATCTGCATTCTGTCCTGGACGAATGCGTGACACGAGTCCGTGCCCTGCACCATCTGCCGCCTGAAGCGCTTGAGTACCGTCCCGGACCAGCGGTACAAGTGATGGGCGACTACGACGAACTCCGCGCTGCTTTTTCTAATCTGCTAGAGAACGCCGTGAAGTACTCCGGGGCGAATATCGATGTCCTGGCGGAGACCGCAAAGTTGGACGAAAAGTATATTGCCATCCGCGTGCGTGACCGGGGTGTGGGCATCCCAAAAACGGAATTGAAACGGATTTTCAAACGGTTCTATCGCATACCTGGCGTGGCGACGGCGCGCTTGAAGGGAACGGGCCTTGGCCTGTACATCGTACGATCGGTAGCCAAACGCCACGGCGGCCGCGCTTGGGCCGAAAGCGAGGGCCCCGGCCACGGCAGCACGTTCGTTCTCCAGCTTCCTGTCTACAAATGAGTCGCGTACTGGTTGTCGAAGATGAGCAGCATCTTGCCGACGGTTTACGTTTCAACCTGGAGGCCGAAGGGTACGAAGCGGAAGTAGTCGAGTCCGGAGAAGAAGCCCTTGAGAGATTGCTTGCCCCAGCCGTCGCTTATGACGTCCTGGTGCTCGACCTGATGCTGCCCGGCAAAGACGGGTTTACCGTCATGACTGAGTTGCGTAAAGCCGGCCAATTCATTCCTACGCTAATGCTGACATCGCGCAGCCATCCGGATGACGTTCTTCGCGGCTTTGCGGCCGGAGCCGACGACTACCTCACCAAGCCCTTCGAATTGTCCATCCTGATTGCGCGTATTCACGGGCTGCTGCGCCGCCGCGAGTGGCTGCAGCATGCGCCGAATCACGTTTCCGCCCCGCAGCCGGAAAACGACGTGTTCCGTTTCGGGCGAAAAGGAGAGAAAGCAGTTGATTTCGATTTGTTACAACTCTCGGTGGGCGAACAGGTCTTTCGCCTCACCCTCATGGAGGGGAGTGTCTTGCGCTATCTGATCCAGCACGAAGGCAAACCGGTTTCGCGCCGCGCCATGATCCACGAGGTCTGGGGTTTGCAGGAGAGCACCGATACCCGCCCCATCGATAATTTCATCGTGCGTCTGCGCCGCTACATCGAAGAGGATCCAACTTCGCCTAAACACGTTCTGACGGTGCGGGGCGTGGGCTATCGCTTTGTGGCCGATCCTGAGCAAAGCTAAACACAAAGCTTCTGTGCGGTTTCTGCCCCAAACACCGGTAATTTCGGATCGGTTATCAACCCGATCTGCTTCAATACCGATGCCTGATCCCAATAGATATGTTCATGTGCGAGCTTGCCGTCGCGGAAGTGCACAATCGCTACCAGCGGCACCTCTACCTTCTTATTGGTGGGCGGAATGCCGGGCAACATCCAAGGCATTTCTACAGTGTGCGTGAATGAGAAAATCATTTCGTCCACCAGTTGATTCTCGCCAACAGTCCGCGAGACGGAAGTGAGTGTCGTATCAAGCGGCATCTTTGGGATAAAGTCCTCGGAGTAGAATCGGCGCAACTGCTCTTTGCCTCGGCCGCCGGTCAACACCGGTATATGATTCACGTAGGCATCCTCCACCATCGTGGCAAGTGTTGCTTCCGTATCGCGCGTGATGAATTCATCCGCGGTGTGTTGCTCCCATATTTCAGCCAACTTGTTCATTTGCGCTTCCCATGCTCTTTCGCTCCTCGCTATCATGTCAAACTTTGCGGGTTTGGGCGTATATACTTCCGGTAAATGGTGCGGCTTTGCCTTTGGGCCCTATTTGCGTACTCCTGTTTTGCCCAGGACAACTTTCGCGGCTGGCAGGTGGTTGGCGGCGGCACCCAGAATCTGCACTATTCCGCGCTCGATCAAATCAACTGCCAGAACGTGCGACGCCTGCACGTTGCATGGACTTATGACAGCCACGATGCCTACCCGGATTCGGTGAATGAATGCAATCCGATTGTGGTGGATGGCGTGATGTTCGCGACCACTCCGAAGCTGCGCGTTATCGCGCTGAATGCATCTACCGGCCAGGAGATCTGGAGTTTTGACGGCCTCCACGGCGAGCGCGCTCCGCATCCCAGCCGGGGCGTCACCTATTGGACCGATGGCCTGCAAAAGCGCATTTTCGTCACGCTCGGACATGACCTCCTCTCGCTCGACGCCAAGACAGGTCAATTAGATTCGCATTTTGGTCAGGATGGTAAAGTCGATATGCGCGAAGCATTCGGCAAACCGTCCGAAGACATGTCGCTGAGCGTCACCAGCCCCGGCGTGATTTATCGCGATCTCCTTATCCTGGGCAGTTCAGTCCCGGAAACGCTTCCAGCGCTGCCCGGCGACATACGGGCCTACGATGTCCGCAGCGGCCAGTTGCGCTGGACGTTCCACACGATTCCGCGCCCCGGGGAATTTGCCTACGATCAGTGGCCACCGTAATGCGTGGAAGACTTCCGGCGCCGCCAACAACTGGGCCGGCATGGTCGTCGACGTCGACCGCGGCACCGTATTCGTGCCCACGGGTTCCACGGCTTTCGATTTCTACGGAGCCGACCGCCCCGGCAACGATCTTTTTTCCGATTCGCTGATCTGCCTCGATGCCGCGACTGGGAAGCGCAAGTGGCACTTCCAGGCGGTTCGCCACGATGTATGGGACCTCGATTTTCCCTGCCCGCCCACGCTCGTGCGCTGCCGCTTCCACGGCAAAATCGTCGATGCCGTCGCGCAAGCGGGTAAGAACGGATATCTGTACGTACTCAATCGCGATACGGGGCAGAGTCTGTTTCCGATGGAAGAGCGCCCCGTGCCTGCTTCCAATGTCGATGGCGAACTGCTCGCTAAAACGCAATTGTTCCCGCTCAAGCCCGCGCCCTTTATTCGGCAGGACTTTACGGAAGAGACGGCAACGCGCCGCACCGAAGCTGGTCACCGCGCGGTACTCGACGAATTGAGCAAGCTCGACCACGGATCGATGTACACGCCGCCGAGTTTGCGTGGCAATTTGAATTTCCCGGGGCTTGCCGGCGGCGCGGAATGGGGCGGCGAAGCCTACGATCCGGAAACGCACCTCTACTACATCAACGCGAACGAACTCGCCTGGACCGGGCAGCTCACGCTTCCTCATACGATTAGCCGCACAGCCCGGGCCAGCCAGATTTACCGTGCTCGCTGCGCGCCGTGCCATGGAGCCGACCGCAAAGGAACGCCGCCCGAAGTGCCTCCGCTTGATAATCCCAGCCGCCTAACCCCGCAACAGATTTCGGCAATGCTTCACCAGGGCGGAGGACGCATGCCTCCTTTCCGTTCGCTGGGCGAACCCGCGATCGCGGCGCTGCAAGATTATTTGCTGCACAATACGGATAACGAAGTGACGGTTGAGCACCACTCCAATGCCTCGCCGGGGTTGAAGTACACGGTCGACGGCTACCGCAAGTTCACCGATCCCGACGGTTATCCGGCGAGCACGCCGCCTTGGGGTACTTTGTCGGCGATCAATCTCGATACTGGCGAATACGCCTGGAAAATTCCGCTCGGCGAATACCCCGAACTTGCGAAGGCAGGCATCAAAGATACAGGTACCGAAAATCACGGCGGCGGCGTAGTCACAGCCGGAGGTCTGTTCTTTATCGGCGCAACCCACTACGACAATAAGCTCCGCGCCTTCGATAAAAAAACCGGCAAGTTGCTTTGGGAAACCGTCCTTCCATACGCTGCCAACGCCACTCCTGCGGTGTACGAAGTGAATGGCAAGGAGTACGTCGTGGTTGCGGCGGGAGGCGGCCGGGATCGCCCTTCGGGCGCCTTGTATATCGCGTTTGCATTGAAATGACAGTCACCGTTACTGAACAAGATCCCCGTTATAAGACGCTGCAGCGAAGCCGCAATCTGCGCTGGCCGGCTTCGGAAACAGAGGCCGTGAGCCAGATCGACCTTTGCGATGACGCGGCATCTGCAGCAGAGGCGCTGCAGAAAATTGTCACTGCGGGCATGCGCCCTACGATACGCAGCGGCGGCCATTGTTACGAGGATTTCGTGGTCAACAATCCTGGCGGCGCAATCCTCGATCTCAGTATTTTCAACTCGCCGAAGCTGCCGGGCGACGGCGGCCGCTACCGCATCAGCCCCGGCATGCAATTGGGCGAAGTGTATCTCGATCTCTATAAGCGTTATGGAGTGACCATACCGGCTGGCTCTTGCTACAGCGTTGGCGCGGGAGGCCACATCAGCGGGGGTGGTTATGGCGTCATGTCGCGTCTTTACGGGCTTACGGTCGACTGGCTTTCCGAAGTGGAAATCCTTACCATAGACAGCCAGGGGAAGGTCATTCCGCGGAGCGTAAACAAAAAGAACGATCCGGATCTATTCCGTGCCTGCCGCGGCGCCGGCGGTGGAAACTTCGGCGTTATCACTGGATTTCTATTCGACAAGCTGCCGAAAGCCCCTGAAGAAGTCGTCACTGCCGGAATGGGATTCGATTGGCAAAGCATGACCGAAAAGCGCTTCGTTCAGATCGTCACCACCTTCGGAGAGTATTGGGAGACCCGCGGCAAAGATCCCGAAACGTGGGGACTATTCGCCGGGCTCGAACTCTCGCACGCTTCTTCCGGCCGGCTCGGTCTCTCGTTGCAGTTCTGCAATCCTGACGGCACTTGCCGCGATCTGACCGTAGTCGAGCAGTTCCTTAAGCTGTTCGGGCCGTCACAAAATCCTCGCGGACTCAACCGCCGCCCCTGGCTTGCCGCTACGATCGACGATAGCGGCGGCGGTCCCAGCGGACGCGCCAAATATAAATCCGCCTACATGAAGAGGAACTTCACTACCGAGGAAGCGAAGTGCATTTATAAACATCTGACCCGCAATGTGCCCGGCGTGGATCTCCGAGAGTCCGTGCTGGCCGTAGATTCTTATGGCGGTGAAACGAATCGCAGCGAACTCGCGAACGAAACTGCCGTCTGGCAGCGCTCCTCCGTAATGAAGCTGCAATGGCAATCGTACTGGAGGCGTCCGGAAGACGATGCCGGACGAATTCAATGGTTACGGGAGTTTTACCACGATCTCTATTCCGTCCCGAATATTCCTGCACGCTACGCAGGCACTCCCTATCCGGGTGAGAGGTACGAAGGCTGTTACATAAATTACCCGGACACTGATATGCTGGCGCACCCGTTCTGGCCTCAGCTCTATTATGGCGATCAAGGTCTCTACCCGTTTCTGCAAAGCGTGAAACGGCGCTATGATCCGAACAACGTGTTTCATCATGCAATTTCCATTCGAGCCTAATCAGATGAAGCGACGTGTATTTCTGCAGGGTTTGTGCGCATTGCCCGCGTTGGGAGCAGTGCGCGTTTCGTATCGAGCGCACGACGTTGATGAATTCGAAGGCCTGCCGCGCGGAACAGTTGATGTTTATGCCGGCCCCTTGCTGGTGCACCGCCAACCGCTATCGCTTTCGGCGACTCGTCCGCGAAGTGTGGTGATCTCGCCGGACAATCGCTATCTGGTCGTGGCCGCCTACGGCGGCGGCGTGTACAACGTATTGCCGCTGAAACCCGATGGAACGCTCGATGCCGTATGCGGGATCTTCAAGGAATTGGGCTGCGGTCCGCACCCTACGGAGCAAACGTCGGCGCATCCGCACTCGCTGATTTTCGATCCGTCCGGACGATTTCTCGTCAGCTCGGATTTCGGCTGCGATCGCCTGAGTGTATTCACGCTGGGTTCGCAGGGAAAGCTATATCGCCAAGCTTTGTTGCAATTACCGCCGGGCAGCGGTCCCGGAACAATCGCCTTCGATGGATCCTCGCTTAAAGTCCAGTACGCGTTAGCAGGCGGGCACGCCCGCTGTCACTTCGACGGATTCTTCGGCAAGCTAAGCATGTTGGCGAAAATCCGGTAAGCGCCGGGAACTCCCTCGGGCAACTCGCGATAAAAAGCATAGGCGTTGTAAATGTAAATTCCCTTGCCGTATTTCGCATAAAGCAACCCGCCTTTTTGGGGACTCTGTCCGGCATCGTGCGTTTCGAGCAGCGCCTGGTAGCGGGGGTCCCAAGTCTTCATCCACTTCGAGCCGCGCTCTTCCACCCAGCCGCCGAAATCCGCTTCTGTGATCTTGTTCGGCCAATTGAAAACCGGATTCGACGGCTCCAAAATATTCACCTTCGAGTCTTCGTCGGTCACTTCCTCGGGCTCTTCCGTCATGCTGTCTGGATACGGGCCGTAGTTATGGTCGAACTCCGGAGTGTTATATTGCACAATCACCACACCCCCATTTTTCACGTAGTCGAGCAGGCGGCTGTTATAGGTGCGTAGGTCATTGCGCGCGGCATACGTGCGAACACCGAGCAGAATGACGTCGTACTTGCTCAGGTCGCCGGTGGCCACATCCGCGGGCCCTAAAAAGCTGACGTGGATGCCCAAGTGCTCGAGCGAAGCCGGGACATCGTCACCCGTTCCTTCAATGTAGCCAACCCGTAAACCCGGCGCGACTTTCACATTCACACCAGAAAATCGATAACTGGCCGGCCGGTAAAGGAAGTAATGGGGCAGTCCGGGATATCCGACCGTTTCATAGCCTTCGGTATAGCGTTGCCCTTGGTATTCTGCAACCGCAGTGATCTTGTAAGGCTTCGCTGCCAACGACCGCGGACTGACGCTAAATGTGACTGATTCATCCTGGCCATCATCGGAAGTTGCAAATGGGGCGGATGGCGGTGTAGCGCTCCAACCCTCCGGCAAACCGAGATGTACATCGCCCTTCGCCGGGCCTTTTACATTGCTGTGAATTACGGCGGTGAGCGGAAACGACGTCTCATCAAGCGGTACTATACCGGCGCGCGGAGTCATCGTCACGCCGATCGCCGGCGCAACGTTTAGCGGTTCGTAGACGGTGCCTTCGCCTGTGACAACGTGGACCGTCTGCACATATTGCGAGAGCTGGATGGGCACGTCGCGATAGCGAAAATCAGCCGTCGCGGCCAGCGGATACGGAGCAAGCGGAAGGTTCAGGAAACGCGTGTCGTGAATGTCGTAATAGGACTGCTCGATATCGGGACGGCTGAAGTAAGGCCGCGTGAACTTTGCATTCTCCGGAATGGTGACTGTGAATTTTTCTGTTCTGAGGCTGATTGTTGGCGAGCGTTTTGGCTTCCTGCACTTGCACGGGCAGGTTCGTGTTCTTGCCGTAAAGAGCGACCGCGAGACGATCGAGCGTTACGGGGAGATTGCCGCGTGCGACCACTGCGACATCCACGCCAAATCGCTGTCCCGGAATCGCCGTACGAAACGTTTCGGGATCGCCCAAGAACAGCCGTTCCAGTGGACTCGGCTCTTTCGCCGGCGCAACCGCGGCACTCATCGTAAGGCCAAGCGCTTCGGCCAGAGCGTCGTTGAACTGGACGCGCTTAGTTTCGAGCTCGTGACGAATGTTGTACTTGGTATCCTCCGCTAGATTGCTTCGCTCAACTTGCGCGAGGAGCTCGACGGTTTGCTTGAGCCCATCTGCCAAAGCAGGCGCGGATCGCTCAGGGTGCGTCGCCGAGAATTCGCGGGTGGCTTCTTCCACGGTTTCGTTCATGTTGCGCAACCCGGAGCGCAGGAACGCCGCATGAACACCATCCGCAATTCCCATAAGAGAAACATCGATGCCATCGAAAAAGCTCTGCTCCTGCTCCTTCGCTGCAACTAGCGAGTCAAACCGGTGATAACCGCTCAATTGCTGACCGGCCGCCGGAATTGCTGGCCCGCCGTGCTGCGATTTTTGAAACCCGAGACCTTCACGCGCCAACTGCAGATACGACTCACCGAGCAGCGGATCGTACGTGCCTTCGGGAATCTCGACGTTGGCGCTTAAATGGGGTTCACCGCCGAAGGGCAGATGCGCATAATCCTTGAGCGGCGTCCAGGGCCGCAGTCCCGCTTTGATCTGATCGGGGAATACGTTGGGATCGCCGGCCTCTTTGAACACTTCCTTTGCCATCGCCCCCGCCACTTGATGATTCCCGTGGCCGTCGCTCGGGCCGCCCACAAAAACTGACGTGATCACCAGGGGCCGAACGATGCGCACCACGCGAACCAAATCGTAAAGCACGCGATCGTGTGTCCAGCGGCTGATCGATTCCTGCATCGTCTTCGAAAAGCCGTAGTCGACCACGCGCGTCCAATACTGATCGACACCGTAGTATTGGTCCGCTTTCAGCAGTTCCATCGTTCGAATCAGGCCAAGCGCGTCGAAGTAATCGTTCGACATCACGTTCGCGCCCCCCTCGCCGCGGTTCAGCGTGAGCAGGACTACCCGCGCGCCCTGATTGCGTGATTCATACGCCAGCATGCCGCCGTCCTCGTCATCGGGGTGCGCCGTAATGTGAATGAGGCTCGCGCGTGTATGAAGTTTCAGTAGACTCTGCCACAGCGCGGCAGACCCTTCGTTCGCTGGAATTTGACGCGCCCATCGAGCCGGTTCGAAGCTCGTCGAAAAAGGACTTTGCGCAAAGACAACAGTGGAGAGAAGAAAGACGGAAAGCCGCTTCATGAAAACCCTGGTTGCAGGTTATCTCAAGAAGCGTCTGCCTGAAACGATCATCACGCCCGTGGCCGCAACAGTTAGCAGGCACCACGAGCAGAGCTTGCGGAAGCTGACGATCTCGCTTCACCGTCTTTACGCTCGCGACCGTGCCGTCTCCGAGCAGCTTCATGCCCGTCCACCGCGATCGCGGTGCTCGCGCAAGCATTAGCAGTGTAACCGTGTAACTGCCCAGGCCAAGCAGGCTGTCGGGAATACCGAACGGATGCGCTGCTTTCGATTTGGTCAGGCTGTCGGAATTGAAAATCGCGAATGGCGGGTCGGGCAGATGCGATATCCACCCCAGCTGATATAAGGCGACGGGAACCAGGCTGGCGACCGCAACGCCGCCCGCAGCCAGATCAATACGCACGCTTACTCCCGCCTTCTGAACAGTGCCAGAAGTCCGGCGCTTACCCCGATTGCGCCCAGCAGAAACAAGTTGCGATTCAATGAGACAAATACTTCTGCGCTCGATCTGGCCGACCGATCATCGAATTTGCCGCGCGCGCTCCAACGGCCCGGGACATAGTGGTACAGATTGTTGGGTGCGTTCGGATCCTGTGGCGTGTTCGGCAGCTGCTGGGATTTGTACCCTGTTGCTCCCAGGTAGCGATCGAGCAATCCGGGAATAAACTTCTGGCCGATAATGGCCAACACCGTTGGCGAACCCACCCAGTATTCGCGCCGAGGATTTTCCGCCAATCCCGCAGCAACCACGACTTTCGCGCATACTTCCGGCTCAAAGATCGGCGGAACCGGCTGTGTCATGTGCGGCATCCGATTCTTTACCCAGTCGAACTGAATGGTATTCATCGCCGGCATCTGCACCGTCGTGATTTTCACGTTGCTCTTATCATGATGTAATTCACAGCGCAGCGAATCCGTGAAGCCGTTAATCGCGTGTTTCGCCGCGCAATAAGCCGATTGCAGCGGGATCGAACGATACGAAAGCGCCGAGCCAATCTGAATGATCGTGCCGCTGTTCTGCCGCAGCATCCGCCGCAGCGCCGCCAGTGTGCCGTACACGAATCCCAGGTAAAGGACATTCGTTACGCGCTGATAATCGGCCGGCTCCATCTCTTTCACCGGCGAAAACACGCTGACCATCGCGTCGTTCACCCAGACGTCGATGCCGCCAAAAGTTTGTTCCACTTTAGCGGCGGCGGCTTCCACTGCATCCGCGTCCGACACGTCAGTAGGCACCGTAATAGCGCTGCCGCCCAGCGCTTCACACTCCTCGCGGCAGGCTTCTAGAGCTTCCGGATTGCGCGCGATCAAGCCGAGTTGCGCACCCTCTCGCGCATATGCGTGCGCAATGGCGCGGCCCAACCCGGCGGATGCACCGGTGACAACCACCGCCAATTTAGAGGACTTCACGGACTTTGTCCTTGAAAACGGTGCTGATGATCTTACCGGCGTGTTTGTCGCCCTTCGCCAACGCTTCGGCAAAGTGGATTGCCTGCTCTGTATTTACCTGGCCCGGCATCGGCGGCTCATTCGGATCAACGACGGCTTCCACCAGCGCCGGCCCGGGATGATTCAGCGCCTGACGCAAAACATCTTCCGCGTCCTCCGCCTTTTCCAGCTTGTATCCACCGATTCCGCAGCTTCGCGCAATGCCAGCGAAATCGATCGGTTCAAGATCAATCCCGAACTCCGGATTTGCGTCCTGAACAATCTGCTCCCACTTGATCTGGCCTAGCACGTTGTTCTTGATCACGATCACTTTGACGTTGAGCTTGTACTTTGCAAGCGTCGCCAGCTCCGCCATCAACATCGAGAGGCCCCCGTCGCCGACCACGCAGACCACTTGACGGCCGGGATAGGCAACCGCTGCGCCCACGCTGTAAGGTAATCCGTTCGCCATGGTTGCCAGCGATCCGGAAAGCGAAAACTTCATGTTGCCCCGAATCTCCACATAACGCGCGGTCCAGGTGGCGATGGTTCCGCTATCGGAAGAAACAATCGCATTGTCGTCGAGCAGCTTGTTTAAGTGATAGGTGACCACTTGCGGCTTCATGGGCGAATCGGTGCGCGTGCCCCGCTCCTCCATCAGCTTGTTCCAGCTCTCCATGCGCTTCTGGGATTTCTTCAGGAAATCGGTATTGCTCGTTTGCTCGATCAGGGGAAGCAGATCGGCGAGCGCAGTTTTGCAATCCGCCGCTATACCCACATCGACTGGATAGCGTAACCCGATGCGCGCCGGGTCGAGATCGATCTGAATACATTTCGCCTTGCCGGGCTTCGGCAGAAATTCCATGTAGGGATAGTTACTGCCGGCGATGATCAGCACGTCGCATTCTTCCATTGCGTCCTGCGACGGCGCTGTACCGAGTAAGCCAATGCCGCCGGTAGTGAGCGGATGCCGGTCGGGAGTAACAGCTTTGCCCAGCAAGGGTTTCACGATGGGAGCGCCCGCTTTTTCGGCAAACGCAAGCACTTCTTCCTTCGCATTCAAACAACCGCGCCCTGCAAGGATCACGACCCGGCTGCCCTTGTTGATTAACATCCGCCGCTTCCTGCAACTCCTCGCGCGTGGGATGCGGATATACCGCGGCGTACAAATCCGCGCTGTGCATTTTCGGATTGGCCTTTGATCGCTCGCCACCCGAAGCCTTCATCTCCTGAATGTCTTTCGGAATCGTGATGTGAGCGACACCCCTGCGGGCGAGTGCTGTCTTAATCGCTTCATCTACCACATTGTTCAAATGCGCCGGTCCCATGACGCGCTGGTTATACACGGACACGTCCATGTAGAGCTTGTCCAGATCGACGTCCTGCTGATAATGGGTCCCGATTAAATCGTGAAAGGTATGGCCGGTGATTGCCAGAACGGACTGTCCGTCGCACTTGGCATCATACAGACCATTTAATAAATGAATTCCGCCGGGACCGGAAGTTGCCAGGCAGACGCCCAGCCGCCCAGTGTACTTTGCGTAGCCGCACGCCGCAAAAGCCGCAGCCTCTTCGTGCCGTACCTGAATAAATTTGACTTTGTCCTGATGCTCGCGCAGTCCTTCAAAGATGCCGTTGATACCGTCCCCGGGGAAACCGAAGATTGTGTCAATGCCCCACTCCGAAAGGCGCTCGATCAGGGCCCCACCAACTGTTTGTGACGATGAAAATAACATGCCAACCTATAGAAGCAATTGGCGCGCTAATCCGATCCAGTAAAGTTACGGGAAGCGTCGAAGACCTGATATTGCCTGGCATTTTGTTCTTTGAACACCAGACCGAACCCGGGAGAACGCAAATCCGGCTTCAACATACCGCCGGAAACCTCGAGCGCGCCTTCAAAGAACATTTTTTCTATGCGCGCATGGTCGAAAAAGAATTCCACGTTGATAGCGTTCTGCGCCCCGCAGCAGGCGTGCGCGTGAATTGACGGCGAAGTGTGCGCGGAAAGCGGCATGGAATGACTTTGGCAAAGGGCGTCCGCCTGCAGGAAACCGGTGATCCCGGCGCAGCGGGTAGCATCGGCCTGCAAAACATCGACCGCTCCTGCAGCGAGCATTCGCCGGAAATACCAACTGTCGTAGCCGTATTCGCCGGCCGCGATATTCATGCCGGCCGGCCCCGCATCGCGTATCAGCCGCAGGCCATCCAGATCGTCTGACGACACCGGCTCTTCAAACCAGACAACATTTGAATCGCGGAAGATACGGGCCTGTTCGAGCGCCTGTTTGCGCGTGTACGCGCCATTGGCATCCACAAATAGGTCTACGTCGTCGCCAATCGCTTTGCGGGCATGTTGCACACGCGCAATATCGTCTTTGGCATCGCGCCCGATCTTCATTTTGACTGCTTTGAAGCCGCTCTTGGCCCAGCCGCCTAGCTGGCCGCTCAACTGTTTCGGCGAATAAGACGTAAATCCGCCGCTGCCGTAGCCCAAAATTTCAGTCCGCACCGCGCCTAGCAGCGTTGCTACGGAAACGCCGAGCAGGCGAGCTTTCAAATCCCAAAGGGCATTATCGACGGCGGCAATTGCCATCGACGAAATGCCGGGGCGGCCGAGATTGCGAATCGCGTGCGTCATGGCTTGCCAGGCATGCGCCGTTGCGTTGCCGTCAATGCCCTTCAGTTTGCCCGCAAGCAGGCCATCGATAAGCTGCGCTGCCGGTAAGTCCGCGTATGAGTAACCCAGGCCAGTTCTTCCTCCGGCGGAAATGCGAACCAGGACGATGGTGGTTTTATCCCATGCAAGAGTGCCGTCCGATTCGGGTGTTTCGGTCGGAACGGTATAGGCTGACACGTGAAGATTCTCGATCGGGGCGCCGCTGGTCATCTCTCAAAGGAGACGCGCCACCGCCGGGAATGTTATTCGGAAACGTGCGGGCGGTAGGCACTCATCAGTCTTGCGATCAGCACGGCAAGATACAAGACGCCGAGAACTGCCTCGATTACTGTTACGGATCGCGCTTGCCCCGACACGGCGGCAAACCCGTTCGTGCCGAGCGAGGTCATCGTGGCGAAGCTGTAATAAATCAAATCAAACCGGTCAGGGACCATACGCGGGTTCATTACCGGGTCGAGATAGAAGGCGTGCGGCTGCACCAGGGTGAGTGCCCCATAAATGCTGGCGAAACCGAAACCGAGCAGCAGATAAATGCAGAGCGCGCCAAAGATCGTTTCGGTCGTCGCCCGGGCCTGGGCAAAGACGCGGCGAAAGATGACCACGATGACAAACACGTCGAAAGCAAAGCTCAGCGATATGTTGAGAATCGTAAGAACGCTCGCGTCCGGATGCCAGCGGTTGTGATGAACAAACGCCGGTATCGCCAGTAACAGTGCAAAAGCGGCGGCCCCGCGCTTTAGACCAACCGCGTAGATGCTCAGCAGAATGGCGCAATTGCCGAGCACGCGAAATGTTATGTAGAGCGCCTGGTTGGTTTGCGCGTAGGGATAGAAGATGAGTGAGGCGAGCAGGAAGACAAAAAGGATAAAGAATCTGTGCCCGGGAATGAGCATCGCCCGCTGCCTGTTACTTGGAACATCGATCGCGTGCGCCATGGCTATTCGCTGAAGGATGAGGCCGCGTTTCTCAGCGAGCCGAAGATTCAATATAGTACAACGTTCAAAGGGTCTGCCTTCGTTACAATAAGACTACCGACCATCGTCGAGATAACACTGCGGAATCTCGTCCGCAGCGATGTCGCTCGAGTCTTTTCACATGCCGCAAGCAAACGACCCCGCGTTGGGTATCAACAGTTGGTTAGAAGATGAGCTGTATCACCAGTATCAATTTGACCGGACAAGCGTCGACGAGGGCTGGACTCATCTCTTTCAGGAAGCCGGCCACAACGGCAGCGCCGGGCAGAATGGCGACACGCAACTTGAACAAGAACTGAAAGAAACTTTTTCGGGACCGGACGCGCCGCGGCAGGAACCACCCGCGCAACAACCGCCCGAGAAGGAACCGCCGGCACAGCAGCCACCGGAACGCGATCCTGCCCCCGCCGAACCTGCCCGCCGCGAACCTCCGGCACCGGCTCCCCACCCGCAAGAGGCAGTCGAAGTTGCCAAAACCACCTCCGCCCCGCCCGCGAAGCAAGAAGTGAAATCCGTGGGCGCGAACGATCAATTAATTCCGCTGCGGGGCGTGGCGGCGCGGATTGCCGAGAACATGGCGGCGAGCCTTTCGATTCCGGTTGCAACCTCGCAGCGCCAGATTCCGGTACGCGTGATCGAAGAAAACCGCAATACGATCAACAAGCAGCGCGCGTTGCAAGGCCGCGGGAAGCTTAGCTTCACACACTTGATTGCCTGGGCAATTGTGAAGGCAATCAAGTCGAACCCATCTCTCAATCATGCCTTTGCCGAGAATGGGGGCGAGATCTTCCGGGTGGTACGTCGCCAAATCAATATCGGGCTGGCGGTCGACGTGGCCGGCAAGGACGGAAGCCGCTCACTCAAGGTTCCCAATATCAAAAATGCCGACGAGATGAACTTTGCGCAGTTTGCCGCGGCCTACGACGACATTGTGCTGCGGGCGCGCAACAACAAGCTGCAAATATCCGATTTCGAGGGCACGACGATCTCATTGACAAACCCCGGCACAGTCGGGACGGTTGGGTCGATTCCTCGGCTCATGCCCGGGCAAGGCGCGATTATCGCCACCGGGGCGATCGACTTTCCCGCGGAGTTTGCCGCCTCAAGCAATCAAACGAGAGCCCTGCTTGGGCTGAGCAAAGTTCTCACCATCACCTGTACCTACGATCACCGCATTATTCAGGGCGCGGAATCCGGAGCATTTCTCGCCAAGCTGCAAGAGCTGCTGATGGGCGGGGATTCGTTCTACGAAGAGCTGTTTCGCGATCTGCGCGTCCCCTACATGCCGGTTCGCTGGCAGACGGATCAGCCAATCACCGCGGGCGCTTACGGCGCGGGCTCGACGAATACCGACGTCGCTAAAGAAGCGGCGGTGATTCAGCTCATCAACTCATATCGAATCCGTGGTCACTTGCTCGCGAACATCAATCCGCTTGGCAATGAACCGGCCTATCATCCCGAGTTGGATCCGGCGAGTTACGGACTGTCGCTCTGGGATCTGGACCGGCCGTTTTTGGCGGGCGCGGTGAAAGCGCCGAGCGGGGCCATTGGCTCGTATATGCAGCCGTA
Source organism: Terriglobia bacterium (assembly GCA_963767485.1). Taxonomy (GTDB): domain Bacteria; phylum Acidobacteriota; class Terriglobia; order Bryobacterales; family Bryobacteraceae; genus Bog-105. Next base: position 174,954 of record CAVYDZ010000004.1, on the reverse strand, counting down.
TGAAACGCTGCGGGAGATCTTGGATCGTTTGCGCGCAACGTACTGCGGATCGATCGGCATCGAGTATATGCATATCCAGAATCCGCAGCAGAAACAGTGGCTGCAGGATCGCATGGAAGGCACGATGAATGCCTGGAAGCTCGATGAACCGGTGCGCCGGCGCATTTTGAACCGGCTGGTGCAGGCCGAAGAATTCGAGCATTTCCTGCAAACCCGCTTCGTCGGCCAGAAGCGCTTTGGCCTGGAGGGGCTGGAGAGTACGATCGTGGTTCTCGACGAAGTACTCGAGCGCGCCGCGAACGAAAACGTGCATGAAGCGGTAATCGGCATGGCGCACCGGGGCCGTTTGAATGTGCTGGCGAATGTCGCCGGCAAGTCGATGACGCAGATTTTTTCGGAGTTCGAAGGACAGCCGGATCCGCAAACGGTGCAGGGCTCGGGCGACGTTAAGTATCACTTAGGCGCGAGCGGCATTCACCAGTCGACGCAGGGCAAAGAGATTCTGGTATCGGTGGCCTTCAATCCCAGCCACCTGGAGGCGGTCGATCCGGTGGTTGAGGGCCTGGTGCGTCCGAAGCAGGATCGTCTAAAGGATGAAAAGCGGGAGCGCGTGCTGCCGATCCTGGTACATGGCGATGCAGCGTTTATCGGCCAGGGCGTAGTAGCGGAAGTGTTGCAGATGTCGCAGCTTGACGGCTACACGACAGGCGGCACAGTGCATGTGATTACCAACAACCAGATTGGCTTCACTACGAATCCGCTCGATGGGCGGAGCAGCATTTACTGCACCGATATCGCGCTTTCGGTACAGGCTCCGATTTTCCACGTGAACGGCGACGATCCGGAGGCGTGCTTACGGGCGGCGGCGCTCGCCTACGATTTTCGTCAACGTTTTAAGCGCGACGTAGTGATCGATGTGATCGGCTATCGGCGGCAGGGCCATAATGAGGCCGACGACCCGAGCTATACGCAGCCGGTGATGTATCGCAAAATTAAGAACACACAGACCGTTACGACGCAATACGCGGAGCGGACGCTGCGCGAGAAACTGGTTGACGCGCAGCACATCGAAAATCTGCGCGCGCAAGTTCGCAGCCGCTTGAACCAAACCTACGACGAAGCCAAGAAGAGCCGCGAAGAGTTCACGATCGAAGAGTTCGCCGAAGTTCCGGCTGAGGCGATTTTCCAGCCGAGCCCGTCGACGGCGGCCGATTATCACGTGCTCGCCAAGGTGATCGAGCGATGCACAACGCTGCCGGACGACTTCAACGTTCATCCCAAACTCAAATCGCTACTGGACCGCCGGCGCGAGGTGCTGCGAGGCGCGCCAATCGACTGGGGGTTCGCGGAAACACTGGCGTTCGGCAGCCTGGTGCTCGAGGGCACGCCGGTGCGCTTAAGCGGCGAAGATGTGACGCGCGGCACTTTTACCCAGCGCCATCTAGAGTTCAGCGACTACGAAACGGGCGAAGGCTATCTGCCGCTGAAGCATCTTGCTCCCAACCAGGCAAAGTTCGAAGCGGTAGACAGCCTGCTCAGCGAATATGCCGTGATGGGCTTCGAGTTCGGATATAGCGTGGCCGATCCCCTCACGCTGGTGATGTGGGAAGCACAATTTGGCGATTTCGTGAACGGCGCGCAGATCATCATCGACCAATTCGTGGTCTCCGCGGAATCGAAGTGGAATCAGCCGAGCGGCCTGGTGCTACTGCTGCCGCATGGACTGGAAGGACAGGGACCGGAACACTCGAGCGCGCGGATCGAGCGGTTTCTGCAACTTTGCGCGGAGAATAACATGCAGGTTTGCAACTGCACGACGCCGGCACAATACTTTCACTTGTTGCGCCGGCAGATGCATTGCGGAGCGGACCGGCGGGGGCTGCGCAAGCCGCTGATTATCTTCACTCCGAAATTCCTGCTGCGGTATAACAAGGCCACTTCGCGGCTGGAAGAGTTGACGAGCGGCGCATTCCAGGAAGTAATCGGCGACCCTCAATTCGTAGGCAGTCAAGTGCGCCGGCTACTGCTTTGCTCGGGCAAGGTGTTCTACGACCTGGTGAACAAGCGCGAGGAACTGGGGCGCAACGATGTAGCGGTCATCCGGCTCGAGCAGCTCTACCCGTTTCCGCTGCAGCGTCTGGTGGACATTGTGCGGCGCTACCCCGATGCAACGGAGCTCTTCTGGGTACAGGAAGAGCCGGAAAACATGGGCGCCTGGTATTTCGTTGAGGAACAGTTACAGCCCATCATCAATCCCGCAGGACAGGGACGCCAGCTTCGATATGTGGGACGGCCGACGGCGGCGAGTCCGGCGGCGGGCGCGCTTAAGTTCCACAACGATCAGCAGGCCACGCTGGTAAATGAAGCGTTCGCTGCTTCACCGGCGGTGGTGCGCAAAGCGAGACGGCTGATTCGCAAGAAGCGCTGAAACATATTCGGTTGTCAAAGGCGGGGCGGGACGGCTGCGGACGGGGCGGCAACTGCGGAGTTCGGCGGATTCCTTTTCGTAGCGGCGGGTGTGGAAATCCGGTTAACGGGTTTTGGCTGTGTAAGTAAAAAGCTCTTTGGTCGCTGCGACCGGGGTTTGGCTAGAGGGCTTCTTCGATGGCATCGCAGGCGGCGGCGGTACCGTTTTCGTGGCGCACCAGGGATCCAAGCTGATGGGCGGCGGCCGAGAACGCGGGTTCGTTGAGCAGCCGATCGAGTTTCTCCGTCACGCGAGTGCGCGCATAGCGAGAGCGACGGAGCGTGAGCGCCAAGCCGAGCCGTTCCACGAGAGCCGCGTTGTCGGGTTGGTCGTGCGCCCACGGGACAACGAGCATGGGTTTGCCGGCCGCCAAGGCTTGTGCGGTGGTTCCGATGCCGCCTTGATGGACAGCGAGGGCGGCTGCGGGCAACAGTTTGGAATACGGGACGTACCCGGTAGACAGAATCGAGGGCGGCAGGTGATGCGGCATGTGTCTATGGGCGCGTCCGCTAGCGACGAGCACGGCTCGCCGGCCGAGTTCGGCCGCAGCCGCCGCGCTCTCCCGAAAGAACGAGCCGGGATGCATCACGGCCGATGAACCCAGGGTGAAGACAATGGGAGGCGGACCTGCTGCCAGGAAATCGTCGAGCACATCACCGGATTCGGAACCTTCTCCGAACTTATCGTAAAAGACAAAGCCTGTCACGGTTACGTTCGGCGGCCAATCGGGTTGTGGTTTCGCGAAATGCCGGGAGAACAGAGCGAGGGTTCCATACGGAGAAAATTGGCCCTCAAAAAGTGGATGTGGCGCGACAGGCAGGCCGAGCCGCCGACGCAGATCGACAACGCGGGCGAGCCAACGGCGGGTTTGGAAACGGCCGAATTGGCGAGCTAGCAGGAAGGGCCACCGGCCGAGCGATTTGAAGCGGTGCAGCCACTCGACCGGCGCGAGTACGGGCGGATCGTAGGTGGAAAAGAAAGCGACGGGCTGCAGGGCAACGGAGAGCCAGCGCAGATGTAAGACCTCGGCGACGATGGGTCCGGCGAATCCGGCGGTGTGCGTAAGGAGCAGATTGGCGCCGCGGCAAGCCTCGCGCAGATCGTCGAATGCTCCTTCGATGTAGGGCGCAAGAATCTTTTTAAGCAGATATTCGCTGCCGTGCTTGCGATCCCAGAGCTTGCGCAGACGCTCGGGCTGGTCCTGCAATTCGCCGACGTCGGGACGGACCGCCGCGAAATCGATTCCCTCGTCGGAGACCTTGTTGTGATACACGATGGGCGCGGCTATCAGAGGCTGGTGGCCACGACGTTTCAATTCGAGTGCGATGGCAAGAAAAGGATGGAGATCGCCGAAAGAGCCGAAGGTGTTTAGAACGATGCGGGCCACAGGAATTTCGTCGCGGTGCCCATCTGCTCCCCTAAGGCCGGGGTTCCGTTGCGCACCACCTTAGTATCGCTGGTGCTGTTTTTCCCGCGTTGTGTACCATGAAAACGCGCGAACTGCATGCCTTCGCATATCAACGGAACCCCCACTCAAGACCCGCTTTGGTACAAAGACGCAATCATTTATGAAGCCCATGTGCGGGCTTTTTACGACAGCAACGCTGACGGGATGGGCGATTTTCGGGGCTTAGCCGAGAAACTCGATTACCTCGAAGACCTGGGAGTAACGGCCATCTGGCTGCTTCCATTCTTTCCTTCGCCGTGGAAAGACGACGGCTATGATATTTCCGATTTCCGCAACGTTCATCCAGCCTATGGAACTTTGCGCGATTTCCAACATTTTCTTCGAGAGGCGCATCGCCGCGGACTGCGCGTGATCACTGAGCTGGTCATCAATCACACCTCCGACCAGCATGAATGGTTTCAGAGATCGCGCACGGCCGAGCCCGGTTCCCGATGGCGTGACTTTTATGTTTGGACCAACGACCCGAACAAATATTCGGGCACGCGCATTATCTTCAAGGATTTCGAGCCTTCGAACTGGAGCTGGGATCCGGTCGCCAAGGCGTATTTCTGGCACCGCTTTTACTCGCATCAGCCGGATTTGAATTTCGATAATCCGCTCGTGCGGCGCGCCGTGATGCACGCGCTGGATTTTTGGGCGGGCATGGGTGTCGATGGATTCCGACTGGACGCCATCCCTTACTTATATGAACGGGAAGGCACCAGTTGTGAAAATCTTCCGGAGACGCATGCGTTCTTGCGGGAACTGCGGCAGCATCTGGACAACACGCATCCGGGCCGTATGCTCTTATCGGAAGCCAATATGTGGCCCGAAGATGCGGTGGCGTACTTCGGCTCGGGCAATGAATGCCACATGAATTTCCACTTCCCTCTAATGCCGCGCCTGTTTATGGCATTACGGCTGGAGGACCGTTTGCCCATTGTGGAGATTCTGAAGCGCACGCCGGACATTCCGGAGACCTGCCAGTGGGCGATGTTCCTGCGCAACCATGATGAGCTGACGCTCGAAATGGTGACGGACGAAGAGCGGGACTACATGTATCGCGTGTATGCAGCGGACCAGCGCGCGCGCATTAATCTTGGAATTCGGCGTCGGCTGGCTCCGCTGCTCGGCAACGATCGCGCGCGAATAGAGGTGATGAACGCGCTGCTGTTCTCGATGCCCGGCACGCCGGTGATCTATTACGGCGACGAAATCGGCATGGGCGATAACGTATATCTCGGGGACCGCAACGGCGTCCGCACTCCGATGCAATGGAGCCCGGACCGCAACGCCGGATTCTCGAGCGCCAATCCGCAGCGGCTGTATCTTCCGGTGAATATCGATCCGGCTTATCACTACGAAGCGATCAATGTGGAATCGCAGCAGGATAATCCCAACTCGCTGTTGAACTGGACGAAACGGCTGATCGCGCTGCGCAAACAATACCGGGCGTTTGGCCGCGGCACGCTCGAGTTTCTGCTCCCGAGCAATCAGCGCGTGCTGGCGTATGTACGCCGTTACGAAGATGAAATTATCCTAGTGGTGGCGAATCTTTCGCGCTTCGCGCAAGCGGTGCAGTTGGATTTGCAGAAGTTCAACGGGCATACACCGGTAGAACTTTTTGGGCGGACGGATTTTCCAACGATTGGCGAGAGTTATTATCCGCTTACGCTCGGGCCGAATTCGTTTTTCTGGTTTTCCCTCGAGCCCCGGCAGGTTCCGATAAACGTGAGTGCGCCAACTCTGGAACAGCGGCAGCAGAGTATTCCCATTCTGAGCATTCCATCGCTGCGGGACATATGGGATCCTACGATTCGCGTTAGCATTGCAGCCGTTCTGCCGCGTTTCCTGCAAGCGCAGCATTGGTTCCACTCGAAAGACCGCCGGCTGCGGTCCATTCAAATCACCGAATCGATTCCGTTGGGCGACGACCGGTTCCGGCTGGCCTTTGTGCACATCGAATACGCGGCGGGCGACCCGGAAACGTTTGCGGTTCCAATGGGCCTTGCGCAAACCGAAGAAGATCAGACGCGAGTGCGGGGCCAAGGCCCAAGCTGGATCATCGCCGATGTGCGTATTCCCGGGGGAGGACAAGCTTTGCTGTATAGCGCGGTCCGCAACGGCGAGTTTTGCACGGCTCTGATCGAAGCGTTCGCCCGGCGCAAGAGATTCTCAGGGGAGCACGGACAGCTCGTGGCACAACGGAACCGGGAATTTCGCAAGCTTTGGGGCGGGACGCACCCGAATCTGGAGCCCTACGTATTCTTGTCTTCTGAAATCGACACTTCGATTCGATTCGGGGATCGCTTTGTACTCAAGGTACTGCGGAAAATTGAGCCGGGCATTCATCCCGGCGTCGAGATGGGTGAGATGCTCACGGAAACGCGTCCTTTCGCGAATGCCGTGCCGTTCGCCGGTTACCTGGAATATCGAGCGAGCGACGGCGAGAGCAGCGTGGTGGGGCTGCTGCACGGTTTTGTGAAGAATGAAGGAACGGCTTGGGATGAATCGCGCGAGCAGTTGCAACAGTTCATCGCGCGGGCCGTGCAGTCCGGTATCTCGCAGGCGGAAGTACAAGCACTTTCCCCGGCCGAGGCGTACAGTCTTGACTTCGCGCTGGCGGAACCTCCGCCCGAGGCTACCCGGTTCATCGGCCCATATCTTTCTTTCGCCGAAAAGATGGGCAACCGAGTCGCTCTGCTGCACAAAATACTCGCAAGCCAATTTGCCGATCCGGCTTTTGCGCCCGAGCCTTTTAACGACTTCTACCGCCAGAGCCTTTATCACGGGTTCATCGGCCTGGTGGGACGGCGCATGGAGTTCATCAGGCAACGTTATTCGGAGATGCCTGATGAAATTCGGGAACTTGCAGCGAAAGTACTGGAAGAGGAAGGCGCGATTGTGGCGAAGCTGCAAGCGGTTTACGAGAAGCGGATTGTTTCGGAGCGCTCCCGCTTCCATGGCCGCCTGCATTTAGGACATCTGCTTGTGCAGAATGACGACGTGGTGATTTCCGACTTTGAAGGCGATCCAGCTTCTCCCGTCAGCGAGCGCCGCATCAAGCGGTGTCCGCTGCGGGATGTTGCGAGTATGATGCTGTCGTTTGGTTACGCCGCCCAGTCCACGGTGCGCCAATTATCTGCTCTCGACAATTCGCAGTTGTCCGCCCGGCAAGAACTGCGCACGCTCGCCAGATTTTGGTATTCGTACGTTACGGCCGCATTTGTCCGGGGTTATTGGAAGACGGCTGCGGGCGCTGCGTACCTGCCTAAATCTCAGGCCGATCAGCAGATCCTGCTGCATAGCTACATGATGGAACGCGCGTTGCTCGATGTAAGAGCGGATATCGAAGATAAGCCGGAACTTGCGGGAATGCCATTTCGCATCATTCTGCATCTGCTGGACGCGGGAGCCGAGCGCAATATCGGGCAATAGGGTGGCCTGCGAGGCCGCTAAAGGCTGAGGGCGTGCCCCACACAAAGTTACCTTGAACTTCTACACCTTCTCTGCCGTATCATACGAATGATAGGTAGAAGGCAAAGATATGAACTGGTGGCGGCGGGTGTTGGGCCGACGGACCTTGGAGCGGCAATTAAAGGCGGAGCTCCAATATCACCTCGAGCGGCAGATTGCGGATAATTTGCGAGCCGGCATGACGGAAGAGGAGGCGCGGCACAGCGCTTCGCTTCAGTTCGGCGGGATGGAGCAGATCCAGGAGGATTGCCGGGACGCGCGCGGGACGGGGTGGCTGGAAACGCTCGTGCAGGATGTCCGGTTTGCGTGGCGGACATTGAGGAGGAGTCCTGGGTTTGCGGCCGGGGCGGTATGTACGCTCGCGCTTGGGATCGGCGCGAATACGGCGATTTTCAGTGTGATCAACGGGGTGATTTTGCGTCCGTTGCCGTATCGCGATCCGAGCAGGCTGGTGGCGGTTCAAGAACAACTGCGGAAAACAGGAGAAAACTTTGCCTTCTCCTACCCCGACTTTCTGGATTGCAAGCGAGCGAGCCACTCTTTCGAGAGCATAGCGGCGTGGCGCAACAAGGGAATAAACATCACGTCGCCCGGGGAACCGGAATATATGTCCGCCCGGCAGGTATCCGCCGGATTTCTATCGGTGCTCGGTATTCGGCCGGTTCTCGGCCGCGAGTTTCGCCCGGAAGATGACCGGCGCGGCGCAGCCCCGGTCGCGGTGATTGCTTACTCGCTCTGGCAGGAACGCTTCGGCGGCCGGCCCGATGCGATTGGTTCAACCGTAATCGCGGGCGGCAAGGCTTACACTGTCGTGGGTATTTTGCCAGCGGGGTTTCGTTTCTTCACTGACCGAAAACTCCTGACGCCGATCGGCCAGAACGATGACGTTGCCACACAGAAGCGCGACATGTACCTGGGTATCAATGCCATCGGCCGCCTAAAGCCCGGCGTGACGCGCCACGAAGCCGATGCGGAATTGAAAGCCATCGGCCTGCGACTCGCCCGCGAATATCCGGACACTAATACCAATATGACCTTCGGCACGGAGCCTCTGAAACAAGAGGTCATTGGCGACACCGGTTCGACGCTCCTGCTGCTGGCGGGAGCCGTCGCGCTAGTGCTCCTGATTGCCTGCGCCAATGTAGCGAATCTGTTCCTCGCGCGATCGCTGGCGCGTTCCCGCGAATTCGCCATACGTGCAGCGTTAGGAGCGGGACGAGCGCGCCTCGTCCGCCAGCTTTTGACCGAAAGCGTGCTGCTGAGCCTGATCGGCGGAGGCTCAGGATTAGCCATAGCTGCTCTTGCAACACGCCCGGCACTGCGGTTCATGCCGGACTGGCTGCCCCGCGCACAGGAAATATCGCTCGATTGGCGCGTTCTGCTGTTTACCGTGGCGGCGTCCGTGCTGACGGGAATCGCCTTCGGCCTCCTGCCCGCGCTTCGTCAGTCCTTCGACTTAGAAACTGACCTACGGCAGGGGTCGCGCGGGACGAGCTCTGGCGTCCACCGAATGCAGAGTAGCTTTGTCATTGCCGAGTTAGCGCTGGCGCTGGTTCTGCTCACCGGAGCTGGACTGATGATGCGTACCATCCTGCGCCTTTGGGCCGTGGACCCTGGCTTCGACCCACATCACGTGCTCACTATGGACGTAGGATTATCTCCAACAGCTACGACTAGTCCTGCCCTAACGCGTATCGCCTGGCAGCAGATTCTCGAACGGGTCGAGAGTACGCCGGGCGTTGAAGCAGCCGCGCTCGATTCGCTGGTGCCGCTTAGCGGGGACAACCAACAGGTCGCTTATTGGACGGGCGCTGAACCATTCACTCCCAAGAATGCGCCGCGTGCGGTAGCGTATTCCCCGACACCCGCCTATCTGCGCACTATGAAAATTCCCTTGCTGCGCGGACGCTTCTTCACTAAGCAGGATCGCTTAGGCAGTCAGCCAGTCATTGTCGTCGATGAAACACTGGCCAAGCGCCTCTTCCCAGGCCAGGATCCGGTCGGCAAGGAGGTGTCGATCCAGTTGATGGGGCGCGTGCGCATCATCGGCGTGGTGGGAGCCATCAAGCACCAGAGTCTGGACGAAGATGCTTACGGGCCACGCGAACCCGCCGTCTATATTCCCTTTTTACAATTCCCGGATGAGCTCATGCGGCTCGCGCAGAGCGGCATGAGCCTTCTGGTCCGGACTTCCACCAATCCCATGTCGGTCATGCAAGCCGTGAAACATAGCGTACTCGGGCCAACTCGCGACCAACCCGTCCGTAACGTTGCGACTATGGAGCAAATCATTGGCGATTCAATCGGCAAGCGGCGCGGCATGTTGTTTTTGCTAAGTGTTTTCGCTGGATTGGCACTGCTTCTCGCGGCCGTCGGGATTTACAGTGTGATCTCCTATGCGACCACGCGGCGAGTGCAGGAAATCGGCATTCGGATGGCGCTTGGAGCGCAACCCGGGCAAGTGATGCAACTCATTCTGCGGCAGGCCTTGGGCATGGTGCTCGTCGGTATCGCGGCAGGAACGATTGCCGCGCTGGCGCTCGCGCGTTTGATGGCAAAGTTGCTTTATGGAGTGAGCCCGAGCGATCCGGGAACGCTGGCCGGGGTGGGGCTGCTGTTAGCCGTTGTCGCCTTAGCCGCGATTCTTGCGCCGGCCCGGCGGGCGGCCAGCATTGATCCGCTGCTTGCGCTGCGGCACGAATGAATTCAGGGAAGCCCGCAAACTTATGGCTATTCCAAGCGGTAGTTCGGGGCTTCTTTGGTAATGATGACGTCGTGTACATGACTCTCGCGCAAGCCGGCGACGGTCAACCTCAGGAAACGCGAGTGCGCCTGCAACTCGGCAATCGTGCGGCAACCGCAATAGCCCATTCCGGCGCGCAAGCCGCCTATTAGCTGATAGGCCATCTCGGATAGCGGCCCTTTATATGGCACGCGGCCTTCGATTCCTTCCGGCACCAGCTTGCCGTTCGCCGCTTGCCCATAGCGATCCGAACTGCCGGAGGGCATCGCGCCGATGGACCCCATACCGCGATAGCTTTTAAACGTGCGGCCCTGGTATAGGATCGTTTCTCCCGGGCTCTCGTCGGTGCCCGCGAGCAAGCTGCCGATCATAACGGAATCGGCACCGGCCGCGATGGCTTTCGTAATATCGCCCGAAAATTTCACGCCGCCATCGGAGATCAGCGGAATGCCGGCTTCGCGGGTTGCTCTCGCGCAATGCGAGATGGCGGTGATTTGCGGTACCCCCGCGCCGCTGACGACGCGGGTAGTGCAAATGGAACCGGGTCCGATGCCGACCTTGATGCCATCCGCGCCCAGCTTGATTAAATCGCGGGCTCCTTCATACGAAGCGACATTGCCGGCCAGCACTTCGACTTCGGGACACTTGCTCTTGATCGTTTTGATAGCGTCCATCACGCGCTGGGTATGGCCGTGCGCGGAATCGATCGCGAGCACATCCACCTTTTTCCTGACCAATTCCTGGGCGCGTTCGAGAAAGTCGCCGGTAGCACCGAGAGCCGCTGCTACCCGAAGACGCCCTTGGGGATCTTTGGCCGCATTCGGATACTTCAATTTCTTCTGAATATCCTTAACGGTGATGAGACCTTTCAAGGCGTAATCTTTATCCACCACCAGCAGCTTTTCGACGCGATGCTGATGGAGGATTTTGCCCGCTTCTTCGAGCGTGGTGCCGACCGGCACAGTGATCAGATTTTCCTTCGTCATGACTTCCGAAATCGGCAAGTCATAGCGAGTTTCAAAACGCAGATCGCGATTCGTGAGAATGCCGACCAGCTTCCCGCTCTTCGTGACAGGCACGCCCGAGATGCGGTAATGGCGCATTACTTCGAGTGCGTCGGAGATTTTGCGCTCCGGCTCAATCGTGACCGGGTCGACGATCATTCCGCTCTCACTGCGCTTTACGCGATCCACTTCTTCGGCTTGCTTGTCGACCGGCATATTGCGATGAATGATGCCGATGCCGCCTTGCTGCGCAAGCGCGATTGCCATGTGCGACTCCGTGACAGTATCCATGGCAGCGCTCACCAGCGGTATTTTCAGTTCTATTTTGGGCGTCAGGCGGGTGGTGGTATCGGCCTCGGCTGGAGTTATTTGACTGTAAGCAGGCTGCAGGAGTATGTCGTCAAAGGTCAGTCCCTCTTCAATCACCTCTGGAATCATGGGGTTATTCCATCGTAACAACTGCCTGCCGTTCCGTTTGTAAGTGTGTCTTTTTAGCAACTTACAAGGAGGTGCGGCGGCTATACTGAAAGCGGTGAATCCCGTCGGCCGTTATCAAATTGCGGGCGAAATCGGCCGCGGCGCGATGGGCGTTGTCTACAAAGCGCTTGATCCCGCTATCGGCCGCACGGTCGCAATTAAGACTATCCATCTCACGGATGTGACGGACGCAGTTGCCCGGCAGCGCGTTCGCGAGAAGCTGCTCGGCGAAGCGCAGTCGGCCGGAACGCTGTCACATCCGAACATTGTTACGGTGTACGACGTGCTGACGGAAAACGATTTCGCCTACATTGTGATGGAATTCGTGCCGGGGCCTTCACTCGATGAGATGCTGCGGCAGCATCAGATTCCGGAACGCGAAGAACTGATCGTCTATTTGCGCCAAGTCGCGCAGGCGCTCGACTATGCGCATCGCAAGGGAGTGGTTCATCGCGATGTGAAGCCGGGGAACATTCTCATTTCAGCGACGGGAGTGGGCGCGGAGCGTCTGGCAAAGATTACGGATTTCGGCGTGGCCAAGACCTTCGCGGAAGGGGCCGTGCAGAGCGGCAGCATGACGGGAACGCCCAGCTACATGTCTCCCGAACAGATTGAGGGCGGGGTTGTGGACGGGCGGTCCGACCAGTTTTCGCTGGCGATAGTTGTGTACGAATTGCTTGCGGGCCGGAAGCCATTCGAGGCGGAGTCGGTTGATTTGCTGTTCCAGCAGATCTGCAGAAGCCCGGCGCGTCCGATCGAAGAGACGGATCCGACGCTCAGCCCGACGGTGAGCAAGGTGATGGCGCGGGCTTTAGCGAAACGGCCCGAGGATCGTTTTGCTTCTGTCAGCGACTTTATCGGCGCGCTTTCGATCGCGCTGGGCGAAACGCATTCTGGAGCGGCTGCGAGCACCACGCGCGAGGCCTATGCAGTTCTTGGAAATCCTCCGCAACTGGTTGCTTTTTCCAGTCAGGCTGGCATGACGCAGCCGCGCGGCGAGATCGCGGAGGAGGAAGAATCGCCGAGACGGACGGGGCGCAAGAAGCTGGCGCTCATTATGCTGCTCTGCTTCGCGGTGGCTGCGGCGGTCGTCTTTATTGTGCGTCTGAATTCGGGTACCGCGGTTCCCGTGCAGGTGCTCGACCCGAGTACTGCGCCAACGACTCCATCCGCAGCGACTCCACCCGCAGCGACTCCACGGCCAGCGGCGTCCACTGCCCCGCCTGCGGCCGCCGCGTCCATACCTGCGCCTGCGCCGGTAAAGGTCTCGCCGAATCCGCCCGCCGCGGCGGAGAGACCGGCCATTGCACCATCCGTACCCGCTGCAAACGCCGCGGCGCGATCGACAAGCAAGCCGGCAGCGCACGAACCCTCGACTGCGGAGGGCAGAAGCATTGCGGATGTAGATCTGGTGAGTGAGCCCGTGGGCGCTCGAATCACGGTGGATGGGCGGCCGGACGCCACCTGCAACGCGCCCTGTACGATGACGCTCTCTACAGGCCGCCACACGCTCACCGCCGAGTTGAATGGTTACGCAACCGCGCGCCGCATTTTTACTCTGCCCGAGACGCCGCGCCTGTTTATCCCAATGGCGCAGGATGCGGGCGTATTTGTCGTTACCTCAATTCCGGCGGGCTCGACGGTGATTGTCGACGGCAAATTATATGGGCAAACTCCCGCCACGCTGCATCTCTCGGCCGGGGTTCATCGGATTCTGCTTGTGAACGGCCCAAAGAGGCACGAAGAGGCGGTGAACATCGATCCCGGCAGTTTTCAAACGCGCAGCATTCGCTGGTGAGCTAACGCAAGTTTTTCGGCAGATCGCAGCGCGCGCGATATCCCGGGATACTTTTGGCCATCAATACGGCACGTTCGATTGCGTTCGACATGGCTTCTGCCGCGACTGCGCCAATGGTGATGGTATCCGCTTTTACTTTCGAAGTACCGGTGCAAGCGGCGAAAATGGTGTCGCCATCGGCGGCTGTGTGAACGGGATTGATGCTGCGCGCCAGCCCGTCGTGCGCCATCTGGGCCACTTTCGTCATTTCTGTTTTGGTAAGCGCGGCGTTGGTGGCGATCAGGCCGATGGTTGTGTTCTCGCCCTGTTCGTGCCGAGTCCGTGTTTGGGCGAGCAAACCGCCGCTTGCAATATGCGCCATGCTGTTGTGGAATTTCGATCCGCCGGGTGCAACCGCTCCTGCCAGAATATGGCCGGTTTTGCGATCGATCACGTCGCCTATCGCGTTGACAGCAACGATTGCGCCGACCACGAGTCCGCTGTCGCCAACCTGAATGCTAGCGGTACCCAAGCCCGACTTCATCGCCGAGTGAGGGCCGAAGAATTTTCCGATTGTGGCTCCGGAGCCGGCGCCCACGTTCCCTTCTTCCACTGTCCCTGCCTTTGCGGCCTGGCACGCTGCATAGCCGGAACGCGCATCGGGACGGATGCTCGGGTCGCCCACATTCAGGTCGAACAGAATTGCCGCGGGCACGATGGGCACGATCACATTCCCGGCGTGATAGCCGCGCTTTTGCTCTTCGAGATAGCGCATCACGCCGCTCGCAACATCGAGGCCGAAAGCGCTGCCGCCGGATAAGACAATTGCGTTTACTTGCTGGACGGTATTTAGCGGGTTAAGCAGATCTGTTTCGCGTGTGCCGGGCGCAGATCCGCGCACGTCGACGCCGGCCACTGCGCCCGGTTCGAAAAGGATGACCGTGCAGCCTGTCGGCCGGCGCGGGTCGGTGTAATGCCCGACGCGTAGATTGCCTACGTCGGTGATTGCTCCTGCCGGCGCGAGGTCTTCCGTGCTGCCCATACCGGTCTTAGCGGCCAGCAAAGCAGCCACGGCGCCCGAGTACTGCAGTGCCTCGCGGCGATTGATTTTGCGGTAGCCGATCATGGATGTTTCCCTACTATGCCTTCGAGTTTCTCTTTGCGCTGGGTTGCGGTGAGTGTGTTTATCGTGTCGTCAACCCTCAATTATCTCGACCGCAACCTGCTCAGTCTGCTTGCGCCCCTGGTGATGGCAAGCCTGCATTTCAACCAGACGCAATACGGCTTGCTCATCTCCATGTTCTCAATTACGTATGCGGTGAGTTCGCTCGGGGCGGGCTGGCTGCTCGATCGCATCGGGATTAATCGCACGATTTCGGGCGCCGTGGGGTGGTGGTCCCTCTCAGCGATCGGGCACGGCCTCATCCGATCGTTCGGCGGCCTCGCGTTCTGGCGCGCGGCTTTGGGCGTTGGCGAATCGGCTGGCGTGGCGGCGGTTGGAAAGTTGAACGGCATTTATCTCAAGCCGGAAGAACGGGCATTAGGAGCAGCGGCAAACCAGATCGGGTTGAGCCTGGCGACGATTATCGGCCCGTTATGGATCGGTTACGCGGTGGTGCATAGCTGGCGCGAACCATTCCTTGTGAATGGAGTGCTCGGGCTTGTGTGGATTCCGGTATGGCTGGCTGTGAATCGCATGATTCCCGCGCAATACCGCGGATCGGAACTGTTGCGGAGCACAGAAAGCCCTGTGCGGAGCGGCTTCGCGATGTTGCGCGACCGTAATCTGCTTTTGTTGGCGGGGGCGAATGTCTTATGGATGACTGCGTATTCGCTGTGGTCCAACTGGCTGACGCTGTACTTGATTCACGTGCATCAGCTCACGCTGCGCCAAACCGCGTATTACGTCTGGATCCCGCCGTTACTCTCAAATGCCGGCGGATTCTTTGGCGGCTGGTTGTCGCTGCGCTGGATGAAACGGAAACAGGGCGCGCTGCGGGCTCGCCGAAATGCCGTATGGGTGAGCGCACTGGGTTCCCTGCTTACCCTATTCCTGCCCCTCTCGCCCAACGCAGCCTGGGCAACAGGTTTTATCTCCGTCAGCTACTTCTTTGTGCTGGCCGGCAGCGTGAACATCTACGCGTTGCCGATCGACCTTTTCGGACCGCAGCGGGCAGGGTTCGCGATCGCTGTGCTTACTTTTGCGTTCGGCGTCATGCAAACGCTAATTTCGCCGCTCATCGGTAAGTTAGGCGACATGCACTTGTATTCGCAGGTCTCGTGGATTGCCACGCTTCCGCTTCTCCTGGGCGCCTGGGTACTGATGGGCTGCAGAGCTTCTTCAGAAACGTGAGCAGCCCGCAGGCGAGCTTTACTTGGCCTTCAGCAGGTCCTTCGCTCCGGTCTCATGCTTTTCGAGGGTGGGAAGTGCCTGCGTAGCGTACGCCTTCAGATCGGCATTCTGCCCATCGCGCGTTTCTTTGTTATAAGCAGCGATAGCCGCTTCGTGGCCCGAGATCATGTCATGAATATAGCGATGATCGAACGCCTTACCGTGCAGCTTGTCGAACGGGGCGATCATCTTCATCTGCTTTGCATCCAGCCCTTTCGGCACGGTCAAGTTAGCCTTGGTGGCCGCTGCCGTTAGAGCGTTGTAATCGGCTGTGTGATCGGTTACCAGCGTTTGCGCATAATCCTTGACCGCCTGGGAACCTGCCTGGTCCGCGGCCATTTGGCCTAAATGTGCTTCCGTCATATCCGTCTGAGCAGCCATATCGACAAAGGCCTGATCCGATGTTGCCGCGGTTCCTGTGTTCTGCGCCATCATTGGCAAACACATGAGTCCACTGCTAAGTAAAGCTGCGCAAATCGTTTTCATCTCTACTCTCCTGATCGGTTAGACGGATATATGTAGCTTCGGCTCATACGAACAAATACGGGGATTTGTAGGCCGGGGGCGGGCGGAGTCGCGCACGGAGTAAAGCGCCGAGGCGCGAGTCCTCTGGGATACTCAATAAGAAACGATGTGTTCTGACGAGGTAGTGCTCGAGACCAGGCTGCCGCTGCCGCTGGTTGGGCGCGGCAAGGTGCGGGATATTTACGACGCAGGCGAGACTCTGCTGTTTGTCGCGACAGACAGGATCTCGGCGTTCGATTGCGTGTTGGGCAGCGGCATTCCATGCAAAGGCAGAGTGCTGACGCAGATGTCGCTTTTCTGGTTCGACTTCTTGCGGGACATCATACCGTCGCACCTGGCCACGGCGGACGGGACCGGATGTCCGGCAGAGGTGGCTGGACGGTCGATGCTGGTGAAGAAGGCGCGGATGATTCCCGTGGAGTGTGTGGCGCGCGGATATTTGGCGGGTTCGGGTTGGAGGGAGTATCAAGGGAACGGCACGGTGTGCGGGATTCCGCTACCGAAGGGATTGCGCGATGGCGATCGACTGCCGGAACCGATCTTTACGCCGGCCGCAAAGGCGCACACGGGCCATGACGAAAATATATCGTTTGAAACGGCTGCCAGACAGGTGGGGCGCGATCTGGCTGAGCGACTGCGGGAGTTAACGCTCATGATTTACGGGAAAGCGGCTGACTACGCGCGCGACCGCGGAATCATTCTGGCGGACACCAAGTTCGAATTTGGTTTCGTGGGAGACGATCTGGTGCTGGCCGACGAAGTGCTGACGCCGGACTCGTCGCGCTATTGGCCGGCGGATACGTACCGGCCGGGAGCAGCGCAGTTTTCTTTCGACAAGCAGTATGTGCGCGATTACCTGGAGACGCTCGATTGGGATAAAAAGCCGCCGGCTCCGAAGCTGCCGGATGCGGTGGTGAAGAAGACGAGCGAGAAGTATCAGGAAGCGTATGCGCGAATTACCGGGCGGGGCTGAGAGGGTATGCCGCTGAACTGGTTCGACGTGGTGATCCTGATTTTGATTCTGATGTCGGTAATCGCCGGATTGCGTTCGGGACTGGCGCGGGTGGTGGTGGGATTGGTTGCGACGGTGGTCGGGGTGCTGCTGGGGTTTTGGTGTTACCGGCTGGTGGCGGCGAATTTGCAGCCGTATGTGGGAACCGCGGCGCTGGCGGATATTTTGGGATTCGTGGCGATTTTTGTGGGGGTATTGATCGTGGGGTCGCTCATAGCGGCGCTGCTGGCGCGCATCTTCCGATGGATCGGGCTTTCGTGGTTTGACCATTTTCTGGGGGGAGTAGCGGGCTTTTTCCGCGGGATTTTGGTGGTAGCGGGATTGGCGGCGATTCTGGTGGCGTTTGTGCCGGCCCCGGCCCCCCCGTTTCTAGCTCATTCACGAATATTGCCCTACGCGAGCGAGATTGCGGCGGCACTGGCGGAAGCGGCGCCCAAGGATTTGAAGGATTCGTTTCTGCAGCAATGGGACAACTTGAAGCAGTACTGGGCACATCCAGCGAACGGGCACAGCAGTACCGTAGCGTTTGCGCGCACGGTGGCCTTTCGCCGATCGGTTCGCGCAGCTCTAAATTATGCACACGCGAGCGCAGTTTTGACGCACAATAGATTCGAGGTGTTCCGTGAACTCAAGTCTGTATTCGAACATCGAAAACGGGATCGCCACCGTTACTCTGAATCGCCCGGAACGCCGCAATGCGCTCTCGATTGATCTGACTCTGGAACTTCTGGAGTGTCTGCATCGGCTGGAAGTAGACAGCGCGGTTCAGGTAATCATTCTCGCCTCGGAAGGGCCAGTTTTCTCTTCGGGCCACGATCTGAGCGAAATGCTCGAACAGCATCCTTCCGATTACAAGCGGATCTTCTGCGCGTGCACACACCTCATGGCGAAGATCCAATCCGTCCCGCAGCCGGTGATAGCAGAGGTGCAGGGGCTGGCAACGGCGGCCGGGTGCCAGCTTGTCGCGAGCTGCGATCTGGCTATTGCATCGGAGAACGCCTCCTTTGCAACTCCGGGCGTGCGCATCGGGCTGTTCTGCTCGACTCCAATGGTGGCTTTAACTCGCTCGATTGGCCGAAAGCGCGCAATGGAAATGCTGCTTACCGGGGATCCGATCGACGCCTATAGGGCCGCGGAATGGGGACTGGTGAACCGGGTCGTGCCGGCGGCCAATCTACGGTCCGCTACCAGGTCGCTTGCGGAGCGCATTGCCGAAGCCAGCCGGGTTGTCGTCGGGATCGGCAAAAATGCGTTTTATAAACAAGCCGAGCTCGACCAGACGCGGGCTTATGCGCTGGCCAGCCAAACGATGAGCGCGAACGCGCAGGGGCCCGAGGCGCAGGAGGGAATTAGAGCGTTTCTCGAGAAGCGGCCGGCGCGGTGGCGTCACCATGCTTGAGCGGTGAGCTTCGAAACGGATCGCTCCGCTCGCAATTAGACTTACCCGCTAAACGGGTTTTTATCTGGACGCCAGGACCCATCCGCCGTTCCGTAGGGACTCGCGACTACGACGATATATCCGTCCGGATCCCGCATCCAACATTCCCAATGATTCGGACCGCCCTGACCGTCCGGGGGATTTCGATGCCGGGGTATAACGATCTCGACGCCCATCTCGCTGGAACGCTTGATTACATCTTCGAAATCATCAACTTCAAACCACAGCAAAACGCCGTTTCCGTAGGGCTGATCGTGCGGATCGCCTATCGAACCGTGATGATGCTCTATTGCGAAGCTGTGTAATTGAAGCACAAGTTCGCCATTCGAAACCAATTGTTCATAAGCGCTGCCGCCATGGTTGCTGCGGCAGCCGAGCAGACGCTGGTACCATTTGCTGCTTGCTTCCACATCGGTCACCGCGATTAGAGGTTGAGGACGCATTCCAGCAGAGTATCGGATTCCGGTTCTGGATGGGCAAGTTGTTTGACGCACGTCGAATTGTCCCCGGCGAAAGAGCTTCCGGAGCTACTGAAGAAAATTCGCTAAGCGCTCCGGCGATCATAAGTAGATATGGCAAAACGAGGCGAGAGGGTGCGTGTGCCCGGCCTTCTCGAAATGAAGCGCGGCGGGCAGAAGATTACCATGTTGACTGCCTATGACGCCACTATGGCGCGCATTATGGATGGCGCGGGAATCGACGTGCTCTTAGTGGGCGATTCGCTGGGCATGGTGATCGCAGGGCAGGAAACTACGGTCGGCGTGACGATAGACATGATGGTTCATCATTCGCGGGCCGTGGCAAACGGTACCGAGAGGGCGTTGATCGTGACGGACATGCCGTTTCTGACCTATCAAATGGGCACGTATGAGGCGATTCGCAATGCGGGCAGGCTGATGCAGGAGGGCGGCGCGGCGGCGGTGAAAATCGAGGGCGGCGGTCCGGTTTGCGACGTGGCGCGCGCGTTGACAGAGGCGGGCATCGCGGTCATGGGGCACCTGGGATTATTGCCGCAGCAGATACACAAGCTGGGTGGGTACCGCGCCGCGGGCAAGAGCGAGGAAGAAGCGGAACAATTGATGGCGGATGCGCATGGGCTGGCGGAAGCGGGCGTGTTTGCAGTAGTGCTGGAGTGTGTACCCGATGCGGTCGCGTGCCGGATTACCAAGGAGCTTGCGATTCCGACGATCGGGATCGGGGCGGGTCCGCATTGCGATGGGCAGGTGCTAGTGAGTTACGACGCATTTGGGTTGTATCGAGGGTTTGTGCCCAAGTTCGTGAAGCGGTACGCGGAATTGGGGAGCGCTATGGAACAGGCGGCACGCGTTTACATTGATGAAGTGCGCAGCGGCGCATTTCCTTCGGCGGAGCACTCGGTGGCAATAGCGGGATGAAGGCGGAACTCGCGACGACCATCGGCGCCGTGCGGGAATGGGTGGCACAGGCGCGGAAGCAGGGACGCTCGATTGGCTGCGTGCCAACCATGGGAGCATTGCACGCGGGACATGGAGCGCTGATTGAGCGGGCGCGCGCGGCGGCGGATGCAGTGGTGGTCACGATTTTCGTGAACCCGATCCAGTTCGACCGCAAAGACGATTACGAACGGTATGCGCGGAATCTGGAAACGGATCGCCGCTTTTGCGAGGAGCGCGGGGTGGATCTGATTTTTGCTCCGGCGGCCGGGGAGATGTATCCGGCGGAGATGGAAACCATGGTGGATGTGCCGCGCTTGGCGAAGCACCTATGCGGCGCGTTCCGGCCGGGGCACTTTCGCGGAGTAGCGACGGTCGTTGCCAAGTTGTTTAACATCGTGCAGCCGGATAAGGCCTTTTTCGGGGAGAAGGATGCGCAGCAGCTTGCCGTGATTCAGCGGATGGCCGGGGACTTAAACTTTGCGGTAGAGATTGTGCCGGTACAGACGGTGCGCGAGGCGGACGGACTGGCGCTGAGTTCCAGGAATCAGAGGCTCACGGCGGAAGAACGGGCCGTTGCGCCGATTTTATTTCGGGCGCTCAAGGAAGGGCAGCGATTGATTGCGCGCGGAGAACGACGGAGCGCGGAAGTGAAGCGGGGCGCGCTGGACGTGCTTGGGAGCGAGCCGGGGGTACGTGTTGAGTATTTCGAGGCGGTAGACGCGCAGATGCAGCCGGTAGAGGAGATCGGCGGCGATGTGCGCCTGGCGGCGGCGGTGTGGATCGGAGCGACGCGATTGATCGACAACGTGCTGTGCCGGGCGCGTGACGGCGGTTGAGAGCCTGGTCGGTTAGTAATTTCCGACTTCGCCTCGTACGGAGTCGATTAGTTTTTCCGAGTCGTAGCGCGACGCCGTGTTTGAAGACGTACTTCACTTTCTCGACGTCGGCGATTTGCGCAGAGGGGTTCCCGGTGACGACAACCAAATCGGCCTGCTTGCCGGGGGCGATACTACCAATGCGGTCCAGGCGGTTTTCGTAGAGCGCCGCGTTATAGGAGTAAATGCGAATCGCTTGTTCGGGAGTGAAGCCGGCTTCAACGAGCAGTTCTAAATTGCGCTGGTCGCCGAAGCCAGGCAGCGCACCGCCGTTGCCGGTGGGATCGCAACCTGCAAGGAGCAATCCGCCGGCCGCGACGAACTCGCGCTCGAACTCCATTTCTTTCTTGAGCATCACCGGGACTGGCGAATGTGGATACCCAGCAGCGCGTTCCTTGGCGGCGAGATAACTGTTGAGGGCGGCCGGCGACATGGCCGCCAGCATGCGCCGTGAGAGAGGCAGACGCCCCGGGATCATCGCTTCGAACACCGCGAGAGTGGAAGTGACCGCCACTTTGTGCGAGACCAGCTCATGGATCATCTGCTGCACTTGCGGTCCTTTGACATCGAGCTTATCGAGGGCTGCTCCTTGGTATTGCGGACAGACGTCACGCTGCTTGCCGGGTACGAACTCCGTATCGACTAACAGACCATGCTCCAGATTATCGATTCCGAGTTCGGCGGCTTCGGTGAATCCGACAGAGCAGAGATGGCCCGTGATTTTGATGCGGTGCTGGTGGGCGGTTTGAATCGCGGCGGCAAGTGCGTCGTGCGAGATATTCATGTAGGCCTTAAACGAGGTCACGCCGGCTGCAGCCCAGAAATCAACGAAGCGGCGGGCTTCTTCGGCCGTGCGGATTTCAGGCATTTGCAGAAAGAAACCGCCGGGACCTTGAATGTAAGGCCCAGTAACATCGATATCGGGGCCGACCATTGCGCCTTTATCGATCCGGCTTTTGATATTGAGGTCTGTGTAGGGTTCTATAGAGCCGGCGGTGCGCATGGTGGTTACGCCGGAAGCTAGATAGAGTACCGGACCCGTAACCATCAATTCGTGGAGGAGAGGCCTGCCGCCGGGGGCCGGATAGAACAGGTGTTCGTGCATTCCGATCAAGCCGGGATAGACGGTGGAGCCGGAGAAATCGAGCGTACGGGCGTCCCGCGGGATCGGTAGCGTAGCGGCGTCCCCGACGGTGGCGATGTTGCCGTGGTCGATGACGATCGACTGGTTGACACGGGCCGGCGCACCGGTTCCGTCGATGACTCGCACGTGGAGCAAAGCGATGACCGGGTCGTGGAAGCTGACGAATGGATTAGTCTGAGCGTGGAGAAGCCCGATAGAGCAAAGCAGAAGAATTCGACGCATATTCTTTTAGAGTTGAAGACGGATCTTGAGGCGGGTGAGCAGGGCGGCGAGGGCGAGCATCAGCGCGGTAAAGACGAGAGCTTTGACTACGCCGGGTAGGCCTTGTTGCCAGGCAGCTGAGAGGTAGGACGTACCGACGGCCACGTAGAAGAGGTCGGGAAGCAGGTAGGTAAGCAGGGTGTTCGAACCGGCGGGCTTGACGAATGCGGCCCACGCAGTGTGGCGTTTGATATCGCAAATCCAATAGAGGAGAAGGAAGGTCAGGGTGCTGGCTCCGGCGCAATACAGGCACCAGGTGGGCGTAGCGCGGATTTTTGAAATGCCTAATGGCGTGAGCAGCCAGCCCGCGAGGAAGAAGAGGGCCGCACAACCGAATGCCCAGCCGGCTTTTGCGCGCACGGTGGAAGCGAAGTCATGCGTCAGGAAGATGCTCGACACAATAATACCGGCGGTCGTAATCAGGCAGAAAGCGCCGGTATTGAAAGGCCAGACATAAAACGGCAGCGCTTCGGAGAAGGCGATCCAGTGGGCCGAGGACAGGATGTTGAGCAATGCGAAGAGGACGAACCAGAGCCAGGGCGCCCACTTCCAACGGCGAGTAGGAATATAAACGATGCAGATTGCCAAATAGGTCCAGCCGATGAGACCCAGGATTTCCCAATAAGAGAAGTCAAGCCAGGCGATGTGACCAGATTGCGTCGTGCGGCGGAAGATAAGGAACATGGCCGCCATCAGGACCAGGCCGGCAACTTTCATAACGCTGAAGAGCGCGCGGTAACGGCTGGCGCGCGGATAGCTATTCCAGAAGAGGATGGCGCCGATGAGCACGAGAAGCAGCCATGTGTCCTGATTTAGGTGCATCAGATGCGGGTCGCCTTTTTCGGCGTTGGCGAGGGCAATGCCTAAAGTGACCAGGCTCAACGTGCGCGTAAGGACATGGAACCAGAGTCTTGGCAAAGAGTTTTCTTTGGCCAGGCGGCGGCGAATGGCAATCGGGATGGCCATCCCGACGATGAACAGGAAGCCGGGAAAAACCATGTCGACATAAGTCATGAAATTGTCCCTGGCAGGCATGTGATAGTTCCACCAAGGCAGGCCTTTGACGCTGGCGAGATCGTTGACGAATATCATGAGCAGCATGGTGAGGCCGCGGAAGACGTCGATAGAAACGATTCGCGAGCTGCTTACCGAAGACTGTGTAGGCGAGGCGAGCGGAAGCGTGAAGGACACTATTGCGGCCCCGCTATCAGGCTGGTGTGGATGGCTTTCAAGAGGACTCCATCGGGATCGCCGGAGTAGTCCCAGAACATGATGCCTCCCAGTTTATGTTTCACAACGTAGCTGCACTTTAGCGTGACGGATTGGACGTCTTCGTAAGAGACAAAGGTATGCGTAGACGGGTTATAGAGATAGGGCACCGACGCCGCGCTGTCCCAATATCTGATGTAGCCGTTCGGCAAGAGCGACTGCACGATGTCTTTGTAATCGGCTTCGATGTGCGCTTCGCCGCCGGGCTGAAACAGGCCGTGATCGATGTCGTTTACATCATTCCACGCATGGCCGTAAAAAGGGACGCCTAACACGATCTTCTTCGCGGGAACGCCGGCTTGCAAATATGCTTTGACGGAGGCGTCGACCGAGACGGTTTTGGGATCGTGCGGATCGGTGAAGAGCGGCGCGTGATTTCCAGTGATGCGATCGGAGGAAGGCTCGTAGTAGTCGTAGCACATCAGGTTGACTGTATTCACGTAGCGCTGCACTTTATTCATTTCGGTGTGATCGAGGAAGTTGCGATTGGCGCCAGTGGCAACAGAGGAGAAGAGCGGCCGGCCGAGTTTACGCTGCTCCTGATTTAGGCGATGGCGCAACTCCTTCAAGAAAGCGGTGTAATGCTGCTTATCTTGCGGGCGGTTGATGTTTCCGTTGCCGGGAAGGCCCGGATATTCCCAGTCGATATCGATGCCGTCGAGATTGTATTTTTCAAGAAACAGCATGGCGCTGTCGATGAATTTCCGGCGGCTTTGGGCAGTGAGGGTCATATCCGAGAAGCGGCCGGACCAGGTCCAGCCGCCTACCGAGATCAAAATTTTAAGCTGCGGGTTACGGGACTTGAGACCGACAAGCGTGGCGAAATTTTCAGTATCGTGCGCGAAGCCTTCCACGATTTCACCGTTTTCGATATTGGCGAACGCGTAATTGATGCGAGTGAGTTCTTCGGCGTCAATGTCGGTAGGTGCGAGTGCGGCGTCTTTGGCGAAGACGTAGGCGATGATCGCTTTCGACTGCTTGGAATGGGCAGCAAGCGGGGACGAAAGCAGGAGAAGAAGGGAGAGGGATAGGCGACTCATCGGACGAATGAGTCCATGATAGTAAGTCAAGGCGCGCCGCGAAAATCGTGGCGCGCCTTGAGAGCGCCCGTTAGTGAGAAGCCGGCTGCAGAGAGATAGCGGCCGCCTTGAAAGTCCTGGAGCGCATGGCGAGTGCCTTCTGGCCCTTGCTGGGCGGAACTGCCAGACCTTCCTTGGAGCCAGCGTTCCAGAGGTTGGTGAGATAGTATTCATCGCCGTAGCGAGTGAATTTTAGTTTTGCGTCGGGAGTGGTGCCCGGACGCGATGCCGGCGTAACGAGGTGGAAGATATTGAGCTTACCCTTGGTTTGGCGGAAGTTGAGTAAGCCTCTCGCTTCGCTGATCTGGTAGTCTCCGGCCGGCAAAGCGGTGTCTCCAACGTGGAATGCAAAGGGAACATCGGCGCGGGCCTGAAGGGTGAACGCATATCCGGACGGGCATAGAGTGGCCGCCGCAAATACGATTGAAAACAGATTAAGTTTCATGGAATCCTCCTGGATTGAGGCGCTTGTCAGGCTCCCCGAGGGAACTGGGCAATTTCGCTTCACCAAAAAGAGCGATGGTTTCGGGAATAGTCCGCCAGAGTGGGCACGAATTTGCAAAGGGCGGCGTGCTATAGTATTGAGCCATTAGGCGGGCGCATGCCGGACGAGGCGGGGGACATCACGCAATTGCTGCGCGAATGGCGTGAAGGAAACCCTGAAGCAGAAAACGAGCTGTTTGAGCGGGTCTATGGAGACCTGCGGAAGCTGGCGCGTCTCCGTCTGAAAGGCGAGCGAAAAGACCAGCCCCTGCAAACAACCGAGCTGGTAGATCAGATTTATATGCGGCTGGTCGCTGCCAAAGATCGAGATTGGCAGAACCGGCAGCATTTTTTCGCTATAGCAGGTAGAGCTATGCGGAGATATTTGATTGACCAGGCGCGGGCGCGGCCCGATGTGGACTTCATCGGGCTCGAAAAGTTGGAGCCGATCCTGCCAGCCGGCAGCGCGAAAGTGGATGCGGCGATCGCGCTGGGCTTGCTGCTGGAGCAGCTCGAAAAAGAAAATCCCGACTGGTGCAAGTTGGTCGAGCTCAAATTCTTTCTGGGCTTGACGGACGAAGAGGCCTCCGACGTGCTTGGCATAAAATTGCGCAGCATGCAACGGATGTGGCGGGATGCCCGGCGGTGGCTGTACGAACGCATGGAGTCGGCGGCGAATGGAAAACAGATCTCGAGCTAACGATCGTGCGATGACGCTGGTAGAAGAGGCGCTCGGCCGTCCCGAGAGCGAGCGCGAAGCGTATCTGCGAAGTGCTTGCGGTTCGAACGCAGCCTTGTTTGCGGAAGCGTGGAGCTATGTGCAGTGGGAGAAGCGGATGCAAGGCTTTCTGCTCGATCCGGTACGGGCCGCGGGCGAAGACAGGCCGCCGTTCGAGGCGGGGCAGATCCTGATTAATCGCTTTCGAGTGGTCCGCGAAGTGGCGCGCGGCGGGATGGGCATCGTTTGGGAAGCCATCGATCAGAAGCTCGACCGGCGCGTGGCGCTGAAGTGCGCCAAGGAAGGGTTTGGAAAGCAGCTTCCGCCGGAGGTGCGGAATGCGCGCGAGATCAGCCATCCGAACGTATGCAAGATCTTCGAGATCCACACGGCGGCGACGGTAGACGGCGAGATCGACTTCATCAGCATGGAGTTTCTCGAGGGCGAGACGCTGGCCGAGCGGCTGCGGCGCGGGCCGCTGCCCGAGAGCGAGGCGCGCGCGATCGCGCAACAGCTTTGTTCGGGGCTAGCGGAGGCGCACCGCAATCATTTGATTCATGGCGACCTGAAGCCGCACGAACGTGATTCTGACGGCGGACTCGCAGGGTTCGGTGCGGGCGGTCATCACGGATTTCGGCTTGGCTCGAAAGACAGACGCGGCTTTAGGCGTACTCGGCGGGACGCCTGCCTACATGGCGCCCGAATTATGGAAAGGCGACAAGCCTTCGGTGGCTTCCGATATCTACGCGCTCGGGGTGATCCTCTGGGAGCTTCGTTCTGGCCTTGCTCCGAGCGGACTTGGGAGTAGCTTCTTCGACGCTGCTTATCGGAGAGCACGTCAGTTGGAAGCCGCCGACCGGCCGCGGCAAGTGGGACCGGATGATCGCGCACTGCATCGATCCCGACCCGGCGCGCCGGTTTCAGAGCGCGGCGGAAGTTGCCAGGGCATTGGGGCCGTCGCAGCTGGTCAAGTGGTCTTTAGTGGCGGCCGCCACGGTGGCTTTGGCGGCGGGATCCGGCGTAATTACTTACGAGCGTGCCACGGCCCCGCCAGAACGGGTTCGGTTGGCGCTAGTGCCGTTCGTGCCGGCTCCCGAGAACGCCTCCGTCACCGGACCGCTGCTGCGGAACGCAGCGAATGAGCTCAAGCGCCTGAAGAGCACGGCGCATACCAGCTTTCGGTTTATCGCTTTGGATAAAGTGATTCGCAACCGCGTTCACACGCCGGAGGAAGCGCGGGTCTTGGTGGAGGCGAGCCATGCGCTGCGGGCCACGGTGGAACAACACGGAGCAAATGGCTTCACGGTGCATGCGTATTTGACGGATTTGCGGTCCGGCGTGGATGCGCGGGAATGGTCGGCGGAGTATAAAGCGGATGAGTTGCGGTATGCACCGACAGCTCTGGCGGGGCTGGTGACGGAGACGCTGCATTTGCCTGCGCCCACTGGGGGAGCGAGCGTGAATGCCGCGGCTCGGAAGGATTATCTGGCTGGGCTGGCGGCGATGCGGCGCGATGGGACTGTGGATGCGGCGCTGAAGTCTTTTCAGAAAGCGGAAGCGGAAGATCGCGATTCGGCGCTTACCTGGGCAGGCCTAGCGGAAGCGCAGCGGCTCAAGAGCGGGATGACGGGCGATAAGGAATGGTTGGATCGGGCGACGGCATCCGTGCAGGAGGCGGAAAAACGGGATCCGGATTTGCCGGAAGTGCATCGCATTGCGGGGTTAGTGAAAGCTTCTTCGGGATGGTATGAGCAAGCGATTCAGGAATACCAACGGGCAATTGAGTTGGATCCGAAGAATGATGACGCATACCGGCGGCTCGGGGAAGCATACGAAGACAACAATCAGCTTGAGCAAGCGCTAAGTGCTTTTCGCAAAGCAATCAAAACTCGGCCCGCAGCAGTATAGGAATTTCAGAGATCTAGGAAGCTTTTTTTATCAACGGGCCAGATATCAAGAAGCAATCCCGTATTTTCAACGCGCAGTCGAACTCGCGCCTAATGAGCCACTAACACTATACGGCCTCGGAGTGGCTTACCTGTATTCCGGGCAGTTTGCGTCAGCTGAAACGGAGCTCCGAGCCTCCATCAAGCTGAGTGAGAACCCCATAGCGATAAACAGCTTGGGCGTTGTGCTGATGTACGAAGGGCAGAGATCGAGATGCCATTCCTTATCTTCTGCGGGTTTTAAAGTTCGGGCCAGACCGATATCTGCCGTGGATGAATCTAGGAACCGCTTACCGTCAGATGGGTCTGATTCCCGAGTCTCATACGGGCCTACCGTCGCGGGCTGGAGTTCGCCGAAGCCGAAATCGCGAGAAACCCACGCAACGGGAATGTCAGAGCTTACTTGGCTTATATGAGCGCTAGAATTGGAGACCGACAAAGGGCAGAATCTGAACTGGTGCAAGCATTGCAGCAGCACCAGACGATGCAGGGACCGTTTTCGGTAGCCGCCCTAACGTACGAGGCATTGAATCGTCGGGACGATACTCTTTCGGTGCTGGCTACGTCACCGGCGGGAGTTATCGCGGACCTAGGTCGCTGGCCCGATGTGGCGGACTTACACCGGGATCCTCGCTTCATACAGTTGTTGTCATCTCATTCGGGAAATGAAAGGAATCACGTGACGGTAGAGTACAGCGTTAAATTTGAAAAAGATGGTCTGACCATAACGCAGCGCGTAGATGCAGGCTCTCAAGCGCCGCCGATCAAGGGGCAGGGTGCAGTTGAACAAAATTCTTTGAAGAACACATGAGGCAGCAGCAGGCAAAGCGGCAAATGCCGCCGCTCACCGTCCGGCGACGGAGCTAACCTTCGGCATCTGGAAAGGGCGGGAGCGCCGTCCAGTCAGTAATCCCAAGTAAGTCCCGGCGGCGGTCCCGTCGAAGCAGGGTCAGCGCCCATTACGATCATCGGTCCGTTCATCTTCCTCTGCCCGCCTCACCACCACGACGACGATATGGCGAACCGAAGGTGAGCCATGGCGAATAATTTCGAAATCGAAACACAAGAAAAACTCAACTGGTGCTGGGCGGCGGTGGCCGCGACCGTCTCGGGCTATTTCTTCTCCCCTCAGACGTTAGACGCAATGCGCGATCGCGAAGAGTGTGTTGGGCCTCGACTGTTGCAATGGTGCCATCGCGGGCTGTGATCAACCTTCGGCGCTCGAAACTGCTCTAGGCGCCGTCAATACGCTGGTCGGCAAAGCACTCAACAACCAGGCGCTGCCCGGGCAAACTCTGCCGTTCGCGGCCGTGCGGCAACAGATCGATTCCAGCGTGCCCGTATGCGTGAGAATCCAGTGGTTCGGGGAGCAGAACGGCCATTTCGTAATGCTCAGCGGTTACTCCGTGTCGCAATCGGGCGAGGAATGGGTCGATGTCGCCGACCCCTACTACGAGGATTCGACCGTTCCATACGACCAATTCGTGGCTGCGTATCTCGAGGCAGGACAGTGGAGCGACACGTATTTAGTAGGTCAGCCGTAGGAGGCCGTCATGCCAATCGTTCTTTCTGATTCTTCTCCCGAGCGGCAGAGTGCCTTCGAGGCGGGTCTGCAGCATCTCGTCCAACTGGGGCGCGTGCACGCCGGGCTGGTCATCAATCCAAACCCGCAGCCGATTTATGTTCTGCGGCTCTCAGACGTAACGCCAGGATCCAAAGCTAGAGGACCTGGCGCGGTTGGTGGGCTGGCGCTATTTTGCCGGGGAGGCGACGGGCGAAGTGGTGGCGGGCGATGTCAGCGAGACCTCTCCAGCAACTGTGACGGGCCTGATTACCGGCGATGCGGCGAAGAAGGCGTTAGAGGCCGCGCAGGCGGCCTCCCGTGTGCCGCAGGCGCAGAGCACGCCGCATGAGTTGCGGCTTCTGCGCATCCCGGGAGCACTGACCCAGGGATTCTGGCTCAAGCCAGTGAACAACAATGGCCTCTTCATCCGCTATGGATCGTCATTTGGGGTCGAGCACGACGATGGCAGGCCAGTTCCGATCGACGGTTTCTTGGGTACGCTGCGCCCGGTAGCAAATCAGAGTTTGCTGCAGAAGGATTCGGGATCGCGCAGGGCTTAACGGGAGAAGCCCGGGTCGCCGATGCTGAATGAGGATGAGCGTATCGAGTTTCCGACAAGCTTTGATCGGCTTCCACGACTTTACGTGCTACACTCTTTCTCGTGGTCGAAACTCAAAATGTGACGCTGAGCTTGCCCCGCGAACTCTTGAAGCGCATCAAGCGGCTTGCGGCTGATAACGAGACATCGGTTTCCGCGCTTATGACTGACGCGCTCACTCGGTTGGCGAATGAAGCCCGGCGGTACTCGGCCGCGCGCAACCGATCTCTGGCCGCGATGCGGTCCCTGCGCTCGCTGGGTACGGGAGGAAGCCGCACCTGGTCGCGCGATGACCTCCATGAGCGCTGAAGCGGGCCTGGAATTCGTCGATGCAAATGTCCTGGTATATGCGTTCGACGCTTCAGCCCAAGCTAAGCAGAAGAGCTCACAACAACTGCTGGAGCGACTTTGGGGATCCGGGACTGGATGCCTGAGCGTGCAGGTGCTCCAAGAGTTTTTTGTCACCGCGACCCGAAAGGTTGCGCGACCTCTTGCGGTAGACGAAGCTGGCGAACGGATCCGAGAGTTCGCAACCTGGAAAATATTTGCTCCAACAGCAGAGGATGTGCTTGCCGCCATAGCATTGCAGAAACAGGCACAAGTGAATTTCTGGGACGCGATGGTGGTCCAGGCGGCCGCGGAACTCGGATGTTCCGTCCTCTGGACCGAGGACCTGAATCATGGGCAACTCGTGAGAGGGGTTCGCATTCGTAATCCGTTCGTAGCTCAACAGCCGTCGCGCTAACAAGCGCGGCTTGCGACTGTCCACGCCTTCAATTCGAGCTTAGGAACTCCTGTCGGAGTCTCGGACTCACTCACGATATCTGGAATTTGAACACTTAAGACGGGATTGTGCATCCTCACAAAGAGGAGAAGCAGAAACGCATGAAAGCAGTCACGTTGCATGGCTACGGCGGAGTGGATCAACTGCGCTACGAAGAAGTTCCAACACCTGAGCCGGGCGAGGGAGAAGTGCTGGTCAGAATCATTTCGGCAAGCGTAAATCCGATCGACTGGAAAATGCGCAGCGGCGCGGCGCAGCAGCTCTTCCCGGTCGAATTTCCGTATATTTTGGGACGGGACATGGCGGGCGAGGTCGTGAAAAGCGGCCCGGGCTCGACGGGCTTTGAGAAGGGGCAGCGCGTACTGGGTTACGTGCCGTACACGTATGCCGAGTTCGTGGTGGCGAGCGCGGATGAACTGGCGATTCTGCCGGAAGGGCTGGCGGTGGAAGACGCGGGTGCGCTGCCGCTTGTGGTTACCACAGGTGCGCAGTTGATCGAGCATTTAAATCCGAAGGCCGGGCAGAAGATTTTGGTTACGGGCGCGCTGGGGAGTGTCGGGAGGTCTGCTGTATTTCTCGCCAAGCATTACGGTGCGCAGGTATTGGCGGGCGTGCGCGCCCATCAAAAGAAAGAAGCGGAATCCCTCGGTGCGAGCGGAGTAGTGGCGATTGACGATGAGCGGGAAATCGAAGCTCTGCCGGAACTGGATGCGATTGGGGATACGGTAGGCGGCGAGACCATTGGAAAGCTGATCCCGAAGTTGAAAAAGGGCGGGATTTTGGGATCGGTGTTGGGGCCGCCGAAAGCCGCGGAGGGTAAAGACATTCACGTGGAAGCGTTCATGGCTCAGCCGGATGCGGACCGCCTATCGCAGATGGCGCGCGCGGTGGCGGCAGGCGAGTTGACGATTCCGATCACGAAGCGCTTCAAGCTGAAAGATGCGGGCGAGGCGCAGACGTTTGCCGAGAAGGGCGCGGCCGGGAAGGTCGTGCTGGAGCCATAAGAAGGAGTTATTGTTAAAGCTGGAGCTCCGATGACTTACAAGCTGACGGTGAACGGGCAGGCGCGGACCGTGAATGTAGAACCGGACACGCCATTACTATGGGTCCTGCGAGATGTACTGAATCTGCATGGAACGAAGTATGGGTGTGGGATTGGGCAGTGCGGGGCGTGCACAGTACATCTGGGGGGCCACCCGGTGCGCTCGTGTCTGACTCCGGTTGGCGACGCCACAACGGCCGCGATTACGACCATCGAAGGGCTGTCGAAAGATGGTAATCATCCGCTGCAGGTGGCATGGCAGGAAATGGATGTGCCGCAATGCGGGTATTGCCAGGCCGGGCAGATCATGTCGGCAGCGGCGCTGTTGAAAGAACATCCGCATCCAACCGATGAAGAGATTGATACGGCGATGAACGGCAATCTATGCCGCTGCGGGACGTATGTGCGGGTGCGGAAAGCCATTCACGCGGCAGCCAGGCAGAGTTCCGGAAAGGCGGAGGTGTAGCCATGCAGGTTAGCCGTAGATCGTTTTTGCATGTAACGGCATTGTCGAGCGGAGCGATGATGCTGGGTTTGCATGTCGTCGAGCCCGAGAAGGCACTCGCCCAATCCCGGCAGGGACCGCCGCCGTTTGACGCCAAAGCATTCATTAAGATCGCGCCGGACGGGACCGTGACGTTATATGCGCGCAATCCGGAGATTGGCCAGGGCGTGAAGAACATGCTGCCGATGCTGATCGCGGAAGAGCTGGATGTGGATTGGAAGCAGGTGAAGGTGGAGCAGGCGGACTTCGGCGCGGAGTACGGCTTGCAGACTACGGGAGGCAGCCGGGCAGCCTCGAACAACTGGATTCCGATGCGTCAAGTAGGAGCGGCGGGTCGGCAGATGTTGATTGCGGCCGCGGCGAAGAAGTGGGGGGTGCCGGAAAACGAGTGTTTCACATCGAGCGGGCGCGTGTATCACCGGCCGACGGACCGCTCGCTTGGTTACGGCGAACTGGCAGCGGCCGCGGCGGCCATGCCGGTGCCTGACTTGAAGACCTTGAAGTTTAAAGACGCGAGTGCCTACAAGATTATCGGCAAATCGACGACGGGCGTGGATGTGCCGGATATCACGGTGGGCAAACCGATTTTCGGCATCGACTTCACGATGCCGGGGATGGTCTACGCGGTGTATCAGAAGTGCCCCGTGTTCGGCGGCAAAGTGGTGAGCGCGAACCTGGACGAGATCAAGAAGCTGCCAGGGATTAAAGACGCATTCGTGGTGGCAGGCACGGTAAACGTTACGCCGTTGACGCCGGGCGAGCCTGGTTTGGAGCCGGGGATCGCGATTGTGGGCGAGACCTGGTGGGCCGCGCAATCAGCGCGGAAGAAGCTGAACGTGAAATGGGATTTTGGCCCGGCGGCGACGCAGAGCAGCGCTGAATTTGCACGCAAGGCCGCGGAACTGGCGAAGCAGCCGGCAGCGCGCACGCTCAAGAAGGAAGGCGACATCGACAACGCCTTTGGGGGCGGCGTGAAGGTGGTGGAAGCGGCGTATTCGTACCCGTTCATTTCACACGCACCGCTCGAGCCACGCAATTGCAGCGCCCATTACAAGGACGGCAAGTTGGAAATCTGGTCGACCACACAGCTTCCGGCGCGCGGACAGGGCCTGGTTACGAAGGTGCTGGGCATTCCGGCGGACGCCATTACGATTCATCTGCTGCGGGCGGGCGGATCGTTCGGGCGCGGGCTGACGAACGACTACATGATTGAGGTGGCCAACATCGCGAAGACGGTGGGCGTGCCGGTTAAGCTGGTTTGGTCGCGCGAAGACGATATGACGCACGATTATTACCGGCCCGGCGGGTTCCATTTCCTGAAGGGCGCGGTGGATGGATCGGGAAGCTGGTCGCTTGGCAGAACCACTTCGTCAGTTACGGCGAAGGCGATCAATTTGCGCCGTCGGCGGCGATTTCGCCGAACGAATTCCCTTCGGGATTTGTGCCGAATTTTGCGATCTATTCGTCGGTGATGCCGCTCGAACTGAAAACGGGCGCGTTACGCGCGCCAGGCGCGAATTCGCAGGCGTTCGTGTTTCAGTCGTTCATTGATGAGCTGGCGCATGCGGCCGGAAAAGACCCGGCGGAGTTTCGGCGCGATCTTTTGGAGGAACCGGGGAAAAACAAAGTAGCGGCTGCGGCCAAGCCGAAAGTCGAGAACGAGCCGGCGACTACAAAAGATGCCGCGCAGCATGAATCGTACGATGCAGCACGGATGCGCAACGTCGTGGATACGGCGATGGAGAAATCCGGTTGGGGCAAGCGCAAGCTGGCTCCCGGGACGGGCATGGGCCTTGCGTTTCACTACAGCTTTCAAGGGTATTTCACGCACGTCGTCGAAGTGATCGTAAAAGAGAAGAAGCTGAAGGTAAACAAGGTCTGGGCGTGCGGCGATGTAGGAAGCCAGATTGTGAATCCGAGTGGAGCCGAAGCGCAGGTGCAAGGCGCGGTGATGGATGGCTTGAGCGAGTTGATGGCCCAGGAGATTACGCTCGAGGGCGGCAAGGTGATGCAAACGAATTATGACAAGCATCCGCTGATCCGCATCCGGCAGGCGCCGGAGATCGAGGTGCATTTTGTGCATTCCGAGCACTCCCCAACCGGTCTGGGCGAGCCAGCTCTGCCACCGCTCTTACCCGCTGTGACGAATGCGATTTTCGCAGCCACAGGTGAAAGGATACGAGATTTACCGCTCGTGAAGAGCGGGTTTTCCTGGGCTTAATCCTGGTCGCTTAAGCTCCCGGCAGGGAACCGGGAGCGCAGATTCACGGCGCCGTTGCTACTCCAACAAGGGAGTCGGCGCAGCCGTAATAGAGGAACCATTTCGTGTGGAAGAACACCAGGCCCTCCGCGAAGGTAGTGCCTGCGACGTATTGGCCGGATTTTTCAAAGGGAAGTTCGGGTTGCAGCACCGGGTTTTCTGTGCGCTCCAGGAGGTGCCGCGGATCGTCTTTGGCAAAAAGCGCTTCCCCTGCCGCGTACGCGTTAGTCTGGGCGTTCTTGCCATTGTAGATTACTACAATGCCCCGGCTGGTGAGCACGGGCGGCGGTCCGGTTTCGGGGAAGCTGCTGTCGAAGCGGCCCGGGCGCTTCTCTAACACGCTGACCAGTTCGCCATCTTGGGTTTCGACCGGAGCCCAATGGACCAGGTCGGTGGAGGTGGCGAGGTGGATAGACCCTTCTCCCCAAAACATCCAGTATTTATTTTGAATCTGCGCCGCGACCAGATGATCGCGATCGATGCGGGTCACGATTCCGGCTGATTTATAGCGCATTGTGGAGTATTTGCCGGAGAACACAGACCCGTGCTTTGTCCAGTGGACGAGATCGTGGGACGACGCGATACCGACATCGTAGGTCTGGCGGTTCCATTGCGTATAGGTGAGGTAGTAGGTACCCTCTTCACTTTGCACAATGCGCGGATCCTCCACGCCGCCGGGCCATTCGCGGCTTTTCTGATCGTCGTCAGCGGGATAAAAGATGGGTTCGGGTTGGCGCGTGAAATGGATACCGTCCGAGCTTTCCGCTAAGCCCAGGCGAGAGGTGTGCATCCCGATCTGCATGCTGCCGGAATCGTCTTCGGCGCGATAGAGGACGTCAATTTTTCCGTCCCTGACTGTGGCGGCGGGATTAAAGGTATGCAAGGCTTCCCAACGCACGGGTTTTCCGGTGATCGGATCATCGAACGTGCTTTGCTTATTGGGCGTGATGACCGCTTGATCGACGGGGCGAGAGAATGGGCCGATTTCCCAGGGAGCTACGCCAGCGGCGAGAAGGGTAAGGAATGCGAGCAAACAATTAAGCGACATGAGAGGGAAGAAAACGCAGTGCTGCGGAATTTAGACAATAGCGCAAGCCGGTGGGCGGCGGCCCGTCATTGAATACATGGCCAAGGTGCGCATCGCACTTGCGGCATAAGACTTCGGTACGCGTCATAGAAATTGTGTTATCGATTCGGGTATAGACGTTTTGCCGGGCGACTGGCGTGGTGAAACTGGGCCAGCCCGTGCCGGAATCAAATTTATCGCGGGAAAGAAACAGCGCGACGCCGCAGCAGATGCAGCAATAAACGCCTGGCGACTTGTTATGCCAGTACCGGTTGGCGAAGGCAAGCTCGGTAGCTTGCCGGCGCGTGACGGCGTACTCAGTCGGCGTCAGCTCGCTACGCCATTCGGCATCGGACTTGACGATCTTACGAACCGAGACCAGGCGGCGCTCGCCGGTGCCGGACCAGAGCACGAGTTGGACGGGATCGCCTGTGCCATTGGCGCCTGGATCGGCAAACGGGCGCTCGGGCCGTTTGAAAACGGCGATCCAACCAACCAGCGCGGCCGGCATGATCAATAGTGCGCGGCGCGATGTACCGGCATTCATCCCGTTCTCATTCTCTCCCAATTTGGTCTTCCACCTCACCCCGCTAGACTGGCTACGATGAGCAGTTATGCGGTGGCGGCACGCGAGCGATATGCCAGGCAAACCAAATCGAGCGGCCTGATAGCGGTGCTGCTGGCCGTGCTTCTGTGGCAGACGAAATGGCCGAGTCTGCGGCCGGGGCTGCTCATTTTGCTGGTTTCGTACGCGGGAAGCGCCGTGTTGGCATTGTATCGGCTGCGAGACACTTCGAGCGGACAGATGTGGCTTGATCGGGAGCAGCGGTGGTTGACTGGGCTGATGTTATTCGAGGCGCTTTCGCGGACGGCAGGATTTCTCGTATTGGGGTACGGGTTCTGGGTACCGACGCGCAGCGTGACTGTGGGGTTGTTGCTGGGCGTCGTGTATCCGGCGGCGACGTATTTCGGGCTGGAACAGCGCAATTACCAGCGGCGAATGCGGAATTTAAGAAAAGAGCGAGGGAGTCTTCCGTAGAGCCAAATTTCAGACCCGCGACGGGCGGATCAGCGGGAACGCTCGGCCTTGGCGATCAGCGGGTTTGCCAGCTGCTCCCATTCCTTCGAAGCGTGGAACCAGTTGCCTTCGATCCCGCGATAAACTAACCAGACGTTATCTCGATATTCTGGATCGGCCTTGCCCGGGATATACACGTATCCCTGCCTGGTCGCCGGATCGACTGCGTACCTGACCGTGTACGTGCTGGGATTGGAACGCGTTGTTACAAAAGAGACGATGTAGAGTTTGAGATCTTTCGGCAGCTCGGCCACCGTCCGAGACCAATCGATATTCAAACCATTGGTTTGGTTTGAGCCTGTTCCTGATCCCGACCACACTTCAAATCGGGCAAGTACTGCCGGATCAGTGATCACAATTGGGGCCGCGAAAGCAGATCCGGCGATTGTGATCCGGACGGTGTCTCCCTTGGCGAACAATGGAACGGTCAGGATTAGCAGAACCAGAATCAGGCTGAAAGCGCCCCACGTTTTCCTCATACGAACTCCTTTGAGGTAATTCGAGTTTATAGCAATCGGCAGCCATGGACCGAGCGGCGGTTGGTTGAAGCCGGTTTTTGTGTGTCAGGAAACCGGAAACCCCGCGGCGGCAGCCCATCCTGCGTTTCACCCCGGCGGTCGCTGATAGACTTCGTTTCCGAAGCCTTCAAAGCAGGTCAGCAATCATTACTATAGTCCATAAGGGGTTGCGGGGCGAATGAGGGTTCTGATGATCGGCGGTACTGGATTCATTGGACCATAAGTAGTACGAGGTCTGTGCGAAACCGGATTTCAGGATGCGTGGGCGGCCGTGCAAACTTTCGGTCGATTGGCGAAACGCCTTGTCCTCCCCAGCAGCGGCGACGTGTACCGGGCTTATGGGATTTACTGGCCTTGAGCCTGGTCCAATTGAAAGGCGGCCGCTTACGAACCATTGGTGCGAGTTTAGTTTAGAAGGATTGTCGATAACAGGATAGCGATAGTGATTATCGAGTCAGCAGACGTTGCGCACCAATCCCCCGCGATCTGCCAGCCGCGTGAAATCTGCGGGGTGGTTCAAAAGCACCAGCCGCGGTGGAAGCCGACCAATCGCTGGGATGCTAAGTTACTGACAAGTAAACAATTTTAATGGCGGCCAGAGTGGTATGCAACTTGCATGTAGCAAGTGCGTCGAGATAGGTAGGCCGTTATGAAAACACGCAATCATCTTCCACTCATTCACTGCGCCAAGCGCGCAGCAGTAACCGGCTTGCTGGTTACCTGCACCCTGATGTTCGCGCAGGATTCGAACACGGATACGAACGGTGGCTGGAAGCGGGTGGGGGATCAGTCGCAGGTTTACAATCCTCCGGCTCCTCCGGACAGCGAGCAAAATCCGCCAGATGCTAATCAGGATCCTGGAGCACCGCCGCCGCAGTCTCCGGCGAACCCTCCGATGAACAACGGCCGCAGCCAATATCCACCGTACGCTAACCGGCAGCAGCCGCAGAACTATCCGCCACCGCCGCCAGTTCCAGCACAGGTCACCATGCAGGCGGGTACATTTTTGACAGTCCGCATCAACCAGATGCTTTCTTCCGACAAGAATCAGCCGGGCGACGCGTTTACGGCATCGCTGGCGCAACCGGTTGTGGCGAATGGCGTAGTGATTGCCGAGCCCGGGCAGACAGCGGCAGGGCGCGTGGTTACCGCTGATAGGCATCACGCCGACACGCCGGGGCGGCTCGGCATTCAGTTGACCAATTTGTCTCTGGTGGATGGGCAGCAAGTGCCGATCGCTACCCAATTTGTGAGCCGGGAGGGCGGGACGACTTCCAAGGGAACGCAGGTAGGCACAGTGGCGGCAACCACCGGCGCGGGCGCGGCGATTGGTGCGATTGCGGGTTGGGGAACGGGCGCGGCGATCGGTGCGGGCGCGGGCGCAGTAGCGGGATTGATTGGCGTCATGGTGACGCGCAATCATGCGAGCGTAGTTTATCCGGAACAGATTCTCACCTTCCGGGTCCAGGCGCCAGTGACTATTTCGACCGCCAACAGCGCGCAGGCCTTCCGCTATATTCAGCCGAATGAATATGACCGGCCGACGTTCACGAATTATGGAGATGCGGGACCGTATCAGAGCGGTGCTCCTGCTCCGCCCGTGGTTTACAACAATTACGCGTATGGGTATCCGTATTATGCGGGGTTCGGCTGGGGATATCCATACTGGGGCCCGTCGTTCGCGTTTTATGGCGGCGGCTGGTATGGCGGCCGTGGATACTACGGCGGCGGTCGTGGATACTATGGCGGCGGCCGTGGATATTATGGCGGCGGCCATGGGTACGCCGGTGGTGGCTATCATGGCGGCGGCGGCCGGCGGTAGCAGATAAAGAACGCGGACGACAAAATCGTCCGCGCCATCCCGTTTTTCCCGGCAGTTGCCTAACTGCACCGCGACTTGCGAGTCTAAGGACTGACGGGATGGAATGGACCGACGAGCGGGCGGCAGCCGAGGCGCGCAAAGGGAATCAACTTGCCTTTCGTACGCTGGTGGAGCGGCACAGTCACGGGCTCTTTCGCCTGGCGTTTCGCATGTGCGGCAATGAACAGGATGCCGAAGATCTCGTGCAGGAAACCTTCCTGCGCGCTTATAAACAATTAGACAAATTCAATGGCCGGTGCGCCTTCGGAACGTGGCTGTACCGGATCTGCGTGAACTGCTCGCTCGACTTGCTGCGGGCCCGGCGGGTCCGGCGGGAAAGCAACGCTGGGCCGGAGGCGGTTGCAAACGAGCCTGGACCCGAACGCTTGCGCAATAGCGGCGAGATTGCGGATCTGCTGGAGCCGGCGTTGCACCAGTTGAGCGAGATGGAACGCGCGGCCTTCCTGTTGCGGCACTGCGAAGGATGCGACATGGAGGAAATCGGGGCGGCGTTGGGCGTACAGCCGAACGCAGCGAAGCATAGCGTTTTCCGCGCCGTGCAAAAGCTCAGGCGAGCATTGGAACCGGCTTGGGGGAGACTGCGATGACGCATCTGTCGAGTGAAGAGCTGGTTCACGCGCTGTATGAAGATGGCGCAGGGGCTTGGGGGGCGCATTTGCGCGAATGCGGCGAGTGCCGGGAACAACTTCGCCTGCTGAAGGAAACGCTCGCGGTATTCGACGCGTACCGGGCTCCTGAACGCGGTATCAGTTATCCGCAGGACGTTTGGAATCGCCTCGCGCCGCAACTGCCCGCGCCGCAGAAAAACTTCTGGAAACGGGTCTGGATACTTGCGCCAGCACTGGCGGCCTTGCTGTGCGTGGCGTTCGGACTAGGTTTTTGGACGGAACACAAACGGACAGTCGCCATATCGAAAGCGCGCGAACGGGTGCTGCTCATCGCCATGAGCGATCATTTGGAGCGATCGCAGATTGTGCTGGCTGACCTGGTGCATTTGAGTCCTGGCTCGATCGACTTGCCGGAAGAGCGCGAGCGGGCGCGAGACCTGGTGGGCGAAAACCGCCTGTTGCGGCAAACGGCGCTGCACCTGGGAGATCGATCTCATGCAGCGCTGCTGGACGACTTGGAACGCGCTCTGGTCGATTTGGCGAATACACCGGATGACGCGCCGTTGAGTGATTTGAAACTGCTGCAAACGCGGATAGAAAAGGACGGACTGCTATGGAAGGTACGGTTGACCAGCGCAGATGCGCGGCGAAAAGGGAGCAGGCTCTGACACGCGCCATTTTACTTGGATTGGTGTGCGCCGCGCTGGCGGCTGCGCAGTACGGAGATTACCAGCAAGGGCTGAACGAGTTGGATGCGCATCAATGGCAGGAGGCGATCTCCTCGTTCAAGGCGTACGCCAGCCGGGGCGCTGGAAATGCGGATGCAGCGCTTTATTGGATGGCGTACGCCCAAGCGCGCAACGGCGAGAGTGCGGCCGCACTTGAGACGCTTGCTCTGCTACGCTCCAAATTTCCAGCGACCAACTGGTTGAAAGATGCCGAGGCTTTGGAATTTGAAGTCCGGTCGGCGGCGGGGTATCCGGTGCATTTTGGAGCCGCGACCGATGCGGGACTGAAGCTGATGGCGGCGAATAAACTGATGCAGTCGAATCCAGGGAAGGCGTTTCCGACACTCGAGAAGGTCTTGGTGAGCAGCGATCCCGAGCGCGTCAAAGAGCAGGCGCTGTATGTGCTGGCGCAAACACCGACGCCGGAAGCGAATAAACTCCTGACGAGCGTAGCGGCCGGCAACTCCAACCTGGCGCTGCAGCTTCAGGCGATCCGGCTCATGGGGATGGTGGGAAACAAGGCTTCGCAGAAAAATCTTACGACCCTTTACACGTTGACGCCGGATCCGAAAGTGAAGTCAACGATTTTGCGGAGCTCGACCGCGGAGGATTCGGTTCCGTTCCTCGAACATGTGGCAAAGACAGACCTGAATCCGACGATGCGCGTTACGGCGATTCAGTCACTGGCTGCATTGAACAAAGGTGGCGACAGCGACCTGCTCGTTTCCGTGTTTGAGACCGATAAAAATCCGGAAGTGCGCGCGGCCGTATTGACTGCGCTGGGGAACCAGCGTAACGGCAACGCGCTGATTACGCTGGCAAAGCAGGAGAAAGATCCCCGCGTGAAGGCCGAGATCATCGGACGCATGGCGCCGATCGATTCCAAAGACGTGGCCGATTATCTGACGAGCGTTCTGAAATAATTATTTAGTCTGCTGTTGGCCGCCGTATTGCGACAGTTTGCTTAAGAACGCTTCCGAACCGGCAGGCGCGGGGACTTGGCCCGTTAGAATGGCCTTGCTGGTTTCGGCTTGACCATAGAGCGCTTTATCGACATCTTCATCGGCGCGGAGAGTGCCGCCTTGCAGCGAGATGCCGCCAAAGATGCCGCGCGAGCGGGACCAGGAGAGAATGTCGGCCCGCATCGTGGCGTCAGTCTGGGCTGTGGCGTCACGGCCTACGGGACCCGCAGCCGCCGAGGCTTCGCCTCCGAGAGTAAATTTGCTGCTCAACACGCCATCCATGCCTTTTTTACTCATCACGAGCATGACAATGTCGGTAGCCGAGCCGCCGATTTGCAATCCGAAGCCGCCGCCTTCGATGCGCATGGCAGCGGGCCCGGTCCAGCCGCCTCCTTCTTTGCGGCAGGAGGCAAAGCCGCGCCCATACTTACCGGAAAAAATAAAGCCGGCCTTCTTCATGCTCGGAATCACGATGACGCAGTACGCCTTGGCAAAGAGATCCTGTGGGATTGATTTATCAGGCGTTCCCATGATCTCGGTTAGGACTTCGCCCGCTTCTTTGAGGCGAGCGGTATCCTCATCCGCCGCCAGCAAGGTGGTTGCGCTAAAAGCCGCCAACAGGCAGCAGGTTGTAATTAGCTTCATTCGAATTGCGAAGAGCCTCCGTCCGGTAGACACCCGTAAACGCCGGAAAGTTATGCTGAAAAGTGCGCCCGTTTCCGATTTTTTTGAAGCTTTGAACAAGCCCGGCACGTAGCGGCAAACGTGCGGCGAGTAACCGCGTAACGAAACTATTGCCAGCCGCCGCCGAGTGCGTTATAGACCTGTACGAGTGAGAGCCGCTCGTTGAGGCGGGCGCGAGCCAGGTTAATCTCGGCGGAAAAGTAATTCGTCTCGCTGGTGAGCACTTCAAGATAACTCGTCACGCCGCCCTGGTAGCGCATATGCGACAGATCCGAAGCTCCTTGCGCGGCTTTGGTGAGGGCTTCCTGATGAATGCGGAATTCGCGATTCTTTTGATAAGCGATCAGCGAGTCCGAGACCTCGCGAAACGCAGTTTGGATAGCTTGCTCGTACGTCAGTACGGCTTGCTGCTGCTGCGCTTGCGAAAGGCGGACATTCGCGCGTAGCGCTCCGGCATTGAAGATGGGCTGCGAGAGTTGTGAGGTCCAGTTCCAACTGCGCGCAGGCCAGGTAAACAGATCGCCTAAGCCGACGCTTTGCAGGCCGGCTGTACCGGTAAGCGAAATCTGCGGGAACAATTGCGCACGGGCCACACCAATCTGGGCATTGGCCGCTTCCAGTTGCTGCTCGGCTTGTTGGATATCAGGGCGTCGTTCGAGAAGGCGTGAAGGTAACCCGGCTGGGATCGTGTCGGGCAGGGGTTCCTGCGTGATCGCCAAGCCGCGCTGGATGTTTGTGGGATTTTCACCCAGCAGAATACTGATTTGGTTTTCCGTTTGCTGGATGGTGCGCTGCGCATCGGGGATGGATTCGCCGGCTTCCTCCACCAACTGTTCGGCTTGGCGCACGTCGAGGAGCGAAGTGGCGCCGCCCTGCTCGAGTGTTTGCGTCAGCTTGAGCGACTGCTGGCGCGAAGTGAGAGTGCGTTGCGCGATCTCGAGTTCGAGATCAAGTTCGCGGAGTTGGAAGTAGGAGGCGGCGACATTTTCTACCAACGTGCTGATGACGGCGCGGCGGCCCCATTCGGATGCGCGGAGATTCGCACGCGCGGCTTCGGTAGCCCGTCGATAGCGCCCCCAGAAATCGAGATTCCAGGAAGCTGAAAACTCGATTGCGTCCGCCAGATAGGAATAGCCGCTTGGAAAACCCGGAATGCTTGGCTGGCGAACTCCCGTGATGCCTGGACCGCCGCTCGCAGTTGGAAACTGATTGGAGCGTGTGATAGTGACTTGCTCCTGCGCCTGCAGGATGCGCGCTGCAGCGATACGCAGATCGAAGTTTTGCTTGAGCGCGGTGCGAATGAGTTGCTGGAGGGCGGGATCCTCGAAAACGGTCCACCACTTCTGATCTCCGAGCGACGCGATCGCCGCGGCATTGGCCGGGTTGGCCTGGCTCACAGTCGGTTGATCGGACCCCCGATATGTGGGCGGCACATTAACAACCGGGCGTCGGTAATTCGGGCCAACAGTGCAGGCAGTCAAGAGAAGAAAACAGATGGAAACTGCAAGGAGGGGCCGCAGCTTCATACTGTTTCCTTTTCGCGCTCCTCGACGCGGGACTGCTGGGGAGGTTTGTGGCCTCGCATGCGATGCGATACTCTTTCGACTACATCGAACGTAA
The DNA here is from genome assembly GCA_963767485.1 of Terriglobia bacterium. Taxonomy (GTDB): domain Bacteria; phylum Acidobacteriota; class Terriglobia; order Bryobacterales; family Bryobacteraceae; genus Bog-105. The sequence goes on along the minus strand of CAVYDZ010000004.1, from coordinate 131,106 downwards.
CCGGGATGAGGAAGATGGCGAGCAGGGTTGCGGCCAGCATGCCTCCGATGACCGCGGTTCCTAGAACGCGACGCGAAACGGCCCCGGAACCGGCAGCGGTCCACAAAGGAACGCAACCGAGAATGAATGCGAAAGCGGTCATCAGAATCGGGCGGAATCGAATCCGCGCTCCGGTGAGAGCAGCTTGTTCGATTGAAGCTCCTTTTTCATATTCGGATTTGGCGAATTCGACAATTAGGATGGCGTTTTTGGCGGCAAGGCCGATCAACATGACCACGCCGATCTGCGCGTACACATCGTTTTCATAATGCCTGAACCAGAGGAACAGGTACGCGCCGAACAGCGCAATGGGGGTACCGAGCAGCACGCTGAATGGCAGCGACCAGCTTTCGTATTGCGCGGCCAGAATCAAAAACACGAAGAGCAGCGACAGGCCGAAGATAGCGGCCGGCGGAACACCCTGCGCCGCTTGTTTTTCCTGATAGGACATGCCCGTGTAATCGAAGCCCATCTCGCGCGGCATGGTCTGCGCGAAAACTTCTTCGAGGGCCTGCATAGCTTGCCCGCTGCTATAGCCGGGCGCCGAGGCCACGTTGAATTGTGTCGCGTGGTATTCGTTATAGCGCATCGTGAATTCGGGGCCAATCCGCGGCTGCATAGTGGTAACAGCGCTCAGCGGTACCGGTTGATTCCTATTGTTTGTAACGTAAAAGCGATTCAGGTCTTTGGCGCTTTGACGGAACGGGCCCTCGGCTTCCACGTAAACCTGCCACTGACGGCCGAAACGGTTGAAGTAATTGACCAGATACCCGCCCAGAAACGTTTGCAAAGTCTGATACACCTCGGCGATGTTGACGCCCTGCCGGGTCACTTTCAGGCGGTCTACGTCAGCATAGAGCTGCGGAATGCTCGGCAGGTAGATGGTGCTGATTTGTGCGATCTCCTTGCGATGAGAGGCGGCTTGCAAAAACTTATTGACGTTTTCGGTGAGGAACGACAAGTCGGCGCCGGAGCGATCTTCGAGGATGAAGGTAACGCCTCCGGAACTGCCGACGCCGGGAATGGCGGGCGGCGGAAAAGAAAACGCGATACCATCCTGCACCTGCTGGAGTTCGCCTGTTATGTGGTTGCGGATCGCGGTGTATTGCTCGTTGGCCGCGGTGCGCTCGTCCCATGGCTTTTCGGTAACGAAGAAGAACGCATTGTAGGTCGCCTGGACACGGCTGAGGAGACTGAAACCGATCACCGACGTACAGCCCTGAACGCCGGGCGTGTGCATAACAATGTCTTCCACTTTGCGGGCAGCGTTTGAAGTACGCTGCAGGGAAGCGGCATTCGGCAACTGGAGAGCGATGAAGAGATAGCCCTGGTCCTCTTCGGGAAGAAAGGAACTCGGGAGCTTTCCGCCGATGAAAACGGCCAATACAGCCATTCCGGCAAGAAAGATAAGACTGAGCGCGGCTCGCCGGATCAATACGCCTGAAAAACTGACGTAGCCATGCGTGACATGGCCGAACATGCGATTGAACCAATCGAAGAAGCGGCGCAGGGGTCCTCGGCTCTTCTGCTTTGGCTTGAGCAGCATCGCGGAGAGGGCGGGACTAAGGGTAAGTGCGTTGAACGCGGAGAAGATGACCGAGAGTGCGATAGTAACCGCGAACTGCTGATACAAGCGGCCGGTGATACCCGGGATAAAGGCAGTAGGGACAAAGACAGCTGTCAGGATGAGCGCAATCGCGACCACCGGGCCCGACACCTCCTCCATCGCTTTGATAGACGCATCGCGCGGCGACATACCCTCTTCGATATGGCGCTCGACTGCTTCGACGACCACGATGGCGTCATCGACTACTAGGCCGATGGCCAGCACCAGGCCGAACAGGGAAAGAGTATTGATCGAAAAACCTAGCGCCGGAAAGATAACGAAGGTCCCGATGAGTGACACGGGAACGGCAGCAAGAGGAATGAGGGTAGCGCGCCAGCCTTGCAGAAAGATGTAAACAACGAGCACAACCAGGCCGAGAGCTTCAAACAGCGTCTGAACGATTTCTTTCATGCCGGCGGTGACCGCCTTGGTTGTGTCGAGACTTACGGCGTCCGTCAGATCAGCAGGGAAACGCTTCTGTAATTCTGCAATTTTCTTGCGGACGCCTTCCGCGGCATTCACCGCGTTCGAACCGGGCAGCTGATAAATGGCAAGAATAGCGGACGGCTTACCGTTGTAACGGCCGCTCATGTTGTAGGTCTGTGCACCCAGTTCCAGGCGCGCGACGTCGCGCAGACGAATGTTGGAGCCGTCGGGATTGGCGCGCAGGATGATGTCGCCGAACTGCTCGGGAGATTGGAGACGGCCTTGCGCCTGCACCGTATAAGTAAACTGCTGGCCGGGGGGCACGGGTTCGCCGCCGATCTGGCCGGCCGGGTTCACCGTGTTTTGACTCTGCAGGGCGGCCACGATCTGCGGGACGGTGATGCCGACTTTTGCAAGCCGGTCGGGATCGACCCAGACGCGCATGGCGTATTGGCCTGCGCCGAACACCTGCACGTTAGAAATACCGGGCGAGCGAGTTAGTTCATCGACCAGGTTGATGTACGCATAGTTCGCGAGAAATACGCTATCGTAGCTGCCGTTCGGCGAGTAAAGCGCAATCAGCATCAACGGCGCAGAAAAGGATTTCTGAACCGTCAATCCGGCGGTGTTCACCTGAGCGGGCAGTGTGGATTGCGCTTGCGAAACGCGCAACTGCGTCAGAACTTGGTCGATATTCGGGTCGGTGTTGACATCGAAATCGATCGTAATCTGCGACTGGCCGTTGTTCGCGTTGATGGAATACATGTAGTCCATGTGGTCCACGCCGCTGATCTGCGCTTCGAGCGGAGTGGCAACGGACTGCTCAAGCGTGAGCGCGTCGGCGCCGGGATACATGGCGCGAACCAATATCTCCGGCGGAACGATATTGGGGAATTGTGCGATCGGCAACTGCACCAGCGAAACCAGGCCGACGATCACGGTAATGATCGAAATGACGATCGCAACAATGGGCCGGTTGATGAAAAACTTCGACATGATTAATTGCTTCCGCCCGCTGGAACACCGGACGAGGCAGCAGCGGACTCCTGCGAGGTATCCGGCGTTGGATTGACTGTCGCGCCGTCACGCACTTTCGACGTGCCTTCGCTGACAACCCGCTCGCCAGGCTGAAGGCCTTTGTTGATGACCCACATCTGTCCCACCTGAGTCCCGACCTGCACAGTTCGTATATTTACCTTGTTATCGCCTCCGACCACGGCGACCTGATAGCGGCCTTGTAACTCGGTGACAGCCCGCTGCGGCACAAGTAAAGCGTCGTTCTCCATGGCAGTCATCGCGCGAATGCGTCCGAACTGGCCGGGCCGCAGGATGTTTTTCGGATTCGAAAACGCGGCAACGATGCGAATCGTGCCGGTGGAGGGATCAACCTGCCGGTCCGCAAACAGAATCTTTCCTTTATAGGGATAGATGCTGTTGTTGGCCAGAGTGAGTGCGAGCGGCACCGGATTCTTCGTACGGAAAAAATCGTCGCCCGGCTTGATCTTATCGGCGATGTGCAAGTATTCTTGCTCGCTGATTGGAAAATAGGCTTTGATCGGGTTCACTTGCGAGACGGCGGTGAGCACAGTTGAAGGCGACACGAGATTGCCGATTTGTATGGTGGCCTGACCAGCGATGCCGTCCACGAGCGAGCGTACCTTCGTGAAACCAAGATTGAGCTGGGCGGTTTCCACGCTGGCTTCGGCGGCTTTGATCGCGGCCTGGGCTGAAAGAATCTGCGCCTGATTGGTTTTCTCCGTCTGGGTATCGTTATCCAACTGGCTTTGCGCGATCGCATGCGCCTGTGCCAGCGGAGTATCGCGCTTTACGTTGATTTGTGCCAGACCGAGTTGCGCCTGCGCCTGGCCGAGTTGGCCTTTCGCTTGGGCAAGCTGTCCCTTTGCCTGATCCAGGATTGCCTGGAATGGACGCGGATCAATCTCGAAGAGCACTTGATCCTTCTTGACCAGAGATCCTTCCCGGTAATCCTGCCGGATCAGGTAGCCTGAGACCTGCGGCTGGATGTTCGCATTCACGTACCCGTCGAGTGTGGCAACCCAGTCGCCGTAGATGGGCACTTGTTCCTGCTTGACCGTTACCACACCTACTGTGGCCGGCGGCCGCGCAGCACCGTTTGCGTTTTGGTTCTGCTTGGGTCCGCAGCCGAGAAACGCGAAGAACGTGGCAGCAAGACTAAGGACCAGTGAGATGCGGATTTTGTGAATGGCTTGAGGCATTTGTGAGGCTATTTATTCCTGGCGAGTTTCCTGGAAGCTACCGCTGCACGCCCAAGTTGCGCTTGTAAATAGCAACCGAGCAGGTGTTCGTATTCGCATACCAAAGCTTTTCTCGCAGCTTTGCTGATTGTTTCCGTATAGAGCTCATTCATCGCTTTCATTAATTGCAGAGTCACGGCGGCGTAGAGATGAGCCTTTGACTTGGATAGGCGCGGCGCGCAAAGGCACAGTATGCGCGTAAGCCTCTGCCGGAGAAACGCGCGAATCGATCTGTCGCGCGGGGTCACCGGACGGTTCCAGAGTTCCCGGAGAGCCGGGCGATCTTCGAGAAAAGCAATCACTTCGATTATCAGGCGCGATGCTAATTCTTCGATGGAAAGAGAACCTGCCTGCTCTAACGATACCCAAAGCGAGCCGAGTTCCTGGCGGTACTGCGCGCGCAATGCTTCCGCGATGGCCTGCTTGTTTGGAAAGAATTGGTAAAGCGAGCCGATGCAGGCCCCCGCGCGCTCGGCTATCTCGCACATCGTAGCGGAACTGTAACCGGAATCGCTGATGACAGAGGCCGCGGCATTGAGCAGCGCGGCCACACGGCGTTCGCCTCGCTGCTGCCGCGGAATCCTGCGCGGCATTGAACGAGGACGTGAGGACATACTCACATACTACAAAAGTGAGTTCCGGCTCATCTATCAGTCGCTCCGATCCCAACGGTCTGGTCATTCAGAGCCGCGAGCGAAGCGACCGGAGATTGGCGGCCAACGAAAAAGCTACTGCGTGGGATTGGCGCGGAATGCGATCTTGCCGTTTTGAATGACCAGAGAAATGCCGCGCGGGTCGCACATAGGGTGGGTGTAGGTTGCATCGCTCGCGATTTTTTCGGCGTCGAAGAGAACGATGTCGGCGACGTAGCCGGGTTTGAGCTTGCCGCGATTCGAGAGGTTCAGGCGGGCCGCTGGTTTCGCCGAACTCTTGTGGACAGCTTCGGAGAGCGTGAGCCAGGCCCGATCTCGCACAAGCGTGCCGAGGAGCTCCGGATAAGTGCCGTGCAGCCGCGGGTGAGGCTGGCCTTTCACGTAGAAGCCGTCGGTGATCACCGAGCAGAGTTGATGGGTGATGAGACGCCGGAGATTTTCTTCGCTCTGATTGAAGGAAACGATGTTGACTGCAGCGTTTTCTTCGGCTAAAAGATCGAGAACCGAAGCGCCTTCGCTTGTTTCGCGGATTGCGGCAATTTGACTGACTGTTTTTCCCACCATCCCGGCATTTTGCTCGCTCTCGACGGAGGAAATGGTCACGTCGGACCAACGGCCAGCCTCGGCATCGTCTAATTCCGCTTGCAACCTGGCGCGGCTTCGAGTATCGGCGAGACGTTCAAGCAGTCCAGGCGTTCCACCGTCCAGCGACCATTGCGGGAGCAGTTGGGTAAGTACGGTGCTGCCGCATTGGTAAGGATAAATGTCGAACTCCACGTCGACACCGCGGCTGCGGGCAGCTTCAATTTGATCGAGCGCGGGTTCAAGGAGGTTCCAGTTCTTGCGGCCGGCAGCTTGCAGGTGAGAGATCTGCAGCCGGCAACCAGAACGCTCGGCCAGCTGAATTTGTTCTTGGACCGCTTCGACGAGCGTGGCTCCATAGCTGCGAATGTGAGACGTATATAATTTGCCGCGCCTAGCCACCGCCTGGCACACACGCAGGAGCTCTTCGGAATTCGCGCTCGATCCAGGAGCGTACATCAAGCCGGTGGAGAGACCCACGCAGCCGGCATCGAGCGAATCCTCTACCAGTCCGCAGAGGCGATCCAGTTCGGCGCAGGAAAGCGCCTCCTGCCCCAACCCGTGTACCGCAATCCGCAAACTGCCGTGACCCACAAGCGAGTATGCGGAGGCGTCGGCCGAGGCTACCGCATCGAGGTAAGCTTTCGCAGAAGACCAGCCCCACCCGCCTGGCTTGCCTAAGATGCCGGACGCGAAGCTCTGCAGAGCATGTGTGTCGCCCGAGTATGGAAAGGGAGAAAAGCCGCAGTTGCCGACCACCTCGGCCGTGACACCCTGCTTCAACTTCTCTGCGCGATGCTCCAGCACTTGCAGATCGGAATGGCTGTGCAAATCGAGAAATCCAGGCGTAATCGTCAGACCGCGGCAATCGATCGTTTCGCACTCGGGCGCTTTGAAGACGGAGCCCGCTTCAAGAATCTCGCCCCCATCGAGCAGCACTGACCCGGTTACCGGATCCGCGCCAGTTCCGTCGACGAGCGAACCTTGCGAAAGAAGCAGCACACAACCAGATTAGTAAACCAGGTTAGTAACTGACATTCCATAAGATAGAGGACATGGAACTGCGGGAGATGGTTGAACGCGCATTGCGCGACACTCCGGTGATCGATATGCATACCCATCTGTTCCAGCCGTCGCTCGGGCAGCTTGGGTTGTGGGGCATCGATCAATTGCTGACGTATCACTATCTGGAGGCGGAGCTTTTTCGCTCGGCGAAGATTGAGCCGGAAGAGTATTGGGCTCTCTCGCTCGAAGCGAAAGCGGATGCGATATGGCAGGCGTTGTTCTTGGAAAATCCGCCGGTCTCGGAAGCAACGCGCGGCGTGGTGGCCGTGCTTCAGGCGTTCGGGTTGCCGACGGAGGCGAGCGATTTGAAAGAGGCCCGGGCGTTCTTTGCTTCGCGGCCGATTGAGGAACATATCACGGAGGTGTTCCGCTTGGCCGGGATTAGCGAAGTCGTGATGACAAACGATCCGCTCGATCCCGTGGAAGCGGAATTGTGGAAGAAGAACCCGGAGAAAGACACGCGCTTCCATCCGGCGCTTCGCATTGACAGGGTGTTGGAGCCATCTGGCGGCATTCCGGACGTGCGCCGGTTTTTAGCGGATTGGTGCGTACGCATGCGGCCCGTCTATATGGCGGTTTCGCTGCCTGACTCGTTTGCGTACCCGGGCGAGAATGACCCTCGGAGCAAATTGCTGAAAGAGGCAGTTCTGCCCACGTGCCAGGAATTCGATATCCCGCTTTCGTTGATGATCGGCGTGCGGCGGCAGGTGAATCCGGCGCTGCGGCTCGCGGGGGACGCCGCGGGCCGCGCCGATTTGAAGAGCCTGGAAGTTCTGTGCCGCGACTTTCCGCAAAATCGGTTTTTAGTGAGCGTGCTGAGCCGGGAAAATCAACATGAGCTATGCGTGTATGCTCGCAAGTTCCGCAACCTCATGCCGTTTGGCTGCTGGTGGTTCCTGAACAACCCGTCAATCGTCGAAGAAATCACGCGCGAACGTATTGAGATGCTCGGCTTTTCGTTCATTCCGCAGCACTCCGACGCGCGCATTTTAGAACAGACCATTTATAAGTGGCGCAACACCCGGCGCACGCTTGCGCCTATTCTGACCAATAGCTACGCGCTCATGGCTGAGGATGGCCGAAAGGTGAATGAGCAACAGATTCGCAGGGATGTGAATCGCCTGTTCCGCGGAAATTTCGAATCAATTTCTAAGTGAGCGCACCGTTGATCTTGAAGACAACGGCATAATCGGACGGCTGCTTTTCCGGCAGCAGAATTCTTAGCCCGGAAGCGCTGTGCGTGAATTTGAGGGGCTCGCCGTGGCCGAGCAGTTCGACGCTGTTGGATTTCCCCGACGCGCAGCCAGGTATCGGTGGCGAGCGGCTTGATCTCGACCTGATATTTGGGCCAGCCCATAACAAACGCGTAGAGCGTTTGGCCTTTCGTCGTGAAGCGAATATCGGCCGCCGTCAAATCCTTGCGGTTCTCCTCGTTGAATGAGGAACTCTTTTCGACCACAGTCTGCTCAGGGCTCTCGCCGAAAATTTTCCACGGGCGCGTGCCGTGAATTGCTTCGCTGTTCACCGACATCCATTGCGTGATGCCCGCGAGTACGTTGCGCTCTTCTAAATCGAGCATGCCGCTCGCAGGCAGCGGGAAATTCAGCAGCAGGTTGCCGTTGCGGCTCACGATATCTACCAGCAGATCGATCACCGTCTTCGGAGTCTTGTAGCGCATCCCGCGTTTGTAGTGCCAGTCGCCGATGCAGGTATCGGTCTGAAACGGGCGCGGCCAAATGGAATCGACCACGCCACGCTCCACATCGAGTGTCGAAATCCCCTCTGTAGAATCCTGCTGATTCTTGCTGAAGTAAACCGTCTGCGATTTGCCCCCATTCTTTTGTGCGCTGAGGTTGTAATGGTGCGCCACCAGGCTGAGTCCGTAGTCTTCAAATGGAAGCGAGCCATCGGAATACAGCAGGTCGGGCTGATAATTATCGACCAGGTCTTTGATGCGCATATACCAATGCCGCTTCCACCATTCCGGAATGCCGTCTTCAGTCCAATCGAGTTTGTTGTAAACTGCATCGGAGTCAACATACAGATCGAAGTTGGCTGGGTTCGCTCCATCGTATTTCACGCCTTCGAGCGGTCCGGTTTCATTGTGCCCGTGGCTGGTGGAAAACCACTTGTAAGTAATCCACAGATGCTCGCTCACCCCGAACTTTAGGCCTTCGTTGCGTGCGGCCTCGCGCCAGAGACCCACCACGTCCTTATGCGGCCCCATTTTCACCGCATTCCAGTGTTGATACTTCGAGTTCCACATATCGAAGTTGTCATGATGAACGCCCATGGAGAAGAAATACTTAGCCCCGGCTTGTTTATACAGCTTCATCAACTCGGCCGGCTGGAAATCCTGTGCTTTCCAGGCGGGGATGGTGTCTTTGTATCCGAACTTAGACGGGTGTCCGTAGGTTTCGACGTGGTACTCATACTGCGGACTGCCCTGCATATACATATTGCGGGCATACCAGTCGCCGTCTTCGATGGCGGATTGCGGTCCCCAGTGCGCCCAGATGCCGAATTTAGCGTCGCGGAACCACTCGGGAATTTCATAACTCGACAGAGATGCTCGCGTGCCCTGAAAAGGGCCCTTCTCCGGCTCAATTCCGGGCGGCAGTTCGGGACGAGCCGCCTCTAAGCGCGCCGCGAAAGGACTCGCCAGGAGAGAGGCCATCGCAGTTCTGCGGGAGATTTTCATATCGAATGCATCCTTTGGAGATTTAACTTATCACTTGACTCGCTGCGCGGCGGCCCGAGGCGATTGCGCCATGCACGGTCGCGCTGTGGCCGTTCAACTCGGTTGCTTCGCCGGCGAAAAACAGAGTGTTTTGCACGGGCTCCGCCAGTTTTTTCCTTGCGTCCATCGCCCCAGCGGGAACGTAGCTGTATGCGCCGAGCGAAAACGGATCGGCCTGCCAATCGTGAAAATAGATGTGCACTAATTCGCGCCGAATGCGCTCTGAACAAACACCTAAGATCCGTGCCAGTGAGCGAATCGCTTCCTCAAAAATTGCTTCCTGGCTTTGACCGATCAACCCGTCGGCGTGCGGCCCCGCGCTCCAGCCCGTTAGGATCGGGGCGCGTACCGCCAGCGGACTCCACCAGGTGGGAAAGAGCGCTTCATTCGAAAGTAGAAACCCGGCATCGGCGAAAGAAGAATTTTCTTCCCAAAACGCGTCCCGGAAACGTAGCACCACGCGATACACATCTCCGAAGGCTAGCGCCCGGGCAGCTTCGAGCGTTTCGCGCGGATCGGGACTCCAGGCGATAGCGCCGGCCTGCAACACCCCCAGCGGCACGGTTAAAATTACTTTGGCCGCAGAAAATGTTTCGGACTGGGTTTGCAGGTCGACGCGGCCCGTCTGCCACCGAATGCCCGAAACGATCGTGGTCAGGCGAATTTGCGATGTAGCGCCCGCGAGCGCCCGGGGGATGCTCTCGTAACCCGAAAAAAAACGGAACGAGCGATCGCCATCGATGCGATCGGCTGCGGCCCCGTCCTGCGTGAGCGACGCGATCCCGATGACTTCTCTGCGAGCCGCATTGAAGCCCTCGACAAAAGATGCGCTGAGCTCTTTCGCCAGAGCGGGTTGCTTCGAATCCCGCAGAAAGGAAGCGAATGACTGATCGATTCCCTGCTCTGCAGCATGCCGCATTTCGCCCATTACCTGGCCGACGGATTCCCAGCTATCAGCCTGCTCGATCACGCCGTTTCGAACATAAACAGAAGCATCGGCGCAGTCGTAGACTGCAAGCTTTGCCGAGCGAACGATCTCCCACGTTTCCAACGGCCGCCCATGAATGAATTCCGCGCCTAATTCGATGGGAATGGGGGAAGCGGGATCGCGGACTGTGAGGATCCGCCCTCCAATTCGATCGCGTGCTTCAAGGCAAAGCACACGCACACCATTTTTGCTGAGCTCCGAGAGCGCGGCCAGGCCCGCCACTCCCGCACCCACGATCAGCACGTCGTATTCGTTCGCCCGCATCAATCCGGCAATTCTTCAAAGAAGCCGCTAGTCGAGTTTTTCCGAACGGTTGCCGCGGGGAAATAGCGCCCGTTCATCGCGACATATACGCCGTGCGGCAAGGTCTGCACGAAAGCGAGGGCGCTTCCGAGATTGAAGAGTCCATCGGAGCTGCCGAAAGCGTAAGGGACCATCGCTCCGGTGAGCACTACCGTTTTATTTCGCACTTTGCCCGCAAGCGCGCGGGCGGTCTGGGCCATCGTGTCCGTGCCGTGCGTAATGACCACGCGCGATTCCGGCACTGCGGCGCATTGTTCTACGATCAAGTCGCGGTCCGCCTCAGACATTTCCAGACTGTCGACCATCATGAGCGTGCGAACTTCCACCGGCAGGCGGCAGCGGCCAAGCTCGAGCATTTCCGGCAGGTTCGAATCTTTGAAGAGCAACCGGCCCTTGATTTCGTCGTATTGCTTATCGAAAGTGCCGCCAGTGATAAGGATACGAATACGCTGCTCCGCGGAAACGGCCACGTTCTTTATGCGGAGACCTTACCGCCGGACCGAAGAGTCTTGTAATTTGCCAGGCAGCGCTTGACAGTTTCTAATTCCGGATACCGGCTGCCTTCCTGCTCGATCAGATAGTATTCAACGCCGCCCTTTGTCTCGGCCGCCTCGAAGATCTTTGTCCAGGGGCAGACGCCTTCTCCGAACAGCACTTTGTAGCCCTGCTGGGGCGCCCAGTCTTTCAGGTGCAGCGAACGAATGCGTCCCGGGTTCTGCTCGATCCAGGCTACCGGATCGCTGCCGGCTTCAACGCACGTGCCGACGTCGAGCTGCAACATGATGGATTTGTCCGTATTCTTTGCGAGAATTTCCATCGGCTTCTGCCCCTCAACCGGCTTCCATTCTGCGTCATGATTGTGATACCCGGCATGCAAGCCCGAAGACGCCATTCTTTCGTTCGCGGTATTTAGCGTCTCCGCCACTTTCTTCCATTCATCCGCCGTCGTCAGCTCACGGCCGGTGGAGGACATCACTATAAAACGAGTGCCGAGGATTTGATTCAACTCGATGGCCTTCTGAACGCCGCTGGAGGTGAACGAATCATAGCCGTTATGCGTCGAATAGCAATGGATCTTTAGCTCATCGAGCTTGGCTCGCACAGCTTTGGCGTGCTCGGGCGTCCAGGAATAATAGGGAGCGAAAAACTCGACGCATTGATAACCGAGCTGCGCCACATTCTGCAGCGTACCCATTTCGTCTTTTTCTAAATCGTGGCGGACCGAATACAGTTCGAGGCCAATCGGAATGCGGCGTTTCTTCTGCGCAAAGAGTGCATTGGCGGAGGCAAGTGCCACGGAAGAACCTGCTATCCGGCGCACGAACTGCCGCCGCGAAGAGGAGTTTGAAACAGAGTGCTGCATAGCCAGACAAACGATATCACGCTTTACTGCCGTCGATCTCAGCCGCTCACGATGCGCCTATGCTAGTTTGTGAAAGAAAATGCGGTTTTCTCCCGTCTGGATTCCTGCTCTCTTCATGATTCTCTGGTGTCCCGGCGCGCCCGCGCAAAATGCGGAAGCTCCGGCGGCGCTGCTCAATGAATTTAAGGGAATGCCGCCGCGCGCGACACCGGGCGACTATCAGGCGCACACCCAGGCCGGATCGGTTACGCTGGCGGCCGAGTTTATGGGGCACTCTATTCCGCGGCCCGAAGGTCCGCTTTCTACCGAGAACTATGTGGTCGTAGAGACGGGTCTGTTCGGTGCGGCTGGCGGCAAAGTCACGCTTTCCACTGACAACTTTAGTTTGCGTGTCAACGGCAAAAAATCTCCGCTGCCGAGCGTGCCGTATGTCGTGGTGTTAAGCTCGCTGCGAGATCCTCAGTGGATATCCCCCGACGAAGCGCAATCGAAATCGAAATCGAAGGGCGGCCTGAGCACTGGCGGGCAAAGCGATTCCGGGCCTCCGCCGCCGGTTCATATTCCGATCGAGCTGCAACGTTCCATGTCTCAATATGTAATAAAGTCTTCGCTTCCCGAGGGAGAACGCGCGCTGCCCGTAGGAGGACTTCTGTTTTTCCCGTATCGCGGAAAAACCAAGGGAATCCATTCGCTCGAGCTGATCTACACGGGGTCCGCCGGGAAGGCTACACTGGCCCTTCAGCCCTAAAACTCGCACAAGGCCCTCGTCACCACAGGCCCCTCGGGGACATCCGGGCTTCTTCAGATACCCTTCCCCAGTCCGCCCCGCAGGGGTCCCCTCCGAACCACTCCGGACACTCCGGGTTCTTCAGATACCCTCAGTCCCGCCCCGCAGGCGTGTCCCCTTACGAACCACTCCGACAGACCAAGCCCCTCGGGGACATGCCGGGCTTCTTCAGATACCCTTCCCCAGTCCCCCCGCAGGCGTGTCCCCTTCGAACCACGAGGATTAAGTACAACCCCTCGCGGACAGGCTTCTTCAGTAGCCCCCCAGGCCCCGCGGCGTGTCCCCCCTTTCGAACCACTCCGAAATCTAATATGCGCCGTGCGGGAACAACACCGTGACGATCGTACGCGTCAGGATGTAGATATCGAGCCAGACAGACCAATTGCGGATGTAATACGTATCTTCCGTCTGCTGGATCTCGAGATTGCCGTCGCTGCGGGCAGAGACTTGCCACAACCCAGTGATGCCGGGCATGACACTCGCGCGCAGCGATCGAAAACTCTCCGGAAAACTGTTCAGATGATAATGCGGAAACGGGCGGGGACCGACCAGGCTCATATCGCCGCGCAATACATTCCAGAGCTGCGGCAATTCATCGAGGCTATAGCGGCGCAGGAACCAGCCGATGCCCGGAAGGATGCGCGGGTCTTTGCGCAATTTGTAATAACGCAGCCAGCTTTCCCGCTCGTCAGGGTGATTTGCTAAATGCGCTTCGAGTAGGCGTTCGGCTTCGGGATGCATGGTGCGCAGCTTAACCACACGGATGCGTCGGCCGCCTTTTCCTTCCCGCTCCTGAAGGAAGAACGGCGAACCGGGGCTGATAAGCCGGATCCAAAACGCGAAAATGGCGAGCAAAGGAAGGCTCACCAGGAAACTGGGGAGCGCGACCAGGTAGTCAAGACCGCGTTTGAGTAGCCGGCTGGAGGGCAGAAGCAGGTTCTTCTTTACTTCCAGGCCGAGCACGCCGCCGATATCGCGCGACGTGATCCAGAGGCTCTGAATGCCGAATAAATCCGGCACCACGATCACGTTTGGGAACGAAAGGCTTTCAATCAGATGCGAAAGGCGCTGGCGCTGCATTCTGGGAATTGCGATGAGCGCGACCTTGGCCCGCCCCACAAAGCGGTCGGCGGCGGATAGCGGGCCGATCACGGGAACGCCGTGAACGGTTTTTCCCCACTTCTGCGGATCGTCATCGAGCAACCCGACGAGCACAAAGCCGAGGCCGCGTTCTTTCTGAAGGATGCGTGCAACTTGCGAGCCGGTTTCTCCTGCACCGAGCACCACCACCGGTACGCCGCAGATGCCGTGGCGGATGAGAAACTTGCGGAGCGGCGCTTCGAGCGTGGGCGCAAATACGAGCGCAAAAAAGAGCGTCAGGATGAGCACGCCGCGCGACCACTGGCCGTCATAGAGCGTGTAATTCCACAACAGCAGGACTAAGAAGATCGTTGCAGTCGCATAAACCCGCCCGCGAATACGCTGGACGGCGCTCATGCCGTAACCGGGATAAAGGCCCACCCAGCCATAAGCCAGCGGGAGCGTGAGAATGCCGAGGGCAAGCCCCTGATACTGGGGGCCATTCAAGGCGATAGGAAAAATCGAGTGGAGGAATAAACGAACGATGCAGCCGAGCAGCAACGAAAGCTCGAGCGCCAGAATATCAACCAGAATCAGCGCGAGGGTGGCCCAGGAGCGCTTCCTGAATTTCGGGATAGCGACGGTTTCAGGCGCGACGGCCGCACTCATTGGGATGCCGCTCTCCGATAAATGGCAAGCAATTGCCGGTAGTTTTGTTCGGGGGTATAGTGCGCGAGATAAAACTCGCGCATACGCCTTCGCAACTCAGCATGGCCTTCCGGCTGCGCTGCGAACGCTTCTACCTGTTTCGCCAGACCGACCGCATCGCCTGGAGTAAAGGGCATTGCAAGACCACTCACTCTCGCCCATTCTCCCATTGAACCCAGATCGGACAAAATCACAGGCGTTCCACACGCGGCGGATTCGATAAGCGTCAGGGGTTGTCCTTCGTACCATTCCGATGGGAACACCAGCACCAGAGCGTCCTTCAACAATTGCAGGACATCTGAGTGGGGCTGCTGGCCTAACCAGCTGACGTTTGGCAGATCCTCGATGCTGTCTTTTACGAAATCGCGCAATGGACCGTCGCCGGCGATTTTCAAGGGAAGGTTCGGGATCTGCCGCCAGGCGCTCAGTAGGGTACGTATGCCTTTTTCCTCGCTGAGGCGGCCGAGAAACAGGGCGAAGCAACCGTCGCCCGAGCCGGCGCCGGGATCTTCGGAAAGAAAATTCGGCTTCACCACGATCTTATCGGCCGGCAGGCCGCCCTGCACGAATTTAAGTTTGGCCGCATTCGTGAGCGCAATGTAAGTATGGATCCTACGGGTCCAGGTTCCCGCCGCACGATGGGCAGTAAGCATGCCTGCCGTAACAGCGCTCGCGCCGCGGCTGCCTCGGTAACAGCCATGCAGAATTCCCGGATAAGGCGCGAATGCCTGAAGGCAATCTTCGCAGACGCGGCCGTCGCGGTAGAGCGTGGCGGCGGGGCAGATCAGGCGGAAGTTGTGCAGCGTTTGGATCACGGGCGGATGATTCGCGGCGCCCGCGTAATAGGCAGAAGGCGAGATCAGCGGGAACGTATTGTGGGCGTGGACGATGTCGGGCTGAAATTGAGCCATCAGGGTTTCGATAGCACGGCGGGCTGCGCCATTCCAGAGCGTCTTGAGCGCCACGTGCCAGGCGGGGAGCGTACCGATTTCATCGTTGTGCAACTGATACTGCTCGACCGCATGGCCGCGGTTTACAAGAAGATCGCGTTCCGCGGCAACCACCTGGTCTTCGCCGCCTGGCCGCTGATAAAGATTGTGGAGTTGAAGAATTTTCACGCGGTTGGACGCTCAAGGCGGCCGGAAGCCTGCGGCACACGAAAGGCTGATCCACTGAAATCCGGAAGCGGGGCGCGCCGCGGAAGCCTTCGATTCGAGCGATAGGAGATGCTCGCGAAAGCGATCAGGAACAGCAGGCCGACGCTGACCACGTTCCCGGCCCCGGCGATGAAATTTTCGCCCGACAAGCCGATGGCGAATGCAGGCAGATACAGCAGCAGAGGCATCGCGTAGGAGCTCTTGCGCTGGCGCACTCCCACGAGCGCGTAGACGAACAGCGCTCCGATAAAGAAAACCCAGAGCGTGAGGCCGACTATGCCCCACTCATAAATCGCCCGCAGCCACTCGTCGTGCATAGCGCGATTCGGGTCCGGGTTCTTGGCCAGAGTCGCGACGATAAGCGCTCCATTACAAGTTCCGTGACCGAAGACGAACTGCGCGAGAGAATCTTTTTCGAGGCTATGCATGGTGCGCCGGTAGAGTTCGTGGCGGAGATTGTAGGTCCCGAGCCCACGGGATTGCATGTTGCCCTGATACGCCGCGGAAATAGCGGCCGCGATGCGATTGGATGAGGATTCGCGCGCGAGGAAATTCATGATCGGATTGAATTCGAGCGTAACGGCGGAGCCGAGCATCAGAGTAAAGCCAAGCGCGAAAATCTTAACCCACGAGCGGAGATTCGAGGTGAAGATAGCCAGGAAAGAAATCAGGAAAAGAGCGCTAATCCAGAGCCGGCTGCCATTCATCACCATAGCGGCGAAGAGCGCAACAGCCAGCGGTATGCGAATCCGCAACTGCAGCGCATCATAAACGATCACCACGGTGTACAAAGCGGCGAGAAATGCAGCGAATGCCTGGGCTCCCGCGAACGTTGTAAAGCGCTCGGGTTCGCCGCCCCAGGAGTGCAGGAAAAACCAGTGCAGGCATGCGATGAAGAGCGTCGCGATCGAGACGGGCACAACCGAGAGCGGGTTCAAGTGACCGCCCTTCGTGGCGCGGATCAGCACCATGCAGATCACCAGCGAGCCGACCATATGGCCGATGAGCTTGATGGCATACGAGGGAAAGTTCGACCAGACCGAGGCGATGGCCGCGTACAGGATAAGCAGGCTCCAGGCGATGGCTGCGGAGCCGATTTTCGAATGGCCTGCGTAGGCGCGGAACCGCCACAGCAGGAAGACCGGAAGTACCAGCGCTTTAATCGTATTCAGGACGCCGATGCTTGCGCTGAGCGAGCCGAGATCGATGTTCGCGAGCAGAATGAAAGCTACGATAGACCAGCGCAGCGGCGCAAACAGCGCGATCAGAAAGAGAACAGCGTAGAGCGCAATGGGAAGATTCGCCATACCTAAAGAACGGACTCGATTCCTCGCGCGATGAGACTGCTGACGTATTCTGGCGTGAGGCGCAAGGCTGTTTCGCGCGCCTTGCAACCCATCTTCAGAAGATCTTCGCGCCCCGCCGCAAGACATCGATCCAGGGCATCTGTCATTTCGGCCGGAACATCGGGCCGGAACGTCCAGCCATTCACTGTGTCGAGCACTAATTCGGAAACGGCTTGGCCGTAGAGGCTTCCGAGAACAGGCAGTCCGGAAGCCATGGCTTCATTCACCACCACTCCCCAGGTATCGGCGAGCGTTGGGAAGACAAACGTATCGGCGCTCGCGTAGACTTCCGGGAGGTCTTCGTAGCTGATCTCGCCGGGGAAAGCGATCGTGACATTGGGGGGCAAAGAATGTTTTGCAAGGCCCGTCGTAAGGGACCGTCGCCGGCTAGCCTGAATTCCACTTTGCGATCGGGATTCTGTTCACCCCAGCGCGCGAGAGTAGCCAGGAATGGAAGCAGGCCTTTGCGTTCGATCAGTTGCCCGACGTAAAGAAGACGGCGGCATCCGTTATCTGACGGTTGCGGTTCTGCGCGCGCGAAATAAGAGACTTCGGTAGTGTACGCAATTTTGTGAATCTTCCTTTCCGGCACACCGAGGCTTCTGAGATACCGCGCTCCGCTTTCACCAGTGACAAGAAACCCGTCTACCGCATGGTGCAGGATTTTCCGCAAAAGAAAGCGGAGGCGTCCACGGCCATGATCGACCGACTCGGAAAATTCGGCCCAGACGAGCAATTTTGAGCTGCGGTAGACCCACCGGTACAGCGCGGCCAGCATGGTACGCACGCCCATCTCCCAGGAGACCACCACGTTCGCACGGTAACGCCGTAACTGCGAAACGGTATCGATGGGCAGATGAATATAGAGCGCCTCGCGAAACCCTTGCGGATGACGCCAGCTCCGGTTGATGGTGATGGTTTTCTGAACGGCGGTATCTAACCCGTGCCAGTCGATTTTCCAGGAACGATTGCTTTCCATCGGCGTCGACAGCAATATGCGCATGTGGGCGAAGTGGCGGGCCAGCCGGTCGAACACAGGCTTCTGATATGGCGCGATCACGTTGACTAAAAAAACCACGCGCGGCTCAGGCATGGGTCTGGCTCAGGACCTTAGAAAATGGATTCAGCTTTTTGCGCTGGAGGACGAGGAAAATCCCGAGCGCGGCCACCGCTTGCGAGAGCAGCACGGCCCATGCCATGCCGTTATATGAGAAACGCGGCGCGAGAACCGTGGCAAGCAGAGTATTCAGAATCAAGGCAGCCACGGTGATCTTTTGAAATTGCCGTTCGAGGCCGAGCACCAGTAGCCACTGGAAGCCGAGAATGTTGGTCCAGGCAATTAGGGGCGCGCGCAGGCTCAGAATCCGCAGCACGCTATCGCTTTCCGAGAAATGCGGACCAAGAATAATTCGCACGATGAGGGGAGCGCCGAACCAGAGAACCAGCCCCATACAGACGCTTCCTGTGCCGACCAGGTAAAGCGTATAGCGAGTCACTTTCGCTGCTTTGGAAAGCGAGACCTTCACCATAGCGGCGGCCCGCGGATAAAGGACCGTCGTCAGAGGCGCGAGCAGGCCCACTGCGGCGGTGCCGATCTTTTCGGCGCCAGCGTAATAGCCGACCGCGCTCGGCGGAGCGAATAAGCCGAGGATGAACGCGTTGCCGAGCGTATAAATGCTGTGCGCGCTCCGGAATAAAAACATCGCCCAGCCCTCGTGCAGCATGTGCCATCCAGCCTGCAGGCGCGGCCACCGGAGGCGGTAGCGCTTGCGAATGAGGGCGTGCCCGGCAACCAAAGCAACCGCCGACGTGATGCCGGTCAAAGCAAATATTTTCCAGGCATCCTGCGCATTGTGCACGAACAGAAAAATACCGGCAGCCGACGCCGTGCGGGCCAGAATGTCGAGCAGCGAAGCGATCGCGACCCGCTGAATGCCATAAAAATAATAAACCGGCAGGCACGCCTTTATGATCTCCGAAGCCACCGCCATCCAAAGCAGCACCGGGTGCTCATGAAATAAGGGAACAAACCACCAGGCAATCATTGCGGCGAGCAGCGCGGCGGCACTGAGAAATATCTTTGCGCCGGAAACGCCCGCAATGATTTCTTCCACTTCGCCATCGCCCGCTGCGGTTGCGATCTGACGCGTAGCCGAATAGACGAAGCCGTAATCGACCACCAGGTTTCCATACATACCGAATGCCTGCGCCATCGCAACCAGACCCCAGCTTGCCGGTCCCAGCACGCGAGAAAGATAGGGAACCGTGATTAATGGAAGCGCCTGGTTGGCAAAGTGGATGCCATAAACAGCGATCAGATCGTAGACGAAAGCGGTTTGCCCTTTGATGCGCTTCCAGATAGAAGCCGCCCGGGCTCCAGCCTCAATCATCGAGCGTTCAGGCGGCAGATCAAATGTCGTGCTCCGCGGATTGCGCGTAATACTTGCGGTAGTCGCCGTAATACGCGTAAGAGTAGCCGTGCGAGCTCTTCTTATCCACTTCGTTCAGCACAAGTCCGATGCTGTTGGCGCGCAGGCGTTTGAGCGTCGCAAGCACGGTTGCTACAGCTTTGCGGCTGGTTTGTCCGGCGCGTGCAATCACCACAACACCATCGACCGCCGTAGCGATCTGCATGGTTTCGGCAAACCCAAGCAGCGGCGGCGCATCGACCAGGATCAGATCGAATTCCTTGACGGCTTCATCGAGGATATCGATCATCATCGAGCCAATTAAATCCGACGCGCGGCGCGACGCGGTTCCGGAAGGCAGCACCCAGAGATCGCGCGCGGCATCGGTACCGACCACCAGATCTTTCCAGTCGTACTCGCCCAGCAGAACGTTGGATAAGCCGCGCGAGCCATCGATGGTCAGCTTCTTGTGAATGCTCGGGCGGCGCAGATCCGCATCGATGATAAGCGTGGGCTTTCCCTGTTCCGCGTGAGCGATTGCGAGGTTGATAATCGCGGTCGATTTGCCTTCCGCGGGCGCGGCGCTCGTCATGAGCAGCGACCGCACGTTGCGGTCGAAATCAGGCAACAGGATCGAATGGCGCAGCGTGCGGATGGCTTCTTCGTAAGAGGACATCGCGTCAGTGTGGCCATTGCGCGCCGTAGCGGGTCTGTTTACGCTTTTTCGTCCGCTTGGGAGGCGCTTGTGGCGGGACGGCTTCGTAGGCCGGCGGCGCCGTCTCCGCCGTTGCAGCCGCACCATCGGTCGCAGTGGCCGAACCCACCACACCCGCCCCCCCCCCCCCCCCCCCCCCCCCCCCCCCCCCCCCCCCCCCCCCCCCCCCCCCCCCCCCCCCCCCCCCCCCCCCCCCCCCCCCCCCCCCCCCCACCCCCCCCCCCCCATCACCCACAAACTCCCCCACACATGCGTCGATTTGCCTTCCGCAGGCGCGGCGCTCGTCATGAGCAGCGACCGCACGTTGCGATCGAAATCAGGCAACAGGATCGAATGGCGCAGCGTGCGGATGGCTTCTTCGTAAGAGGACATCGCGTCAGTGTGGCCATTGCCGCCGTAGCGCGTCTGTTTACGTTTTTTCGTCCGCTTGGGAGGCGCTTGTGGAGGGACGGCTTCGTAGGCCGGCGGCGCCGTCTCCGCCGTTGCAGCCGCACCATCGGTCGGAGTGGCCGAATAGCCGGTTGGGGGAAGCGTATGGGTGACCATGGCCAACTGCCGCTTCATTTCTTTCACCGTCGGCAGAGTGCCGAGGACGCTCGTATCGAGCGCGCGCGAGGCTTGCTCGGGATCGCGAATCGAGTTGTCCAGCACGTCCGCCAGCACGGCCGCACAGATCGCAATCACCGACGAAACCAGAAACGCCAGGATCATATACAGCTTCTTGCGCGGGAAGACCGGTGCATCCGCCGGACGCGCCAGATCGGCGATGCGAATCGAGCTGTTCTGGAATCCGGCATTAATGCCAGCCTCTTTAATGCGCCGCTCCAAGTCGCTGTAAAGAGTCTTGTTCGTTTCCGCTTCGCGCTTCAATTGCTGATACTCGAACGAGTGCGCGTTCAGTTGATCGTATTCGGCCTTGGTTTCATTGACAGCTTTGCCCAGAATCTGTTCGCGATTCAGCGCTTCCCGGTATTCCGTTTCGACGCGCTGCGCCACGCTTTGGCGCGTTTCCTGGAACTGCCGCTCCACTTCCGCCAGATCGTTCGCTGCTTTGCGGTATTCCTGATGCGCCGGTCCGTAGATCGCGGCCACGCTCGCCAGATGTTGTTTCGCCTGATTCAAGCGGTCCTGCAGCCGGTTCAGCTCATCGGCCTGCCCGGAGACTTCCGCGGCCGCCACTGAGCCGGATTGCAAACTGTGGAACGCGGCCTCTTTCCGCACGCGATCCGCTTGCGCGTTGGTGAATTCCGTGTTCAGCTGCAGCAGCCGCGACGACAGAATATTGGTCTTGTCTTCCGGGTTGATGACATTGAGCTGTTGCTCGAACTTGGCAAGCGCCATGTCGGAGCGCTCCATTTTGGCCTTCAGCTGATCGAGCTGCTTCTCCATAAACGCGGAGAGCGCGTTAGAGGATTGGAGCCGGATCTCGAAGGTGTGCTCCAGGTACGATTGCGCGATCGCATTCGCAACATCGGCCGCCAGCTGCGGATCGGTCGAACGGTAAATGATGTCGAGCAGATAAGTATTGACCGGCCGATCGACCTTCAAATTGTTCAGGTAAACCGGCGCTTCCGATTTGCGGCGCGCGCGGTCGGCCGGCAGCTTCGCCAGCTGACTCTCCTTTTCCAGAAGATTGAAGCGCTCGGCAACCGGTCGCAGCACGCCGTCCGACTGAATCAATTCCGCCTGCGTAGCCATGAAGGAATCTGCGTCGTCGCCCGTCACGCCT
Organism: Terriglobia bacterium; assembly: GCA_963767485.1. Classification (GTDB taxonomy): domain Bacteria; phylum Acidobacteriota; class Terriglobia; order Bryobacterales; family Bryobacteraceae; genus Bog-105. Next base: position 109,135 of record CAVYDZ010000004.1, on the reverse strand, counting down.
TGCGAAGCTTCCTGGCCAACAATTCCCGCCGGGATGCGGCGATCGACATCTATCTTCGCGGTTGCCTCGTAGATCGGCGTGAGCCGGGAGACGATCAGAAATGTGACAAGCAAAAACGCCGCGACGAAGCCGATGATGCTCCATTTCTGCCGGTAGACCACCAGCAGGTAATGAATGGGCGGCACTGTGGGCCGGGCCGCTTCGAATTCCGGGTAGAATTGCGCATCGATATACTGCGGCAGTCTTCGCGGGTCGATCAGTTCGGATTTCGGACGGTCGAGTTGCTTCATCTAAAAGGTGATTACTTGTGCTAACGCCAGATCAGGAGTCCGCTCCCGGCCGCGACTCCGAATCCGGTAATGGTTCTTATCGTCTCGGCCGAAAGCCGCTTCCCTTTGCTGTCCGGAATATACAGAATGTCATTTGCCTGCAGCTGAATGTCGGGCGCTTTATGCTCCATGATGCGCGTCAGTTGAACTGGAATTTCGCTCCGGTTATCTTTGCCGGCTTCGCGCCGGTAAATAAACGCGTCCTTGTTTGTGTAGGGGAGCAGACCCTCGGATTGCGCGATCACTTTCAGGACCGTTGTGTCGTTATCGTCCGCAATCGGAAACACGCCGGTCTTTTTGACGTTGCCGATTACATACACGCGGCCCGCCGGAGGCACTCGAATTTCCTCCCCGCCGTGCAGCTGGACATTCAGCGCGGGATCGGCGGCATCGATCAACTGCTTCGTCGAAATGCGCCGGGTCAAAGCGCGGTCGCGGTTGCCTGACGCGCGCAATTGCGTAATCAGAATTTCCGGTCCGGCATCCTGGCTTAAGCCGTCCGCCCGCGTCAAAGCGTCGAGCAGCGTGACATCCCCGGTAGCCTGGAATGTGATGGGATGGCGCACTGCGCCCATCACGCTCACCGGCAAGCTGCGGTATTCAGCCACCGAAACCGACACCACGGGCTGTACCAGAAGCTGCTCCTTCACCAGGGCCGTCGAAATTTCGCTCTCGATTTCGCTCGGCAGCTTGCCCGCCGCGGGAATGCGTTCTTTGAGCAGCGGTAAAACCAGCAGCCCGTTGTCCGTCACGCGGAAATTTCGCGTAAGCTCCGGGCAGTCGGCAACCGACAGGCTCAGCAGATCGTCCGGACCCACCCGCTGCATCGGCAGATTGACTGACGGATTGGGCGTCGAATTTGTGGGCGAAAGCGTGTTATCCGGTTCCTGTCCATAGGCGAATCCGATTAACAATAGGAACAGGACGGTCTGTTTCATGCAGGGAGTATGGATGCGGCCGGCGGAACGTTCACGGATAGGCTCGTCTCCAAAAGGCCAGGCGCCTCGAACGGGCAACTGCTTACCGAAAAGCCCTGAGCTCTTTCAATGTCTTATATTCTACCCTGTTTTCTGCCTTAAATGGGTCCCGTAAGCGCTGGGAAAGTGGATGCAACAATAGAGCTTCTGGATGAATTCGCTGGTTTCGATCGAAGGTTCTGGTACCTCGGCGGCCGTTCCGCGGCTTCCCGAATGGCTGCGCAAAGGGCAGACCCATTTCGCCTCGGTTCATGCCTTAAAAACTGATTTACGCGCTCGGAAGCTGCACACCGTTTGCGAATCGGCACGCTGCCCGAATATTCACGAATGCTTTCACCGCGGCGCCGCTACCTTCATGATTTTAGGCAATTTATGTACCCGCGGGTGCGCCTTTTGCTCGGTACCGAAGGGTTCCCCCGCCAAGCGGGAATTTTCGCTCGATCCGGACGAGCCGCGCCACGTCGCTGAAATGGCCGCGCTCCTGAAGCTGCGCTACGTGGTCATCACGTCCGTCAACCGCGACGATCTGCCGGACGGCGGATCGGTTCATTTTGCGGAGACCGTCCGGCTGGTACGCGCCGCCTTGCCAGAAGCGCAAGTTGAGGTACTAACCCCTGATTTCTGTGGGGATCTACAAGCGGTCGCGCGGGTGCTCGACGCCGGACCCCATGTCTTCAATCACAATATGGAAACCGTGCGGCGATTGTACCGGCGCGTCCGGCCGCAGGCGAATTATGAGCAATCGCTCGCCGTGCTGCGCTTCGCCCGGCAGTATCGTCCGGAATCGTTGACAAAATCGGGCCTGATGGTCGGGCTGGGCGAGTCGGTCGAAGAAGTTGAGGAACTGCTGCGCGATATACGCTCCTCCAATGTCGATGTGGCGACACTCGGCCAATATCTGCAGCCCACCCGCCGCAATCTTGCGGTTGCCGAATACGTGACCCCTGGCCAGTTTGACGCCTACCGCGACTACGGCCTCGCGCTCGGCTTCAAAATGGTTTTCAGCGGGCCCTTTGTGCGCAGCTCCTATATGGCAGATCGGGTGAGCGAGGCGGCCGCATTGGAGCATGCCTAGCCTGCGGTTCGCCGGGCGATCGCCGTACCGGAACATCGTTCTTCATAGCCTGTTGGCGATTCTTACCGCCGTGCTGTTCCTCCTGGCGCTCCCGAAATTCGACGTTCGCTGGCTTGCCCCGTTTGTCCTCACGCCCTTGCTGTTTGCGCTGGCTCGTACACCGGATGGCTGGCAGCGCTTTGTCTACGGCTGGGGCGCGGGCATGTTCTTCTGGTTTTTTCTCTGCACCTGGATACAGTTTGTGCTCGAAGTACATGGCGGCATGGGCTTTTGGGGCGGCTGGGGTTCCTTCATTCTGTTTGCGATTTTGAAGGGACTGCATCTGGCAGTATTCAGTTGGCTCGCAGGTCCGTTGCTCCGCCGGGCATATGCGCTGCCGGCGGTCGCGGCGTTGTGGGTCGGTTTGGAACGCACCCACGGCACCTTCGGCTTCGCCTGGCTGGATCTTGGCAATGCCGGGATCAACATGTCTCTGCCGCTGCGGGTGGCTCCGTTTGTAGGCGTCTACGGCGTCTCGTTTATCTTTGCGCTAACCGCGGCGGCGCTCACCTGCGTCTTTTTGCGTACGCCGCGCTGGCGGCTGTTTCCTCTCCTGGGATTATGCGCGTTATGGCTATTTCCGCGCATTCCGGAGCAACTTCCCGCGAACCAAAGCGCCCTCGTGGTCCAGCCCAATATTTCGCCCGACGTGGATTGGAGCTCTCTCCGGCAGCAAGAGACCGAACAGCGGCTCGGTTTACTGTCGCTTGCCATTCCCGCACCACTCGTCATCTGGCCCGAACTCCCCGCTCCTCTTTATTACTATGACGACCCCACATTTCGAGCCGAAGCCTCCGCCATCGCGCGCCGCCACGGATACTTCTTGCTCGGAACAGTCGCCTACACCGGCGAACATCGACCCCTGAATACCGCTTTGCTGCTCGGGCCGGATGGCCAGGAAATCGGCCATTACGACAAAATCGATCTGGTCCCGTTCGGCGAGTATGTACCGCCGCTCTTCGGCTTTGTGAACCGAATCACCCAGGAGGCAGGCGATTTTGTGCCCGGAAAAGAGATAAAGGTTCTCCCCGCGGACGGCCAAAAGCTCGGCGTATTCATTTGCTACGAATCCGCTTTCCCGGAACTGGTGCGCCGTTTCTCCCGCGCTGGCGCGAACGTCTTGGTGAATATTTCGAACGATGCCTATTTCGGACATTCCGAAGCGCGTGAGCAGCATCTCATGCTGGCCCGTATGCGCGCCGTCGAGAACCGGCGCTTTCTGATTCGCTCCACCAACGACGGCATCACCGCCGTGATCGATCCCGCCGGGCGCGTCCTTCGCCGCTTTCCGATGTACCAGCAGACCGCCTCCACCGTTCGCTATGGATTGGTCGAAGGCACCACTTTCTACAGCCGCCACGGAGACTGGTTCGCCTGGAGTTGTCTCGTGATCGGTGTGGGCTTGAGTGTCTGGAACCTGCTGTTTGGAGCTAGCGCGATCAGAGCCGGGAGCGCAGCGACCGGAGCACCACCGATCTGACTGGATCGGTCCCTAGGTAGACAATGAGACTACTCGCATGCGACTCTTCTCAACCGGACTGATTCTTCTCGCTCTACCATTCCTCTGTCCCGGCCAAACATCGTCCCTGAGTCCCGCCAATCCTTTCTACGCAGCGAGTCCGCTCCCCTTTCATGCGCCGCCCTTCGATCACATTAAGGACAGCGACTACCAGCCCGCGATCGAAGCCGGCATCGCGCAAAGCATGCAAGAGGTCCGGGCCATCGCCGACAACCCCGCGCCCCCCGACTTCACCAATACCGTCGTCCCGCTGCTCAAGGGCGGCAAACTTCTCGATCGCTCCCTCGCTCCGTTTTTCCTGGTCGTGTCAGCCGCGTCCAACCCCACGCTCCGAAAAGTGGAAGAAGTCATCTCTCCCGAACTCGCCGCCCTCCGCGACGCCACCTATCTCGACCCGAAACTATTCGCGCGCATCCAGGCCATCCACCAGAAGCTCCCGACGCTTTCGCTCGATAGCGAGGAGAAACATGCCGTCGACATCCTCTACCGCGACTTCACCCGCGCCGGAGCCAATCTTGATACCAACGGAAAGTCGCGCCTGAAACAGATCAACAAACAGCTTTCGACCCTCTCCACCCAGTTTGATCAGAAACTTCTGGCAGCCTCCCAAGCCGCTGCCTTCTCCACAACCAATAAGAAGCTCCTCGCAGGCCTCACCGGCGGTCAGATCGATGCCGCCGCGCTGGCCGCGAAGAACCGCCACCAGCCGGGCTACCTGATTCCCCTTCAGAACACCGTTCAGCAACCGCTTTTCGCATCCCTTGCCGATCGCGAGACGCGCGCCTCCATCTACAACAACAGTTGGAATCGGGCCGAACGCGGCGGCGATACCGATACTCGTCAAACTCTGCTCAAGATTGCGAACCTGCGGGCGGAAAAAGCCCGGCTCCTCGGCTATCCTGATTTCGCTTCTTGGACGCTCGCCGATCAGATGGCGAAAACTCCCGACGCCGTCTTGAAGTTTTTAGACGCGCTCAGTGCTCCCGCAACCGCCCGAGCCGCAGTCGAAGCGAAAGACATTCAAGCCGTAATCGACAAACAGCCGAACCCCTTCCCGCTCGCTGCCTACGATTGGGATTTTTATTCCGAGCAGGTCCGAAAAGCCAAATATGACCTGGATCAAGACCAGCTCCGTCCGTACTTCGAATTGAATCGTGTTCTCGAGGACGGCGTCTTTTACGCGGCTACCAAGCTCTACGGCATCACCTTCCAGGAGCGCAAAGATATTCCGGTGTATCATTCCGACGTTCGTGTGTTCGAGGTGCGCGACGTAAACGGAAAACTGCTCGCCCTCTTCTACGCCGATCTCTTCCAGCGCGACAACAAGCAAGGCGGCGGCTGGACCACCGACCTCGTCAACGCGCCCAGACTCAACGGCTTGCTGCCCGTTGTCGCGAATGTCGAGAACCTGCCCAAACCCGCGCCCGGCCAGCCTGCGCTCATCAGCTCCGATGATGTACGCGTCATGTTCCATGAGTTCGGCCACGCCCTCGCCGGTATCTTCGATTCCGCTCTCTACGAAGCCGGTTCCATGCCGCGGGATTTCGTCGAATTCCCTTCGCAATTCAATGAACACTGGGCCAATGACCCCGACGTATTTGCCCACTACGCTCGCCACTATCAGACGAACGCGCCCATGCCGCCGGAATTGGTAGCTAAAATCAAACGCTCCCGCACCTTCAACCAGGGCTACCTCACCACCGAAATGGTGGCTGCCTCGGAACTCGATATGCAATGGCATCTTCTCGCGCCCGGCGCCGTCCCTACCGATCCCGATGCCTTCGAAAAGGATGCGCTGCAAAAACACGGGCTCTGGGTCCCCGTCGTGCCCCCTCGCTACCGCACCAGCATCTTCGAACACATCTGGGCAGGCGGCTACGCGGCCGGCTATTACGGCTATCTATGGAGCGAAATGATCGACGATGACGCCTATGCATGGTTCACCCAACACGGCGGCCTGACGCGCTCCAACGGAGACCGTTTCCGCCAGATGATCCTCGCCCCCGGCACCAGCCAGGATTTCGAAGCCATGTACGAACACTGGCGCGGCGCCCCACCCACCACCAAAGCCTTGCTCCGCGACCGCGGCCTGCTCCCCGACTCTCAATAACAGAGCCGCGACCGAAAGGGAGCGTCACGAGCAGCATCGGATCAGAACCGCGACCAAAGGGAGCGTCACGAACAGCATCGGATCAGAGCCGCGACCAAAGGGAGCGTCACGCTGCCCACCATCAGCTTATTTTCAGCTAGGCCTGACTACTCTAAATCGCGCTTTCTCTTCAACCTGCTGGTAAGATGCTTTACATTGAATGCTCGATCTGAGCCCAAATGACCCTATCGTCAAGACTTACCTCAACGACCTCCAACATCTTAAGGATCAGCAAGTAAGCCACGAACTGGGCCTGAAAGGTCCATTTCAAAATCTGCTCGATAAAGCCGCCAAAAACGCGGCTGGTGGGGAAGCCCCAAAGATACCTCCGACGATCTCGCCGCCGCGATTCAGAAAAGCTTCGCGCCTCGGATTGCGCCAGCGAACACGCGATTACGCCCGCCGTTGCTGGATATCCACGAGTTGCGGCTTCAATTTACGTGCTTCCTGAAGATCTATTCTGAAGCTATATCCGTGCTTTCTCAATAATCCCAGCAACCCGGCACCGTCCAGGAGTGTGACTGGCTCATTGTCCGCGAACGCGTAGGCATCGGCGCCGTACGTGCTGGTTGCAACGAGAATTCCTCTCGATGCCCCTTCTTTCCGGACGACGGCGCACAAATCTCTTACCGCACTCACGTCTACCGTCTTCGTGTATCGCTTAGCTTGGATCACATATTTCCCGCCACGAATAGGATCTGGATCGAACGCGATGGCATCAACGCCTCGGTCTCTGCTCGCCTGAGTAATCTTCACCTCCGCGCCTCGTGCTCCAAATTCTTTCTCGAACAACTCTCGAATAAGATGCTCGAAATCTTGCCAATCCATTGCCGCCAGATTAGTAGCGCCGTTCAACGTATTCAGAACTGCTTTTGCGTCTACGAACCTCGAGTCTGTTCGTTTCAGGTTAAGGCTTGGCTCGATTGGAATGATGTCGATGATTTTTCCAGCTGATTTGCCGTTGAGCTTTTGGAAGGCTGCTAAAGGTTCAACCTTTCTGAGGTTCAGGTATAGAATCTGAGGCCGTTCCACCATCAGCGAGGCTGTGTAGGCCTTAGTATCGATTCCCGTATTGGGGTCTTGAAACCTGACCCAACCGTTTAAAACCAACAGTCCGATTGTCTCTGAGTCGTCGTTACGAAAGAGTTCATAAGCGAATCGCAAGAGAATTGCGGGATGCACTTTGGGTATGTATTCCCTTTTCTCGGCCTGATTCAGAGATTTCTTTACTCGACCACTCTTTAAGCTTATCGTTTTCGTAGGCTGCCGATGAACAACATCCGGCAACTCGATCTCGACAATCAAAATGCGCTGGTCTTCGTCGAAATCGATATCCCACGAACGCGGCACCGAATCTGGCAGGGTCAAGCTGCCGAGGATACATTGGACCCTCTCTACAACTCCCTGTTTAGCTCTTTGACGAAAGCCTTCGGCGAGTTTCTTAAACCTTGCCTTCTCCTCGTTGCACGCGCGGGAATATTGTTCAGAGTGCAAGTTGAAAAATTCGAGTTCTGCTTCAGCCATCGATGCGCTGTCCGCGGCATATCTGCTCCACTTCCGGTGGTTCTCGACATTCCAGTTGTCGATCTGTTCGTTTAGGTGATCGCAGTCAGAAAGGATTGCTAAGCGGCGTTTGTTGTAATCCTCAAGAACGCCCCGCTCGCGTCGGAAACAACGGGCGACATCCTTCTCCGTGATCGAAGTGTGATCCACTCGCATAACGGCCTTTTCTAATCGGAGCTCTCTCTTAAACAGTTCGTTGGAACTTAGGCACTCGCCTTTAGGCGCCGCGAATGGGTAGATGCTGCTTTGCGAGAAGATCGCAGACTCGATTTCGAGCCAACCGACTATGTTGGGGCAGAGTATGGACTCAATTTCTGCAATATCCATGTCGCCATGAGCATTGGTTTGGCTTGGAAATACAAGCGGTAAAAAAGGCTTCTTTACCCATGTTGGACGTATTGGCGTCCATACCGTCGTCCTCCGGCGTTCGTGAAATTGCGCCGAAAGAACATCCAATTCCTGTTGAGCTTGTTCAAGCTCATCTGGCAGAAAAATGTGAACATGCTGCGAAAGCCTTTGTTTGTCTCTTAAGAATCTCCGCGCCCTTCGTTCTGCGCGTGCCTTGTCAAACCAGGTCAACAGTGCCGCTAGGAGGTGGAACAAAAGCCATATGAGTACAAATAAAACTACTAACGCAATGCCTATCTCTGCCGGCATGTTCGATTCCCTTGGATCCGACCGTCTAGCACGCCTCTTAGCTTACAAATGTCGATACGCTCCATATGCATGAGCCCCACCATCTAGATCGTCCGCCTCGTCGGCCAGGTTACGCGTATCATGGTGGAAAGTATCCGCCTCGTTAACACCCGCCCGGCATTCCTTCCAAATATGTAACGATAGTCGCGGGAGGCGCCCGTGAACTACATAGAGCAAGAAATTGTTTTCAGAACCGAATCCTTCTACGGCCAGGACGTCCCTCTTTCTCTAAGCTCGCCCCTCCTGCGGCTCCTGCAAAGTACGGTACGCCCCAGCGTCCGCATGCTTCTCGAAGGGACCAGCGCCTCAATCGGCGCGCCTCCCGCTTGGCTGGATCGCGCATCCGATATCCGCACCTTAGGCTTCAGTGCAAAGGATGGGCTCTCCATCCTCCACGCGAGAGCTCCGAAATTGGGGGATGCTGCCCCCAAACTTTTCGAGCAGCATTCGCTTTGGCCCAATTCCGCGTCGCCGGACGATACTGCCCTTCAAGTGGTAGGAAGAATCGCCACCGCCGTCGGTCAACTGGAAGCAGGCAGCGACTTGTATGATCGTCCCCTTCTGAAGCACTTCAGTGCTTGGGGAGGAATTTTCAAGGAAGAGTTGAGAAGCGTCGAGTTTCCATCCGCGAAGGCCCACCTCGATTCCATTGCGAAGATAGACCAGGAAGTGGCCGCGAACGCTCAGTTACTGGGCGATCAGACCCCGTCTCCGCGTCAGGTTCGAGTAGTCGGTAAGCTGGACATGGTTCGGCATAGTACGCGCTCATTTGGTTTGGTCTTGGACAGTGGAGACGAAGTTCGTGGTGTTCTCATCGACGGGACATCCGAACTGTTGCAGACTTACTTCGGCACGGAAATCACAGTGCTAGGTAAGGCAATCTACCGGCCTTCGGGAACGCTGCTCCGTCTTGATGCGTCAGAGATTTTGCCCACGGTAGACGGTCGCCAAGCCTTCTCGAAGATTCCCCCCTCGTTGTTTCAATCCCGTAGGCCCGAGAGGCGCCTGCAAACGTCTAAGAGCGGTGTGGCGTCTTTCTTCGGAACATGGCCCGGCGAAGAAACTGATCGCGACCTGCTGGTAGCACTTGAGGAAATCCGCGGTTGAGCGACAGCTACCTCCTCGATACCAATGTTCTGCTCCATCTTATCCGGGGGAAAGAGCTCGGAACCAAAATCGATCAGGCGTTTGCGCTGAAATCGAGCATGCACCGGCAGGTCGTATCGATCGTGACCCAGGCAGAGCTCTGGGCAATGGCCGATAGAAACAATTGGGGAACCGCGAAACAAGCCGCCCTGCAACACGCGCTCGACAGTCTGGTTATTATTCCCGTTGACAGTAGAGATCTTGCGCACAGCGTTCGTGACCATTTCTCTCGCGCCGATTTCGCGGCTGGAAAAGGTGCTCGAAATATGGGAAAGAACGATATCTGGATCGCGGCGACGGCCCTCTATACACAGCTGCCCGTTCTTCACGACTGACAAGGATTTCCGTTTTCTGCACGGCAATCCCCTCCAGTGTTGTGGATCGATTCATCAGGAGCATAGGATCGCCACAGCAGCTTTGCATTTTAGCTACTCCAACCCCGCCTCCGCCAGCATCCACTCATTCGCGGTACACACCTCGCACTCGCACCCGCCCCGCTCTTTTGGCCTCGGCAGATTCGGACACGGCTGCACATGATTCTTCACCGTGATCATCTCCTGCACGATCTGCTCTTTCCACTTCGCCCACGTCATCCGCTGCATGCCCAGCCCGCCAAACGCCAGCCCTTGCGGATTGCTCGTCGCCCAGCGATACTCTTCCGGCACCGCACCCACAAAAAACAAACGCCGGTACACTAAATCCGGCTCCCGCTCCATCTTGGCCGCTTCTTTTTTCAAATCTTCGTCCGAAGGAAACCGCTTCGTCACCGTTTCGCCCGCCGCGTTTCGGTCAACCTCCACCCACTGCTCGATCACCGCGAGCTTTTCTTTCTTCTTCTTGCCCCCAGCCGGGCAGCTCTTCGCACGAGCTTCGGGAGCGGGCGTCGGCGGCGCTTGCATTGCCGCTTTCTTCTCCAGTTCCGTGATCTCGCTGTTCAATTTCTTCACTAGCAAATCGTGTCGCACAAGGTCCTTATCCAATTGCCGCAGCACCGCCAGTGACCGGTAAAACGCCCGTTCCGCCGCTCCCTTGTAGCGCTGCATCAATTCCAATTTGTGTTCTTGTTCGGCCGTCCAGTCGGCCGGATTGCTGCTTACCGTCGCCTCTAAATCAATCCCGCGCCGCGTCGCCCGCTTCATCAGCCACGCATTCAGAATCACCTGCTCGAGCAACTCTCTTTGCGTGAAACTCTCGGTCGGAAAATCGTAGAGCCATCCGTCGTAATGTCGGTTATAGTCGTCGAGCGTCTCGTCCTCGAGCACCAGTCTGTGCCGCGTGCACATCCCATGCTTGGTCGAATTCTGGCTCGCCCGCGCCTTCCCTTCCGGCGTCTTCGGCCCGCCCCCGCGCTTTTTCGTTTCTTCGGGCATCCCGCGCACGAGTCTCCCAACCCACCCGTACCCAGGCCCGCAAAATATCCCCCTAACCCACTGAACCCATTCAGAAAAATATTTCTGTCAGAACCGCGACCGTAAGGGAGCGTTGCTTTATCCGTGTTCATCCGTGGCCATATTCGAGTTCGTTTCGCAAAATCCGGCCTCCGTATACTGGTGCGATGCCTGTAAAAGATATCGAACGGCCGCTCGGCTTCAATACACGGGCGCTCCACACCGGCTACGATCCCGATCCTTCCACCCACGCCCGCGCCGTGCCGATTTACCAGACCACTTCCTTCACCTTCGACGATTCCGATCACGCCGCGCGCCTGTTCGCGCTACAGGAATTTGGCAACATCTACACGCGCATCATGAACCCGACCAGCGCTGTCCTCGAAGAGCGCATCGCATCGCTGGAGGGCGGCGTCGCCGGTCTGGCGCTATCGAGCGGGCAGGCGGCTCAGTTCCTCGCGCTAACAACCATTGCCGCGCCGGGCGATCAAATCGTTTCCGCCAGCACGCTGTATGGCGGCACGCACACGCAATTCGATGTCACCATGCGCCGGCTCGGCTACGACTTCCAATTTGTCGAACCCGACGATCCCGAAAATTTCCGCCGAGCCATCACGCCCAAAACGAAAGCGCTCTACGCCGAGACCATCAGCAACCCCCGCAGCAACGTGATCGATCTCGAGGCCGTGGCGAAAATCGCGCATGAAAACGATATTCCCTTTGTGGTCGACAACACCTTTGCCACGCCATACGTCACCCGCCCGATTGAATACGGCGCCGACATCGTGCTGCACTCGCTCACAAAATTCATCGGCGGCCACGGCACCTCAATCGGCGGCATCATTGTCGATAGCGGCAAGTTTCCCTGGAATAACGGCCGCTTCCCGCAATTCACCGAACCCTCGCGCGCCTATCATGGCCTGAAGTTCTGGGACACGTTCGCCGGCATCAGCTTCATCATCAAGGCGCGTGTCGAAGGGTTGCGCGATCTTGGCCCCTGCGTCAGTCCGTTCAACTCGTTCTTGTTTCTGCAGGGTGTCGAAACGCTCGGCATGCGCATGGACCGGCACTTGAGCAACGCGCTCGCCGTCGCCCAGTATCTCGAGAAGCACAAGTCCGTGGAGTGGGTGAAATATGCATCGCTTGCCTCCAGCCCCTATCGTTCGCTCGCCGAGAAGTACACGCCGAAAGGCGCAGGCGCGGTGTTTTCGTTTGGCTTGCAAGGCGGCTACGAAGCGGGGAAGCGCTTTATCGACAAACTGAAGATCTTCTCGCATCTGGCCAACCTGGGGGATTCCCGCAGCCTCGTGATTCATCCGGCCTCGACCACCCATCAGCAATTGAGCCGGGAGGAGCAGGCGGCGGCTGGCGTGGATCCTGAGTTGGTCCGTCTGTCGGTTGGCCTGGAAGATCTCGACGATTTGCTTTGGGATCTGGATCAGGCACTCACGTAATTCAATCGGCGAAAATCAGAAAGAATGATCTCCTGCCAGGACCTCGTCCGCCGCTTCGGCGACTTCGAGGCGGTCTCGCAAGTCTCGTTTTCCGTTCGCCCTGGAACCATTTGCGCGCTGCTCGGCCCAAACGGAGCGGGCAAATCGACCGTCGTCAAAATGTTGACCGGGCTCTTGGAACCGACTTCCGGCTCCGCTAGAGTATGCGGTCTGGACCCGGCCAGCACGCAGGCGCGCAGCCGCATCGGCGTGCTGCCGGAGAGCTTGGCGTTGTTCGACGCTCTGACCGTGAGCGAGCACCTCGAACTCACCGGCGGCATTTATCAGGTCCCGCGGCAGGAAACGTTGGCGCGCAGTGAACAGCTTCTCCGCGTGCTGCGCTTAGCGGACGGCGCCCACACTTATATCCACCAATGCTCGTACGGGATGAAGAAGAAAACGGCTCTTGCGATGGCGCTGCTCCCAAATCCGCAAGCGCTCTTTCTCGACGAGCCGTTCGAAGGCATCGACCCGATCACGGCCGAAACCATCCGCTCCCAGTTGCGCTCCATTGCGCATCGCGGCGTGACGATTCTGTTGACCTCCCACATCCTTTCGCTCGTGGATAGCGTGGCCGATCAGGTCTTACTCATCCGTGATGGCAAGCTCGTGTGGAACTCGACGGTCGCCGAATTGCCGAAGTCGCTCGAAGAATTGTATTTCGAAATGGTCGAACCTTTCGCCGCGGAAGAACTGGATTGGCTCGGGTCAGAAGCGCGCTAAAAGCGGTCCGGCTCGCTTCCTGGCGCAATGTCCAGACGTTCGGGTCGATTACCGGCCAGAATCTATTCTTTTTTCTTCTGCTGGTGGCGTTGCAGCCGGAGAGCGCAGAACTGTTTGCCATTGTGCTTGCGCTCGTGATGGTGTTTCCCCTCTCGGCCGATCCGATGGAGCGAGTGCCCCAGGACCGCTGGCATTTATGGCCGTTATCGCCTCGCGAACGAGCGATTGTGCGGACCATCAGCCTGGCGTTCTCGCCCATCGTTTGGATCGCCGTGTTTCTTCTGGCGCGCGGAGCCTGGCGCCCCACGGCGCTGTTTCTGGCCATCGTTCTCCTGGCGCGGCTCGCTGCCTTTCTGCTGAAGCGCTATCTCCATGGGCGCGGCCGAAACCTGTCTGGGCTGATTCCGAAGCTGCCCGGCGCCACGGGTTTTCTCATGCTGCTGCACTGGCGCGAAATGCTCGCGACCCTCGATCCGTACGTCGCCGCGGTGCTGGCCTGCCTGACAATTGCTTACCGGGCCTGGGCGAAATCTCCCAATCCATCGGCCCTGCAGATCATGTCTCTTGTAACTGCCGTCGCGATGAGCACCTCGGCGCAGGTTTTGCTCGGTCTGGATGGCGCTGGCGCCGAACGCTATCGCCTGGTGCCGATCCGAGGCTGGCAAATCCTGCTCGCGAAGGATCTGGCTTATCTCGTGCTGCTCATGATTTTGGTGGCGCCCCTTGATTTCATGAGCGGCTTGTTCGCCGGAATGGCCGCGCTCGTTATCGGCCATCATCGAAGCGTCTTCCAGCCAGCCGCCCAGGCGCGCTGGCGCTTTACTTCGGGCGCGCTGTTTCCGGACGGCGTCCTCCAAATGGTGGTGCTCTTTGGCGTCGGCCTGAATGTCCGAACACTGGGCCTGAAATTGGCCCTGCCGTGCCTCGCGTGCTGGCTGGCTTCGGTCTTTCTCTATGGCTGGCTGTGGGATCGCCGCAAACCGGGCGGCTAAACCTTCACCCAGGCTTGTTTTTCCGAGCTCTCCGCCACCTTTTGCAGCAGAATCATGCCGTGTAACCCGTCTTCGAACGTGGGATAGTCGATCGGAATCGAAGGATCGGCAATCTTCGCGTAGAAGTTTTTGAAAACCTGCTTATGCGAATCGTCGTAGCCCTCGCTGTGCCCGCCCGGCAAGTCGGAGAATTTCGCCGCCTCTGGATAAAACAGCGATGCGTCCTTGATGATGATCTGGTTCGGCTCGTTGCGGCGGCCGATCCAGAGCGTATCGGGCTGCTCCTGATCCCAGGCCAAACCGGCTTTCGTCCCGAAAATTTCGAAAGCGAACTTATTCTTGCGTCCGGCCGACATTTGGCTCACGGTAAAGGCGCCGCGCGCTTTCTCCCCCAGGTGCAGCATCACCATGGCGAAGTCTTCCGTGTCGATCGGGAACTCTTCCGTCTCGGCTGCAGTCGCCTTTTTCGCGGAGAACGTTTCCACCGATCCTTTGGGGCGCTTGCGCGTTTTATGGAAAATCGATAAATCCGCGCACACCGAGCTGATAGAAAGCCCGGTCAGATGCTGGATCATGTCCATCCAGTGCGAGCCAATATCGCCCATCACCCGCAGCTTGCCATTCGCCTTTGCATCCAGACGCCAGTTCCAGTCGGTGTCATAGAGCAGCCAGTCCTGGGAGTACGTGCCCTGCACAATCAGCACTTCGCCGATATCGCCATGCGCAATCATTTGGCGCATCTGCTGCACCACAGGGTAATAGCGCAGATTGTGCTGAACGCAATTCAGGGCTTTCTTTTCTTTAGCAGCCGCCACCAACCGTTCGGCTTCATCCACGGTTAGCGTCATCGGCTTTTCACAGAGCACGGCCTTCCCCGCTTCAATAGCCGCGAGCGACATCGGGTAGTGCTCGGCGTTCGGCGTACAAATATGTACTGCCTGAATCTCTTTGTTGTTCAGAACGTCATCGAGTTTGGCCGTTGCGAGCGGGATACCCATGTTGTCCGCAAATTTCTGCGCGGTTTCAAGACGGCTGCCCACCACCGCCGCAATCTCTACGTTCCCCAAACGGCGCACGTTCTCGGCGTGCACCTTCCCCATAAATCCGGTTCCCACAATGGCTGTTTTGATCTTTTTCATTCGTTTCCCTTGAATATCTACCCTATCAATCCCTCGATGGCTACTTCGTTCACCCGCGTGGCTACCATGTCTTTCGGCGGTTTCCGCGGGCATGAATATGTCCCAAACGTGGAATTCCCGCATGGGGCTTTCAAATTTTCACAGATTTTTATGGCGCGAACGCACTTCCAATGTTAGAAATCGCCCGCAAATGCTCCCGTTCTCGGTCCCGGAACTTTCGGCCCGTCGCGTGCATCACAAGGAATGTAGGTTGGAACATGCCTGAGACTCGAACCACCGTGGTCGCAATACGGACCGAATCACCGAAAGTGGCTGCCTTACTGCAGGCCAGCGCGGGATTGCTTTCCCGCACCGGCGCCTGGGCCACCGATACCGCTCAGGAATTTGGCGCGGTAGTGGCCGCGCTCATGGGTCCGGCAGTTTTTTCGGGCTATGCGCTGGCCGCATGGAGCCTGGCGTCGAACCTGGGATGGACAAACACGTTCTTCTTTTCGACCGGCCCATTATCCAATGGGTTAGTCTGGCTGACCATAGCGGTTTCCGTGAACCTGGCGGCAAGCATTCTACGGCGTCGAACCCAGCATTCCAGGTAAACCCAAATCCCGGAAAGAAATTTTCGGGAGAGATTGCCCGCTGCGTCCCTACTCGTCCCCCCTTTGTTATTCTCGACTTGAGGAAACTCGCAGCCGATGCCTTTCAGTTCGCGTTCCTACGTGAATCGGTATGTCCCTTCCAATCGCTTTCCAGCCGGCGTGAAGTGGCTCCTGATTGTGACGGCGGCGCTGTCCGTCTTCGACTTCATTCTCCGCTCAACTCATAGCGGATCGATTCTGCTGGCTCTTTTTGCGCTCATTCCGGCCCAAGTGGTGCACTCGCTCGCCCTGTGGCGGGTGGTCACCTATATGTTCCTGCATCCCGGCATCACCAATGCGTTATGGAATCTGCTGGCGCTCTGGATGTTTGGTGTGGAACTCGAGCGCGCGTGGGGAACCAGGCGCTTTGTCGTGTTTTATCTTGCCTGCGGCGTTATCGCCGGCTTCACTACCATCGTTGCGGCCTATCTCTTCGGCGGCGTGAACGCCTTAGTCGTAGGCTCCTCAGGGGCGATCTACGGTATTTTAGTGGCGTTTGGCGTTATGTTCCCGAATCAGACCATCCTGTTCGGTTTTCTTATACCCATCAAGACCAAATATTTCGTCTTAATTATCGGGGCAGTGATTTTTCTGGAATCGTATCTGGCGATCGCCGGCGGACAGGGCGCGATCGAAGCTATAGCAGGTCTGGGGGGCATGGTCGGCGGCTATCTCATTTTGCGGGGGCAAACCCTGCAGAGCCGCTTGCGTAATCCCGTGATGGCCAGCTACCAGGATTGGAAGCTTCGGCGTGCTAAGAAGAAATTTGAGGTGTATCTTCGAAAAAAGGATTCCCACCGCGGCCCCTGGGTTCATTAGATCGAACATTTCCGTGCCCCAGCGGCACGGGCCAAAAGGTAGTAACTCATGAAACATTCCATTCTGCGCAAGGGCTGGATCGTACTGGCACTGGCTGGCGTTCTCTACTGCCCGTCTGTGCTGTCCGCTCAGGAGGGTCCGGAGCCGCAAAGCAGCGACTCGGTCGCAAAACCAAAAAAACCGGCTCCCGACACCACGGCTGCTCCGGCGGATCAGCCGCCTATTCCTTCCGAATACAAGAAGCCCAAGGACGTTCCGGCCGACAACCCGACCTTCAAGGAAAACGCGACTACCGTGAACGTTGATGTTTCCGTGTTGGACGATAAAAACCACTTCATTCCGCGCCTGCCAGCCGGCAATTTCCGCATTCTGGAGGATGGCGTTCCGCAGCAGATCACGCAAGCCAACCAGAGCGAAGCGCCCATGACGATCTGCATGCTGATCGAGTTTAGCGGCCGGTTCCAGCAGTTTTGGACCCAAGGCTGGTACGAAACGCTGCAAGCGTCTTACACCTTCCTCCAAACGCTTCACCCGGACGATAACGTAGCAGTGGTGGCTTACGATCTGCGGCCCACGATTCTATCCGACTTCTCTCCAGATAAGCGGCGCGCCGAAGAGGCCATGGCCCGTTTGCGTATTCCGGGTTTTAGCGAATCGAATGTCTTCGACGCTCTGACCGATATGGCGGACCGCATGTCCGGTATTCAGGGGCGTAAGGCCATCCTGCTGATTGGCACCGGCCTTGATACGTTCAGCAAAATCACCTTTGATACCGCGCGCAAGGACCTGCAGGAAGCCGGCGTTCCCATTTACACCATCAGCATCCTGCAAATTGCGCGGATCGGACTCGAAGGCTCCCCCGGCATGGGAGCCCAGATTGAGAATATGGATTTCCTGCAGGCCGATAACGAAATGAAAACGTTCTCGAAAGAAACGGGCGGATTGAGCTTCTTCCCGCGCTTTCCCGGAGAATATCCGCAAGTCTTCCATCAGATCGAACAGGCGCTACGCGACCAATACTCGTTTGCTTATCACCCGACCAACGTCTCCCACGATGGTAAGTTTCGCCACATCAAGGTTCAACTGATTAATCCCGAGACGAACGAGCCTTTGCGCATCGTGAATGCGAAAGGAAAACCAATCAAGTATCAGATCATCGCTAAAGCCGGCTACAAGGCTCCGCGCCAGGTGGATTGAGAAGCCGCCGCGCTGTTGAACTTTCTGTCAAGCACTCGATCTTCCCAGTTTTGAGTTGGATAGAGATCCATTGACAGTCCACTTGCAGCTTTGTTAACTTCGCTCAAGTCTTTGATGCGATCTCCTCACTTGCAAAGCGCGCCGGTTCCAGCCACCATTCTGCTGGTAGATGACAACGCGGATGGAATGATGGCGCGGCGCTCGGTTTTACAGGAGCTTGGTTATACTGTGGTTCCCGCCCGTTGCGGTTCGGAAGCGCTCAAGCTCGCTGCCAAGGAAAATTTCGATTTGGTGATCACCGACTACCGGATGTCGCCGGTCGATGGTCTGGAATTAATCCGCCAGCTTCGAGAATCGCAATATACAAAGCCGATTATTCTGCTGACTGGTTTTGCGGAGAATCTTGGGCTCAAGCCCGAGAGCACGGGCGCCGACGCAGTGATTCAAAAAAGCGCTAATGAGATCGTGAACCTGGTCCGAGCGACGAAAAGGCTTTTAAATCTGCCGCGCAAACCAGCCGCCTCGCAATTGTCGACAGGACGAAGACGAGCGCAAACGAAATGATCTTGGCAGAATGAGTTTGAAGTTTTGGCGTCCCCAAGGGGATTCGAACCCCTGTTATCGCCGTGAAAGGGCGGTGTCCTAGGCCGGGCTAGACGATGGGGACGCTGGACAGCCCTTTCAGGGTAGCAAACCGTCCGCGCGGTGAAGTGCTGTTCCTAACGCGCGACTTACAGCGTGTGGAGATAGGCTAGAAGATTAGCTTTTTCTTCAGACGAAAGCATGTCATTATACGCGGGCATGCCATTCCCGCCGTTATTGATTTGCGCCAGCACGTTGGCGTCCGTGACGGGCTTGTTGCCCACCATCGTCTTGTGCTTGAACAGACCCTTCAAGGAAGGACCCATTTTCTTTTCGTCGGTGTCGACGTTGTGGCAGACCGCGCATTGTTCGAACGTCTCTTTGCCCTTGGCGGCATCTCCTTTGGTCGACGTTTGCCCGGCCGCAGCCGCAACGCCAATGGCAACTGAAGCGCAAAGCACGAAAGAGCCAATCGAGGTAACTATAAGGCGAGTCATATGCAATCTCCAGAGTAATAACCGGGTGGATCGAACGATTACAGTCTACACCGTAGAGCCGAATTCGTGGCGCGCCGTAACGCCCTAAATTGCGATATGAAAGCAGATTAACAATAACAAAATTTCAGGACTGGCCTATAGCGGAGTTCGAGGCTCCAGATTGTTGCGGGATAATAAAGGTCATCCGGGCACCCGTTCTCCCAACTCGTGACCAGTTTCAACTCCAGAAGGGTAAAGCAGATTGCACTCTATGCTCCGCCGGGCTCTCGTTTGCTCCTTATTTCTCGCGTTTGGCGCTTTCGCCGGGAAGGCGGAGGAAGCAATCCCCAACATGACCGTTGCTCCGAAAGCCGGAAAAGTTTCGTTATACCCGGAGAGCGATCTCAAACCGGGGATGAAGGGCGTCGCGTGGACGGTGTTTCAAGGAACAAAACCAGAACCGATTCCGGTAGAAATCGTAGGGATCTGGGAGAACGGTTGGGGTCCCAAACAGGACATTATCATTGGCAAACTGACCGGGAAGGCATCGCGCACGAACGTCGCCGGCGGAATGAGCGGCAGTCCGGTATATATCGATGGCAAGCTGGTGGGGGCGATTTCACTGCGTTTGAGCGTGTTTTCACCGGATGCCATCTGCGGGATTACGCCGATCAAGCTCATGCTCGAGGTGAAAGATTTCGACAAGAGCCGGCCTGCGGACAGCCGCACTCCCGATAAATTGCAAGCTGCGAACACCGAGTTGCACTTACCCGATGGATTGCTCGCGCGCGTAATGGCAGCCTCGCGCAATGTATCGGAAGCCGCAACTATGACGCCGATCGCCACACCGATCACCATGGCGGGATTTTCGGACGAAACGATCCGGCAGTTTTCGCCGATTTTCAACCAACTCGGTTTGACGGTGGCGCAGGGCGGCGCCGGAGGGCAGTTGAAATCGAGCAAGCCGGCAGCAGATTGGGCCACTTCGATGCAGCCCGGAGAAAGCATTGCGGCGGTATTAGTCTCGGGCGACATGAATATGACGGGCGGCGGAACCGTTACCTATAACGACGGCAAACATGTGCTGGCTTTCGGGCATCCGATGTTCAATCTCGGTCCGGTTGATATGCCGATCGCCAAAGATACGATTATCACGACTCTCGCTTCCTCTTATCAGCCAACCAAGATGGGGAACGCGACAGAAGTGGTGGGCGCCTTGCGGCAGGATCGGCACAGCGCCATTGAAGGCGAACTCGGAGCAACCGCCCAGATGATTCCCGTAACGCTGCGGGTGCGCTCCTATAATGATGCGAACCGGGTTCAGAACGAACGGGATTTTCATTACAACGTGTTTGTGGATCAGAAGTGGACGCCGTACCTGATGATGGCTACACTCTTTAACTCGCTTTCGAACTTGAACGATTTTTCGGAAGAGGCGACCTATCGGTTGCACGGCGAGTTGCAGGTTGAGGGCCAGAAGCTCATCGATCTGACAACGATGCAGGCTCCCGTCGAAGCTCCCATTCCAACTCCGATGCTGCTTGCAGGTTGGTGGGCGGATAAATTCAACCGGCTCTACGCGAATTCGGCCAAGCTGCCCAAATTGGATGCGGTGAACGTGTCAGTGGATCTCCTGCCGGAACGGCGCATCGCACAGATTGAATCGGCCTGGATTGCGGACAACAAAGTAGTGCCGGGAACGGAAGTTCCGGTAAAAGTATTTTTGCGGCCCTATCGCGGCGAGCGGATCGAACGGACCGTGAATGTAAAAATCCCGGCGGGACTGCCGCACGGCGTTCACGAGATCCTGTTCAGCGATGCCGCCACGCTGAGCCGCTTCCAGAACATTGCCAGTTCGCTAAATAGGATAGAAGACACGCCGCAAACGGTGGCAATGCTCAATCAGGAGCGAAGTAATAACCGCCTCTATGTTTCGCTGATCGAGTCGCAGCCGACAGTATATTCGGACGAGAAAGTATTGCCGAGTCTGCCTGCTTCGATCCTGAATGTCATGCAGAGCGGACGCGCCACCAATCACGAATTCGTCAGCTCGCCGGAGAGCGCTCACGAGCAGCTTTCGCTTCCATTCGATGAGGTCGTTACCGGCAATTACTCGCTCAAAATCTACGTGAACTGAACCATTTCAAAAAGAGACATGAATAAGAACACGGCCCTCAAGAAGGCCGCTGCTATAGGTTTGCTTCTGGGAGCAACCGCCTCGATCTGCCTGGCGGTCGATACACGCGTTTGGGAACAATCCGATCAATCGGAATTTGCCCAGGGCACGCGTAAAGGGTTGTCGATACGAAGCGATGGACATGTGAGCCTCGCCCCGGCCTTCAAGGAACTGGACAGCACGAGCGTTCCTTATCTATGGACTCTCGCCCAGGATTCAAAGGGAACCATTTACTACGCCGGCGGGGCGCCGACGGGGGCTACCGCCAAAATTTTTGCGCTACCGAAGAATGGCAAGCCCAAAGTGCTGGCGCAATTACCCGGACTCGAAGTTCATGTGCTGGCCGTGGACCACCAGGACCGGTTATATGCGGCAGTGCTGCCCGACGCGAAAATTTATCGCATCGATTCCTCCGGCAAACCGCAGTTGTTTTTTGACCCGAAATGTAAATACATCTGGGCGATGGCGTTCGATCGCGAAGGAAATCTGTTCGTCGCAACCGGTGATAACGGACTGATTTACAAAGTGACTCCGGACGGCAAGGGAGCCAAGTTCTACGACACGCAGGAGACGCATGCCCGATCGATGATCGTCGACGCGGCGGGAAATCTCATCGTGGGCACGGAACCAGGCGGCCTGATTCTACGCATTAATTCCGCGGGAAAGGGCTTCATTTTGTATCAGGCGCGGAAACGCGAAGTGACGGCAGTCGCGGAACGAGATGGCGTAATCTACGCTGCGGCAATTGGCGGGAAAGCCACTGCCCTAGCCGTCTCGGGTGCGCCTCCGGTATTACCGGTAAATCCGTCTCCGGTGTCTCCCATAGGAACGCCGCGGCCTGGAATCCAACTGCCTGCCGCTCCGCCTGTTCTAAGTTCGATCCGCGCCACAATCAGCGGAGGCTCCGATCTCTATGCCATCCAGAAGGACGGATTTGCCGAACGCATCTGGGAGTCGGCAACCGATCTGGTGTATGCTCTGGCTTTCGATTCGTCGGGAAAACCTCTCCTCGGAACAGGCAACAAGGGAACGATTTACCGGGTGGACTCGGATCATCTATTCACTGATGTTTTGACCGCTCCGCCGACCCAGGTAACCGATTTTCTACAGGGTAAGGATGGAGCGATTTATGTCACGACCGGCAATGTGGGGAATCTCTATTGCCTCGGGCCCGATCTCGAAAAATCGGGCACGCTCGACAGCAACGTCCTCGATGCAGGAGGCTTTTCATATTGGGGCAAGGCTCACGCCGTCTCGGAACTGCACGGCGGAGCGATTTCGATGGAAACCCGCAGCGGCAACGAAAACAATCCGCAGAACAGTTGGAGTCCCTGGAGCAAAGTAGCATTGATCGAAACCGGCGGCCAGATTGAATCGCCCGCAGCTCGTTTCTTACAGTACCGGTTAACACTCGAGCGCGATGCGGGCGGCAATTCTCCGGATTTGCTTCGCGTCGACATTCCTTTTTTGCCGAAGAACATTGCGCCCAAAATCCAACAGATCGACGTTGCACCGTTCAACTACCGGCAGCCGCCGGCAAACAATAGTTTGGAACGAAGTGTCACCGCCTCCGGCTCGCCCTTGACATTGACGCTCGCAGGTGTGGGACGTGCACGATCGGGTGGCCCGGGGCTCTCTCTTGAGTCGAGCGGGGCGGCAACGCTGCAGTACAGCAAAGGTTTCGTTACTCTGCGCTGGAGCGCAATCGATGCGAACGGTGATCCGCTGCTTTTCAAAGTGGAGATCCGGCCGCAAGACAGCACCCGCTGGCAAATGCTTAAAGACAAATTGCAGGACCGATTCTTTGCGTTCGACTCGGCCATGCTGCCGGACGGGAAATACGTGGCGCGCATCACTGCGACGGACTTACCCGGAAATACGCCGGCCAACGCGCTAACGTCTTCTCTCGAAAGCGATCCGTTTACGATCGACAACACGCCCCCGGTGATTTCGGACGTCGCGATCACCAAAGATGGCGCGCGCCGCACGCTGAAATTTCAAGCGGCGGACGCGCTCAGTTGGCTGGATAAGGCGCAATTCTCGGTCGACGGCGGCGATTGGATCCTGCTTCAGCCGGACAATCGCGTAACCGATTCGCGGATCTTAAACTACACTGTGAACGGGAAAGAAGGCCAGGCGGTTGCACTGCGCGTCTTCGATGAAGATGACAACGTCGTGGTGAAGCAGGTGATGTTGCAATAGCCCTTTCAGCGCCGCTTGGTTTTGATTACAATTGGCGTCCCATCGAAACCGAATCTTTCGCGTAGGCGGTTAATCAGGAAGCGCTCTTCGGAAAAGTGGATGTTTGCCGCTTTGTCGGTGAATACGATGAAGGTGGGCGGACGGATCGACGCTTGCGTCAGGTAATAAATCTTTATATCGCTTTCGAACTTCAGGGTTTCGACGAAGCGGTTCAGTTCTCCCGTGGTGACACGCTTTGAAGCGTTGGTGAAGCAGTGGCGAATTGTTGAGAAGATGCGCCGGACGCCTTCGGCATTCTTCGCTGAGGCAAAAATAATTGGAGCATAGTCCAAGAATTTGAGTTGGTCGCGTACGTCCTCCGTGAATGCACGCTTGCCTTTTTCATCGACGGCATCCCACTTGTTGACGACGATGATCACCGCTCGGCCTTCTTCATGCGCGTAGCCGGCGATGGTTGCATCCGCGCTGACAACTCCTTCGGTTGCGTCCACCATCAGAAGCACAACGTTCGCCATGCGGATGTTGCGCCGGGCCATGATGACGCTGAGCTTTTCCGTCATTTCCGTAGTCTTGCCCTTGCGCCGGATGCCCGCGGTGTCGACAAAACGATACGTGGTGTTGCCCTCCTGCACTGACTCATCAACGGCATCGCGCGTGGTGCCGGCGACCGGCGAAACGATGGCCCGTTCGGATCCCACCAGAGCATTCAACATGGTGGACTTGCCGACGTTAGGGCGTCCGATGATAGCGACCTTGATGCGCCGCAGCGCGGTTTCTTCCTCCTCGCTGTTCTCCTGTTCTCCGATGCGCGGGAAAGGAGCGGTGACGTGTTCGAGCAGATCATCGAGACCGAGGCGATGTTCCGCAGAAACGGCCATCGGATCGCCCAGCCCCAGCGAATAGAATTCGGGCACCAGGTTTTCGCGCACTTTGGCGTCGATTTTGTTGACGACCAGCGTAAGCGGCTTTCCGAGCGGCCGCAACAACTTCGCCAAATCGCGGTCTGCGGCTGTAATTTCCGTGCGGCCGTCGATCACATAAAGGATATGCGAGGCGAGGTCCAGCGCAACTTGCGCCTGCTTCAGAATCTGCGTAGGAATGAGTGCATCGTCATGCGGGATGATGCCGCCGGTATCGATCAAGCCGAAGCGTTTGCCACGATATTCGACCTCGCCGTAAATGCGGTCGCGCGTAATGCCGGGCTCATCACCGACGATCGATCGCCGGTTGCCCAGGATCGCATTGAACAAGGTAGATTTGCCAACGTTGGGCCGCCCGACGATGACTACGGTTGGAATTGGTTCGTCTGTACTCATCGCCTTTACAGGGTCGCATAGGCCCGCATGAGACCATAACACTTAAACCCCATGCCAGTTGAAGAGTCAACGCCCGAAACTCGTAATATCGCGATCATTGCTCATGTAGACCACGGAAAGACCACGCTGGTAGACGCAATGCTGCGGCAAAGCGGCATTTTTCGGGCAAACGAAGAAGTTGCCGATCGCGTGATGGATTCGAACGAACTCGAGCGCGAGCGCGGAATTACCATTCTCGCGAAGACGACGGGCGTGCGGTATCACGGCACCAAGATCAACATTGTGGATACCCCTGGCCACAGCGATTTCGGCGGGGAAGTGGAGCGCGCGCTCAAGATTGTGGATGGCGTGATGCTGCTCGTTGACGCAAGCGAAGGTCCTTTACCGCAGACGCGCTACGTTCTTTCGAAAGCGCTGGAGGGCAAGCTGCCGCCAGTGGTAGTGATCAACAAAATCGACCGGCCGGATGCGCGCATTCAAGAAGTCTTGAACGAGATTTACGACCTCTTCATCGACCTGGATGCAACTGAGGATCAGTTGGATTTTCCCGTGGTTTACACGAACGGCAAAGCGGGCATAGCAAAGCTCAACATGGCGGATGAGAGCGATACGCTACAGCCGCTGTTCGAGACGATTCTGAAGCATATTCCCAAGCCGAAGGGCGATCCGAACGCTACACTGCAATTGCTCGTGGCGAATCTGGATTACAGCGATTATCTCGGCCGCCTGGCGATCGGCCGCGTGTTCAACGGCACGCTGCGGCATGGCGACGATGTGGGCATTGTAAAACTGGACGGATCCCTGCACAAGACGCGTATCACCAAACTCTATTCGTTCGAAGGGTTGCGTCGAGTGGATGAGACCATCGGCCGGACCGGAGACATACTGGCGATTGCAGGCGTCGAAGGCATCACGATTGGCGAGACAGTGACCAGCGCAGAGGAGCCGAACCCGCTGCCGGTTGTGCAGATCGATGAACCCACGATTGCTATGACGTTCACGATCAATAACTCACCGTTTGCCGGGCGAGAAGGCGAGTACGTCACATCGCGGAATTTGCGAGACCGGCTCGACAAGGAACTGCTGACGAATGTTTCGATCAAAGTCGAGCAGGAGGGCGGCCCCGATGCTTTCAAAGTAATGGGGCGCGGCGAATTGCAATTGGCGATCCTGATCGAAATGATGCGGCGCGAAGGCTATGAGCTGCAAGTCGGCAAGCCCACCATTCTTACGCGCATGATCGATGGCAAGCTGCACGAGCCTTTGGAACTGCTGTTGATCGATTGCCCGGAAGAGTTTATCGGCGTGGTCATCGAAAAGCTCGGAACGCGCAAAGGGAAGATGAGCAAAATGGTGAATCATGGCTCGGGCCGGGTGCGCCTGGAGTTTATGGTTCCATCCCGGGGGCTGATTGGAATTCGCAGCGAGATGCTGACCGATACCAAAGGAACCGCCATCATGAACTCGCTGTTTCAGGGGTATGTGGAATGGCAGGGCGAAATCGAAATGCGCCCAACTGGATCGCTTGTTTCCGACCGCTCAGGCGTCTCAACGAGTTTTGCGATTTACAATTTGCAGGAGCGCGGTGTCATTTTTATTTCTCCGACAACCGAAGTTTACGAGGGCATGATTATCGGCGAGAATTCGCGTAATAACGATCTCGACGTAAATATCGTAAAGGAGAAAAAGCTTACGAACATGCGCGCTTCCACGTCAGACGAAGCGATCCGGCTGGTGCCTCCGCGGATCCTCAACTTGGAGCAGGCGCTCGAGTTCATCCGGGAAGATGAGTATGTGGAAGTAACACCGAAATCAATTCGCTTGCGCAAGAAAATTCTAAAGGCGAATCAGCGGTAGTCAGGTTTGAGGAAGCGGTGCGTACCTGGAGCGAGGCCAAGCGCGGCTTCCGCCGCTAGATAACCGCTTCTTACGGCGCCTTCCATGGTTGCGGGCCAGCCGGATTTCGTCCAATCGCCCGCTAGAAACAGATTCGGAATGCCGGTGATATTCGCGGGCCGCAGTTCGTCAAGATTCGGCGCTGCGGAAAAAGTAGCGCGGATTTCTTTCACGACATGCGACCGTTCCAGGGTTGCGGTTGCGGCTAGCGGAAAAAATTCCTTCAGCTCCCGCAGCGCAAGCTCAATGACGTCCGCGCGCGGCATCTCGGTTAAACTTCGCGACGCGCTCACTACAAGTTGAATATGCCGCCCCGCGTGCTTATTGAACATCCACTGAATTGTGCGGTCGAGCAACGTGGCGTGGGGCAAATCCGTAATCGCGCGGTCGAACCAGAGGTGAATGCCGGTAATGGGCGAGTGACGGAATGCTGAGAAATTAAGCTTAAGCTCGGGCGCAAGCGCGTTGGCTCGTTCGAACGGCACCGCAAGCAGGTATTCATCGGCTGTAAACGTTTCGCCGCTGTTGAGCACAAGGCCGGTCACCTTGTCGTTTTTGATGCAGAGTTGGCGCACCGTTTGACGATTTTTGATGGCAACGCTCGGATAATTGGACCAGGCCTCTTCGGAATACAGCTGCGCTAAAGGCACCGCCGGAATGCCCATCTCGTAGGAATCGGCTTTTGCAACGAAACCCAGGTAGAAAACTTGCAACCCATGCGCGGCCGCCATCTTGTCCAGATCTTCGTTCACTGCGCTCACCAGTACCTGGGCCCAGAAACGTTCGATGGCACGCGGCGGCTGATTCTTCTCCCGCAGCCAGTCGAGCATCGAGATCTGATCGAGATCCGCGCGCTTGCCATACTCATATCGCACGGAGAGCAATCCATTCGCGACACTCATTTTTTCTGCAAGATTCAAAAAGTGCAGGCGAAGAAACGATTCAGTGAAGTGAAGCGGAGCAGGGAGCAGACCCCGGCGCATTGTGGAAACGCGGCCCCCCGGCTCGATCCAGAAAAACTCGCGATGAAAGTGGATGCGATTCTCAACCCCGAGCCGTCGGTAAAAATCGATCAGGTTAGTGCAGCAGCGGAGGAGGACATGCTGGCAATTGTCAATCGTGGGTCCATCTTCGTCGGCGGTATTCAATGGATACGACGTGGCTCGGCCGCCCAGATGCGGACGGGCTTCAAATACTGCGACTCGCTGATCGGCGCCGCCTAGAGCAACCGCCGCTGCCAAGCCCGCCAGACCTCCGCCGACGATGGCAACACTTCGGGCCACTATTGGGAAATTGCCGGAACTTTGGCGTACGCTGCGATCATGTTCTCGATCAAGCGCAGGCCGCAGTCCTGTTCCAGGCTCAAGATGGATTCCGGATGAAACTGCACGGCTTCGATCGGCAGCTCGCGATGGCGCACAGCCATGATGATCCCGTCGTCCGATTCCGCAGTGATCTCAAGCGAATCCGGCATCTGTTCCCGATTCGCATATAGCGAATGATAACGGCCGACACGAAACGGTGAGGGCAAGCCGTGCAGTGCTCCAACTCCGTTGTGAAGCACGGTAGAACCTTTGCCATGCATCGGATACTCGAGCACTTCGAGACTGCCGCCGAAGGCTTCCACAATTCCCTGCAGACCTAAACAGACACCAAACGTCGGAATCTGCCGTTTCGCTAATTCGCGTACGAGTTGGGGAACACCAAAGTCGGACGGCCTGGCGGGACCGGGGGAGATCAGAACGATATCCGGTTTATCGTTCTCGATTATCTCGAGCGCTACATTCGAGCGATAGGTCGAAACCGAAGCGCCCGTCTGCCGCGCGTAATTGGCAAGCGTATGAATGAAGCAATCGTCGTTATCGACGAGCAACAGGCGAACGCCTTCGCCAACTCTGCGCGTCGAATGCTGGTCTCCGCGAGCGCCAGACGCGGAAGACATCGCGCGGAAGAAAGCGGTCGCTTTAAGGCGGCATTCTCCGTCCTCGGCCCGTGGGTCGGAGTCATATAACAAAGTCGCCCCGGCCGCGTAGTTAGCGACGCCATCCTTCAAATGAACTGTTCGAATAGTGATACCGGTATTGATATCGCCGTTGAGGCCGAGCATGCCCACTGCGCCGCCATACCAGCCGCGGGGATCGTTTTCTAAATCCTCGATGGCCTGCGCGGCGGCTTTTTTGGGTGCGCCGATAATTGTCACCGCCCACATGTGCGTCAGAAAAGCGTCGAGCGAATCGAAGCCTTTCATGAGCGTGCCCGTAACGTGATCTACCGTGTGAAACAGGCCGGCGTAGGATTCGATCAGGCGTCGTCCGATGACTTTGACGGATCCCGGAACGCAGACGCGCGACTTGTCGTTGCGGTCAACATCGCTGCACATGGTGAGCTCCGACTCCTCTTTCGCCGAATTGAGCAGCTCGCGAATGCTCTCGGCGTCGCGCAGCGGATCGCCGGAGCGGCGCGCTGTGCCGGCGATGGGACAGGTCTCCACCCGGTCACCTTCTACGCGAACAAACATCTCGGGGGATGCGCCGATCAGTTGTTCGTCGCCCATCTGCAGGATAAATTCGTACGGGCTCGGGCTTGATTTCTGAATGCGCTGAAAGAGTTCCGAAGGACTGCCACTGAATGGAGTACTGAATTTCTGGCGAAGAACCACTTCGTAGTAGTTTCCCTGCCGCATGCCTTCGCGTACAGCCTCCACCTTTTCCATGTAGGTTTCCGGCGTGTGATCGGAGACGATCTCGGCCGGACGGCCCTTCGGAACGGGCGTCACAGCTTTCGCCGTTCGCGGCAACCCTTCGGTGCTGCCTTGTGCGCCCGAGAAGTCATATCGAAATCGCTCGATTGTTTCCTTCTTCCGGTCCATGAAGTAGATCTCGTCACAGAGGAAGACATGCAGCGTTTTCGCGTTATCGCGTGGAAGGCGCAAGCGGATCGGGTCGAATTGCAGCAGCAGGTCGTAGCCGAATGCGCCGAGCATCGCGAGCCGGCTATCTTCCGCCGTTCGAAACTCTTCGATCAACAAACGCAGGAGCGAAAATGGCGAGGGCTGCTTGCTGCGTTCCTCTTCCGGAAATCGTTCGGCCAGCGGCTTCAAAGAGAGATCTATGGCGCCGGGCTCCACATGCCGCGCATCCCATTGCGTGGAGCCGGATAGCACTGGCCAGAGCAGCTCCGAGAGCACTTTCCCTCGCGGATTGAGCGCGCGAATATGAATCAGGCGTTCGCGTCCCACGATCTCGATTGGCGGAGCTACGCTCGCCACATCCCAACGCGAATAGCGCTCCGGATATTCATACCCTGACGAAAGATACACGCCTCGTTTGCGGTCGAGTTGCGTCAAAATGTGCTTTAAACCGCGACGGTACGCCACTCGCGTGCTGATTCGAGTAACGGTAATTCCGTGAGGAGTGATGTAACGCAATTTCGGCATGAACAGGACAACTCTGCGTTGTCGGGGAATGATGTTTTCAGAATAGCAGTGACGCAGTATCCCGAAGTGTGTCAAGCTGAGAGGTATGGCGCGCGGCTGGGAAAGCAAGGCGGTCGAATCGCAAATAGAAGCGGCGGAAGGGCGCAGCCTCGGCGCGCATAGGCCTATGAAGAGTTCGGAAGAAATCGCAAGAGAGCGCGAGATTGAAAGTTGTCAACTCTCGCGAACTCGAGTACTGGCCGATATCGATTCAGCGACTCATGCCGGCTACCGCAAGATGCTCGAACGCTCGCTGGCGTTCCTGGATGCGAAGCTGGACGAACTCCGCAAGGCCTGATTGCCCGGCGCGCGATTTTGCGCATCTACGTAAATTACTGCGTCCCGCGTTTGACGAAGAGTTGTCGAAAGCGCGGATCGCGCAATCTTTTCAATGATCGGATTGACAGCCCAGGAGAGGGCGCGCGGTACAGTGCGGCTTAGAGCGGCTGCCTCTAATTCAAGGTAAACGCCGCCATCGGCCTCTTCATAACGCGCTTGGGAATAGATTCGCCAGATGAGACCGCTGCCCTCGTCAGGATCGAGCATCTCCTGTTTCTGGCTGCCGAATCTTGCGATCTCCTGCAGCCGGGTGCTGCTGGTAATACTGACCGCGTGTGCTGGATCGATCAGATCATATTCCGAGACATATTCACCGGCTAAGCCGGTTCGAATGGTCAGCACATCCTGCCGCATGGTAAGCGCATAACGATCCGCGTCATCATGCATTCCGATAATCTTCGCCTGCACGACAGACGGTTTATACATGTCCGGATACTCTTCATAGGAACGAAGGCGGGCAAGCACATCGCGCAAGGACGCGTGCGGGATAAATACCGTCCCGATCCAATCGTGAATCAAGCCCGAAGGAACGGAAAAGGAGCCGGCGTCTCCGGCAGGGCGAATGAGAATCGCACCCTGCTGCAAGCGTGCCGCTTCCGGCTGATCGGCGATCGAAACACGCGGACAATGTTCCAGATGGGCTTTCTTGGCGTCGACGAATGCATCCCAGGCGCGGACAGACTCAGGTTTGAGTTCCGCTGCCTGGGAATGCACTCCAGCTCCCACCAGGAGAAGGCAAAAGACTAACCGAACGAACAACACGACGAACATCCTTTCTAAAAGCTACGGAGATCCATTAGTTTCGGACGTGTACTTTGGGTTCCACCGACATACCGGGACGGAGGCGGTCGAGCGAATTCTGACCCGGCTTGAGTTCGATGCGCACCGGAATTCGCTGGACAACCTTAACGTAGTTGCCGGTTGCGTTTTCAGGCGGCAGCAGACTTGCGACCGAACCGGTAGAGCCGCCGATCGCTTCGACGGAGCCGTTGAAATCGTGATCGAGCGCGTCCACGTGAATGGTAGCGGGCTGACCGGCCTGCATACGCAATAGCTGGGTCTCCTTGAAGTTCGCGGTGATCCAAATGTCGCCTGTTTCCGCAATGGTCATAAGCTGCTGTCCGGATTGCACGCGAGCTCCGACCTGCGCGGAACGCTTCATGACCACTCCGGCAACAGGCGAGAGTATCTTGGTGTATCGCAAATTGAGCCGCGCCTGTTCGACCTGCGCTTCGGCGACCTTCAGGTTGGCTATTTGCTGCTCGACCCCGGCGCGGCGGACCAATAATTGCGGCGCAGCGGTTTGCACGTTTTGCTCCAATTTGCTATGCGCCTGATCGAGTTGTGCATGACGCTGGTCGATGGTGCGCTCAGCCGCCAGCAGAGCCGATTTCATGGCGGCAAGACTGGCTTCCTGCTGCTTGGCGTTCGAGGTGTATTGATCAAACTCGGCTTTCGAAATTTCCTGTTTCTCGACGAGCTGACCGTAGCGTTTCAAGTCGCTCTGCGCTTTCACGTTTGCTGCTTCTTGTTGGACAACTTGCGACGCCGCTTGATCCCGATCGCGTTGGGCAGCAGCAAGGGCCGCTGCCGCGCTCGCTACATCGGCACGGGCGGACGCTATGTTTGTCGAGTTTTGTACTTCGGTGATCGGCACGGTTGGCCGTTCGGAGGAGAGTAGGCTGCGCGCTTGCGCTAACTGCGCTAAAGCCTGATCGAGCGCGACCTGGTTATCGCTCGCATCCAGGTCGACTAGCGGATCGCCGACCTTCACCGTCTGGTTATTCTGCACGTACACTTTGGTAACGGTTCCGTCAATACGCGTACCGATCGGGCTCAGATTGCCATCCACCTGGGCGTCGTCGGTAACCTCGAACTGGCGGGCGTGCAGCCAGTAGAACAGGCCTCCGAGCGCGGCCGCCACGAGGACCAGACCAAAGATCAAAAGCGCGCGTTTGCGCGAACCACTAGGGGGAGTTTCATCAGTGCGCGCGGCGGGTTCTTGCGCCGTATGCTGCGGTACCTTCACTGCTTCGCTTTCTCTCAAGTCGAGAGGTGGATCCTGCACTTCGTATTGCTGAGTCATATTGGTTGATCTCCAAAACCTTTCAGGCCTGGTTAGGGGCGGCTCCCCACAAATAAATTTCCGACGTTCGCTTCCGCTTCACCCGTGGCGCGAGCCAGAGTCAAGCGAGCGAGATTAAACGCGAATAGGCTCGATACGTAATCGGACTCCGCGCTCGATTCCTGTTGTTGCGCCTGGACGACTTCGACCGTGTTCGTGACCCCCGCATTGAAGCGATCCCGAGCCTGGGTCAATGTTTCCAGCGCAAATTTTCTGTTGCTTTCGGCGAGGCGCGCCTGGCCAATTGCCGTTTGCAGTTGGATCAGAGCGTTGCGAACATCCTGATCGACCTGCTCCTTTTCGTCCTGATATTCCGCCTGGCGCTGTGCGAGCGCAGCTTCCGCCTGCTGCATATCGGCTTTGATGCGGCCACCTGTGTAGATCGGAATGTTGACGCTTGCGGTGGCCACGAACACGCCATGCGAGTTATCGGGTGAAACGCCGATGGCACCGTAATTACCGCCCGCCGAAACGGTTGGGTAGCGCTCCGCATGCGAAGCGGCCACTACGCGCTCGGCCGCTTTCACCTGCGCTTCGGCCGATTGCAGATCAGCGCGCTGGGTTAGAGCAGTACGAATAGCCGTTGTCTCGTCGACCGGCTGCACTTCGTGATATCCGAATGGTTCGGTCAACACCAATTCACGGTCGAGTGGTATGCCAATCAGCCGGGCTAGCGCGATCTTCTGCTGTTTGTAATCGGCCTCTAGTGAGATCAGGCGCTCCTGTTCCGTCTGCAACTGCACTCTGCTGCGGGTTACATCGATACGAGTGTTTGTGCCGGCTGAAAGCTGCGCGGCCGCTTGATCGTAGACAGCCTGCGCATACGCCACTTGCGTCTTCTGCGATTCGACGTGCGCCGCATCGGCTATAACTTGTAAATAAGTGCCGCCCACGGCGAGCACCACTAATTCACGCGCGTTTCGCAAATCCAGTCCGGATGCTTGCTCAAGTTCTTTCGACGCCTGATAGTTGCGGATGTCGGTGAGATTAAATGCGTTCCAATTGATGTTTCCTTGCCCCTGCACGTAATGAAAGGGTCCGACGACGGTCGGAAATCCGCTGAACTTTCCGGCGACCGCGTTCAGCCCGTAAGCCGCAAGATTTACTTGCGTTTCCGTTGCGCCAAGACTTGCGGATATTTGGGGCAAAAGTTGGCTCAGCGCTTCAGCACGCTGGGCGCGGGCGGCCTTCGATGAGGTCGAGGCGGTGATGCTGCCGAGGTTTACTTCGAGGCCGCGCTTCACGGCATCCGAGAGCGACAACCGCACAACGCCAGCGGGCAGATCACGCCCGGCGACGCTCCCCGAATACGTGCCGCTAATTTTCAGCGAGGGTTGAACGACACTCGAACTCTGCCCTGCGGCGGTGAACTGCTGCGTGTCCACGCTTGAACCTTGATTCATGCGATGCGAGGGTGGCAATTGAATCGCCTGGCTTGGTTGCGTGGCAAGCGTCCCGGGCTGTTGCCCAAAGAGCAGCAGCGATAACAGAAAATTCGCGAGAAAGGTCCGCCAGAAGAGCGAGCCGGCGACAAAGATTGTGTCGAGTGTTTTTGAAAAATATGAGTTGCGTTTAGTGTCCAGCATGTTGCTCCGTAGTTCTCGGGTTGTTCTTTCGCAGGACAAAAGAGAGCAGGAACATAGTTCCGGCTGCGAGACCGAGGAAAAGATAGGTGTCCATGTATGACAGCACCGCCGCCTGGCCTTGCAGAAGGCGGTAAAGCTGCGCCAAAGCACCGCTGTGCGCGTCCGCTTGTCCAACGCCGCCTTGCGCGTGCAGCGCGTGAGTGATGCCGTTTAGGGCTGCTTGAAAACCGCTATCTCCCAGACCCGTATGAGAAGACAGCCGTTCCTGATGAAACTGGGCCTTGCGCGCGAGTACGGTTTGCGCAACGGACGTGCCCACGCTGCTGCCGATGTTGCGCGCGAAATTGATCAGCCCGGCAATCGAATCGCTTCGATCCCGCGGTACGCCGATGTAAGCGGCCGTTGTGGCTGGAATAAAGAGGAACGCCAGCGGTAGATACTGCATGACCATAATGAGCGCCGCTGTCCCGAAGCTGATATCGAGACTGATCATCTTCACCGAGAGATAAAGGCCCGTCGACAGCATGAGCCAGCCAAACGCCATCAGGTATTTCGCCGGGAATTTGGTGGTCAGCACGCCGACAATGGGCAATTCAACCAGCAGCAGCGCGGCTCCGAGCGAAACCACGAGGCCCGCTTTTTCCGCGGTATAACCCATCAGCGTCTGCAAAAACTGCGGCATCAGAATTGTCGAAGAGAAGTAAACGATGCCGATCAGAAACATCATCACGGTTGAAGTTGCAAAATTGAAATGCTTGAATAACCGGACATCCACGATGGGATCTTTTTCATACCATTCCCAGAGGATGAGGAAGCTCAGGCAGACAATCGCCGTAATCGTGAGTATCAGGATCAAATGAGAGCCGAGCCAGTCATCTTCCTGCCCTTTGTCGAGGACTATCTGCAGCGCGGCAATCCCGAGCGCCAGGGCCGAAAAGCCGAGATAATCAAAGCGGCTCTCACCGAGCCGTTTGCGCCGCAGAAATGGCGGATCTTCGACGAGTTGAAAGACGAGTCCTAACGCGAGCAAGCCGACCGGCAGATTAATCAGGAAGATCCAGTGCCAGCTGTAGTTATCGGTAATCCAGCCGCCGAGCGTGGGACCGAGCGCCGGGGCGACGACCGCGGTTAAGCCATACACCGAGAATGCGAGTCCGCGCTTTTCCGGCGGAAACACGTCGGCCATGATGGCCTGCGCCATCGGCTGTAGGCCGCCGCCGCCGATGCCCTGGAACGTCCTTGCCATCAATAAGAACGGAAGGCTCGGCGCGATGCCGCACAGCACGGAACTTGTAGTGAAGAGCGCAATACAAACTAGAAAAAATCGCTTGCGCCCGACAATGCTCGTAATCCAGCCGCTGATCGGCAGCACAATCGCGTTCGCCACCAGATATGTGGTAAGCACCCAGGTGCCTTGATCCTGGCTCGATCCCAGACTGCCGGAAATGTAGGGCAGCGCAACGTTGGCGATGCTGGTGTCCAAAATCTCCATGAAGGCCGCCAGCGCGACCACCACGGTGATGAGCCAAGGATTATACTTGGGCTTCCAGTTCAGGCTGGAATCGGTTTCGGGCAAGAGCTTTGTTTCTCCTGCTCCTACTGATTCGAAACTATTCGTTTCGTTTCAGAATCGTGATAGTTGGAGCAAATATTTTTTCGATGTAAGGTAGCCCACTTGGCTATAGAAAACGTCTAGTAGTCGAAATGAGTAAGGTCCACGTGGAAACGGAATGTCGGGCGAAATCTTCGAGCTACGGCCGGCCACGCAGCGAATCGTCCCGGATTGCACTGCTCGAGACTGCGTATGGCCTGTTGAGGAAGCACCCGATCAGCGAAATCTCTACGCAGGAGATTGCGGCTAAGGCCGGCGTCAGCACAGCGACCGTGTATCGCTGGTGGCCAAACAAAGAGTCGCTCTTGCTCGATGCGTTTTTACACGTCAAGCAGCAGCACGTGCAGCTGAGGGAACACGGCAGCCCTTTGGAGAGAATCCGCGAGCACGTAATCGCAGGCGGCAAATTCCTCGAAGGGGAAAACGGCCTGGTAGCCGCGCGGTTATTGGCGGCGATTCAGGATGATGCGGAGTTGCGCGAGCAGTTCGCTCAAAAGTTTTATTTGCCGCATACGAGCGAGATGATGGCGATTGCCAAGCAGGCAGTCGAGGCCGGCGAGTTGCCGCCCGAAACGGACCTTAAGCTCTTTCTCGATTCGTTATTCGGCCCATGCCTGGTTCGAATGATGATGCGCCACGAGTCGATACGCTGGTCGGATTCGGCTTTGACGTTCGATGTCGCGGTGGCGGGGGCCAGGTGTTACTGGGGCGAGCGCAACGGGCGCTCTAAGCCCGTTGCGGATCCACTGCCTCCGGATTGATCCCTAATTCGGCGATCGCCTGTTTCGCGCGAGTGGCATCGAAACGTCCCCATTGCGCCAGACGCGAAAGCGCCGCCGCCGCAATCGAAGCCGCATCCACTTCGAAGAAACGCCGCAGATGCTCGCGGTTCTCACTGCGTCCGAAGCCGTCGGTGCCGAGAGCCGTCAAACGCCCCGGCAGCCATGGCGAAATTTGATCGGCCACGATCTTCATGTAATCCGTCGCAGCAATGATCGGCATATCGATCGCGCCGAGCGCTTGTTGAATGTATGGCTTGCGCGGCGCCTCTGCCGGATGCAGCCGGTTCCAGCGATCCACGTTCAGCGCGTCGCGCCGCAGTTCCGTGTAACTGGTAACGCTCCAAACATGAGCGCCGATGCCGTACTTCTCCTGCAATAGCTTCTGCGCCTTGAGCGCTTCGTTCAGAATCGGGCCGCTGCCGAATAAGGCTACCTGCGCCGAGCCGGTCTCGGACGGCTTATAGAGATAAATGCCGCGTAGAATACCCTCCGTCAGATTCGGAACCTCGGGCATTGGAGGCTGCACGTAATTCTCGTTGCAAACAGTGAGGTAGTAGAAATGATCCTCATTGTTTTCGAACATCGTGCGAATGCCGTCCTGCACAATTACCGCGATTTCGTAGGCGTACGCGGGATCGTAACTTCGGCAGGTCGGGACCACGCTCGAAAGCACGTGGCTGTGCCCGTCATCATGCTGCAGTCCTTCGCCGAGCAGCGTCGTGCGCCCCGCCGTTCCGCCGACCAGGAAACCTTTTCCGCGCGAATCCGCAAAGGCCCAGATCAAATCGCCGACGCGCTGGAATCCGAACATCGAATAGTAAATGAAGAACGGAATCGACGGCACGCCGAGGTTCGCGTAAGCCGTACCGGCCGCGGTAAACGAAGCCATCGCGCCCGCTTCCGTAATGCCTTCTTCCAGAATCTGCCCGTCCTGTGATTCCTTGTAATACATCAGGACATCGCTGTCGACCGGTTTATAAAGCTGCCCGCCGCTCGCATAGATACCGCGCTCGCGGAACATCGACTCCATACCGAAAGTCCGCGCTTCATCCGGAATGATGGGCACCACAAATTTCCCAATCTCCGGAATTTTGAGCAGCGCCTTCAGCACAGCGACAAACGCCGTTGTGGTCGAAGCTTCGCGGCCGCGCGAGCCTTGCAACGATTCATGGAAGGTCTCGAGCGGCGGCGCCTTCAATTCGATCTTTTTCGGATTGCGCGCCGGCAGATATCCGCCCAGAGCTTCGCGCCGGCTTCGCATGTACTTCATCTCGGGCGAAGTTTCGTCCGGCTTCACCAGGGAAATCGATTGTATGGTTTCCTTCGGCAAATTCAGGCCGAATCTTCCGGAAAGATAGAACAACTCGTCTTCGTTCAGCTTTTTCTGCTGATGCGTAATGTTCTTGCCTTCACCCGCCTCGCCAAGCCCGTAACCCTTGACCGTTTTCGCGAGGATCACTGTCGGCTGCCCCTTGGTTTCAAGCGCGCGCTTATAGGCGTTGTACACCTTGACGGGATCGTGGCCGCCCCGCGGCAATCGCGCAATCTCGTCGTCCGACATATGTTCGACCAGCTTCAACAATTCCGGATATTTGCCGAAGAACTCTTTGCGCGCATACGCACCGCCGCGTGCCTTGAAGTTCTGGTACTCGCCGTCAACGCACTCTTCCATGCGCTTCAGCAACAGGCCGCTCTGGTCGCGCGCGAGCAAGTCGTCCCACGCCGCGCCCCAAAGCACTTTGATCACATTCCAGCCGGCCCCGCGGAACACCCCTTCCAGTTCCTGCACGATGCTCGCGTTGCCGCGCACCGGCCCATCCAGCCGCTGCAGATTGCAGTTGATTATGAAGACTAAATTGTCCAGCTTCTCCCGCGCGGCAATATGCAAGGCCCCAGTCGATTCGGGCTCATCCATTTCGCCGTCGCCGCAAAACGCAAATACGCGCCGGTCGGATTTTGGAATCAGATTGCGGTTTTCGAGATACCTCAAATAGCGCGCGTTGTGAATCGAGTTGATCGGCCCCAGGCCCATCGAAACCGTCGGAAACTGCCAGAAATTCGGCATCAACCAGGGATGCGGATACGACGACAGCCCCGGATGGTCGCGGAGCTCATGCCGGAAATTGAAAAGATGCTCCTGCGTTAACCGGCCTTCCAGAAACGCGCGCGCATATACGCCCGGAGACGCGTGGCCCTGGTAATAAATCAAATCGCCCGGCATGCCGTCGATCGTGGCACGGAAGAAGTGATTAAAACCTACTTCGCTGATGGTCGCAAGTGAAGCATAGGTCGAAATGTGGCCGCCGATGTTCGGATCGTGTTTATTCGCCCGCACCACCATGGCCGCCGCGTTCCAGCGAATCAGGCTCTTAATGCGCCGTTCGAGTTGGCGGTCTCCCGGATACGGTACTTCTTCGTGCGCTGGAATCGTGTTCAGGTACGGAGAATGGATCCGGCCGGGCGTCGAAACTCCAAATTCCGAGGCGCGGTTCAACAACGTGGTGAGCAGGTAAGCGGCCCGGTCGGGCCCCGCTTCATCTACCACCTGGTCAAGTGCTTCGAGCCATTCTGAGGTTTCCTGTGGGTTCAGGTCAGTCTGGCGCTCTTCTTTGGTTTTTAGCATCTTTGATTTAGCGTGAAGTAGAAGTTTTCTTAGGATCTCGTTCGCACGCCCCGCGGCGCAAGGTCACCGGATATTTTTCACCATTCCGGAAGGTCCCCGGCAGCCAGCTCGGTTTTAGGGCGCACATTGGGCTGCAAATAGACTTACTTTATCTAATTATCACTTATCGCTTGCTTTTCAGCCGTTCGTCAGGCAATCTAAAAGGTTTTCGGAGATCAATGCATTCCTGATGATGGTGCGAGTCCTCTTTCATGACCACTGCTTCGATGGGGCCGCATCCGCAGCTTACATTACGCGCTTCTTGCAAAACAAGTTCTATCCAGACGCGCAGTTCCAGTACACTGGACTCGCTCATCGTGCCGATCAACTGTTTGAAGACAGCCTTTTCGATGGCGACGCCAACGTCATTGTCGACTTCAAATACGCAACCGATCCAAAGGTAACCTGGTGGTTCGATCACCATCAGAGCGCCTTCTTAAGCACCGCCGATGCCGAGCATTTTCGCCGGGATACCAGCGGCCGCAAGCTGCTCGATCCAAGCTATCGCTCCTGCACCAAGTTCATCGCGGATGTCACTGAGCGCGATTACGGCTTTCGCGCGCCCGATCTCGAAGAACTCGTCACCTGGGCCGATATCGTCGATGGAGCGCTCTATGAAAGCGCGCAATCCGCCGTCGAGATGAATGCGGCCGCCATGCAATTGACGCTCGTCGTCGAGGGCAGCAAGGGGCCGGACCTGGTGAAGCGCGTGATCTGCCTGATGCAGCGCCAGTCGCTCGCCCAAATCATCGCCGACCCGGAGATTCAAGCCGAATATCAGCGCCTCCGCGAGACACACGTTCGTAACATCGACGTCATTCGTAACACCGGCTCCTGCGATCGCGGGGTTATTTTTTTCGATTTGGTGGATTACGGCATCGAAGGCTATAACAAGTTCATCCCGTATTACATCTTCCCCGATTCGGCGTACACGGTCTCTGTTTCTACGTCGAGTTTCCGGACGAAAGTGTCGGTCGGCTCGAATCCCTGGGTCCGCGAGCCGCTACGGCATAACTTAGCCACGATTTGCGAACGCTACGGCGGCGGTGGGCATCCCAAAGTGGGAGCCATTAGCTTTCCCACCGGTGCGATCGCAGAAGCTCGCCAGGCGGCGGCCGAAATTCGCGAGGAGTTGAAGGGGTGATAGCCGCCAATTCCATTGCGATACGCGAAATGCGAGCAGAGGATTCGGCTGAGATCGCCGAATTGAGCGCCGAGCTTGGCTATCCCGCAACACCGGGCGAGAT
Source organism: Terriglobia bacterium (assembly GCA_963767485.1). Lineage (GTDB taxonomy): Bacteria > Acidobacteriota > Terriglobia > Bryobacterales > Bryobacteraceae > Bog-105. Next base: position 68,783 of record CAVYDZ010000004.1, on the reverse strand, counting down.
TGAAGAACGGTTCGAGCATTTCGCCGCATTACCGGATCACGTGATTTTCGTCGCGTGCCTCGATCTTCAGGTGGTCGGTTGGATAGACGTCGGCATCGTGCAGCATCTGCAATCACGCGCTCACGGCGAGATCGGCGGCCTGGTGGTTTCAGGGCGTCACCGCAGCCAGCGAATCGGTCAGCAGTTAGTAGCGAAAGCAGAAGAATGGGTTGCGGGCCGCGGCATTCCGAATATTCTTGTGCGTTCACGCCTGGAACGGGACCGCGCTCATGGATTCTACCTGCGAAACGGCTTTTCGCGAGTAAAAACGTCCGCTGTCTTTACGAAGTCCGTTGGGCCGAACTAGTCTCTGACAATGCGCGCACATGCGCTTCGGCCGCGAGCGCGAGGCCTTTCAAGTTGTAACCGCCTTCCAGCACAGAAACGAGCCGGTTACTCGAATGCCGCGCCGCGAGGTCGGTCATCATCTCCGTGAGCACGCGAAAATCGTCGTCGCTCAACAAAAATTGGCCCAGCGGATCGCCCGCGCGCGAATCGAAACCGGCCGATAAAATCACCAGATCAGGATGGAACTGTTCAGCGGCCGGCAGCAAATATTCCTGAAACGCGGCGAAGATTTTGGCGGACCCCGTCCCGGCCGGCAGCGGCGCATTCATTGTCTTCCCTGCCCCTGCGCCTTCGCCCGTTTCGCTGGCCGCGCCTGTTCCCGGATACCAGGGCGACTGATGCGTGCTGAAATACAGCACAGATCCGTCTTGGTAAAAAATATCCTGCGTGCCGTTGCCGTGATGCACATCCCAATCGACAATCAGCACGCGTTCAGCCCCATGATGCCGCTGTGCGTAACGAGCCGCCAGCGCGGCGTTGTTAAATATGCAAAAGCCCATGCTACGATTGCTGCTGGCGTGGTGCCCCGGCGGCCGAACCAGGCAAAACGCGTTCTGGACTTCTCCCGCAAACACCGCATCCACCGCCGCCAGAGCGCAACCGGCCGCCACCCGGGCCGCTGTCTCGGAATGGAGGTTGACCGGCGTGTCGCCCGTGCTAAGTTGTCCTGCACCCTCCGCGATCTCCCGGCGCACCAGCGCCAGATACTCACGCGTATGCACCAGCGCAAGCTCGTCGTCCGATGCCGCGCGCGAGCGAATCGGCGCGAGCCGTTCCATCAGCCCGCTTGACGTGAATTGGTTCCGAATTGCGTCGATACGAGCCGGCTGTTCCGGATGCCCAGGACCGCCGTCGTGCAATTTAACTTTGGAATCAGCGGCGAGACCGGTGACGGACATAATGGCTCACGCGATCAGAAACCGGCTGCTTTAATTTGAACCAATTGTTCTTCGGGAACTGGCTCGACTGAGCGCGTCTGTTCCCCCCGGAAGAAATCGAAATACGAAATCTGATGCACGCAGGAGATCGTACACATTGGCGCGCATGATTTCTGGGTTATGTATTCACGGCGAATATCTTCCACCGTATATTGCTCCAGCGGCTTGGCCGGGAAACCCCGCTGTTGTGAGCAATAGTGCACTAGTCCGTCTTCGCAGATATACAGGTAGCGCGCTCCGGCACGGCAGCGCCAATCGCTAGCTTCGCCATTCGCAATCTTTTCCTGGAAATAATTTATTCGCGAAAAATGTTTCTTCTCGAACTTCTTCATTTCAAGAAACACTTCGCGCTCTCGCGGCGCGAGCGGACGAAGCTGGCCGTCGCCGTCATGAATAATCCCGACCGTCGAAGTAAACCCGAGTTCCATGGCGCGCCGGCCGACTACCAGGGCATCTTCCGGCGTCCGGATGCCACCACCCAACACGGAATTGATGTTGATATGAAAATCCGCGTGCTCGGCCAGGACCTGCAACTTCTTGTCGAGAACCTTCAGGCTCTTCTTTGAAACCTCGTCGGGCTGCACGTTATCGATGCTGATCTGCAGGTAATCGAGTCCGGCGTCGTTGAGACGGCGCACGCGATCGGCAGTCAGTAGATATCCGTTCGTGATCATCCCGGCGAGCGTCGCGTGTTTGCGGATCCCGGCAATGATCTCGTCCAGTTCGGGATGCAGCAGCGGCTCCCCGCCGCTCAGCGTGATCACGCCCGTTTTCAAATTCCCGAGGCGCTCGATGCGGTCAAGCATCGTACTCAGCGCCACAGGCTTCGAGAAGTTGTCGTACTCGTTGCAATACGTGCAAGCCAGATTACAGCGGCGGATAGGAATGATGTGCGCCATGATCGGGTGATCGGTCGAGATCGCCCCGCGCATCAGTAATTTCGCTTCGCGTAAGCGCCTGTCGAGTGTACGGCGGCGCCGTTCCGTATGCTGTTCTGGCATCAAACGAGACTACTTTATTTAAGCATAACGAGCGCTCTCCGTCTCCCGTAAAATATCTAGATGGTGGATTTAACTAGCTGAAGGTAGACGGTTTAGGGCTGAGTGGCAGCTATCTCAGTTGTTGTGTCGCAAGGCCGTCACAGGGTCGACCCCAGCCGCCTTACGCGCTGGATTCGCCGTGGCCAGCAGCGTCGTAAAGATCAGGCAGCCCACTGCAATCGATAACGTAAGCGGATCGCGCGCCGAGACGCGAAACAGCAGCGAAGAAAGGAGTCGGGTGGCGGCCAGCGATCCCACTATTCCCAGAGCCGCGCCTGCCAGCGTCCATTTAGCCGAATGGCCCAAGATCATGCGGGCGACCCGGCCAGGCGTGGCGCCCACAGACATGCGAATTCCGATCTCGTGCGTTCGCTGGGCCACCAGGTAAGCCACCGTCCCATATAATCCGATCGCCGCAAGTAATAATCCCGCCACCGCGAACGAGAGAAGCAGCAGTGCGTCAAAGCGCGGGCCTTCCGCCAAGTCGCGCAGACGGCCGTGCATCGTTTGGAACTCGACCGGTAGAGTATCGTCCTGCGCAGCAGATTTCTTGTTTGACCAGGCGGATTAGCATCGCATCCGGTATCGAGCTTCGAAACACCAGACTGAGCGTGCGTTGCGCGACCGGGCCGCTCCCGTTGACGTAAATATCGTCTGGAATGTGCCCGCGCAGTATGTAGTATTCGGGATTACTTGCCGTTGTCAGTCCCGAGTTCTTAACGTCCGGCACAACCCCTACGATCTCGGCGCCGGATTGCAGGTACTGGCCAACCGCGGACTTGTTGCCGAACAGTCGCTTCGCGAGCGACTCACTCACAATGTAGGGCGTCACCTTCCGGTATCGCTCGCCTTCCTGAAAGGCATGGCCCGCAAGGATGGGTATCCGCAGCGCATCAAAATAACCGGGCGAAACATAACGCCAGGTGATCAGGCCGCCCGAGCCGTTCGTACGCGGCGCCTGGCCCCGGACCGCGAGAGCGGATAGCGGCCGCGACCGTTCCCATCCCCCGGGCGGCAGCGAATCGCTCAAGCCCAATGCGCGAACCCCCGGAATGGCTTTGAGTTCCTGCTCGATCAGATTGAAAAATGCAATCCGCTCTTCCGGTTTCTTGTACCGGCTCGCCGGAAGCACCAGTTGAGCGGTCAAAACATGTTCCGGTTGCATGCCGAGCGATTGCGTCTCAAGATTCCAGAGACTCCGTACCAGCAAGCCGGCCGCCGTGATAAGCACGGTCGAAATCGCGATCTGCGAAACCACCAACGCATTCTTAAAAAAAGTAGATGAGCGTGGCGAAACGCTGCGGGCGCTCCCGAGCGCCTCGGCGCCAGGTTGTTGCACGGCAGGAGCTAACCCGAAGAGAAGCCCCGCCGCGAGAGAAACCAGAAGCGACACGCCGAGTACCCGCCCATCTAAGGAAGCGTCTGCCAGATGCGGCAGGCTGTTTGGCGCGGCAACCACTAAAATGCGCAAGATTACCAGCGCCAGCCCGCATCCGATCGCGCAGCCCGCCACCGCCAGCAGCAAACTTTCCGTCAACATCTGGCGAATCAGACGCGAACGGCTGATTCCAAGCGCGGCTCGGACGGCGAGTTCTGCTTGCCGGGAGGCGCTCCTCGCCAGTAACAAATTCGCCACGTTCGCAGCGGAAATCAACAACACAGCCAATGCTGCCCCCAAAAGCGTCCAGGCAGCCAGCTTGGCGCTTCCCATCTGCCGGTCCCGCAAGGAGCGCACCCGAAACTGCACCTCTTTCCGAAACTGCGGCGGCACCTCGGAGAGCATGCGCGCAAAGGCTGGAGCAAGTTGCACCCGCGCTGCTTCGATAGTCACTCCGTCTTTCAACCGGCCAATCACGCGTAAAACACGGGTCGCGCTATGTTGCCAGCCGGCGGGAAGTCACGACGTCGGGAGTGAGCAAATCGGCTTGCTGCAGTGTCGGCAATTCAAAGGACGGCGGTAGAACGCCTGCGATCCTGGCCGGAGCGCCATCGAGCATCAGAGTCCGCCCGACAATGTTCCGGTCGCCTCCGAAGCGGCTTTTCCACACTCCGTAACTGAGCATCACTTTGCGCGGCGCGCCCGGCTGCACATCCGCAGCAGTGAAGTTCTTTACCGATCATTGGGACGCACGCCCAACACCGTCAGAAAATTCGCACCCACGTCCGCGCATCGCTGGCGCATCGGACGATCCCCCGTGATATCGCAATCATTCACGCCACTCCAATGCGCTATCGATTGAAAGGGCGAGTTTCCCTCCGTTATGTCCTTGAAATCCGCGGCGAACAGAAACTCGCCATCGTCCACTACCTTGGCCAACATGCCGAACGAAACCAGTTGCGTATCGGCGCGATAGGGCAGACTGCGGAACAGAATACGATCAACCACGCTGAAAACAGCCGTCGTCGCGCCTACCCCGACTGAAATCGCGAGTAGCGCTGTTAACGTAAACGCGGGAGCGCGGCGGTAGGTGCGCAAAGCAAAGCGCGCATCTTGCGCCAGGGAATCGAAAAATAAATTCATGGAAAAGCGCCCTAAAGCAGTTTACTACATAGCTTGGGCTCTCAGCCGCTGATTCAGTATCATTGCCCCGGAGGCCGTATGATTCCCTTCGATGATGCGCACCGTGCGGTTCACTATCCGCCAGACCGGCGCTTTCGCATCTGGATTCGCCCGTCCATTTTGATTCTCCTGATTGTGCTGGCCCTCGCTCCACTCGCGGCGGCCTGGATACAGCATGCTATCGCGGGCTTGCCCTACATCTCCCCGACGTCCGCGTCTCTCGAGGGCGCGGCCAGCGGGCCGCACGGCTTTCCTGTCTGGATCCGCTGGAGTCACTTCTTCAACCTGATCTTTTTATTTATGCTGATCCGCAGCGGCTTATCGATTCTGATGGACCATCCGCGCCTTTACTTGAATGACCATTGCACTCCCGGCACCGAATGGATCCGGTTCACGCCGCTAAAGGTCCCCAAAGATCGCATCTGGACCGCCAAAGACGACGCGCGCTACATCTCGCCGGCTTTCGCCCTTCCTGGTTACCGTCATACGGTCGGCCTCGCACGCTGCTGGCACTTCATCAACGTGTACGGCTTCGTGCTCACCGGCGTTTTTTTCGTCTGTGGCTTGCTTACCAGCAATCAATGGCAGCGCCTTGTGCCCACCTCGTCAGCCGTGTTCGTCGATGCATGGAACACCTTTGTTCACTATGCTAACTTCCATTTCCCGCCAGAGCCGAATGGATTTTACGGCTACAATGCTTTGCAGCAACTGGCGTATTTTGCCACGATCTTCATCATGGCTCCGCTCTCCATCCTCACCGGGATGGCCATGTCTCCGGCCCTGGTAAATCGGTTTCCCGCGTACTCTAGGATCTTCGGCGGCAGACAAGCAGCGCGTTCCATCCACTTTCTGATGCTCGTCGGTTTTATCGCTTTTATAATTGTGCACGTCACGCTGGTCGCGCTCACTGGCTTCGCCCGCAATATGAATCACATCGTGCTCGGCACGGACGATCTGGGTCCCACAGGAATGATCCTCGGGTTCATCGGCATTGGCGTCGCGCTGCTCTCCTGGGTCTTCGCTCACTACATTTCCTGGTATTTCCCGCGAAGCCTGCAGCACGCGCAAAAGGCGATCACGCAACCGGTCAAGCTGATGACGCTCGATCGCCTCATTCCTAGCGAACATTACACGATAGATCAGATCTCGCCCCATTTCTGGCCCAACGGCAAAATGCCGGAGCGGGCAGACTGGAAACAGCTCGCGGCCGATAATTTCAAAGGCTATAGGCTGAAGGTATCTGGACTGGTTGATAATCCCGTCGAGCTTTCGCTCGATGATCTGCGCGCCTTGGGAGGCGAAGAGTCCATCACAATGCATCATTGCATCCAGGGCTGGTCGGGTATCGCGCAATGGCGTGGCATTTCTCTTCGCAAATTGATCGAGCACGTGCAACCCAAGCCGTACGCCAAAGTCATCGCCTTCTATTCTTTCGGGCCCGCCTTATACGGCGGTGCTTATTACGACACCCAGAGCATCTATAACGCCGTCAAGCCTGAGTGCCTGCTGGCGTTCGAGATGAATAACGAGCCGTTGCCCGCTCTCTATGGCGCGCCGCTCCGTCTCCGCGTAGAAAATCAACTCGGCTACAAAATGGTCAAGTGGATCGAGCGCATCGAATTTCTGGAATCCGAGAAGTTAATTGGCGAGGGCGAAGGCGGCAAGAACGAAGACGACGAATATTTTGACCTGCTGCCGAACATTTGAATGAACCGGACTGAACCACAACGTGCGCCTGAGACCTTCATCGAAGAAGCGGAACATGTTTTCCAGCTTGTCGAGCGCCTGCGCCTAACCTGGCTCCTCGGACACGTCCCGCGCACCGCCGTCTGGGCCAGTTATCTGTTCGTTAATGGATTCCTGACCATTGGTCTGCTCGCCTTACTCGCCGCCGTAACCCATAACCCGTTTGTCTTCCCTTCCCTCGGACCCACCGCCTATTTGTTTTTCTTCACTCCGCTTGCCGCCGCCTCTACTCCCCGCAACGCAATCCTCGGGCACGCCATCGCGCTTGTGTGCGGATTTGCTGCTCTTTCGGTCGCGGGCGCGGTCCATTTTCCTCCGGCATGGCGGGCAGAGATCAACGGTCCCCACGTGTTAGCAGCAGCCCTCTCCTTGTCGGTTACCGGAGCCATTATGGTTTTTTTCCACATCAGCCATCCTCCGGCAGGCGCCACCACTCTGATCGTTTCACTCGGAATCATCTCCAAGCCGCGATACCTGGTGATCGTCGAGATCGCCGTTATCCTGCTGACCGCCCAAGCCTTCGCCATCAACCGCCTGGCTGGGCTTCCTTACCCGCTCTGGCAAAAAATGAAGGTGCGCTTTTCCGCGCCGCTTAATGCGCCGCAACCGGCCCGGGAGTCTCCGCCGCCACCGGAGTCATCGCCGGAAAATGAAGAATAAAGGAGCGCATACCTCGCTCCGCATAGCTCAATCCGTGGCTGTTTGCCTCTTTCAGCGCGCGCGCGTTCGACCATCCATCGTGCCGTATGCGATAGCACGCGATCACCGTGCCCGTTCGGTCTTTGCCGCGCCAGCAGTGCACAAATACGGGCAAATCGGCCTTGTTCGACAGGATCGCCAGCAGCGTGTCGATCTGTTCCACGCTCGGCGCCGAAAACGAACGAAGCGGAAAATTTCGATACTCCATCCCGAGCGCTTCCACTTCCGCCTCCTCGCGCTTCGTGCCGGAGCCCTTCTCGCGTAAATCGACCACTAGCTTCACATGCAGCGCAGCTAAATCGCGCAAACCCGCTTCCGATGGTTCGCCTCCACGGTAAATCGCTTCATCTACCTGGGCAAAGTGGCGGACATGCGGAGCCGAAACGTCGCTTGCCGCGACTGAATAAATCGATACGAGCAGCGCAGCCGCTGCCGCAACACTACTCGTGAGGCGCGTTTTGCGGCGGATTTGGCGTGTTAGCCGGGGGCGGATTCTTGCCATTGCCCGGCTGTGGATTGTTCGCTCCCCCCACTTCGCCATATTGAATCGTGCTCTCTGATTTGAACTCGTACTTCTTGTAATGATCGTACTTCACGATTTCTTTGATGCGCTGCGAAGGTCCGTCCTTGAAATTCAGCGTATCGTCCGCATAGCTGTAAACCGGAAACCAATATTTGCCGTCGATCTGCTGCCGGTAGGTCTCAAATTTTGGGAACTGCTGGTCTTCATTCCGCCCCAGATGGCCAGTCGAGCGGCCATACGTTTTTACGATCTGCAAATCCTGATCGTCCACCCAGATCTGTCCGTCGAAATAGCGCTTGCGATCTTTCGTGAGCTCTTTCGGCTTCACCGAAAAGACATAGCAGGGAATTTCATCCACCTGTTCCCGTCCCACGTAGGTCACGATGTACTCCTCCGCCGTGGCGTTCGTCATTACAAATGGGTAAACGTTGCGCAGATCCTGCTCGTCTTCGTGCGTCATGACGATGTTTTGCAGCGTACCCACGGGCGCATACAGCACGTGCGACGTACGGCGGTTCCGGTCGTCGAAGCTCACTTCTTCTACGATCTCGTAGGTGCCGCCCGGCGGATCGATTTCCTCAATCTTGCTCGTCTGCCGGTACGTGTAATTTTCGCGAGCCGCCGCGAATTCGGTTTCCTTCTGGGTAAATTGCTTGATGATGTTCTGGATTTGATCCGGGGTCGGATTCGGCTTGGTGTCTACCGCGCTCGCCAAACCAACGCACAAAAACAGCCCGAACAAAAAACTGCAACTACGTCGCAAAACTTGTACCACCTTTTCTATTCTGGCGCACTTACTGTGACGACGTGCCTGCGGTGTCGCCGGGTTACCGCGCTTTTGTAGAGTCGAGCAGTGCCTTGGCAATCGTCACCCGCTGCATGTTGCTGGTGCCTTCGTAGATGCGCCCGATTTTCGCGTCGCGATACAGCTTTTCTACCGGGTAGTCGCGCGTGAAGCCAACCCCGCCCAGCACTTCGACCGCCGCCGAAGCCACTTCTTCCGCGATGGTGGATGCGAAGTATTTCGCCATGGCGGCCTGCTGGACAAAGGGCCGTCCGGAATCGCGCAAACGCGCCGCGTTGTACACCAGCAGCCGAGCGGCCTCGATCTTAGTGGCCATTTCTGCCAGCGCAAACTGTACCCCCTGGAAATCGCCGATGCGCTGCCCGAATTGCTTGCGTTCCCGGGCATATTGCAAGGCGTGCGCCAGCGCGCCCGAAGCGAGTCCCAGCATTTGGGCGCCGATCCCTATGCGCCCCTCGTTCAACGTCTCGATCGCGATCTTATATCCCTTGCCGGACTCACCCAGCACCGCATCCCTACTCACCGGGACTTGATCGAGGATCAGTTCGCAAGTCGAGGAAGCGCGAATCCCGAGCTTGTCCTCCTTCTTGCCAACGGCAAATCCTTGCGCCTCGCGTTCTACCAGGAAGCAGGTGATCCCGCGATAGCCGGCGGCCGGATCTATGGTCGCGAATACCAGGAAAATGCCGGCTTCGGCCGCGTTCGTGATCCAAAGCTTGCGGCCTGAGACACGAAAATCAGAGCCGTCCTTTTCAGCGCGTGTGGTTAACGCAAACGCGTCCGAGCCCGATCCCGGTTCCGATAAAGCGTAGGCGCCCACGGTATCCGCCGCAAGCCGCGAAAGAAAACGCTGCTTCTGCTCATCGGTTCCCCAGCGCTCGATTGCGTTATTGACCAGCGTGTTCTGTACATCCGCGATCACGGAAGCGGCCGGATCTACTTCGGCCAGGGCTTCAATCGCCAAAATCGATTGGAAGAAACTGCCGCCCTGCCCGCCGTATCCCTCTTTGATATCGATGCCCATCAATCCGAGCGCGAACATTTCCTTCAAGCAGTTCGCCGCGGAACACTCCCTGCTCGTCCATCGAACGTACATGCGGCGCAAGGCGCTCCCGCGCGAACTGCCGCACCGTCGATTGAAACAGTTGCTCTTCTTCGTCCAGCGCAGTAAGTGGCAGCATTCGACGCGACCATCATAGCTCCCGCATTCAACTACGGTCGCGATTCGAAAACATCGGAATACGAGAGCGCGGCAGTCACCAGGCTGACGAGCAGAACGACGATCGCAGCCAGAAACCAACGCAGTGTGAGCCTGTACTCGGCCGCGGCGCGATCTTTCAACTGCAAGGATCGCCATAGCGCGGCCAATTGCAGCACAATCGAGAGTAAAAGTAGAACCGCTGCAATAACCGACGAGGGAGTCCACTCTCCCGGAAGTTCAAAAGCCCACGAGCGTAGAAAGAGAAACGAGAATCCAAGTACGACCGTAATAGCGGTGATCACGCCGGAGCGAAATCCGTCCGGAACCGGACCATCCGGATCGCCGGGGGAGAACTGGTTCGGGTCTTGCGGCGCGCCGCTTTCCTTCATAGTGGATGGCTCTTTTCGGATTGATGAGCAGAGCGCATTATCGCATGCGGCTTGCCACTCCTGCCTTGTTCGGCTCTCCTCGTGCCCACGGACGGTACGCGGCCGGTATTTGTCACATACCACTTCGCCAGCCTACGCGTGAGCGCAATGTTGGTAAGCCGATTTTCGCCGTCGTGCTCTTCAAATAGTACTTCCAGTACCTCAAAGCTGTGGACGTCTACAAACGTTTGTAATAGTTTTTCGGTACAGTGCCGCGTTTAGGCCAGTCTGGTATGTAACGCCTGTCGGGAGGAAAAGAAAAATAGGAATGACAGTACTAGACCACGACGGAAATTCGAACAGAGATATGCAACCCGATTGGGAGCAAAAGATCTTGGAAGCCGCCATCAACGGCACGGCAGCTGACTTTACGGAAACAGATGAGCGGGATCGGACGATCGCCGCTTCTGCGCTGCGCCGCCTCTTTTTATTAGTGCAACAAAATCCGGGAGAGCAGCGGTCCGTTTCAGGCCATTGTGTTCGTTGGGAAATCGACGGAGCGATTGTAGAAGGAACGCTTGACCTAAGGGGCGGACGCATCCCCGGCGGCAACCCGATTGCCCCGTTGCGTTTTGTAAACTGCACCTTTAAAGACGGCTTCCGAGCGGACGGAGCACACCTCGGAAGTCTCAGCTTTGAGGGATGTCGCTTTGGACTTTACTCGGACGTCCTGGGGAATGGCAAATCCTCGATCAGTTTGCGCGATACCCGGGTGGGGACTGAGTTCAGGCTGTCCGGAGCACAGCCTTTAAACAGCCAGAATCGATTTCTGCTGGACGCAAGGGCAATTTATGTCGGTACAAATTTCGTGGTCCGCGCAACCAGTCTTGAGGCCGGCCCGATGCGCAAGAAAAAAGGAGTTTCTCCCGGTCCGTATGCGCTCGATCTGCGCAACGCCGAGATAAGAGCAAATCTCTTCCTGCAGCCCGATGTTGAAGTTCGCGGGGGTGTTCGGCTGGAGAGCGCACGCATCGGAGGAAATCTATGCGCGGAAGGGTTGTTCGTAACCGATGGCGAAGATTCTGCCTCGCGCAAGGCCCTGGAGGAGAAACGGGAGGATGGGCGCCAGGCGATTAACGCTCAAAGCGTCCACCTCGAAGGACATCTGCTCTTTCGCCGGGAAGCGGGCGATGGCTGGCTTAGTAAGCAGCCGTTTCAAGCTGATGGCGATATCGACATGTTCGGCATCAAGACGGGGGGCACGCTGGATTTTACCGGCGCCCGGATCAATAATCGAGGATCTTCCAACCCGGCCATTCGCATCGCTAGCGGAATGGTTGGAGGAAACCTGATCGCTTCGGAAGATCTCGAGGTCGAGGGCGGCCTGATGACCTATGGGGCCGCAATTCAGGGCACGTTCGAACTCCACGGTTCACTGAGCGAAATGGACGGCCGGCTAATGCAAGTAGGCGGCGACACCATTATTGACGTAAGGGCAAGCAGCTCCGTCTATCTTACCGGCGCACATCTCAAAGGATCCCTGGATTTTAAAGGCTACGTCGAGAACCTGTTTGGCAATCTCCTGAATGTAGAAGGCGACACTACTCTTTCGATGACCGCGCTGAATCTGGTCAACTTAGGCGGTGCAAATCTAAAAGGCAATCTCGATCTCTCTAAACTGAGCTTTCAAAAACCGGCGCATCCCCCAAGTATTAGCAACCGGCCCGAATCAAAGCGAGATTTACAGAGTTCGTTCTTGGGCCTTCGCCCTGTGCAGCGGGATGAAGTCTTAGACCAACCGCGCTTATCTCTGCGAGACGCCGACATCGGTCATTCCCTATCTCTGGCGCAACGCGGTAAAAGCGAAGACTGGGAGCAGTTTCGGAATGCGCACTGGACCAAATTGGGCTGTTACCCCGGTTACTACCTCGTTGAGATTCCCGTCCGCAAGAATCGAGGAGAAGGCTGGACCGCCTACTTATGTAAAACAGAGGAAAAGCCGATCCAGCTAAACGGCAACTCTTCCCCTTTTCATGAGCTGAACTCAAAGGGCGGCATCGACCTCGGCAATGAGCAGAAGGTCAAAGAATACTTGCGCTTGTTCTGCTCCTATGTGTGGGGGGACGAAGGGCCCTTCGTTCTTATTGAAAATCCCGATCAGCTTCGATCCGAGGACAATGCACAGCTTGAGCAGATTCACGAAATAGAACTAAGCAACTTGTTCGAGCCTCAACAGTTTGCACAATTGTTGGAACAAAGTGGTCTGGAAAAGCTTGATGCGGAGGGGCAAGATCTGATTCGCGCCAATGTTGATCGCTGGGCCGTAAAGGCAGACGTCCTCGTGCGTTACGGCGCCGTCCTATTCGCGGCCACACTGGGCCTTTGGACAAACTCGAACGGAACAGGGACGGTTACGGGGGGTTCGGGGGCACTCCGGAGACGCCGGCCAGATCGCCTGTCCCGACAGGCACAGTCGTGATGCTAACGGATTCCCCAGTACGCGAACTGGCAAACAGAAGCGCTTCGATATACGATAACGGTGCCCGTTTCCAGACGGATTACAAAGCGGAATTCAGCCCTACTTATGGTTGGTCGACCTTCCCGACCGAGGCCGCTCTTACCGCAAACATCCCCAACTGGAGAAAGCTTTTGGGCGAAAGGCAAATCAGCTTCCATGGTGCGTCGGTCGATTTGTCGGACGCCGCCTGCTCGACGCTGGAAGATCTGGATGGCCGCGCGTGGGGAGAAAAGGTGAAACTGAGCCTCGAGAACTTCACCTACGTACGGATCGGGACCCCAAATTCCGGTCCCTCGAAACCCACTTTGCCGCAAGTCGAACATCGGATTGGCTGGCTGAAACAGGGTACAGACGGGAACTATTTTCCACAGCCCTACGCTCACCTGGCGAAAGTCTTCCGCGAACAAGGAGACGATGACGCCGCCAGAAGAATTGAAGAAGAAAAAATTCTTCTTGGCATCCGCGAGCGAGCGAAGTATCAATTCCTTGACAAATTAGCGCGCCCTCTTTGGGCGTTTTACCGCTACTGTTTTCGCTACGGACTTTCACCGGCGCGCGCGAGTGTCACGGTAGCGGCTTTCCTGCTGGCAGGCTGGGCGGTTGTGGCCGTGGCAAATCAAATGGGAATGCTGGTGATGGAAACCGCACCGGTGGCCTCGGTGCTGATCAAAAAAGGCGCCAAAGGCACGAAAGATGTGGTGCAGGTTCCTTACTCCACGCCCCCGGATGAAGTTCCTGCGCTCCGTTGTGGAACCTCGATTAATCAATTGTTGTACGCCGTCGATATTTTTATTCCTTTGCTTGAATTGAAGGAACAAAGTCACTGCGAGGTTCGGGCCGTCGATGCAGATGATGTCAGTCCATATCAAGCCTTTCGTCACAACGCCGAATCGATTGCTAGAGGCTTTCATCGCTTCATTTGTTGCACTTTGGAAATGGCCGGTAAGCTGGCAGATTCTCAAATTTCTCTACGCAGTCGCGGGGTGGATTGTCATATCTCTCGCAGTGTTGACTTACTCCGGTGTGACTCGACGCTGGAAGCAGGAATGAAACTCGCGGCAACTTTGCCGCGCGAATCTGCGTTTGAATTTCCCTACCGTAAGCTGAAGGTGTCCCGACATGCGATTGCCGAAACTGTCCCTTGCTCTTTTTGCGTTCACCAGCCTGTTGCTTCGTCCGGGAGCGGCGCAAACCGGCCCTGAGAATAGCGTTACGCGCGAAACCCTGCCCAATGGTTTACACGTCGTCATCATCCGCGATCCGCTCGCGCCCGTCGCCACCATCAACGAAAACTATCTCGTCGGCGGCAACGAAACGCCCACCGGCTTCCCCGGCATGGCGCATGCCCAGGAACACATGGCGTTTCGCGGATGCGATGGACTCTCCGCCGACCAGATTGCCGCGATTTATGCGCAGCTTGGAGGAACGCAGGACGCCGAAACCCAGCAAGGCCTCACACAATACTTCGTCACCGTGCCCTCCCAGGATCTCGACGTTGCGCTGCATATCGACGCCGCCTGTATGGCCGGCATACAGGATTCGGAAGAACAATGGAAACAGGAGCGCGGCGCGATTGAGCAGGAAGTCGCGCGCGATTTATCCAACCCGACCTACAAATTCATTACCCGTTTGAATCACGATCTCTTCCGCGGTACGCCTTACGAGTTCGATCCGCTCGGCACCACGGAATCTTTCGATAAGACTACCGGGGCGATGCTGGAGGATTTCTATAAGAAGTGGTACGCTCCCAACAACGCCATACTGGTCATCAGCGGCGATGTAGATCCGGCGGCAACACTCGAGAAAATCAAAACGCTGTATGGCGCGATTCCGCGGCATGACGTGCCTGCTAAACCGGCCATTAAGCTGCAACCGGTTGAAGCCGAATCGTTCACTCTCGATAGCAATCTCCCCTATGTACTCGCCTTTCTCGCGTACAGATTTCCAGGCTCCGATAGTCCGGATTACGCCGCTTGCCAGATCTTGGGTGATGTCTTAGCGAGTCAGCGCGGCAATCTCTATGGCTTGGTGCCGCAAGGCAAGGCGCTCGGCGCATGGTTTTCAACACTCGAGAATTACCGACAAGGCAGTATTGCCTATGCCGGAGGCGCCCTGCCGGCAAACACGGACCCGGCGCCCTTGCTCGCCGAGATGAAACAGATTTTGAAAAACTACGCCACAGGCGGCGTTCCGGCCGACCTCGTCGAGGCCGCGAAAAAGGGCGAGGTCGCGGGTTCAGAGTTCAGCCGTAACTCCATTTCGAATCTGGCATCGTTGTGGTCCCAGGCGCTGGCCGGTGAAGGCCGCCCATCCCCGGACGTGGATGTCGCCGCGATCAAACAAGTCACGCTCGATGATGTAAACCGCGTCGCCAAGAAATATCTCCTCGACCAAAACGCGATCACCGCGGTCTTGAAACCGCAGCCCTCCGGTCAGGCGGTCTCCTCCAAAGGCTTCGGCGGGAAAGAGCAAACCACCGCCGCGCCAACCAAGCCGGTGCCGCTCCCTGATTGGGCCGAGGCGTCCGTCAAATCTCTTCGCGTTCCGAAGAACACCGTCCATGCCGCCGACATGAAACTCGCGAATGGCATCCGGCTCATCGTGCAAACCGAGAAGACCAGCCCTACGGTGACCCTGCTTGGATCCATCAAAACGCAGACCGAAATGCAGACGCCGCCCGGCCAGGATGGGGTAGCGGATCTGCTGGAAGCGCTCTTCACCTATGGCACAAAGACGTTCGACCGGCTCCAGTTTCAGAAAGAGCTAGACGACATCGCGGCATCCGAATCCGCCGGAAGCAACTTCAACCTCAAAGTATTGAAGCAGGATTTCCCGCGCGGCGTACAACTGCTCGCCGATAATGAGCTGAATCCGGCTCTCCCCGCAAGGCATTTGAAATTGTTCAGCAGCAAGCCGCGCAGGAAGTCGCCGGCGAATTGGAAAGCCCGGGCTACAAAACAGAGCGCGCTCTCATCACCGCTCTCCTGCCGCCTAAAGATCCATTGCTCCGCGAGACCACGCCCAAAACGGTCAGTTCCGTCACTTACGATGATTTGCAGAAATATTACGCTGCTAGCTACCGGCCCGATCTGACCACCATCACCGTGATCGGCGATATAACGGCAGAAGAGGCACGCGCCGCGATTGAGAAGTGGTTCGGCGGATGGAAAGTAGAAGGCGCCAAGCCGGACGTGGTTTTGCCTCCGGTGCCGGGCAGCAGGCCGAGCGCCGCCAATGTTCCCGATCCGAGTAGCGTGCAGGATCAGGTGCAGCTCGCCCAGGAGCTCGAAATGAATCGCTTTAGCCCCGATTACTATGCGCTGCGGCTCGGCAATCACGTTTTGGGCGGCGGGTTCTATGCCACGCGGCTCTATCGCGATCTGCGCCAGAAGGCCGGCTACGTTTACAACATCGATAATTCGCTCGATGCCTCCGAATCGCGCGCTACCTATATGATCGAATTCGGCTGTGATCCGAAAAACGTGTCGAAAGCTCGCACCATGGTGGATCAGGAGATCGACAATATGGCAAAAGCGGATGTTTCGCCCGGCGAGTTGCAGCAGGCGAAAGCTTTGATCTTGCGCCAGATTCCGCTTGCCGAATCGAGCGAGGACGCGGTTGCGGCTGGTTACATCGCACGATCGCGCATTGGGCTTCCGCTAGACGAGCCATATCATGCCGCCGAGAAATATTTCTCGATGACCGCGGACCAGGTGCGTGCCGCGTTTGCCAAATGGATCAAGCCAGGCGACTTTGTGCAAATCGTGCGCGGCCCGGCGCCTCAATAAGGGGAACTGATGTTCGAAAGGTTTACTGAGAGCGCAAGACGCATCATTTTCTACGCGCGTTACGAAGCGAGCCAGTTTGGAACACCGGTCATAGAGGTGGACCAGATGCTGCTTGCCCTCATTCGGGAAGACAAATCGCTCTTCAGCCGTCTATTGGCAGGTGGCGAGAACGAACGGGAGACACTCGACCGCGAAGTTCGCGCATTGCGAACTCCCGGTGAAAAACTTTCCTCCAGCCTGGATCTGACGCTTTCGTCCGGCGCAAAACGCGTGCTGGCATACGCGGCGGAAGAGGCGGAACGCTTAGATCACAAATATATTGGGACGGTGCATTTGCTTCAGGGTGTGATTCGCGAACCCTCCATCGCAGCGGGTTTACTACAACAGCATGGACTCGATCTCGACAAGGTGCAACGGCAGCACGGGTCTCCATCTGAAAAGTCCGAAGGGTCCGCCTCGGCGCTCAGCGCTTTGCAGGAACAATTCCAGCGGCTCACCGCGCGGCTGACGCACGAAATTGAGCCGGCCCTTTTCTATCGCCTGCCATGACAGTGCGCGAACTCGGAAAGCTGTTGCGCACCGGCCAGGCGTCCTGCGTCGAGTTGACACAAGAAGCGCTCGCCGCCGCCGAACAGCAGCAAGACCTGCGCGCGTTTATCACGCTTACGGCCGCGGAAGCAAAGGCCGCCGCGGCGCTGCTCGACACCGAACTCAGGAATGGTCAGGATCGCGGGCCATTCCACGGCATTCCGATCGTCACTAAAGATCTCTTCTATACAGCGGGCACTCGAACCACCAGCGGGTCGCGCATTTTCGAAGACTCCATCCCTACCTTCAGCGCAACGGTCGTCGAGCGATTGCATCAGGCGGGAGCCGTCAACATTGGTAAGACCAATATGCACGAGCTCGCCCTCGGCATTACCTCGCTCAATCCGCATTACGGCCACGTGCTGAACCCGCTCGACCACAAACGCCTGGCGGGTGGTTCGAGCGGCGGCACAGCCGCTGCCATTGCGGCCGGCATTGCCCCTATGGGCTTGGGCAGCGACACGGGCGGCTCCATTCGTATTCCTGCTTCGTATTGCGGCATCACCGGGCTGAAGCCCACTTACGGCCGGGTCAGCCGTTATGGTGTTTTCCCGCTCGCGTTCAGTCTCGATCATGTGGGGCCGTTCGGAACCTGCGTCGAAGATTGCGCGCTCGCCATGAATGCTATTGCGGGCAAGGATGAGCGAGACCCCACTTGCTCTTCCATGCCAACACCCGATTTCAACCTTCCGCCGCTCAAGGATTTGGGCGATTTGCGCATCGGGCTCCCGCAGAACTTCTTCTTCGAGCATGTAAACGAAGAAGTCAGCGCCGCTGTCAAACGCACCGCCGCTTTACTCGAGCACGCCGGCGCAAAAGTTCCGGAAATTCGGCTCCCCAACTTCCATGAAATAAATCTCACAACCCACATCGTGCTGATGGCCGAATTTGCCGCGCAACACACAGCCCACAACAACCCTGATCAATTTGGCAAAGACGTTTGGGCTCTGCTGCAACTCGCGCGCCAAATCGCCGGACACGAATATGTCAACGCGCAGCGCTTGCGCACCCTCTTCCGGCGAGAGATGGACGAGGTGTGGCGCAAAACGGACCTACTGATAACGCCTGCGACTCCGATTACCGCGCCTCTGGCGAACAAAGAGATGGTGGATGTCGCAGGCGAAGAAGAAAATGTCCGCCTGGCCTCTACCCGGTTGGTCCGCGGCTGGAATATCTTGGGAGAACCTGCGCTCGCGATGCCCTGCGGAAAAGATTCTGCGGGCCTGCCCATCGGCCTGCAAGTAATCGCGCCGCCTTTTGCGGAGCCGCAGCTTTTGCAAGCCGGTAAGACGCTCGAATTTCTGCTGGCTTAATCTGATTTGCCTTCAAGGGGCAGGCCGGACGCTTCGATCGCCCGCCAACCGCCATCGAGCGACAGGATATTCGTGTAGCCCATCTTCTGCAAATTGTCCGCCGCGAGCGCCGACCGATACCCGCCGCCACAGTAAAGCACAAGTTTCTCGTTCTTGTCCGGAAACGTCGTTTCGATATCGCGCTCGATAATGCCGCGCGCTAGATGCTTTGCGCCTTTCGCGTGCGCCGCCTCCCACTCGTTGTCTTCCCGTACGTCGACTAACTGTCCAGCCTTGTTCTCGGCCAGCAATCGCTTATAGCCGTCGATATCGATCTCATGGACGCGTTTCCGGGCGTCGTCAACCAGCTCAAGAAATCCAGGACTGTGATGCTTGGCGGCAGTGCTCATCATTCCTACTGTACCGGCTGAAATGCGAGGAGTACGTTGCCTGGGTGGCCGCCCCATTGCGGATAGCCCGACTCGACAAACACCATTCCGTCCGCGATTACCGGGCCGGTCACGTCCAGCGAACCGCCCGAGCCCGGAACATGGTTCACGGTGTCAAAAGGCCGTTCAGTATCGAAATCCCAGAGCACCTTGCCGTCGGTTGCGGAATACGCGCGCAGATGGCCGTCGACAGAACCGGAAAATACCGCGCCCGACAGAGCCGAGATGGGAGCCGATTGCGCCGGACTGCACAGCAACCGCTCCGGTCCGCACACCGACGGCGGCTGCGCTTTCCAGAGCACCTTGCCGGTAGCCGCCTCATACGCGATCAGGCCGCCTCCGGCCTTTGGGTCAAGTACGAGTTTCGGCGGCTTGCCTTCCACCCGGATGGTCACGTCCGACAGCGAGACATAGAAGGTGTGACCGTCGCTCGCGGCTCCCCATTCGATGCCGCCCAAAGGACCGCCGCGGCCGGCCCGCGCTTCCCATAGCTGCTTACCCCCGGCATCGGGATCGACGGCGTACACCATACCTGACTTCTCGCTCAGTAAGAGAGCGCGTTTGCCGTCTGTGAGGGTCACCAGGATGGCCGGAGCGCCGAAATCGTAATCCTTACCGGGACCGAGCGCCTTCACGTTATAGGCGTCGCCCTGGGTAAACTGGTGCGACCAGAGCCGTTTTCCGGTATGCGAGATCGAAGGCCAGCACGGCGTCGCTGGTATCGCTGGCGGGCTCGGAGTAGTTGTCGCCGGTGGTGACATAGAGCGCGTGGTGCGCCGGGTCGAGCGTTGGGGCCGACCAGATGGCCGCACCCGAGGCTCCGCGGCTCGATCGATGGTATGGGCTCTGCCACAGAACCGTTTCCGGCCGTTGTATCGAGCGCTGTGACGCTCCCGCGAAAGGTACAGCAGTGATATCCGGGAGACAGCACCGCAACCTCCTCGTAGGAGGCCAGCGGCACGTAAAGCCGTCCGTCGTAATACGCGGAGGCGCCGGTAATTATCGCGGTCGGATGGTCGGCGATCTTCCGGTTCCACAGCTCCCTCCCGTCCGAGAGGGCGACGGCATGCTCGGTTCCAGTGGCATCGCCGTAGAAAAGCGCGTCGACTCCCGCGGCGCGACCGATAGAAATTGCGGAACGAACTCCCTTGACCGGGGCGGACCAGCGGAGGCAGCCGGTCGCCGCATCGAGCGCCACAAGCGGCCCGTTCACCGCACCCAAATAAATAACTCCTTTATACACAGCGGGTTGCGAGCGCATCGTCGTTTGTGTTTGCGACCCCGTAGGCCCACTTGAGCTTAAGCCGGGGCACGTCGTTCAGCGGTCAGTCCCGAGTTCGTTTGGTAGCGCGCGTTGTTGAGTTCGTTCCCCCAATTTGGCCAATCCGGTCCCGCCGCGGACGGTTGCACCTGGCAGGTTTCGGGTTTCGAAGCTCCGGTGGGGCTGCCTTTGACAGCCAATCCGCCACGGCTTTCCGTTCCTCCGGCGTGAGGCGGGAACCTTGCTCCCGCATGACCCCGGAAGTTAAAGCGCTAACGATTCCCGCGGAGGGTAATTGCGACAGGACGGCGCGCGACGGAATCCGCTGGGCCTTCCCCGAGTCATGGCAGCGCGCACAGTTCGTTTGGTAGATTTGCGGCCCCTGCGATTGAGCCGCTCCCGAAAAAGCCAGAAGCGTCAGGAAAACAATTATTCGACCGGACACTTTACTGTTTTAACGCTGCGTTCAGCGATCCCTGGCGGTAACCTTCCAAATCCAAGGTGACGTAGAGAAAGCCGAGATCTTTAAAGATACGGGTAAAGGCAGACGCCATTTCGGGCGAAAGCGCGTTCGGGAGCTCGTCTTTGGCGATTTCGATACGAGCCAGTTCGCCATGGAATCGAACGCGGAATTGTTTGAACCCGAGTGCCCGGATCGCTTCTTCCCCGTCTTCAATGGTGCGGATCGTTTCAACAGTAACGGGGGTGCCGTAGGGCACACGCGAGCTGAGGCAGGCGGCGGCGGGGCGGTCCCAAGTGGAAAGTCCGGCCCGGCGCGAGAGCTCCCTGATTTCAGCTTTGGTGAGCTGCGCGTCGACCAGCGGAGCTTTTACGTCGTGTTGTTGGGCGGCTTGCTGGCCGGGACGGTAATCGCCCAGATCGTCGAAATTCACGCCATAGACGATGTGAGTGAAGTCCGACTGCGCGGCATAGGCTTCCAAACGCTGAAACAGTTCGTCCTTGCAATGAAAGCAGCGATTTTTGTCGTTCTTGACGTAATCCGGATTTTCAAATTCGTGGGTTGCGATGTACTCGTGGCGAAAGCCGCATTCGGCCGCAAATTGTTCGGCGGCCCGTTTATGGGAAGCCGGAATAGAAGCGGAATCCGCGGTAATGGCAATCATGTTCTCGCCCAGCGCGCGGTGCGCGGCCCAGGCGAGATAGGCGGAATCGGCGCCCCCGGAATAGGCCACGATGATGCGGTGCAGCGCTCGCAACTCTGCAAACAGGCCGCTCCTGTTTCCCTTCGAGACCTGCGGCCTCGTAGTTATCCGTAGTGCCCGAAATGGTCACTAGCGCTGCCATGCTTCGAGTATAGAACCGGTTTGTTACTGAAGCGGCAAGTCGCCGTTCTTATTCGGGTCCTCTTCGGGTTCAGGGATAGTGGAAGCAGCAGCGACCTGGTCGCCTTCTTCCATGCGCACCAGACGGACGCCCTGGGTGGAACGTCCGGCCTGGCGGATTTCGCCGGATTCGAGACGAATGATCTTGCCGTCTTTCGTGATGATCATCAGATCGGTCACTTCTCGCACCGAAAGAACAGCGACCACTTTGCCGACCTTGGCGGTGGTCTTCATATTGATGACGCCCTTACGGCCGCGGCCGGTGAGGCGGTAATCGGCCGAGGGGGTGCGCTTGCCGTAACCGTTTTCGGAGATCGAAAGAATCAGGCCGTTCTCGTCGATGATTTCAAGACCGATCAGAGAGTCGCCCTTTTCAAGATCCATGGCGCGGACGCCCCGAGCCTGCCGTCCCATGGCGCGAACTTCGTCTTGGCGGAAGCGGATGGCCATGCCTTCGTGCGAACCGAGGAAGATGTACTTATCCCCAGTGGTGATGGCAGCGCCTAATAACTCGTCGCCCTCGTCGAGAGCGACCGCAATAATGCCGCGCGCCAGAGGGTTATCAAACTCGGTTAACTCGCATTT
Source organism: Terriglobia bacterium (assembly GCA_963767485.1). GTDB lineage: Bacteria > Acidobacteriota > Terriglobia > Bryobacterales > Bryobacteraceae > Bog-105. Next base: position 46,692 of record CAVYDZ010000004.1, on the reverse strand, counting down.
CTTAATGACACCCTGGCGCGTTACCATCACGATGAACTGGCCGGCGGTGAATTCTTTCACCGGCAGAAACGCCTTGACGGTTTCATCCGGCTGAAGATTAATCAGCCCAGTCATGTGCTTGCCCTTGCCGGTCGTGCCGGCGTCGGGGATTTCGTAGATTTTGAGCCAGTAGACGCGGCCTTTGTTGGTAAAGATCAGGAGGTAGGCATGTGTAGAGGCGATGATCAGATGATCGACTACGTCTTCGGAGCGCGTCCCCATGCCGATGCGGCCCTTGCCGCCGCGGGACTGCCGCCGGTAGGTATCTACTGAGGTGCGTTTCAGATAGCCGCCGCGCGAAACCGTCACCGCGACATCTTCCATCTGCACGAGGTCTTCGAGCCGGATCTCGCCGGTGTCTTCGATGATCTGAGTACGGCGCTCGTCGCCGAAGTCCTTTTGAACTTCTTTGAGCTCCTTAACGATCAGGCCGCGCAGGATTTGTTCGGAACCGAGAATTTCCAAGTACTCCGCGATGGCGCGCTGCAGTTCGGCCAGGCGTTCGAGAATCTTCTCGCGCTCCATACCGGTCAACCGTTGGAGTTGCAGTTCGATGATGCGCTGCGCCTGGCGTTCGGAAAATTCGAACGTGGTGATCAAGCCGCCGCGTGCTTCCGCGGGAGTTTTCGAGGCGCGAATGAGTGCAATAACGGCGTCGAGATGGTCGAGTGCTTTTTGGAAGCCGAGATAAATGTGCTCTTCGTCCCGGGCTTTACGCAGCAGGTAATCGGTGCGGCGGCGGACCACATCTACGCGGTGCTCGATGAAGCGTTTGATGAGATCGATGAGACCGAGTTCGCGAGGCTGGCCGTTCACGATCGAAAGCATGATGGCGCCAAAGTTCACCTGCATTTGCGTTTGCTTATACAGGTTGTTCAGGACGACTTCGGCTTGTTCGCCACGTTTCAAATCGAAAACGATACGCATTCCGTCACGATCGCTTTCGTCACGCGCGTCGGAAATTCCTTCGATCTTCTTGTCTGAAACCAGCGCGGCTACGTGTTCAAGGAGCCGGGCTTTATTGACCTGGAACGGAATTTCAGTGACCACGATCGACTCGCGCTCCTTGCCGTTCTTTTCGATCGCTGCTTTGGCGCGCAGCTTAATGCTGCCGCGGCCTCTGGTGAAGTAATCGTAAATGCCCTGACGACCAAGAATAAACCCGCCGGTCGGGAAATCCGGGCCGGGCACCATTTCGATAATCTTGGCCAGGGGCGTATGCGAATCGTCTATCAGTGCAATGGTGGCGTTGATGATCTCGGTCAGGTTATGCGGCGGAATATTGGTGGCCATGCCGACCGCAATACCGGAGGAACCATTGATCAGCAGGTTAGGCACGCGAGTCGGCAAGACCTCGGGCTCGTGCTCGCTGTCATCATAATTTGGACGAAAATCGACGGTTTCTTTGTCGATGTCCTCAAGCAGCATGCCAGCAATTTTGGAAAGGCGAGCCTCGGTGTACCGCATCGCTGCCGGAGGGTCGCCGTCAACGGAACCGAAATTTCCCTGGCCATCAATGAGCGGATAACGCAGCGAAAAACTCTGCGCCATGCGGACCAGCGAATCGTAAACAGGAGCGTCGCCGTGCGGGTGGTATTTGCCCAAAACTTCGCCGACGATTTTGGCGCATTTCCGCGTGGGGCGATTGAAGTGCAGCCCCATTTCGTGCAGCCCGAAGAGAATGCGGCGATGCACAGGTTTGAGTCCGTCGCGGACGTCAGGAAGCGCGCGGCCCACAATCACGCTCATCGCGTAATCGAGGTACGAGCGCTTCATCTCGTCTTCGATGTTGATCGGGATGAGATTCTTGGGATCGCCCGGCGGTGGAAACAAAGTACCGTCGTTCGGTGGATTTTGATCAGCCAAATGGAACTCCTGCCAGCGGTAACTTACGGCGCAAGTGATTGCAGCGCGGTGAGTTAAGTAATGCTTTTCGCTGTACCTTTATTTTAGCAGGCGACCGAAAGATCGACGTGGGAAGACCTCGTGCAGGTATCCTTGGTGCATTTTCCGGTACACTAGGGTTTCCCGGCATGTTATCAATTGTGATCCCCATCCATGATGAGGAACCTGCAATTTTGCCTTTGTATGACCGGCTTACAACCGTGCTCGAAGGCTTGCAGCGCTCCTATGAAATCATTTTCGTGGACGATGCTTCGACCGACCGCAGCTTCGATTTACTCGCCAACCTGGTGGAAATCGATGGCCATCTTAAGGTCCTGCGGTTACGGCGGAATTTCGGCCAGACGGCGGCATTGGCGGCCGGGTTCGATGAAGCGCAAGGTGACATTGTAGTTTCGCTCGATGGGGACCTGCAGCATGACCCGGAAGACATCCCGGTGCTGCTCGAGAAAATTGAAGAGGGCTACGACATCGCGAGCGGATGGCGCAAGCACCGCGTGGACAACGCTATGACGCGGAAGATTCCTTCGCGCATCGCTAATTGGATGATGAAGCGCGCCTCCGGCGTCGAATTGCATGATTTCGGAACAACGTTCAAGGCGTACCGAGCGGAAGTACTGAAAGATATCAATCTTTACGGCGAATTGCACCGCTTCATTCCTGCGCTCGCCAGCTTTTACGGGGCGCGGGTGGCGGAAGTTCCGATCAAGAATATTGAGCGCCCGAACGGCGTCTCCCACTATGGGTTGGGCCGCACGTTCCGGGTCTTTTTCGACATTCTCACTATCAAGTTCCTGCTGCGCTACTTAACGCGTCCCATGCATTTCTTCGGGAAGTGGGGGCTGCTCGGTATCGGGGTGGGAAGCGTACTGCTGCTCTGGATGATGGTGAGCAAGATCGCCGGGCACGACATTATTGCCGAGCACGGTCCCCTGCTGATTGCGGGAGCGCTGCTGTGGATGTCGGGCTTGATGGCGTTCAGCACCGGCCTGATCGGCGAGGTTCTTATGAGAACCTATTTCGAGAGTCAGGGCCGGCGCATTTACGCGATTCGCGAGATCCGCAGCCGCCGTGAACACGTGACTGATGGCGCTCGTTAACGACTTCGATTCAATAATTTTTGATTTTGGCGGCGTGCTGGTGACGCATCAAACGGATGCGGACCAGGCGAAACTGGCAAGCCTACTCGGCGTGACAGTTGAGCAATTTAGCGAACTGTATTGGGCGAACCGGATCGAGTACGATCGCGGAGCTCTCACCGGACCCGAATACTGGATGGAGATAATGCAGCAGTCGGGGGCAAACATCGATGCTTCGCTGATCGACAAGCTGACCGATTTAGACTCCGCAAGCTGGATGCGGTTCGATGAACCGGTGTGGGATTGGATCGATCAACTGCGCTCTGCAAAGAAGCGGGTGGCAATTCTTTCCAATATGCCGCGGGACTTAGGCGACGCGATAAAGACTAAGACGGACCGGCTGGGGGCGTTTGACCAGGTCACCCTTTCCTTCGATGTTCATGCAGTGAAGCCGGAGCCGGCGATTTACGAGCATTGCCTGGCGGGCTTGGGATCGACTCCGGAACGCACGCTATTTTTGGACGACCGGATTGAGAACGTGCAGGGTGCGGAGCTGCTGGGAATACGGGCGATTCAGTTTTTGGACCGGGACACAGCGTTGCTGCAACTGCGTTAAGCGGGGACGGCCTGAGGGTCCAGTTCGGCCGTGCCACGGCTCCAATAGCTATCGAATAGTCCAGCCATGGCTTCGGCAAAACCATCGTGCTCGAAGACGACAGAGGTCCAAGAAGGGCGCGTTAAGACCGGATCGAGAAGCGCTACCAAGCCCCGCCGGCTATCGAAGAGCGCCAGCTTGAGCGGCAGGCGATTGAGGAAGCGAATTTCGACCCCCGCCTGCCGGTATTCATGGAGGCGCGAGCGGTATTCGGCATCGATCTGGCCGGCTTCGATTAGCAAACGGGCTCGTATGCCGCGCGAAACGGCTTCCTTTACGAGTAGTTCATCGAGCGGGTCCACCGCAAATGGCGGGCGCGCGAACTCGACGTAATGCTGCTGGACGGAGGTGAGCATCCGCCGGTATTGAATGGCGGTCTGAGTGGGATCATTGACTAGGCTCAGAAAATCAAGAGCACCCTGCCCGTCCTGACCCTCCAAAAAAGCTCCACGCAGATCCTCGATGAGGCCGCTGGCGAGGCGCGCCTGCTCGGTGAGCTCGTTTTGCAGAATTTTTGTACGCCGAGCCAAATAGCTGGGAATGGCGATGCTGGGATCAATGGCGGAGAATAATTTCGTTTTCTCCTGAACGACCTGCGCAAAGCCCTTTTCGACCAGGCTGTCCAACACCTCGTAGATTTTCTGCCGGGGCACGTGGGCGCGAGTCGCGAGTTCGAGCGCCTTAAAGCGCGGATGCCCCATTAAGACCAGATAGGAGCGTGCTTCATACGCGTTCAGGCCCACGTGCTGCAGCTTGCGCCAGTTCATCTGATAGTTGGCTGCGGTTGCTTCCCGGCTACCCATTGAATCGAGAACATATCACATTAGAAGAGCCACGAGATGAGCGGCAGGTTTGGGGCACGCTCGAGGATTCGCTGATAGACTTGTGACTGAAAACGCTCCGCGAGTCTACTCCATGCCCAATTTCGACTTGCCCCGGACGCTCGGCGCGCTGCGCGCCAGCCGATTTTTTGACCAACTACAGCCCGACCGAACGCTTAAGGAAGAGCTGAGGACGAATCTGCTCTGCAAACTGGACCGCGGAGAGCCTTTGTTTCCCGGGGTGATGGGCTATGAAGATACCGTCATACCGCAAGTAGTGAACGCGATCCTGTCGCGGCACAATTTCATTCTGCTCGGGTTGCGGGGGCAGGCGAAGACACGTCTGGCTCGGATGCTCACGCGTCTGCTCGACCCGCAGATGCCTTATATCGCAGGTTGCGAGATACGCGATCATCCGCTGCGGCCTATCTGCAAACAATGCCGCGACACAGTAGCGGCTCAAGGCGACGAAACGGCGATCGCCTGGATGCCGGCGGAAGACCGCTATGTAGAAAAACTGGCGACGCCCGATGTAACGATCGCGGATATGATTGGCGATATCGACCCGATTAAGGCGGCTCGCACCGGGCACACCATCGGCAACGAATTGACGATCCACTACGGCCTGGTACCGCGCGCGAATCGCGGGCTTTTCGTGATTAACGAACTGCCGGATCTTGCGGGAAAGGTGCAAGTCGGGTTGTTCAACGTTATGCAGGAAGGCGACGTGCAGATTAAGGGGTATCCGGTACGTCTGCCGCTCGACGTGATGCTGGTGTTTACGGCCAATCCGGAAGACTATACGGCGCGGGGCAAAATCATCACGCCACTGAAGGACCGTATTGGCAGCGAAATTCGTACACATTATCCCTTGACGGTCGAACAAGGTGTCGCGATCACGAAACAGGAAGCGTGGACGCGGCGGCGATCGCCAGTAGCGGTTGAAGTGCCTCCGTATATCCATGAAGTGATCGAGCAAATTGCTTTCCTGGCACGGGAAGACAAGCGGGTGGATAAGCGCTCCGGAGTTTCGCAGCGCCTGCCGATCACGGTGCTGGAGAACGCAATATCGAACGCGGAACGCCGGGCATTGAAGGCCAAGGAGAATGAGGCGGTGCCGCGCATTCTGGATATCTATGCAGCGCTCACGTCGATTACCGGCAAGCTGGAACTGGAGTATGAAGGCGAACTGAAGGGCGGCGATGCGGTGGGACGCGAACTGATCCGGAGCGCCGTCGGGAAAGTGTTCCATTCGTATTTGGACGGGGCCAATTTGAGAGCGGTGATTCAGTGGTTCGAACTAGGCGGCACGCTGCGGCTGGATGAGGATTTGCCGGCGGCTCTCATGATCGCGGAGCTGAGCAAACTTCAGGATTTGCTGGCGTCAACAAAAAAGCTGGGGCTGGGTGAAAGCGAGAGCGATGCGTTGCGGGCTTCGGCGGGTGAGTTCATTTTGGAAGGCTTGTATGCGCATAAGCGGATCAGCCGGAACGAGGAACTGGCGTTTGTGGCTGGGGAACGTTCGGGGCGGGAAGAGCGGACGCGGGAAGAGCGAGACGAGCGGAACCGCGGGTTCGATCCGCGGCGGGGCGGTGGTGGCGGGGGGCGGAGGAATTTGAATTAATCGTGGTGTGGCTAGTGGCCCGTTGAGACTTATGAGGCGGATCTCGTATTCAAAGTTTTCAGAAGAGGATCTCGGCATCGAGATGGACGATCTGCTGCGGGCGCTTTCGGATTTCTTTCTGCAAAGCGGTTATCAGAACCCGTACATGCAGTTCACCGAGATGAATGAGCACACGCTCGAAAACCTGAAAGAAGCGATCCAGCGGGCGCTCGAAAGCGGTGAACTCTTCAGCCCTGAGCAGATGGAACAGATGCGCCAGCGTTTGCAGGAGATGTCTTCCCAGCAGCGGGAGCAATTAATTCAAAATCTAATCGACAAGCTGGAGCAAGCCGGGTACGTAAACACGGAAACAGAGAGTTCGGAGACACCTTCCGCGCCAGGGTCGCAAGGCGGCCCGGAAGGACAGATGCAGTTCGAAGTGACGGACAAGGCGATCGATTTTCTCGGTTTCAAAACCCTCAAGGATTTGTTGGGTTCCCTGGGCAAATCGAGTTTCGGAGCGCACGACACGCGGGATCTGGCGACGGGCGTGGACGCGAGCGGCGGCGCTAAAGCTTACGAGTTCGGGGATACGCTGAACCTGGATATCAGCGCGACGTTGTTTTCGGCGATTTCACGGGAGGGGTTAAAGCTTCCGCTCAACCTGGAATATGCCGATCTCCAGGTGCATCAATCGGAGTATCAGAGTTCTTGCGCAACGGTGCTGATGCTCGATTGCAGCCACAGCATGATCCTCTACGGAGAAGACCGATTTACGCCTGCAAAGAAGGTGGCTCTGGCGCTTTCTCATCTGATTCGGACGCAATATCCGGGGGATTCACTGCGCTGCGTTTTGTTTCATGATTCGGCCGAGGAATTGCGCCTGGCGGATCTGGCGCGCGTACAGGTGGGCCCGTATTATACGAACACGCGCGACGGGCTAATCCTGGCACAGAGGCTTCTTACGCAGGAAAAGAAGGACATGAAACAGATCATCATGATCACCGACGGCAAGCCTTCCGCGCTCACACTCGAAGACGGACGAATTTACAAGAACGCCTTCGGCCTGGACCCGCTGGTGATCAGCCAGACGCTCGAAGAAGTGGCGCGCTGCAAGAAGCGCGGCATTCTGATTAATACGTTCATGCTGGCCAGCGATTTCGGACTGGTGCAATTCGTGCAGAAGGTGACGCAGATGTGCCGGGGGAAGGCCTACTTCACCACCCCGTACACACTAGGCAATTATCTGCTTATGGATTACATGAACCGAAAAACCCGGACAATTCATTAATCTGCCCGGACGGGGCTGGTTCGTGATACTCTCGTGGTGTTCCGGGACTCGCACCGAAAAAGCTGGAACGCGCCGAGGCCGAACGTAATCCAACGTATTTGATATGCGTGATATTCCAGGCAAAGGGCCTGTCAAGCCGGTTGGGGCTTCAGAAAGTACGGCCAAGCGCGGCAGCAGCCTGGTTCGCACCCAAAAGTTTCGGTATTACATTCACGACGGGATCGCCGCCTGCCGCCTACAACTAATGGGAGATCTGACGGAAGGCGACGTGGCGGATTTGAGCGGCTGCTGGCGGACCGCGAAAACCACTTTGGGAAAACGGCAGTTGACCCTGGACCTGCATGCCTTGCGCAGCGTGGACGAGGCCGGCAAACAGTGGCTGGCCGGAATGGCACAGGAAGGCGCGGTTTGCTCGCCGGAAAGCTACTTACGCGATCTGGTTGCCGGCAAGCACACGGCAGGAATGGATGCCGAACCGCGGCGGCCGCAACGGCCGGGCGTGTTTCAGCGGATCGTGAGTTTTTTTCGCGGCAACGTTGGCGTCGAAGCAGCCAAGTAGCCGGTTACACAAGCACAGTAAATGCAGTTTCTGCCCGCTGAACGGGCCGATAGGCTGTGTCACGCTCCACCGGTTCCCGGCCCGCTTCCCGGATCAAACGCAGGAGATCCTGACGGCGCAAATGCTGGCTAGTGGTCGCGCCGGCATCGTGATAAATCTTCTCTTCCACGACGGTTCCATCCACGTCGTTCGCCCCAAAGCGTTGCGCGATTTGGGCTACGCCGGGCGTCATCATGATCCAATACGCCTTGATATGCGAGATATTGTCCAGCATGAGCCGGGCAATAGCGATCTGCTTCAGGTCGTTAAAACCTGTCGTTTTCGGAAGGTGCGCCAGTGCGGTATTTTCCGGGTGAAAGGCCAACGGAATGAACGTTACGAAGCCGCCGGTTTCATCCTGTAAGGCGCGGAGCTTCACCAAGTGATCGGATACGTCCTCGGCGGTTTCCAGGTGGCCGTAGAGCATGGTGCAGTTGCTCTTGAGCCCGATCTGGTGAGCGGTGCGGGCGGTCTCGAGCCACTCCGAGCCATCGATTTTGTGATCGCAAATAATGCGCCGTACGCGTTCTGAGAAGACTTCGGCACCTCCGCCGGGCATGGAGTCGATGCCGGCGCTTTTGAGGCGCTCCAATGTTTCGCGAATGGATATTTTCGCGCGCTTAGCGAGATAGGCGACTTCCACCATTGTGAACGCTTTAAGATGAACGCCGGGATAGCGCTGCTTGAGTCCCGCAATCATTTGACAGAACCAGTCGACGCCGAGCTCGGGATGAAGGCCGCCGACGATGTGGAACTCCGTGACGGCTTCGGCGTATCCCTTACCCGCGACGTCCCAAACTTGTTCGAGCGACATTGTGTAGGCCGTGGGATCTTTGGCTTTCTTGCCGAAGGCGCACAAACGGCAACTGGCGACGCACACATCGGTGGGATTGATATGGCGATTTACGTTGAAATAGGTGACGTCGCCGTGCATGCGCTCGCGGACCAGATTCGCCAAATAGCCGAGCGCCAGAATGTCAGAGCTGCGAAACATGGTGACCCCGTCTTCGTAACTGAGGCGCTGGCGCGCTTCCACTTTTTCGAGGATGGGATGCAGGCGGCGATCTTCAATCACCGGAGAAGAAGCGGGTTTGGGAGTTGAAATCATTTGAAAGGTCCTTAGCGCGGAAAGAGGAGAATGTCGGCGGCCCAGAACACAAAAAACAGCACGCTGACGTAGCCATTTACGGTGAAAAACGCGGCGTTAACGCGAGAAAGATCGTGCGGCTTCACAAGACCGTGCTCGTAAAGCAGCAAGGCCAGGACGGCCAAGACTCCGAGCCAGCTCAAAAGGCCGAGATGGAAGGAGACTATCAGGGCCAGCAGGCAGAAGATCATCGCGAAGTGCAGGATCTTTGCAATCAGCAGTGCGCGAGCGATGCCGAAACGCTTTGGGATACTGCATAGGCCCTCAACACAATCGAATTCGAAATCCTGGCAGGCGTAGATCACATCGAATCCGGCGGTCCAGAACATCACTGCCGCTGTCAGCCATAAGATTCGCAGATCGAGCGAGCCGCGAATCGCGATCCAGGCGGCGGCGGGAGCTATGCCCAAACAGAATCCCAAGATGAGATGGGAGAAGAGGGTGAAGCGCTTGCAGAATGAATAAAAAAAGAGAATTGCGAGAGCAACCGGTGCGAGCGCTAAGCACAGAGGCCCAAGTTCGCGGGCGGCCCAGACGAAAACGAGGCAGCAGACCACGGTAAAGCCCCAGGCAAAGCGGGGCGAGAGCAATCCGGCCGGTAAATGGCGTTGAGCAGTACGCTTGTTACGGCTGTCGATATTGGCGTCGAGCAGCCGGTTGAAAGCCATCGCGGCAGAGCGGGCGGCCACCATAGCGACGATAATCCAGCCGAACCGCCGGAGAAGATCCGTTGTTTGGAAGCCGGTGGAGCGCCAGGCGAGCAGCGCGCCCGTTAAGGCAAAAGGCAACGCAAAGACAGAGTGCTCGAACTTGATCATGTCCAAGGTGAGGCGCAGACGTGTCCAGAAGCGAGGCATTTGGTTGGGTAACAGTTACCATTTTAGGGGATGCAGGTCCCGTTCAAAAAAACATCATGAGCCCTCAGCAACTCGAAGAACTTCTGAACCGCGTGCAAAAAGGCGAGACTTCAGTTTCAAGCGCGCTTGATAAATTGCGCGATCTGCCGTTTGAGGATCTCGGCTTTGCGAAGGTCGATCATCACCGCGCGGTCCGCCACGGCATGCCGGAAGTGATTCTGGGCAAGGGGAAGACGGCCGAGCAAGTGGCGCAGATTGCGGGAGCGTTGCTCAAGAAATCGCGAAACCTGCTGGTGACGCGGGCGACGGAGGAGATGGCCGCGCGAGTGAGCGCTCTGTCGGAAGAAAGCGAGTACTTCCCTGCTTCCGGCGTGATTCGGGTGTGGCGGGACCGCACGATTTCAGGAAGGGGAAAAATCGCGATGGTATGCGCCGGCACGAGCGATATTCCGGTGCTCGAAGAGGCGCAGCTTACGGCCGAGACCATGGGCAATGAAGTCGACTCGATTTGCGATGTCGGCGTCGCGGGTATTCACCGGCTGCTGCATCAGCGGGAGCGGCTGATGACCGCGAAAGTAGTGATTGTATGCGCCGGTATGGAGGGCGCGTTGCCGAGCGTGGTTGGCGGCTTGGTCGGGTGCCCGGTCATTGCGGTGCCGACGAGCGTGGGTTATGGAGCGAGTTTCGGCGGCATTGCGGCGTTGCTTGGCATGTTGAATAGCTGCGCGAGCAATGTGACTGTGGTGAATATCGATAACGGGTTCGGCGCCGGGTATGTGGCGAGCCTGATCAATCGCGCTTAGGGCTGGTTGCCGATATCAAAGCCAGCTAGCTCACGGTATATTGCTGGCCGTCGGAGGCAGTGGCGCGCACCTGTAAGGTATGGCCGCCGTTTGCGAATCCTGTGGTGTTCAACTCATAATTCCAACCCACGTTCGGGCAGCCGCCAGCCGTGGTGAAGTGCGCACACACGTCGGCGCGGGCACCGCCATATATTCCCGAACCGAGGGTTTCACCATCGACCAGAATGTCGACGCTTGTGATTGCCGCGCCATTTGTATCGAGCGCCCAGCCGCCGATGGGCGAGATGCCGGCCAAGATTTGCGATGAGTTTGGGGTATCGATATTGATATGAATTGGAGTGGAAGATCCATTCGCGGTGGTGAAACTCGTTGTAAATGTCGAGTTCTGGCCACCTGCAGTCATTCCGGTTACCGCCAGCGTGTGCGTGCCATCCGGAAAGAGGGCGGTGTTGAGCAGATAATTCCAACCGACATTCGGGCAGCCAATCGAACCGGGGAAAACGGCGCAAACATCATTGCGCAGAACTCCGGAATTCGCGTTTCCGAGCGGAATGCCGTCGACCGCTACCGAAACCTGGGTGATAGGGGCTTGTGTATCGATGACCCAACCGCCGATGCTGACTGAGCCGCTAAACGGCCCGCTTTGTGCATTGGGGGAATCAAAGTTCAGCTTCATTGGATTCGAAGTGCTCCAGTTCACCACGGTAAAGGTCGACGATACGGCGCCGATATACGTACCGGAGGACTCGGGCACGGTGGCAGTTGCGGTGACGGTGTGCGGGCCATCGGCGAACTGCGTGGTGTCAATCGGGAAAGCCCAGCCCACGTTCGGACAATTAGCCGCATTCGCGTAGGCGGCGCAAACGTCCGGGCGCGGGGCGCCGTAGGCTGCGGTTCCATAGGGGATGCCATCGATGGCAATGGCTACATTCTTAACGCTCGCATTACTGATCGCCCAACCTCGGAAGCCCGCGGTGCCGAACACGATTGAGTTTTGCGGGCCGGGGGAATCGAAATAGACGAGCACCGGGCTGGCGCTCGAAGGATTTGCCACGGTGAAATTGCGGACGCCCGAAACAAACTGACCGGCGGCGGTGAAACGCTTTGATTCCCAAAATGTGCAGACCATTTGGCAACTGCGTGGTGTCGAAGGCGAGATTCCAGCCGACATTCGGACAGGAAGGCCGGTTTGAGAACAGGCTGCAAACGTCGGGACGCGCGGCACCATACACTGCGTTTCCATACGAAACGCCATCGATCGTAACCGCCATCGTGGTGATGGGCTGCGAAGTTCCAAGGGCCCAACCGCCGAATCCGGCAAGACCGCTGAACGGCGCGCTTTGCGCGTTGGGCTGATCCACCGAAAGCGTGATCACATTCGACGGCGTGTTCGAAACGGTAAACGCAGCAACGGTGGTAGCGTGTTGCCCGCCGGTCGTAACCGGAGTCACGGCCAACGTGTGACGACCGTCGGACAGATGCGTCGTATCCAGCAAAAGGCTCCAGCCTACGTTCGGGCATCCGGCGTAATTCGGATAAACCGCGCACACGTCGGGACGGCCGACGCCGTATTGCGCGAGACCATAGGAGACTCCGTCCACCGACACCGCAACTTGCGCAATCGCGGATAGATTGTCGATCGCCCACCCGGCGAAACTGGCGATCCCGCTAAATGCCGGGCTATTCGCTCCCGGCGAATCGATGAACGATCAGCATGGGATTCGAAGCGGTCCAATTCGCTACCGAAAATGTAGTGGAGTTGGTGTAGACCTGTCCGTTGGCAGCCTGCGCCGTGGCTGCAAAGGTGTGACTTCCGTCAGCAAGAAGCGAAGTATCGAAAGGGAAAGACCAGCCGACGCCTGGACAACTGCTGCTGGTATACACCGCGCATACATCTGTGCGCGTTACGCCATACGTTGCCGCACCGTACGGAACGGAATCGATTGAAATGTTGACACTCGCGATCGGACTGTTGTTGGTTAGGGCCCAGCCATAAAAAGTAGTCTGTCCAAGCACGGTGGAATTGGCGGAGGACGGCGAATCGATCCACAGACTGACCTGTGTGCCGCTTCCCCCGGAAGGGACGCCGTTCCAGTCGAACACCAAATTTCTGACGTTGACCGAACCCAAGCCCGATGCAAGGTCATAGCCAACACCCGCGGAGTAATCAGCGCCGCTGGTTCCATAGCCTAGTTGACCCGGAACGGCGTTGTTGCCGGAGGTGACATCGTTGAAGATACAACCCGACGCGGGAAGGGCCGAAGTGTTCGAGGCATTGCATGCCGCGAGCGATTCACCGGAGGCCAACTTATATAGCTTGTAATTCGCCTGGCCTTGACGCGCTCCGGTGTATTGAACGATCAGCGCCATAATTCCCGCAAACGAAGGAGTAGGCGCAGAGGTTCCGCTCACGCCGGAAAAGTATGCGCCTCCGCGTTTCTCGGTGCAGGAGCCATCGAGGCAAATCAGATAGTAGTCGTGGCTGGCGGAGGTCATGGCGATATCGGGGAGATCGCGAGCACCATCCGCGGGAATACCAGTGACTCCAGTTTGCCAGGACGGCTTGGCGAAAATCGTGCTCCTTCCACCGGAACCCGCGTAGATACTCGCGTTCGCGCCGCACGCAGCCGCTGTACAGCTTTCGTTCCAAACGTCTTCCGGAATGTAGGTCAGAGCGGACGAGCCATCCGCATTATTCGACCCACCCCAATAGGCGCTGTAATTCCCACCCTCGTTGAGTTGCGTTCCGCCGACCGCGACGTTATACGGAGTGGAGGCGAGCACATTCACTGAAATCGCGCCCGTAGCGACGGTTTCGGAACCTGGATCGTCGCAGCCCTCGGCGCCGGAATCGCCTGCAGCCACAGTGTAGGTGATTCCCTCGGCTGCCGCCTGTGCCGCGAGCGAAGAATAAAACTGCGCTTCCGTGTTTTTGTAATTGGCTTCGCAATCCCCGTAGCTCTCCGTCATCACATCGGCAAGGTTGTTGTCGATGATGTACTCTTCGGAGAGATCCACGCCATCGGTTGTGTTCGTCGAGGCCGATACCACCAGTTTCACTGCGGCCGCGGGCGCGATCGCTCCCGACCACGAGGTATCAAGCACTGCTTCCTCTTCATCGCCGCTGACTACGCCCGGGTCGGTCCCATTGACAATCACCTGCGGGGGATTCGCCGCAAGGCCGAAGGCATTCCGGAAATCAGCGATATCCTGCGGTTTGATGTTGCTTCGCCCTACTACGGCGATGGTTGTGCCCGCGCCATTGATGCCGCTCTGATAAACCGGATTGATGTTGTAGATTGTGGCAAAATCGCCTGGCGCGAGCGCATACTGCCATTTCCTCCGGAGAAGCGCGGGCCGCTACTCGTGGCCGCAGCTATCTTCGACTGAACGCGAGCAATCTGCGGGACTTTGCGGAAGTTGTAGAGGGTAGTGACGCCGGCGACAACAGGCGCGAGCGCGGCCGGAATCTGCGGATCGCTGGCATTCGCCCAATGCTCGATCGCCGTTTACGACGTACTTATGAATCTCCGTGTGAAAGGCGCTCTGTACCTCGGCGGCCGTTCCTGAAAACTCGATTACCATTCGCGAGTTCGATACTGAGGTTACAGCGAAGCCGTGGGAGGCGAGCCAGGCACTTACTTTGTGTACGTCTTCCGCATCGACGCCGTAGATTTCGCCGAACTGTTGGGGAGTAAGCCATTTGTGATATTGCGGCGAAGCTGGATTATGCGCATTGTCGAGAAACGCCGCCAATGCGCCCTGCTTTTCCGAACTGGGGGTCAGCAGTAACTGCATGTGTTCCATCGCCAAATCGGGCGGCGCGATGCCCTGATCGTACCGGCTCTGCGCCAAACGATGTATGTTGTGCGGCAGTCTTTGCAGATTGTTTTCGTCGATCGAATTTGGAATGCGCGAGGATTGCGCCTCCAGCAGCAGCGGATACGAGCTAACATCGCCGCGCTCAGCAGAACAGAAGAAACAGATCGAAACATTCAGAAACTACACTTCGCTTAGATGCAGAACAAACGAAGTCTCCCTTCATCCGGTGAGCCGCGATAATTTTTCAGCAGCTGCCTCCAGAGTCTGTATTTTCTTAGCGAAACAAAAGCGAATCAAACGAGAACCCTGATTCGGATTCGAGAAAAAGCTGGATCCGGGCACCGCCGCCACTCCCGCGATTTCGACCAGGTGTTTGCAAAATGCTATGTCGTCTTTGAACGGGAAGGATGCCGTATCGCATAGTATGTAATACGCGCCTTTCGGAACGAGGTTGCGAAAACCCGCACGTTCCAGTACTCCACAAAGAAAATCCCGCTTCGTCTGGTACGAGCTGGCAAGCTCCGTAAAATAGGCATCCGGCAGAGCGAGAGCGGAGACGCCCGCCTGTTGCAAAGGACTTGCTGCGCCGACGGTCAGAAAATCGTGAACCTTGCGGATGAATGCGTAAGCTTCAGGCGAGGCAATCACCCAACCCACTCGCCAGCCGGTTACCGAAAACGTTTTGCTTAAGCTATTTACCAGAACGCAGCGCTAGCGCAGACCGGGAAGAGTGATCGGCGGGACGTGGCGCTCGCCGTCGAAGATGATGTGCTCGTAAATTTCATCGGTGATCAGGAGGCAATCGAATTCGCTGCAGAGTTCGCCGATGAGCGTCAACTCTTCCCGCGAAAACACTCGGCCAGTGGGATTGTTTGGCGAATTGACGATCATAGCCCGCGTTCGAGAGGTAAATGCGGCGCGCAACTCGTCCTTCGAAAACGTCCAATCGGGAGCGCGCAGCGGAACGTATTTACAGATAGCCTGCCGCTCAGCAGCGAATCGGGCCAATAGTTTTCGTAAAACGGCTCGAACACCACGACCTCGTCTCCCGGATTCAGGAGCGCGAGCATGCTGGCAACCATGCCTTCGGTGGCACCGCAGCAAACGGTGATCTCGCGCTCGGGATCCAAATCCAGCGCATAAAACCGGCGGTAATAATCGCGAATGGCATTACGAAACGGCTTGGATCCCCAGGTAATCGAGTACTGATTGACGTCTTCGGCGATGGCGCGCTGGGCCGCCGACTTTACTTCAGATGGAGCGGCGAAATCCGGGAACCCTTGCGCCAGGTTGACCGCACCGTGTTCGAGCGCAAGCCGGGTCATCTCGCGAATCACCGATTCTTTAAAGCGCGCAATGCGCTGACTGCCGGCCGGTTGGCCAATTGCGGTTGGCATGCCGTTGATTGTAGCTGGAGCCTTAAGTTGAGCCGCTACGGCGATGGCGGGCGTACCCGTCGCCGCTTCGTTCTTAGCTTTTTTTTCGGAGCGGGTTTGGGGTGATAGGCAGGGACGTCGGGAACGCTTCCAGCGTAAAGATGATGGTAGACGTCGGCATTGCGCAGCACGATCTGTATGTAGCCGCGGGTCTGATGAAACGGAACGGCTTCGATGAATTCAGCCGGCTCGCGAAAGGGCCCCCAGGTGCGCCAAAGGTTAGCACGGCTTGGACCGGCATTGTAAGAGGCGAGCGCCAGTTCCGTCTGGCCGCCAAACGAATTTAGCAGGTTGTGGAAGTAATAGGTCCCAAGCTGCAGATTGCGGTCCACCGTCAATAACTGGCTGGAGCGCATTCTCCTTACCCCGAAATGACGCGCCAGTTGCCTGCCGTTTGCCGGCAAGACCTGCATCAGGCCGTAGGCGTTGGCGTACGAAATAACGCGCACATTGAATTCGGATTCCTGCCGGATCAGTGCGGCTACAAGAAAGGGATCGAGGCTCTGCGCCCGGCTATATCGATCAATCGCGCTGCGATATGGAAGCGGAAACGCCAATTGCCAGAAGGAAGCAGGCGCCTGGTCGAGCGGCATATACAGATAATTCGGCACGTATGCTTTGATGTAATGCAGCGCTTGATCCGGGGCGTTGCGTGCGGCCGCCTGTCGAGCGAGTTGATAGGCGTAAACGTTCTCCTGTTCTCCATCGTTGCGGGCTCCAAACTTCAATTCGCCTTCCGCAAAATCGGTCAGCCCAGCAAGCTGAAGCAATTGCGCGCGTGCAATGCGCTTTTGGGCAGTCGCGCCCGGAGTAAAGCTCGGGAATTCAGGTGTGGCAGGCCAGGCGATGCTTCGCAAGAATTGCAGCATGGCGGGGTCCGGAATTGCGCCTGCAACCTCGGCATTTTTCAGGCGCTCCCGACCGATCATCGCGTAATACGTATTCGGGAAGCGCGCTGTGAGCTGCTGATAGCACGCCTTCGCAACCGCTAGCTGGTTTCTGCGCTCTTCATAACGCCCCAGGAAATAAAGAGCATTATTGGCATCGGGCGAGGTCGGGTACTCCTCGATGTGTTTTCGCAGCAGGTCGTAGGTGTCGGCGGCATCCGTCCGATAGCTCTCGTAGGCAACTCGCCAATGGCACCAGGCCGCCCGGGAATCGCCGGGGAAGGTGGCCGCGCACGCGCGATAGAGTGGCAGATAGGTGCTCGGGTCGTTATCCACGCGCGCCTGGTCGGCGGTAAAAATCAAAGCGTCCAACCGCCATTTGGAGGTCGGGTGCTGCTGCTCCAGATGGGCTAAGTACTCTTTGATATCCGCGTTCCGGTCGAGTTTGCGAGCGCAGCGGATCAGGTAGCTTAAGCGCTCGGCGTCGGCCTCGCTCTCATCGAGTTGGAGCGATTTCAAGTAATCCATGGCCGCCTGGGTATTGCCGCTCAGAAAATCCACTTCGCCCAAACGTACGCGCGCCACGTCCCGTTCTACGCCACCCAATTGAGGAATAGCGGCGGTTAATTCGATACGGGCGGCCTGTGGATTTTTTGCGGCAATCAGCTTTTCAGCGCGCCCTAACATGCGATCGGCCATAGGAGGCGGATAGGCCTCACCCAAGCGGTTCTTGATGTCCACTAAGGCGTTGGCGGCATCGGTTGCCTCTCTCGCCGTCGGATAGTTGTAGTAAACGCGCTGATAGTACTCGGCCGCTTGCGGCAAGTCGCCAGTAGCTTCAAAACTGCGCGCCAGCAGCACATCGCCCGCCGGTTGCGGAATTTTGTCGTAGTATTTCTTGACCAGTTGCAACGCAGCCTTCGGATCGTCCGCGTCCAGCGCCGCGCGGACGGCCAGAGCGGCGGCAGAACCCGTCAGAGGCGAAAGCGGCAGTTGCTGAAAGATGTGCGCCGCCGCCTTGTCCACTTCCGCGTAATTCTTCAGGCCATACTCTGCCTGCGCGCGGATGTACTGTGCATAGTCGTCCAGGGCCGGCGCTTTCACCGAAGCTTCAGTCGCATAATCGACCGCCGCCTGCAAATTATTCTGCTCAAGCTGATGCCGCGCGACCGCAATCAAGGCCGCCGCGCCCACTGCCTTCGGCTTGGGGGCGGCCTTCTTTGCGTATTTTGACTTTGCCTTAGCCGTGGCCGAGGTGGCTGAACAAATAACACCCGGAGCAACGCATAGCAGCGCCGCAAGAAAAAGGCAGCTTTGGCGGCGACTAAACCAATCGGCCCGGATAATCGGCTCCCAACTTGCTTTCGTCTCCGGCCGCCATGGTTTCGACCAGTTCAAGGTGCAAATAATCGACCATGGAAGGGACGGCCATGAACTGTTTCCGGTAACCCTCGCGCGCTCTATCGATTTCGGTTCGCAAAAACATATATATGTTACTTTGTTCCCGTCCAGCGCGGGACGCCTCCGGCCGTGCCAGTTGCATTTCGGCCACGAGGACGCGCGAGAAACGCTGTGCTTTGGTGTGCAGGGTGCGTTGTTTCGCATCGAGGTTCGCCCAAGACGGAAACGCGTTGCTGGCAGTTTTCGGCGGCGCCAGCGCGATCTGCGCATGTGCAATTTGCGTATGTAACCCCTGGTTCGATTGGCGTTCGAGCACCGCGGCTGCCATTCCGGCAATCAGTTCCAGGGCACTCACATCAAAGTCCTTGCTCTCCACGCCGAGCAATACTGCGACGACGCGCGCTCCATTTTCGATCGGAAACAGGTGAACGCGCTGCGCCCGCGTCTTTCGACTGCAACGCTGCCCCTAGTTCGCCCGCCGTGCGCAGCGCTACAACGGGATCGCGCGACTCGATCGCTGCCGAGAAAGCGCTCGCCTCCGCCGCTCGAAATCTTAAACCTTCTTCCGCCTGCAAGTTCTGCTGAGCGCGCAGCACCACGGATCCATCTTTCAAGGTGAAAATGCCAAAAGCAGCCGAATGCTGCGCAGCGCCATCCCGCAGCGCGCCGATCCACTGCTCCTCATTTTCATAGTGGCGCAGCCGCCGGAAAATCTGGTTCAAATTGGCGGTGGTTCGCTCGCTGGCGGCTCGGGCCGCGGCGGAACACGCAACATCAAACTCGCGTTCGAGCGACTGCCACGCGGTGTCAAGGACATGCATGATGGCTTAAATCAAAAGTGTAGCCCGGCTGTAACCAATTCTGTTTGCCGCCTGGACAGCGGCTCGTTTACCCGCTCGCCGTTCAACGAACTCACCAGGTGCAACTGCTTTCCCTCGTGCGCCAGGTTGACCAGCAGCCTGCCGTCGCTGTGGGTCAGTCCGTCGCCGTGCCACTCGTCACCTCCTTGCAGCGCGTCGATATTCGAGAGCCGGATATCGGGCCAACCCTCGGCAAAGGTGCAGCGGAACAGCCCCGAGATATTTTCGAACGAATCCGTTGAAACGGTCAGGTTCTCCCCATCGAACGATCCTTCCGCCTGCAAGTTGCGCAACAAATCCTTACCGGCGCCGCTGCTCGAAAACTGGCCCACAGCATTGAGCGAACCGCCTCCCCATGGATAGTTAGCGGCCTCCGCAGCAAATTCCCAGCGTGGCGCGTAGGACGCCAGATCCACGGTGCCGCGCCCCGCGATTTTTCCTTGGGGCATTGTCAGACTGAAATCGCTGAACTGCAGTTTCGTTCCTTCCCACACGAAATGAGAGCGAAGCTTTCCGAGCGGCGCGCCCTCAGCCAGCAACTGATCGACGGCCAAGTCACCTTCGAGGTTGCGATTGCTCAACCAGGGTGGCAGGGAACGCCGCAGAAATCGCAAGCGCGCCCACAAGCTGGTCGATTCGCCGGAAGAGGCTAAGGTGGTTTCCAGTTCCGACAGATCCGCTGCGGGGAATTCGATGCGCACTCGCTCAGCATGCTTCCCGGTAAGGCTATAGCGATAGCTCGCGCGCAGAGTGCGCTCGCCGAGTGCCGCCACCAAATGTTCAACTTGCAGAGCGGACTTGGTAAACGCGATGCGGCCCCGTGCTTCCCGCAACGGTGCCGCCATTCCGGGCACCTGAATCGCCGTGCCGGCGAGATCGAACTGGCCGGCCCAGGAAGCTTCTCCCGGCTCGTCCGCAGCAGGCGCATCAATCGCGTTGCGCACATAGGCAAACGCTCCACTGACATCTCCGCCGCTCATGGGCGAGAGGACCGCCAGTCCTCCGAACCACGAGTTCGCGAGCGGTTTCAACTGGTTCACGGGAAAATCGACGACGCTCAGCGAAGCATCGGCCCGCTGGTCGGCAAGCGAATAGTTGCCACTCATTTTGAGAACGCCTTGATTGCCCGCTTCGATGAGCGCAGGAGCGAAATGTACGCGATCGCCAGTGATCATGACGTTCACCTCCGGGGCATGCAGGGTAGGAGCACCGGGCAATGCAGCTCGCGCATCACTGATCAGCACGCCGCCTGAGAGGCCTCCGTCGCTCGAATAGCCAACGGCTCCGCTCAGCACGCCATGCAGATCCGCATCATTCGGCAAGACAACGCCCAGGCGCGTTGCCAACGGCAGCATCGGAGATAACGGCGCATTTTTCAATTCAGCCACCACGGAACTACTGGCATGCGAAAGGAAATCGTGCACGCGCACACGCAAGGTTACCGGCGTTGCCTGCCCACTGGCGGCCGGATCCGTCTTCAAATCCAGCTTGTGCGCCAGCAGGTCCAAATCGCCCCCGTAGTGGACCGTCCATTCTTCCCCGCTCGAGGGCAGCAGATCCCAGCGGTGCACTTGATCGAGCTTTAATTCGCCCGCCACCTTCAAGTTTCCAACCGGACCTTTTATGTCTAGACGAGAGCTGATCGTGCCATGCACGCCGATGTCGTGCCCTTCCATTAAGGTAGTCAATTCGCTCAAGTTGCTTGGATCCAGGAAGAGTTCGGCCTGCAGTTGATTGGGCGCGGCGGCGGCATTCGGATACCAGTTCACGTCGCCGCGGATATGTCCAAAGCCCATGCCTGCACGATCCGTGCGCGCCGGCGAGCCGGAAAAGTGGATGTAGATCTTGCCTGAGTGCTCCGGGTAAATCGAAAGATCGGATTCCGAAATATACAGCGTTGTTTTGCGCGTGCCCAGTTTGAAATTCACGCGCCCGTCGGAAACCTCGAAGGCTGGAAAGAATTGCAGCGGCCCCGGGCGCGGCACCGTCAGCCGCTCCACCAGTTGCTGCACGTTCCAGGTGCCATCTTCTTCCCTTACGAGATTCAAAGAAGGATCCACCAGGTGCAGGCTAGTGAAACTGATACGCCCGAACAACAGCTGGTCGAGCCGCAGGCGTGCTTCGAGCGTAGGCACGTAGGCAAATGGCTCGATTCCGTAGCGGGGATCTTCGCTTATGCTCACGCCTTCGAGCGAAAATCCCGGGCCCGAAAATAGCGTGTAATAGACCTTATCGAACGTCACCTTACGGCCGAGTGAGTTCTGAAGGGCGGCTTGGATCCGGTGGCTGAACCGCGCCGCATTCACAAAGGGTGCGATTATGCCGATCAGCGCCAGAAAGAACGCAAAGAACAATGCGGGCCGAAGAAAATGCCGCCAAACGGCATTCCTTTTTGCAATTTTTGTTGTTTCTGGAATGGATCTACCTTGGCGGGCGGAATGGCTCGCCCATGAGCCTGATTATATCGTTGAACTTAGAGTCTAAAGCGAGCGGCGAATGAGGGCCCATGCTATTCTTCCGGCGTGATTGGCAGTAAGTCGCAGGATGTGGCCTTCCTCTTCGATGTGGACGGTGTTCTGGTTCATTCCATGCCGCTTCATATGCAGGCTTGGGAAGAATATTTGGGTTCGCTAGGGATTGAGGTCGAGGATTTGGAACGCCGGATGCACGGTAAACGGAATGCCGAACTGGTAACCGATTTGATCTCGAACGACCTACCCGAGGCCGAGATATTTGCGCACGGGGCGCGCAAAGAGGAGTTGTGGCGCGAGATGCTGCTGCGGGATGGCGTAGAGCGGTATCAGGTCGCAGGCCTGACCGAATTCCTCGACAAGCACCGCGCTGTTCCGAAGGCGGTCGCCTCAAACGCCGAGCCGAAAAACATCGATTTTGTGCTCGATCAATACGGGTTGCGCCGGTACTTTCCGATCGCAGTAAGCGGCATAGAGGTGGCGCGGCCAAAGCCCTTTCCTGACATTTATCTGGAAGCCGCGCGACGTCTGCGGGCGAAACCGGAGCAATGTATTGTATTCGAAGATTCGCCGACGGGCCTGAAGGCGGCCCTCGCAGCCGGCATGCGCGTGATCGGCATCGAAACTACCCCGGCGGACTTAACCGGATCCGAACTGAAGGTTCCGAATTTTAGCGATCCCAGGCTGGAAACATGGCTTGCGCAAGAGGCGCCGGCTAGCTGAACATCACAAACTCAGTTGCTACAATTTCCGCAGGATGTTCACCGGCATAGAGCATTTCGCCATCGCCTCCCCGAATCCCAAGCGCCTCGCGGAATGGTACATAGCCAACCTCGAGTTTACGCTCAGTTATGAGTACGCGGGCAACTACTTTGTCGAAGCTCCCAACGGCTCTCTGATCGAGATCATTCCGGCGGAAGGGGAGCGAACCGCATCTTCCATGCGATCCCCTGGTATGAGACATATTGCCATCTCGGTCCACGATTTCGATGGAGCGCAGGGGCAATTGGCATCGCAAGGTGTCAAATTCGAAGGCGAGCCCTATGCGAATCAAGGCAACCGGCTCGTATTTTTCAAAGACCCGGACGGTAATCTTCTTCATCTCATCCAGCGCGCGGAGCCAGTCCCCGCTTCAAAAACTCGCGCCGCCCGGTAACATGGGCCGCGCCAAGCCCCTCCGCCGCCCGATCAGCAGCGAGCGTCCGCCGGTACACCGCGCTTGCTGAAACGAGTCTTCCGCGCCTTCCACTATCACGACTTCCGTCTGATGTGGCTCGGCGCCTGTACCTCAAGTATCGGGACCTGGATGCAAATCCTGGCGCAAAGCTGGCTGGTTTACCAGCTGTCGAAGTCCTCGGTCTATCTCGGACTTGATACCTTCTGCGCACAGATCCCGATTTTTCTTCTCTCGCTGTTTGGCGGCGTTTTTGCCGATCGCAAGAGCCGCCGAGGGCTGCTGCTCGCCTCGCAGATCATCCAACTTTGCAGCGCTTTTACTTTGGCCGCGCTGGTGGCCTTCCATGTGGAACGCGTTTGGCACATCCTGTGTCTGTCCTTCCTAACGGGGATCGCGCAGTCGTTTGGCGGCCCGGCATATTCCGCACTGATTCCCACATTGGTCGGCAAGGAAGATTTGCAGAACGCAATTGCTTTGAATTCCATTCAATTCAACCTGGCCCGAGTGGTGGGCCCGGCGCTTGGGGGCATAGCGCTTGTGAAACTTGGAGCACAATGGTGCTTCCTACTGAACGGGTTGTCATTTCTCGCAGTGATCTTTTCGCTGCTCAGCATCCGTCCGACGTTCGTACCGGCAAAAAGCCAGCAATCAGTTATCAAAAGCATGGAGGAGGGCGTACGCTTCCTGCTGAAGCGCGAGGGCATGATCAGCCTGGTGGCACTCGCTTTTTTCGCCACGCTGCTCTCTTATCCGCTGATTACCTTTCTTCCGGTGATGGCGCGGGACGTCTTCCATAGCGGACCGAACGTTTTCACACTGTTGTTGTGCGTTTCAGGCGCGGGCTCCATCTGCGGCGCCCTGCTGGTCGCGGCCAGCCAGAAACAAACGAATCAAGCTAAAACTTCCCTGGCCGCCTTGTTGCTTCTGGGAGTTCTTATGACCGGGTTTGGCATCTCTCGGCATCTCGGGGTCAGCAGCGTTCTGGTCTTCGTCTCCGGAGCCGCGCTTATGATCGTGTTCGCGTTGAACTCATCGCTCGTACAGATCTATACAACGGATGAGATGCGCGGCCGAGTTATGAGCGTTTATAACGTCGCGTTTCGCGGAGGTATGCCGCTTGGCAGTCTGTTCTCCGGCCTGCTCATAAAACAGACGTCTGCGCCCGCCATCATGGCCGGCAATGGGATCCTGGTAGCCCTGCTCGCGGTTTATTTTCTTCTCGCCGGCCGCAAGCTGCGTCAGCTATAACGTCCACTAAGTTCCGACGCCATGGCTTTAGAGCAGGCTTTTCAGATTTACGGAAGATGCGCATCAGGCGCTTGACGCCGATCGCATACGGGCGGTTGAACGGCGCGGCGCTGCCTGTTGACCAACCAATCGCGCGGATCAGCAGGAATTACCAGCCCTCAAACTTTTTTTCGTAATCCAGTACAAAAGTTTGGCATACCTGGAGATTTCGCGACTAAATAGAATCAAGTATTTAGCCCATCAGCATCGGCAACAGGGATTGGTCCACCGAATGCACCTATAAACGGCGGAGGCATCGTGATCGCTGAGACCCTTTCCCGCACGCAAGACGCCCAACTTGGATTGACAACGTCTGTCCGGTGCATTGATTTGCGGTTTCCGAAATCAATGGCAGGCATGAAAGCTGTCCTAATCAGACACGCCATGGACTGCCGGCACTGTTTGGCGATGGTTTTGTTTCGGCAAGAGACGCTGGCCGAGGTTGGCTGCGACACTTATAAGAATCTGCTCGCTGAGATCAATTCCGTGCTCGTTCTGCGTGAGCGAGTCCGATCGGGCGCTCACATCGAAGAGGATGTGATCGAAGAATATTGCTTCAACCGTCTTGCTCAGGAAGATGCGCGCAGGGTAGAAGAGCACTTGGCCGCCTGTCCTCAGTGCGCTGAAAAGCTGGGGCATCGGATGGAATTCATCGGCGTTATGAAAAGCGCGCTACAGATGCTGGAGGACGAAGGCGCTTCGGAAGACCTGGGCGGAGGATTCGCCGTGCATTGTCCCGATCAACAAGTGAGCGTTTACGGCCGAGTTGGCTCGTAATCAATCCCATTTTTCGGCGACCGGTACCGGATGGTTTCTCAAGATATCCAATTCACCGGGTCGTCGTCCGAGAGAACCAAGCTCCGGTGCACCGGACGAACCCGTCCTGAACGGCCCGATCCGCCAGCTTCAGAAAAAGGGGGACACGCCTGCTGCCAGACGGGGGAAGGTACTCCGAAGAAGCCCGGAGCGTCCCCGGAGAACGAATCGTCCCAGGTGCCGTATCCGCCAGGAAGCCCCACGAATGCGGCCCCCGATGGGCAATTTCTTTGTCTACCAGCGCCCGCGGCATCACCCCAATCGCTCGTCCTCCCATTTCAAGGCATGAGTCGGCCAGGGCTCCCATGAGCCCTACCTTCCCGCCCCCATACACGAGTTCGATCCGGTGGCGTGCAAGCAATTGCCCCATGCTCCGAGCCGCCTCGCGATAAACCGGTTGAAATCCGGTGCTGGAGCCGCAAAACATACGCGCTGCAACATCACTCCAGTGTAAGGAGACGTCTGCGGATAGAATCGTGGTTTAAGCATGCATCGCACCACAGTCCTGCGGCGAGGTTCCTTCCTCGCCGGATTTATCCCTTTCGTGCTTCTCTCAGCGGCCCTCATAGATCCCAATCTCACCAAGGCGCGCGACCAGCAAAATTTGCAGCAACTGGACGCGCTGATAACGCAATACAAAAAAGGCGCCGCTGACAACAAATCGGCTGATGCTCAATATAAATCGGCTCTGGCCTATTCTTATGCTGCCGAAGTCGCAATGGAACTGCGCGACAAGAAAAAATCGGAGGCTTACGCGCTTGCCGGATTGGATGCTGCGAAAGAGGCAGTAGCCGCGAACGAATCTAATGCCGAGTATCACCGGCTGCTCGGCGCATTGTGCGGACAGGTCATCCCGGCTAATCCCATAATGGGCGCGCTTAGCTACGGGAGTTGCGCACGCGACGAGATCAATAAAGCGATCAGTCTCGATAGTAAGCTCGCGCTCGCGTACGTAAGCCGGGGGATTGGCAACTTTTATCTTCCAGCCCAAATGGGCGGGGGCACAGACGTGGCGCTCAAAGACATCAACGAGGCCATTTCGCTCGATCCGCACAATGCGGACGCATATCTCTGGAAAGGCGTCATCCTGCACAAAGCGAATCGCAACGCGGACGCTCGTAACGCCTTTAATCGCGCTCTTCAGCTCGACCCCAATCGCGTTTGGGCTAAACAGCAGCTCGAGAAAACGCCCGCCCAGTAATGTGGCGCATTCTGGCTCTGGTTCTTGCCTTCTTTGCCATCGCATGGCTAGAGTTCAAGTTCGTTCCGGGGTATTCGTATCTGTCGGCCGGGAGCCAGCTCTATCTGCCGATTTTGGAGCACCTGCAATCTCCCGGTTATCTTTCGCGCGATCTGCTGGTGACACATGCGAATGTCACATATACTGCGTTTGACGAGATCACGCTTTTTCTTCATCGCGGTTTTCACCTCGATTTTTACCGTGGGATGCTCGCTCAACAGATCCTAGGCCGTCTGGCGGGGCTTCTCGGGTTGCTGCTGGTAGCGCGGGCCGCCGGTTTACGGAGTTCGCTTGCGCTCGCCGCATCGGCCATCGTCAACCTCGGAACTTTTCTTCCCGGTTTAGATCAATGGCTGATCGATCCCGAGCCGGTACCGCGTGCGATGGCAATTGGCCTGATCTTTTTGGCCGCTGGATGCCTTGCCCGAGAGAAGCCGCTGCTCTCCGGGCTGGCAGGCGGTATTGCTTTAATCTATGACCCCGTGCTCGCCGTACCGTTCTGGGCTGCCGTGATCCTTGCCTTGTGCTTTGACAGACGCGAACGCCGAGTGCTCCGGGCCATGATGCCGATCCTGCTCGTGTTTGCCCTGCTGCTGGCGAACCTTGCACAACTGCAGCCTGGTGCACCGGACCCGGAACCACTGTTTGCCCGGCTTTCCACGAAGCTCTCGCTGATCCAGGTTTTCCGCTTGCCATCCGCCTGGATTTCCCATTGGCCGCGCGGCGCCGTTTCGCTCTATATTGGGCAGTTTGTGCTCGGAATGGCAGCCCTAACCCGGCTCCGGGATGTCCTGAACCGCCATTGCCGCTGGATCTTCATTGTCATACCCGCTCTCTGCTTGCTCACGATTCCGTTCAGCGCAATCTTCATCGATCGGGTTCGCTGGTCGAGCGCTCTGCGCGTCGATCCACCGCGTATGCTCGTGTTTCTCACGGCATTGAGCTGGTTGGCACTCGCCGTCGCGGGGTTGCGAGCTGTGACCCGCCGCCGCATCACGGAAGCCGCCGCGTGGTTTGCGTTATGTGCGGCCTTCTGCGGGCCAGGTATTTTCGAGAAGCATGCTTCGAAACCGGACGCCTCGGTCGTCCAGCTCGCAGCGTGGGCTAAAACAAGCACCTGGGGCGATTCGCTGTTCTTATTTCCCGGCGCTGGGCGCGCCGCCTACCCGAGCGCTTTCCGCGGCTTGTCGGCACGTGGACTCTGGGTCGATTGGCAGAGCGGCGAACACCTGAACGCCAATTCCGATCTCGCCTACGAATGGTGGAGCCGGTGGCAAGACACAATGGAAGGTCCGCCCAAGGGGCGCCATCTGCAAACGATGTTAGCTCTGCCGATCGACTACTTCGTAATCAAATCTGATCAAAGAATCGTATGCGTCTCGTACGGTGTCCGCCGCATAATACGGCCTGTATTCCACAATGGCGAGTTTCGCGTGTTCGACGCAAGCGCTCTCAAGTTCGCGCCCGGGAAACTTGAGATAGTACGGAGCCCTAGGAGTTAATTCCACGTAATGCGGTCGCCCGGCAAAAGCGGGAGTTGCAGCGCGCCGGCATCGCGAATGTTTATCTGTACCGGCATGAGCCTTCCAGAGTAAAGCCGTTTCAACTCCAGGCGGTGCGGATGGTTTCCCACGACGCTGGCCAACAGGCTTCCCCAAACGAGAGTATCGGGCCTGCCATTTACTGTAAGTTTCATCTCTACGGACACGGAGCAAGCTTCCGGAAATGCGGTGCACTGTGGGGAGATACCGCTGCAGATGGTTCCCGAGTGATTGAGCGCATCTTGCGAATTCGCCGCGCGCAGAACCGATACCCTGGTGTTGTTTGCCGGATTGAAAGCTTCGAAATATAGACGGTAATAGGGGGCGGCCATCATCAGAGGAGAAATGAGGCGCTGCACAGGTGTGTCGTTTGGCGGCCGATTCTTCATGGGCTGTACGGAAAGAAGGTGCAATGCGCCATGCCCAACCTGATAGCGTGCTATTTCGGTTCCTAAGAAGCCCTCCAGGCCCCTTCTTGAAGAGCCGGGCTTGTAATAGGCGTTCTCAATCCGCAGTTCCATTCCAGGCCGCAGATCGATCCAACCCCGGCCTGCTTCAAATCCGTTGTAATCGTGCAATACCTCGGGAAATGGCGTTTGATGCAAATCAGGAGATCGCAGCAGGTAAGCCGGAGCATGCGGGATAACGGCGAAGCCCTTACGGCTCAGGGAACACGATGCGAGCATTAGAGCGAAGAGCAAAACCGCCGGTATAGAGGAGCGGAGGGACATTACTCCATTCTCAAAGCAGAGATCGGGTCGATCCGGACTGCGCGCCGGGCTGGAATCAGACTTGCCGCGGACGCCACGACCACGAATAGCAATCCTATAACTACAAACGTCGCAGGGTCGGTCGCGCTGACCTCGAACAGCAAGCTTCTTTAGGATGCTCGTGAACGCGAACGCTCCGGCAATGCCCAGCGCTACGCCGGTGAACGTCAGTTTGAGTCCTTCGCCAAGCACCAGTCGCACGACATCACTTTTCTGCGCACCTAATGCCGTGCGAATACCTATTTCGCGAATCCGCTGCGCTACCGAATACGCGATCACGCCGTACACTCCCACAAGAGAAAGGAGGAGCGCTGTGACGGCAAACGCGCCGAGCAGAATCGCTGTCAATCGTCGTTGGCCCATAGTCGCTTCCAGGAGATCCTCCATGGATTTCACATCAGAAACCGGCTGGTTGGGGTCGATGGACAGCACCTCACGCCGAACGGCAGGGGCAAACGAAAGCGGCCGACCCGCAGTTCGTATGGCAAGATATGCGGTTTGCGGTGAGTGAATCACATTCGGCACATAGAATTCCGGACCACTGTCGTCGCTTAGAGCGGCCTCGCGCACGTTGCCGACAATGCCGACGATTTGCATCGGGCCGGTATGATCGATCCCCTCTTGCACGTGCTGCCCGATCGGATTCACTCCTAGCGGATAAGCCGGCCAGAAGCGTCGCGCGAAGCTCTCATTGATGATCACGGGGGATTTCGCGGCCACGCTGTTGTCTTGTTCGGTAAATTCGCGGCCGCGCCGAAGGGCTATGTGCAGAGTATGAAAATATCCGGGCGTGACACTCTGAAGGCGGGCCGTCGGTTGCTGCGCTCCGTCCACCGAGGGTTGCCCCTGGACGAGCACATTCGTACCCAGCCAGCCGGATCCGGTCGGCAATGTCATCGCGACGGCCGCATTCCGTACGCCGGGGATCGCTTGCACCCGATCGACAAGTTCCCGATAAAACTGCGCTCTCTTTTGATCAGTGTCATACGCCGCCGGGAGCAGGGCGATTTTCATCGTTAACAGATCGGCCGGATCGAAACCCGGATCTATCGCGCGCAAACGCCCGAAGCTTTCCATCAGCAACGCCGCACCGATTAGTAGAACGATCGATAACGATATCTGTGCAATGGTCAGCAGCCCGCGGGTATTTATCCCGAGCAACGTTGGCTGCCCAGCCAGGCCGCGACCCGCTCCTGCGCCGCTCTCTCTCAATTCGATTGTTAAATCCTGCCGGGAAGCCCGCAGCGAGGGAAGCAATCCAAACAAAATACCGGTCGCGATCGATAGAACAAGCGTGAATCCGAAAACCGGACCGTCCAGTCGAATGGGCGGCGTCCCAGGTACGGCGAGCGCGCTCACGCCGCGGATTCCAGTGAGCGCCGAGATCGCGAGTGATCCTCCGGCGATACCGCCCGCAACTCCTCAACTCGGGGCGGCAGGAGAGCCCCATCCCGCTCGCTCTCGCGGTCATTGTCGACCGAAATTCCCACCAGTTGCTGCGGTTGCGGATAGATTAGCGGTCTTAGGAGGATGCTGCGGATCACCGTAAAGATCGCAGTGTTGCCGCCGATGCCGAGTGCGAGAGTGAGCACCGCCGTCAGGGCGAAGGAGCAATTCTTGTTGAGTGTGCGCAAGGCGTAGCGCAGGTCCTGCCAGGCAGTTTCGAGAAAAACCAGACTATGCATCCGGTAAACATCCTCACGAATTGACGCCGGATTCCCCAGTCTCCTGCGGGCCGCGGCATACGCTTTGGCGCGCGACATTGCGCGAGCGATATTGTCTTCCGTTTCGGCCTCGAGGTGAAACTGAAGTTCGTGAGCGTTTTGTGCAAGGCGTTCTGCCCGATGAAAAATACGAGGCCACCGCATTGCCGATTTACTCCGCAGCGAGTTTCAAAACGCGGCCGATCCCAACCACTAGGCGTTCCCATCGCGAGGTGGCAGTCGCCAGATGCTTGCGCCCCGCTGGAGTAAGGCGATAAAACTTTGCTTTGCGATTGTTTTCAGAAGTACCCCAGAATGGCGCGATCCACTTGCGGTCCTCCAGGCGATAAAGCGCCGGGTAAAGCGATCCGTGCTCTACCTGCAGGACATCCTCCGAGCACTGCTCAATAATCCGGGCAATCGCGTGGCCGTGCGCCGGTCCCATAATCAGGGTCTGGAGAATCAGCATGTCCAGTGTCCCCTGCAGCATGTCTCCGTCCGGGCTCTCTCGCTTGGCCATTACGTCTGGAGCCGATTATACAGCACTCTCCATATGTTCTTCTAGTGGAGAAGCTCGAAGATTGTCCAGGCACAGCGCATTTAGAAATCGAATATGAGGTTCCAAGACCGGCCGCACACGCTGAAACCGACCCGTTCCATTGAAAGGTCAGCGGCTCTTTTTCGTAATCAGATGGGCAGACGGTTTTGCCGCCTGCCCTGGTTCTGAGTTCCTCGCATCCTTAATTTCCGGAGACATCGACCAGGGTGGCTTCGTCCGACTCGAGACTCCCTTTGTGTCGTTTTGGCGTTTGGAAATAGTACCGCTGACCGGTAGGACCCGACTGATAGGCATCCACATAGTATTCGCCGTTCACCCGCACAAGGCGAAGGTAGCTGCGGTTTGATTCTTCAGTTCTCTCGGTAACGAGCGGGACTGTCACCTGGTTGTTCCGTTCACCACTTAGATAAAGGATCGTGCTGCCTACCGGCAGCGGCACCTCAACTCGGTGTTCACCGGCGGCCAGGGTAGCGGTTCCCCAGTGAGCGCGAACGGGCAGATTGAAGCTGCCTTGTTGTGCATTCAACGTCATCACCGTCAGTCCGAGCCCAATAGCGAGCGCCGAAATGCGGGCTACGCGATTCGTGTTAGTTTTCACAACCTATCTCCTTTGATTTGTTGACGGAACTTCTCTCGTAAGGAAGCCGTACAGACATTCAGACGAATGCTCAGAGGGGTCTGGACCTCAAGAGAACATCAGGAAAAGATCAAGAGATAGGCCACTCTCTTGCCAAGATTTTCAGGGGCAGATCAAATGGAGGGGAGACAAAAAATAGGGATGGATAGCAGCGGGAAGTTTCGATTCGGCGTGTTCGAGGTCGATCTCGTGCAACGAGAACTGCGCAATCGGGGGATTCGCGTACACCTGCAGAAGAAGCCGTTTCAGATATTAGAGCTTCTGCTGCGACGTTCGGGTGCGCTGGTGACGCGAGACGAACTGGTGCGATATTTGTGGCCGGATTCACATGTCAGTTTCGGTCACGGCCTGAACACTGCGATCAACACGCTTCGGCATGCACTCGGAGACACATCGAACGCGGGCCGTTTCATCGAGACACGATCCGGGTTGGGATATCGTTTTGTGGCGCATGTCGAAGAAGTTGGCGAGGGCAAACGCCGGCCTGCCGGATCAAACGCGCGATCGGAACAGGATTACCGCACAGGAAAATTTCTGCAAAGCAAGATGACGGAAGCGGCTCTAGGCCAGAGCATCGTTCATTTCGAGGCAGCGTTGGCACAAGACCCGACCGATGCGCGAGCCTACGCGGCGTTGGCAGAAACGTATACTCTGTTCGCCTTATCAGGAATGCTGTCCGCTGTGGACGCGCGGCGTCGGGCCGTCGAGTTTGCGCGGAAAGCCCTCGAAATCGATCCGGGACTGGCGGAGGGATATGTTTCCCTCGCGAATATACAAACGCTATTTGACGGGGACCACCAGCGCGCCGAGCAAGGGTATGCACGGGCATTCGAATTGGATTCGAAGTGTCGAGACGGCCGCCGCTGGTATGCGAGTTTCCTGTCGGCGATGGGCCGGCACACTCAGGCGGCGGAGGAAATCCACCGAGCGCAGGAGGCGGATCCGGTTTCGCTTGCCGTCCGAATAGAGGCGGCACGAAGCCAATACATGGCGCGGCGCTTTCAGGGATGCGTTGACCAGGCGTGGCAAACGTTGATGCTCGAGCCACAATTTGCTCCAGCACAACTGTTACTCGGGATGGCATACCAACAGTTAGAGAGATATGAGGAAGCGATTACAGAACTGCAAAACGCGCGGATCTGCTCCGGCGAAAGCTCAGCGGCTCTAGGTGCCCTGGGAAACGCTTTCGCGAGTATTGGGGAGCGAGACGAGGCACAGA
This sequence comes from Terriglobia bacterium, assembly GCA_963767485.1. Classification (GTDB taxonomy): domain Bacteria; phylum Acidobacteriota; class Terriglobia; order Bryobacterales; family Bryobacteraceae; genus Bog-105. The sequence continues at coordinate 14,071 of CAVYDZ010000004.1, read as the reverse complement.
CTATATTGCAAAAGCTGGACGAAGTAGGGCGGCAGCGATACGTTTCTCCGTACTGCCGAGGCCTAGTCTATATTGGGCTCGGCGAGTTGGATCCCGCATTTTCCTGGTTAGAGCGCGGTTGCGACGAGCGCGAGGTTTCCCTGGTTTGGCTCAACGTGGAACCGCGCCTGGATCCGCTTCGCTCCGATCCCCGCTTCCACGGCTTGCGAAGACGAATGGGATTAAATGGAGAACATGTCGACTCAATCGAAAGGCGGCGAGATGCAGAGGATCGCGGACCAGCTCCGGCGCTTTTATGAAGGGCCATCCTGGCTGGGGCCTTCGTTGAACTCGCTACTGAGCGAGGTAGACGAAGCATCCGCGAAACGTCGGCCGATTGCCGGCGGGCACACAATCTGGGAAATTGTTCTGCACATCACCGCGTGGGTTAGGATTGCCCGAGAGCGTGTTTCGGCGAGCGAACCGCGAGATCCGGCTCCGGCTGAAGACTGGCCGCCCACGAGCGGTTCATGGAAAGAAAGCTTGGCCGAGTTGGATGCCGCAATAGGCGATCTGGAAGCCGCCATCCTCAAATTCCCTGAGGAGCGGCTTGATGCGCGGGCACCTGCTTACGAGCCGCAAACGTTTTATGAACTGCTGCATGGGGTCATTCAACATTCGGCCTATCATGCGGGGCAGATCGCTTTATTGAAAAAAAGCTAATCGTGGTGACGGCGAAATTATGGCTCGTCCACCCGCCAGGCGACGATCTTCCAATCTCCGCTCTCTTTCTCCTTGGCCCATAGTAATCCTAGAGCGGCCGCGTCGTCGCCTGGTTCGATGATCTTCAAAAACGTCCCAAAATATGAACCGTAGGTCAAGGGCGCCATAGAGTTAACAGAGAGCGGAGCCGATCTTACTGGCTTGGAACTGCAAAGGAATCCAGCGGCTTCGCTATCAGCCACACTCGCGAGCAGAAAAGCGCGTTCCTCGGCGTGATGAATGTTGCTGAGCAGGGGATCGCCGGGGTCGAAGCTCTCTATAACTTGATCAAGTTGCTTCGATGAGGGCGAACGGCCGGCGATCTGTTGTAAGTCTCGCCGTAGTTCGGCTGCGCTCTCTCGCGGGCTGGTCCTGGGTTGCTCTCCGGGGGCCAGCGCCAGATTCACGCAACCGTAGGCACTCGGAGCAAAATAGGAGAACGCCAGATCCTGATTTTTGTCGATAAAAAGGGCATGGAAGAATCCCCGCATCGCGCTTATCATGACGACATCCGTATGTATCTCGACGTGCGGGGTCTGACTCGCGGCGACCGCCTCCGTGTCATCCGGAACCGGCCCATCCTTCCCTTCACCGGGATCAACCTCCACACTGACAATCTTCCAGTACCCTTTTTCCTGCCGCCAAACGAGAAAGATAGCCGCCCCGGGCTCGCCCAGCGTCTTGATGCGAAATGTAGAGCCGTAATATGTTCCATACTTCCGCGGCGGCGGAGTAATGCTTCCCGAGCAATCAAGTTGCGCAGCTACATCATCCGGCACCTTGACCAGATTAAAGGCGGCCGCCTGCCGGTGGGAAACGGGCAGAAGGGCAGGATCAGCGACAGCCGCCGACTCGACCGCATCTTCCAGCTTTGCCGGCCTGCCTAACAGGAAATTTGTCTCCTCCAAGTCGTTCCAGATTTTCAACGGCACCGCGTTCCCGACAGCCGGCTGATCTTCCGGGCCCGAGGTGGGATTGCCGCAGGCAAAAGCCTGGGTAGAAATGTACGCGGCTGCAAGGTTCGGCCTTCGTTGCACCAGCCAGGTGGAAAGGAAATCGCTGACCACATTTGGCAGAGGGGCCTTGGAATTCAGGCGCGGACGCGTTGGAATACCGTGCTCTGGCTCGGCAACAAAACCGACATCATTCTCAACGGCCAAGCCGAACAGGTTGCGCCACCAGTTTGCCAGACCATTCCACCGCTTCACATGACGGCCGTAATTGTTTCCCGCGCGGACGTCGGAATTTCCCGCCGTCAAGTGTCCGTTGAGGAGCCCGCCGGGAAATCCCGATGAACGGTAATCCACATCAATATCAGCGCGCTTGCCGTCACGGGCCATGGAAATCTGAATGGACGGCATGCCGCCCCCTTGACGCCAATTCAACGGATACCCGTGGTGAAAGACGGTGTTATCGGAACGCCGAGTGAATTCTTGACATTTTATGAGGGTTGCCAATGCGTTCGGTTTCATGACCGCATACATACGAAACTGGGAATCGCCCCGCGCACCCGGGATTCTGCCCTTGACCGTCTCAACCCGGTCAACGAGATCGAGCGCGGTTCCCAGAGACTCGCCCTTGCCGCTGGTAAGAGGAGTGGTAGCCAAGGCGTTGGTTACCGCTTCAAACGTTGAGCGCGACGACACAGGAGCGCTATCGTAAACGCTCTCGGGAGTTCGTGGTTTACCGATACGTTGGCTATACCGGTTGGCCCAGTCATTCACCAGGTGACGCTGGGCGGGGCTAAGCTCGTTATAAGTACCGCCGAACTTGTGCGCCTCATTGGTGGTATTAGTTGCGGAAGTTAGTGCAGCAGTCGATGCCACTGCCCACGTCGGAGAGAATGCGACACCGGAGGCGAGCAACAGGATGAATGCTATGCAAGGTTTATGGAAATTCACACTTCTCGGAGGCACTCCGATATCCTCCGCGCTGAAGTGCCGGGCTGGACGCGAGAATGACATCGTACACCCTTGTGCAATTTAAACAGCAGCTGGCTGCATCAATCGGGCCAGTCCCGGAGTGTCCACGTCACCGTCAAGTCCTTTGTCTGGCGAATGTTCTTATCTTCCGGCGTTTGATAGCAATTGACGGGCTTCTCCACCTTTTCATTCAATTTATACCGTGCCATTGCACGTTGTGGCGCCCAATAGACAGCCCAGGAACACACAAGCTCGAACAGTGTTGTATCACCATCACGCCCGTCATACCTTAAACTGCCGTTTAAGTCTTCAAATAAGCTCGGAGTGAAGCACTCGAAGTACGGATCGATCTTCGCACCGGGCGCAAGGTGTTCGGGAGGGTCGCATATCCAGCGCTGCCGGTCGCCAGCGAGCACGTTCGTATTTATCCGGAGATTCTTCTCTACCAGATAGAGATTGAAGCCGCTGTTATTAACGATGCTTCCCTTAAAGCGAGCCATGATGAATTCTTTTCCCCGATCTTCGCGTTTCCTCTTCAGGGCAGTGGCTAGACTGGCCTGGGATCCTGTATAAAACCGAAATGGAATTCGGAAATGCCTTTCACGCTGCCATAAATGGCTACGCTCTGCAGAACGTGGTCGCCGCCGTAACTTGCGCGATGCATCTTGGCCGGTCGATTATCCCCGAGACCATAGCGACCCGACGAAGCGCCGTTTGTATAGTGAAACTCGATGGCCATGCAGGCGTAGTTCCAGTAGGTGTCGACCGCCCGAACATAGTGACCGTCCGGCACTCTAAGCTGCACCTTAGTTCCTCCCTTATCGTTCCCGACCATGAGCCCGCGACGTTTTGTGCCCTCGTACTGGCTGCCGTCGTCACGGACCCAGATGAAGTCCAGGATCACGCCGTGTTTGAGCAAAATGTTAATAACAGGCGATTGGACGGTTCGGAGCCCCATGTTCAACGGAAAGCGGTGCTGGTTGTCCAAGAAATTCCACTGCGATATTCCGACCGGACCTATCCAGACCACACGATCCTTTGAAATGGAGTTGGTTCCTGATCCGATCGGGTCCCGAAGCGACCATGCCTCCGCTACGTCCCGTACATTCTGCTGCAAATCGATATCGATCTCATTCAAATAATAGGCTTGATACTGCTCGGCTATGTCCCTGCCGCCGCGATAAACGTCCCCTTTGACCTCGCGTGCCGTGTCGATCAGACGCACGTGAGGGTTACCGCCAATACCTTCGGGATTCTCGATCGAGATCTGGCTGCGCCGCAATTCCATGACGGCCGGACAAGCCTTCGTCAGGAAATATTCCTGATACTTCCGGATCGCTTCGGTAAGGTCCTGGGCGTACTCGGTTTTGTTTGTCCCTGGACCGAAGATCTCATCGGCGAACACCAAGCGGTCCCGCAAGATCTCGATATGAGCGATCGCGAATTCACGCACCAGCGGCAGCATCCCGACATGATCTAACGGGTTCGTAAAAAGGTGATGGACGCTATTGAAATCGCCAATGCACCGGTCCATCCAACTTTGTATTTGTTGAAGATTGGTTCCCTTGGTCGCGGCTATATAAGCTCGGATATTGCGTCGAGTGCCATCAAAGAGTCCAGTAAGGAGCTTGCGATCATAAGCCGCGAATTGGCCGTGCACCCAGTCCTTCATTCGGCTCTCTGAGGCCTCGATGAGACTTTCGACCGTATTCCCGTCCGGCCACATCTTGTCGATGATCGCTGAGATGGCGCCCCCCACCTTGGGGATCAATTTTGCGACATTGACGATAACGAGTCGGGGCGTCTTTTCCCAGCTCAGGTTGCTCCAAATAGCGTGATAGTCCGGTCCACCAATTGTGGGCTGCGAGCTCATTTTTTTATCCTGCCTTGACTGACATTCCCCGGCTGACGAGGCGCATTGAGCGAACCTAGTATACATGAACGCCAGCGAACTGATAGGTACTTGTTCGAGGGTATAACGCGAGCGATTCAGTAATGGAAGCCGGTCGAAAAAACGAGCGATGCTATCGATACTACTTCTTCAAAGCCGCTTCGTATCCTGGACGCGACGAATTCAATCAGGCCCGCTGCGCTGGACCGGCCTCGGGCTACTACTCGCGGCCGGCAGCCAGGATCGCCATTCCGAGGCACGCGGCAATCGCAATCCCGACAATCACCGGCCCCGCAAAGAAGTAAGTATTCAAGTTCAGCGCCGCGCAAGATACGAAACTGCAAAACCCGAGTACGGCGTCTCGGGGTACGAACAGCGGAAAGGATTACAGTTCTGAAGGGGAAAAGAGTACATTGGAAGCCAACCCATGCGCCCAAGCTTCTACTGCGTCCTTTTTCTCGCTATCGCTCAAATAGCATTCGCCCAAGGGACTTGCAGCGACCATTCCGCGAAAGTGCCCAAAGATATTGAAGCGATCTTCGATAAACCTGTCTACAAGAATGCGATCTGGGGACTGCGCGTCATCGATCTCGAAACCGGCAAAGAGCTCGTTGACCTGCAGCCGCGCTGTAATTTCTATATCGGATCGGTTCGCAAGATCTTTTCTGTCGGACAACTATTGAACCAAGTAGGTCCGGCATACCGATACAACACGCCTGTCTACCGTCGCGGCGAAATGATCGGCGCGGGCGTTTTGCGGGGCGATCTGGTGCTGGTTGCGTCGGGCGACCTTACTATGGGCGGCAGAACGAATCCCGATGGCACGGTCGCGATCACCGATTTCGATCACAACGAGGCGGACAGCCTGGGTAACGCCGTGCTCACCAAGCCGGATCCATTAGCCGGGTATCGCGACCTCGCGCGGCAAGTGGCGCAAGCGGGTGTCAAGGAGATCACCGGGAACATCGTTATAGATGACCGTCTGTTTCAGCCCTTCGACTTCCGGGGACAATTCAACGTTAGGCCCATTTTTGTCAACGATGATGTAGTGGATTTGAGTATTCGCCCCGCAGATGAGGGGAAACCAGCCTCAATTTCGTCGCGCCCGGTGTCGGCCGCGTTGGGAATCGAAAACAACCTGCTTACCGGAGCGGCTCGCTCAAAAGATACGCTCACCCTCGAACCGGTGGCGCCACCCTGCATCGGCAAAGCCGGCTGCAGCGCGTCTATCGAAGGACAGATTCCGGCCGATTTTGTTCCGCCACTCACTGGCAAGCTTCCGTTAGTGCAAACGTTCCGAATCACACAGCCGGCAAACTATGCCCGCACGGTGTTCATCGAGGCGCTTCAGGCCGCAGGCGTTACTGTTCATGCTAAAGCGTTAGCCGCGAACCCGGTAGAGTTGCTTCCGGCGAAAGCATCCTATTCGCGGGAGGCCAAGCTGGCCGAGCTAAGAGGCGTTCCGTATGCCGAGACTGCGAAGCTAATTCTGAAAGTGAGCTATAACATTGGCGCAGATACCAGCTTGGTTCTATTCGGTCTAACGCATGGCGTCGATAACATGAGTGACGCTTTGCAAGTGGAACATAAGAACCTGATCGTTAAGTATGGAATACCGGAAGGTGAGTTTCATTTTGTTGATGGAAGCGGCGGTGGGCCTACCACGGCTACGAACCGGGCAGTTACCCGCATGCTGATCGATTTGCGTCAACAACCACATTTTCTGGCCTTCTTCAATGCCTTGCCCAGGTTGGGGGTGGATGGTTCGCTCGGTTTTGTCACGGATTTCAAATCCGATCCAACTCTGGCAGGCGCAACGGGCCGGGTGAGTGCCAAAACAGGAACCTTTGTCGATGGCACAAACTCTGGTGTCGAGCTGAAAGGGCAGGCATTCGGGGGATATATCACGACAAAGAGCGGGAAACAACTGGTGTACGAACTGGTGGTGAACGGGGTTGCCATCAAAAGTCTCGAGGGCGTGCTACAGGCATTTCAGGACGAGGGAAGGGTTTCCGCGATGCTGTGGCGAGACAATTGATACGGGCGACGCGAAAACAAAAAAGCTGCTCTGCGTTTGACGGCAGAACAGCTTGATTTCTCTTCGGTCGAGAGCGGGTTCCCGGATTGGGTGTGGTGAGGAATCCGCTCTCGTAATGGGGATGTACCTATTAAAACGCAGAACTGAGAAAAAGGGTTGCTTTTTTTATAGGATTTTTCTGGGTATATGCCGATATTATTTCGCGATAAACCCCAGCATCAACTTAGGCGTCAAACATGCCTTCGAATAAGGGAGAACTCAAGTAACGCTCGGCGGCATCGGGTAAGATGACGACCATTGTTTTCCCGGCCATCTCGGGCTCGCGGGCGACGCGTGCCGCCGCTGCAACGGCCGCGCCGCATGATATACCGCTCAAGATACCTTCTTCCTTCGCCAGGCGATGCGCCATTTCGATGGACTCCTCATTAGTAACCAACTCAACGCGATCCACTAACGACAGATCTAAGTTATCGGGAATGAAACCGGCACCCAGTCCTTGGATTTTATGAGGACCGGGCTTGATCTCCTCCTTATTACGGGCCTGGGTAATGACCGGACTAGCCGCGGGTTCGACAGCTACCGAAAGCAGCGGATGTTTTTTCTCTTTCTTAATCAAGCGGGAGATTCCGGTGATGCTACCTCCCGTTCCTACTCCCGAAACCAAAACATCCACCTGGCCTTCGGTGTCTTCCCAGATCTCGCGCCCTGTGGTCTGGAAATGGATATTAGGATTTGCCGGGTTACTGAACTGCTGGGGGAGAAAGTAGCGGTCCGGATCGGAGACGCGGATCTCCTCGGCTTTCCCCATGGCGGCTTTCATCCCTTTTGCGCCCTCGGTCAGAATTACATTCGCACCTAACACTTTGAGCACCTTACGGCGTTCGTGCGACATAGTGTCGGGCATGATCAGGGTAACCGGGTAACCCCGGGCCGCCCCGACGAATGCAAGAGCGATGCCGGTATTTCCGCTCGTCGGCTCCACAATTTCCATGCCGGGCTTCAAAACGCCGCGTTGCTCCGCGTCCCAAACCATGGCGGAGCCAATACGGCATTTAACAGAACAGGCGGGATTACGGCCTTCAATTTTGGCCAGCACCGTCGCCTTGGCCCCGTCCACCACCCGGTTCAGCTTGATGAGCGGCGTCCGCCCGATGCTGAACGAATTATCTTGATAAATCACGAACGTTTCCTTTCAGATTTCCCAATTGGGTACGTACTCGGTGTGTTTCTTCTGCCAGTTGCGGGCAATCTCGCCAAAGGTGGTTTTGTCTAGAACATCCGATATAGCGCTGTCCACCCGATTCCAAATGTCGCCGAATGGATTGTCATTGTTATGGCGCGTCGAGGTGCGGAAGTTTTCGACGGCGCGCAGGACGTCGCCAACCGTAATTGTGTCGGGCGAGCGGGCCAGCAGGTAACCACCTTCCGCGCCACGGCGGGAATCCACGAAGCCGCCCTGCTTGAGTCCGGCGAGGATCAGTTCGAGGAACTTCTGGGGAATCTTCTGGCGTTTGGCAATGTCGCCGATTTTGACGGGCGGCATAGCGGAGCCCCGCCCGAGGGCCAAATACTGGGACGATAAGTCAAAGATGGCCTTCAGCGCGTATTCGCTTTTTACCGAGATATTCATCTCATCTCCATTATGCCGATAGCCGATAGGCCTATTCAGAAAAAACTGCAGGAAGAGGTGTTGAAATAGCGGCTAAAATAGAGGACTGCATGTCTGGTTCTACGGAAGTGTTTGTGAGGGAGCTGTTCGGCACGGACGGCATCCGCGGAGTGGCAGGCGAGCCGCCGCTAGATGCGCACACGGCTCATGCGTTAGGCGTGGCCCTGGGGCGCTGGTCCAAGGGCGCGTCCAAGAAAGAACACCTCGCCGGTCAACCGGAAGTGCTCATCGGGATGGACACGCGTGAGAGCGGACAATGGCTGGCGGAACAAGTGGCGGGGGGGCTGGCGCGGTCGGGTGTGGTGGCGCGTTTTGCAGGAGTAATTACAACGCCCGGCGTAGCTTATCTCACGCGGACTGGACATTTCGTGGCCGGCGTGATGATTTCGGCGTCGCACAACCCATATCAAGATAACGGTCTCAAGGTAATTAGTCATTCGGGTTATAAATTGCCGGACCAGGTAGAAGCTGAGTTGGAAAACCTGATCCGGCAGTGGCTTTCGACCGGCGAAGCGGCGGAGCTAAAAATACTGCGAGTGGATCCGGCGCTCGATCATTTGTACACCGATTACCTGGCCGGGATCGTAAAAGGCGAGTTTCCGCTGCGGGTTGCGGTGGATTGCGCAAACGGTTCGGCAACTGAAGTTGCGCCGCATCTTTTCACACGGCTGGGCATGCAGGTGGATTGGCTCGGGTCCAAACCGGACGGGCGCAACATCAATCTGAATTGCGGATCGCTGCACTTGGAGAATTTGCGGGCACGCGTGGAAGAAACAGGAGTTGATCTCGGGATTGCCTTCGATGGCGATGCCGATCGAGCGCTGTTTGTTTCGACATCGGGGCGAATCGTGGATGGCGACGCCGTGCTCTTCCTGGCGGGTTCAGCACTTAAGGCAGCTGGCAAGCTGCCGGGCGACCTGGTAGTGGCGACCGTCATGTCCAATCTGGGACTCGAGAAAGCGCTGGAGAGACGCGGTATCGGCATGCTGCGGACACCGGTGGGCGATAAGTATGTACTCGAAGAGATGTTACGGCGCGGCGCGGCCCTCGGCGGTGAGCAATCGGGACATGTCATCTTTACAGAACACGCAACTACCGGAGATGGCATTTTGACTGCCTTGCGCGTGCTCGAAACCGTGCGCGACAGCGGCCGGACGCTGGATGAATTAGTGGAGCCGATCCAGAATTTCCCGCAGAAGCTGGTCAACGTTCGGGTAAAGCAGAAGAAGCCGCTGGCGAACCTGCCGAGTGTACAGCGCGAGATTGCAGCGGCCGAGCAGGAGTTTGGGACGTGCGGCCGCGTGGTGGTGCGCTTCTCCGGGACCGAACCGCTGGCGCGAGTGATGATCGAGGCGGAATCTCAGAGCCGGGTGGACGAGTGGACAGCGCGCATAGCCGAAGCGATTCGCGTGGAACTAGGTGGAGCAACGGAATCGGGATCCTAAGCTAACGTCTCCTATCAGCCCTCGTCCGCTTGCATCCGGGGCAAGGATTATTTCCTAGACTTCGTAAAGTTGCCGCAGCTCACACTCACCATCGCTAACGTGAGCGAGAAAGGCCTTGGCGAGTTCGATCACCTCTTGCTTAGAGTTCGCCTCCATGATGGCGAATCCGCCAACCACCTCCTTGGATTCGGTGAACGGGCCGTCAGTGACCGTCATTTTGCCGTCCGACCGCCGTACCCGCGCCCCTAAAGCCGTTGGCAGGCAGCCTTCAGTAGAAAGTAGCCAGCCGGCTTTCATACCCTCTTCGACCAGCTTGCCCATGGCTTCCATTTCCTCCGGCGTGGGAGGCGTATTGCGTTCCACTGCTTTATAGATACTCAAAAATCGCATTGTGATGTGTCCTTTAGTGATCAGCGTTGTGAACGTGCTCTGATGGTGTTCGCGCCGGTAGCCACGTTCCATAATAGATCGAACCAGCGGTCTGCAATTCGACATCAAGAGCTCGAAAAGTTTGCCTCCGTGAAGTGGCGGCCGCTGCAGTCGCAAGGCGAATGGGCGCCGAGCAACTTCCGGCAGACAGGGTGCTCGCGGGACGTGCTACACTTCAATCCGTTTATGGAACGCGCCGCACGACTAATCCGGGAGAGCAAAGGCTCGCGCGACCTTTTGGGCGATGACGCCTGGGCGCGCGCAATTTGGCCCACGGCCGTCGGCAAACAGGTTGCCTCACATACCAGTCGTGTACATCTGGTTCGTTCGACGCTGGTGGTCGAAGTCGAAGACTCCATCTGGCAGCGGCAGCTTTATCCGTTAACCGCTCAAATCGTGGCACGAATTCGCAAAGTGAGCGGCAGCAATCTGGTGGAGGATATTGAATTCCGAGTGGGCGTACCACGGCGGGAACCTGCGCGATCGATCATACGCGACACGCTCGGGACCGGCGCCCCGTTGTTTAAAGACGAAGCCGATAGCATTCCAGATCCTGTGCTAAAGAAGGTATATCGACTCTCTCGTAAAAAGGCAACGGCTTGAAGTTAACTGAGGAAGAGGTCCGCTATGTCGCCGATTTGGCGAACCTGCGGCTCTCAGAAGACGAGGTCGCGCGGATGGCACACGACCTCGGCGAAATTCTGACGCATATCGAACAATTGAACGCACTCGATACCACAAACGTGGAGCCCATGGCGCAGGTGCTGTTCAGCGCGGATGAGATTGCGACACTGCGCGAAGACGTGCCGCACACGCCGCTCGGTAGCGCCGAAGCGACAGCCAATGCCGCGGTGAGCGGCGGCGGCTATTTCAAAGTTCCAAAGGTAATCGAGCGGTGACGATTCCGGAGATTCGCTCGCGGCTGATTGCGAAGAAGGTGAGCGCGAAAGAATTGGCCGAAGAGGCGCTCGCGCACGCGGCCGAAAAAAAGAACCCGCAGACGAACGCGTTTATCAGCTTTTCGCCGGAGCGGGCCTTGGCGGCGGCGGCTCGCGTCGATGCGGCCATAGCAACCAACAGTTACGTGGGAACACTCGCGGGCGTACCGCTGGGCGTGAAAGACGTGATCGTTACGCGCGGGAATCGCACTACCTGCGGCTCCCGCATTCTCGAGGAATATGTTCCGCCGTATGATGCGACTGCGGTGATTCGCCTCGAAGAAGAAGGCGCGTTGGTGATCGGGAAGTGTAACTGCGACGAGTTTGCGATGGGCTCGTCGAATGAGAACTCGGCGTTCGGGCCAGTCCGGAATCCCAAAGCGCTTGACCGGGTGCCGGGCGGATCGAGCGGTGGGTCGGCGGCGGCGGTTGCCCAAGGCAGCGCAGTGGTTTCGCTTGGTTCGGATACGGGCGGGTCTATCCGGCAGCCGGCGAGCTTCTGCGGCATCGTGGGCGTGACGCCTACTTATGGGCGGGTTTCCCGTTATGGCCTCGCGGCATTTGCCAGTTCGCTCGATCATATCGGGCCGTTTGCGAATACAGTGGAAGATGCGGCCACGGTGCTGGGCGTCATGGCTGGACGAGACGAACAGGACGCGACTTCGGCATTCGCGCCGGTGGACGATTACGCGGCCTTGATGCGGGAACCGGTGCGCGGGTTAAAAATCGGCTTGCCGCGCGAATATTTTGCGAGTCTTGGCGCGGAAACGGGCGATAAGATTCAGGCTGCCATTGACGATCTGAAGAAACTGGGCTGCGAAATTCACGATATCAGCCTGCCGCACACTGAATACGCGCTCTCTTGCTACTACATCATTGCGACCGCAGAAGCGAGCTCGAATTTGGCACGCTACGATGGCGTCCGCTATACGTCGCGGACTGGACGAAGGCACTCTCTCGATATGTACCGTTGTTCGCGTGGCGAAGGGTTCGGCGCGGAAGTGAAGCGGCGCATCATGCTAGGCACCTATGTTTTGAGCGCCGGCTATTACGATGCTTACTATCTAAAGGCGCAGAAAGTACGTACGCTGATTGGCAGGGACTTCAGCGAGGCGTTTCGCCAGGTGGATGCGATCGTGGCGCCTGTCTCACCCTTCCCTGCATTCAAAATTGGTGAGAAGCTCTCGGATCCGCTGGCGATGTATTTATCCGATGTCTACACATTGACAGGCGATTTGGCGGGAGTTCCATGCATGTCAGTGCCCTGCGGAAAAACCACAGAGAACCTGCCCATCGGTTTACAGATTTTCGCCAAACATTTCGATGAAGCGACTATGTTCAAAGTCGCCTACAACTTCGAGAAAGAGCGGACGGCCTAACCGTCCGCTCCACCTGCTTAGTCAAAATGGAGCGACCAATCCTTCGCAGTAGCGCGGGTTACGCTGCGAAGAGTTGAAACCAGCGGCGCAGAGCCGCATACGAAAGGAATTGGTCGCATGTCTAAGATACGTTTTATTGGATTGGATGTCCATGCCGGTACGATCGCAGTGGCTGTGGCGGAGCCGAACGGGGAGGTTCGCTCGCTGGGAGTGATTCCCAACAGCCTGCCGGCGATTCGCGAGCTGGTTGCGAAGCTCGGTCCGACGAAGCAACTGAAAGCGTGTTATGAAGCGGGTCCGACCGGATATGTTTTGTATTGGCAGTTGACACAGTTGGGTGTGAGCTGTGAAGTCATTGCGCCGTCGCTGGTGCCGGCCAAGGCGGGCGATCGGGTCAAGACCGACCGGCGCGATGCCGAGAAACTGGCGCGTTGTTACCGGAACGGCGATCTGACTGCGGTGTGGGTGCCGGACGCGGCGCACGAAGCGCTGCGCGATCTGGTACGAGCGCGCGAAGACGCCAAGCAGGATCAGCATCGCGCTCGTCAACGGCTGGGAAAGTTTCTGCTGCGGCACGGAGCACAAGCGCCTGCCGACATCAAAAAGAAGTGGACCGCAAAGTACATGACCTGGTTGAACACCCATGTTCATTTCGACCAGCCGGCGCTGGAAGCCACGCGGCTGGACTACGTTCACGAAGTGCATCATGCCGGGGAACGGATCGCTCGACTGGAGAAGGCAATCGAGCAAGCCATTGCCACGGCGCCGAGCAGATTCGTTCCGTAATTGCCGCCCTGCAAGCTTTGCGCGGCGTTGCCCAGATGACGGCTGTGACGATTGTGGCCGAAACCGGTTCGCTGAGCCGATTCCAGAATCCCCGTCAACTGATGAGCTACAGCGGCCTGGTCTCGAGTGAGTACTCCAGCGGCAATCGCATCCAACGGGGCGGCATTACCAAGACCGGCAATGCCCATTTGCGACGCGTGATGGTCGAAGCGGCCTGGGCTTATCAGCATAAACCGTGGGTCGGCGGCTTTCTGTTGAAACGACAACAAGGTCTCGATCAGCAAATCAAAGATATCGCCTGGAAGGCGCAGTGGCGTTTGTGTACCCGCTACAAGAAGCTCGCGGCCGGCGGCAAAAACAAACCGCAAATCGTCACCGCGATTGCTCGTGAGCTTTTGGGCTTCGCCTGGGCCATTGCCGTCAAAACCGAACCACAACCGCAGCGGCAAGCTGCCTGAGAAAAGACTCTTGCACGTTTTAGCAGCAGCACCGGTGGCAGGCGAGGGGCTCACGGTAAGGAGAACCCTCCGACGTTTTATGCGATACGGCCTTGCGCCCCAACTCGCGTCCTTAGTCCGAGGCAGCTCCCGACGGATCACGATTGTGCGGTTCCGACCCGCGGATATCAGAGTGATCAACCGTCGCATTCGCTCCTCTCTGCCTCCCGTGCTGCTGCTGCTGATTCTCATGCTCCCGGAAATCCTCTTACGAGCATTTCCGGATCGCGTTTACCTCGGGTTTACGTGACACTTGACAGGTCGCTCCATATCAGAAGAGTAACTTCAGCGAGAGTTGAACTACACGCGGAAAGTTCTGCTGGTACAGGTTGACCG